>JADKAZ010000001.1 GCA_016719015.1 Chitinophagaceae bacterium
TACCAGTAAGGACTATGGAGCTTTTGGCGGCAGCTTTGTTTTTGTAACAGGAACTATTCACCAAAACCAACCAGTAACTATTGCCTTACAGGGAACATGGACAACACAGGCCGATGACTATACTCAGCATATCGGGCAGCGGTATACATTTTACTTTCCACCGAATGGCACTATTTCCAGCCGTGTATGGGGTACTGATGTTTATACCTATGATTGTTCTATTGCCAGTGCTGCGGTACATGCAGGATTGATCACTGCACAAAGTGGCGGTACAGTTACTATCGAGATAAGGGCTGGACAATCTGCTTATACAGGAAGTGTACGCAATGGAGTTACCAGTAAGGACTATGGAGCTTTTGGCGGTAGCTTTGTTTTTGTAACAGGAACTATTCACCAAAACCAACCAGTAACTATTGCCTTACAGGGAACATGGACAACACAGGCCGATGACTATACTCAGCATATCGGGCAGCGGTATACATTTTACTTTCCACCGAATGGCACTATTTCCAGCCGTGTATGGGGTACTGATGTTTATACCTATGATTGTTCTATTGCCAGTGCTGCGGTACATGCAGGATTGATCACTGCACAAAGTGGCGGTACAGTTACTATCGAGATAAGGGCCGGGCAATCTGCTTATACAGGAAGTGTACGCAATGGAGTAATAAGTAAGGACTATGGAGCTTTTGGCGGTAGTTTTGTTTTTGTTGTTAAATAAAAAAGCTTGTGCTTAATTAATGTGGTTGCTGGGGGGTAAAAACCAAATTTTAAAATTGAGTTTTACCGAACTCTTCGGTGATGAGAGGAAGGAAATTTTTCTTTAAACTAACTGCATCCCATAATAACCGATTACGGTAAATAAGCTGCACCGGATTAAAACACCTAGGCAACACCAGAGTAATAATTTTTTGAGGTTCACATTTAACCCTGTTCCTACTGCAATGCTTATGGGTGCACCCACAGTAATAGAACCTAAAACGCCAAGGCCAATAATGCCATACTTATTCCAAAGCTTTGTTATTACCGGGTGTTTTTTTGTTTCTTCATTTTTTGTAGGCTTCTTTTTATGAAAGAAGGCCCTGATCTTATCACCAAAAAAAGCGGCTACAATAGCACCTGCCAAACCACCTGCAAGACTGGCGAAAAAAATTATCCAGGGTGAAAGTCCAAAAGCAAAACCTGCGGGAATAGCGGCGTAAATTTCGAAAGTAGCCAGACCTGCTACTGTAAGTATTTTTAAAAACATAGAGACGGTGTAAATATTTGTTATTGCTCAGTTGGTAAAAGTAATTGAAAGCGACCTGGTTGTTAAAATAATTGACTGCTACAATGGGAATACAATTTGAGCCACAGATTGAATGCATTTCTCGCAAAGTCGCTAAGAAGCAAAGCCGCAAAGAATACATTTGGCTACTTACTCTTTCAACGCCTCTCTCACTTTTGGTGCAATCTTGGTTCCAAAAATTTCAATTGATCGCATCATCGAGATATGTGAAGGCCCACCCACATCCATATGTGCAGAAAAACGGGTGAGGCCAAATAGTTCCTGCATGTGCAAAATCTTATCAATGGCTTCGCTGGCATCGCCGATAATTAAATGCCCATTACGGTGTCTGCCAGCTTCATAGTGATTGGGATGATAGGGCGGCCACCCCCGTGATGCACCTACCCTGTTCATTTGCGAAGAATAGACCGGGTAATATTCTTCCGCAATTTTTTTACTGTCGTCTCCAAAAAATGCATGCATGTGTACCCCTACCTGGAATTTTTTCATATCATGCCCGAAACGTTTGTACTCCTCCTTATAATAATTGAACAAGGGTTTAAATTGTACCGGGTTGCCACCGATAATGGCGAAGATAACCGGCAGGCCATGTTTGGCTGCCCGCATAACCGACTCTGGTGTACCACCTACTGCCACCCAGATATTCAGATGGTCGTTCACTGCCCTGGGCAATACCTGTTGGTTTTTTAATGCAGGCCTGAACTTGCCTTTCCAGGTAATATGCTCGTTGTTATTTATTTGTAACAGAAGGTCTAATTTTTCTTCAAACAGTTCATCATAATCTTTAAGGTCGTAACCAAACAACGGAAAAGATTCTATAAAACTACCCCGGCCTGCTACCAGCTCTGCCCTTCCATTGGAAATTAAATCTATGGTTGCAAAACTCTGGTACAGTTTTACCGGGTCAGCGGAACTTATTACGGAAACTGCACTACCGAGTTTAATAGTTTTTGTAATGCCTGCTGCTGCTGCTAAAATTATTTCTGGTGTGGATACTGCATAATCAGGACGATGATGCTCCCCAATGCCAAAAAAATCAAGACCTGCTTCATCCATCAGTTTTATTTCTTCCAGTAACTCCCGTAACCGCTGCCCTGCTGGTTGTGGTTTACCATCTTTATCATAATGATTATCGCCAAACATGCCAATGCCGAGTTCCATAATTGTTGATTTGACGCAAAGGTATGATTACTCAATGGTTGACTTCCGCATGTTGGCACTTATGTTACAGAACTTATGCCGAAATACAGATACCCGTTGCTGGGTATATTTTACAACCACCCTATTCTTATTTTTGTTCCTATGATGAAACGATTTAATAGCTTCCTGCTCCTGTTCCTACCCGTTTGTGTCATGGCACAGCCCGGCAATGTGAAGAAAGCTGCTCCTGCTGATCCTGTCTGTGACAGCCTGCAACTTATTCTGAAAAACAGTAAGGATGGATATCTGAATTACCGGTATAATGAACAACAAGGCAGTGTGTCCGTTAGTTACAGCACTACACTTCCGTCATTGGGATTTGGAAAAAAATTTATACAAACTGGAGTCGTTACACCCCATAAACAAATAGTATCCTCTACATTACCTTACTACATTGCCACATCTGAGTTTAAGGATATAAATGAAGCCCGGCAATTTTACACTAGTATAAAAAACAAACTCCGGCTGTGTGTGAAACCAGTAAGCCAGGATTCTACGGTGAAACCCGGTTTTGACAAGTATACCAGTTTCCAGGTGAGCAAAGCGGTGAAAGATAGTTTTATTACCATCGAGCTGCTCATCCTTCCCGATGTAAAATCGAACATAGTAGCAATACGTCTTTTTCATAATAAAGCCAGTGTGCAGAAAGGTGTAATGACAAACCCTCCCGTAACAGCAGCTGCCAATAAAAATCACTATACCCGGATATTGCCTCTTTTACAGGCCTTGATGGATTATTCGAAAAATAATTTTACGGCGATCCGGAAAGACCTGCTGCCACATGAAAAGTGGAATCCCACTTATTCTTCTATTGTTTACTTCAGTGATTTTGGATTTCCAAAGATTGCTTATGTTACCAAAAACATATGGAATGAGTATACTACCAGTCTTTATATAAAAAACTATGCAACTGCAAAACGCCGCTTCGATGAATTGGCAGCAGAAATCGACCAATGTAGTTCAACTTTCAATGATCAGCGGTATGAACAGCGCAGCACGGCTGATGAAAAATGGTGGTACTATGATTTGCCCCGCACAGATGTGGATGGCGGTCGTTATAAGAATACGTTGCGGCTTGAATTAAAATTTTCTGAATACAGTGAAGGATATTACATCACATTTGAATTCAGAAAATCAGTTTAGAAACGCTGAAACAAATCCTCTTATAATATTTTTCATTATTGAAATTTGACGGGCCTGCTACCCGGCTTTGCATAAGTAAACCTGCCAGCTGGTTGGGTATGGTAATAACTATCAATGCCATTGCTGCAAATAGTTTCTGCCAAATGCAAATCAATAAACCCATCTTCCGTTACAAAATTATCTTCCAGTTTTACCATCTCAATTTTTCCAATTACTAAAAAAGTTTCATTGAGAGCAATGGGAATAATTTCCTGCAAGGACAAAGCATACTTTACCTTACTTTCTTTTACAAAAGGTGGGACAATTGTCTCTATGTATTCCCTGGTTAATCCAACTTCGTCGAACTCACTTACTTCCGCCGGGTACTTTGCACTGGACTGGTGTGCATTGGAAATAAAGGAAGGGTGAATATGATTAATCGTATAGACACCGGTTGCTTGAATATTGGCCAGTGTATGGGGTGCGGCTTTCCGGGGCCTGTTGATATAGCCAACCAATGCAGGGTCGGAACCAATATGTACAATACTGCTGAAAACACCCAGGTTTGCATGCCCGTTGACATCAGCGGTACCAATAAGACTAACCGATTTAAACCCGGTAAGACTATTGATAAAATTGGCTCTGTAAAAACGTTCCCAGGATTCAATAATTGATGGAGTGTAATGCATTATAAAATAAATTATAGTATCCATTGAACAAATACAAGAAGCATTTGTTCTACTGTTCATAACAATATAATCATGCAGCTAATAAGCTGAACAAACTACCTGCAAACAATTTGTCCTGACTGATAAACAACTAACTAATAAAATCACCAATCATGTTTTCCAAATTTAAAGTATCAGAAATATTGATCATCATCATGGTCATAATCCTGATTTTTGTTTCAGAATACTATTATGTTATCCTGAATAATCCAACAAGAGCCATCTTTATTGGATTATGGCCACCTACTATACTGGGCCTGTTGATTTTCTTCAATCTAAAAAGAAAATAATGTTTACTATGGAAAATTTAGATATAATCATTTTAACCACTGTTGTGGTCGTTCTTTTCCTGGTATTCATACTTGCTACCATCAAAGAAATTAATGAAGATGCAAAAAAGGGATTTAAAGGCGGTAAAGAAACCGGGCCCAGGGCTGATATGATGGAGTTTATCGGTAGATTATTTTCTGATGAAAAGATTGAGCCTACCCGGAAAAAAGAACTCTTAAATATCATCAAGGAAAAAATGAGTGATATTGAAGATGAGAGTAATAAAAAAGGCAGCCTTTAATTGGTTTTTTTTCCGGCCCGTATTTGCTTCGCTTTATTTAGAGCATTCTCTGAGGACAGGAGATGTGTATCTGCGGCAGTTTTAGCTGCTGTTGCTTTGGTTTCTAAAGTTTGAGCATCTCTTTGCTGCCGACTATTTTGCTGTAACAGCAATATTTTCTGATCAATATTTTTTGCTATCAGCAGCGAATCAACCCTGTATTTTTTAGGATTCTGTAGTTTAAGAACATCTCTTTCCTTATTAAGTGAATCGAGTTGATTTTTCAACAATTCCTGCGACTGGCGCAGGGCTGCTTTTTTCCGTCTTGCTGCGTCCATATCATTCAATATCTCTTTCGTATCCTTTCTTGCATCCTCCGTAATAAGCATAAACATTAGCATGATGGCATCTTCTACCGGCATATTGGATAAATCAAGACCGCTTTTCCTGACATCATTTTCAACCGTACTGAACTCAACAGGCCCGGTTTTATATTTTGCAGCTATTTGTTTGAATGCTGATTGTGTGGCTTTTGGTAAATTTTGAAAATCCGGATTGCCCTGGCTAAAGGATGCCGTACTAAAAAAGCAGATAAACAAAAGGCAGAATGAAAAAGATTTTATCATAGTTTCATTTACAAGGTATAAAACGAAATAGGCCGGCAAACATTACACCAACAACGGCGTCATACTTTTTACCTGGCATATTTAATAAGTTGTTATTAGAAGTGTGATCCTATTTTGCTATAGTAATATTCCACATCGCATTATTGGCTCCGTCCTGTATTTTACCACATTCTAGTTTTCCATTTTCCACATGAATTCTTTCGCCTGTTTTCCACCGGTTCTCAATCCAATAAACCCCTTCGCTGTATTTTTTCAATTCCCAATGTGCACTCCAGGCACCATCTTGTATTGGGCCCGCAGCTATAGCACCATTTTCAACATTAATACGGTGATCAGGTTTCCATTTATTTTCAATCCAGAAATAATTGGTACCCGGCACAGGTTTTAATAACCATTGTGCACTCCATGCACCATCATTTATAGGTGTTGCTGTTATTGCACCTGTTTCTATATGTATTCTGTCAGTTGTTTTCCAGAGATTTTCTATCCTTACTATTTTATTAGAAATTGCTGCTGGTGTTACTGGTGCTGTTGGTTGATTTGTCACAGGCTTTGCTGGTTCTTTAACCGGCGTCGTTATTGGCGGGTTTACTACAGGTTTTGTTGTAGTTATTTTTTCAGTACGTAACTCAACAGGTCTTTGAAAACCTGAGGATCGTTTATCAATAGCAAGATCTCTGACAGTGGCAACATTCTTATTTCCATTGCTGTACGATTCAATTACCAGGTTTTTAATATCCCATTTGTCTTCAAAAGCTGTAAGTGGTACATGGTCAATAATAATCCGCTGGATAGTACCAATGTTTTTGGTTGTGATATATCCAAAGTTTGAACTCCCGGCTTCAAAGAGATTTTCTAAACCAAAAACACCCGGGCTTGCTGTCATTACATTTCCAAGGTCTATTCTTTCTGTCTGACCTTTGTCGCCGATAATGGTCAAATATTCTTTTGAATCAGTACCGGATCTGTCAACGTCAAATGTGCCTCCTACTCTGTTATCAGTTTGTATGATAATCCTGTAATCAGCGAAATAATCTGGCGGCAGTAAATTAAATGCAACCTGCTTATTGCCATCTAATGAGCAATTGCAATAACCCGCCTTAACCACACCATTTGCATCCCTCACAATCACACCGCCTATATTCCAGTTGTCAAAAAAGTTTCCGCCACCGATAGTAAGCTTCTGTAGCTGCCCGATATCTGGTATGGATACCGGAACTTCTGTAACTGCACCCGTTGTAAATGTGGAAGTGGGAAAATATCTTTTCATATCACTGATCATATATTCACCTGCATCACCCTTGAAGCTTAATGAAACACTTCCATTGGTTCCGCTGTTCTGTGCCATATTAGTAGAAATGGTTATCCAATAGTCAGCATATTTTTTTCCGTCAAACGCAATGGTTTTGGTGGTTTGCCCACCACTTATAACACAGCCGGTACATTCAGCATGAACATTCTTTTTCTCAGCCGGCATTTCTACATTGATCGATTTCATTTTAATGTTATCTGTCATCGATGCATTCAAAGGAATCATCTGAATTTTTGTGATGTTACCTACATTTTTCTCCGTTTGCACACTAAAGGTTGTTTTTTCACCGGCAGGAATTGTATTCAGACTTTTGGTCAGAGTAAGCTTCTCTGTCATTCCATTATCCCCGGTAATTATCACGGCAAATTTTTCATTGGAACCTGCATCGGCATCAGCGGCAGTTTCAACAGTAACAAGGTATGTATGTAGCACTTTCGGCTTTGGGGTGGTTATATCCTGCAGCAGTACCGGCGCAGAAACCAGTTTATTGCTGGAAACCGGTTGTTTTAATTCCGTGGCAAATGTCTTTGCAAAGCCTGGTTTTATCAGCTTACCGGATAATACATCCGTTGCAATTTTGCCTGCACTACTTGCCAGGTTATTAAAATCAATTTCTGCAGAAAAATTGTAAGGCTTTTTCGCCAGGGTAATATTAAAAGCAACATTTATTTTATACTGGTTGTTCAACCCAAATGTTCCTTCAAATTCAGCCGACTTAATATCAAATAAACCACCGAGTGCCTGGTCCATTACAAACTTTGTGGTTTCCAGTGTAGCGACAGAAACCCCTTCTGCTACATCCACTCCTGCCAGCGCAATAGTAAGGGCTCCTTCTTTGGCATATTTCTCAGCATACAGGTCTGCCAGTTCTACTTCGACCGGGAACTCTTTTCCTATATCTGAGAGACCATTCACTGTTTTAGCATACCCATCATAGACCACTTGCTCGGCTTCAATTGCACCAAGATTAAATCCAATAGCGGTGTACAAAGCTGCTTTTTCCGCTAACTCCCAGGGCCAGTTACCCAATTCGTTTATTCGCTTATTGCTGGCGGTGTTATTACTCTTGTGCCAGTCAATCACAGTTTTGCTCTCATTCAATGCTCTTTGTGCTTCATCCCGCATTTTCTGAAGGTCGGCGTTTCTGCGGGAGGTTACCTGTGCCCTTTTTGTTGCTAACCGTGTATCTATTTCTTTTAAGTCATCCTTTGCCTTATTCAGCTTATCCCTTGTGCCTTGCAATGTTTTTTTTGTACTGGCAATAGCTTCATCCAGTTTTCCTGTAACCAATTGATTAAGCTGTGAGATCAGGTCATTGCGTAATGATGCCCTCACATACACTCCCTTGGATGATTCGCTAAAGTTTGCTTTTCCTTCCAGTGTAGCTTCAAATAAATCTGCAATCTTACCTGTTGTAGTAAACTCCAAACCGTTTGCATCGAGTGATGCAGTTGTTTCGCTGCTGATACCCAGCAGGCTAATTTTTCCATCGATGAAAAAAGTTGGAACAGAACCTTTGGTGTACGCAAATTTAAACTGCGGCCTATCGGTAGTGCGACCGGATATAATAAAAGCACCATTCCCCCAATTGATTGCATCTAACGAGCCGCCACCAGCTACACCGCTTTCATTCAAACTAAAATCTCCATTTCCTTTAATGCCAGCCAATGATAACTGGCAACTTACGGCCACACCTTTGTTATAAGTTTTACCAAATGCCACCATGCCATCAACCGGTACTACCAAAACCCGTCCATTGTCAATACCCGTATTTAGCATGGTTCTCAATTGCCCTTGAATATTTGCATTGTCAACAAAAGCCTCTATCATGGCCAAAATGGTCATGTTCTTCATAGTAATATCGATCAGGCTATTGGTAGGCTTGGTAATGTCAACAACTATTGTTGCGTCACCTTCAATATGCTTATTTCTGTCATTTACTGTACCTAATCTTGCTGCGCCAGTTAAGCCAAGGGAGCTAATGAGAATTGGGTTTTTAAAATCCAGGCCTGCATTAACACCCAATTTTCTTAACCCAACTCCGGGAATACCAAAGGGGTTTGTCCATTCCGGTAAATCGGATTTCCCATCAGGCCCCAAATTACCGGCCACCATGGAGGCATTCTTTTTTTGCAAAGCCGCCATAAAAAATTCACCGCTTATCTTTTGATCAATGGGAGCAAAAGCAAAGCTTGCATTAAAACCAACAAGGTCTTCGCCAATCTTTGCTTCAATTTTTCCGCCGATGCTGAATTCAATAGGATTAATAGTACCGAGCCTCGTACCAAACACCACTTCCTTCATGGTTATGTTATCCCCCATTGGAATGTTTAAATCCAATGCAGCCTGCATACTCATATTGGTGAAAGTTTCATTCACCGTACCTTTTAATTTAATCGCATTTACTTTAAGCAGTTTTGCTAAATCATCACTCATTTTAATAGAAGAAAAAATATTGACTCCTTCTTCTACTTTAATGTCTCCCTCATCTTTCAATGCCGATAAATTACACTTTGCATCTTCATCGGCTAATGTAGAAATAATAAGGGCAGTACCTGAAAGATCAATGCCATCCATGGGTGATAAGGCGCTGGCTAGCTGTGAAAATTTGAACCCGGCAGGTGGCGCCACCGCAAACAGCATGGTTGATTTATCTTCTGCAGTAGCACCGTTGAATTGAATTTCGGTTTCGCCAAAACTGGTTTGTGCCAGCGCTGAGAAATTCTTATTAGTGGGATTAATACTGGCGGTAATCGATGAAATTTCTTTTGACTTAAATGATGCTGGTATAAAACGTAATAATTTATTGGCTTTGCTTTCACTCATAAAACTGTTGAGCAAAGAGGATATACCAATATTACTTGCCGTAAAAGAAAATAACAGATCATCCGGTTCGGACGACATGTTAGCACTGAGGTTGATAGGAATGGCCCCCAACTTTCCATCACCCGAAATAGTAGCGGTTGCTTTTCGCTGCGGCGATGTCGGCTTATCCAGGGTAAATCCGATAGCCATTCCATCAATGGCAAACCCGTCAAACCCATCAATGGCATATGCACCAACCCCAAAATTGAGTGCTACTTTACTTAAGCTATCACCTTTATCATCAAACTCTATCGAAAGATCTTTAATAGAAATGCCTGTGCTCAGTGGAAACGATTGGGGTAAAAAAGAACCTAACGATTTACCGGAAAAGAATTTCACCAATTTTTCCGGGGAAATTGATGCGGCTTCAGGAAAAGTTGTGCTGATTGATTTTATTTTCCGGTCAGCAGACATTACTGCTTTCAGGTTAATATTATCAAAGCCAAAAAAGGAAACGTTTCCACTGGCTTCTTTATCACCATCACTGGTGGTGCTTACACCAAGGTCGCCAATTTTAATTCCGGCTACATCCAGGTATTTATTGATGGCATCGGCGATGGCTTGTTTTTCATCCCCGGTTATTCGTTTAGTAGCAATAGTGGTATCGTTTAAAAAGCGATTCCGTTCTTTTGCCGAAAGTTCTCTGGTAAGCAATAGAACTAACAAGAATAAAAGAGTGGCTTTGATGAATTTCATACAAATCAGTTGATGGTGTGGTGGTGGAGAAGGTGTTTACTTTATGGAAATAATGGTATTGTAAGATAAGAAAAAACGGGTAAGATCCGGTGGACTGAATTTCCCTGGTTGGCAGTGGGAAAAATCAAAACCACAGCGGTTTGCTTAGTCCGATGCGGAGTTACATGTCTCTATGCAACACTCAAGCACTTTTAAATTACGATGCCTGGAGCAACATCGGGGCATTCTTTATTATGAAAACGATCTATGCGAAGAAAAGCTAAGGCCGGTTATTACTACTGATCTCTTTCCAGTGATAGCCTTCATCTTCCTGCTGCTCTTCCTGCCAACCTTCAAATACAACGGGTTTGCCTTCTTTTAAGATAACATAATAATAATCTCCCCCACCGGCATACCAGCCACCACAGGCTACAATAGCATCTTTTGGAATTTGATATTGCTCATAGGACTCTTTAGCAATGTCATTACATGCATTCACTGATTTTATCTTTGTCTGCACTCCATCAGCAGATAAATACACATCATAATGCGGTATACCCAGGCTGTCGGTACCCATATCTTTACAAATAAGTTTTACTCCTTTTTCTGAAGGAATAACCACGGTTGTGGTATCGGCCGGCTTATCGTCTGCTTTCTTATCAGATTTGTTATTACAACCAATTACTAAAACAACAGCTGCTGATAAAAGCATTGAAGAAAATAATATCTTTTTCATGTTGTGCCTGAAGTAATCCCAGGTGGTTTTGGTGATGAATAATGAAGATAAAGAATTCGCACTGCGGAAAATTAATTTCTATTGCTGCACAAAATGCCAGCACACCCCTGCCCTGTCAATGATGTTTACTTCCCTTCCATAGGGCTGATTGATGGCTTCACTGATGCTGATACCATATTTTTCCGGTAATTGCTTTTCGATTACAGTTGTACGAAATGTATCTGCATCTTCTACCCCTACGCTGAGCATAAAATTCTCTGCAAAGTCTTTATTGTTGTACTGCTGCAAGATGAAACCGCACCCATTGTTTTCAAACCCGGCATAATTGCCCATATCCCAGGCAAGATGAAAACCAAGTTCTACAAAAAAATCTCTTGCCATTTCAAAATTGGGACCGGAAGGAACAAAAGGTTTAAGCGATAGAAATTTCATACCTGTTAGTTTGTTGCTGCTAAAGATAACAAATGAAAGATTTTGTAAGTGGTAGAAGAAGTAACACCCTCATGTGGTGAAAAGTGGCGTAAAATGAATTATGTTTACCACTTTATTTATCTACAACTAGTCTACTTACAACTTGCCAACCAGGTACTCTTTTAATCCATGTGTCTACAAGATCTACTGTGTCTTTTTTTGCGGGCATATCCCGGAAAGAAACGGACCAATAAAAAGTGGATCGTACTATAGCAACAACATCAATAACGTCAACTTTAATTTGAATATATTTTATAGAATCGATTTTAAGATTCTCCATCGTATTTTTCATCCATATATCTCTTAAAATTCCGGGATTATCAAGATTTGTCCCGCCTAATTTAAATTCCGGAGCTACGATTTTATTAAGTGTTTTTTCGTCCCTGGTCATAGCAGCTACCATCCATTCATGGGATAGCTTTTTTATTTCTTGTTCAGCAATTCCCTGATTTTCATTTTGAGCATTTGAGGATGTCAAAAAAAAAATAATACTCAATGAGAGAATGATCATTTTCATAATAACTGTTTATATGTAAGTAAAACTGAAGCTAAATTTATAACTAAAAGCCGAAATTTAGAACTTCACATTTTTTCTGTTATTTATGAATGTGTCAAAACCAATTCTTTAGGTGGAAGAAACCTTGCCTACTGGCTCGCAGGAATCGACACGACAGATTTTTTTATATAATTTCCTATAGTTCATTGCTGGTGCTTTTGCAAGTCTTCAATGCTAACACTCAACACACAGCAACGGCGTGATATTTTCTTTAGGAACACCAACAGCGGCGAAATGATTTTATACTGAAGGGAAGAAATAACACCCACCACGGCATAAACCGGGTACAGAAATGCCTGCCCCGGCGAAATGAGTACCTTTATATAATACAGTAAAAAAGGCTACATGGAATTTATTGATTACTACAAAGTATTAGGAGTTGATAAAAACGCTTCTGAAGAAGATATAAAAAAAGCTTACCGCAAACTGGCAAGAAAACTGCACCCCGATCTTAATCCCAACGATAAAGAAGCCCATCAAAAATTTCAGCAGGTCAATGAAGCCAATGAAGTATTAAGTGATCCCGGAAAAAGAAAAAAATACGACCAGTATGGAAAAGATTGGCAGCATGCAGACCAGTTTGAGCAGCAACAGCAGCAACGGCGAAGCCAGCCCGGTTCATCCTATGCTGGCAGCGGAAAATTCCAGGGTGGTGAAGAACATGACTTTTCCGATTTTTTTGAATCGATGTTTGGAGGATCAGGTCGCAGCAGGCAAACAAAATTCAGGGGCCAGGATTATAATGCTGAATTACAACTTAGCTTAACAGATGTGATGAAAACACATCAACAAACACTTACCGTTAATGGCAAGAATATCCGCATTACCATACCTGCTGGTGTTGAAAACGGTCAAAAGATAAAGTTAACTGGATATGGTGCACCGGGTGTAAATGGTGGCCCGGCCGGTGACCTGTATATTAGTTTTACTATTGCTCCACATCCGGGTTTTAAACGCCTGGGCAATGATCTTTATACTACTGCTGCCATTGACCTGTACACGGCCATGCTGGGTGGAGAAACTATCATTGACACACTGATGGGGAAAGTAAAGCTGACAGTGAATCCTGAAACACAATCCGGCACTAAAATAAGACTGAAGGGAAAAGGAATGCCGGTTTATAAAAAAGAAGGCGAGGCCGGTGATCTGTATGTTAGTTATGAAGTTACATTGCCTACCAATCTTAAAGCGGAACAGAAAGAATTATTCATCCAATTGAGTAAACTCAAATAAACCCTTTTGTATGCAAACAGAAGAAATGATAGCAGCCGATGAATTTTGTATGTACCACCAGGTTGAGCTGTCTTTTATACATTCTTTAAAAGATAGCGGACTTATCGAGATCTCCATGGTGGAAGAAAAAGTTTTTCTGCCCGTAAGCCAGCTCAGCAACCTGGAAAGACTGGTACGTTTGTATTATGAGATGGACATTAACCTGGAAGGTATAGAAACGATAACTCATTTATTGCAGCGTATGAATGACATGCAGCAACAGATACGGCAGCTTTCTAACAGGCTGAGCCGGTATGAGCATGATTGAATAAAAATTAAATCACAGCAATAATTCTTTCGGGGCTTCTTTTACGCCATAGCAGGTGTTTCTCTCTCAGCCGCCACTTGATGTTAGCCAGTTTTTGTTGTAGCTAAGTTATCCTTTTGGTTTAGTACTGTTGGTGTCCTGAATTTACATGGTTGGTGGAGGGCATACTTCGGCAAGCTCAGTACCCAACCGCGGCGTGAAAAGCAGGTGTGATAAGAATCAGTTTCGAAGATGCTAAATTAGAGTAGCTTCCAGTATTGTTACCTCAAAACTAAAATATGAGACATCACAATCTTGCTGCAATTATCATCACCTGTCTTTTGTTAAATGCTTTTACCAGCCGTGCACAACCTGATAAAAGCAAATGGGTGGTAATAGGACAAAAAAATGTTGTAGTTAATAAGATTCCTGCTGCACCTCAATACAGCATTAATGTAAGTACCCGGTACAAGCTGCCAGGTAAAGCAGTTGTAAAAAAAATAGCTGCTACCCCCACTGTCTCCCTTGCTGAAGAATGGGCTGGTTACTGGAACCCCCGTGTTAATATGGAAAGCTATCTTACTATGATAAGTGATGCCGGTGGTTTTTTACTTATGACTGATGATGTGAAGGCAGTATACCCGGTTACAACAACTGGCGGAAATTCATTTCTAATAGCTGATATACAAAGAAACAGAGCTATTGCCGGCGGACTTGTCAATTTATTGCGATGGAATTATGCTTCAACTACTCCCGGACGTTTTACAATGTCCAATTCAATAGCAGGATACCTGCAGGTGTTGCCAGTTAAGGGTGGGTTAAGCTATAGCATCAATCTATCTAAGTCCCGTACAGGTACTGCAGACGAGTTCATGTGGGTGGTAGTTCCTCTTGATAAAGAAAGATATATTAATCTTGGTGCCCCGGATATTGCAGACGGGTATAATCCCGGCATCACCTATAAATTAGTATTGTATCATCCGGCGAGTAAAAAGATTGTTGGTTTTAATAAGGAGGCTGGCAAAACAGGATTGGTATTGGGAAGCTTTGAAGATTATTTAGCAGGTCGCTTACCTGCCACCTGGGATGCAGATTGGGAAATTGTTTATTTAGAAACCGGCGTTCGTCCGGTGCCCGGCCGCTTTGCCACTAAAATGATGGCAGTAGCCAATTGGGATGTAGATGGAGACGGACATATTTCAGTAGAATGTGAAGGTGGTGATGATTGTGATGATGCTGATGCAGCCCGGTTTCCCGGTAATCCGGAAGTATGCGATACTTATGGTCATGATGAAGACTGCAACCCCACTACCTATGGCGCAACTGATGCAGATGGCGATGGATTTATTGATCAGAATTGTTTCAATTATGGAAGTGGCGGCAGCACTAACGGCGGCATTGATTGTGATGATACCAACCCGGTGATCAATATAAATTCAGGGTTTTATCTGTATATAGATGACAGCACCATTGTTTCAGCCAATTGCAAGGGAACGATCTATCGCTTACCAAAAGAACAAATCGCTTTACAGTTGCCCAATGGTACGGCCCATGTATCATTACGGTCTCTATCGGCGATGATAGTTCCTAAGCAATAAAATTTTACTATCTGAGAAGCCAAGATTCTCTTAGTGCTGTTGCTGGTGTTTTGCATGGCTTCTATGCTTGTACACAACACACAGCAACGCCGTGAGGTCTTCTTTGGGAAGACCAACAGAGGCGAAGAGCAAGCATGTGGTATTGCTTTTGCTGAAGACCTGCCAGGGCGGAAATGTTGAATTTTGGGTTTGTGCAGGGTTACAGGGCGGCTAAAAAAGATCCTGCGGATAAATTTTATCAAAATCCTTTTTAATTAAATATTCTAATTGGGAAAAGATGCTATTTAGTAAACCCGGGAACCCTTTATCTAATGGAATTGATTTTGGTTCTAAAACTTTCCAATGCACACCCCTCTTCGAATTGGTAAACTTAATTGCCGGGTAATCATTCTGCAATAGCAAAGCACTTTTAGACCCCTGTACACTTATCCTAATTATTTGCTTGCTTTTATACTCCACTTTCGCTTTCTGTATAAACTTAGTATTCTTATACTTTAATTGTAAATCCCATTCCATCACAATGTAATATCTAAAGGGGGTAAATCTTCATATTCAAAAGGTTCTAACGGATCGGGGGCAGTTTTAAAGTCCTTCCTGATCGTATAAGCATTCATATACTCTGACGGAAATTGAAATGATGCCAGTTCTTTTATTTCCGGCTCTGTCAGATCTTCCATTATCCAACGCCATGCTAAATCGTCGGGCAATATGGTGGGCATTCTTTTTTTATGGTTATGTACTTCTGCCATCAGATAGTTTGCAGCAGTTGTTACTATCGCAAAACTTTCTAAGACCAGCCCTGTATCTTCATTAACATAGGTATTGTATATACCTGCCATGTAAAAATATTCCGCATCTGCCACTTCAATAGCATAAGGATATTTGTTTTCTTTTTTTGCACCTTCTGGTTTAAATGCTCTCCATTCGTAAAAATGAGAAGCTAAAACCAAACATCTTCTGTTCAATGCAGCATCACGGAACATTCTACTGGAAAGTACAGTCTCACTTCTTGCATTGAGCCAGGGAATGCCTTGTTTTCTTGCGTCTTCTAACTGTTTAACGGATGTTATCCAGGAAGGAATAAACTCCCAATGCATGGAGACTATTTCAAAATCGTTTGGAGCTGACTTGCGCAATACAGGAGCATTGCCATACTCAAAACCACTACGCAACACCTGTAATTCATTCAGGGCAGCAATGGTTCCAAATTCTTTTTCTATTTGTTTGAGCCGTATAAACTCAATGCGGCTAACTTTATGGCCATAGAAGTTACACATGCACTAAACGTTTAGCAAATAAAACTAATAAAAAGAGAGGAATTTTGAACAACGACCGGGGTTGACGGCTTTTGCAAAGCCGATGCTGAGATGCAATCTCAGCATAACAATCCTAAATTTTTATTTTGCTTATTGCCATTGAAGACCCAGGAGAACGGGGGGAATTTATTCGTCTGCCAGCATAGCAGCAAACCCCGTGTTGGCGGTTTGTGCCTTGTCCTCGATAATAATGAAATATTGTCTAATAATGAAAAGGTGTTGTCAATAGACATTCTTCGTAAGCCATTTGTAGCCATTCTTATAAATGTTTACTACATCAACCGTTCCCCCAACTTTATCTGGATTTGCTTTAACTTCTAGTTCAATTAATTCAACTAATGTTTCTTTAATTCTTTCTATGTCAAAAGCAAAATCAGGGGAATCTATAACCTTATGAATTTCCTTTGAAAACCCAGTCATGTAAATGTTATTTACAAATAATGGCTTTGCTATAGAAACAAATTCATACACACCATTATTTAGCACAAGCCCAATATCAAAAGCCTTGTAAAACAATCCCCTATCATTACAAACCATCATTACCTCTACTAGTTTCCCGTTCAAATTTCCCTTAAGCTCTTCCTTTAAATCATCTGGCATGTCTTTCCAAAGCGCATTTAATTCTTCAGAAATTGTTTTCCCACTATTATCAAAAGAGCTGTCAAAATTTTTATATTTGTCTATAGTGTTAATAATTATTTTTTTAGCATCAAACCTAACCACCTTTTTGTCATCTCGTATAGTCCCCCAACTGCCGGTAACCGTAAAAAAAATATTGTTACAAACAATTATTTTTAAATGCAGTCTTGCACCGACTATTTTTTTATTTTCAACCGAAGTCTCTCTTGAATCCGCTGCCATCCAAATACTATCTTTTGTTAACAAAGTCACTGTTGTTGTGCCGCCAATAATGATATATTCTTTGTTTTGTCCAGACATTTGTTTGGTAATAAGTAATATAAATGAGATTAAAAGTAAATATTTCAAAGTATAAAGATTTTATCCTACGTAAAGTCGTCCCACGAACCTAAGCATAGTTGATGATTGGCATAACCGCCAACGGTTATGTACTGCTGATGGTGGGGAATTTTATATTCGTCCGCCCGGAACTGCTGCCTGGCTTTTTGATAAAGTTAAATATAAAGAACTAAAGCTTGGCTTTATTCGTCAAGCCCCGAACCACAGCACAGCAGAATTACTGTCTCGTCCTAAAATAAGTTGACTGGTTTAGTTAAATAATCCTGCTATTGGTTTACTAAGATAATTCATCCTAAAATAGGTTGAGTAAAAAAGAACTGGTGGTGGTGTGCGGGCAAAAATATTTTCGTAGCCCCCATAGCTAAAGAAAATATTTTGTGCGTTGGCCTGTTTAGCTTGCTTCATTTGTGACTGTTGTTTTTGTTCGTTTATAATAATAGTTTTTCCATGTTTTCTTTTGCAGTCCGTACTGTTTATGTACATCTTCGGGCACCTGCCAGTTCAGGCTGCTGTGCCTTCTGCGATAGTTGTAAATGGTAATACACCTGGCAATATGCCGGGAAGCCTCCAGGGGTTCTTTGTAATAGTTACTGATGAGTTCTGTCTTTAGTATGCCGTTTACTCTTTCAGCAATAGCATTTTCATAAGGGTCGCTGTTTTGTGTCATACTGATCTGGCAATTGTGTTGTTGCAGCAGGTTGGTATATTCAGTGCTGCAATATTGTATCCCCTGTCGCTATGGTGTATCACAATGGCATCCGGCGGCTTTTGTACCAGAGCTTTTTTCAGTGCCATGATGCCGCTGCTCACTTTCATATCATCGCTGAGATGGAAGCCCACGATCTTTCGGCTGTAAGCATCAGTAATGAGGAACAGGTAAGCATGGCGGTGTTTGGTGGGGATGTAAGTAATATCAGCCACCCAAAGTTCATGAGCTTTAAGCGGCGTAAAATCCTTTGCCAGATTGGGATAGCGGCGAAAGTGGTGTTTACTCATGGTGGTATACACATTGCGTTTTAGTTTTCGGACCAACAGTTTGTTGCGACGCAGTAAATCAAAGAAAGCATCTCTTCCCATTTTAATATTGTGCTGATCAAAGAAGGGGAGGAGTTCAATAAATAGTTTTCTACCACCACAACGGGGTTGGTGTTTTCTGATTTGTTGAATTTGCTGCAGCACCAGGCCTTCCTGCAAATGCAGTCGCATGGTTTTACTCATGTGTTTATGATACGCCTGTGGCGTATAGCCCAACAGCCGGCAGATAGTTTGTAAACTAACAGAACTATATGCCTTTTTTATTTCCCGGACTGTGGGCTTCCAGACTTTTTTCTGATGGAGATATTGAGTTTGTCTTCGGCCACATTGATAAGGGTGTCTAAAGCATCGGCTCTTAGTTTTTCCCATTGCAATTGCTTTTCAAGGGCAGCAATTTTTTTCTGCAAATCATCAGCCGTGATTTGTTTTTTGGGGAGCCTTTTTTTGTTGGGGTCATCCATGTCTCTAAGATAGTGGCTTTGTTGTTTGGTTGTTCTATCCAGGCCATGAACACCCTGATAGATTTGCACCCATTTGCAGATGGTGGTGCGACCGATACCATACTTTGCTTGCAGCTTTCGGTACCCGCAGCCTTGCTCCAGGTACTCTTTAATAATCTGTTCTTTTAAGTCCATAAAATGGTTGTTTTTTAGTCAACCTATTTCAGGACGAGACATACCGCTGCTGATTGCTCCAATGTCAAGCCCCACTATTGGCAATACCAATGTTAGCGGTAGTTTATTTATTTTTCTTTTCAGTCAGCAGACGGTTGTATGAATTTAGATACTTGTCTTTTATTTGCTATTCCAGTCAAGGTCAATAAAATTAAAAGTATTACGAAACTTCCAAAAAAAGTGATGAGCTTGTTCATTGAACCCACGGCTTCAGTCAATGGTTGTATCATATTATGCTTTGCCAAGAGCTGATTGATGTATTCATTCAAAATAAAAAATGAACTGACCAATAATATAGGCCAACCGTTTGCTCTGTCTTTCAGAAAAAAGAGAAGCCCGATGCCTAAACAAACATAACGTGCTGTTGCAGCAGCCGTTCCAAAACGGTAGAAAGTTTCCGGTCCTTCTATTTTGAATTGAGGAACAGCGTTAATTAATGTGAAAAACAAGGCTATGCCGAAAAACAAAACAGCAGTGCTTAAAAGAAAGGCTCCATGTACTTTCCTTCTTTTTTTAAAAATAAAAGCAAGCAGAATAATTAAGCCTAATTCCAGTGTACCCATTACATTTTGAACGAGCAAAAAGTCCCCTTCGCCGGAAACAACCCCTTTGTGGGCTGAGTGAACCGATAACAAAGCGGTGGTAGCAAATAAAAATGGTCCAAAAAATAAAATGGACAGCCCAATTTTTCTATGACTTGCGTTTTGTTTCTTTCCTATAAGAATAAGTTGATATAGTAATAAAGACAGCCAGATCAAACTGGTAGCTACATGAAGATTTTGATAGAAAGTAGGATTTGCATCAACTCCAAAATAAATATTCCAAAACCCTGGAACGCACAGTACTATTACAATCACTAAGAGCAAATACTCAAGAATGTATTTTTTGAAATTTCTCATGTTTTGGCAGCGTTTGGTTATTTTGATTATCTGGTTTGCAATTACCGCTAACGGCAAGGGCTTTGTGTCAGGCGGGGAAAAAGAATTCCGTCTGCCCACAACCGCTGCCGATTGAAAATATTTTATTGAAGTTATGATTCAAAGTTGAATGTTGCTTGTCCTGCCCAAACCACTGCTGAGATTTGCTAAATTGTTCATTGTTATTCCGTCCAGCCCCGCTTGCACAAAACCTCCTGTTGTACGCATACCCTTTCTCCCTGGTCATCTATAATGTGGGTCTGTGTCGCACCGCATGATGGTTGCCGTGTGTAGGGCAAGGCAGGCTCTTGGGCAGGTTGGCTTCTGTGCAGTTGGTTTGTGTGCCTGCCCATGTGCCTGACTTGCAGCGTCGGCTTGTTAGATTTTTCTATTAGCAATTCAAATAGGCTTTGTCAATTGTTGGTCTGTGTCCAACCATGAGTTGCTTAACGAAAGCTACTTAAAACTTATAACTATAACCTAACCTGAAAACCTGTGTTTCGTAATAGTCGGTGCTGGCTAGTTTAAAGCCGTTACCATTTAATTCTTTCTTTATATTTAGCGTATTAAAAATATCGCTGGCATTAAAAAATAGTTCTCCTTTGCTTTTTTGTATTTGCTTTTTTATTCCCATGTCTACTGAAAATCTTGTACCTATTTTGCCTTGAGGTATAATGTCAGGTGCTAAATAAATGCTGGTGATTTGTATGTCTGTTTGTTTGGGCAAATGAAAAATGCCATTCAATTTTATATTGCCTGATGTAAAATGTTCTTTTGTCGCTGTGTACATTGATGGTACAGGATATTTATTTTCTACGGTAAAAGCGTCAATAATGTTTCGATACACATTTACATTGGTATTGATTGAAACGGCTTTTGAAAAGTCGTGTTGAAAAACCATTTCCACACCTGTATTACTGCTATGACCGGCATTTTGAAATACAGTATAAATCAAAGTGCTTGGTGGAACTTGTGTTGCAATTCTAGTAATAGTCCCTTCTGTGCTGCGATGATAAAGTGCGGAATAAAAATAACCTTTTTTCAGTGTGGTTTTATAACCTAACTCATAAGAATTGGTAAACTGTGGACGAAGTGCTGGGTTACCAACTTTTATAATTTCAGCATCATCATATTTTGGAAAAATACGAATGTCCACTTCATTTGGTCTGTCAACTCTGCGATTATAAAATAATGAAATTTTATTTTGGTCGTTTATTTTATAAGCTAACCTAACATTAGGAAAAGGCTGTGTGTAATTGTAACCGTCACTTTTATAAGTGTTGTGATTAGGGTTTACTTTGTATTGTAAATCCACATATTCAACTCTTAAACCAATTTCAGCTTCTATCTTTTTGCTTTCATAAACGTAGTTGCCATAAACCGCAGGAATAATTTCTGTGTAAGTTGCTGCACCACCTGCATTGGTGTCTAAAGGCGAATTGAACCCCGGTTTGAATTGCATATTTGTAGGAATGTCCCTGTAACGAAACTTTACGCCGCCTTCAATTCGTCCATGCTTTAATGGTTTTACATAATCAATATTAAAATCGGCAACATGTTCGTCTGATAATAATTTGAAAGAATCTAAACCTGTGTAAGTCGGTAATGTATTTACAAAATTATATTTCTCATCTTCTCTGTGAAAAGTGTAATTGAAACCGATATTCAATAAATGTCCTGCCTGTTTAAATTTATGCTGATAGGCTGCTGATGCAACAGCAGTAGTTTTTAATTCATCCTCTAAAAACTGCCAAAGGCGAAGCCTGTTAGAATAATCTTTGTTAAAAAATGGCTGGTCGCCACGGTCAATTATTTTTTCAATGCCAAACAATCCTGAAATTGTTAATGTATTTTGATTATTAATGTTCCAGTCAATTCCAGCTTTTGTAGTAACAAAATGAGTGTTTCTGTTTCTTTTTGTTTGTTGATTAATGATTGTACCATCATCAAAAGTTCTGGTTACAAATTCATTTTTATTAAGCGTTTCTGTATACAACCAATCGACTTGCAAAAACGCATTGATTTTATTTTTTCGATAGTTTAACGAAAGAGAAGGATTGATTTTAGGCGTTGCCTGATATTGAGGACGGATAGTGGGCAGGTTTTCCTTTTTCTGCCATAACGCACCTACGCCTGTTGTAAATCCAACTTTACCATTAAAGCCTTGCTGCTTATTTTTTTTGTAGATAATATTAATGATGCCTGCGTTGCCGTTAGCATCATATTTAGCTGATGGATTGTTTATGATTTCAATTCTTTCAATGGCTGATGCAGGAATATTGTCTAACCCTGTTTGGCTGCCAAAGCCTGTTAAAGCAGTTTGTTTGCCATCAATTAAAATGGCTACTTTATCGCTGCCTCTCAATTCTACTTTTCCTTCCTGGCTTGTAGTAACGCCTGGTAAATTTTTTAATGTTTGTAAAACAGAGCCGCCGCTTTGGCTAATGTTTGCAGCTACTGAATATGTTTTTTTATCCATTTTGTTGCTCACATCATCTTGCTTAGAACTTACAACAACTTCTTGTAGTTGCTTTGAATCTTGTTGTAATTCTATTGTGCCAATGTCTAAGAATGAACTTAATGAGCCGACTAAAAGAGATTGTGATTTTAATTCATAACCAGTATAGGAAAACTGTAAAAAATAGGTGCCTGATTTTATGCTGCTTAATGTAAACCTGCCTTCTTCGTTGCTTACTGTACCAGTAACAAATGCACTATCTTTTTCTGTTTTTAGAACAATATTTACAAAAGGAAGTGCAGATTTATCAGACTTATTTTTAATTAATCCCGATATAGAAACACCAGAAGTTTGAGCATAAGAGGCTGTTGCTAAAAACGCTACTAGACAAAGTGATAAAAAGAATTTTACTTGCATTATTCCCCGATTTTCTTAGTTAATATTTTGAAAGATAATTGAGCAAAGCTGCAACATGATTTAGAATAAAATTTGAATTTTAGAATGAAATAGTAAATGAATGCAGGTTGTTTGAGTAATTATATGAAACCTGCCAGCCATTGATGTTTGCAATTTTCTTAATGATGGATAAACCTAAGCCTGTGCCGTCTTCTGAAGGATTTTCTTTAGAAAAACGATTAAACAAATGTTCGCTATTTAAAGCCTGTGTTTGACCACTATTGGAAAATTTGAGGCTATTATTATGTGTAGATATATTGATTTCACCTTCTTCAGTATTATGCTTGATTGAGTTTAGAAACAGATTGCTAATAAGCACATCAGCCAAAATTGGGTTTGATTTTACTTCAACATCTTCTCCTGAATCAATCTTAATAGTCAGGTGTTTTGCTTTTGCCTGTTCAGTAAAAAAATCAAGATTTTTTCGAATGCAGTTGGTTAGTGAAATGGTTTGCTTGTCGTTGTAAACGGCATTTTCCATTTTAGAAAGCAGCAAAAGATTTTTATTTAGACGATTTAAACGTGATACATTATCATTTAATGAATCTAAAATTTCTGATTGCTCTTGGGTAACATCAGTTCTTTGAATGAGTGTATCAATTTTGGCTTGAAAAACAGCTAATGGCGTTTGTAATTCGTGGGCTGCATTTTCTATAAACTCTTTTTGCGTTTTGTAAATAGCTGTATTTTTATCTATCAATTTTTCAATGCTGGTATTTAAGCGATTAAACTCTTCAATTTCTGTTTTTGTAAATTCTGGTTTTCGGGTTTTGTCAATTTCAAAACTCTCAATTTGTTGAAGAGTTTTATAGAAAGGCTTCCAAAGAGATAGCGACATTTTTTTTGTAATGAAGAATAAGCCAATGAGTAAAATGGAAATGGTTGCTAAAAATAAAATTCCAATACTTTTAATGAGGTCTTGCGTTTCAACTAAATTAATTCTGCCAGTGTATGCGTATCTTTTCCCTTGTATTGTCACAGCAGCTTTTAGTTCACGGTAAGGTTCTAATTCAGCATCCAGCGTATCGTAGTAAGTTGTGGTATAGATAGTGTCGGTTGACAAATTGTCGAAAGCGTTAATTTTCCTATTACGGTTAAATTTGTTCCAATCTGCAATATTCGTTTCATTCATAGTTGGGGCTGCATATTCTATAAACTCTTTTTTGTGAAGCAGTAAAGTGTCGTCAGCTTCTTGCAAGTACAGTTTTTGAGTAGCATAATAGAAAACAGGTGCTGCAATCAGTAAAATGAGCAACGAGTATAGCAAATAAGCTCTTAATGTTTTATGTAAAAGTTTCTTATTCATTATTCCATTTGTAGCCTAAACCATAAACTGATTTAATGTAATCTCCACTTCCTGCATCGTACAATTTCTTCTTTAGGTTTTTAATGTGTGCATATACAAAATCGTGGTTGTCTAACATATCTGCCATGTCGCCTGATAAATGTTCGGCTATAGCACTTTTAGAAAGCACTCTGTTTTCGTTTCCGATTAGGTAAAGCAGTAAATCAATTTCTTTCTTAGTAATGTCAATTAATTTGTTATTAACTTTTACCGTTTTTGAAAGAATATCAATACTGATTTCATTAAAGACAACAATATTATTTCCATTAAAGTTTTTCCTTCTTATTAAAGCCTGAATTCTTACAAGCAATTCAGATAAGTGAAATGGTTTTGTCAGATAATCGTCTGCACCAATCTCAAACCCTTCTATTCTTGTTTCCAATGTTTCTTTTGCTGAAATTATGATTATACCTTCTGCTTTGTTTTGGTGTTTTAATTCCTTTAAAATGTCAAAACCATTGCCGTCTGGTAGCATGAGGTCGAGTAAAATGCAATCGTAGTCATAAATTGAAATTTTTTCGATAGCATCTTTCTTATTGTAAACCCATTCGCAAACAAAGTCCTTGTCGGTTAAGTATTTTTGAATACTTAATGCCAATTCCTTTTCATCTTCTATGAGTAACAATTTCATTGGGCAAATTTACCGTGTCAATTTTGAAGAAAGTTTGAATTTGTAAGTAAAGCGATAATGAGGGCTTTCATATAATACTTAAAATGTGAACCCACAGAAACAGAAAAGCCGCCGTCAGGCGGTTTTTCTGTTTCTGCCTTTTAGTATTTTGGCTGCCTGAATTAAAAGATTGTTTGCCGTGTGTTGGCAATTGCAGCTCTTTTGCAAGGTTGGCTTTTGTGCGGTGGGTTTTGTGTGCCTTGCAAATGTGCTGCAATGTGCGGTGGGTTATTAGAGACTTTGGCTTGAATGTCCTGTCACTTGAAGGTGAACGAATTGTCGAATAGGATTGCGTACAACACTTCAAATTTATGATATAAGATAGAGGGTATAAAATTATTTGACTATTGAAAATCAAGTATTTGATGTTATACATTTTGTATTGTTGTTAGTACAATCCATCCCTGTACTTTGATGTTTTCTTCTGCTAAAAATTAAAATTCATCCCATAACAACTGCTTTTATGATTTTAGTGTTATAAGAATTCGAAGAACTTGAGATACCTCCTTCGTAGGTATGACAACCCTTCGCTAAACTCAGGGTGACAAAACCTTCGATACTTCGACAAGCTCAGTACTCAGGATGACAGAGATACCTCCTGCGTCGGTATGACAAGACTCTGAGAACAAAGAGGGAAGCTACTTCATCAATCTATCAGCTAAATTTAAGTTATGGGCTTTTGCAGTTTCAATGGCTAGTTCGTAACCCGCATCCGCATGCCTTATCACTCCCATGCCCGGGTCATTTCTTAATACACGGCGCAATCTTGCTTCGGCATCATCAGTGCCATCGGCAACAATCACCATTCCGGCATGTATGCTATAACCCATACCTACACCGCCGCCGTGGTGCAGGCTTACCCAACTGGCGCCGCCTGCCGTATTTACCAATGCATTTAAAATAGGCCAATCGGCTACGGCATCACTACCATCGAGCATGGATTCTGTCTCCCGGTTGGGGCTGGCTACAGAGCCGGTGTCCAGATGGTCACGGCCAATTACAATGGGAGCTTTTACTTTTCCTGTTCGCACGAGTTCATTAAAGGCAAGGCCGGCTTTTTCTCTTTCTCCCTGGCCCAACCAGCAGATACGGGCCGGTAATCCCTGGAAGGCAATTTTTTCTTTGGCCATCTTCATCCAGCGGAGCATGCCTTTGTTTTCCGGAAACATATTGATGATGAGTTCGTCGGTAACGGCAATATCATTTGGGTCGCCACTAAGGGCTGCCCAACGGAACGGGCCTTTGCCTTCGCAGAATAAGGGACGTATATAAGCCGGTACAAATCCGGGAAAGGCAAATGGTTTGTTTTCGTTGCTGAGGTCGCCTTGTTTTATTTCATGTTCCCTTGCTCTTGCCCGGATATTGTTGCCATAATCAAAAACGATGGCACCCATCTCCTGCAGTTCCGTCATTAATAATACATGATGATAAATACTTTCATAACTCCGCTCCAGGTATTCGGCAGGATTTTTCTCCCGCATAATGTTGGCCTGTTCGTTAGTAAGTGTGTTGGGAATATAACCATACAACGGATCATGTGCGGATGTCTGGTCGGTGACTGTATCAGGAACGATCTCTCTTTTGATGAGGCGTTCAAGTAATTCCACCGCATTGCATAGGATACCGATGCTAACAGCTTTGCCTTCGGTTTTATACTTTACGGCTGCATCAATGGCTTTATCGATGTTGGTATATTTTTCATCGAGGTATTTTGTTTCGATGCGTTTGTCAATGCGCCACTCTTCTACTTCAGCGATGAGTGCAACGCCTTCGTTCATGGTGATGGCGAGAGGTTGGGCGCCGCCCATGCCACCGAGACCTGCTGTTACATTGAGGGTGCCCTTGAGTGAACCGTGAGTCGCTTTTTGTTTTGGACTCTGAGATTCCTCCTTCGTCGGAATGACAGAGTCTCCGTTAATGGGAAAGTGTTTGTCTGCAACAGCTGCATAAGTTTCATAAGTACCCTGTACTATCCCCTGGGAACCAATGTATATCCATGAGCCGGCGGTCATCTGTCCGTACATCATCAGGCCTTTTTTTTCGAGTTCGTCGAAGTGTTTCCAGTTGGCCCAGTTGGGTACGAGTTGGGAGTTGCTGATCAATACTCTTGGGGCATCTTTATGTGTTTTTAAAATGCCTACCGGTTTGCCGGATTGAATGAGTAGTGATTCATCGTTCTCTAATATTTTCAATGCTGCAATGATATTATCAAGTGCTTCGAAGTTTCTAGCTGCTTTACCACGACCGCCATACACGATAAGGTCGTCGGGACGTTCGGCTACTTCGGGGTCGAGATTGTTGAGCAACATTCTTAATGCAGCTTCCTGTATCCATCCTTTGCAGGTTAAGGCAGTCCCTGTTGGGGTTTTATATTTGATCGGGTCGTATTTGGTTTTTGTTGCTGTTGGCATAATTAATTTTTTGTTTCTCGCAAAGGCGCAAAGACGCTAAGTTAAATGGCGTCTTTGCGTCTTTGCGTGCAATCATCACAAAAGTCGTTATTCTCTGCTAAATGAAATATCTTGGGCCAAACTTTATTGAATGAGTATTCATATCAATGCTAAACCGGGAGAGATTGCACCTATTGTACTGATGCCCGGCGATCCGTTACGGGCCAAATATATGGCCGAAAAATTTTTGCAGAACGTCAAATTAGTGAGCAGCACCCGGAATGTTTATTATTTTACCGGCACCTACAAGGATAAGCCGGTGACAATTGGAGCCAGTGGGATGGGTTGCCCTTCTATTGGTATTTATTCTTATGAACTGTTTAACGAGTACAATGTGGATTGCATTATCCGCATTGGTACCTGCGGGGCATATAGTACCAATCTAAAATTATTTGACCTGGTGAATGTGGACAGGGCTTTCAGTGAATCCACTTATGCGAAGTATGCTTTTGGTTTTTCCGGTGATCACCTGTACCACGAAGGGACTGCTTATGCAGCTATTAATGAAACGGCGCAGGAACTGAATATGACGGTGCAAAAAGGGGCCATACATTCAAGTGATATTTTTTACCGTTCCATAAAAGGAATACCTGCTATGGCTGCTGAAAATGATTGTGTGGCCGTGGAGATGGAAGCTTTTGCCTTGTTTGCCAATGCAAAACAGTTAAAGAAATCAGCGGCTACTTTACTCACTGTGTCGGATGTGATTCCCACACAGGAGCAGATATCTGCGGATCAACGGGAGAAATCGTTGTTGCCGATGATGGAGCTGGCATTGGAATCGGTAGTCAACTTGTAATTTTTTTTGCAAATGCAAAGAGAAAAAGGATACCTCTTCTCGTTGGCAGGACAAAGACTCCGTTGTTTGAGCAGTGTTGCTTTAGCAGGTTGACAAGATTACATGATTCAAGAAGTGTTTGTCATTCCGAGCAAAGCGAGGAATCTCAGAGACAAACTCTTAAGTGAACAAAGAGTTTGAGATACCTCCTATCGTCGGTATGACAAAAGTCGTTTTAGCCTAATAAACTCAAAAGAAAAACATCATTATCTTTTAGTCACTTGTTTGGGAGGCCAGCCACCACAAATGGAAGGATTGAGGAATGTCCAGTCCGGGTTCATCGTTTTAATCAAATCAAGCTTCTTTTGTCTTCTCCAGCCTTTTATTTCTTTTTCTCTGGCAATCGCATTGTTTATGTAAGTAAAATATTCGTAGTAAATAAGATTGTAGCAGTAGTATTTCCCTGCAAACGTTTTGGGTTGACCTTTATTAGCCCAATGTTCTGTGAGTCGTTGAGAAAGATTATTCGTAACACCAGTGTAAAGAACAGTTCGTTCGGGATTGGTGACAATGTAGACGTAATAATGGTGTTGTTTATAAATAAAAGTCATATACACAAGCTTAAGTTCTCTGAGATACCTCCTATCGTCGGTATGACAAATAGGGCCTCCGAGATTCTTCCTATCGTCGGTATGACAAGAGTCCTTAAAGGTCGGAAAACCCTTCGTAACCATCATTCAGCAATATCCCTTTGCTTGTTGCAAATTCATTCACTTTTTCTACAAAAGAAAAATCTTTGATGAGGCCGGCGACCTGGTTGATGTCCTCTGCAAAAATGCGGTCTTCTTCGGCGAAGCCGACAAATTCACGGACATAGTCGTGGGCAAATTCAAGAAGTTCGCTGCTCTTTAATGGTCTTCTGAATTCAATGGCCTGGCAGGCAGAGAGTAATTCAATGGCCATAATGTATTCGAGATTATCCAGCACCCTATTCAATTTTCTTCCGCTGATGCTGCCCATGCTTACATGGTCTTCCTGTCCGAATGAAGTGGGAATACTGTCGGCACTGGCCGGGAAGCATAATGTTTTATTTTCTGACACCAATGCGGCAGTAGTGTATTGCGGAATCATGAAGCCGCTATTCAATCCCACATCTTTCATCAGTAACATAGGCAAACCCCATTTGCCTTCCAGTAATAAATAACAACGACGGTCGCTGATGTTTCCTAATTCGGATGACGCAAAGCAACAGTAATCCAATGGCAATGCTAATGGCTGCCCGTGGAAATTACCACCGCTAATGGTATCATGTGCATTAAAGATGATAGGATTATCGGTGACGGCATTTAATTCTATCTCTGTTAATTCTTTTAAATGCAGCCATGCATTTCTTGATGCACCATGCACCTGTGGCATGCAGCGAAGTGAATACGGGTCTTGCACCCTTCCACAATCCATATGGCTTTGCATGATGTTGGAATCATTGAGCAATAAACGTAAACGTTGTGCTACCAATTTATTGCCGCTGTAAGGACGCAGTTCATGTAACCGTTCATCAAAAGGAGCTTTGGTGCCGGTCAATGCTTCAAGACTCATAGCACCGATGATGTCGGCCGCTTCGAGACAGTTATGCATCCTCTGAACAGCTTTTACGGCGAAGGATAAAATGAATTGTGTGCCGTTGATTAAGGCTAAGCCTTCCTTGGGGCCCAGGTGTATTGGAGATAATTTAAATTGATTGAGAGTTTCCTGTGCTTTGGACCTTGTTCCCTTGTGAAATACTTCTCCCAATCCAATCAATGGTAAAAACAAATGTGCCAGCGGTGCCAAATCACCGGAAGCTCCTACACTACCCTTCTCCGGCACCACGGGTATTACATCATTATCAATATGCCAGATGATTCTTTGTAATGTTGCGATCTGAACACCGCTGAAGCCCTGTGCCAGTGCATGTACTTTTGTAATCAGCATCAGTTTGGCCACTTCAGCCCAAATAGGATCACCCACACCAACGCTGTGGCTTTGCAAGATTTTATACTGTAAAGTGGCAGTGTCTTCTTTTGAGATTGGTGAATTGGCAAGAATACCGAACCCAGTGTTGATACCATAGACCGTTTTGTTCTCTTCCACTATTTGCTGCACCTGCTGTTCGCTGATTTTTATTTTTTTAATGGCTGCATCACCCAGGATCCCCTTTATTTTGCCGGAGGCAATAGCAAGGACAATTCCAATGGTCAGTTTATCGGTTCCGTAATGAAAGGTAGACGCCATAGCAAACAATTCTGGCCACAAAATAAGTCAATCTGCCTGACTTCTATGATAATTATGCATTGATGCAACGAATGTGTAATCCCATTTATCTTTACAAAAATATTTTATGCGCCAACTGCTTTTGCTGCTATTTTCAGCTACCTCTTTAATAAATCTTTCTGCACAAGACGCTGCCAAGGTTGCTATCAGTAATACCGGCTGTACGGTACAGGTTTTTTGCTTTCCCGGCCGGTTTGATTCCTATGACCTGGAAGACGGCTCTACGGTGTTTGCCGATGATTGTGAAAAAGAAGGCGTTAATTATGGCATTTACTGTGTAAAATTGAAAAATGCTATAGCTGATCTTGATGCAGCAGAAGATACAGTCATTACTTACCTGGATTTTTTAAAACTGGATTATGGTATTGTAAAATCCAAAGGGTATGACAAAGGCCATAAACTGAATAAGAATGATGCGACCCGTGGTGTATACGACACCTGGGAAGATGTAGATAAAAATAAATGGAAATTAAAAGCATGGACAAATGGCAATTTTATCTGCATTCTATATATGTTCAGCGGTAAAGAACTGCCAGATAAAAAAACGGAGATATTTTTGGAAGGGCTTCGTTTTCCCGGAATGAAATAACTTGATTTGTCTTTTAAAAAGATTTACAGCATATGCGAAATAGTTTTCTTGCAGTTATTTTTTTACTCCCCAGTATTTCCGGTTTATCCCAAAGCCTGAAAAAATACCCGGTCAGTAATTCGGGATGTTTTATTTATAATTATTGTGATATAAAATTTGAGGCATCTAAAAGCCAGGATTCCTCCATGGTGTATAACGGGGAATGCATAAAAGAAGAAGTGATATATGGTGTAATCTGTGTGAAGCTGCTTTTACCTGTAAACAACCTTGTCGCTGCTGAAGATCTTTTGATTTCTTATGCTGATTATCTGAGAGGGAGTTTTGAAATTACTAAAGCTATAGGTTATGGCAAAGGCCATCGCCTTAACAATAACGAAAATACCCGGGGCATTACAGATTATTGGGAAGATGCAGAAAAGAATAAATGGAAAATAAAAGCCTGGACGGATGGTAATTATATTGGCTTTATGTATGCCTATAGCAAAAAAGAATTGCCGGAAGCAAAAGTGAATGTATTCCTCGATGGTTTACGATTACCGGGTATGTAAATCATTTCCTACGACTTTATTCCTTATTTTCTCAGTCCTTTACCGGTGTTTTTACAGGTTCAGTTGGAGGAGTAACTGTTACAGGCTCGGGCCGGATATAATTTCTTATTATTTCTTCTCTGTCTTTTGCTGTTAAAGGCAAGTCAGGAAACTTATCATATTTGCGTTGGTAGGCTACTTCATAATTGATTACCAGTTGGGGCCGGATATTTACATTTTCATTTTTTGCGGAAGCAAACCAATTGCTTACAAAAGCTGCTTTCTCTACGGAATCTTTATAGCATATCATAAAACCGTTATTGCCCAGCTCAAACATTTTCCTGACGATCTTTGTCACATCAATTTTTATGGTTCTGTCTTTTTTCTTTGATGGAACCTGTTTTATTACCTGGTCATCTGTTACAAATGATGGCTGATGCAACCAGGTAGTTTCTGAATCCTCCCAGGGCTGAACGACCCGGCGTACCATAAATTTTGGAGATTGACTTTCGTTATCAGCAACAGCATTTCCTAACTGCAGCGGATTTAATATAAGGTAAGCACTGGTGATCTGTGACGGAGAGATCATTGCCGGGAGTAAATTATAATTAAAGGACAAGAAGGAACGGCATTGCAACTGTTTACCACTATCGAGCCATGCGGCAGTACCAATAAAAGGCGATTGATCACCAGCACGGTCTTCAAACAGGTTACTGACCAATACTGATTTTGCAGAACTGTCAGCCTTTAATATGATAGATACTTCTGAAAAACCTGCAAATGATTGTGCCGATACTTGTGCAGAAAAAATAGTGATAGAGAGTACAAGAAAAAAACGGTGTGTAGAATTTTGCATGACAAATGGTTTAAGTTTTGATTACTTCCCATCCACACTGTGCTGTTTGAGCTTTATTGAAAGTATTGCTTTAGAATACCAATAGGTGATTTGCGGGTCTAATATTTAGTTAATTCCTTTTTTCAGTTATATTTGCACCTCTTTACGGCCCGGTAGCTCAGCTGAATAGAGCACAAACCTTCTAAGTTTGGGGTCATTGGTTTGAATCCAATCCGGGTCACAAAGCGAGGTCAGTTTGGCTTCGCTTTTTTTACTTTTACTGAAATTTGAACTGCCATGGATGTTAAGATCGAAGCCTCATGGAAAGAAGTACTGAAGGGAGAATTTTCAAAACCATATTTCCAGCAAATTCCTTTACACCTGAAAACAGAGAAATCACAGGGCAAAACGATCTATCCTCCGGGCTCTCTGATTTTCAATGCTTTTAATACCACTCCTTTTGATAAAGTAAAAGTGGTGATACTCGGACAAGACCCTTATCATGGTGCGGGGCAGGCGCATGGGCTTTGTTTTTCTGTACAAAAAGGAGTGCCGTCACCGCCGTCCTTAGTCAATATATTTAAAGAATTACAGGATGATATTGGAGTGGAGATTCCCAATCACGGCAATCTTACTCACTGGGCGCAACAAGGAGTTTTTTTATTAAATGCTTCTTTAACTGTTCGTGCCGGAGAACCCATGAGTCATTCGAAAATTGGCTGGGCAGAATTTACAGACACAGTAATTAAAAAAATATCTGAGCAGAAAAAAAATGTTGTGTTTCTGTTGTGGGGAAAATTTGCACAGGAAAAAAGAGTGCTGATTGATGAATCGAAGCACTGCATCCTTCGCTCCGTACATCCTTCACCCCTGTCGGCTCATGCCGGATTTTTTGGATGCAAACATTTTTCAAAAACAAATGCCTACCTGGTAAGTAAAGGAATTGACCCGGTAGATTGGAGTTTGTAAATTGTGATAACATGAAAGTAGCTAAGACTATATTTGGTGGCATCTGGGCATTGTGGGGGTTGATAAGTTTTGTACTTACTTTTCTTATCATTTTTATCCCTTCGATGATCCCCTACCTGGTGCCTGATCCTAAAGGACAGGACTTGTTTATCAGGATATCCCGGATTTGGATGACCGTATGGTTGTATATGGTAGGTTGCCCGTTAAAAGTCAGCGGTAAAGAAAATTTTGCAAAAGGCACTTCTTACATTGTTACCTGCAATCATAATTCCATGCTTGATATTCCAATATCCTGTCCGTTTATACCGGGGGGCAATAAAACCATTGCCAAAAAGTCGTTTGTCAAAGTGCCTTTGTTTGGTTGGTTCTATCGCAAAGGAGCCGTATTAGTGGATAGAAAAAGTGAGATAAGCCGCAGAAAAAGTTTTGAGGAAATGAAAAAAGTGCTGGCCATGGGTATGCATATGTCGGTATATCCTGAAGGCACCCGTAACCGTACAGACGAACCATTGAAAAAATTTTATGACGGAGCTTTTAAATTAGCCGTTGATACCAACACAGCGGTTATCCCGGCAGTAATATTCAATACAAAAAAAGCATTGCCGGTACATAAGCCTTTTTATTTTATTCCTCATCGTTTACGCATGGATTTTCTTGAACCAATTCCTGTTGAAGGACAAACAACAGAGCAATTACGGGATAAAGTATTCCAGGTAATGAAAGATCATTATCTAAAATACAACCGTTAAAAATTGGTAAATGACCTTGTGCGGTTAATTTTTAAATCCTGCAAAACAGATGCCTTGGGGCTGATGGAGAAATTAAAGGAGCGATACAAACCAACCGGTGTTACGTTGATGGAAAGTTGCCAGCAATGCATTTCCCGGTTAATTGACATTGAAAAAGTTTGTATCTGTTTAGTGGTAAAATCATAGTTCACATTACTGACACTGAAATTCCACTTGGGTGTCAGGTTAAAACTGCCGCTAAAGTTGATACTGGAAGTAACTTCTTTTCTAAAACCACTCAGGTCGGGTTTCAACCGGGTAGAAAAATACAGGGAGTAGCCAATGTTCAACTGCCAGGGGACATTAAAATCAACAAACTCTGAAGGGTTTTGCTGCATATAATCCAGCAATCGTTGCTGGTCGCCTATCAGGTTGGGGTCATTGAGTTGCTGTTCCGTTCGCTTTTTTCTTTCGGCTTCTTTTTTAGCGTCTTTGGGTTTGCTTCTGAGGCTCGTACTCATTGAAATACTTCCATAGCTTAACCTTCCTAATTTAAATTTGCCTCCCTGCCATGCAAATTTGTCGATATCAACTCCATTAGCATCCGTTTGGTAAGGATCCAGAATTGCATTGGCTGTAATACTGATTTTTTCAAACAGTGTAGCCCTCAAATACAAGTTGAATAGATCAAGTTTTAATGAATCCCGCAAGAAATTATAACCTGTCGAAAGTCCATAGCCATCTATCAATTTTACTTTTTTGATAGCTTCCATCCCGGTGTCTTTTTTAGAACGCCATTTCATTTCCAGGTTATTGTCCAACTGGAAACCAATCCCCCCTGTTCTTCCTTCACCAAAGCCTGAATACAATGCACCTTCATATTCCGACATCCGATAAGCAAATCCGGGAGAAATAGTATCTGTATAGAAATGTTGTTTAGAAAGATCGGGCTTATAATTAAAACTGAGAGATGGCCTGATTACATGGCGTATGGCAACAACTCTTGATTTTTTAAATTGATAGGTTCCAAAAATAGCCGTATTAAAACTTATGGAGAAAGTGGCCTGGTGATCGGTAAAAAAACCTTTGGTAATAGTGGTGTCTGCTTTTTGGGTAGCAGTATTCCACTTGCGTCTGAATTTTTGTGCTATCCATACCTGCGAATATGAAACACTTGGTGCCACAATAACGGCCCCACCCATTATTGGCGGCAATGACAGCGTTATCGGAAAACTATGTTGTGCTCCCCATTGCAGTGTATCAATCAAACTTTTCAATTTAAATGCGGTGTCATAAAAAGAAACCTGGTTCCGGAAATTACCATTGTAACCAACTCCCAATTTTTCATACCACTTAGGAGAACCAGCAGAATTTTTCCCCTGGAAGGGATATAATGTACTTACAGAAAATCCGGCGTCGGGAAGACTGACATTAATAAGACGGGTGGTGCTGTTTTGATTATGGTTTGCACTAAGTGATAAATTATATGGCTTGCCTGCCCATGTTTTTGAGTATGTTATTGAAGACCCCAGTTGGTTTTGAAAATTTACCTGGTTGCTGTTTGGAACCAGTTGATTAAATTTTGTAGATCCTGCATTCACATTCGCAGAGAACGATGTACCGGGTCTTGCTTTTCCATCAACAGAATGGGACCAGGTTAAAAAATAGCTTTTGTTGTTAAAGAAGTCAGGGTCACCCTTAAAATTTTGCCGGGTATTCTGGACACTGATATTAAATGCACCACTGTACCTGTAGCGTTTGCGGTAAGTTGGATTCACATTCACTGACCAGCCCCCATATGAATAAATATTTCCATAGACCCTGGCGTCCCAATATTCACTTATTACTTTATAATAACCCAGCCCTTCAAGTCCTAAACCAAATTGTTCATTATTGGCAAATCGTGGTGGTAACAATCCGGAATGCCGGCCCTGGCTTAATGGATAAAAACCGAATGGCAGGTAAAGAGGTATGGGTACACCTTCAAACTCCAGGTGTGCCGGACCAGAAACAGCCAGCTTCTGGTTAATCACTTTCATTTTGTTGGTCTTGATACCAAAATGCGGTTCATCCAATATACAAGTGGTAAAAGTTGCTTTACTTGCAAATGTTACATTCTCACTTACTTTTTTTGCCTTTTCAGCAATTACGAGGAATTCTCCCTGCATGGTGTAAGTGTTCTTTGTGAGACCAACCTGGGTTTTAAAGTTGTATTGGATTGTATCACTCGTAAAGTCACTGTCCTTACTTTTAAAATGTGCTGTTTCAATTACTTTCCCCGTACTGTCTTTTTTATTAACGGCGGTTACAACTTGTGTTTGCTGATCTACTATTACTTTGGGGGCGGTAAGTGATATGTCTTTATAATCCGTTTTTGTTTTACCGTACAAAATAATTTTTTTCTCCACGATTAATATCACAGCAGAGTCTTCAGCTGCGTATTTCAATGGTGCGTCTAAACTATCTTTTGAAATTTTTAAAGAAAACGTATCTGTTGTTTCTTTAAAAGAAGAATCTCTGCCGGGCAGTCTTGTAGTGTCGTTGGCAACAGCAGGCAACCTATTGATACTGTCTTTACCGGGTATTGGCTTTATAGTATCAGTAATTAATGTTAAAGGACTGCGAAAATGCGATGATAAAATACCGTTAGCTGCTGTTTTCCACGTCTGTGTGAATAATATCGCTGCCGTCAGTATCCCGTATAAAAAGTAAATTGACCTAAATTTGTACAGTTGCTTCATTTGGTAGGCGACAAAAGTAAACCTTTATCCATTGGGCTGCTATGTTAGACCCTAAACAATTTGTGAAAGATACTTTTCCGGAAACCCCATTAAAGAATAAACCATGATTAAACGAACCCTTCTTTTTTTCCTCCTTGTTTCCCTGTCGATCACCGTTCTTTCCTTTATAAAGGATTCGAAAGAACCAGGTAACAAGCAACAAAAAGTTATAAAGACAATAGTAATTGACCCCGGCCACGGCGGTTCGGATGCAGGGGCCAGAGGTCAGTATTCGTATGAAAAAGATATTTGCCTGGCGGTGTCGTTAAAAGTTGGCGCCATGATTGAAAAAGAATTTCCTGATGTAAAAGTGCTTTATACCCGTAAGGTGGATTCCTATCCTGCCCTACATGCCCGTGCCAATTTTGCCAATGAAAATAAAGGAGATCTTTTTCTTTGTATTCATGTAAACTCTGCCCCCTCTCAGCGAAAATCTGAATTAACAGGTTACAAGACCGTAACATATTATGTTGGAAAAGGTAAAAACCGGAAGAAGAAAACCAAAGAAGTTCCACAATACCGCTATTATACTGTACCCAGTGCTGCCAAAGGAACGGAAACCTATATATGGGGAGCCGGCAAGCAGGATGATAAAGAGTTAGCTGTTAGAGAAAATGCCTCTATGTTAAAGGAAGAGAATTACAAAGAAACCTATGGCGAAATGGACCCTACTTCACCTGAGTTTATTGCTCTTTCGTTATTGAAGACAAAACAATATTTCAAACGAAGTGCTACACTGGCCGGCTTTGTACAGGATGAATTTGTGAAAGTGGGCAGAGTAGACAGAGATGTAAAACAACGTCCCGTTGGGATCTGGGTACTACAAGCCACCGCTATGCCAAGCGTATTGGTGGAAACCGGCTTTATTTCAAACCCGGAAGAAGAAAAATATCTGAACAGCGAAGAAGGGCAGGTAGAAATATCGGCTTGTATAGTAAGGGCCTTAAAAAAATATTCCAATTGGCTCGAAGAAAAGCAGGAAGAGGAGAAAAAAGATGAAAAGGAGAAGGATAAAGAAAAAACAACGAACGGACAGTCTGCTACAGCTGAAACCCGTAAATTTTTAGAAGATTTTGATAAAAAGGAAAAGAAATTGAGAGGGGAATAACGGAAAAATCAGATTTAAAGGAAAGAGACGGACGGTGTTCGTCTCTTTCCTCATTTTTACCATGCTAACCCGTTTAAAAATAATTAGTTAAATTGCCGTGTTGCCGGGTGTCAATTACCCCAATAAACCCATTCAAATGAAAATTAATAACGAAACAAAAGTCGGAATTCTCACCATTGTCGCACTTACTATCCTAATTCTGGGTTTCAATTTTCTGAAAGGAAAAAATCTATTTGACAAGAGTAAAAAAATATACGCCGTATTCCAGGATATGGGGTCATTGGAAAAATCAAATGAAGTTAAGATCAATGGCCTTCCCATCGGGTCAGTGTTTGATAAAAGGGAAATTGATAAAGATGTCAGTGCTATTATTATTACCATCAATCTTACAAGAGATATTAATATACCTGATAATTCGGTAGCCTATATCGGATCAGGCTTAGTAGGTGCTTCTTTTATCATAATTGAGAAAGGTGATTCCAAAACATTTCTAAAATTAGGTGACACCTTAAAGACCCGGGAAGTAAAAGGAATAATGAGTGAAGTAACAGCTCAGATTAATCCCACCTTAGTTAAAGTAAGAACAGTGCTTGATTCCTTAACACAAACTATCATGGGGGTAAATGGTTTATTGAACTCTGATGCAAAAGATAACTTACGGCAAACATTTGCTAATCTTAACCGGGCCAGTAGTGCTTTAAATGGTCTGCTGGATAACCAAACGGGTGCTTTGGCTAAAACCCTTAATAATGCAGAAACGATTACGGAAGACTTTAAAAAGAATTCTGCCAATATCAGCAGTACTATTTCTAATGCAAAACTGGCTTCAGAAAAACTAGCTGCATTAGAACTCAAACCAACGATTGATTCATTGAATGCAATGATCAGGCAGTTGAAATCTGCGGTGGCCAAAATTGCCAGCAAAGATGGAACGCTGGGTGCATTGATCAATGATAAAACACTTTACAATAAATTAAATGATGCCATCCTTAGCGCAGAAATATTGATGGACGATCTTCGCACCAATCCAAAACGCTACGTTAATTTATCAATCTTTGGCAGGAAAGATAAATCCGGGCCAATAACTTCGCCAGCTATAAAAGATTCTATTCCCGGCGGGGAGAAATAATGCGAAACATTAAATTATTTTACGGCCTGTTATTCAGTGGACTTCTTGCAGGGCCGCTTCTCACTTTCGCACAGGTTATTCCTCCGCCAACCGCTGTTACTTCATCCCCGGCAACAGATAGTCTGCGGGTAGTAGAAATTTTACCGGGTGTACGAAAACTGGAATTCAGGAAATTGAATGATTCGACGCAGCTACAGATTCTTGCCGGGAATGTAAGGCTAAAACAAAATACTTCGTATTTCTATTGCGATAGCTGTGTTATTAATAACAATACCAACACATTTGAAGCATGGGGTAATGTACACATCAACGACTCCGATACGGTCAATATTTATTCCAGTCATCTCCGCTACTTCATCAATAAAAAATTAGCCTTCCTTGATGGCGGTGTACGTTTAACAGATGGTAAAGGAACACTTACCACTCCGGATCTTGAATATGACATGACCACCGATATCGGTATATATAAACGTGGCGGAAAAGTGACTACCAAAAAAACAGTACTTACCAGCCGGGAGGGTTATTATTATGCAGGGCTACGGGATGTTTATTTTAAGAACAATGTGGAACTAAAAGATCCGGCTTACAATATCAAAACGGATTCGTTATTATATAACACTGAATCACAAACCGCCCGGTTTATTGCCTACACGTTAATCAAAGACAGTAGCGGCAGAACTGTAGAAACCAGGGATGGATATTATAATATGCAAACCGGTAAGGCCGAATTTAGCGGACGTCCCATTATAAAAGACGGCAAACTGACTATAACAGCCAACAGCATTGCCACTGACGACAGCACCGGCATCAGCCAGGCAAAGGGTAATGTTATAATTATTGACTCTGTGCAACAAACAACAATCATAGCAGGTGAAGTTTTCAGTGACAGCAAAAAAGACCGCATTCTCGCCACCCGTAAACCCCTGATGATTGTAAAACAAGACAATGACTCCATATATATAGCAGCCGATACGTTGTTCTCGGCCCGGCTTACCGATTTATATGGACAAAAAGATTCTGTATTAAAAAAAGATACGATAACCGGAACTAAAGTGGTGAACGTAAATAAAAAAGATAGTACCAACCGCTATTTCGAAGCATACCGGCATGTTCGCATTTTTTCTGATTCTTTGCAGGCGGTGGGTGATAGTGTTTTTTATTCATTTAAAGATTCAACCTTTCGTCTTTATCAGGACCCGGTTATCTGGGCAAAAGGAAGCCAGATTACCGGCGATACCATTTTGCTATTCACAAAAAATAAAAAAGCCGACAGGCTGAAAGTATTTGAAAACAGTTTTCTTGTTAACAGGCTTGACCCCGAAATATATAACCAGATTAAATCAACCCGGATGGATGCCTATTTCAGAGATGGCAATATTGACTCTGTCCGTGCCAATGGTTCAGCAAAATGTATTTATTACCTGCAGGATGAAGACAGTGCCTATACAGGTATTAATGAATCAGCGTCTGATATAATGGATATTTATTTTAAGGAACAGGCTTTACAGAAAGTTGTTTTCCGCAGCAGTGTAACCGGTACGATCTGGCCGATAAAACAAAAAGATCCCACAACAATGCGATTAGAGAATTTCCGATGGCTTGATAACAGAAGACCCAAAACCAAGTTTGACCTTTTCGAATTGTAAATCATATAGCTTCTCCTTCGCCTCTCTCCTCTTTTGTTAACAGCTATTGCAGATCAGACAGACTTTTGCATTTCCTTTAGACTTTGTTGGCATCATTTTTCGTTTTATCTACAGCAAAATAAATTACCATGAAAAAAATAGCCATTCTATGTGCATTAATTGCAGTAATCTCTTCCACACAAACATTATCAGCGCAGGAATATAGAACAGGATTGGGTGTTCGTCTCAGCAGTGCAAATGCAATGCAGAACAATTCTATTTCCATCAAACAGTTTATCAATGAAAGAACGGCCATTGAAGGGTTGTTTACTTTTGGCGATCCGCTGGCACTGGGCGCCTTAATTGAATTTCATAAACCATTATCGGCAGCAGGCCTTACTTATTTCTACGGTGCCGGTGGGTATGTAGCCTTTTTAAAAACGGTGAATGTTACTACACAAAAGTCATCCACCGATGCCAACTTTGGTGCACAGGGAATAATCGGTCTTGATTATAAATTCAATAATATACCGCTTAATATTTCCCTGGATTGGAAACCCGAATTGAATATTGTAAGTGACATCAATTTTGAGCCGGCCGCTATTGGTTTTACGGCCCGGTTTACTTTTGGAAAATAAGATACTTTGAGTTTGTATGTAAACTCCCCGTCTTGCCTTTGGCGAGACGGGATTTTTTATCACTTCTCGTACTACTTCAACATTTCCCCGCACTATCCACATTCTGCAAATATTTTCTGATTTCTGCGTTTTTTTGCAGGAATTTAACTTATTTTAGTTTCGTAAAACTAACGGATGCTTAAAAAAGAAAGGCAGGCCTATATATTACACCAGGTAAACCTGCACAATAAAGTCCTTTCTTCTTCTCTCTGCACAGAAATCAATGTGTCGGAAGATACCATTCGTCGTGACTTACAAGAGCTCTCTGAGGAAGGTAAAGTAATTAAAGTACATGGCGGTGCCCTGTCCCATTCATTCAACCAGGTGTATTTTTCTACGAATGGAGTTTATTCTCAAAATCAAAAAAAGACAATTGCCCTGAAAGCGATTGGTCTCATTAATAACGGGATGTTTGTGCTAACCAGCGGGGGCACTACCATTATTGAACTGGCAAGATCACTTCCACCCCAATTAAAAGCAACTTTTATTTCCGGCAGCATACCCGCTATCCTGGAGTATATGCATCACCCAAATATTGAAGTCATCCTGATCGGAGATAAAATTTCAAAAAATTCAAAAATAACTGTTGGCTCTGAAGCCATTGCCAAAATAAGGCAGGTGAAAGCCGATATTTGCTTTTTAGGCACTAATGCCATAGACCTAATGCATGGAATTACCGATAATGATTGGGAAGTGGTGCAGCTAAAGAAGGCCATGATAGAGTCTTCTAAAAAGGTGGTTTGCCTGAGTATTGCAGAAAAGATCAATTCAGTGCAACCGATAAAAGTGTGTGGACTTGACGAAATTGATTTATTGATTACAGAATTACCTGTTACTGATCCGGTGTTAAAACCGTACCTGGATGCAGGAGTTAAAGTCGCTTAAAAAAACGTAAAACTGCTTATTAATTAATATATCTAAAAAAAACAGCTATGAGAAAAATTCTCCAATTGTTCCTGTCGCTATCGTTGATGCTGCTCTTGTTGCCTCCTGCTGTGCAGGCACAGGAAAGAACTATCACCGGTACTATTCTTTCAGAGGACAATAAGACACCATTGAGTGGTGTTACGGTTAGGGTAAAAGGTACCCGACGCATCGTTCAAACGGATGCGGAAGGAAAATTCAGTATCAAAGTGAACCCGGGAGAAACACTCCAGGTTTCCTATGTAGGGTATGAAACCTCAGACGTAAAAGTCGGAGATGGAAACACTATCGGTATTAGTTTAAAAGCAGCGGACAATATGATGGGAGAAGTAATTGTAACCGCACTTGACCAGAAAAGAACACCCCGGGAACTGGGTTATTCAGTTCAGAAAGTGAGTGGTGCTGAAGTAGCCGAAACCCAAAGAGAAAATTTTCTCAACGGTTTAAGCGGACGGGTTGCAGGTCTCACCGTTAATCCTACCAGCGGTGCTGCAGGTGCATCTTCACAAATTGTATTGAGAGGGTTTAACTCTATGGCATTAGACAACCAACCTCTTTTTGTAATTGATGGAGTTATCATGGATAACTCTTCCATTAATGAATCAGGTGGTGGTGCTACATTAGGACTAGTTGAAACATCCTCAAGAAATATCAACCAGACTGCTAACAGAAGTACTGACTATACAAACCGTATGGCAGATATTAACCCCAACGATATTGAAACAATTACAGTATTAAAAGGCCCTGAAGCAACAGCTCTTTATGGAAGCCAGGCAAGTTCCGGAGCCATTATCATTACAACCAAGAAAGGTAAAACTGATGGTAAGTTTGCTGTGAATTATGACAATTCCTTCAGGATTTCCAAATTGACCCGTTACCCTGATTATACTACAAAATGGAGTCCCGGAACAAATGGATTATCAGAAAACGCATTTACATATTTCGGCCCGGCTTATGGTGCCAATGTGCAGCAATTTGATAATGTTGGAAATTTCTTTCAAACTGCTTTCACACAAAATCATAACCTGACTGCGGAATATGGTAAGAAAAATGTAAGCTTCCGTTTTTCAGGTTCCTTCCTGGACCAGGAAGGAATAGTACCTGAAAATATGTACAACAGGTATTCTCTCCGGCTTACCAATAACACCAAAATAGGTAAGTACATTGAAATAAACCCTTCTATCACTTATATACATAGCTCCAACGATAAACCTAAAAGAGGTGCTGGTGGCTATTTGCTCAACCTTATGATATGGCCTACCACCGATGATGCCAGAGATTACCTGGATGCAAATGGCAAAAAAAGATTGCTATATGCGGTGTCGCCAAATTCTGAGATTGATAACCCCTTCTTCAATGTAAAATTCAACCGTGGTTATGATGAGACTGACAGGTACATTGCTACGTTTGGTATCAATATCAATCCATTCAAATGGCTGAGCATTTCCGGAAGATTTGGATTGGATAAATTTGAAAGTTCAGGATGGTCATTTTATCATCCATTATCTGCGATACTTGGAAGAGGTCTTGGCGGTCAGCAAGACAATTACTATCGTAAATCACAGGGATATAATCATACTATTACAGCCACTGCTAAAAAATCGATCGGCAAACTTAATTTGCGTTTGATGGGTGGAACAACCTGGCAGGATAACAAAGCAGAAATGTATTCTGTTTTTGGTACCAACTTCGTTGATTCTGTTAACAGCCAGGGCGAGATGGTTAAAAATAATGTGGTTATAACACAAGACCAGATTAATCAATGGATGGGTGACAGCAGTGCTACAAGAGTTGGCACAAGGCTTCGTCTTAACAGGGGTCTTTTGCCTCCGGGTGGATTATATAATTATTATGTAAGCCGTCAACTGGCGTTCTTTGGCGAGTTTGCTGTTAATTATAAAAATGTTGTTTTCTTAACTTATTCTCACCGGTTTGAAACTTCCTCTATATTCCCCAAAGACTATAGAAAATATAATTATCCTGCTGGTAGCTTAAGCATCATTGTCAGCGATATATTCCCGGTGCTTAAAAAGAATAATCTTATCAACTATATGAAGCTCCGGTCATCTTTGGCCAGCACTGCCCGTTCCAGCTCACCTTATGCAAACCAGTCAGTGTTTAGTAACATTACTTCAAGTGGTGGAGGTTTTGCATACGGCTTTACAAATAATAACCAATTCCTTGAACCAGAAATTCAAAATACCTATGAGATAGGTACAGAAACAAAACTGTTCAAAGGAAAAATCGGTTTTGATATTACCTATTATAATACCCTGAACAAAAAACAAATTGCAGAGAATTTCAGGGCCAGTTACGGAACAGGTTATGTACTGAACACCATCAATGTGGGAAGTACCCGTAATAAAGGACTTGAAATCAGTCTTGATTTTAACCCGATCGTAAGAAAGAATCTGACCTGGAACATGCGGTTCAACTTTAACAGGATGAGAAATGAAGTTGTTTCATTACCAGCCAACGTTCCGGAATTTTATATCTCCGACACCTGGCTTTATGGTAATGCAAGAGGCGGACTGGTTACCGGAGGTCCTACTACAGCGATAACTTCGTACGGTTACCAAAGAAATACTGCTGGTGCTATCCTGATAAATCCAGCTAACGGTTTACCGGTTTTAGATTTGAACTTCAGGGTTAGAGGCGACAGAAACCCTAATTATACTGTAGGATGGGTGAACAATTTCAAATACGGAAACTGGAACCTGAATTTTGTCTGGGATCTCAGAGTTGGTGGCGACATCTTTAATGCTACTGACATGTATCTTACTTTACAAGGTGTAAGTAAACGTACAGATGACAGGTATACACCCAGAATTATCAATGGTGTTTTAAATGATGGTTTACAGAATTCTGCAACACCTACACCGAATAACATCGTTGTAATTCCAGCTTATAACCAGGGTTATTATACATTATTACCTGAAGAAGAATTCATTGAAAAAGATATCAACTGGTTCCGGATGAGGGATATAACGCTACGGTACACCTTCTCACAAAATATGATTAAGAAAATGGGCTTCCTGAAATCACTGGGAATGTTTGTAACGGCGAATGACCTGATTTTAATGACCAACTACTCCGGTGCTGACCCATCTGTGAATGGCAATACAGCAGGTACCCGTGGTGTAGGCGGCTGGGGCTTTGATTTCGGAAATGTACCGGCACCTGTTAGTGTTAACTTCGGAATAAGAGCTGGTTTCTAAACAACAATTATGATTTCAAAATATTCACCAATGAAAAAAATATTAATCGCAATAACATCTGTTGCTTTACTGACAGCCGTCGTAAGCAGTTGTTCTAAAAAAATAGATGAGGCATATGCCAACCCCAATGCGGATGTAAGGGTTCCGGTAGAGAAATTATTACCGGGTATTATTTCCTGTATGGCAGGTAATAGTGCAGGACATGGCCCGTTAAATGATATCCGTTTTGCCGGAAAATTTATCCAGAACTTCCTTTTCTGTAACAGCTTAGGAGAATGGGATCAGATGGGTAATCGTCCCGGTACAGACAATGCAGCTTCTATGTGGCGTATCCATTTTTATGATATCGGCCAAAACTGCAATAACATGATTAAGTGGGGAATTGAAGAAGAAAAATGGGACTATGCAGGTGTTGGAAAAGCCATTTTTGCATGGAGCTGGTTAATTCTTACTGATTACCATGGCGAAGTAATTAATCCCGCTGAGGCTTTTAATACTGGTGCCCTTACTTTCAGTTATACTACACAGGATGTAATTTATGCGTATGTACGTCAGCTTTGTCATGAGGCTATTGCGTACCTGAACACAACAGGTGGCGCTGCAAGCCAGGCAAACCTTGCAATTGGCGACCAATATTTTTATAATGGAGATGTGAACAAATGGAAAAAATTTGTTTATGGAATTCTAGCCCGTTCTTTCCATCATCTTACCAACAAGGGAAGCTACCAGGCCGACTCAGTTCTATATTACAGTAATTTATCCATCAATGACAATGCTGATAATGCGATGGTAAAGTTTGCGAGTACAGGTATTAGTGGCAACACTAATTTCTTTGGGCCACTGCGTGGCAACCTGGCCAGCACTCTTGTAGTTACAGAAACTGCCATCCGCCAGTCAGCATTTGTTGCAGACCTCATGTCAGGATTAAATAGTGCTTTCCCTGCCGTTGCAGATCCAAGGGCTATGTATTTGCTACGTACCAATACAAACGGTACATTCAAAGGATTACAGCCTAACAAAGGGCAAACTGTAATCACTGCTAACGACAGACCAGAAAGTTTTTGGGGAATCAGCCAGGCTGCGGGTGTAAATAATACTGCACCCGGTACTGATAATAATTGCCGCTACCTGTTTCGGAATGCATCAGAATTCCCCGTTATGACCGCAGCAGAAATACAGTTTATAATAGCAGAAGCTCTTTTCAGAACTGGTGATAAACCAGGTGCCCGTGCTGCTTATAAAAAAGGTATTGAGTTAAATTTTGATATGCTGATGAATACTTACAGTACCAATGTTCCGGCACCAAACCTGCTTACTACTACTATCAGAGATAATTTTGTAAACAACGTGGCTGTAGTGCCTGCTGCTGCTAACCTGACACTGACACATATCATGATGCAAAAGTATATTGCTCTTTATATACATGGCACCTTTGAAACATGGGTGGATATGCGCCGCTATCACTATACAGACCTTGATCCGAATACTGGCCAGCAGGTCTATAGAGGCTTTACACCTCCATCTGGTTCAGACCTGTACGCAAACAACGGAGGTAAACTGATCTACCGTACAAGACCAAGATTTAATTCAGAGTATGTCTGGAACCTAAACGAATTAACAAGAATAGGTGCAACAGCTCTTGATTATCACACCAAAGAGTGCTGGTTCTCATTACCATAAACTTTATTATCATTAAAACTAAGTATAATGAAATCTAAATTATTAAAACTGACAGCCGGCAGCACACTCATGATTGCATTATTTATGCAATCATGCACCAAGGAGGCCCCTTCAGCATTCACCACACAAGAGAACTTTACCAATAATACTCTTATCCGGGTGTATGTTGCCACTGTAAATGCTGATCGCAATTATGTTTACGTTGATGGAAAACCATTGAACGGAGCAAAATTAATTACAGGAGGTCTCTTCCCTGCAACAGGTATTTATGCATCAAGTGTGTCTCCCGGGTTAAAAAACTTCGTTGTTAGAGATACATTAACTGCAACTACCCAAGTTCCGTTGTCTTTTGCTGAAAATATGCTGGTGAATAAGTACTATACTGTTTTTTTGTATGATTCTATTAATGCACCAAAGCAGAAAACAGTAGCCACTAACATTGTAATTCCTGCCGATACCAGTGCAAGAATCCGCTTTGCTAATTTTGTTCATACAAAAGTTGGTATCCCTGCTATTGATATTTTCTCAGTAAGAAAAATGCAAATGTGGCTACCAACCTGCAGGTAACAGACGTTACAGATTTTATTCCTTATCCTTCAGATTTAACTGATACTTTTTATGTACGTACGGCTGGTTCCGGAACAAACCTGTTCAATTTCACTGCGGCTCCTGCCAATGTGCCTACTAATATCCAATCAATTTTTACACCAAGACCAAAAAGGAGCTATACACTTGTTTTCCGTGGTAGCTATACTCATAACATAACCACTCAAGCCCAATTAAGACAACTTTCAGTATTTACTGACCGTTAAGAATAAATGTCTTTAATAAAAAAAAATCCGCCAGTTGGCGGATTTTTTTTATTCCCATCAAAAACAATATCAGGCAAAGAATATATATGCCATTGCAATGGCAGTGATTATACCAGCCAGGTCGGCCAGCAACATGGTGGTTACCGCATACCTAGTATTCTTAATTCCTACTGCACCAAAATAAACAGCTATAATGTAAAAGGTAGTATCGGAGGAACCCCGGAATACGGAAGCCAGGTTACCTGCAAATGAATCGGGGCCATGAGCATTCATCGTATCAATCATAATAGCCCTTGCCCCACTCCCACTTAGCGGTTTTATCAACGCTGTAGGCAAGCTGTCTACAATTCTTGTATCTCCGTTGAGTAATACAAAAAGATTTTTTATTCCATCAAGTACAAATTCAAATGCACCACTATTGCGCAGCAAACTGATGGCCACGAGCAGGCCAACCAGGTAGGGAATGATTCTAACGGCTGTTTCAAATCCTCCTTTTGCACCATCGATAAAAGCATCAAAAATATTTATCTTCTTATACATACCTCCCAGTACAATCAATAAAAATATAAGGAGGATAATACCATTACTCAGGCTGGTTGAAAACAACTGTACTCCCTGTGCATCCAGTGACTTGATATAATAAATCAATGCAGCAATAACAGTTGAGATTCCCAGTACCCAGAACAAAATAACGGGCTGAAAAATCCTGATACGCTGCCGGAAGGCCACTATCAGCATAGCTGCAATCGTAGCAACAAAAGTGGCAATCATGCAGGGAATGAAAATATCCGTAGGATGTGCTGACTTCAATGCTACTCTATCTGCGATGATAATAGTTGGAATTAACGTCAATCCCGAAGCATGCAGGCATAAGAACATCAATTGTGCATTCGAAGCCCTGTCTTTATCCGGGTTAATTTCCTGGAGGCTTTCCATGGCTTTTATTCCAAATGGAGTAGCGGCATTATCCAATCCCATCAGGTTGGCTGAAAAATTCATTACCATATGCCCCATCGAAGGATGGTTTTTTGGTACCTCAGGAAAAATTTTTGAAAAGAATGGCCCTATGATCCTTGAAAGAAAACGTATACCACCTGCCCTCTCTGCGATGCTCATAAAACCCATAAACAAAGCCATAATACCAATAAGGCCAATACAAAGATTCACTGCATCTTTAGTTGTTTCAAATATTCCGTTTGCAGGCAGCAGACGGTAAGCCCGGTAAGTGGTGCCTTCTGTTTTGTAAATCTTCTCTTTTCCCCATACAGCTACTTTCTGGTTGGAGAACTGGCTGAGGACAGTAGCAGGAATAGCGGCAGAATCCACAGTCCGTACGGCAACAGTATCTGAGTTTTTTCCAGTAACAAGACTTCCGAAAAGATTTTGCTGACCGGGTTGAAAAACAAATCTGCCGGCTGCCACCAGCAAAGCAATGATGATAAAGGCTGTCCAAATCCTGCTTAACGCCATAAAAATTGATTGAGTGATGAAGTTAATTGTTTCACCTCAAACAGCCATCAGGCATCAAACCCCTATCTTTGCGCCTCGAAAAAATAAGATATGGCATTGCAAGCAGGAATTGTAGGATTACCGAATGTTGGAAAATCAACTCTGTTTAACGCAGTAAGTAACAGCGCAAAGGCGCAGGCAAGTAATTACCGCTTTTGTACAATTGATCCCAACGTTGGTTTAGTGGATGTGCCAGACCCCCGGTTAGATAAGCTGGCAGAATTAGTAGTGCCCAATCGAACTGTTCCCACACAAATTGAAATTGTTGATATAGCCGGCCTTGTTCGTGGGGCCAGTAAAGGAGAAGGCCTTGGTAATAAATTCCTGGCTAATATCCGTGAAGTGGATGCTATTATACATGTGGTACGTTGTTTTGAAGATGAGAATATTTTACGGGATGAAGGAGCTATCAATCCTGTAAGCGATAAAGAAATAATCGATACAGAACTTCAATTGAAAGATCTCGAGGCCGTTGAAAAGAAAATTCAAAAAACAGAAAAGCAAATAAAACTTGACCCCAAGTTCAAAGTGGAGCTTGAAGTTTTAATCCGCTGCAAAGAACACCTGGAAAAAGGAAGAAGTATCCGGGAGTTGGACCTGGATAAAGAAGAAAAAGTGGCTATTGCGGATCTCTTTCTTTTAACAGATAAGCCGGTGCTGTATGTGGCAAATGTGGATGAGGCTTCCATGCATACCGGGAATAAATATTCCGAAGCTCTGAAAGCAGCTGTTAAAGATGAGAATGCTGAAGTCATCATCATGAACAATAATATTGAAGCACAGATTGCTGAAATGGAAAGTGCAGACGATAAGCAATTATTCATGGATGAATATAAAATGACAGAGCCTGCATTAGACAGACTGATTCATTCGGCATACCGGTTGCTGAATCTTTATACATATTTTACCGCCGGTGTACAGGAAGTAAGAGCCTGGACAATCCATGAGGGTTGGAAAGCACCTCAGGCCGCCAGTGTTATTCATACCGACTTTGAAAAAGGTTTTATCAAAGCAGAAGTTATCAGCTATGATGACTTTGTAAAATATGGTTCGGAAGCAGCCTGCCGTGAAGTGGGTAAATTAAGAATTGAAGGAAAAGAATATGTCGTAAAAGATGGTGATGTGATGCACTTCCGGTTCAATGTCTAAAACAAAGCTGTAATTGCCGCCCTTCCTATATGCACCGTTTTCGATGTGCCGGCTTTTCTTCCATCATAGGTAAAGTTTAATTCCAGGTTATTCAGCAATCTTTTACTGAATCCCAAAGTCCACAGGTAATTTTTTCCGGGAAGCAACCCGTCCAGCATAATATAACTCACTGTTGTATTAGCAGGAAATTTATAATCAATATTATTAAAAGTAAATTTTCCATTAATGGAACTACTTTGAAGAATATTGTACTTTGACTCTACATTTATTGAATGAGAAGAAGATTTTTCTCCTCCATAAAAGGGCAAGTTCTTCTTACTGTCAAATTTATAACTGGTCACAATTCTAAATGACGTTCCCTGTATAAATGTCAGGAATGGCTCCACACTGTAAATAGACAACTGGTAATTCCTGTTCGCAAACTGCTGTGATGGTGTATAAAGAGCATTTTCGCCTTTTTTACCATTTACTGTCAGGGAAAAAGACCGGTTTATATTCCAACGCCATTTTAGCAGCCAATCATTCAGTTTCCTGCTTTCGTAGCCATACGTCAATAATGATTTGCCGGAATTGCGTAGATTACTCAAATCAAAGCCCCATTTACTATTGTAACGGTTGAATGAAAAGGTGTTGAGTATTGTTGTACTAAGAGTAATCAGTGCTGTATCATTTACACCATATTTAAATGGGTTAAATTCGAATGTCCCTTTTGCCAACGATTTTTTACTTGTTTGAAACGAAGTAACCAGGTTGGTCTTTGCTAAAAACTTCCTTAGCCCTTTTAAATTTGGCGAATTCAATACTGCTCTTGGATTAATATTCAGACTATAATTAAAAGTGATAAAATTCGCTTTGATAAAATCATTCGTGGGAGTAAATATGCGGATAAATTTTGCCTGGTCTACAAACGCAGCCAATTCAAATTCATTTAACTGCTGTACACCGTCATTGTTATAATCATTCCAGGCAAACTGACCTGTGCCTGCCGGCACTTCCAGGTAAGCAAAATCCCGTCGTTGCTCCTGCCCTGCTCCCACTTCATACAGAATATTACCATTCAGTAATCCTTTCCACTCATTCATAACATACTCTGCCCTGCCCAGAATAGTTTCATCTTCCTTTTGTTTTGATACAGCACCATCATAAACTTTCAGCTTACGAAAAGTAGTATTCAGGTAAAATTGTCTTTTTTGATTCGACAGCAGTTCTGCCTGCAGGTTCAGATTCAGGCTACGGTCTCCACGGATAAGGTCTTTACCTACCGGGTACTTATCAGACCTGGTAAAAAAGGAAATACCATACTTATTCTTTTTAGCTTCGTCGGACTTCAGGTAAACCGAATACGTATCGAATGAAAAAGCAAAAGGTGTTAATGTGTCAACAGTTTTATTTCTGACTTCATTTTGTTCAAGGGAGTATTTAAATCCTAACCGCCAATTGTTAAACTGTTTGAGTTGTTTACTTATATCAATCGTTGGGCGCAGGAAGGTGCCATTATCAAAAGCAGAATTGAAATTTGTAATGACAAACTGGTTATTCACCTGCCATCCTTTCCAATCGGCTGTATGCTGCAATGAATTCTGAACACCGTTATATTTATCACTCCGGTTGTAATTTATAAATCCATAGTTAAGTGTATGATTGGCCTTATCCCTTATTCCTGCCGTTGCCCGGATAATATTTTCATCTACTGGTTTTAAGGTAAAGGGCAATCCCCAATCACGGGAAAATTCCACGGTCCGTAATCTTTCCAATGGTTTAAACTTGCTTTGCACATATTCATAGTCTACTCCGGTGGTTAATCGTAGCCTTTTAGCAGATGAAAATATTTTCTCGTTGCCGAAACTAAATTTTGCAGCCCATCCCCTGTCGTCTCCATTGTCTTTTGAAGAAAAAGTATTGATGTCAGTATTACTAGTGGCAATTTCAGCTTTTAGAGATGTGTTCTTATTAAGTGTGTAATCAAGTCCCAGGTTAACTATCTGTTGTTTCTTGGGTGTAACCAAAATTTGAACTGGTTCATACTGTCCCTGTTTTATTCCTGCAATGGGTGCCACATAGCGATAGACCTTTCCATTGGCCCCATTAAAATCAGGAACATAATTACCATTTCCCTGTCTTACATCCACAAATGACAAATTATATTTGGCCAGAGCAGGGTTGGTAGAATACTGGTAAAATGAATCCAGGCCGATATAGATTTTTTCATATAAAATTTTACCAACGGCGAATGTATCTAATACTGCAGATGGATAAAGTGCATTTTGTGTACTGTCGCCAATATCTGCAAGAAACTGTCGTTGCCTGTCATCCAAAATCTGGTTAATCTGTGAATTCTTTGCATCACTATTATTGAAGGCGCCAATTCTAATTTTCAGTTTTTGATTTATGTCAAACTCCTGTGACAAATAAAGATTAGCATTCAAAAAATTTCTATCCGCATATTCAAACTCCACCTGTATCCTGCTATCCTTTGTTATCATCCGCCTAGGAGTAAAAGTAATTTCTGCAGAATTATAATTAATGATATAATCCTGGTCTTCGCCCCTTTGCATCAGTTCCCCGTCAATAAAAACCCTTTCTGTGTTGGCGAGGATAATAAAAAAGAACTCATTGTTTGCACCCCGTAGCCGGTAAGGTCCCTGGTTGCCCTCTAAAGCCTCAATAAAATTTCGGGTAAATTTTCCTTTGGCAACCGAACCACTCACCAATGTTTTTGAATTAATATTTTTTGAAATCCGGTTGGTAGTCTGAAACGAAATACCCTGCAACCGTTTATAAAAATTTAAAAAGTAGCCCTGGTTCTGCCGGATATCAATGTCTCCCAGGCTTAATTGCCAGTTACGTTTTCTAAAATGCAAATACACCTGGTCAAATTCATTTAATTGCTGGGTGGTTCCATCTGGCTGTATCGGAATATTATTATCCGTAATGGCAGCTTGTATTTCAATGCTGTCACCAAGCATACCGCTTAGCTGTAAGTTCAGTGTTGAGTTGAGTACCGCATCCTGCCGGTTACCAAAACCTATCTGTCTGCCAAAACTGCCTTCTGCCTTTAAAGTACCAAAATCAAAAATGCCACGTTGCGAATTACTAAGCCCTTTATCAAACTCGAATGGTTTTACATAAAAATTATTCATGACACTATCGTACCGCATCCGTTGTGCAACAGGGTTTAGCTGAAAAGGGAAAACCCGGTAGGTAATAGTAATACTTTCAAGGGAAGGCTTTTTCTTCCAGTACAATATGGCATTAATAAAATCAAGCTGGTAATCGGATGGAGGAATATTCGCAATCGAAAAACTGTTTGGCACTATACTGATACTATCAACTTTAATACTATCGGCCCCAATAGTAAAAGTCTTTTGCCGTAGATTACTGGTGACATTGCCGGGTACAGGAAGCTGGGCACTGCTCCAGAGAGGTGACAGCACTATACAAACAATGCACAATATTCTTGCTAACCAACTCAATAGCAGTGAGTTTTATTAAAAATCGTAAAAATCGTCCTTTTATTGCATGAAAGTTATCCTATGCTGTTAATTACGTAAAAAAGGTAGAAATTTGACTACTGTAGCAGCAAATAATTCTCTATTGACTGTAACCCATGTTTAAACAACTCTCAATACTGGTATTACTTTTATTAGCCTTTAATTTCTCCTATTCACAACAGAATAATATTTGGTATTTCGGCCGAAAAGCCGGTTTAAGTTTCAATGCAGCAGGAGCACAGCCACTACCTGCTGTTTTAAGCGACGGTGTCATGGAAACAAATGAAGGTTGCAGTAGTATTTGTGATGAAGATGGCAACTTACTTTTTTATTCCAATGGAGTTACTGTTTACAACCGCAACCACCAGGTTATGGTAAATGGGGATAATCTTAACGGCAATTTATCATCCGTTCAGGCTTGTATTATAGTGCCCGAACCTGGCAATGACAGTATTTACTATCTCTTTACAACAGATGCAGTCGAAAATTCTTTTGCGAATGGATATACGTATTCAATCATTAATTTGAATAAGGATAATGGGAATGGCGAGGTTATTACAAAAAATGTGCTGCTATGGGCCTCCTGTACTGAAAGAATGGTGGCCGCAAGACATGCGAATGGAACAGATGTATGGTTAATTACAAATGATAAAAATTCAAATATTTTCCGATCCTGGCTTATCAGCTGCAGTGGATTGCAATTAACTCCGGTTGTTTCAACTACGGGAATGGTGCTTGACCAGCATTTTCTCACTAATACTGGTATGATAAAAGTAAGTCCGGACGCCAAACAGCTTTGTCAGACACATTTTCCGGAAGCAGATGTGGTAGGCTTCGGTTCTAATTTTTGCCAGCTATTTAATTTCGACAATGCCACGGGTCTTATTTCCAATCCCAGGGTGATTACCTTTTCTAATGCCCGTATAGTTTCCTGTGAATATTCAGCCGATTCAAAATTGCTTTACCTGACCAACCCGGATGGAAAAACAATAGAACAAATAGAGGCGACTCTGCCGGGAATACCGGCAATCATTGCTTCAAGAATAAGTATCAATACCTCACCAGCCGGCTATTATGGTATTCAACTGGCACCAGATGGAAAAATATACCTCGCAGATATTTCATCTACGTTGGGTGCAATAAACCGTCCCGTAATAAAAGGAAGTGGATGTAATTTCGTAAGAGACCAGATTCCGCTGTTCCCGGGTGGCTCCAATCTTGGTTTACCTGCTTATATCAATGATTTATCAGTGGATCCGTTAAATGGTTTTTTAAATTCAATAACTGATAGTTGCAGTGGAACTGTTCAGTTTAATGGATTTACTACGATGCCAGGTCCTGTAAGCTGGCAATGGGATTTTGGTGATGGGAACACATCTACATTACAAAATCCGTTACATACTTATACTCCTGCCAATCAACGCTACACTGTTAAACTGGTAATCACACCACTTAATGGTTGCGGCTTGATTAAACGATCAATGATTATTTTTCCCGGTGGCCTGACGGCGAATGCAGACTTTGATTTTATAGCAAATTGTGATTCGAGACTGGTACAGTTTAATAATCTGTCTGCTGTTTTTCCGGATACCACCATGATACAGTATAAATGGAGTTTTGGAGATGGCAATATCTCAACGCTTAAGAATCCGGCTCATTCTTTTTCTACAGCCGGCACTTACACAATTAAGTTGGATGTGCTTACTACGACTCCGTGTCTGAATAAATCAGTTACCAAAATCCTTAATCTCGATATACTAAACATTGCGGCATCTGCTGATCAGGAAATAGAAGCTGGTGAATCTATACAACTCGGAGTATCAGGGGGAGGTAGTCAATTTACATGGACTCCAGTCACCTGGTTATCCAACCCTAACATCTCCAACCCTGTTGCCACACCAGGCAATACAGTAACTTACAAAGTAGTAGTACGAAATGACGCCGGTTGCAGTGATTCAGATTATGTAGCTATTAAAGTAATGCCCTATCCGGGTATCTATATGCCAACAGGATTTACACCTAATAATGATGGACTGAATGATGATATAAAACCAACAATTACTAAAGAATTTTCATTGGAGAATTTCAGTATATATAATCGCTGGGGTCAAAAAATATTTTCTACTTCACAAAAAAATATAGGTTGGAATGGTAAAATAAATGGTGTTGAGCAAAACCCGGGAGTTTATGCATGGATCATTAATGCCACAGATATCCGATCTGGTGAAAAGCATGATAAAAAAGGTACTTTTGTACTTATCAGGTAAAATGCTAACAACAAAGCATAGTATTCATGAAAAAGATGTTTTTAGTTGCTCCCCTTTTTTATTTCTATACTTCACCACTCTTTTCGCAACCCCGCAATGAAATAAACAATTCTTCAAAACAAAATAATAATTCCCTCTCCGCAGCTTTGAAAATGCCGGTTGGCAATTTTTCAGCAACACATTTTATTGGGTTGGGTATTGACTACTCTCCCACCCGTCATTGGTTTGGAGTTCTCAATCATAAAAGAATCAGCTTTACCTATAATGGAGGTATTGCCTATTATATGGGGAAAAAAGAAATTGTAAGCAGCTATCGTTATAAATATCCCGGCTATCTTTTCATTCATGGATTTGGTGGGCTTTTTTATAATCCGGTTAAGAATGCCGGAATAACTTTAACAGCCGGTCCGGCTCTTGGAATTTATAACGGCACTACGGAATTTAATATGGGAAGCAAACTGGAATTAAGTTATTATATTAATAAGCAGGTTGCTATAGGGCCGGGTATATTATTAATGAAAGAACCCGGTACAGCCTCCTTGTGGGCAGCAATGATTAAAGCGACTTTAGCTTTTAAATAAAAAAAGCCCACTTTTAATAGGCTTTTAATTTTTATATGAAGGGTTAGTTATTTGTCAGATATGACCCCGGCCATCATATACTCTCTGTTCAGCCTCGCAATATTTTCAATAGAAATTTCTTTTGGACAAACAGCTTCACAAGCACCAGTGTTGGTACAAGCACCGAAACCTTCTTTATCCATCTGCGCTACCATATTCATAGCCCTTGTTTTTCTTTCTGGGCCTCCTTGTGGCAATAATGCCAAATGTGAAACTTTAGCCGATACAAACAACAGAGCAGATGAGTTTTTACAAGCGGCAACACAGGCACCGCAACCGATACATGCCGCTGCCGCAAATGCCGCATCTGCATTGTCTTTATTAATGGCTATAGCATTGGCATCTACAGCATTACCTGTGTTAACTGAAATATAACCTCCGGCCTGGATAATACGGTCAAATGCAGAACGGTCAACTACTAAATCTTTAACAACTGGAAAAGCATTAGCTCTCCAGGGTTCTACAACTATCGTGTCGCCATCTTTATAGGCTCTCATGTGCAACTGACAAGTAGTATTTGCCTGCCAGGGCCCATGCGGACGACCATTGATATACATGGAACAGGCACCGCAAATACCTTCCCTGCAATCATGGTCAAATGCAATGGGGTCTTTTCCTTCTTTAATCAGTTCCTCATTCAGTACGTCAATCATTTCCAGGAAAGACATTTCAGATGAAATATTCTTTACCGGGTAGGTTTCAAATCTTCCTGAATCACTTGCATTTTTTTGACGCCAGACTTTTAACGTCAGATTCATATTATAATGCTCCATAAAAACGAGTATAGTTCGTTAATAATATTATTTGTAAGAACGTTGGGTCGGTTTCGCAATCTCAAAGTTCAATTGCTCCTTATGTAATACCCAGTCACTCTCACCTTTATATTCCCAGGCAGCTACGTACGCATAATTCTCATCATCCCGTTTAGCCTCTCCTTCTTCTGTCTGGCTTTCTTCTCTAAAATGTCCACCGCAGCTTTCATTTCTATCCAGCGCATCTTTACACATCAGCTCACCCAATTCAATAAAGTCGGCCACACGGCCTGCTTTATCCAATTCAGGGTTCATTTCTTTTATGCCTCCGGGTATTTTTACATCACTCCAAAATTCTTTTTTCAATGCCTGTACTTCGGCAATTGCATGTTTTAGCCCAGCTTCATTCCGTGACATACCACAGTATTCCCAGATTATTTTACCCAACCTTTTATGAAAACTTTCAACAGTTTGCTTACCCTTAATGTTCATTAATGTGTTTATTCTATCAGCAACTGCTTTTTCAGTTTGTTCAAACGCTTCATGTGTTATTGGTATTGGCTTTGTTGCAATTTCATCTGCCAGATAATTACCAATTGTATAAGGGACTACAAAATAACCATCGGCCAATCCCTGCATCAATGCTGATGCACCCAAACGGTTTGCTCCGTGGTCGCTAAAATTAGCTTCTCCCAAACAATACAAGCCTTTGATGTTCGTCATCAATTCATAATCTACCCAAAGACCGCCCATGGTATAGTGTACCGCCGGATAAATACGCATCGGTACTTCGTATGGATTTTCACCTGTGATCTTTTCATACATGTCAAACAGGTTACCGTACTCTTCTTTCACCACCTCTTTACCCAACCGCATCAATGTTTCTAAATCAGGATTCTCTATTCCTAGTTTGCCTGCTTCAGTTTTTCCGTATTTGTTTATCAGGTTGTATTTAAAATCTAAGTATACAGCCTGTCCGGTAGTTCCCACTCCGTATCCCGCATCACATCTTTCTTTTGCTGCTCTCGATGCCACGTCCCGGGGAACAAGGTTACCAAAAGCCGGATATCTTCTCTCTAAATAATAGTCTCTCTCTTCCTCCGGAATATCATTTGCTTTTCGTTTATCTCCTTTTTGCTTTGGCACCCAGATACGTCCATCATTTCTTAGCGACTCAGACATCAATGTTAACTTAGATTGATGATCGCCACTTACCGGAATACAAGTCGGGTGAATTTGTGTGAAGCAAGGATTGGCAAAAGTGGCTCCTTTCTTATGTGCTTTCCATGCAGCGGTCACATTACTGCCCATGGCGTTGGTAGACAAATAAAATACATTCCCATATCCACCGGTACACAATAATACTGCATGGCCAAAATATCTTTCCAATTCTCCGTTCACCAAATTCCGGGCAATAATTCCTCTTGCCTTTCCTTCCACCATTACCACATCCAGCATTTCATGGCGGGCATACATGGTTACATTGCCCAGTGCAACCTGACGTTCCAATGCCTGGTAAGCTCCTATTAATAATTGCTGACCAGTTTGACCAGCCGCATAAAAAGTTCTTTTAACCTGTGTACCGCCGAAAGAACGGTTATTTAACAATCCTCCATATTCTCTTGCAAACGGCACTCCCTGTGCCACACATTGGTCAATTATATTTACACTCACTTCTGCCAGACGATGTACATTTGCTTCTCTTGCACGGTAATCACCACCTTTCACCGTATCATAAAACAAACGAAAAACAGAATCACCATCATTCTGATAATTCTTGGCCGCATTGATTCCACCTTGAGCAGCAATAGAGTGAGCCCTTCTTGGCGAATCCTGGAAACAAAATGCTTTTACTTTATATCCCAACTCTCCCAATGCAGCCGCTGCCGAAGCCCCAGCCAAACCAGTACCAACAATAATGATTTCCAATTTTCTTTTATTGGCAGGGTTTACCAATTTGCAATGGCCTTTGTAGTCCACCCATTTTTCTTCTAACTTACCGACGGGAATTTTTGAATCCAACATAAATCAATTTGTAATGTGATAATATGCTAATTATTTTTATTTACCTGGCTTCAGCTTTTCATAGTTTCCCTGTTGCCCCGAAATCTTTATCGCCTGATTCACTATTCACCATTGACCATTCGTTATTTTACCCATCCCAAATAAAAACTAACCGGCATTAATGCGAAGGCCAATGAAACGATAACCGAAAATCCAATTCCTACTGTATTTAACAGGCTTAAATATTTTTTATTACTTACACCCATAGTGCGGAATGCACTTTGAAAGCCATGCAGTAAATGCCATGCCAATGAAAAACAACCCAACACATAAAGTGCAACAACCCAATTAACTGAAAACACTTCTTTCATTTTATCATATAAAGAAATTTCCGGGCCTAAAAGCCAACCCTGGTTACTACGGTTAGGTACCCAAAAATGTGCAAGGTGCATAATAAGAAATAATAATATCAATGTGCCTAGCAAACCCATACTCAGGCTATACCATCTGCTTCCTTTAGTTCCCATTGATACTGCATATCCTTTCTTTCTTTTACTCCGGTTTTGAAACTCCAGCATTAATCCCTGTATAATATGTAAAAGGATTCCGGCCATCAATCCGATTTCAAGAATACGGGGTACTATATTAGAACCCATAAAATGAGCCCCGGCCTCAAACATCTTGCCACCATCATTAGCCCATATTGTAGCATTTAACCCCACATGTATTACAAGAAATAAAATCAGGAAAATACCTGTCAAAGCCATCACCCACTTTTTACCAATCGAGGAAGTAAACAGTTCAGACCATTTCATAAGCGTCGTTCTTAAAGGAGTAATCTATTTCTGCAAAAATAGTATCCAATGGTCAAAATTGGATAAAAGTTTTACCTGATATATATCACTGTCCCAAATTCATTTAAATTGATTAATTATCTAATCTTGTCCTGAATTCATTATCAATTTTTTTAAACAAATGAAAAGGCTTGTAAGTTCTCCAATTATCTAATTCCATGAGCTCAACATACCTGTTTAACCGGGCATGTTTAAAGTCATATTGCGTTTGGTCGGGCATGTTTAAACAAACGACCCATCCATTCTGTTCCATGACCTCTTCATATAACTCTTCGTAGTAGTCTCTTCCATCACTATGATAATTCAGCACATTTTCTACAATCAAAATAAATTTATGAATGCCCTCCTCCATAAACTTCTCCAGCACTTCCCGTTTTAGCTCCATGATGTCATTTTCAATGGCATCATTCCACTCTCCGATCATTTCAATAATGGCATACTTTTCTTCATAATCAGCCAACAAAACTTTTAAATATAAAGTCCGGCTGCCAAAGTCATCCCATTGCGGGTGGATGTAAAAATTATAAACAGTTTGGGAAAACTCAAATTCCGAATAAACTCTACCAAAAAAAGGTGAACGTTCATCATCCTCACTGATATAAATATGTCGCCAGTTATAAAAAGGTTCTATGTTCTGCATATAGAAAATATCTACAGTGCAAATATAAGCTAAGCGAATATCCTTTGGCTTCGCTCAGCAAAGTAAAAGAACTAAGCCATAACTATTATTGCAAAAGATATTCTTTGAGTTGTCCGTAATCGGCTTTGATTAATATACTCATCTTTTCCTTCTTCATGATCGTTTGGACAGAAACAGGTATGTCAATCGGTTTACCAATACAACTCTCTACTGCATCCGGAAACTTAACGGGATGAGCTGTTTCCAATACGATTCCTTTTTGCCTGGGATGGCTTTGTAAATAACGTTCGAGGGATAAGAAGCCAACTGCTCCATGTGGGTCCAGCACATAATTTTCCTTTTCGTAAACCGTTTTTATAGTTGCGATTGTTTCCTCATCTGTAATACTGTAAGAAGATAATTTACTTTTTAATGCAGGAAATTGATGACGAAAAATCTCCAGTATACGTACAAAATTGCTTGGGTTGCCAACATCCATTGCATTACTAAGGGTTGCGACCGCCTGTTTGGGAATTAATTTCTGCGACAGTAAATATTCTGTGACAATATCATTAGCATTGGAGGCGGCAATAAAATGCTGAACCGGCAAACCAGACTGCATGGCAAGGATACCAGCGCAGATATTTCCAAAATTGCCACTGGGAACCGAAATGACAGGCGGATTATTTTTATCTGTCCATTGCTTATACGCAAAAAAATAATAGAACTGCTGCGGCAACCATCTTGCAACGTTGATAGAATTGGCAGACGTAAGAAATAGCTTGTCGTTTATATCCTTATCCATAAAAGCTTGCTTCACCATTTTCTGGCAATCATCAAACGTTCCATCAACTTCAAGAGCTTTAATATTTTTACCTAAAGTGGTTAATTGTTTTTCTTGTACCGGACTCACTTTGCCGGAAGGATATAAAATGACTACCTCTACGCCTTCAACACCATAAAATCCATTGGCTACAGCTCCTCCTGTATCGCCGGATGTAGCAACAAGTACTGTAACGGTTCCCGAATTGTTATTTACAAAATGTTCCAGGCAACGGCTCATAAATCTGGCTCCTACATCTTTAAATGCCAACGTAGGGCCATGATATAATTCTAATGATGAAATAGTGTCATTCACCTTTACCAATGGAATCGGAAAGTTCACCGTCTCACTGACAATCTGGAAAAGCTGTTCATCCGCAATTGTATTGCCTGTATAAGGTTTTATTACACGAAAAGCTATTTCCTCGTTAGAGTAACTTGTAATATTTTTTATCATAGCGGCATCCACTTGCGGAATAGTTTCCGGAAAGTATAATCCCTTATCAGGCGCCTGCCCTGCTATTGTTGCTTGTTTAAAATCAACAATCGGGGATTGTCTGTTGGTGCTATAATATTTCAACTCCTTTCTTGTTTATTGTAGTTACGTAGGTATTATATTCGACTCCTATTCGATTGTAGACATCTTTCATTACGGCTTCAACGGACTTAGCTGTTTTTTCTTCTTTGCTGAACATAAATATGGAGGGCCCTGAACCCGATATACCACCACCTAAAGCACCGGCGTCCTTACATTTTTTTTTCACTTCATCAAATCCCGGAATAAGAATACTGCGAACCGGCTCTATAATAACATCTTCTAATGACCGGCCGATTAAATCAAGGTCATTCTTCATAAAACCAGCAATTAAACCAGCGATATTTCCCCATTGTTTAATTGCATCTTTTAATAATACCTGTTGTCGTAGAATTTGCCTTGCATCAGCAGTTCTCACTTCAATCTGTGGATGAACTACCGTAACAAACAGATCAGGTACAGCAATAGAAACAATATCCAACGGATGAATAGAACGGACTAAACTGATGCCGCCAAAGATGCACGGTGCTATATTATCGGCATGCTTTACTCCCGAGGCTAATTTTTCGCCATTCATAGCGAACTGTACAACATCGTCAGCAGAAAAAATATTTCCCAGCAAATGATTGGCAGCAACCGCAGCTCCCGCAGCACTGGCAGCACTGGAACCAATACCACTGCCCGGTTTGATATGCTTCTCTATCGTTATTTCGAAACCAACTTTATTATTCATTCTCTCCATCACAGATAATAATACAACGCCTGCCACATTTTTTTCAGGTTCAGTTGGCAAATCAAAGTTGTCCTTATTATGAATAATAACATTGGGTTCGTCCAGCAGCGTCACCTCCATAACATCATATGGCTCACTCAGTGCCATACCAAGTATATCAAATCCACAAACGAGATTTGCTACAGTGCCCGGGCTATGTACTTTTACTTTTTTCATTGCTGTTATACTTTGCTTGCCCTGATAATATCCGCAAAAACGCCACTTGCTGTTACTTCTGCTCCAGCCCCTGCTCCTTTTACGACCAGCGGCTGCTCTTTATACCTGTCAGTATAAAATAACACTATATTGTCTTTCCCATACAAATGATAAAGATCATGTTTCGGGTCTATATGCTGCAACCCAACAGAGGCTTTTCCATTATCAAATGAGGCTACAAATTTCAGTTTACATCCTGCTTCGTTAGCCTCTTTTACCAATGTAAGAAAATGAGCTTCTTCGTTTTCCATTTCTTTATAAAAGTCTTCCACCGTTCCCTGCATGCAAACTGCAGGAATAAATGAATTATTAGCGATATCATCCATTTCTACCTGATGACCGGCTTCTCTTGTCAGGATCAATATTTTTCTCATTACATCAGTCCCGCCAAGATCGAGCCTTGGGTCAGGCTCTGTGTAACCCTCTTCCTGTGCCTGCTTCACCACTGCAGCAAATTTCCGGGTGCCATCATAATTATTGAAAACAAAATTTAGCGTCCCACTTAATACGGCCTGTATTTTATGAATCCTGTCGCCACTGTGTACCAAATCATTAATAGTAGCGATTACCGGAAGACCTGCTCCTACATTTGTTTCAAACAAAAACTGGCTGTTAAATTCCCTGGCAATATCTTTTAACCTTTTATAATTATTGTAAGGTGATGATGCTGCAACTTTATTACAGGCAACTATTGAAATACTTTTTTCTAAAAGCTGATGGTAACCCGCTGCAACTTTATCATTAGCTGTTATATCAACGAAAATGGAATTACGGAGGTTACGGCTGATGATCTCCTCTGTAAATTTTTGCAGCCTGGCCTCTTCGCCTCCAGCTAATTTTTCTTTCCAGTTTTTTAAATCAATCCCCTCTTCATCGATCAGCATCTTCCGGCTGTTGGACAAACCAACTACCCTTACCTGCAGGTGCATTTTATGTTGCAACACTTCAAGCTGCTGCTGTAACTGGCCGAGCAATTTAGCGCCAACATTGCCTGTACCTGTTATAAACAGGTTGACCTGCTTATATGTTGTTTCGAAAAATTCTTCATGCAAAACGTTGATGGCCTTCCGGACATCCTTGGTAGCAATAACTGCTGATATATTTTTTTCTGATGAGCCCTGTGCTATTGCCCGGACATTAACACCATTTCTACCCATTGCACTAAACATTCTTCCACTGATACCCGTGTGATTTTTCATGTTCTCACCTACAAGTGCAACAATTGAAAGTTCAGTCTCCACCCTTAATGGCTCTACCTTCTGCAATGCAACTTCATTTGCAAAAGCTGTATCAACAGCTTGCTTAGCTTTAGCAGCGGAAAAAGTATCTATGCCAACACAAATAGAATGCTCCGAAGAACTTTGTGTGATGAGGATGACATTTATTTTTTCACTGCTGAGGGCTTCAAATAAACGTTTTGAAAAACCCGGAATGCCAATCATACCGCTTCCTTCCAGGCTTATGAGTGCAATATTGTTAATACTGGAAATGCCCCTCACTATATTACCATTTTTGGACGAGGCTGATTCTATCATTGTGCCTTCATCAGCCGGTGCAAATGTATTTTTGATCCAAACCGGTATCCCCTTACTCATTACCGGTTGAATAGTTGGAGGATAAATAACCTTAGCTCCAAAATGTGAAAGCTCCATTGCCTCCTGGTAAGATATGTTGGGAATTATTCTGGCATTATTGGTAAGTCTTGGGTCTGCTGTCATCATACCACTTACATCAGTCCATATTTCCAGCAAAGACGCATTTACCGCAGAAGCAATAATGGCGGCTGTATAATCAGAACCACCACGGCCCAATGTAGTTGTGATACCGTGACAATCAGTAGCAATAAAACCTGGAAGAATAAAAAGTGAAGCTGTTGTTGTTGAAAAATAAGAAGCTATTTTCTTATCCGTTACTGCAAAGTCGACTTCTGCCGCAGTAAAATTGGAATTAGTGACAATCAATTCTCTTGCATCTTTCCATTCAACTTCTATACCATCTGCCTTGAATTTAGCTGCAATAATCTGAGAAGATAGCCATTCGCCATAACTACCGATCCTGTCTTTTGAACGGTCCGTTAATTCCCGTAATAAAAAAACACCATTACAAATATCTTCCATCTCATTACAAGACTTCTTAACCAGGCTTAAGAGCTGACTTTGCTGCGCAACTGGTATTAATTGCTTTACAGCTTCAAAATGTCGCTGCCCGATTGTTGCTAGTTTTTCCTTATATAATTCTTCCCCGTCTGCCGCCATTGCAACAGCACTGAGTAAAAGGTCAGTGATACCACCCAATGCAGAAACAACGACAACAGTTTTATCTTTTTTTGCCGACTCTTTTACTATAGCAACAACTTTATTGATATTATCTGCATTTGCAACTGATGTTCCGCCGAATTTTAAAACCTGCATAATTATTGAAATTTGTATGATGTAATAATGATGGCTGACAATAAGATTCTCATCGTATTACAGCAAATGCCCGATTGTTGATATAATGATATACAACCCTTAACGGGTTGTTGTAGTAGTTGTAGTGAAGCTCACTACAGCAGAAGAAATGATATGTTGAAGATTTGGAACCACTTCGTTTATTCAGACACACAATATAAATAGAAATCGTCAGAAACCAAATCATTTAGATAAAGAATCAGCCGCTTTCTTTACACTGCCGTATTTCAATAATAATTCTTTTGCTTTTTCATAATCAGGCATCTTTACTCTTTCCATCAGCATTTTGGTACCACGGTCTACCAACTTATCGTTCGTTAGTTGCATATTCACCATTTTATTATCTTCCACCCTGCCAAGTTGTATCATTACTGTTGTCGAGATCATATTAAGCACCAGTTTTTGGGCAGTACCACTTTTCATACGGGTACTTCCGGTAACAAACTCAGGCCCCACCACTACTTCAATAGGGAAATCTGCTGCAGCACTTACCGGTGAATCGGGATTGCAGGAAATGCTGCCCGTTATAATTCCTCTTTTTTGGCATTCTTCTAAAGCTCCGATTACATAAGGTGTAGTTCCACTGGCGGCAATACCTATTACCACATCTTTATCACATACATTAAGCTGGAGCAAATCTTTCCAACCCTGTTCCTTATCATCTTCGGCAAATTCAACTGCGGAGGTAATAGCTTTTTCACCCCCGGCAATAATTCCAATTACTAAACCATAAGGGATTCCATATGTGGGGGGACATTCACTTGCATCCACAATACCTAACCGGCCGCTTGTACCGGCACCAATATAAAAAAGTCTGCCCCCCATTAACATTTTATCACTGGCGGCTTCTGCTAATTTTTCTATTTGTGGTATTGCTTTTTCTACAGCGGCGGGAACAGTCTGGTCTTCTGTATTAATATTAATCAATATCTCTCCTACTGTCATCTTTTCCAGGTGACGATAGTTACTCGATTGTTCAGAAATTTTCTCAAATGCCATACTTTTCTTCTTTAACGATGATAGGTGACCAGACCTTCCATTGGGTTTTTCATCACTTTACCGAGTTCAAACTCATAACTGTTACAAAGTTGCTGTAACACATCCTTAAAACCAAATGCAACACTTCCTGCAAAATGTACCGGCAAGGTCCATGTCTCCCGGTATTTGCACAAGTGATTAAAGAAAAAATCATTTAACCCGTCTTCGATAATATTTTCAATCATGTAATGTCCCCGGTTTTCAGCCAAAAATTTTGTAAACCCGGCAAGGTAGCGGTTTGGCAAAGGTTTCTTATATACACTTTCTAATATTTCAGCCGTGTTAGTGGTGTAAGTCAGATCAAACCGGCCCCGCAGTTCATCATCAAAAGTGCCGTAGAGATAATATTGAATTACTTTTTTACCCAGGTAAGCCCCACTACCTTCATCGCCCAATACATAACCCAGGCCAGGACTATTTTTTACAATTTTCTTTCCATCGAAATAGCAAGAATTAGAACCGGTGCCTAAAATGCAGGCCACTCCTTTATTGGTTCCGCATAAAGCTCTTGCAGCGGCCATCAGGTCGTGGTTCACATCAACCTTGCTTTCAGGGAAAACTTTCTGCAAGGCTTTCTTCACCGATTTGGCATTAACAGGATTGGCACAGCCTGTACCATAATAAAAAATTTCATCCACTTCGATATTCTTCAGCTTTGGCTTCAGTTCTTTCAGTAGCAGATCAGTTATTTGTTCTGTATTGAGAAAATATGGACTGATGCCCTGGGTAAAGATGGTCTTTTTTTTACCCTCACGAAGTAAGCACCATTCGGCTTTAGTAGCCCCGCTGTCTGCAATCAGTTTTACCATCGGCATAAAGATTCGTTGATTTGGATGAACTCAATACCTGTTCCGCTCAAATCCAGTATTTTGCGTCAAATTACACAATAAAGGATTATGATGGGGAATAAAAAATTGCAAGTCTGGCTGCCGTTAATTTTTTCGCTGGTGATGATAGTCGGGATGTACTTTGGGTATAAGCTGGGTACTCAGAATGGGGGAAATAAGAGTTTCTTTTCATCTAATAACCGGAGCTCTTTACAAGAAGCGATAGACCTGATTAAAATGCGGTATGTTGATTCAGTGCAACTGGATTCGCTGGAAGGAAAAGCTATTCAGCAGCTAATGACCGAACTTGACCCACACTCGGTTTATTTACCCCCGGTTGACTTAAAAGAAGCAAACGAAGATCTGGCTGGAAATTTTGAAGGCATTGGAGTCGAGTTTAATATATTCAGCGACACCGTTAATGTGGTCTATGTAATTCCTAACGGTCCCAGTGATAAAGCCGGTTTGCAAATCGGCGATAAAATTTTAGCAGTGAATAACACTCCACTCACACTAAAGGTCTCAGATATTGACAGTATCAAAAAATACATCCGTGGTGAAAGGGGGTCAAAAGCCGTATTGCAGATATTACGGGATAATAAGCCACAAACTGTAACAGTAACAAGAGGTACTATTCCGGTACCCTCGGTTGATGCTGCGTATATGATTGATAAAACCACCGGCTATATCAAACTGAATAAATTCACGGATAACAGTTATGAAGAATTTATGCAGGCGATGGAAAATTTACAGAAACAAGGCCTGCAAAGCTTGATTTTTGATCTGCGGGGAAATGGCGGAGGCTTTATGAACGAAGCGGTGGATATGGCCGACGAATTTCTGGAAGGTGATAAATTAGTAGTATACACAGAAGGTGTAAATAGTAAAAAAAGAGAATACCGTTGCAAACGTCCAGGTTTGTTTGAAAAAGGGAAACTAGTTTTACTGGTTGATGAATTATCCGCCAGTGCAAGTGAAGTATTGGCCGGTGCGTTACAAGATTGGTGCAGGGCAACTATTATTGGGCGGCGGACATTTGGTAAAGGACTTGTGCAGGAACAATATCCTCTTAGTGACGGCTCAGCTTTACGTTTAACAGTGGCGAGATATTATACACCACTTGGTCGTGGCATACAACGTTCGTATGGCAAGGGGAAAAAAGTATATATGGATGAACTTTGGGAGAGATACAATAGCGGGGAAATGCTATCAGCTGATTCTTTAAAAAATCATAATGGGGGTAAAAAATTCACCACCAGGTGTAATGACACTTTATATGGCGGCGACGGTATTACCCCGAATTTATTTGTTCCACTTGACACAACCCGGTCACTGCAAAAAATTCTACGGTTGCTTAGTGAAGGCGACTTCAACAATTTTATTTATAATTATTACTTGCAGCATAAGGAACAGGTTGGACAATATAAAACAGCCACCGAATATGCCAACAGTTTCAATAGTGCAGACTTATTGAACAATATTATTAATGCTGCCAATGATTCATTGAAACTGAAATCAATTTCAGCGAATGAAAAAGAAATATTGCAGCAGCGGTTAAAAGCTTTACTGGCCAGGTATAAATGGAGGAACAGCGGATTTTACCAGGTACTGAATAATGAGGATCTAGTTATTAAAAAAGCGATGGAGCAACTGGCTAAATAAAAAAGCCCCGCAATGGCGGGACTTTTAGATAAGGTGTGTGTTATTTAAGGGCTATACTTTGTCTTTATTATCATCCCACCATTTCTTTTCCATCTTGTAAGAACCAAACAGACCAAGTCCGCCGCCAATGGCAATCAACGAGAAGTAAATAGGTACATTCCTGCCATCATGATGATCAGTCGGTACACTTCCATTTAAAACATAGTTGTCCAGTAAATAGGCTGTGAAGAGACCTATTCCAGCTCCTATCAATAACAAAGCCCATTTCAGGTTCTTATAGGGAGCCGGCCGGTTGGCAAACTCTTTGGGGTTCATTCCTTTTTCAATCATTGCCAGGTTCTGGCGGGTTCTCAAATAATAGATTCCAAATACCATCGCAAATCCCCCTGCGAACATGGTTACTGGTACTATTGCTTCTGCTCCATTCATAACTTTAATTTTATTGTTAGTAATTTTTTGTTGCTTGTTCCTCTATGACTACCCCGGTTTCATCCAGGTTACAGCTTTAAAGAACTTTTTTCCAAATCGTGTTACAATAGATAAGACTACAGGTGGGCTTAGGAGGTTACAGGCGGACAATTCCTCTTTATGGATCGGCGTGACTACTTGAGTGTTTGATAATTTGCCCAAAGAAGCATAACTCGTAACTTGTACTGTAACCTAATTGATTATCATGTTGTCTTATCTATCAGAATGTCAACCGGACTGAATGATAATGAAATCATTAGCAAAGTGCTAAGTGGTGATCATCAAGCTTATGCAGGCCTTGTGAACCGCTATCAAAATTATGTTTTCACCCTTACCCTCCGGATGGTGAAAAACAGGGAAGATGCGGAGGAAGTGGCGCAGGATGTATTTATTAAAGCTTTTAAATACCTGGCAGATTTTAAAGGTGCATCGAAATTTACCACCTGGCTATATACCATTGTCAGCAACACCAGTATTAGCTTTTTGAGAAAAAAGAAATTAGACATTCATTCGCTGGATAACGAAAACGTCTTTGCCGCAGCCGCTAACCAGGATTCCGGAATGAGAGCAAATATGATAGAACAAAAGTCGAAACTGGCGATGGTCAATGAAGCAATCGGATTATTGAACCCGGATGATGCACAAATCATCACCCTGTTTTATAAAGCCGAGCAGTCGCTGGAAGAAACAGCACAGATTTTAGGCATTGAAACAAATGCTGCGAAAGTCAGATTACACAGGGCCCGAACGAGATTGAAAGAAAAAATGGAAACTCATTATGTACAGGAAGTGAGAGATTTAAATTAATTTAAACTGACGTTGTATGAATACTCAACACAACATGGAAGAAAGCCTCTGGAATTTTATTGACGGAACTATTTCCGCCAGTGAAAAAATAGTGGTTGAAAAATTACTCCAAACCGATGCAGATTGGAAAGCCAAATATGGCGAATTATTGCAGGTAAACGAACTGCTGCAATCATCCGAACTGGAAGCACCGTCCCTGCGGTTCAGTAAAAATGTGATGGAACAGATCAGCAAATTACATATTGCCCCCGCCACAAAATCATATATCAATAAAAAAGTTATCTGGGGTATTGGATTGTTCTTCGTTACTATGATTGTCGGCTTTCTTATTTATGGCATCGGGCAAATTGATTTTTCTTCAGGTGAAGAAGTATCATGGTCAAAAAATATTAGTAAAATTGACTTCAGCAAGATATTCAGCAATACATGGGTAAATGCATTTATGATGATCAATGTAATACTGGGCCTCGTCCTGCTGGATAGCTATTTCACCAATAAAAGAAAGGAATTCAGAAAAGAAGCTTGATGAATTAATTTCATTAAGTCCGGTACGCCTCTTCATTTTTGAAGAGGCTTTTTTATATATGAAGTTCACCGAGAATCATATTTGCCTCGCCCAGAGAGAAAGAGAAAAAATAAAAAATGACAAAAGAAAATAGAAGATAAACATAGTTTCGATAAACTCATTCTCTCTTTATCCTCGGTGTGATTTTTTTGGATAACCTAACAGAAAGTAATTTAAAACTGAGAGATCACCCGTCATTAGGAGAGGGAATTACTTCGCAACAAACCTTACCTTTGCGACTGAAATGCTTGCTATGGATATTAAGAACAATATACTCGAGACAATAGGGAATACACCACTTATCAGGTTAAATAAGATTACGAAAGATTTGCCCTGCACAGTGCTTGCCAAAGTGGATTATTTTAATCCCGGCAATTCTATCAAAGACCGTATGGCATTAAAGATGGTGGAAGTAGCCGAAAAAGAAGGTAAGTTAAAACCCGGCGGAACAATTATCGAAGGCACCAGTGGGAATACCGGAATGGGATTAGCATTGGCGGCCATTGTAAAAGGCTACAAATGTATCTTCGTAACTACTGATAAGCAATCAAAAGAAAAAGCTGATATCCTTAAAGCAGTTGGAGCAGAAGTTATTGTTTGTCCCACGAACGTAATGCCAGATGATCCAAAAAGTTATTACAGTGTAGCTGCAAGATTAGCGAAGGAAGTGCCCAACTCCTATCACATGAACCAGTATGATAACCTGGCCAACCGGTTAGCCCATTATGAATCTACCGGACCGGAGATCTGGAACCAGACCGATGGAAAAATTACTCATCTTGTCTGCACAGCAGGTACAGGTGGTACCATTGTCGGTACGGCAAAATACCTGAAAGAAAAAAATCCTGCCATTCAAATATGGGCTATTGATGTATATGGATCATTGCTCACAAAATATTTTCGCACCGGAGAGATTGATATGAACGAAGTACACCCTTATATCAGTGAAGGGTTCGGTGAAGATTTTGTGCCAAAGAATTATGATATGAGTGTGATTGATCATTTTGAGCAAGTGACGGATAAAGATGGCGCAGTAATGGCAAGAAAGTTGGCGAAGGAAGAAGGGTTGTTCTGTGGTTATAGTGCAGGCAGTTGTATCCAGGGATTACTGCAATTAAAAGATCGTTTGAAAAAAGATGATCTCGTTGTTTGTATTTTTCATGACCACGGGAGCCGCTATGTCGGTAAAATTTATAATGACCAGTGGATGATTGAACGTGGCTTCCTTGATGTAAAAACCTTTCGTGATGTGGTAAGTGCAAGAGGAACCAAACGTTTAATAACTGTTGAACCATCACAGACAGTTTTAGAAGCAGTCGAACTGATGAAGAAATATGATATCGAGCAAATCCCGGTAATAAATGGTAGCGGCCCACTCGGCGCCATCAGCGAAGGTGGCTTATTTCAGAAAATATTTAATAACCCGGAAATTAAGAACTCCAGTGTACAAGATGTATTGGAGCCCTCTTTCCCGGTAGTCTCTTTTGATACCCCCGTTGAGAAATTGAGCCACCTTATCAACAAAGAAAATGGTGCTGTGCTCGCAAAAGATGAGGCGGGGAATTATCATATCGTTACTAAGTACGATGTTATACAATCCCTCGGTAACTAGGCACAATAAACTCCAAAATTGACTTAAGACAACCCTGACAACGTTTGCGCAGTTATTTTCCCGTAAATCTACGACTGGAAATATGTGTAAACCCGCAAAAGATTAGTGGCGGGTTTACGATAAAATGGGTAAATACTGTCGTAAAATAATAGGGTTATTTTGCTCTATAATGTTAACGAACTGCCTATTATTTTTGTCTTCCAATCATCCAATACCAATTGAAAGAAACCGAAAAAACCAATCCTAAAGAAAAACCAAAACCCAATCCTTAGAAAAACCAGTTGAAATCCAGATCCATTCGAAAAACCGTCCTAAAGTCCAGAAAGATCCTTGAAAACCGACAAATGTCACCGTGTCCAAATCCAATGAAAAGATTCCAAAGTCCGGAACCCTCCTGCTAAATTTAATTTAGCAGGAGGCGCGGTGAACATCACTACTACCCTCCTTTTATTTTTCAACCCTCTTTATTGATTCATTTTTGCTATCCCAAATTGAATTTGAAATTAATACTTCATTTTATTGGCGTTGGTTATCCATTTTAATACTTTGGTATAATTTGCAGCAAATTCCTTCATGCCCGTTTTTACAGACCAAACCGGAAGAACAGTTTCCATTCCTTCTACTCCACAACGAATCATTTCCCTGGTTCCATCACAAACAGAGCTTCTGTTTGATTTAGGATTAAGCAATGAAGTCATCGGTATTACCCGTTTCTGTATTCATCCGGAAGAATGGTTTCATACCAAGACAAGAGTCGGTGGTACGAAAAATATAAAATCGGATACCATCAGGCAGCTACAGCCTGATCTTATAATCGCTAATAAGGAAGAAAATGTAAAAGATCAAATAGAAGAACTGCAACAACACTATCCTGTCTGGATAAGTGATGTAAACAATCTGCATGATGCGTTGGAAATGATTAAGCAGATAGGTTGCATAACCAACAAAGAACAGGAAGCAAAGGAAATGATCGCAGGAATCAAAAATAACTTTTTATTACTATCAGCTCCTGGGAAAAGATTAAGAGTTGCCTACCTGATATGGAAAGAACCGTACATGACTGTGGGTGGGGATACATTCATTCATTCAATGCTGGAAGCCGCCGGCATGGAAAACATCTTCAAAAACAGTCTGCGGTATCCATCAGTAGAAATATCCGCACTTAAAACGCTGAACTGTGAATTGCTCTTACTTTCCTCAGAACCATTCCCCTTCAAACAAAAACATATTGATGAATTGCAAACGCATTTACCAGACACAAAAATTATCCTGGTAGATGGTGAGATGTTTAGCTGGTACGGCAGCCACTTATTAAAAGCCCCTCTATTTTTCAAGAGTTTGCAGTCAACAATAAATAAACGATCTTAGAACTTATTGATTAGTGAACATTTATAATTGACCAAATGAGTTTTACCGAAAACAAAAATGACAGGGAGACAAAGGAAGGCGATAAACCTTCCCGCAAAAAACCAATGTACCCGGTAAACAATGACTTGCGGCAGTACCTGAAACTGCATGGCCGGGAAGTAAAGCTGCCTGTTACCTATCAAAACCTGTTAAACTACACCTGGTCAACACCGATAAAAGATAAACAGGGCAAAGATACACTTTGGGAAAAATTATCCTACGACAGTCGTGACTGGAACTATATCCGTGAGGGGTTGGTAAAGATCTATGCGGTTTTAAAAACCGAAGGCGATTTTAGTTTCATCAGTCACCTGGATGTTGCAAGAATTGATTATTGCACCTTTGGCAACTCCCACCCTTTCAGAATACGTATTGTCAATAAATTCAATGACAATTATGATCACTATTATATTAAAATCGCAGACGCTTCAAGAATTTATGGCTTAGAGCTGGAACATATCTTATCACCTAACCGTATCATTTTTTTTACCTGTGATAACACATTGGTAGAAGAACATATTCCCGGTATACCGGGAGATGCTTTCATTCACCAGATGATGGAAGCACCGGAAACAAATAAAATCCGGCTGGCCAAAGAATTTGTCAAATTTAATGAACGTTGCTTTGTGCGGTTATTAGGCGACATGCGGAGTTATAATTTTGTGGTGGACATTACTCCGGATATTGAGGATTATCAATACCGTATCCGCTGTATTGATTTTGACCAGCAATCTTATGAAGGGAGAAGAAATCTCTACCTGCCCCAGTTTTTTAAAGAAAATTATGCCTTTGTTCAGTTGTGCCTGTCACATCTTAATAAAGAATCAATCGAACAATACAGGTTTGAAGAGAGAACCATGATAACATTCCGGATCGTATCCTCCCGCTATCGCATCAAAGAACTTTTAGACATTATGACAAAAGACGTAATTTCTACTCCTGAAAAAATTAACCAATTAAAGAGTGAATTGAATACTGCCCTCGACACAACTGTTTTTTCAAGATGTGCATCGATGGGTGATATTGTAAAAATGCAGTTAAAGAAAATGTTGCGAAAAAATTTACTGCTCGTCCAAAAAAACCTGCGTAAGTCAAATGATTAATATCCTTTCATTACTCTAACATCTGTTCGTAATTCCATTTAAATAAATCATCTATATTAGCGGCTCAAATCACAATTACCTGCCTGCCAGCTGAAAAGCATTTTCCACTTTTAAAACAACTACTATTAAATGAAAAAGTATAGAGCCGGTGTGCTGTTTGGTGAAGAACTTGAAGCATTACTCAAAGACGCTAAAGACAATCAGTTTGCCTTACCAGCAGTAAACACCATAGGCACTAACACCATTAACGCAACACTGGAAACAGCTGCCAAGGTAAACTCTCCTGTTATTGTTCAGTTTTCGAATGGCGGGGCACAGTTTATTGCTGGCAAAGGAATGCCCAATGACCAGCTACAGGCAAATATTGCAGGCGGAATATCCGGAGCCTTACATATTCATAATGTTGCCAGGTATTATGGAGTGCCGGTCGTTTTGCATACAGACCATGCTTCTAAAAAGTGGTTGCCCTGGATCAGTGGATTGATTGATGCAGGAGTGCAATACAACAAAGAAAAAGGTCAGCCACTTTTCAGCTCTCATATGCTCGACCTTAGTGAGGAACCGATTGAAGAAAATATTCATACATCTGTGGAATTTTTCAAAAGGATGCAGCCTTTGGGTATGGCTATTGAAATTGAATTAGGAGTAACCGGTGGTGAAGAAGATGGCGTTGATAACAGCGATGTAGAAAATTCAAAACTGTACACACAGCCGGAAGATGTGGCCTATTCCTATAAGGAATTAAGCAAAGTAGGCTCCCTGTTTACTATAGCCGCTGCATTTGGAAATGTACATGGTGTGTACAAACCGGGCAATGTGGAATTGCGGCCCGAGATCTTAAATAATAGCCAGGTATATATTGAAAGAGAATTAAAAACCGGGCCCAAGCCAGTTTACTTTGTTTTTCATGGAGGCAGTGGCTCACCACAGCACCAGATAAGGGAAGCAATTGGCTATGGTGCCATCAAGATGAATATTGATACTGACCTGCAATGGGCTTTTTGGGAAGGTGTTTTAAATAATTATAAAAAGAGTGAAGCTTACCTGCAGGGACAATTGGGCAATCCCGAAGGAGAAGACAAGCCCAACAAAAAATACTACGACCCCCGGGTATGGCTTCGTAAAGGTGAAGAAGCGTTTATTCAACGCCTTGAAGTGGCTTTTGAAGACCTTAATTGTATTAATCGCAACGCTTAATTTTCCTGGCTCATAAATTTTAATCCTGCTTCCGGGAAGGATTTTTTATGCACATCCCTATCTTTGCGAACAATTGTTAGCAACAACTCAAACTTAACAGTCAACGAAAATATTGCTTACCATGGCTTCAAAAAAATTAAATGACCTACTTGGCGACAAAGCTGAGTATTTATTAAATCATCAGTCTAAAACAATTGCTAAAGACCAGCTTCACTTGCCCGGTGCTGATTTTATTGACCGGGTTTGGTCATCCAGCGACCGCAATCCGCAGGTGCTTCGCAATCTCCAGGCGATGTATAATAACGGAAGATTGTCCAATACAGGCTACCTATCGATTCTTCCTGTAGACCAGGGAATAGAACATAGTGGTGGAGCTTCCTTTGCAAAAAATCCCATCTACTTCGATCCGGAAAATATTATCAAATTAGCTATGGAAGGCGGTTGCAATGCCGTTGCCACTACTTTCGGCGGATTAGGCTTTATGGCCAGAAAGTATGCCCACAAAATCCCTTTCATTGTAAAAGTGAATCACAATGAGTTTCTTACATATCCTAATAAGTTTGACCAGATAATGTTTGCTTCCATTAAACAAAGCTGGAACCTCGGTGCGGCTGCAGTAGGCGCCACAATTTACTTTGGCAGTGATGAATCGGCAAGACAGATACAGGAAGTAAGCAAGGCGTTTGAAATGGCACATGAACTCGGCATGGCTACCATCCTTTGGTGCTATCTCCGTAATCCGGCTTTCAAAACCAAAGAAAAAGATTTTCATGTTTCGGCCGACCTAACCGGTCAGGCCAATCATCTGGGAGTGACCATCGAAGCAGATATTATCAAACAAAAATTACCGGAGAACAATGGTGGTTATTTAGCATTGAACACTAAAGAATCTGCTTATGGTAAAAACGATAAACGGATTTATGATGAACTGACCACCGATCACCCAATTGATCTTTGCCGCTACCAGGTAGCCAACTGTTACATGGGCCGTGCTGGATTGATTAATTCTGGTGGAGCGTCATCGGGTGCAAGTGACATGGCCGAAGCAGTAACAACAGCTGTTATTAACAAAAGAGCCGGTGGTATGGGATTGATATCCGGACGTAAAGCCTTCCAGCGACCAATGAAAGAAGGCGTAGAAATTTTGAATGCCATACAGGATGTATACCTGGACAAAGAAGTTACGATAGCCTAACAGCAATGCTTTATATACATTGGCTCAATATTATAAACCCGGTAAAATATCGGGTTTTTTTATAAATTTATGAATACTGATTTCATAACAAACAATATGAAGTATAAACTATCATTTGCATTCTTTCTCCTTTTATTAGCTGGCACCCAATCAACAGCGCAGCCTTCTTTAAATTTTAATAAACGGTATGTGGAATGTGAAGATAAATGGGTTGCCTTTTCCATTACCAAAGACAGTACCTATCCGTACGGTTTTATTTATATTGATGAACAGGCAGGTTTGACATTTGATTTAACCGGGTTTATGCGAATAGGTACGGATGGAAAGTTTATTCCCGGAAAGCTTGATACTGTATCCATGAAATACAGGTTAGAGCCTAATAATGTTAAAATAGCAGTGATTCCTGAGTCAAAAATTACAGAACTTGGGCTTTCTCTTATACCAGACTGGCTTGAAATTTATAAGAGAACAGCAGATTCCATTGGCCGGATGGTACGGTGGGGATATTATTACAATCATTGGGGGGAATCCGCAAAAGCATTGACATACCTGGAAAAAGCATACAGACTTAATCCAACCTATAAAGGCCTTGCTTTTGAACTGTCGTATGCATACAATGCACTCGAACAATATGAAAAAGCAATTCCAGTTTTGGAAAAAGCCATTGCAGGAAATCCTGAAGAATGCCTGCTGTACAAAGAACTTTCATTTGCACAAATATTCCTTCAACAGCTTGATAAAGCAGGTGAATCCTGCCGCAACGGCATAAAGCATTGTGAAGACAAAAAAATGAAAGCTGAAATTGCCTATAATCTTGCCTACACTTATTTTACCAAAAAAGACAAGTTGAATTTTGATAACTGGGCTCTTGAAACAAAAAAATGGGCCGATGCGGGTGACCGGTTTACTCAAAATATTGACAAGATGAAAATGGAACTAAATAAATAGAGACCTGAATTATTTATTAAACCAACCATAGAATATAAGAATGCCTTCTTCTAATTGTTATTTTTGAGCAAATAAAATTTGAATGATTTCCTACAACCCCAAAGACTGGTTCACCTTTATTTTTAAATTTCACAAAGCAGATACATTTCGCCAATTGTTTCTTTTAATGATTGCAATCTGTATTTATTCAGGTGTTATTGCTTACCTGGAATTGGAATACTGGAATTTATCAGAGAAAAGTTATGTAAGGAATATCCCAGTCATGCACTCCCTTCTTGGTTTCGCCATTTCCATGCTGTTGGTATTTCGAACTAATACGGCTTATGATCGCTGGTGGGAAGGAAGAAAATTATGGGGAAGCCTGGTAAACACAAGCCGCAATTTTGCCATGAAACTACAGGTAATCCTCCCCGAAGAAGATAAAATGCAGCGTTCATTTTTCAGAAAGATAATTCCGGCCTATGCCTATGCCCTTCATAATCATCTCCATAAAGAAAAAACAAGAGTTGAACTTTTTGATGATCAGGAACATAAACATGTATTTGATAAAATAGATCATAGTAAACATATACCAAACCAGACAGCCCTGCTGATGTATCAGCACATTCAACAGTTATACAAACAAAATAAACTGACTGGAGAGCAACTGCTTTTTTTAAATGCAGAGTTGCAATCTTTCACCGATATATGCGGTGCCTGTGAAAGAATTAAAAACACCCCTATCCCATTTTCCTATAGTGTGTTTATAAAAAAATTCATTTTCTTTTATATAATGACGCTGCCATTCGGATATGTATTTCAATTAGGCTATTATGTAATACCGGTGGTAGCCTTTATCTTTTATGTGCTCGCCAGTCTTGAACTTATTGCAGAAGAAATTGAAGATCCCTTCGGAGGCGACCAGAATGATGTGCCTACACAAACCCTGGCACATAATATTCACCGGCATGTGGCAGAAATTTTATAGAAATTTCTTTTTTTCATCAATCTGAGGCAACCTTTTTAAACCTTTTCCGTTTATGAATATCCTAAACAGCTTCTTATAAACCCTGCATTATGAATAAAATACTTTTTATTATACTTATTTTTTCAATTTCGTCCGTCATCACTTTATCCTGCAGCAAGGACAAAGGCGGAACTACAACTGTTGATTGCAGTACGGTTATCAATAAAGCGTATGCAGCCGATGTAAGTCCTATACTACAAGCCTCCTGTAATCTTGCCGGATGTCATGCAGCAGGTAGTTTTAATGGACCCGGTGCTCTTACCAATTATACAGAAATATTTAATGCCCGTGCTGCGATACGGGTATCGGTTGCATCGGGTAGAATGCCACAAGGAAGTTCCTTATCCACGGGACAGAAAAATTCTATTTTATGCTGGATAGACAGTGGCGCACCTAATAATTAGGTCTTTCCTATACTCTTACTTTTTGCGCTAACAGTTTAGTTTCTTGCCGCTTTACGATATATTTATAGCCTAAACTGCTCCTGATGCCAAAACGTAGTATTATCCTCCTGCTATTAATTATCTCTGCCGGCCTGTCTGCACAAAAATTAGAGAGGCTTACTGTTGAAAAAATTATGAAAGATCCCAAATGGATGGGAACTTCACCATCTAATATTTCGTGGGGAAATGATGGCAGCACCCTCTATTTTCTCTGGAATTCGGATAAAGCACCGGCCGATTCTACGTGGTATATTACTACTGCTAATAAAACTCCTGTAAAAGCTACGGCTGCACAAAAACAAGCAATGGCAGCCGAAGGTGTTTATAATTATAACCAGGGAAGAACAGCTTATGTGTTTACCAAAGATGGTGATATTTTTTACATGGATATAAAATCAGGAAAAACAAAACGCATCATTCAAACTGTAGATATGGAAACCAATCCGCAGTTTTCTTTTAATGAAACAAAAATTATTTATTCCCGCAGCCAGAATTTGTATGCCTGGGATATAACCAGCGGCGAAACGATGCAATTGACAAATATAAAGTCTGGTGATGCTCCTCCAGCACCGACTGGTGGAGGCTTTCAAAGAGGTGGTGGCGGCACTACTCCAACCACCACTGGCAATCAGCAGGAGCAATGGCTGAAGAATGATCAGTTGCAATACTTCCAGGTGCTAAAAGAAAGAAAGGAAAAAAGAGAGGCCGGAGAAGCGTATACAAAATCATTACCCAAAACAAAAGAATTGCGCAGCATCAGTATTGATGATAAAGTAGTACAAGGGTTGGGACTTAGTCCGGATGGAAGGTTTGTAAACTACCGGCTTTTTAAAGCTGCTCCTGTTACGAATGCCAAAACGACAATCGTTCCAAGCTTTGTAACTGAAACTGGTTTTACCACAGATATTCCATCCCGATCTAAAGTAGGTGCACAACAAGGTAGCTCAGAAATGTACATTTATGACAGACTCCGGGACACTGTGCTAAGCATCAAAACAGATTCTATTCCCGGTATACAAGACCTTCCTGATTATTTAAAGGATTATCCAAAAAAATCAGAGGAAAGAAAAAAGAAACCTGTTAACCGTCCCGTAACATTTACGGCACTTTCATGGTCGCCCAAAGGAACAAATGCAGTGGTCGATATCCGTTCGCAGGATAACAAAGACCGCTGGCTGATGAACTGGGATACTGCGACCGGTCAATTAAAATTGTTAGACCGTCAGCGGGATGAAGCATGGATTGGCGGCCCGGGTACCACAGGTTTTGGTAGTGGTAACACTGGCTGGATAGATGAAAATATATTCTGGTACCGATCAGAAGCAACTGGTTACTCTCATTTGTATACAGCTAATATTCTATCGGGAGAAAAGAAAGCACTGACGTCAGGAAAGTACGAGGTACAGCAGGTACAACTTTCCAGGGACAAAAAATATTTTTACATCGTAACGAATGAAGTGCACCCCGGTGAACAACATTTTTATCGTCTTTCAATTGCCGATGGGAAAAAAGAAAAAATAACTACCATGACGGGGGCCAACCAGGTTACTCTTTCCCCGGATGAAAAATATTTAGCGATACTTCACTCCTACTCTACTAAACCATGGGAACTGTATTTACAGGAAAATCTCCCGGCGGGTAAACAGGTAAAGCCGGCGGAACCAATTCAAATCACTAATAAAGCACAAAGTGAAGAATTTAAAACCTATGCCTGGAAAGATCCTGAAGTAATAACCTTTACGGCAAAAGATGGAGCACAGGTATATGCAAGATTATACAAACCAGCCAATCCACATCCGGATAAACCAGCCGTTTTATTTGTGCATGGAGCCGGCTATTTGCAGAATGCACATAAATGGTGGAGCAGTTATTTCAGGGAATACATGTTTAATAATTTGTTAGCTGATAATGGATATTATGTGATGGACATTGATTACCGGGGCAGTGCCGGTTATGGCCGTGACTGGAGAACAGGTATTTATCGCCACATGGGTGGCAAAGATCTGGGTGACCATGTCGATGCTGTCAATTACCTGATAAAAAATTTTGGAGTGAACCCAAAAAATGTCGGTTTATATGGCGGTTCTTACGGAGGTTTTATTTCCCTGATGGGAATGTTTACCGAACCTGAAGTGTTTGCTGCCGGAGCTGCCCTTCGTCCTGTTACTGATTGGGCCAATTATAATCACGGGTACACTTCTAATATTTTGAACGAACCCTTCAACGACAGTTTAGCTTACAGGAAAAGTTCTCCTTATTATTTTGCTGAAGGCTTAAAAGGCAACTTATTAATCTGTCATGGTATGGTGGATGTAAATGTTCATTACCAGGATGCCGTTAAATTATCGCAACGTTTGATAGAATTAGGAAAAGACAATTGGGAGCTGGCATCTTACCCGATGGAAGATCATGGTTTTGTAGAACCAAGCAGCTGGACTGATGAGTATAAAAGAATATTTAAATTGTTTGAAACGGTATTGAAAAAATAAGTTTACAGGTAGTTCTTTTTTAATTGTAGTTTTTCAAAACCTGAATTTCCTTATGTCCATACAAGAGCCCTGTATTCTGCTCAAAAGGATTTTTTGTATGAAACGACCCGAACTACAAACCATAAACTATAAACCGCAAACTTCTCTATATTTGTAATTCAACAACCGGTTATGGCTAAACAAATTGAAGATTTTGATGCTAACCTGGCAGGTGAAGAAGGTAAAACCGAAGAAACAAAAGCCAGTTGGTTCAAACGCATCAAGAAAGGGATAAACACCAAAACCTCTGAGAAAAAAGAAACCCCGGAAGGACTTTGGGTAAAATGCCCTGATTGTAATTTCATTGGCACTGTGTCAGAATTGCGGGAAAACTTATTTGTTTGCCCCAAGTGCAATTTTCACCACCGTATTAACAGCAGCGAATACTACGACATATTATTTGACGATATGCAGTTCACGGAGCTATTCGATAACATCCGCAGCAAAGATTTTTTGGAATTTACAGACTTAAAACCTTATAAAAAGAGGTTAGAAGATATCTGGAGCAAAACGGATTTAAAAGACTCTATGCGGGTAGCTGTAGGAAAAGTAGGCGGACATGATATTGTAATTGCCTGTATGGATTTTGAATTTATTGGCGGCTCATTAGGCAGTGTGATGGGCGAAAAATTCTCGAGAGCTGTTGACTATTGTCTGCAACATCAAATACCTTACATGGTTGTCAGCAAAAGTGGCGGTGCCCGGATGATGGAAAGTGCTTTCTCCCTTATGCAATTAGCAAAAACAAGTGGTAAGCTTTCACAACTCAGCGATGCCAAACTTCCTTATATCTCTTTATTAACTGACCCGACCTTCGGTGGCATTTCAGCGTCTTTTGGTATGCTGGGAGATATCAATATTGCAGAGCCTGATGCATTAATTGGATTTGCAGGCCCACGGGTTATTAAAGAAACAATTAAAAAAGATCTGCCACCTGGTTTTCAGCGGAGTGAATTTGTATTGGAGCATGGGTTCCTGGATTTTATAGTTCCGAGAAAAGAGTTGAAAGAAAAAGTGGCAACGGTACTGCGATTATTTAAGAATTAATATCAATTACATATTTAGTTTAATAAGAGGTATTTTTGCCTCTTATTTTGTTTTATAGATGGCGGAATTAAAAAACAGGCAAGCTTATCATGAATTCTTCATAGATGCCAAATATGACGCAGGCATGGTATTGCTCGGTACCGAAGTAAAATCATTGCGGGCCGGCAGGGCCAGCTTCAATGACAGCTACTGCCAGATTCATAAAGGAGAAATCTGGTTGAAATCGTTACATATTGCCGAATATTCTCACGGCACTACTAATAATCATGACCCGGTAAGGGACAGAAAACTACTCTTGGAAAAAAGAGAAATAAAAAAAATTGCGGCTAAACTAAAAGAGAAAGGTTACACATTGGTACCCTTAAGTATTTACTTTAAAGACAGGTTAGCCAAGATAGAAATTGGTCTCGCTAAAGGGAAAAAATTACATGATAAAAGGGAGAGCATCAAACAGAAAGATGTGCAACGGGAAATGAAACGATTCCTGAAATAATTTTGTGTAAAACTTCGTTTTAGCATAGAATAACTTTTGCCGATATTACATTTTAATGCAAAAAACACTCCTGATATTTTTATTGCTTTTTTCCTTGTCTTCCCGATCACAATCTGTGTTTGGCTACTGGTATGGAGATGCCACCGTCAAAATAAAAAATTCAGCCAATAACTACCTGGTAGAGCTTATCCTACAACCGGAAAAAAACTATGTAAAAGGAGTTTTAAATTATTATTTTAAAGATACTTACCGGAGCCTGCAGGTAAAGGGTAATTATAATGCTGCCACCCGGCAATTAGTGCTATATGATATACCAGTTGTTTATCATGCTTCAATTAGCAGTTTCGAAGTGGATTGTATGATGAATTTTCAGGCGACCTTACGGGTGGCACAGGCAGGCTCCGATTTAGTGGGTGCTTTTATCAGTCTCCCGGAGTATAAAAATATGTGCCCCACTATCAATACTACATTGCATTTCAATACAGACATCAGCAAAAAAGATTCTGTACTGAAGGCTATCAGTGAGTATAAAGAAGAATACCAGGTTTGGAAACCATCTGCGACAGACACTTTGGTTGCTGTCAACATTACGCCCCGCAAAGTGGTAAACTATGTAACCGAAAGTGAGTACACCAAAAGAGAAAATGTGGTTACACATGAATTAGAAGCAGAATCTGATATGCTGAAGCTTGATATTTATGATAACGGTGAAATTGACGGTGATATAATTTCTGTATTCTTCAACAAACAGCTTATCCTCTCCAACCAAAAACTCACTCACAAATCCATCCATATCGATATCCCATTAGACACTACAAAAACCGATAATGAAATTTCCATGTTTGCAGAAAACCTGGGTTTAATTCCCCCTAATACAGCTTTGATGGTTATTACGGATGGCAAAAAGAAATACGAGATCCGCCTGGCAAGTAATCTTGAAAAAAATGCTACTATAAGAATCAGAAGGAAAAAGAACTGACCATTTTATTATGCAATAAATAGTTCTGTATCCATTCAACCTTTTTTTCCGTAAACACTATTTCAAGGGTGATCTCTACAAGTTCATCTTTCAGCGTAATTTTTTTCTCATCAAGAAGTATTCCCTCGCTATGGAGGTTGGCATATATCCCTGCTTTCATATCAATATCATTTCTTTCGATTACCAGCTGGAGTTGCCGGCTCATCTTCTTCGACCGGAAAATCTTATTAATAAAAGGGGTAATGAAAATAATGAGCAATGAACTGGCCATAAAAGTGGCTGCAAGGTAAAATTCGCCAAAGCCTATAGCCAAGCCCACCGCAGCAGCCAGCCAGATAATTCCAGCCGTCGTTAACCCTGATATGGAAAAGCCGTCTTTGAATATGGCACCGGCACCTATAAAGCCAACACCACTCACCACATAGGCCGCTATATGTGTTGGATTAGTTCCTCCACCGATCTTATAGGAAAGTATGGCAAATAAAGCCGCACCAAGACAAATAATAGTTATTGTCTTCAGCCCCGCCACCTTATCCTTCATCTCTCTTTCCAAACCTAAAATAACACCAGCGGCAACCGCCAACAGTGCTTTATAAACATCCAGTAATTCCCAATGATCTGTCATATCAGTAATTTATTCAAACAATTCTGGTTGATTGGAATCTTTTGCTTTTACCCATTGCATTTCGGTGGACTTACTGTAATCGGCCATTTTAGTTCCTACTGTTCTATAGCCGGTCACTTCAGCAATTTTTGTAATCTTCAGTTTTGCTTTTCTTATTTGTGCTCCCCTGCCCTGCTGTATAGCCAAAATCGGTTCTGCATCAGTAGTGACAGCTTCCACATAATTTCCTTCGCCTTCTTTTATAAACAGGAATTTTGTTTTCAAGGTACTTGTTTCAATTTTGAAACGTTTCACCATGTATTGTTTCTTTTCATTGTCAACATATACTGCTGTAATAATTTTATCGGCGTCAAACTTTCCAATAAACAAAACTTTATTAGGGTCAATTTTTTGTGTCATTTCCTGGTCCGTTACTTCATAATTACCATCGCTGTATAAAACTAAAATCCTGTCATCCGGCTCAAAACTACCCAGGAAAATTCCTTTCTCTTCTGCACTCAGGCGACCAAATTTTTCATCGAACCAGAGCTTTCGTCCACTCAGGGTTGCCTTTCCGGCTTCTTTAAACCGGACAGATTTAATCGGGTATTTCGTAATGGTATTACCCATACTTCCCCGTCCCTTTATTTCTAATTCGGCAAAACTAAATTCCAGTTCTTTCTTATGGGCGGCACAACCCGGCGTCAGTGTAATCTTAACTACTTCTGCTTCTCCGTTCGGGTTTACACTCAGGTAATGCACTTTGCTTTTCTCATCCCCTTTGGTCAGGTCGTATTCTTTATCTCTTGTTACACCCGTCACATTGAACCGTTTTGCAAAGCTTTTTCCACCTTTTCCATCTGCATAAATCATATTGTAAGTGGTACGTTCGTCATTCTTTTGAAAAACGGCAGCATGCAAAATGTCTTTACCGATAAAAGTCTTATCCGATACTTTCACCACTTTCATAATACCCCGTTTAGCAAATACAATGATATCATCAAGGTCGGAGCATTCAAATAACAGTTCATCTTTCTTCAATCCTGTACCAATAAATCCTTCTTCCCGGTTTACATATAATTTAGTATTTGCAATAGCCACACTTTTCGCTTCTATAACTTCAAACTGTTTAATCTCGGTTTTTCTTTCCCTGTCTTTACCATATTTTTTCAACAGGTTTTCATAATAGGCCACTGCAAAATCAACCAGGTTTGCAAGGTCATGTTTCACCTGTTTAATATCCGCTTCCAATCCTTTAATCTGTGCGTTCAGTTCATCAATATCAAGCCTGTATATTCTGCGAACAGGTTTTTCTGTTAGCTTAATGATGTCTTCCCTGGTAATATCCCTTCGTAATTGTTTCTTAAAAGGAATAAATGCTTTATCAATTGCTTCAATTACTTTGTCCCAAGTTTCATGTTTTTTCTCAAGTTCCTTGTATATTTTCTCTTCAAAGAATATCTTCTCCAGTGAAGTATAATGCCATTTTTCCTGCAATTCGTTCAACTTGATCTGTAATTCTTTTTCGAGGAGGTCTTTTGTCTTATCGACTGAAATCTTAAGCAACTCCTGCACTCCCAAAAACTGTGGCTTATGTTCTACGATAACACAGGCATTTGGCGAAATAGAGATTTCACAATCGGTGAACTTATATAAGGCATCAATGGCAATGTCAGGAGAAATGCCCGGAGCCAGGTCTACCTGTATCTCCACATCAGCCGCAGTATTATCTGTAACCTTTTTGATCTTTATTTTTCCCTGGTCATTGGCTTTTACAATCGATTCCATTAATTGAGTGGTGGTAACTCCATACGGTACACTCTTTATAGCAAGGGTTTTTTTATCAAGTTCTTCAATATGTGCCCTCACTTTTACCTTACCGCCTCTTTTGCCCTGATTGTAATCTGTTACATCTATCATCCCGCCTGTAAGAAAATCGGGATACAATTCAAATCTCTTTCCCCGTAAGTGTTTTACGGCTGCTTCAATCAGTTCGCAAAAATTATGCGGAAGTATTTTGGTTGACAACCCCACCGCAATACCATCAGCACCCTGTGCTAATAACAAAGGGAATTTCATGGGTAATGTTACGGGTTCATTTTTACGTCCATCATAACTTAGTTGCCACTCTGTTGTCTTCGCATTGAAAGCCACTTCCAATGCAAACTTGCTCAACCTTGCTTCGATATAACGGGCGGCGGCAGCATCGTCCCCGGTTCTAACATCACCCCAGTTACCCTGAGTGTCAATGAGCAGATCTTTTTGGCCCATATTCACCAACGCATCGCCAATACTGGCATCACCATGCGGATGGTATTGCATTGCCTGTCCGATAATATTTGCTACTTTATTATAACGGCCATCGTCCATTTCCTTCATAGCATGAAGGATGCGACGTTGAACCGGCTTCAAACCATCCTCTAATGCAGGCACAGCTCTTTCTAGTATCACATACGAGGCATAATCCAAAAACCAGGTCTTATACTGGCCATGTAAGCCACTATCATTATTCTGAACTTCTGTTATTTTATTTTTTGCTGCACTCATTTCTTTCTATTGTTCTGCTTCTTGTGTTAATTGAACTTGTTCTGTTTTTCCTCCAGCCAGTTTCACATCAAAATCTTTCCAACCTTTATTTATATCACCTGTTACTTCTATTTTACCACGGCTGACAAGATCCTTCATCCGCCACATTACAAAGATGTCTCCTGTTTTTATTTTCATGCGGTGTAAGGTATTACTCAAAACTCTTGTAGCTTTTTGCCATTCTCCTGTTACATTCTTTAAAATTTCACTGTCATAAAAACTATCTTCCTTACCGGCAATCTTTTTTCCTCCTTCTAATATTCTTACAACAGCATTCTCCTCTGCGATCTTTCTCCATTCATCAGGATCAATCTCAAACTCACTTAAGGTAATGGGTCTTGATAATTTTTTCGCCTTTATAAATTCTTTTGGTTGTATTTCATGTAACCAGGAAGGATAAAATATCTGCCCCTTCTCGTTAATAAAAGGTAGGTTATTCAAATACAGTATCATCACTCGTCCCTGGTATTCCCTGAACTGTGGCATCAGCCAGTAATAACCTGTTACATCATGCTGATTTTGCCCCATCCATATCCATAGTTGCTCTTCTGGATTTTCGTCAAGCTTTGCTTTTATTTGTTTCACTGTTTCTCTATCATCGAAGCTTCCCACCAGGTCACTTGAATACGGTGAACCTTCAGATACCAGGCGCCACCATTGCAATCTGGCCTGCCAGCCTTCTTCTGTTTCAATACCGGCTAATGGCCCTACAGCGAAATCATCTTTAATTTGAATAATATCACCTGCTAATGTTTCATCCATTTCAATCACCTGCTTCATCAGGTCCATTTCACTTTCGTTAAAAACTATGTGTATCATTTTGAATTATTGTTATTCGGTTGAGTTATATAATAAACACAAGTAGTAAAAAAATTTCTTATAAAAGGTAAGGCCTTAATAATAGCTGATTGTGTTCTTGGTTTCCAGCCAAATTTCCACTCATAAATCGGGTTAATAAAATAATGCCGGTTATGCGTCAAGCTATAACCCTCCTTTTTTGATATGCTCACAAATCGTTCGATGCTAATTCCTGTTTCCCGTATCTCCATCATTTCGTCCACATTCTCTTTCCTGTTTTTTAATATCCAGCGATAAATACCTTTCGGTAATAAGTGTATATAAGGCAGTCTCGAAATTTTTGACTTACATATTTGCTGGTGCCCTCCAAATGGCATATACCAGGGCGGAAATCCGTAAAATATAATGCCGTCGGGCTTCAGAAAATTTTTCATCCAGCCAATCAGCTTTGCCTGGTCGTGTATATGTTCAATCACATCTTTCAAAACAATAATGTCAAACAGCCCGTTAAAATCCTTTTCTACATCTACCTTATAAATATCCTTCACCACAAACTTCAATCGTCCGGCTGCAATATCCTCCGGCAAATAAATCCTTGCATTTTCGATCCTCGATGCATCCAGTTCTACTCCCACACCTTCGCAGCCTTTATTGATAAATGCTTTTAATACTCCCCCTTCCCCACAGCCAATTTCTAACACCCTCATTCCTGCCTTTACCGGAAATTTTTCTTCAATAAAGGGAATTACATATTTCTCAGCGTTCAAAACCTGAATGTCAAAGTAACGCTTCCTGTCAGCATGAAATTCAAACACTTTGTAATTAAGAATTAAAAAATTAAGAATTAATTTTCAACAGGTGCATCCAGCTCCACTTTCAGATTATTAATAATAAACTCCTGCCTTTCAGGTGTATTCTTACCCATATAATATTCCAGCAATTGTTGTATATGTTCACCTTCTTCCACCCGCATCAATTGTTTACGCATTCCACTACCAATAAATTGCCCAAACTCATCAGGACTGATTTCGCCTAAGCCCTTAAACCTTGTTACTTCTGGCTTAGGTCCGAGTTTCAACATAGCCTCCTGTTTTTCCTGTTCACTAAAACAGTAAATCGTATCTTTTTTATTCCGCACCCGGAACAACGGTGTTTCCAGCACATATACTTTTTCATGCTTTACCAGGTCGGGGAAAAATTGAAGAAAGAAGGTCATTAATAATAAACGTATGTGCATTCCATCCACATCAGCATCTGTTGCTATTACCACATTATTAAAACGCAGTTCTTCAAGGCCTTCCTCAATATTCAGGGCATGTTGCAGCAGATTGAATTCTTCATTTTCGTACACCACTTTTTTTGTCAGTCCAAAACAGTTCAATGGTTTGCCCCTCAGACTAAACACTGCCTGTGTTTCAACATTTCTTGCTTTAGTAATAGAACCACTTGCACTATCACCTTCGGTTATGAAGATGGTGGTTTCATTTTGTTTCGCCACAAACAATTCCTTTCCTTTAGCTGGTGCTTCATCATTCAGATGAAACCGGCAATCCCTTAATTTCTTATTATGCAGGTTTGCTTTCTTGGCTCTCTCATTAGCCAGTTTTTTTATACCCGCCAATTCTTTCCGTTCTCTTTCACTTTGCTCAATACGTTTTTTTAAGCCATCGGCTATCGCAGGATTTTTATGTAGGTAATTATCTAATTCTTTAGCTAAAAAATCTCCCACAAACTGCCTCATACTCGGCCCTTCAAAATCTACATTCAATGATCCAAGTTTAGTTTTTGTCTGCGATTCAAAAACTGGTTCCACCACCCGTACAGAAATGGCAGCTACAATACCTGTTCTTATATCGGATGCATCATAGTCTTTTTTAAAGAAATCCCGGATTGTCTTTACATAAGCTTCCCGGAAAGCCTGCTGATGCGTACCGCCTTGTGTAGTATGCTGACCATTTACAAAACTGTAGATATCTTCTCCATATTCGTTGGTGTGAGAAATAGCAACCTCAATATCATTTCCGGTTAAATGAATGATGGGGTAACGGATTTCATCCTCATTTGTTTTACGTTGCAGCAAGTCAAGTAATCCATTCTTGCTGATAAAACTTTTACCATTGAACAGGATTTTTAATCCAGCATTGAGGAAACAATAGTTCCATATCTGGTTTTCTAAAAATTCCGGGTGGAATTTATAATTTTTAAAGACGGTTTCATCAGGGATAAAGGTCACCAATGTACCATTGTCTTCGCCTGTCATAGCTTCCTTATGTTCCTTTATTAAAAAACCTCTTTCAAATTCAGCCGTTTTTTCTTTCCCCTCACGAACGGCCATCACTTTAAAAAAGCTGCTCAGGGCATTTACAGCTTTAGTACCCACCCCGTTCAATCCGACTGACTTTTGAAAAGCCTTGCTATCGTATTTGGCACCGGTATTAATTTTACTAACCACATCCACCACTTTACCCAAAGGGATACCACGACCATAATCACGGACAGTAACCGTTTTCCCTTCGATAGTAAGCTCCACTGTTTTGCCATGCCCCATGGTATATTCATCAATACAGTTGTCCATTACTTCTTTCACTAATACATAAATACCATCATCGGGTGAAGAGCCATCACCAAGTTTACCGATATACATTCCCGGTCTTAACCGGATATGTTCTTTCCAGTCGAGAGATTTTATACTGTCCTCATCGTAGTTAAAAAGGCTTGTTTCTTTTTCTTTTGCCATTGAAAGCTTTTGTTTTTCAGAGATATTTTTTCCCGTTTGCACTACAAAAAACCTCCCAATCGGGAGGCATTGGGCGGGCATGGGCAAATATAACGAAAGCAGTCCTGCCTTATGGTTTTGGAGTTATTCACAGATGGGGAAAAATGAGCTTCTAATTCAATTATCGAATGAAATGACTGACAGGACGATTGAGCAAAATCGCTTATCCACCTGACCCCACTCACCTATATTCATAAATAGCAGAACTAATTTCACAGTCTAAAGCTAGTATATGAAAAAGTTATTTTTCATTCCGCTATTAGCCTTCTTGATTTCCTGCCAGCCCAGTAAAATCACACAGTCATGGACGGCCAAAGATGTGGTGCCTAAAAAATATCAAAAAATCCTGGTGCTGGGTGTACTCACAGACAACGATAATGAATTACAGGTTAAAATTGAAGACCACCTTGCCGGTGATTTGAAGGACCTTGGTTACAATGCAGTTGCAGCCAATAAAGTTTTTCCTCCCGGCACATTTATAAAGGGAGATACAGCAAAAGCCAAAGCAGCAGTTGAAGAAAAAGGTTTTGATGGAGTTCTTACCGTGGTACTATTAGATAAAAAGAAGGAACGTTTTTATGTTCCGGGCCGAATCACCGATTATACTACTTATAACAGGTATGGCCGTTTTGACCGGTATTACAATACAATAACAGAGAGAATTTACACTCCTGGATATTACGGAGAGGAAACAAAATACGTATGGGAAAATAATTTCTATGACCTCTATTTAAAGCAGATGATCTACTCGGCCCGAAGCAGTTCATTTGATATTACATCCAAAAGCACATTGGCACATACTTATGGTTTACTGATGGTTAACAACTTGGTAGAAAAAGACATATTGATAAAACCGGTGAAGGCTGACGCTGAGTAGCATTTTTAAAAGCCTCTTCAATACCAACAGGGACAGTTTTGCACAAGGCAATCTGTCCCTGTTCTTTTTCCGTATTTGGATAATAACAAAACATCCGTTTCCTTCAGCATACGACCTGTCTGGCCTTGGGCAAGACGGGTCATTTTATTTGCCAACTTTCGAAAACACAGTATTTTTATTGATGCCTGCACCTGATTATAAAACCACTCACCCGAAAAACAGAAAGCAATGGCGGCAATGGTTAGAAAAAAATCACCAAACATCACCTGGTGTTTGGTTTATTTATTATAAAAAGGAAACGGGCAAACCAAGAGTAAGCTATGAGGCAGCAGTTGAAGAAGCATTATGTTTCGGATGGATAGATAGCCTGCCCCGCAAATTAGATGAAGAAAGAACGATGCTGAAATTTACTCCCCGTAAACCAAAAAGCGTATGGAGCAAACTGAATAAGACAAGGATAGAAAAATTAAGTAAAGAAAAGCTGATGATGCCTGCCGGTTTTGCATCGATCAAACTGGCAAAAGAAAACGGAAGTTGGGATACACTTACTGCCACCGACAATGCAGCTGAAAATAATGAATTGCCTGCTGACCTTGAAAATTCACTATCGAAAAAAAGAAAGGCTAAAGAAAATTTTTTAAATTTTTCTAAAAGTGTACGCAAACAATTTTTATACTGGATAGACAGTGCCAAACGGCCAGAGACAAGAAGAGAAAGAATTAAGCAAACAGTATTAATGGCGGAGGCCAATAAAAAACCTGGTGCAAGTGGATTCAAACTATAGATTCAGAATAGGGTGAAGCATACTACAATACCAACACAAAAACTACTATATGTCATATAACTGGAAACAATTCACCAAACGCATCCCCATCAAAGCACCGGCAAAAGCTATTTATGCAGCCTGGTCAACACAGCAGGGATTGGAAAGCTGGTTCCTGCGAGTTGCACAGTTTACAAAAGCAGACGGCACACCCCGGACCAAGAGTAGCCATATCGAAGCAGGTGATACGTATAAATGGCGTTGGTTTGGTTATGATGATACTGCTACCGAGGAAAAGGAAATTCTTTTGGCCAATGGCTGGGATAAACTGCAGTTTAGTTTTTCAGGTGGTTGCATCGTCACCGTGGCAATTAAGCAGGAAGACGGTGAAACGATCTGTGAACTGGTACAGGATATGCCCATGGAAGATATAAATGAACAACAGCATTTTTTTATTGAATGTGGAAACGGTTGGGGATTTTATATGACCAATCTTAAATCGGTTCTTGAAGGAGGCCTGGATCTGCGCAATAAAAACGTTAAACTAAAGCAGGTCATTAGTGCCTGAGAAGCATTGCAGAGCTTTTATCTGCCAGTTACACCACTCATCAAAACATTCATTTATGTGATACAAAAACATCGTAACTTCTCTTTCTAAATTTTCAGTATGAAAAAAATATTAGTTGCTGTTATTTTACTGGGAGGCGTTACTGCTGTTGCTTTTGCCAGCTTTAATAATAACAAGAAAAAAGCTGGTGTTGAAAAGAAAGCTGAAAAAAAGAAAGACTGTAGTCACTATTGTCCTTTCAGCAGCTAACCTATTTTAAAAAAAATGATACCTCCGTCAGTCTCTGTGCTGCTGGAGGTATTTTTATTTCACCGCTTGTACCATTTTATCTTTTTCCGTTATAAGCAGTGATTAATTTTAATGAATGAGAAAGTTATTCCTGCTGCTGTCCGGCATTATCGCTACTGGCATTTACAGCTTTGCCTGCACTACTTTTTTCATCAATAAAAACGGGCAGATGATATTTGGCCGTAATTATGACTGGATCACCGGCAATGGAATGGTTTGTACTAACCAGAAAGGATTGGCGAAAACTTCCAACAAAACAAAAGACGGAGCAACGATCAGTTGGGTATCACAATATGGCAGCATCACTTTTAATCAATACGGCAAAGAATTTCCCACCGGCGGTATGAACGAAAAAGGGTTAGTAGTTGAGATGATGTGGCTGGATGGGTCAAAATACCCGGTTGCCGATACCAGGCCGGCTATTGGGGAATTGCAATGGATACAATACCAGCTTGATAATTGCAGTACGGTTGACGAACTGATTGAGACAGATAAGAAACTACGTATTACAGCTATTGGAACTGCTCCTTTACATTTTTTAGTGGCCGATGCAAAAGGAAATGCAGCCACGATTGAATTTTTTGACGGCAAAATGAAAGTACATAGCGGCAAAGACATGCCTTTTCCTGTTCTTACAAATAACGCCTATGCCTCAGTACTAAACCAGGGCAGGGTTGCCGTCTCGGCACCATCTATCGATTACCTGTCATTCAATGATAACTCAATTAACCGCTTCGCAAAAGCCTGTTACATGGTGAAACAATTTCAGGAAACTGATATTTCAATGCCGGTGATTGATTACTCATTTAGCATCCTTGATAAAGTTGCTCAGGGCACACACACAAAATGGAGTATCGTATATGACATAACCAATAAAAAAATCCATTTCAAATCACTCGGTTTTCCGCAAGTTAAATACATTGAATTTTCAGTCTTTGACTTTACCTGCTCTTCAACAGCAAAAGCCTGGGAAATGAACCAGGCCCTCACCGGGGATATAGTAACGCTATTCGGTAATTATTCAGAAGAATTGAACCGGAAGATCGTTGAAAAATCTTTTGAAGAAAGTAGAAGTGAGCTTACCGTAAGCGAAGAAGGTATTCGGGAAACATGGCGTTACCCTGCTGGAATTTCCTGTAAAAAGGTGGTTAATTAGTACCTGTTTTTAAAAATTAAATGATCGCCCTAACTTATTGAATATCTATTACATGTAATATTCATATTGTATTCAAATTCGCCAAACATAGATATTTCATAGCCCAAAAACAAGTCAATCCCCTAATTTTGACAAGGATTATTAACCGGTCAAATTCTTACCATTTCAACCTGCCTTGAGTAACCGTTACTGTTTAAATTTCTAACCCAGGATTAAAGAGTAAAGAACAATTAAAAGGAAGCCTTATGTATACCTATGACCTGCTGGAAACCGGATGCTATTACCTGGTAAAAGAAAAAGAGGAATCTCCCGTTACTATGATCAAAGTAGCGGTTGAGTCGGACCATTGCCTTTTTATTCAACGGTTTGATGCACCACTGGAAACAACCTGGAAATTAAAGAAAGATACACTGCATGATATAATTGAATGTCTCAGTGATGATGCTGTGAAAGCATGGGAACAGCACTTCCAAAACAATCTCGGTGCTTTTTACGAAGGCGACGAGGAAGAATAATGCACCAGCTACTCTTCATCCGTTCATATAAATTCATTAGAGAGGGTAATTGAAATAAGCTACATTAGACTATTCAATCACCTCATTTATGCGTAATTATTTTCAAGTACGATTATTTTTAATTGTTATTGCTGTTTCCTTTTCAGCCTTTTCTGTTGCTCAACCAGCCCCGGAAAATGATGACAATCTTCCTACTGATTATCTAAGTAAAGATTTTCATGCCGGGAGACGGGCTGCTCTACGTGAAATAATGCCCAACAATTCAGTAATGGTTGTATTGGCCTACCCGGAAAGAACTTTTTCGGAAGATATCACCTACTTCTACCACCAGAACCCGGATATGTATTATTTCACGGGATATAAAGAACCTCATTCACTCCTGTTGGTTTTCAAAGAAAACCAGATAAGCTCTTCCGGGGAGTCATTCAATGAAATCTTATTTGTGCAGGAAAGAAATCCGCAAAGAGAACAATGGGATGGCAGGCGACTGGGAACAGACGGTGTAAATGAAAAACTCGGATTCAAAACAGTAATGAATGGAAAAGATTTTAAAGATTTTGTCATTGATTTTTCAAAATTTGATAAAATAATCCTTAGCCAATTACCGGCCGATGTAAAAAAGAACAGGTATGAAAAAGCTGATCTCTTCAGCCTCATTCAGCAGTTTAAAGAAAAGTCTGCTATGCCTGAGCAAATGACAAAGCAAAATAAGTTTGATTATAGACTATACCAGGACCTGACCGCCCAACTGAGAGAAATTAAGACTCCCGAAGAAATTAATTTACTCCGCAAAGCCATAGAAATTTCCTGCTATGGACAAAATGAAGTGATGAAAACTGTAAGGCCTGATATGTCTGAGCTGGAGATACAGGGCCTGCATGAATACGTTCACAAACGATATGGGGCTGAGGGAGTTGGTTATGGCTCCATAATTGGCTCCGGGGAGAATGGATGTATCCTGCATTATATGGAAAATACAAAAACCAAAATTGGCACTTCTATGCTGTTGATGGATGTAGGTGCTGAGTACCATGGATACACAGCTGATGTTACCAGAACTATACCGGTGGATGGTAAATTCTCCAAAGAAGAAAAAGCCATTTACCAATTAGTATATGATGCACAGGAGGCCGCTTTTAAAACATTAAAGGATGGTTCTAAATGGATGGATGCGACGAATGCAGCCAGGAATGTTATTGCTGATGGATTAATAAAACTTGGTATCATTACTAACAAAAACGAAGTAAGTAAATATTACCCGCATGGATTGGGCCATCACATTGGTTTAGATGTACATGACCGTGGCTTTTATGAAAACCTGAAGAAAGATATGGTCATCACTATTGAACCCGGCATTTATATTCCGGAAGGGAGTAAGTGTGATAAAAAATGGTGGAGCATCGCCGTTCGTATAGAAGATGATTTACTGATTACACAAAATGGATATGAACTCCTCTCCCATTTTGCCCCCCGTAAAATTGAAGACATAGAAAAAATAATTGCGCAAAAAAGTGTGCTGGATAATTATAAATTACCACCGCTGAAGTCGGGACAAAAGAAGGGATTTTGATTGTAAAAAAAATACGTCCCGTTTATCCGGGACGTATTTTGAAATAGTATCTAATAAATTATAATACCTGGAAACGCCTCAATTCCTGGGTGTTTTGCACAGTACCTGCAGCATTCAGTGCTTCATATTTTATTAAACCAACACCCCTGGCATAATAACTCTTACCATAAAAATCAAGTGTAGTAGTAGCATCCTGCCAAACGCCTGGGGTTACTTCCACTTCAAACTTTTCTTCTACCACAATAACATTCTGATAAGTAACTGTTCCAAGAGAAGTTACTACAGTAACAGCGATATCCTTTTGACCTGCTGGTATAGTAAAACTAAACCGAATGTTCAATGGTGTTGGTGGAGGCCCGGCAATTACTCCGGCAAAACCACCAGATTTCCAATTGGTTCCCGCAGCTACATTATCCTTTACCATTATATAAGAGGACCAAACTGCAGGTGGATTATAACCAATGTAAGCACCAGCATCAAACCATTCAAAGTAATCGCCGCCACTTCTGCGATAATAACCAGAGGAATCAGGGGGTGGCGTTACTCCATCATTCTGCATAAAAATATTATAAGTATCAGCACCGACTGCAAGTGTTGGTGTAATTGCATTCCTATACAAAGAGTCATTGGCATTATCATCAAATTCATAACTCCAGTTACTGCCGGTTGTTCTTGGAAAATAATCGTTCGGTAATACATTTACTACAAACGTACAGGTGCTGGTTCCAAAAGTTACTAGGAATGTCTGCGGTCCTGCTGTAGTGGGAGTTCCGGTTGCAGCAAGATTTATCAATTGGTTAGGGCCAACTGCTACAGTGCCTGTGCCTGCAAAACTAAACCCTGTGACAGTGTTTGTAGAAATACTGTATACTCCTGCGGTAGTAACACTTATTTGAATTTGTACAGAGTTGCTGGCTGCCATGGGGGTACCAACAACATAAATACCATTTACCGTTGATGGTGTACATGCTGCAGGACTTCCGCCTAATGTACCAACAGCAGGACTGCTCACATTTACCACAAAACTACAAGTGGTTGCGCCTACTGGCAGAGGTACTGTATTCACCCCTGCAGTAGTTGGTGTTCCGGAGCCGACTAATGTAACTGTATTGGCACCAAGTGTTGTAAATGTGCCGCTTTTAGTAAAGGTCATGCCCTGGTATGTTGTAGTTATATTATAGGTCCCGATAGTAGTAACTGTTACATTAATAGTTACCGTATTCGTAGCTGTAAGGGCTGTGCTTATGGCATAACTGCCATTTACAACAGCTCCGATACAAGTTGCCGGGGCACCATCCAACGTAAATACAGCTGGTCCGCCAGCACCAGCCGGCAAAACCGTAACAGCAATATCACAAATAGTACTGTCGTAGCTCACCACAAAATTGTCAATACCAGCGGCAAAGGGTGTTCCATTACCTCTTAGCGTAACATTGGTGGGCCCCAATGCAGTAAAGGTTCCCGTCCCTCTGAAAAAATATCCGTTAATTGTATCGGTCGTAATAATATAAGTTCCTGTACGGGTTACATTTACTGAAACAGTTATCGAATTTGTCGTGGGCACCAGCGGAGTGGTAGCCACATAGGTTCCATTAATTGTTTTGGGAAGACAGTCACCTGTCACATCACTCTGCAGGCTACCCTCAGCCGGAGTATTACCTAATTCAAAACTTGATTCCTTCTGACAACCAATTATCACTATCAATCCCAACACCAGCCAATACAAGAAATGCTTTTTCATAAAAGGGAATTATTTTAACCTTTAAAAATAAGACTATTTTGCTTACCACTACCGGCGAATAGGATAAGAATCCACAGAAATTCAACGATCTGGACAGGCGACAAAGTCGTATTTTCGTGGAAATCCTGAACAATATGAAGAACGTTTATTTCGCTTTTTTATTTTTCGCATTTACCTCTTGTAAGTCGCAACAGGGCACTGTCAGTAAACTTACCCCGGATGAGTTTGAAAAAGGCATTTCTTCCGCTGATGTGCAGTTGCTCGATGTACGGACTGCCGGTGAATACCAAACCGGGCATATTAAAAATGCCCTTCAGGCCGACTGGACTCAGAATAAACAGTTTGTTGACCGTATTCAATATGTGGATAAAGACAAGCCAGTATATATCTATTGTCTTGTTGGAGGAAGAAGTGCTGCTGCCGCCGATTGGATGCGGAAGAATGGTTTCAAAAATGTGGTGGAACTCACCGGCGGTATCAACGCCTGGAAAAATGCCAGTAAGCCATTAGAAGGGAAAAGTAATGAAACACAACTGACCGTTGAACAATACTGGGCAAGCATCCCGAAAGATAAAACCACCCTGGTTGACTTTGGTGCCACCTGGTGTCCGCCCTGTGTGAAGATGAATCCCGTACTTGATGAACTGCAAAACAATAAAGAACTGAACTTCCTATTGGTAAAAGTGGATGCCGGCATCCATACCGATGTAATGAAGGCACTGAACGTAGAGCCCATACCTGTTTTTATAGTTTACAAAGAAGGAAAAGAGGTGTGGCGCAAACAGGGAGTGGTGAGCAAAGAAGAATTGCTGACACAACTAAAATAATCGCTTACAAATATTGTTTACCTTTTCATGTATGAAGCGGAAAGGATTTTTACAAACAGCTGCGGCTGTTATCGGAAGCAGCCTTCTCCCGTCTTTATCATTTGCTGAAGAGGGAAAAAAGAAAGCTCTCCGCTTTGCACATCTTACAGACATACATGTAAAACCCGGGCTAATTCCTGAAACCGGAATGGCCAAAGCATTGCAGCATGTACAGGGATTAAAACAACCAATTGATTTTATCATCAATGGTGGAGATGCCATTATGGATGCATTGGAAGCAAGCAAAGATAGAACACAGACGCAATGGAATCTGTTCAAAAATGTTTTACAGAAAGAAAATAGTCTTCCGGTGTATCATACTATCGGTAATCATGATGTATGGGGATGGTTCATCAAAGGCGAAAAACCAGATAACGACAGGCTATACGGTAAGCAATGGGTACAGGAAATACTGGAAATGAAGCGATACTACAGCTTTACAAAAGGCCGCTGGCATTTCATTGTATTAGACAGTACACAACTTAACCCCGCCGGGGGTTATATCGGTAAGCTGGATGAAACCCAGTTGGAATGGCTACAACAGGAATTAGCCGCCATCCCTGCGGATAAATTCATTTGTATCGTTTCACATATTCCAATTCTATCTATTTGTTCCAGCTTGTTTTTTGATAAGACAGAAACCAACGGTGACCTGCTGATAAAAAGGAACCTGATGCACACCGACTTTTTGACATTAAAAAAAATATTTCGTAAGTATTCTACTATAAAACTTTGCATCAGTGGACATATCCACCTGCAGGATGAACTGGAATATCTCGGCATTAAATATTATTGCAATGGTGCAGTTTCAGGCAATTGGTGGGGCGGATCGTTCCAGGAGTTTGCCCCGGCGTATGCAGTAATGGAATTGTTTGATGATGGCAGTTCGAAAAGAACGATGATGAAATATCAATAGAACAGTTTACTTTGAGCGATATTTTTAAATATGAAGAAAGATCGTACCATCTTATTATGTTTCGTTTTATTACTTACTCAATTTGTTGTTGCACAAAAACCTTCTGTAGAAATAGTAACGACAGGAAACAAAACAAGTATCCGGGGCCTGAGTGTTGTGAACGATAATATTGTTTGGGTAAGCGGTAGTAATGGCACTGTCGGTAAATCAAGTAATGGAGGAAAGAACTGGAAATGGATGACGGTAAAAGGATTTGAAAAAACTGATTTCAGGGATATAGAAGCTTTTGATGGAAGTACCGCCATTATCATGGGAATTGCTGAACCAGCCTATATTTTAAAAACAACAGATGGAGGCGATACCTGGAAAGTTGTATATGAAAACAAAGCCAAAGGAATGTTCCTTGATGCCATGGATTTTTGGAACAATGAATATGGAATGGTAGTGGGTGATCCGATTGCAGGAAGAGCCTTTATGGCCGAAACATATGATAGCGGAGAAACATGGAAAGAGTTGTCAACAGATAAGAGACCCGCTACTGATTCAGGCGAAGCCTTTTTTGCGGCCAGTGGTTCTAATATCAGGCTTTATAAAAGCAAAAAATTCATCCTTGTCAGCGGAGGCTTAACAGCAAGTCTTTTTACTGTAACCAGTAAAGCCGTTATTCCCATTTTACAAGGGAAAGAAACAACCGGAGCTAATTCAATTGATGTTTACGATAATGGCAGCGGAAAACCCGGTAAACAGATGGTTATTGTTGGTGGCGATTTTAATGCCGATTCTTCTTCCGAAAAAAATTGCTTTATCTCTTCCAATGGAGGCAAAACATGGAAAGCCCCCACGATTCCACCACATGGCTATCGCAGTTGTGTTGAGTATTTATCAAAAAATGATTTATTAAGTTGTGGTATCAATGGTGTGGATTATTCATTTAATTCGGGCAGAACATGGCAATGGATAAGTAAAGAAGGTTTCCATGTTTGCCGGATTGCAAAACAAGGTTCCGCCATTTACCTTGCAGGTGGGAACGGAAAAATTGGTAAGATTGTCTGGAAATAATTCGGGTTATAAGTTCAATTCCTATTTCATGTTCAAAAAATTTTTCCAACGGCTGAAGTTTAAAATGATGGCAAAGCAACTTCGCCGCCCCAACGGTGCGATGGGCAGTAGAGTTGGCAACATGATGAATAAGGCGAATGAGTTTTTGTATGATTTTACACTAAGCGTAATGCAACCATCCTCCGGTCAGTCGATACTTGAAATCGGTTTTGGCAACGGAAAATTCTTTGATAAATTTTTTGCAAAAGCAGAAGGTCTGAAAGTTACCGGTCTTGATTTTTCAGAAACCATGTTCAATACTGCCAAAGGAAATAATAAGGAAAATATGGAGAGTGGTAAACTTTCGCTTCACTTCGGCAGCAGTCAACAGATGCCTTTCCCAGACAACAGTTTTGATAAAATATTTTGCATCAACGTCATTTACTTTTGGGATGAACCCCATCAGCATTTACTGGAAATATGCAGGGTACTGAAACCCGGAGGCAGGTTTTATGCAACGGTCCGTACCAAAGAAAGTATGCTTAAAATGCCTTTTACCAAATATGGCTTCACATTTTACGAAACTGACAAGTGGAAATTACAGCTTACTGATGCTAAACTACAATTCGTTGAAGAACGACCTGCTGATGAACCAATCATAGATTTCGATGGCGATAAATTACTGGTCCAGTCATTATGCGTAGTAGCAGAAAAAGGAAATTAAAAGTTATAAGTTTTTCAATATTTCCAGCACACTTGGTCTTTTCTTGTAATCGGGTTCAAAGAAACGGTAGGTAACAGTTGATTCCTTGTCGATAATATAAATAGCCGGTACCGGCAGATATTTTCCATTACCACCATTGTTCTTCTCTAAATCAATACCGGAATTACGATAGCGGGTAATTGTATTCTCGGGTACTTCAAACTCAACTTCGTAAGCCTTCATTATTTTTAACCCTTCATCATAAAGAATAGAATATTCAGCTTTTGTTTTCTCCACCGTTTTAGTAATATTTTCTGGTTTTTCAGGGGATATAGCTATCAGCGTTGCCCCTTTATCTTTTATCAGTTGCAATGAATCCTGCAACCTGGATAATTCCTTATTGCAGTAAGGACACCAATACCCACGGTAAAACACCAAAACCACTTTACCTTGTTTCAGCAGGTCTTTCAATCTAACCTCTTTTCCATTCTGATCTTTTGCTTTGAAATCAGGGGCTTTAGAGGCTATAAATAGGCCTTCAGGAGCTTCTTGTGCACCAGCAAACTGAACAGCCATGATCAGGGAAACAACAAATAACAATCGTTTCATCTTTACATTTTACAATTTAAAAATAACAATCATCGTGGTAATTAAAAGTCAAGTTCAGTTAAATTATGATAAAATTATTTTTTCCTATTTTTGATTAACCAATTACCAACTTATTACATATGTCAAATAGCCATCAGGAAAAATATTTCAGCAAAATGCTTCTTGGATTTAGTTCAATTATCGGAAGCGTTCTTGTCACTTTTTACGCTTTTTTCGAAACTGGAAAAGAAGGTGACTGGTATTTCTGGGCAATAGTTGCAGCCTTTTTATTATGCAGCGGCATATATTTCTGCGGGTCTGCCTTTGTACATAAAATTAAATCAGATTTCAGCAAGCGACAAAAACAAAGGGAAGACCAACGCTCCAGAATTACATCAGCTGGTTAGTTTATCCAAACCGCTTACTAAACATAAAATAAACAGCTCCTATCAAAAAGGCAAAGCTCACCAGGTACCGCCAGTGAAAGGGTTCTTTCAGGTATAATACAGCAAAGAATCCAAACACTACTATCGTTATTACTTCCTGTATCATTTTCAGTTGAAATCCGGACATTCCTTTAGCATAACCAGACCGGTTTGCCGGCACCATCAGGCAATATTCAAAAAAAGCAATCGCCCAGCTGATTACAATAGCTTTCCACAAAGGCCATCCTTCCTGTTTTAAATGAAAGTACCAGGCAAAAGTCATGAAGATGTTGGAGACGACGAGTAAAATAATTGTTCTCATAAACTATTTCTGATTTTGCCGAAAATAAAAAAAGTCTGGCATTACCCAGACTTTCAATTTATTTGCACCTATTCACAATTGACAATTAACCATTCACCAATTAATTCTGCTTTTCCAGGTTCCTGAAATCCACCGGCACCAACCTGCTCACACCCGGTTCCTGCATCGTTACCCCATAGATTACATCCACTGTACTCATCGTCATTTTATTGTGCGTAACAATGATGAACTGCGAGTTATCACTGAACTGGCGAATCATATTGGTAAACTTACCTACGTTGGCATCATCAAGCGGTGCATCTACTTCATCCAGAATACAGAACGGCGCAGGTTTGATTAAGTAAATAGCAAACAATAAGGCAGTTGCTGTCAACGTCCTCTCGCCACCGCTGAGCTGGGTCAGGGAAGAAGGACGTTTACCTTTTGGTTTCGCAATTACATCAATACCTGTTTCGGCGATATTATCGGGATTTTCCAGTACAAGATCACACTGGTCATCATCGGTAAACAACGTCTTAAACACTTTCTGAAAGTTTTCCCTTACCAGGTGAAATGTTTCCAAAAATTTCTGGTTAGCTGTAATCTCTACTTCCTCAATTGTTTTTAACAAACTTATTTTGGCACTTGATAAGTCATCTCTTTGTTCTACAATGAAATCATAACGTTTTTTCATTTCAGTAAATGCCTCAATCGCTGTAGGATTTACTTCTCCAAGATTTTCTAACCGCTTCTTCATCCTGTCTGCTTTCTCCTGCAACTCTTCCACCGCTACTTCTCCTGTTCTTGCTTCTCCAAGAATACTTTCGAGGTCAATCCTGAATTCTACATTCAACCTTTCCTTCATTCCTGCTAATTGCAGTTTCAATTCATTCAGTTTATCCTTAATAGCAGCCAGCATATGTTCTACCTGTTCTTTATCTTTTGCTTTGTGGCGAATCTCACTCTCCTTTTCTGCCAACTGGTTACGGAAATTATAATATGCCTGGTCTGCTTCGTTTAATCTGAGTTCTTCCTCTTCCTTACTTTTCATTAACTGGAGCAATCCTTCTTCAATATCTTTTAACGATTGAGCAGACTGTTCAATATTGTTTCCGGTCTCCGCTAATTGTGCTGTATTATTCTCAATTTGTCCTTTCAGGTCATTCAGTTGATTCTTTTTGAACTCCATTTCCTGCTTCAACCCGGCAATTTTGCTTTGCTGTTTTGTAACATTCAGGTTGAACTCATTATACTGACGGTTCGCTTCGTTGTACTCTGTTTCTGTTAATTTAAATGCTTCATCCGCTTCTGTAAGTTTGGCTGCATTGGCCTGTAACTGTCCATTGAAATCATTTAATTGCTCCCTCACTCCTTCCACAGAACTTAATGTTTGCTGTGTTTGCAAATGCAGTTCTTCCAACCGGTGCTGGCTGCTCGTCTGCATTGAATGTATATTCTCCAGTTTATTGTGCAAAGAGAATACTTCGTTGGTCAGTTGCTGAATTTCTTTTTCCGTATCCCGGATCGTGGTTTCTCTCAAATCTTCATTAAAAGCAATCACTTCATTATGGCGGGCCTGTATTTCAGAACGCAATGCTTCCACCACTACTGACTGAACGGATATTTCCTCTTGTAATTTTTCAAGATTCTTTACACGGCCAATCTTCTTTCCTTCAATCATTCCCACACTACCACCGGTAAGAGAGTATTTTCCTTTCACATACTTACCGTTCTTTTCAATTACTACAAAACCATTGCTGTTTTGCAAAGCATCTTCGCTGTCAGCGATAAATACATTTCCCAAAAGATGTTCAGCAAGTTTCCTGTATCTCTCTTCTACTTCTACCACACTCAATGCAGGAATTGCTCCTTCCAACCGATGTGTGGAGATTTCCGCCTGTTGCTCAGCAAATTTGTTTAGTAAGAAAAAGTTGGCCTTTCCTTTTTTATTTTCATCCAATAAATGCACTGCCTGTAATCCCTCTTGTAAATCATTTACCACATAATAACTAAGGTAAGGCTCAAGTACATTCTCCAATGCGGTTCTGTATTCTTCATTTACATATAATACATCAGAAAGAATAGGGGAATTATGGTTCCAGTTAGAATTGTTATGAAGAAATTTTACCGAATCCGGGTAGCCTTCCATTGAATCAATCATGCTTTTCAGCAAATCATGTTCATTCTTCTTAGCATCCAGCTTCCTGTTTTCTTCAGCGAGATTATTGCGAAGACCATCCAGAACGGCCTGTGTTTGTAAAATCTGATCTTTGGTGTTTTCCTGGTGATGCTGCAATTGTTCCAGGTCTACTTTCTTAATCTCAAGTTCTTTTTCTTTCAATCCCCTGTCATTATCTAGATGCTGGCGTTGATCTTCCCGCTGCTTTCTTTCTTCTTCTATCTGTGCAATGACCCGCTGCTGATTCGATACAGAGGTGTCCGCTACAGCTACTCTCTTCTCTGCATCAAACTGGTTGCGCTGTATCTGCTGATTTTCACTCCGGAGATTATCCAGGGCCTTGCGTTTTTCATCCAGCACATTTCTCTTGGCATCCACTTCATGACGAAGTTGTTCCAACTGTTCATTCAATCCTTTCAATGCCTTTTCTTCCTCTTCCACCTGCATGATGGTAAACCCAATGCTTTCTTCAATGCCTTTCAGGTTGCCCTCAGCTTTTTGTAAAAAGTCTTTCAGACTGCTTTCTTTCTCCCGCAGATGTTCAAGACGTTGTGCTGAAAGATTTTTATCATTTTCCTTACTGCGAACAGTTTGCACTATATCATTAAAAGCATGCTGCATAGCCTGCAATTGCTTCTCTTTTTCAATAAAAGTTAATTTTTCCTGCTCCAGCCCCGCTTCATCATTTGCAATTTCAGCTTCCAGTTTTACCCGTTTATCAGTTTCAATATCTTGTTGCTCGTTCAGTTCTTTGTACGAAAGATTAAAACCCTCCAATGCGGCTTTTGCAAGCTCAATACTTACTTCACGATAATCTTTTTTAATCTCATGATATTTTTCTGCTTTCTTAGCCTGACTTTCCAGTGCCTTTAGCTGGTTATTGATTTCAAAAAGCAAATCTTCAATACGGGCAAGGTCCTGTTCGGTAGCATCTAATTTTTGTTTCGCCTCTTTCTTCCTTGTTTTGTAAATAGAAATGCCTGCTGCTTGTTCCAACATCCGACGACGGCTGTTATCCTTGTCTTTAATGAGATCATCTACCATTCCCAGTTCGATGATGGCGTAACTATCGGTACTGATACCTGTATCCATGAAAAGATTCTGGATATCCTTTAACCGGCACTGAACATCATTTAAGCGGTACTCACTTTCACCACTTTTATAAAATTTACGGGTGATGGTTACGGTACTGAATTCAGTGGGTAATAGATTTTTAGTATTCTCAAACGTCAGGCTTACCTCAGCGAGACCGCTTGCACTACGGGTCTTAGAACCATTGAACACCAGGCTATCCAGGTTCTCACTCCTCAGGTGGCTGATCTTCTGTTCGCCAATAACCCAGCGGATGCTGTCAACAATATTTGACTTGCCACAGCCATTGGGGCCTACTATACCAGTAATATTATCATCAAAACTCACTATAGTCTTGTCAGCAAAACTCTTGAAGCCCTTGATTTCTAAGCTTTTTAATCTCACGGTTTTCTTGTTTAGGTCAGCGGCGAATTTACATTAAACAAAGTGAAAACAAGGTTTGGCTATCAGGCAGTTATTCACAATGATGGGGGAAAAATGTGAGAAGAAAAACATCAATGTCAGCAAACCAGCATTGCATTCTCAGAAATTAATTAGCTGTTTCACCTTCCGGTTGATAAGAGCCATATTGAGGTATTTAATATTCAGAAATTCAAAGTCCCGGATCAATAATAAAGAAATGGCAGCCTCTTTTAAAGCAATAGCGTTATTGAAACAATTGATGGCTGTTTCCCGGGCACCAGCATGAGCATAGTCTAGCCCCATCCATAATTCAGAGATATGTTCACTCCTGCTTTTCATAGCCTGGTAATGATCGTCAACTTTTTTCACTAATAATGAGGTATCCCCATTTTTAATAAAATTTATCAATGCCAGATCACCCGACTTTTTTGCAGCCTCCTTTGCTGCATTCATATTATTGAATGTCCAGTAAAGCCGGGAGAGTTCTCCATAACGGCTTCTTTTCAGGCTGCTATCATTACCAGCTTTTTCAATCCTTACCTGTTGTAAAGCCACCGCCTCTTCCTCATTGTTCATATTTACTAATGCCATTACTTTATTCTTTAGCAGAAAATCCCACATCGGGTTTATTTCAATACCCATATCATACACTTTCAGAGCTTCTTCATTGTCCCCCTTTGCCTGCAAAAGAATGGCTAACCAGAGGTATACGTTAGACTGATTGGCGTTCAGGTTTATAGAACGCCGGTAAGTGATTTCTGCGGCATGCCAGTCAAAATTCTGAAAATACCAGTAACCCAACGAAGCCTGTGTTTCACCGGAGAATGAATCAAGACTGGTAGCAATATCAATATTTTTCTTAGCCTGCCATAGCATTTGAACAGGGTCTTCATAACCGCGGAAAGAAGAAAGCAAAAAAGAATCTGCAAGCCCGGAAAACGCAGCCGCAAATGAGGTATCCCGGGCAACAGCTTGTTGAAAATAATCACGGGCAATGAGCAGATCACTTTTATTCCTTTTCTCCATCAGCATTTTCCCCCTTAAATAAAGGTCATAAGCCTGAAGGTCGGAGGTTGGTATGTAATCCAGCTCTTGTGTTTCTCTCTTTGAGAGAGTGGTATTGAGAACCGCAGCAATCGCCAACGCCACTTCCCGTTGAATGGAAAAAATATCGTTCATTGGTCTGTCATACGACTCTGCCCAGATGTGTTCATCCATAACGGCATTAATCAACTGGGCGGTGATCCGGACTTTATCTCCCTGTCGCTGTACACTGCCTTCCAATATTAGTGATACACCTAACTCTTTTCCTATTTCTTTCACAGACTTCGGGGTTTGCTTGTACTGCATTACTGAAGTGCGGGATATTACCTTATAAGCCCTGATCTTCGAAAGCTGGGTTATAATATCCTCGGTAAGCCCATCACTAAAATAATCCTGTTGCGGGTCGCTGCTTATATTGGCAAATGGCAAAACGGCAATACTATTAGCATTGGTAATAACTTCTGGAACCTCTTTATATGCGGTCGCTCCCAAAGCAGGACTATCAGCTGTCAGAAGCTGGTAAATGCGGATCGGTTCTTTTACATTTTTCAACTTCTCTTCCCGTATAAAAATCGATTCAAGTTCTTTTTTATTGACAATATTTCTGTATACAACTTCTGATATGTAAATACCCCCAGCTGGCGCCAATGCCTGTATCCGGGAAGCAATATTTACCACATCCCCGAATATATTGTTGCCATGTACCAGCACATCACCCATGTGGATACCAATACGTACAGGTATTACGGCATCTGCCTGCAAATCTTCCTGGAGTAATTTTGCAAATTCGGCAGCATCTGTTGAGCTATGAAAAAGAAGTAGCGACCCATCGCCATAATACTGGATGATTTTGCCATCCAGCTCACCCGCAATTAATTCCACCGTTTCCCTGAAACGATTTATTTTTTGTACAGCGGATTCTTCATTTTCCTGCATCATCGATGTATAACCGACAACATCAGCAAAAAGTATAGCAGCTAACTGATGACTATGCTCAGCCATGGGTTAAGGTTAAAAGTTGGAAGGCGAAGTTAATAAAAAACAATTTTTTTCTTCCCAGTGAAGATAACCACCCTATTATAATAAGTACAATAAAAGAATTTCAATAAATTAAGCTAAAAACTAAAGCCTTTGTTCCAATCCAGCGAATCATTCATAAAAGAGAATGACCTCTTCAAAAAGAGTTCTATATTAGCAACACTAACCGGCACTATATATGTTACTCTTAAAAAAACGATGGCTGCTATCTGCCATTTGTTACTTACTTTTTCAAACTGCCCATACACAGCCAGTTACTAACAGTGCAGATGAGCAGGATATTTTAAAAATATATGAAGCCCAGTTGAAACAGGGATATGCGACGAGGAGTATGTCAGATCCCGAAATTGAAAAATACATGGCCCGGGGCAATGCCGGAATTTCTTCCCTTGAAGATTTTGCGAAAGAACTTAATCGATTATTTCCTGCTACTATATCATCAAAAATCGCAGTGCTTTTTTTTGTATTTAATAAGGATACATTATTTCGTTTTTTTATTACCCCCGGAAAAGTACAAGAGCAAAAAGCAATCCCCATCAGTAAAGAAAAGCTTGAAAAATTAAACATAGACGTTTATAACTCATTAAATATTTATAACCTGGTTGCCAACAGAGCCCCTGTTGAAAGAGGACTAAAACCGGCACCCAAAAAATCAACACCGGGACTGAGTTTTGATAAAGCCATTAAAAACGCAACCGGTATACTTCTTCCTGATAGTTTTGATGCCAGGTATGAACACCTGATTGTGATTCCATCCTTTACGATTGGTGCATTTCCCTTTCAGCTCTTGCAGCCCTATAAAGACAGTTCCTATTTAATTGATAAATGCAGTTTCAGCATTGCCCCAAGTTTACTTGACCTGATAGCGATTCGAAAGCGATTAATTAAAAAAAATCCCGGTCTGGCCTATGCAGACTCGGTTTCGTTTTCTCTGGAAAGGCCGCTTTTTGTTTCTAACCCAAGCTATCCCACCAATTCCAAATATGATTTTCCTGATTTGCCCGGAGCTAAAAAAGAAATTGCCGGCAACCTGTCATATGCCAGAGATTATGTTTTACTGGAAGGTGCTGAGGCCACCAAGGCCAATGTACTCAGTAATATCAGAAACTGCGATGTTGCATACTTCGCAACACATGGCATCTCCAGCGAAGAAAATCCGAAGGATAATAACTTTCTCGTATTGGCGGGAAACAAAGATCCATTTTTTACCACACGAAATATTATGGCTTTGAGGGATAGTACTCACTCCGATGAAAACAGGTTTCCCCAGTTAGTTATTCTTTCTGCCTGCCAGACAGGCTTAGGAAAGTCGATGGAAGCAGGTATTACTGCAGGAATAGCAAGATCATTTCTTATTGCTGGAGCCAGCCAGGTTGTTATGAGTTTGTGGAATGTGGATGATGAGGCTACAGCGTATTTAATGAACCGGTTTGTTTATCATTTGCAAAACGAAAATCTGTTTTGTCCATCTGAACCATTACGGTTGGCGGAGTTGGATACAAGAAAAAAATTCAAGAATCCAGCCCAATGGGCAAGTTTTTCTGTCTTCGGCGTCAATTATTAATTCACCCCAAGTGGATCGAATAAAAAATCACTTATACAATACTTAACTTTCGTTTATTAATTTTACTTATTCCAGAAAATTTTATCGCATGGCACACCACGACAAAAGAAAAACAATTGCCCGTGACATCAGCTGGCTTTCTTTTAATGCAAGAGTTTTACAGGAAGCCGCAGATTCTACTGTTCCACTGCGTGAACGTATCAGGTTTCTCGGCATTTTCTCCAATAATATGGATGAATTCTTTCGGGTACGGGTAGCTACACTCCGGAGAATGATACAGCTGGGCAATAAGGCCAATATGCACCTGGAGAACAACCCTCAGCAAATTATTGATGAAATACAGATGACGGTGCTTAACCAGCAGGGAGAGTTTAACAGGATATGGGAAGAAGTAATGACCCAGTTAAAAGAACAAAAAATATTCATCCGTACAGAAAAAGAATTGAACCCGGAGCAACAGAATTTTGTTCGTAATTATTTTGAGGAAGAAGTAAGTTCGGATGTAATTCCATTGATGATTGAAAACATTCCTGAATTTCCAGTACTGAGAGACAAATCGATTTACCTGGCTGTAGTGATGTGGAAAAAGGAAAGTGCTTTAAAAAGAAAATATGCCCTGATCGAAATACCAAGCCGGTCACTGGGACGGTTTACTATATTGCCTTCACCAAAGTCAGACGAAAGCCATATCATACTTTTAGAAGACGTAATTCGATTTAATTTACCAGATATTTTTTCTTACTTCGGGTACGACCAGTATCAATCACATATTTTTAAAGTAACCCGGGATGCGGAAATTGATATTGATGAGGATGTCTCCACCAACATCATACAAAAGATTGAAAAAGGAATTAAAAACCGCCGCAAAGGGAAACCAGTCCGCTTTGTGTATGACCGGGAAATGGATCCGGGATTACTGGAATACCTGGTAAGAAGACTAAACTTATCAAAAAGAGATAACCTGATACCCGGCGGCAGGATTCATAACTTCCGCCACTTTATGGACTTTCCGGAACAGGTGTTTAAAGAAAAACGTCATCGGAAAAAACCATTTGATCACCCCTTACTAACTGTTCGTCGTGTTACAGATGTAATACTGGAAAAAGATGTAATGCTGCATTTCCCCTATCATTCTTTTCTTCCCCTGATTGATTTAATCCGTGAAGCGTCATTCGACCCTGATGTTACCACCATCAAAATAACTTGCTACAGACTGGCACAAAATTCCAAAATTATTAATGCGCTGATCAATGCGGTCCGAAATGGAAAAGAAGTTGTAGTCATGCTGGAACTACGGGCAAGGTTTGAGGAGGAAGCGAATATTGAATGGAAAAACAGGCTTGAAGACGAGGGAGCTAAAGTACTGGTGGAAATACCGAATATGAAAGTGCACTCAAAAATTTGTGTCATCAAAAAAAGAACAAAGGATAATAATTTCCTGATGTATGGATTTGTAAGTACTGGCAACCTGAATGAACGAACTTCAAAAGTCTATGCCGACCACTGCCTACTCACTTCCAACCAAAAGATAATGGCAGACGTAAGCCGTATTTTTAATTTTCTTGAACAACCAAAAACCGGTATGAATTTCTTACGGGATTGCAAAGTCGTAATACCAAGTCCGGGGTTTGTAAAAAAAGAGATGATCAAACTGATTGATGAAGAAATAAGACAGGCAAGAAAAAAGAAAGCAGCAGCCATTACATTAAAAATGAATTCGCTGAGTGATGAAGAGATGATTCAAAAGTTGTATGATGCAGCAAAAGCCGGCGTACAGATCAAGTTAATCATCCGTGGTGTCTTCTGTATGTTTTCGGAAAACAAAAAATATGAAAAGCCAGTACGGGCTATCAGCATTGTAGACGAATACCTCGAACATGCAAGGGTGTGGGTATTTCATAACAGGGGCAAAGAGAAAGTTTATATATCTTCGGCTGACTGGATGGTTCGAAATCTTGAACACCGTGTAGAAGCTACCTGTCCCATCTGGAATCAACAACTTAAACAGGAACTGAAAGACATTCTTGACATACAGCTACAGGATAATGTAAAAGCAAGGTGGCTTGATAATGAACTAAGTAATGAGTACGTAAGAACAACAAAAAAGAAAATCCGATCACAGGTAGAAACATATAACTACCTGTTCAATAAAACAAAGATCAACCGTGAGACTGGCAGCAATTGATATTGGAAGTAATGCAGCAAGATTATTAATAACAGATGTAATTTCCGGCCCACAAGGTATCCCCGATTTTATTAAAGCCGTTTTGGTACGTGTGCCGTTACGTTTAGGTTTTGATGTATTTGACAAAGGAGAAATCTCTCCCGCCAAAGTTGAAAAGATCATCAAGACGATTAAATCCTATAAACTTTTACTGGATGTCTATGAAGTAAAGCACTTAAAAGCCTGTGCTACTTCTGCTATGCGGGATGCAGCCAATGCAAAAGATATTATAAAGAAAGTAAAAGCGGAAACAGGAATCGAAATAGAGATCATCAGTGGTGACCAGGAAGCTTCTTTCATTTATGAGAATCACATTGCTGAGAATATGAACATTGCTGAATCCTACCTGTACATAGATGTGGGAGGCGGCAGCACTGAACTCACTTTCTTCAGCGATGGGAAAATGATTTTTAAAAAATCCTTTAATATCGGTACTATCCGCCTGTTAAAAAACCAGGTAAATGAAGCCACCTGGGATGAAATGAAGGAATTCATCCGTAGCAAAACAAAAGGACACCATCATGTAACCGCTATCGGTTCTGGCGGTAACATCAATAAAATATTCTCCATTTCAAAGCGAAAAGAAGGAAAACCATTGACGCTTGACCTGCTGAGAGATTACTATAAAGAATTCAGCAACCTTTCCCTGGCGCAACGTATCAGCCTGCATAAACTAAGAGAAGACAGAGCCGATGTAATTGTTCCCGCCCTGCTTATTTATATTAATGCCATGCGATGGGCTGATGCAGAAGAAATTTTTGTTCCCAAGATTGGTTTGGCGGATGGATTAATTCATACCCTTTTTGAAGAGGTCAGGCTGAAGGAGATTGAAATTTAATTCGAAAACAATTCCAACATTACATCAAACAGTAAGCATGAGTGTTAATAAAGAAATTAAGAAAGTAACCACCAACACGTTACTAAAAATGAAAGCTGCCGGTGAAAAAATCACCATGTTGACAGCTTATGATTTTTCTTTTGCCAAAATTATTGATGGTGCAGGCATTGATGTGATTTTGGTTGGCGATTCAGCTTCCAACGTAATGGCCGGACATGAAACAACATTGCCAATTACTTTAGACCAGATGATCTACCATGCTTCTTCTGTTATTCGGGGTGTGCACAGATGTTTGGTGGTAGTCGATCTGCCATTTGGTTCTTATCAATCTAATTCTGACATTGCTTTAGCTTCTGCTGTTCGCATTATGAAAGAAACTGGTGGTCATTCGATAAAACTCGAAGGAGGCGAAGAAGTACTGGATAGTATTAAAAAAATTGTTTCCGCAGGCATACCGGTAATGGGGCATTTAGGATTAACACCACAATCTATTTATAGGTTCGGAACTTATACTGTCAGAGCAAAAGAAGAAGATGAAGCCAATAAATTAAGAAGAGACGCCAAACTGCTTGAAGAAGCCGGTTGCTTTGCCATTGTGCTGGAAAAAATTCCCGCTGCCTTAGCCAAAGAAGTTTCTGAAAGTATTTCCATTCCTACTATTGGCATTGGCGCCGGAGGTAATTGTGATGGACAAGTATTGGTCATGCATGATATGCTTGGTATCAATACCGAATTCAAACCCCGTTTCCTTCGCCAATATTTAAATATTCATGAACAGGCTACCAAAGCCGTTCAACAATATATCAGCGATGTGAAGGCAAAAGACTTTCCCAACGAAAATGAACAATATTAAATGAGTTATTAGCTTCAGCTCCTTCCGATAATAGCTTGTATTGCTATTATCATCACCCATTATCTCCCCCTCTCTTCCTACCTTTGCAGCCTCAATTTATTGCTATATGGATTTCCTCAAAACCCTCGGGATAGAAACAACAAATAATGGTGTAAGCACAGGTACGAAATGGATAAAATCAGCAGGAGAAACGATCGACTCCTTCTCCCCTGTTGACGGTAAAAAAATTGGTACTGTTATCGCCGCTGATAAAGCAAGCTATGAAGTCGTCATCACAAAAGCAGAAGAGGCTTTTACAACATGGCGGTTGATGCCTGCTCCTAAAAGAGGTGAAATTGTAAGACAGGTTGGTGAAGCATTAAGAACTCATAAAGAACCGCTGGGAAAACTAGTCTCCTACGAAATGGGAAAAAGTTTACAGGAAGGTTATGGCGAAGTGCAGGAAATGATTGACATCTGTGATTTTGCAGTGGGCCTTTCAAGACAACTCCACGGGTTTACGATGCACAGCGAACGTCCCGGCCACCGGATGTATGAACAATACCATCCCCTGGGCATAGTGGGAATTATTTCAGCTTTCAATTTTCCGGTTGCTGTGTGGAGTTGGAACACTATGCTGGCCTGGGTATGTGGGGATGTATGTGTTTGGAAACCTTCGGAGAAAGCTCCATTATGTGGTGTGGCCTGCCAGAACATTATTGCAGACGTATTTAAAAAGAATAATATCCCGGAAGGTGTTTGCGGATTAATCATTGGCGGCCGTGAAGTAGGTGAATGGATGTCAGCAGACACCCGGATTCCCCTGGTTTCTGCCACAGGCTCTACACGGATGGGCAAAGCTGTTGGCGCAGCCGTTGGTGCAAGATTAGGAAGGGCTTTATTGGAGTTAGGTGGTAACAATGCTATCATTATTTCAAAAGATGCAGACCTTGATATAGCAGTACTCGGTTCACTGTTTGGGGCTGTTGGTACCGCCGGCCAGCGTTGCACATCTACACGAAGATTGATCATACAGGAAGAAATTTATGAATCAGTGAAAAACAAATTGGTTGCTGCTTATAAACAACTTCGTATCGGCGATCCCCTGGACCAGAATAACCATGTCGGCCCATTGATTGATAAGGATGCAGTTAAAATGTACCTGGATACTATTGAAAAATGTAAAGCTGAAGGCGGGAATTTTGTTGTGGAAGGCGGGCAGTTAAGTGGTGAAGCCTATCAAAGCGGTTGCTATGTAAAGCCTTGCATTGCAGAAGCACAACCTGGTTATAAGATTGTTCAGCATGAAACCTTTGCTCCCATCTTATATTTATTAAAATATAAAACAATTAATGAGGCAATTGCCATTCAAAACGAAGTACCACAGGGTTTGTCTTCTTCCATCATGACACTGAACCTACGGGAGGCAGAACAATTCTTGTCACATGCCGGTAGCGATTGCGGTATCGCCAATGTAAACATTGGAACCAGTGGTGCCGAAATCGGTGGTGCTTTTGGTGGGGAAAAAGAAACAGGCGGAGGCCGGGAAAGTGGTAGTGATGCATGGAAAGTCTATATGCGTCGCCAGACAAACACCATTAACTACGGCACTTCCCTTCCATTAGCGCAGGGAATAAAGTTTGATGTGTAATTATTAGCCAAAAATTGATCTCAAACAATACACAGGCAACCTATTACTATTACCATCCGTCAAAAAAATCATAAAAGCCCTTCCTGACGGGGCTTTATTTATGTAAAATGTATGAATGGTAATCAGTATTTTTACGCTTACACCAAATTTGCAGTATAAAACCTAACACATGATCATTTCAATGAAACGTACCTCCCTCCTTGCCATCTGTGGGCTGGTATCTTCCGTACTCTTTGCACAGAAAGATGAAGTTCCAAAGGGTTGGCACATGATGGATAAAGCAACAACCGGTTATTACGGTCTCAGCGTTGACAAAGCATACCAGTTTGTAAAAACCAAAAAGCTCAAAAGCAAAACAGTTATCGTTGCTGTTATTGATTCCGGTATCGATACATTGCATGAGGACCTGAAAGCAGTATTATGGAAAAACCCAAAAGAAATTCCGGGTAACGGAATTGATGACGACAAAAATGGTTATGTGGATGATATCTATGGCTGGAATTTTCTTGGCGGCCGTGACGGACAAAACGTTGAGCAGGACTCCTATGAAGCAGCCCGGGTTTATCATAAATACAAAAGTAAATACAGCGGAAAAGATATTGACCCCTCTTCGTTGTCCAAAGATGAAAGATTTGAATATGAAATGTGGAAACGATCTGAAAATGAAATAGCTGGTGATTCTAAAGACAGCGGATTGGAACTTATTTTCCTGAAAAGGGCTTATACCAACTGCCTGAAAGCCGATAGTATACTTCGTAAGGCTATGCAGAAAGAAAAATTTACAGGTAAGGAATTAGGTGATTATAACCCAACAGATTCCGAAGTAAAAAAGGCAAAGAACAATCTCTTTAGTCTTATGTCTGGCAATGATGCCATGGAGTCAACCAATGAAGAGTTTCTGGAAGGTTTTGGTGATTATGTAAATGGTGAGGAAAAGAAAGCAGAAGCCGGCAACACTCCTCCCAAAACATACAGGGCAGATGTGGTAAAAGATAATTACAGCGATTTTAATGATAAATTTTATGGCAACAATGATGTAATGGTCAGTAATAAATCTGCCCTGCATGGTACCCATGTATCTGGCATTATTGCTGCGTCAAGAAGCAATGGAAAAGGAATGGACGGTGTGGCAGATAATGTAAAAATTATGAGTCTTCGTGCAGTTCCTGATGGGGATGAACACGACAAGGACATTGCATTAGCAATTCGCTATGCAGTTGATAACGGAGCCCATGTTATTAATATGAGTTTTGGCAAAAGCTTTTCTCCAGAAAAAAAGTGGGTAGATGAGGCTGTAAAATATGCCGAAAGCAAAGGTGTGCTGATGGTACATGCTGCTGGCAACGATGCGAAAAACCTGGATACAACATTTAATTATCCAACACCTCAATTACTGGATGGAACAAAGCCCAACAACTGGATTACCGTTGGCGCCAGTGGTGACCCTAAAGCCGGTGGTCTTACAGCAAACTTCTCTAATTATGGTAAAAATGAGGTGGATGTATTTGCACCCGGTGTTAAAATTTATTCTACGGTACCGGGAGGTGATACATATCAGAACCTGCAGGGAACCAGTATGGCATCTCCTGTTGTTGCGGGTTTAGCAGCTTTCATTTTAGAGTACTATCCAAATCTTAGTGCCGCCCAGGTTAAAATGGTGATCGAAAAATCATCCCAGAAGCCGGCAGACAAAGTAAAAAATCCTGGTAATGATGAAATGGTACCACTAACCGACCTCAGCCGTGCAGGTGGTGTAGTAAATGCTTTTGAAGCTATTAAATTAGCCTCAACAATAAAAGGAGAAAGAAATACAGCCCCTGTAAAACCTATAAAATCTACCGTAAAACCAAAAACTAAAGGATAATACTGCTATTATAATTTTTATAAACCCCGGCAAAACCGGGGTTTTATTTTTCCATCAGTTTACTACTTATTTTTTTACGCCTATTATTTCAATGCCTTATTTCAGAAAACAATATCAACTCTCAATAAACTTGAGTAATTTTAAATTTCTCCTAAACAAAAAAACCATACAATGAAACCAGTATTTTTTTTCGCATCGATATTTACAATAACAACCGTAATAAGCTGTGGCAGCAAATCTGACGAGGCTAAAACAGATACTCCTGCTGTAAGCAGTCCTGCCAGTACTAATATAGTACCGCAGACAAATACTCTTCCACAGGTAAACACCCCTGCTATATCAACACCTGTAACTATACCAACAACAACACAGTCAACTACGGCAGCCGGTCTAAATCCAGCACACGGACAACCGGGTCACCGCTGCGATATTTCAGTGGGCGCCCCGCTTAATAGTGCACCGGCCACAACAAAAACAGCAGCCGTCACCCAACAGCCTGTATCGGTAAGCACCCCACAAATATCCCTACCTCAGACACAAGCAACAACCGTTGCGCCGGGAATGAATCCTGCACACGGACAACCTGGACATCGTTGTGATATTTCAGTAGGAGCACCACTGAATAGTGCACCGGCTAAACCAGCTATTACTACAACCCCAACAAAATAAATAACCCGGAATGTAACTATGCGTGTATAAAGCTGCATCAGCAATTTTAGATACAATAATATATTTTATGCCTCGTCCCGATTTAAATACTGTACCTGAATGGTATCATGGCTATATTAAATTGGTAGAAGAAAATAATTTAATGGTTGCCATGAAGGAGCAAACACCTCTGCTAATACGTTTCTTCAACAGGATTCCTCCGTCAAAAAGAAATTACCGGTATGCAAAAGGCAAGTGGTCCATCAAAGAATTGCTTCAGCATTTGATTGATGCCGAAAGAGTGTTTGCTTACCGGGGTCTTTGCTTTGCCAGAAAGGATAGCACTTCCCTTCCAGGATTTGACGAAAACAATTATGCAGACAATGCTAAATCAGGTAAAAGGGATTGGAACGAAATGATAGAAGAATTGAAAGCTGTCCGCCGTTCCACTGAGTTGCTTTTTGGCTCCTTTGATAAAGACCAGCTAAGTTTTGTTGGAACCGCCAACAATAATCCTGTTTCTGTTTTGGCGATTGGTTTTATTATCGTCGGCCATATCAGCCATCATATTACTATAGTAAAAGAAAGATACCTGTAAACAAAAAGCCCGGTAATACCGGGCTTTTGTTCTATAATGTAATTCTTAGAATCCCTTTTTTAGCGGTTCTTCCGTTCCTTTTGCTTTCGCCAGGTTTTGCTGGCCTATCATATCATTCATTACTTTAATAGCCTGGTCAAGATAGATATCTTCCTGTAAGCCTTTAATCCACTGAGCAAACCTATCTTTTTTACTCTTGTCATTGTCATAACGATTTTCCTCACCAGACAGCGGAGAAACATTCAGCGAATCTTTCAATTTCAGTAATGTTTCAAGTTGTTTGATTGTGGTACGAACGGTTTTTTGGTCATTCCGGTATTTATCTATTTGCAGTGAATACTGTTTATCATTTTGCTTTGATAACCACTCAGAGCTTTCCTTTATCAGCTTAAACGAAGGATCATTATCTAACCGCTGATATGCAAGTTGTTGAATGGTTTTAAGATCATAACCTGAGTTCCAGTTATTGTATGTTGCTTTAGTAATTTCATCCCAGGGCAATGCATCCTCATTATCCTTTTCTCTTACTTTCAAATGTTCAAGATTATCCGGTAATACTATATCTGAATAAACTCCTTTCAATTGGGTAGAGCCACCATTAATCCGATAAAATTTTTGTAAGGTAAGTTTTACTGTACCCAAATCAGAGTTAGACAAGGAGAGCCCGGTTTCATCAAGCCCGATATTACGCTGTACCGTTCCTTTTCCATAGGTAGAAGTGCTGCCAATAATAACACCGCGGTTATAATCCTGTATAGCGGCTGCAAATATCTCTGATGCCGAAGCACTAAACTCGTTTACCATAACAGCAAGGGGGCCGGTGTATAATACATTTTTGTCTTTATCTTTTAATACACTGGGTTTATTCTCCCTGTCCTTTACCTGCACAATCGGACCTTCATCAATAAATAAACCAGCCATTTGTACTACATCATATAAAGAACCGCCACCATTATTGCGAAGATCAATGACGATACCATCCACTTTTTCTTCTTTTAATTTCGCTACTTCTTTGGCAACATCCACGAAACTGCGTGGACCATTGGGGCGGTCAAAGTCAGCGTAAAATTCCGGCAGAAAAATATAGCCGATTTTAGAACTACCTTCTTTTACAATAGCACTACGGGCATAGGTTTCATCCTGTACGATTTTATCACGGATAAGAGTCACTATTTTAATAGTGCCGTCTGCTTTCTTTATAGTAAGTCTGACTTCTGTACCTTGTTTGCCCCGGATTACTTTTACCGCATCAGTAACTACGAATCCAGTAAGATCAACGGGTTCCTCTTTTCCCTGTGCTACTTTTAATATAATATCACCCTGCTGAATTTCGCCAGACTTAAAAGCCGGGCTTCCTGAAAGTACACTACTCACTTTAATATTTCCATCATCATATTGAAGTGAAGCACCAATACCATAAAAAACACCACTCATTTCTTCGTCAAAATATCTTTTATCAACAGGGGGGAAAAATTCTGTATGTGGATCCATCGTTGTGGTGATGGCATTTACAAACAAGTTGAATTTGTCATCGTCATTAAACTTAAAGCGAAAACGGTCAAAGGTTCTGTCCATTATTTTCTTCACCCTGTCACGGGCATCTTTCTCGAGTTCACTATCTGTTTTTACAACAAACCCATCTTTACCTTTATTTTTTTCTCGTATGTCTACCAGGTCAACATAACGCTCCAATGTCATAAATTTCAATTTCTTTCTCCAGCGGTCTTTACTTTCTGCATTCGTGGTAGTGTAATTCAGTTTATCGGCATCCAGGTTTACCTCTTCATCCGTGGTAAAATCAAAAGGCTTAGCCAGAATTTCTCTATACATAACAGCCGACTCTTCCATCCTTTTATTAAAAATTTTTCCGGCTGCAAGAAAAAATTCAACCGGAGACCCTTTTATCTCATTATCAATTTTTGTTTCGAAGGCTTTTAAGGCCTCCATGTCGCTTTGCAGGTACATGTTTTTATCCGGATCAAGATCAGTTATAAATTTCTTGAACACTTTCTTCGAAAAATCATCATTAATATCCTGGGGACTATAGTGGGCCTGCGATAGCATTTCGCCAACCAATTTCAAAATTTGCTCATACTTGGAGGGGGGATTAATGGAAATTGTACGGGTACCCGTTCCCATGGTTTTAAAGGCAAGGAATGAACCTGCCACCACCATCATAATCACAATTGGAAGTCTTTTCATATTCAAAAGGTATTTAAGTGCATTAGGCATAGTCCAAAAATAACGCAAAAACGTTGCTTTTCTTGCCTTTATACGCTTTTAACAAGGGTTTTTGATGAATGGTTTAAAAGAAAAAGCCTTTCCGCAGAAAGGCTTTTAAAACCGGGTAACCAATGGGGCTCGAACCCACGACCCTCAGAACCACAATCTGATGCTCTAACCAACTGAGCTATGGCTACCGTTTTAGAACAGCAAAAGTATAGAAAAACAGTGTTTACCCCAAACGAGATTTTGCATGTGCTATTCCTTTCTGTTTCTTTGCACACTTTACTTAACTCATTTCGCTATTCAATTACAATGAATTACTGGCTTCTAATTATCATCCCCATTATATCAGCTTTTATCGGCTGGATAACTAATTGGGTAGCTATAAAAATGTTGTTTCATCCGAGAAATCCTAAAAAAATTCTGGGAATAACATTTCAGGGCATTTTCCCTAAGCGACAACAACAATTTGCAGAAAAACTTGGAAAGCTTGTTAGTGCTGAGTTTCTATCTTTTGATGACATCGAACAAAAAATTAGTAACCCGGAAAATTTAAAAAAGATATTACCTATGGTTGAAAATCATATCGATGATTTTCTTCGCAACAGGCTTAGCACTGAAATGCCCGTTATTAGTATGTTTATTGGGGATAAAACAATCAGTAAACTTAAAGAGGCATTTATGAAAGAAATTGAAACGCTTTTTCCCCAGGTCATGAAACAATATGCTGCCAACCTGAAACATGAGCTGGATTTGGAACAAATCGTTATCACTAAAGTGGCCGGTTTTTCCTCTGATAAACTGGAAGAGGTCCTTTTACAGATTATGTCGAAAGAATTCAGGTTTGTTGAAATTATAGGAGCTGTAATCGGGTTTATTATTGGCCTTGTACAGGTTATCATTACCCAACTCACCAGCTGATTTGCCACTAAAGTCACTCCTATCGAACTTTTCCCTCTTACACTTGTCTTAATGCCATTCATCAAGTTGTCATATAATTGTCAGCAAGTTGGAACACCTTTAAACGTCTAAACATTAAATTCCCATAGATGAAATATTCATTATTTACATTACCCCTTGTATTACTGTCACTTATATCATTTTCTCAGCCACCGGCTGGTGGTGGAAACAGACAAAATAACGGTCAGATGCCAACAGGCAGATTTTATGGCAAAGTAGTCGAATCAAAATCAGGCAAACCAATTGAATTTGCTTCCATCCAACTGATCCAGAATAAGATGGATACGGTAACAAAAAAAAGAAAGGAAACCGTCATTGCAGGTATGATTACTAAAGCACATGGGGAATTCAGCCTTGAGAATATACCGGTTATGGGACAGTCCAAATTAAAAATTACCATTATTGGCTACAAAACATTCGAACAGCCAGTTTCTTTTGATATAAAAATGGGGGGTGATATGAGTGCTATGATGGGTGCCCTTGATAAGGATCTGGGAAATGTAAAAATTGAGATTGAAGAAAAAATGCTCGATAATGTAACAGTGACAGCAGAATCTAACCCTGGTTTAAGATTGGGTATTGACCGTAAGGTTTTTAATGTAGATAAAAATATTGTTTCCGCCGGAGGTACAGCAGTTGATGTAATGAAGAACGTTCCTTCAGTAAGCGTTGATCTTGATGGAAACGTAACGATGCGTAATAATTCCCCCCAGATATTTGTTGATGGTCGCCCTACAACGATGAGCCTTGACCAAATTCCTGCAGATGTAATTGAAAGTGTAGAGATAATCACTAATCCCTCTGCAAAATTTGATGCATCAGGTGGCACCTCTGGTATAATTAACGTGGTTTTGAAAAAGAATAAAAAAGTTGGATACAACGGAAGTATCCGTACCAACATTGATTCCAGAGGAAGAATTGGGCTTGGCACTGATATCAATGTACGCCAGGAAAAAATAAACTTTTTTGTAAGTGGAAACTTTAATCAGCGTAAGTCCATCAGTACAGGAAATACTGACAGGCTTACCTATGGCAGCCCTAACAGCCAGTTGTTTCAGAACGACAGAAGCATAATGAAAGGAAATTTTGGTTTTGGCCGTGCTGGTTTTGACTATTTTATTGACAACCGTAATACTATTTCGCTGTCCGGAAGTATGGCGAAAGGAAGTTTCAAACCCACTAACTACAGCAATCTCGAAACTGATTTACTCAGCACTCCTGTTGTATTTTCCCTGGCAGAACGTTTATCTACTTCAACAAGCAAATTCCAGAACACAGGATCAATGTTAAGCTATAAAAGAAATTTCCCTAAAGCAGGTCATGAATTAACGGCTGATGTTACTTATAATAAGAGTAAGAACAATAGTTCTAACCTTATAAAAACAGACTCACTGGATTATTCAACAAAAAATATTGTAAAAACATCTTCACAAAGACAGGATGGTTCCGGAACAAATGAAAATTTCATTTTTCAAACAGATTATACAAACCCCCTCACCGATAAGTCAAAATTTGAAATGGGTGCAAGAGTAAGCATCCGGAAAGTTGATAATAAGAATGATTTCTTTTTAATCTCTCCATCTGGCACGGCCATTTACAATCCGCTTTCATCGGTTAACTACAACAGCACTGATAAAGTATACGCTGCCTACAGTACTTATACAAATCAAATTAAAAATTTTGGTTACCAATTGGGGCTGAGAATAGAAAGTTCAAACTACGAAGGCAGATTGCCAGACAAAGGACAGGTATTTAATATTAAATTCCCTGTAAGCCTGTTCCCAAGCATTTTCCTTAGCAATAAAATGAAAAACGATCAGGAGTTACAGTTAAACTATACCCGCAAAATTAATCGTCCTAATTTTTTCCAGCTGTATCCATTTACTGACTACGCTGATTCATTGAATATAAACAGGGGCAACCCCAATCTGAACCCGGAATTCACCAACTCAATAGAACTTTCGTATCAAAAAACATTTAAAAAGAATAAAGATAATTTACTTGCTTCTGTTTATTACAAAAACACTACAGACCTTATCACCCGTTTCCAGGTACAGGAAACAAGCACTATTACAGGAAAAGATATTTTAGTAAATACTTACATCAATGCTTCATCAAGCTATGTAACGGGGTTTGAACTAACATTAAAGACAAAAATGACCAAGTGGTGGGATTTGACTACCAATATGAATCTTTTCACCTCAAAAATCAATACGGGCATCGCAGGTCAACCTGAACAGGAACAATTTGCAAGCTGGTTTGGAAAATTGAATAATACTTTCAAATTGTTCAAGAATTTTACCATGCAGTTGTCAGGTGAATACCAGTCAAAATCGATTTTACCTCCCGGTGGAAGCGGTAGCGGTCGTGGTGGCGGTATGTTTGGCGGTGGCATGTTTGGTCAGTCTACTTCATCACAAGGTTATGTAAGAGCTAACTATTTTGTTGATGCTGGCTTCCGTTATGAGTTTATGAAAAATAAGCAGGCTTCTGTTTCGCTTAACATCAACGATATCTTCAGAACCCGTCGTTCGGATATACATTCTGAGTCTCCTTTTTTCACACAAGATGTTTTTCGTCGTCGTGACCCACAGGTAGCCAGGCTTAGTTTCAACTGGAGATTTGGTAAGTTTGACCCAAGCCTTTTCAAACGCAAGAACAATAAGAACCAGGGCACTGATGGCATGGATGGTGTGAATATGGGCCAGTAAGGACTTATAAGTTTAATAGTTTTAAAGATTAAGGTTTTGCATATTTGCAAAACCTTTTTTCTTTTAAAAGCCATTTCTGTTGAAGCGGATCTATTTTACAGTTACCAACGACCTCACCTACGATCAGCGAATGCACCGTATTTGCACTTCACTGGCTGAAAATGGCTATGCAATTACACTGGTTGGAAGACAACTCGCTACTTCTCTCCCGTTAGCCGAAAAAAAAATTCTGCAAAAAAGAATTCATTGCTGGTTTACCAGATCAAAGGTTTTTTACGCTGAATATAATATCCGTTTGTTTTTCTTTTTGCTGTTTAAAAAAATGGATGCGATCTGTGCAATTGACCTCGACACCATCCTGCCCTGCTTGTATATTTCCCGGTGGAAAAGGATACCCCGCATTTATGATGCACATGAATTATTTACAGAACTTAAAGAAGTAATAACCCGTCCATCTGTGCAAAAAGCCTGGATGAAGATTGAAAAAAAAGCAGTCCCACAATTTAAATGGGGCTATACTGTAAGCGAAAGCATTGCAGAAGAATTTAATCGCCGTTACGGGGTTGAATACAAAACTATCCGTAATGTCCCGTTATTACAACCGCTTAAACCGGTATTACCGAGGGAAAGATTTATCTTATACCAGGGAGCTGTTAATGAAGCCCGGGGGCTGGAATACCTTGTACCTGCCATGCAATGGGTGAAAAGCAAATTGGTAATTTGTGGTGATGGCAATTTTATGCCACAACTTAAAAAGTTAATCAGCGATTATAAACTTGAGGAAAAAATAGAAGTAACCGGGATGTTATCACCCGAAAACCTGGTTACTTTTTCGCAACAGGCATATATTGGAATAGCAGTGCCTGAAAAAGAAGGATTAAATCAATACCTGGCGCTGCCAAATAAATTGTTTGACTATATACATGCAGGACTTCCACAAATAACCGTCAACTATCCCGAATATCAGAAAATAAACAACCTGTTTGAAGTAGCGGTACTTTTAGAGGATGTCTCGCCAAAAAGAATTGCAGAAGCTATAAACAATTTACTGGCAGATGATGTTCTATATGCAAGATTGAAAGAAAACTGCCTGAAAGCAAGAGAATTGCTGAACTGGCAACAGGAGGAAAAAAAATTGATTCAATTCTATCAATCTGTAATTAAACCTTGATCCGACATTTACATATTGTTTGTCTTGATGTACCCTGGCCGGCGGACTATGGTGGTGCCATCGATATGATGAATCGCATCATGATGCTCAAAAAAATGGGCATCAGTATACATTTACATTATTTCAGTTACAATGAAAGGGGTACACCCAATGAGTTAAACCAGTTCTGTGAAAGCATCCATGTGTATGAACGAAAGAAGGGACATAAAGGTTTTTCTGTCAAACTGCCCTATATCGTTTCCTCCCGCATGAATGATGAACTGCTAAATAATCTGCAAAAAGATAACCATCCCATTTTACTGGAGGGCATTCATTGTACCGGTATGCTGTCGGAGCTTGATCTTGATAATAGAAAGGTTATTGTCAGAATCCACAATGAAGAAAGCAGGTATTATAAAGAATTGGCAAGGGCTGAATCATCTTTTTTTAAAAAAATATATTTTCTGAATGAAAGCCGGCTTCTCAAAAAATATAGCCAGCAACTTACCGACAAATGCTTATATGCCTGTATATCTGGTGAAGACACAGATTTTTTAAACAAAGAATATCATCTGCACAATGTAAAACATCTCGCAGCATTTCCGGCCTGGCAAACGGTAACAGGGGAAGAAGGAATGGGAAATCTCTGTTTGTACCATGGCAACTTATCTGTAGCTGAAAATGAAGAAGCAGCTATCTGGTTATTGCAGAATGTGTTTAATAAAATAAGGAAACCATTTGTTATAGCCGGAAAAAATCCATCGAAACGTTTACAAAAAATGGCCCATGTATACCAGCATACCTGCCTGGTGGCAAACCCTACAGACGGAGAATTAAATGATCTTATCCGAAAAGCCCATATAAACCTGCTGCCTTCTTTCAATAAAAACACAACGGGTATCAAACTAAAACTTTTACATGTGCTTTTTGAAGGCAGGCATTGTGTAGTTAGTGAGCCTATGGTAAAAGGGACTGGTCTGGAAGCTGCCTGTCATACCGGAACAACGGCTAACGCCTTTGCATCCATTATCACACAGCTTTATCACCAGCCATTTACCAATGAAGAATTAGTACTGCGCCAAAAACTGTTAGGCGACAGCTATGATAATGAGAAAAATACCTTGCAACTTATTCAATACTTATACTAGCATTGTCGATAACCCGACCTCTTTCAGTCCGTATCATCCTGGCCGGAAATTTTTGTACTACGATGTAATCATGTGATGCCATTACAACGGCCGTATTATAATCTTTTGAAATCTGGACAAGTAATGCCATGATTTCATCTGAGGTTTCAGGGTCAAGGTTACCGGTAGGTTCATCAGCGAGTATCAATTTGGGAGAATTTAATAATGCCCGAGCAACGTCAATTCTTTGTTGTTCTCCACCACTTAACTCAAACGGCATTTTGAAACCTTTTGATTTCAATCCCACTTTATCCAGTACATCGGCAATTTTTTCGTTCATCAGTTTTTCATCCGTCCAGCCTGTTGCCCGCAAAACAAATTTCAGGTTATCATTTACATTACGGTCTGTAAGTAACTGAAAATCCTGGAAAACTACCCCAAGAGTGCGGCGTAGATAAGGAACTTTTCTCCAGTCCAACCCACGAAGATTAAACCCTGCAACTGTTCCTTCCCCCTCAGTAAGTTCTAATTCGCCATAAATGGTTTTTAGTAAACTGGATTTACCCGTACCTGTCTTTCCAACAAGGTACACAAACTCACCTTTGTTGATGGTGAGATTTACATCCTGCAATACGAGATTATTTCCCTGGTAAATATTAACGTTCCTTAATTCAATGATTGGTTCGGCCATCGCTTGTGGATTTGTTGCAAAGTAAAGGAAAGAAGGCGAAGCCTGAATCAAAAAAGTAGAGAGAATAAAAAAATTGCGCTGATATGGCTACTTTTAACAGTCCAAAATATAGCTAATGACTTTTAAATTTTTCATACTGATTGCAGGAAGTATCTTTTTTACCACTGCATGTTTGGGCAATAACAAACCAGCAGCCGATACTTCGAAACCAGTTTCCATTTCATTGGATGCAACAAAGAACAAAACCGATTCGAATGTGCTGATAGTGGTCAATGAAAGAATTATAGGTACTATACGGGAAATCAAGAAACTCGATAGCCTTTTCGCTGTTCAAAATATTGACCGGGTAAATGTTTTGAAAGATTCTTTAGCACTTTCGAAATATGGTGAAAATGGTAAGTACGGTGTAATAGAAATTTACCTGAAAAATGAAACGGCAAGCATCAAAGAAGTGAGGATGGAAGAGGTAAAACCAAATTATGATGTCATTTTTGATAAACCAGAAATAGAAGCCGCTTTCCCGGGCGGAGATGCCATGTGGAGGCGTTATCTGGAAAGAACATTAAATGCCCAGATACCTTCCGATAAAAAGGCCCCCGATGGGCAGTATACAGTCATCGTACAATATAAAGTTGATAAAGAAGGAAACATCAGTAATATCACAGCACTTACCAATCATGGATATGGCATGGAACAGGAAGTTATCAGGGTTGTTGCGAAAGGCCCGAAATGGCAACCGGCTATACAAAACGGGAGAACAGTTGCTTCCATCAGGAAGCAGCCAGTAACTTTTGTGGTAATCAAAGATGATGAACCTGAAAAAAAGAAAAAGAAGAATAAAGATTAATAGACCAACTCGTTCGACGGAGTTTTAAGTATCAGTTCTTTCTTTTCGCTTGCCTCAACCCTTCCTATAACCTTTGCATCCACACCAAATCTATTTGCTACGCTGATAATTACATCTGCGTATTTTTCATTGGTATAAATCTCTAATCTTGTTCCCATATTAAAAACCTGGTACATTTCCCTGTCATCAGATTTACTGGCTTCCCGGATCAGTTTGAAAATAATCGGTGGCTCAAATAAATTATCTTTTATTATCCTCACATTCTCCGGTACATATTTCAAACATTTGGTTTGCCCGCCGCCACTGCAATGTACCAAACCATGTATCGCATCAAAATGGTTTTCCAATAATTCTTTCATCACCGGGGCAAAAGTTCTGGTAGGGCTTAACAGGAGCTGACCGATAGTTGTTGTACGTTCACCGTCTTTAATTTCATCCGTTATTTTATGCGGCCCAATATAAACAACTGATTCTTCTAATGAAGTATCATAACTTTCCGGAAACCTTGCTCCATAAGTTTTGTGAAGCAGATCATGCCTCGCTGAAGTCAGGCCGTTACTGGCTAAACCACTGTTATAGGAAGTTTCATAATTAGCCTGGCCAAAGCCGGCTAAACCCACTATCACATCACCAGCCTGTATGTTTTCGTTGGTAATAAGTTTTGCTTTCGGCCATCGAGCCGTCATTGTTCCGTTAACAGCCATTGTTCTTACCACATCTCCCACATCAGCCGTCTCTCCTCCCATAAAAGTGATGTTAATACCAAAACCATTCATCGTATCAAAAAATTCCTGTGAACCGTTGATAACTGCTTCCAGCACTTCAGCTGGAATTACATTTTTATTTCTGTCAATTGTAGAAGAGAAAAGCAGGTTATCATAAATACCCACACAAACCAGGTCGTCGAGGTTCATTACAATGGCATCTTGTGCAATACCTTTCCATATCGAAACATCACCAGTCTCCTTCCAGTACAAATAAGCAAGGATACTTTTAGTGCCTGCCCCATCCGCATGCATCACATTTACCCATTTATCATCTCCGCATAGAACATCTTTATAAATTTTGCAGAAAGCTTTGGGATAAAGCCCCTGGTCAAGGTGCCGGGTTGCGGCATGAACTTCTTCTTTCTGGGCAGAGACACCACGTTTTGTATACAAACTCATGTCAGGAATTGAGTCCCAAAACTAACTATTCTTGCGTAAAGACAAACGGCGTCTGACTAACGACTAATATTTATATTTGCGGCTCTTTATGAAAGTACATTACAATATTGAAGCACTCCCTGTATTCAAAAATGCCGTCATCACTATCGGCACTTTTGATGGTGTTCATATGGGGCACCGGCAGGTTATTGACAAATTGAAATCGGAAGCGAAAGCCATCAACGGGGAAACCGTTATTATCACCTTCCATCCGCATCCCCGAAAAGTAGTTTCCTCCACCATACTCGGCATACGACTTATTAATACGCTCCAGGAAAAAATTGAGTTACTGGCACAAATGGATATTGACCACCTTGTCGTAGTTCCTTTTACAGATGCCTTTGCCAACCAATCCGCAGAAGATTATATTAAGAATTTCCTGATTGACAAATTTCATCCGCATACAATCATCATCGGTTATGACCACCGCTTTGGCCGTGACCGGCTTGGCGATTATCGTTTACTGGAAAAGAATGCCGGGACATATAATTACCAGTTGAAAGAAATACCCAAACATATACTGGAAGACATTTCAATCAGCTCCACCAATATCAGGGAAGCAATATTACACAGTGATATTACAACGGCAGACAAACTACTTGGATACGACTTTTTCTTTTCAGGCATCGTTGTCCATGGAAATAAATTAGGCCGGACACTCGGCTATCCCACAGCAAACCTGAAAATAGCAGACGAAGAAAAAATTATTCCGGGGAATGGGATTTATGCTGTGTATGCACAATTACAAGGGGCATCGCAAAAACTGAAAGCCATGATGAGCATAGGCTTTCGTCCTACGGTTGATGGAAAGACAAGAGTCATAGAAATAAATATTTTCGACTTCAACCAGGAAATCTATGACCAGGTCTTAAAAGTATATGTAAAAAAATACCTGCGGGAAGAAGTAAAGTTTGATGGACTGGAAGCTTTAGTAAAGCAAATTGACCAGGACAAGGTTAATAGTTTGAAAGTACTGTAAATAAAAAAGGTTCATCGCTTATTAAGTGTGCTGCAAGTAAAACAGCTACTCATCAACCATGAACCTTCAACTTTAAAATCCTATTAATACTTTATCTTAAACTCAAAAGCAGAAGCATCTTCAAAGAAGTCGTCAATATCTGCACTTATCGTCACTTTCATTTTGTCTTCAGACAACTTTACATATTTTCCTTCAGCCTTAGTTGCAGGTCTGGGAAGGTTGATTACATAAGTGGCTTTCATAACAAGTCCCATGCTGGCCGCTTGCTTTATTCCACTCAGGTATTCGTCGCTTTCTGCACCGGCATACTTTTCCTTATTAACTTTTTTCGTTAGCTCTCCTTCCGAAAATTCTATTTTGTAATAATCATCAAAACTGCTTGGCTCCGGCATCTTGTCCGCTTCCATAGGGGATTCTCCTGCTATCTGGTCTTTCATCGTTTCTGCCATTACCTTGCCCGATAATTTATTAATATCTCCAATCTGGGAAGGCGATGAAAAAGGAAAAGAAAGTTTAGTCAGGAATTTATCCTTTTTCATATCCATATTGATATAAAGGGTGCCATTTCTTACCAGGTCTCTTTCTGTTGGTGTCAGATTAGGAATGCTATCCGCCCCTTTTTCCATAGAGATTGTTGAGTCTATCGCTTCCTGCGGCAATTTTGCCATATCTCCCCCACCGCCCATTTGCCTGGCAAGTCCTATCAATGCACTCATATCGTTTGTATTACTAATGGTACCGCTACCATCATTATTTAATGTAATTTCCTGGGTTGTTTCCAGACACCCCGTTAGAAAAAGTGTACAAATTGTAAATAATGATAAAATAAATTTCTGCATGATATTAAGTTTATGGGACAAAAGATGAATCACTTTTTTAAAAAGTTGCACAAAGAAAGGGGATTTGTGGCATTCAATATGTTATTGTTCAGGACATCATTTTTACCACCATTTCCTTTAAAAGAGAGGCATCATCTGTGTTAGTACTGCCAACACCAACGCTTTTCAGGTTGTATTGGTGTAGCAGCAGCAGAATTTTCTCCACCCCCGGGTAGGTATATAACCGGGCAGCCTGCATATAATCTTTCATAAAATAAGGATTGACACCGATAGTAGTGGCAATTGTTTTTTCATCACTGGTTCCGGCGCCAAAGACCATAAATACTTTGCTGAAGAAACTATATAGCGATGGCAACACTAATTGTATGGGACCAGCTTTGGGGTTTGCTTCAAAATACTGAATGATACGGATGCTACGGGAAAGGTCTTTTGATGCAAGTGCCGATTGCAATTCAAAAACATTATAATCTTTACTTACGCCGATATATTGTTCAATATCTTCTTCTGAAATGGCGGTACGCTTACCAAGATTAACGGATAGCTTATCAATTTCATTCTCAATCCGTACAAGATCATTACCAATATGGTCTACCAGCAGGGCTAGTCCTTTAGGGGAAATGGTCAATCCTTTTGAACGAAGTAATTCCTGTGTCCATTCCGGCAGTTCCCGGTCATACATTTTTTTAGTCGTAAGCAGAACGCCTTTTTCCTTTACAAGCTTGGCAAATTTTTTACGGGCATCTAATTTTTTCTCTTTGTAAGAAACGACAAACACAGTTGAACTCAGCGGGTTTTCAATATATGATTCTAATTTTTCGACATCTTTCATCTGCTGGGCTTCTTTCAGTAACACCACTTGTCGTTCAGCAAACATCGGGTACCGGCTGCAAGCATTCACCACATCCGGCCAACTGGCATCTTTACCATAAAAAACAGAAAGATTAAAAGAAGCTTCACTTTCATTCAAAATGTGGTGTTCCGCATAATCAATAGCCTTATCTATAAAATATTCCTCCTCTCCTTCCAGCCAGTACACCGGCTTAAAGTTCTTCTTCTTCCAGTCAGTTATTATCTTTTCCACACTCATAAGATGCTAAGATACAGGCTTTCACCATTGGCCAAACGTAAAAAAATACACGGTTGTGAATGGACTTTAATTCATTCTGGCACGGTTTTCGGAATTCTGTGACCCGGACGGAATTTTTAACATGATTTAGCCAAAGAGGATGCAACCAGCAGTTTACCTTGCGGCCGTTATTAATTCCATGAATCATTTATTAATTTCACTATCAAATCCTTTTTTTATGACAGACACTAATTATCCTTCGGCTACCAGCACAACACCTCAACCCAAGACCACCAGGAACAACAACACCAAAAATATTATAATAGGCGTTCTTGCAGCAGGTTTGCTTGGCACCTGGGCTTATCTCTTGTACGATAAAAACAAAGCTGAAAAAACAATCAACGAGCAGCAAACAGCCTATACAAAAGTAGCAGATGAGAAGAGTGAGTTACAGGCCAACTTCAACGCTTCATTGGCAAGATTAGATTCTATTACGGGTGCCAATAACAATTTGCAGGGCGAAAAAACAACGCTGCAAAAAGATATTGATGCAAAAAAAGTTGAAATCCGTAAGATATTGAACGACAAAAATGCTTCCCAGGCACAGTTGGCCAAAGCAAGAACAATGATTTCAGAATTAAATACAAAAATCACTGGTCTGGAAGCAGAAGTAACAAGACTTACCGGCGAAAACCAGGAACTTAACACAGCCAATACTTCTTTAAAGCAGGAAAAATCTGATCTGGAAACAAACCTTACTACAAGGACAACAGAAAAAGAAGCTCTTGAAAAAACGGTAGATGTAGCATCAACTTTCAGTGCCTCTAACATACAGGTTACTCCTGTTGATGAAAAGAAAAGCGGGAAGGAAAAAAATACAGATAAAACAAAAAGAGTAGACAAACTGGTGGTATCATTTGATGTAGAAAACCGTATTGCCAAATCTGGTCCGGCGGATATGTACCTGATTGTTACTGCACCTGATGGAAAAATAATTTCAGAAGGTAGCAACGTGTTAAATACCCGTACAGATGGTGATAAGAATTTTACTGCTAAGATACCTGTTGAATATGTTCAGGGCGAACGCAAACCTGTACAGTTTCCTATCCGGCAGAATGATTTTCAAACCGGCAACTATAAAATTGAAATTTATCATAATGGCTTCAAGATCGGTGAAGGTGTAAGAAGCCTCAAAAAAGGTGGTTTATTCAGCTAAAGCAGTTAACTCCTGCAACAAAAACCGTCTCATCTCAAATGAGGCGGTTTTTTGTTTTTAATTATTTTCCATATTGAAATTTACAGTTAAACACATTTTTTACACATAATCATCCGGGAGCTTTAAATAAAAGATAATCTGCAGCTCAATGCAGTAATTTTATACAAGCAAATTTATAACCCATGCCAAATAAATATTGTAGCAGCCTGCTACCTGTCATTTTATTGCTCGCAGGTATTTCAGCAACCGCACAAAATAGCATTAAACCGAAATACACTAATTCTATTGTTTATACAGGAATAGAAGTTGGCTCCAAGGGTGTAAAGATGAGTGTAATTGAAATTGGTAAGAATGCACAAAGTACAGGGGCTTTTAATGTGCTAAAAGACACTTCCGTTAATACTGATTTTATTTCTTTTACGGATGCTACTTTTCAAGCTACTTTAAATGGTCTTATCGGCTTATATGGCACAGCTGAAGATGTATATAAAATCCCGGCCAAACGCATTTTCACTGTTATCAGCAGCGGGGTAAAAATGCAGGCTGAAAAGGATGCCAAACTCGCCTGGATTAATAATCTCATCGATTCCTTCCGGCTAAAAATAAAAGAACCTAACCGAAAAGTTGAAGTAGTGGATGTGATGCAGGAAGGAAAGCTTTCCCATCTTGGCATTGTTCCTGATTCCAGGAGATATTCCACCTTCCTGATTGATATTGGCAGCGGTAACACTAAAGGCGGTTTTTTCCCTTATGGAAATACAAAAGATTTTAAACTCTTCCAGATTAACTGGGGTACGAAAAGTACCACCAATGCCACGGATAAAAACTGTGTGGATGATAAAAGCCTGGAGAACTATAACAAACAACTTTACCGTGTATTAGCAGGTGCTGAACACACTGATATTATTTATGCTGTAAATTCCAGCGGGGCCTTCCCCGTCAGCGATAATATTGCTGTTAGTGGCGGTATAGCCTGGGCTGCGGCAACTCTTCTGCATCCCGATTTAATTGAGAACTCGGTCATCCCAATTACGTTTGCAGAATTGGCCAGATTCAACGATCAGTTATATAATAATTTCAATGCTCTCTCTGCTAAATTTTTATCAGGTAAAATCACAACACAGACGGAAAGAGAAGCAGCCTTCAACGAAATAACAAGGGTACATGCTGTTTTTGATCAGAAAGCACTGATGGCAGGCACTGGTCTTTTATTAAAAATAATGCGGCAATTTGAATCCGCCTTCGCCAGCAAACAATTCTACCTTGTCAAAAACGGCCAGGTGGGTTGGGTATCAGCATATGTGGACCAGCAGATCGATAAATAGCACTGTTGGTTTTCAGTTTTCCACAATGTGAACTCTTTTTTCTCCCCTATCCCCACCAATTTCTTAGTTTGCTTAAGTGAAAGACACTAAGTCGATATTATTGGGGATGCTGTCTGTTGGTTTGGTGGGTACCTGGGTTTATCATCTATATGATAAAACACAATACAGCCAACGAAGAACGGAAGTCTACATAAAAGATTCTATTGCCGTAGCCCAGGCAGTGCAGGATTCCCTTCAGAGAATATATTCCCATACAATCAATAACCTTGGCGCTGAATTAGACTCAACAAAGAGCACCACCGGTCTGCTGCAAGGGGAGCTCAATACAAAACTGGCCGAAATTAACCGGCTAAGAACAGAGATTGCAACCATTTTAAAAAGAAACAATTTTAAAAAGGAGGATCTTGATTTGGCCCGCAAAAAAACAGTTGAGCTACAAGGGCTGGTGGCCGAACTGCAAAATAAAAATATAAGTATTGAAGAAGAAAAAAAGCAGATAACAGATGTACTTGACAAAGTAAATGTGCAGGTAAAAAATCTGGAAGGCAATGTGCAAAAACTTGACCAGGAAAATAAAGTACTCACCGAGAAAGTTAATCTTGCCTCCTCATTTATAGCGTCAGAATTAAAACTGTCGCCGGTAATGGTAAAAAATGATAAAGAACAGGAAACCAACCAGGCAAAAAAAGCAAACAAGCTGGTTATCTCATTTAGCGTACAAAATAATGTTGCCGACTATGACAATGCCGATGTCTTTGTGGTTATCACATTGCCCAATGGCAGAATATTGAAAAACGAAGACGTGTGGGAAACCACGCCGATAACCCTGCAAAACGGCAACCGTATCTTTTATACCCGCCGGGTACGGTTCGAATATCAAAAAGGTGAGTCCAAACGATTATTATTCTCCCTTACGGACGATGAATACCTGAAAGGAACCTACACCATGCAGATCTATCATAATGGCTATATGATTGGCCAGACGATGAAGACCTTAAATTAAAATACAGGAGCCGGTATTAATCCTTCATTCGGTTTTTTCAGGTCTGACTTTCCTCTCCACCTCACCAGGACTTTCTATTAAATGTTCAATCATTTTCCTTATTGAGGGGCAGCAAAAAAGAAGGCCTCCCGAAGGAGGCCTTTATACTTAAATAACCCAATTTCCTTAGTTGATATTGAAACCATAACTGATGTAATACAAACCTCCGACAGCAGGGCTACCATAACCAGTGCGGTAGTAGTTGTTGCCTAAGTTAGTACCACCCACACGGAAAACACTCTTAGTTCCTATCGGACGATAGCTGATTTGTGCATCAACCCAGGTGAAATAAGGCAACGTACCTTTTACGAAAGTTCCTTCATAGAAGTTATTATCCTGCCATTTCATCATTACGTTGAAGCCAATTCCTTTGTATAGGTTATCATTTCTTAATCCTGCATTGACCCTGTATTTAGGTGCATTAAAGAAAGTAACCAGGTTAGCCGGTGCATCATGCAGTTGATCAGAGAATACATTACCACTCAGGTAATAGTTCTTGAATACGTTATAATCAAGACCAATTCCCCAACCATAAGCCTTTACAGTTTCAGGTGCATTTTGTGTATAAGAAATGTTGGTAGTGGTAAAAGGAGAAAGCAGGTCAGTTGCTACACCTGTTCTCGCCTGCCCTACAACAGTAGTGGCAAGAAAATCCTGGTAACGGCTGTAATATAAATAGGCATCAATCATAAGTTTTTTCATAATGATACCCTTATAACCGAATTCAAAAGAACCCACTGTTTCAGGAGTAACCTCTTTGTATGTAGCCGGTACAAGTGCAGCTGTACCTCCACCCGAACGGGCTGCTATAATACTGGCAGATGTATATCCCTGGAATGGAACAGTATTCAACTTGTAATACTGCTGAAATTCAGGAAGACATCCAATTAACACGGCTGTTCCTGTAGAAAGAGCAATGTATTGATTCTGCATGGTAGGGAAGCGATAAGCTGTCTGGAAAGAAAGCCTCAGGTTGTTGTCCTTTGCCACCTTAATCAATGCAGTAAGACGTGGAGTAAATTTGCCTTTAAAGTTAGTTTGCTTATCATAACGAACCGAACCACTCAGGGTAAGTATATCATTCAGGAATTTCTTACGAACCTGGATATATCCTCCTGTCTCATTTACTTTTATGTTTCCCCGGTTATCAATTTTTGCATAACCTATAAGTGTGTCTGTATTATCAGCAAAAAGTGTTCCTTGTGAATTCAATACATATTGTTTCCATTGAACACCTGCAATCACTTCCACTTTATCAGAGAAATGTCCTACATCAGACAGGTTTACCTGTGCCTCACCAGCCCACAGGTCAGTTTTATCAAGGAATAATGCACCACCATTCCTGATAGGTGTAGTTCTAACTTTCTTTAAAGCTGCATCATACGCAGCGGTGCCGGGTAATAAACGACCTACGTCAGCAGCAGCACGGGAGTTGGCATGAAGCGTAAAGTTGCTGGTAGGTAAACCACCTGCACCCGATTGGCGCAATGTTTCTGAATAAGTAAGAATGTAAGTTCCAATCCATGAAGACTGGATACCCGGTAAGCCCAGGCTTGCAACAGGAGCTGTCGGTTTCCAGGATTCATTTAAAAATGCACCGGCTGCAGAAGCATTATAAGATTCTCCTGCATTTTCCTGTGTGGTATAAGCCCTCACAAACCATGATTTGGACCTTAATTCTAGTTTATGCTGGGCCATCTTTAAGTTTTTGAGAGAATAGCGGTCGGCACCAGTATATACAGTTGTTCCGGAACCAATATAAGAGTTCCAGGAAGCTTCCAGGTTATTAGTGATTTTATAATGTAATCCACCTACAAATTTTGCATTCAGGTTATTATAATCAACGAGATATTTTTCTTCATACCCTGTTCTTGTTACATTATTATTTAATCTGTCAGTAGCATTAACACCGAAATAGTTTCTTGTATTTCCTAAATAAAAAGGTACAAAAAGTTGTGCAGCACCTTGTAATTGAGAAGGGAAAAGTGCTACGAAATTTGCTACCTGTGCATTGGTTGGATAAGTTGGGTTGCCAATAGCTCCAAAATAACCGGCAGCAGAAGCATTTAAATCTACCAGGCCACCAGAGGCTTGAAGTACACCACCACGTATGGTAGATTGTAACAACTGGGCCAATGCAGGAATATTAACACTGGTTTCATCACCGTAAGTGTTGATACCATTATAGTCAGGAGTGTTCAGACGATTACCACCTGCAACAGCAAATAAACCTGTGCCATCAATTCTTTTATTTCTGTAATCATCAGCCTGCCAGTCATTACCTTTTATTAATTCGGCAGCTAATTTTATAGCGAACTTATCTTTAAAAGATTTAGCCCAGCGGAAAGACCAGTTGTAATAGGGTGCAGTACTACGTTGCTTTCCGTCCACATGCATCATACCCTGCTTAATATTATAGCTAAGCCCGGTATACTTGAAGGGGCTTTTACTGTTAATCAGTATTGTTCCATTCATTCCACCTGAACCATATAAGGCAGAGGAAGCACCTGAAAGTACTTCTATATTATCTACATCCAGATCAGTTAAACCAATTACACTACCCACCGCAAAATTCAAACCGGGAGCCTGGTTATCCATACCGTCGATAAGCTGTGTAAGCCTGGTGTTACCGCTGCTTACAAATCCACGGGTTGTTATAGTACGGAAGCTTAAGCTGGCCGTATGTACATCCACCCCTTTCAGATTTCCTATCGCCTCATAAACACTGGGGGCGGCAGAATTCTTAAGAGCAGAACTGCTTAATCGTTCAATAGTGACCGGCGATTCTAAAATTTTTGTTGGAACACGGTTGGCGGCAACGATTACCTCCTGCCCCATCACGGTATTAACTTTTAAATCAACGTCAATAGTCTTTGAAGCGTCTGACACTGTTACCTCCTGGGCATCATACCCACCGGTAGAAGTAAAGACAAGAACAACAGGCAGTTTTGGTACTTTAATGCTGAACTTACCGTTAGGGTCGGTATACGTTCCGCTACTGGTGCCTTTGATGGCAACGGTAACAGCGACTACACCTTCTTTTGAAGTCCCGTTACGTACAGTTCCGGATATAGTAACTGATTGAGCATTAGCAGCAATCGAAAACAAAACAGCCATCAGCCAGGCAGCCAAATAGCGGTAGCTTTTTCTCATAATAGGGAGATTTAAGTTTTGGAATTTGACGGAAAAATAAGCATTGTAAAGTTTATCTAAAAATTTAATTTTTAAGGGGAAAGGATAAATTGTTGAAATCTTAAAGCTCTCCGGATTGGCTGGTTTTTGCCCCCTGCTTACTTTCGAAAAATGAGTGGCTTTTCTTTCCCCAACCAGACAGCTTTTTACCGTGGCAAGGTTCGTGATGTTTATTCCATCGGTACCGATTGGCTGGTGATGATAGCCTCCGACCGTATCTCAGCTTTCGATGTTATTTTACCCCGCCCTATCCCCTACAAAGGACAAGTGCTGAACCAGATTGCTGCATATATGCTCAATGCCACCAGGGATATTTACCCCAACTGGTTAGTGGATGTGCCGGCTCCCACAGTTTCGATAGGTAAAAGATGTGAACCGTTCAAAATTGAAATGGTGGTGCGGGGAAACCTGACCGGCCATGCCTGGAGGACCTATGCAGAAGGTAAAAGGCTATTATGTGGTGTTACTATGCCGGAAGGAATGAAAGAAAACGACTTTTTCCCAAGCCCCATTATCACCCCCAGCACCAAAGCTGCCGTGGGACATGACGAAGATATTTCGGCCACCGAAATTATTAATACAGGACTTGCTTCGGAAGAGGAATGGCAAACCCTGAGCACCTATGCATTGAATCTTTTTGCAAAAGGAAAAGAAATTGCCGCCAAACAAGGTTTGATACTGGTTGACACAAAATATGAATTTGGAAAAATCGGGCACAACATTTACCTGATGGATGAAATACATACCCCTGACTCCTCCAGGTATTTTTTATGCCGAAGGCTTCGAAGAAAGACAGCAAAAATGTGAAAGACAAAAACAATTAAGTAAAGAATTTGTGAGAGAATGGCTAATTGCTAACAACTTCATGGGTAAAGAAGGACAAGTGGTACCTGAAATGAGTGATGAATGGGTAGATACTATTTCAAAAAGATATATTGAACTGTATGAAAAAGTGATTGGTGAAAGATTCATTCCTCAAAAAATGACTGATGTTGAAACACAGCAGCGGATTCTTTATTCCTTACAACAACTTTCAACACTCTAACTGCTTGCATCAATTTATAAAATAAGTCACTGCCTGGTATTCAGACAGTGACTTATAATTAAATCGGTTCTTATTTTTTAATAGTCGTCGACTTTTTGAATTCTCTTTTTACGCCTTCGCCTTTTCCATAAGGACAATAATAATCCAGTGCATCTTGTGCCTCTACATAGCTAAGCCAGAAGTCTGTAACAGTACCTGTAAATACCACACCGCTTGAACGGTTATAAAGATCCCGGGTACCACGGCTGCTGAAATTGCCATACACAATGCTGCCTTCATAAGGTTTGTAGCTGCCATAAGCTTGTACAATTGTGTAACCATAATAGGTTTCCACTACATAATAACTACAATACGTATCGCTGTAAACAACTTCACCTCTTTCTTTAGAAAGCCAGTAATTTTCATCGTTACTGGGATAACTGTTTTTGACACAACTACTGAGAAAGAGTGTAACCGAAAGCAAAATAGCTGTGAGTGTAAATATTCTTTTCATGACTTTAGTTTTAAAATGTTTTAAATATTTGTTTGTCAGACTAACAATGATAAGATTGTGCCAGACCATGCCAGCGTTGATACAGATTTTGTTAAAATCATTTGAAAAAAGGATATTCACTTTCTAAAACACCAGTATGAAACTTCTCTTTTCCATTTTTTCTTTTTTCCTTTTTCAATTGGCCGGGGCACAGGAATATTATATGATACTTGGCACCTATGACTCTCCCAAAAGTGAAGGAGTGTATGTCTATAAATTCAATGCTGCTGATGGTTCTGCCAGAGAAATAAGCCACTTTAAAACATCCAATCCTTCCTTTATTGCTGTTTCGCCAGATGAAAGATTTGTGTATGCAGTCAATGAAACAGCCCCGCAAGGAGGCAAGGGTGGAGAGATTGTAGCTTTTTCATTTAATAAACTAACGGGAGAGTTAACACTTATTAACAAACAGCTTTCCGGTGGCGACCATCCGTGCCATGTAGAAACGGATAAAACCGGCAAATGGGTTTTTGCTTCTAACTATAGCAGCGGCACTTTATCTGTACTCCCGGTAAATAACGATGGAAGTTTGGGCAAGGCAACAACCATTCAACACACAGGTGCGGGAAAAAATCCGCAACGGCAAAAGGGACCACATGTACATGGCGCCATTATTTCGGCCGATAATAAACAGTTGTTGGTAACAGATCTTGGTATTGATAAAGTGATGCTGTATTCTTTTGATGCCATAACGGGAAAACTTACTCCTTCCGGACAGCCCTTTATACAATCAGTACCCGGGTCGGGGCCACGGCTTTTTACTTTTCATCCCAACAATAAGTTTGGATATGTAATAGAAGAATTAACCGGAACAGTAAGTGTATACAAATATAAAAGAGGAAGACTGAAAGTGGAGCAACGCATCAGCACCATGCGGCAAGATGATAGCAGCTTTGCAGGCAGTGCGGATATCCATGTGTCACCCGACGGAAATTTTTTATATGCCTCTAACCGGGGGGATGTTAATTCGATTGCGATCTATAGTGTAAACAAAAAAAAGGGTAAGCTTTCATTGATCGGTCATCAATCCAGTTTGGGTAAATCACCCCGTAACTTCAGTATTGACCCGACAGGAAAATTTTTGTTGTGCGAAAATCAGAACAGTGATGAGATTGTAATTTTTAACAGGGATGTAAACACCGGGTTGCTTGCTGATTCTGGAAAAAGAATTGTGGTTGGTAAACCTGTTTGTATTAAATGGGTGGCGGTGGAGTAGTAAATGTTAGAATGTATTGACCTGATAATAGTCTTAAACCAAAACACCAACAACGGAGTAAAAAGAAGCCCGGCGCTGTGAACCGGGCTCTCTGTGTTTTGAGCTTACCGTGCTTTTTTCTTTGGATTCGCTTTCTTCTGTGCTGAGCTTTTCTTTTTAGTAGGCTTATTCTTCCTGGGTTCAGCTGTCTTTTTTGACATACAATTAAATTTAAGGTTAGTGAAATTATTTACTTATGGCTGCAGAGTATTTATTCCCGTTCTTTCATGTTGTTTTTTCAGAAGCGGCAACTGTACAGCCACTACTATAAATAAAGATATGCCTATAATGGTAAATACGATGTTTAATAAAGGTCAGCCGCCCGGGCATATTGTAAACCCAACAGGCTAACGATAGGACAAAGGGACGGATATAAAATACATTAAAAACTTATTGGTGCATTTCAAAATGAACTGGAATAGTAGAATGGATTGACCTAACAACAACCTGCCTGCCGTCAGGCAGGTACAAAATGAATAACATCAATTCGCTGATTTTTAATAGCTGAATAATTTTATACCCTGCGTCTTATATTATAAATTTGGAGAGTTGGCAGCAAGCATTTTCAAACAGTCATTATGATTTTTAGAATTCTGATTTTACTGTCTATTATTTCAAATATAGCCAGTGGACAAAGCGATTTAAATACCAAAGACAAGGCCTTTGAATTTATAGATACTATGATTGCAAAAGACAAATTAACTGTAGAGTTTCTTGACTTTGTATTTCCACAAGACGTTCAAGATATCCTATTACGAGTTCAAAAAGCAATGGCAGAAAAAAAAGAATGGTCAGAAGAATATTTTTCCAAAAATTACAAGGCTGGTGAAGGGTTACCTTATCATGAAAACTTTGGCGTAACCAAAGAAGAGTATCAAAAAATAAAGGATCTGGACAAGACACCATTAACAATTGTAGTAAAAAGTACTTCGACAATAAATAAATACCGAACAACAGATATCCTCACATTTAGTGCTGACGAAAAAAATGCTCAATTATTTGATTTGCTTGAAATAGATTTAAAAAAAGAGTTTATAATATTTAATAATGATACCATACCCTATCATAGTGAAATCAACGCTCCAAGCACGACACCATTTGGTGAGTGGCATGGTTATTCCTGGAAAAAAGAAACTTCCAATTTAGGTGACAATGATGACTTCAAAGTGGACAAGCTAGTTTCGAAAATTATAGAAATAAACATTGGAAGAGTTAAACAAAACAATAAGACACTATTTTTTATAAAGTACAAGGACGTTAATAAAGGACAAATAAATGCAAACGTTGATATTGCCTGCTACTTAAACTGACATATGCCACCTGCCAACATGAACTGGAAAAAAAACAACCCTTTTAAGGTTAAGGACCTAAAAAATTATTAAAAAGTAGTTAGAGCAAGCCGTAGTCGTCACCCCTCTGTAATCCTTCTTTCTCTCGCCTTATTAAAAACATTTCTTCCTTTATCCACTCCTGCCCTTTTCTCTTTTTGTTCTTCTGCAGGCAGAGGAATAAAATCAAAACAATCCTTACTGCAGGTGCCTTCCATTTTCGTTTTACATTCATCACACTGGATAAATAAAAGATGGCGGGCATCATTTACACAGTTAACATGTGTATCAGCAGGTTTTCCGCATTCATAACAATTGGAAATAATTTCATCGGTTACCCTCTCCCCAAGCCCGAGAGACAGGCCGTAATCCATCCACCCTTGTGAATGTTCCTATACAATCACAGCTTTCTACAACTATTTTCTTTGGCTTTATTATTGATACGGGGTAAAGCGTAAAGGCTTAGATAATTGTTCCTGATCTTAGAACAGTAATTTCCTCCACAGTTGAAAATAAAGCTTAATTGAGCTTTTTGCAAACCAACTGTATGAATGATTAATAAACCTCTTCGTTGAAAAGTAAAACCAACGAATATGATTTCCATATTTAAATGCCCCACTATCTGAATTGTTTACCCCACCAAATCTAAAAAATGACAACGCAACAAATTGTACTCGCCGCCAGGCCAAAGGGCTTACCAGTAAGTGATGACTTTCGGTTGGTTCAGGCTGAAGTTCCGGAAATAAAGGCTGGCGAAATTTTACTGAAGGGCATGTATTATTCTGTAGACCCTTATATGCGTGGCAGAATGAATGATGCGAAATCGTATGTGCCTCCATTTGAAATAGATAAACCTTTAAATGGAGGTGTAATAGCTAAAGTACTGGAAAGTAAATCAGATCAATTTAAAACCGGTGAGGTTGTAATAGGGAATTTCCCATGGCAAACAGCATTTATTTCCACCGGGAAAGAAGCCAGAAAGATCGATACCGGGCTGGCTCCTCCCAGCTATTACCTTGGCGTGCTGGGCATGACGGGATTAACCGCTTATTTCGGGTTGATGTATATTGGAAAGCCCAAAGCCGGCGAAACGGTAGTGGTATCCGGTGCTGCAGGTGCGGTAGGCATTGTAGTAGGGCAGATTGCTAAAATACAAGGATGCCATGTGGTGGGAATTGCCGGGTCTGAGGAAAAAACAAACCTGCTAACAACTGAGTTTGGATTTGATGAGGCCATTAATTACAAAGCCACAACCGATATGAAAAAAGCCATTGCAGCGGCTTGCCCAAAAGGGGTTGATGTTTACTTTGATAATGTGGGAGGTGAAATTTCTGATGCAGTCATTAAAAATATTGCCTTTCATGCCAGGATACCCTTGTGCGGTCAGATCTCTTTATACAATAGTACAGAGATACCCATGGGGCCAAGATTGCAGCCAATGTTACTTACCAGGAGTGTATTAATGCAGGGGTTTATTGTTAGTGATTTCAAAGACAGTTTTCCGGAGGGCATTCAACAATTGGCACAGTGGGTTAAAGAGGGAAAATTAAAAACAACTGAAACCATTGAACAAGGATTCGAGAATTTACCTCAGGCATTACTCGGTTTGTTTAAAGGAGAAAATACCGGTAAAATGATAGTAGAGGCTTAATACAGACCACAACAAAATAATTTTTCGACAGTATTCATTATTCACAATAAAAATTAAGATCATGAAAGTATTATTTGTACTAACCTCTCATAGCGAGTTGGGCAACACCGGCAAAAAACCGGTTTTTGGGTGGAAGAGTTTGCCGCACCTTTTTATGCAATGGCCGATGAAGGTGTTGATATTACCATTGCATCACCCAAAGGTGGGCAGCCACCTGTTGATCCTAAAAGCGAAGCACCCGATGCGCAAACAGAAGCAACAAAGCGGTACTATGCAGATGCCGCATTGAAGGAAAAAATGGCGCATACTAAAAAACTTACCGATGTGAACGCCACCGATTTTGATGCCGTTTTTTATCCCGGCGGCCATGGCCCGATGTGGGACCTGTATGATGACAAAAATTCTATTGCCTTGATTGAAAGTTTCTGGAAAGCAGGTAAGCCTGTAGCAGCAGTTTGCCATGCACCATCTGCTTTATTGAATGTGAAAGATGAAAAGGGTGAGCCATTGGTGAAAGGGAAAAAAGTGACCGGCTTCACCAACACCGAGGAAGAAGGAGTGCAGTTGACTAACGTGGTACCGTACCTGCTGGAAGATGAATTGAAAGCAAGAGGGGGCAGCTATTCCAAAGGCAGTGACTGGACTTCTTATGTGGTAGAAGACGGCATGCTCATCACGGGCCAAAACCCCGCAAGCAGCGAAGAGGCAGCCAAAAAGCTATTGGCTGTACTGGAGAAAAGTAATGCCTATTAAAAGGTTACTAGAATCATTATGTACGCAACATACCAATTCAATTTATGCAATAAAATTTAGAGGAAGCTCTGTCCGTTACCCTTCCCTTATCTTTCTTTCTCTCGCCTTATTAAAAAACATTCCTCCCTTTATCAACTCCTGCCCTTTTCTCTTTTTGTTCTTCTGCAGGCAGATGAATAAAATCAAAACATTCTTTACTGCAGGTGCCTTCCATCTTCGTTTTACATTCATCGCACTGGATAAATAAAAGATGGCAGGCATCATTTACACAGTTAACATGTGTATCAGCAGGTTTTCCGCATTGGTGGCAATTGGAGATAATTTCATCGGTTACCCTCTCCCCCAGCCGCTGGTCAAAAACAAAATTTTTTCCGTGAAATTTATTGGGCAGACTTTTTTCTTTTGCCTGGTTAACATAGTTAATAATACCACCCTCCAGGTGAAATACATTTTTAAATCCTTTGTGCAGCATATAGGCGGAGGCTTTTTCGCAACGGATGCCTCCCGTACAATACATAATGATGTTTTTATCCTTATCTGCCTTCATCATATCCACGGCCATGGGTAGCTGTTCCCGGAATGTATCGCTGGGAACTTCAATGGCATTTTCAAAATGTCCTACTTCATATTCATAGTGATTCCGCATATCAATCACCACGGTGTCCGGGTCATTGGTAAGTTGGTTAAACTGATCCGCATTTACATACCTGCCCCTGTTTGCCATGTCAAAGTCTGGGTCAGTAATGCCGTCAGCCACTATCCTCTTTCTTACTTTCACATCCAGCACATAAAAACTTTTGCCGTCATCATCCACAGCCACATTTAACCGGATGCCATTCAATGGTTCGATGGAATACAAATACTTTTTAAAGTTATCAAGGTTAGCGGTGGGCAAACTTATTTGTGCATTGATGCCTTCTTCTGCCAGGTAGATCCTTCCCATCACACCCAGTTCTTTCAGCTGTGCATACAACTCATCCCGGAAAACCGGAGGCTCCTCAATTTTAAAATAACAGTAGAAAGAAATTGTTGTTCTGGGAGTAGTATCGTTAAGAATACGTTCCTTAAGCTCCCTGCGGGAGATACGATTGTGTAATTGTGCCATGTTGTTTAAATTTTATCCGCCGGGGCAGACCCAATTGCAGGTTGGGCAAAATTTTTAAAGCAGGGCAAAGATAAGCTAAGAGAAGAAAAGAGTAAAAGAGAGAAAGAGTAAAATTTTGAGAGATTAGCTTTTCGTTGCCATTTTGAATTAGTTTATACAGGCACTTAGTGCTTAAAGATTAAAAGCGAAGAAAAAAGAGTCATATACCTAAGTTCCCTTTAGGGACAGGGAGTCTTTCTTATGGCCAATCATCATTACCCCTGTTTCCTCTTCGGCTTAAGCCCAGCTTAAATCCCGTTTGCCAGGGTTTTCCATTTTGGAAAGACTGGACAAAATCAACCCGGAACTGTTTAAAGATATTATCGAAGCCGGCAAAGAATTCGTAGTAATATTTGTTACTGTTAATATATAAACCATTAGCACCGGCTACCAGGTAAATATTTAATTTTTTTATACCCGGAATTTTGTTGGTCAAAAACCCGTTGAAATTATGTTCGATATGTGCCAGGGAATAAAAATTGGCGGTATTACTGTAATCATAGATGGGTAATAATTGAAAACTATTTTTATACTCTGTGGCAAAGGTGGAGAGGTTACCATTGAAATGCATGTAATCAGGCACTTCTACATTACGGCTATTTAAAAATCCTCCCACCCCTAATTTATAACTGAATTTTCCCTGCAAATGAAAATTCAAATCATCCGCCATGGTGAACTTCCATTTACTGAAATCTGCATCATTGCTGAATAAAGTACCAAGAGTTTGGATATACACCAGGTCAAAAACCGGCATTTTAGATCCGATATTTATTTTTCTATCGGGCAATTCTATATACTTCGATCCCGGTTGCCAGCTAATGCCCAGCAAACCAACCAATGATTGATGACGTGTAATATTTTGGGTGAGTAATTCCAGCGGATAGTTGGGTGTATACTCTCTGTCCGCCTTATCCCGCCAGGTATAATCTGTCTTATTCTCCAATGGCTGCCTGTCCTGGTATTGAAAAGCAGTGGTAATAAAAAGCCCGTTGGCAACACCTTGCCGGTAACTGCCACGCAAATAGGCGGCCTCGTAGGTTTTCATCCTGTTGTCTTCACTCATCAGTGATGAAATAGAGTTTCCCCGCTGCCCGACCGGGCTATTATTATAGAATTGGAAAACCCTTTTGCCACCGGAAATACTAATGGCAGAAGAATATTTTTTTCCAAACTTATACACCACACCCAGATGCGCATTAAAATGTTTGTTGGTAAATCCATAGCGGAGTACCGGAGATATAGCAATACTTTTCCTGCTGAAAGAAGTTGTATCCAATCTTTTTGTCCAGGTAACATCCGGATTGATAACCCAGCCTTCTGCAGGATTAAAGGCAATGAGTTCTGTAAGAGGCCGGAAGCTAAACGTGGTGCGGCTGCGCTGAAAAGTCAATCGTTGTTCAAAAAGCAACGCCATGAACGGATTGATTTTATTTCGCTTTTTATCAATCGAATCCATATAGCGGGGATCTTTTCTTGCTATTTCCAGGCTATCTTTTCGTTTATAGTCTCTTATTTCATCTGCCATCAATGGAACAGGCCTTGTTCTTTCCCAATACTCGGCGGTTTTTTTGTTGGAGCTATCGGTATATTTTAATATCGTATTGTCAAAAGTTTTTTTGTCAAATACGGGATCCACATTAAAATCAGAATAAATATTTGCAAAACTTCCGTAAGCATCAAAACCAAAGATCTTAATAGCAGGATATACCACCTGGCTGGAAATAAACCAAACGTCTTTATTCAACGGCCGGTATAATTGCTCAACCCGCAATGTATCTACCAACTCCATTTGCGAAGTTTTGGTGAGGAGTAACTGAACAGAATGAATCCTCCAGTCATCCGCCACAATATCAATATAGCCACTGAATAAGGGCTCATACTGTCTTTTGGGCATTACTTTGATATGAGAAATTTCCCGGCCGTCTTCGAAATAAGTTCCTTCTAATTTGTAGCGATAGTAATTCAACGCATTCTCTGCAATTGGAGAAATGAAACCACGGGGATTCAGATTTTCACCGATAAAAACATTGTTATTGTAAAAGAAAAAAACGGGGAGCACTCAATCCAAAACCATCACTTTGGCCACTGACTTTCGAAGAGATAACTTCTATTTTTTCCTTGTTGGGCTTGTCAACCGAATACCTGGAAATAGTTTCCGACAGGTAAAGCATTTTTTGCTTGCTGGTGTCACCATCTTCAAAATCAACTTTTCTTCCAAAGAATTTATTAGGGTAATTTCTTACCCGCATCTGGCCTTTCGTATACACTTCACATTGAAACCTGTCCAGCTGACTTTGGTAATAGTTTTTTTTCTTTATCGTATTCCGGATTATCTGGTAGGCAGGATCTTCTCCATTTTTTACAATCACTTCGTCCAGTGTCATCTCCTGCAACGCAAGTACGAAATTAATTTCAAGGTCTTCATCTTTGCTCAGGCTAATCTTTCTTTCATCCTTTTTGTAACCGACATACTGGCAAACCAATGTGTATTGACCCGGCTCCAATTTCAGCGAATACTTCCCCTCGGTATTGGCATTGGTGCCTTTATTATTCTCTTTAATAAACACGGATGCAAAAGGCAATAACTTTCCGTTGATATCAGTAACTACACCTTTTATTTTTTGAGAATAAGTTGCAATTGAAAAAAAGGAAATAATAGAAAGGGAAATTAATTTTCTCATATTAGTGTATGCAGCAAGATAATTTCAGAAATAACTTTACACATTACTTTTAATCTTGCTGTGAAAGAATGAACATCATTTGCTGGTGGAACGGAGGAAACTGCCACTCAAGGCCGCCAACCCTGCCACCAGCCCGCCAATAAGACCTGTTACTGCTATCAGCACCAATGAATTGCCTCCTAATGGAAGAATTGAAGCAATCTTAGTTGATAAAACACCGTTATTCTTCATATCAATCCACCAGGCCAGGCCGGCCCACAAAAGAAATACTCCCAATAATCCCGCCAGAAATGCTTTCCCTGCTTTTTGATGAATGAGTACAGCTACCAGCAAAGATGTAATTGCCATTCCCCACCAGGGAAGAAATAAACCGCTGATAAATGCCAGTAATGCAGTTAAGAATGTTGCCGTTAAAAATTTCATGCTGTTTAATATTTCTGTTTCGTTAAAGACTCTTTACCATCAGGGTTCATTCACCATTGCCTGTTCACTATTCACTACTATCCTTTATCAAACTTCATCACCCACTTCACATTTTTATCTGTTTTATCTCCGTCCCGCATAAACCAGAGCTTATTGTACTTTCCTTCCACCCAATTATTAATGTAATCATCATAATACTTGCTACCCGGGTTACCATTTTGCCCACCGGGATAAATACCATATGCTTCTGTTGTGGCGGTAAGTTGAACAATCATCCGCCAACTTGGGCCATGACTATGTGTGACAGCATTAATAATATCTCCGTTTCCGCCTACCTTCAAATTAGGTCTTGCAAATCCTTTTAAGTCTTTTATTAAGTGATAAACTGTTGGATTCTTATACTTAGTCCATTCTAATTTTCCCTCCGCTTCGGCTTTAGCCAAATTAGCCGAAGCATTTTTCAACGCTGCTGTTACCAAATCATACAATGTTTCGTTTGCGGGAGTATTAATATTGTCAATAAATTTCATCGCAGAGTCTCTTTTCAGCAACTCCATAGTTATCTGTCGTCCCGGCCAGGGAGACATGGGCTTTGTCCTTGATAAATCATCTTTCCAGATTGCAACTTCAAGACTGTCCCACCAGCATTGATATACTGTTTGCCCTTTTGAATCAGGAGCAGCCATCAAATCCCAGCTTTTAAAAAGGTCAAGATATTTTTTTTCTGTTGGAGACAATTCATTTTCCTTCACATACTTCAATAATATTCCTCTTGCATCTTCTGCCAGTGTATTGAAATAATCATTCTGTAAGGCCATCATGTCTGCCGGTGTAATACCTGACATAGCGGATAATTTATTTTCGATTGTAACACCTCTTGCTGTTATATAACTTCCGGGAATAAAATAAGGATAGGTAGAATCAACAGGTCGCTGATTTGCACTTTCCAGAAAACCCCTTTCCGGATTTTTTGAATGCGGATTTTCTGCCTGCGGAATAAATCCCTGCCACATAAAGCTGCTGTCTTCACCGGGCATAACGTATAATCCTTGCCCATTCCATCGTGCCGGAAATTTTCCTTGTTGCCAAATGGCTATGTCACCACTCTTGGAAGCAAAAACAAAATTCTGTCCCGGACATTCAAATAATTTTATAGCTGCTGCATAATCATCATAATTATTCGCCCTGTTAAGCTTGTAGAAAGTGGCCGCCTCATTGCTGGGGTCATGCGCCACCCAACGAACTGCGAGGTTTCTTTTCCCTCTTAAAGTGTCCGGATTACTTTCATCAAACATTACTGGACCAAAAACAGTATAGGCAACTGTATCTTTTATCTCAGCACCACCTTTAACTTTTATCGTTTCTTCTTTCAGGGTTGTTTTTTCCCATTTCCCATTAAACCAGTATTCCTGTTTGCTTTTGTCTTTGAATTTTATTTCATAATAATCCTTTACATCCCGTTGAGCATTGGTAACACCCCAGGCAATGCTGTCATTAAAACCAATAATAATAAAAGGACTGCCGGGTAATGAAACGCCATACGCATTGCTGGTTGGTGTCTTCAATTGAATTTCGTACCAGATAGAAGGCAATGAAAGTTCGAGATGCGGGTCGTTACACAAAATGGGTGCGCCACTTTGTGTTTTGCTTCCTGCCACCACCCAGTTGTTACTTCCATTATTGATATCGGGTTTTGAAATCTCCCGGGCTGCTACTGTTTCTTTTTTATCAAAGTAAAGGGAGTCGGCTGTTGCAGGCTTCACCGGCACTATTCCTGGCTTGTCAAAGACAGTCCCTTTTGGCACAATGGGCATTAATGAATCGGGTACTTGTGGGTACATCATTTTTAATTCATCGGGAATAAACACAGATTTTGCATTTGTATTTGCCAGGTCACTTTCTGTACCTGAAGAAAGATTTTTAGCCATCATCTTGAGCAATAAAGCCGAACGAAGATTGGACCATTTCTCTGGCTTAATATTTAGCAGTTTGTACTCAACCGGTATTTCAGTTTCTTTCAACGAATTAATATAGGCATTGACTCCATTTGTATATGCATCAAACATGGCTTTTGATACGGGGTCTTTATCCACTTCCTTCATAGCATTTTCTGCTGCATACACCATCCCCAGTCTTCTTTGTTCTTTATCATAATTAATGGCTTTTTTTCCGGCGATCTCACTGGCTCTTCCGGCAGCGGCTTTTGTTTGTAAATCCATCTGGAACAGGCGGAACTTTGCATGCAAATAACCCTGGATAAAATACAAGTCTTCATCATTCTCCGCAAATACATGCGGTACTAATCTTTCATCCAGGTAGACTTCAGCTTTCCCTTTCAAATCCGGGAAGGTTAGGTCGGCGTCAAAACGTTGACCAGCCGGCTCGGCATTCTGCCAAAATCCATGTTGCGGACTTAAAAACTTTCCGGCTGGCATTGGTAATGGGCCAAGTGGCCGGTTTAAGGCAAAAACAAGACCGGTAGTTGCAATGGTTGAAATAGCAAAAGGAATGATACGCATAAGCTAATAATGATGAGGAAAGATAAGGAGAAAAAGAATACACCCTGAACGACCTTCGCAACCTTCGCTAAGCTTGGTTGCCCTAAAGGGAGACTTAGGTCACTAAGTCTGATAAATTGCAATTCTTTCTTATAGAAATAAGTAACTATTACTGAGAGCCTACTTATTTTACCAATTGGAAATAATCTGTGATAATCTGTCTATTCTGCGTCAACAGTGTTCCAATTCATTTTTTTACTAATTTCAATGTCTATAAAACAAAACAACTATGGTAATATTAATTGTAGTCGGTGTAATAGTATTGATTGTCTTTTGGCTTATTAGCCTGTATAATGGATTGGTTCGTTTGCGCAACAGAAGGCAAAATGCTTTTGCTGATATTGATGTACAGCTCCGGCAGCGGCATGACCTTGTGCCGCAATTAGTGGATACTGTAAAAGGTTATGCTTCGCATGAAAAAGAATTGCTACTGAAAGTAACAGAAGCAAGGACAGCGGCGATGGCTGCCACCACTATTGATGGTAAAATTGTAGCGGAGCAACAACTCTCCTCTGCCCTTGCCGGCTTAAAAGTGCAGGTAGAAGCTTATCCTGACCTGAAGGCCAATCAGAATTTTTTGCAATTGCAGGAAGAACTTAGTGATATTGAAAACAAGCTGGCAGCGGCCCGACGGTTTTTCAATGCTGCTACTACGGAATACAATAATTCAGTGGAATCTTTTCCCAGCAACCTGGTGGCAAAAAACTTTGGTTTCAACAGGGAAATTATGTTTGACCTGGGTACAGATACCCGGAAGCAAATGGAAGAACCTCCTAAAATTCAATTTTAGCCCCATCTCCGCCATTGGGCGGATAGTTAAACAATATGCAATACGTAGGTTTAGATAAGCAAATAAGAAAAAATAATTTCAATTCGCTTTTATTATTAATAGCATTCCCCGCATTACTGCTGGGAATGCTTTATGCTTTAGCGTATTTTCTCCAAAACGAACACAAAGAAGATCCTGATGTAATTTTTCTTCAGGCCATGCCTTTCGTTCTTGGGGCTGTTGGCATTTGGTTTTTGATAGCCTGGGCAGGACATTCCGCTTTTATCAGGATGGCAACTGGTAGTAAAACTCTTGAAAGAATGGAGAACAAAAGGGTGTACAATCTGCTGGAGAACCTATGTATCTCGCAGGGGATGACGATGCCCAAATTATATATCATCGAAGATGATTCATTGAATGCTTTCGCAAGTGGAATTAATGCCCGCAGTTATTCCATTTCTTTATCAAGAGGCATCATTAATAAATTAGATGATGACGAACTGGAAGGGGTGATTGCTCATGAACTCACACATATCAAAAATAAAGATGTACGGTTACTGGTAGTCTCTATCATTTTTGTCGGCATATTTGCTTTCCTCGCCGAAGTTGCTTTTCGCAGTCTTCGCCATGTTGGTTCCGGCAGAAAAAGCAAAGACAGCAAAGGAAGCGGGGCCATTATTCTAATAGCAATTGTAGTAACAGCAGTCGCATATTTTATTTCGATACTCCTTCGCTTTGGTATCAGCCGTAAAAGAGAATACCTGGCTGATGCAGGTAGCGCCGAAATGACGAAGAAGCCATATGCTCTTGCAAATGCGTTACGAAAAATATCTGGCGACCCATTAATTGAAGCTGTAGAAAGCCGTGATGTGGCGCAGTTATTTATCGATAATCCTAAACCATCTGCTCACAAATCTGCTTCATGGGATAATATGTTTGCTACGCATCCGCCGATTGAAAAGAGGATTGAGTTATTAGAACAGTTTGTTTAATGAGTAGGGAGTCGTTAGCCAGATAAACTTACAAGGGTTATTTACTATATAACGGATTAATTTTAAACAAATCATTAAACGACCCGACTCTCAACTCCTAACTCAGGACTCCTTCCCCCCCAACATAGGCACAAAAGAAAAATGGCCGAACACTTCTTCTTTGAATGAACCATTCTCCATTTTAGTTATCCGCATCATTTGTTGTAAATCCCCCGCCCCAAGAGGAATGACCATCATACCACCGGGTTTTAATTGTTCGAGTAGTCTTTGCGGGATCTCCGGTGCAGCTGCAGTAATAATAACTCTGTCGAAAGGAGCATAAGTTGGCAGTCCGAGGTATCCATCGCCATAAAAAAGTTTTATAGCACTGAATTTTTTTAAGAACTCAAATGTTTTATTGGAATCAAATAATTTTTTTTGCCGCTCAACAGTGTAGACCTGTGCCCCCATTTCTGCCAGCACTACTGCCTGGTAAGCACTGCCGGTTCCTATCTCCAGCACTTTCATAAATGGTTTCACCTCCAGCAACTGGCTTTGATAGGCTACCGTATAAGGTTGGGAGATCGTTTGTCCTTCACCAATCGGGAAAGCTTTGTCTTCATATGCCTGTTCATCAAAAGCAGAATCAAGAAAAAAATGCCGGGGAACTTCCAATATTGCATCCAGCACTCTGTCATCAGTAATTCCTTTGGAATGGATATGCTGGACTAATTTTTTGCGAAGGCCTTTGTGGCGGTAGGAGTCGTCGGTTGGTCTCATAAGCAGGGCGAAAATAGTAAAGCAGCATTGTAATATGCTGCTTTACAAAAATTAAATCTTGCGTTATAGTTTCATATCCGCAATCACCGCCTTTATCTTTTCATCCAGTTCCTTATTCTTCTTGTCAAAATCCCCGGCACTATTCAATTGCGTATTCACACTAAAATAAAATTTGATCTTCGGCTCCGTGCCACTCGGTCTTGCAGAGATACTGCTCCCATCTGCTAAGATAAATTGTAACACATTTGATTTAGGTAATTCGATTTTCCACTCCTCTCCTGTTTGTGGATTGATCCCTTTTTGTAATTCATAATCCAGCAATTGTACAACGGCTGATCCATTGATCGACTTTGGGGGGTGGTTACGATAGCTTTCCATCATAGCTGCTATCTGTTGTTGGCCATCCATTCCCTTTTTGGTAATAGAAATAAGATGTTCTTTATAAAACCCATACTCTACATACAAATCAATCATTTTCTCATACAGGCTTCTTCCTTTTTCTTTTTCATATGCCGCCATCTCACATAGCAATGCTACGGCACTGATGCCGTCTTTGTCCCTTATCTTATCGCCAATCATCAACCCAAAACTTTCTTCACCGCCGATGATGTAGTTTTCTTTTCCTTCTTTTGCCCGTATCAAATCCGCTATCCATTTAAAACCGGTTAATACCCGGTAACATCCCACATTATTTCCTTTAGCAATAGCATCAATCATTGGAGTGGTAACAATTGTCGTTATCACCATATCATTCGCTTTGGCAATTCCTTTGGCCTTCCTCGCTTCCAATAAATAATTAAAGGCCAGTACGGCTGTTTGGTTTCCATTCATCAACACCCATTTTCCGTTACTGTCTTTTACACCAATAGCAATCCTGTCTGCATCCGGGTCTGTACCGCAGAGAATATCTGCATCCAGGCTTTCCGCCAGCTTTAAACCCAAACTCATCGCTTCACTTTCCTCGGGGTTCGGATATATAACCGTTGGAAAATTTCCGTCTGGGACACTTTGCTCTTTAACAATATGTACGTTTTCGAAGCCAAATTTTTTTCAGCACATCCGGTAACAAAGTGATACCTGTGCCATGTATAGATGTAAAAACAATTTTTAAATCTTTTTGCTTTGCAATTACCTCGGGGTAGACACTCAATTCTTTTACCATCTCCATGTATACTTCATCTAATTCCTTACCTAGTATTGTAATATTGGCTTCACCACCGCTCCATTTCACATCATCCACCGATGCAATTTTATCTACTTCCTTAATTACATTCTTATCATGCGGAGGCACCAGTTGTGAGCCATCATCCCAGTAAGCTTTATAACCGTTGTATTCTTTCGGATTGTGCGAGGCCGTTACCACCACTCCACCCTGGCATTTTAAGTGCCGGATAGCAAACGATAATTCAGGTGTTGGACGCAAATCTTCAAACAAAAAAACTTTAATACCGTTAGCTGCAAATACATTGGCTGTTGTTTCAGCAAAGAAACGGCTGTTGTTGCGGCAGTCATGTGCAATAGCCACACTTACACCTTCCGGGAAACATTGCTTCAGGTAATTGGCATAACCTTGTGTAGCCATTCCTACCGTGTATTTGTTCATCCGGTTAGTACCCACTCCCATCAGGCCACGGAGACCCCCGGTACCAAACTCCAAATTTTTATAAAAAGCGTCGGCAAGCTCATTATGATTATCCTTTTGCAGCCTGCTTATTTCATCCCTGGTAGCCTGGTCAAAATTCCCGGCAAGCCAGGTATCAATTTTTGCTTGTATTGCTGTGTCCATTAATTTTTAGTATTAAGGCCCTAAGTTATTGAATTTCACCTTTTCAATCTGCTTTTGGACAGGAAACGTAAATTTGTTGTTTATGAGGTCATCACCTATACAATTATCATCGTCATTTGTATTGCACAATTTATCGTCCCGTTTAAATACGAGCATGTTGATGGTAATCCTTTTTATTTCAACAATGGCTTTCTCACAAGTGGATTCTATAACCAACAACCCGGTTACAATTGACCTTACCACCAGTGAGAAACTTCGCACTATACCGGAAAAAAATCTTTTGCAGGACCGCAATCAACAACTTACGCCGCAACAAAAGAAAAAACGGATCTGGTTAGTGGCTGGTGGGAATGTAGTGGCCTATAGCACCACCATGATCGGCCTCTATTCAGCCTGGTACAAAGATTATCCTCAATCTGGTTTTCATAGTTTCAACGACTGGCCCGAATGGAAACAGGTAGATAAAGTGGGTCATTTCTATAGTGCCTACATTGAAAGCAGGGCCAGCATGGAACTCTGGCGATGGACAGGTATTGAAAGAAAGAAACGCATCTGGATTGGCGGCATGAGTGGTGCCTTTTACCAAACAGTTATCGAAGTTCTGGATGGATTCAGTGCAGAATGGGGATGGAGCTGGGCTGATTTCGGAGCCAACATATTAGGTAGTGGTGCCCTGGTGGCACAGGAGTTTGCCTGGGATGAGCAGCGTATTAAGTTTAAATTCTCCTTTCACAATAAAAATTACAACGACCCTAGTCTTAACAAGCGTAGCGATATTTTATTTGGTAAATCTACTCCCGAACGTTTAATAAAAGATTACAACGGACAAACCTATTGGGCCAGTGCTAACCTGAAATCTTTTTTTCCGAAATCCAAACTGCCGCCATGGCTTTCCTTGTCGCTTGGTTATGGAGCAGAGGGGTTATTTGGCGGTACAGAAAATATTGGCAAAGACGGCAATGGTAATATTATATTCAACAGGCCGGATATAAAAAGATACAGGCAGTGGTATCTTGCACCTGATATTGACCTCAGTAAAATAAAAACGAACAGTAAGGCCCTGAAATTTTTCCTAACCTTTTTAAGTGCTTTTAAATTTCCGGCACCTGCGTTGGAATTCTCAAAAGGAAAATTTAAAGCACATTTATTGTATTTTTAAAAAAAATAATTATGCCGAATTATTTAAAATTATTGGTGCTATCCATTCTTTTTGTCAGCTGCAACAAAGACAATAACAACACCCCAGCACCCGATGTACCCGGAACGATAACAGTTACATCACCATCAGCAATTGCGATTTACACCAATGGCAATACCCTTAAAGTCGAGGGTGAGATGACGGATAATAATGGCCTCTCAACCGCCCGGGTGGAAATAAGAAATAAAACAACCACTGCCCTATTATACCAGCAAAGTTCAACTACAGGCAGTGTATCATTTTACCGTTTTTTATGGAACTGGACTATTACCGGAATAACCACCACCACTATTGCTACGGTTAAAATTGTTGCCCGGGATAAACAATCCAATGAAATTTCAAGAGAAATTGATGTAACGCTTGATAATTAAGAGACTGTAGTTTACTAGTTGACCAACAAAACAGTTACTCTTGGTTTACAAATCTTAAATTGCAGGTAATTGACTGCTATGCAACTTGCCCAACAAATACTATTTATCTTCCTTAGTGCTGTTTCCATCTGGCTTTTTACAAAAAAAGTAAAAGAAATCAGCCGTAACATTAAATTGGGAAGAGACGAAGACATTAGTGACAATAAACCGCAACGATGGAAAAATCTCTTGTTGCTCGCCTTCGGACAAAAGAAAATGTTTCGAAACCCATTGGTGGCTGTTTTACATTTTTTTGTGTATGCTGGTTTTGTTATCATCAATATTGAAGTTCTTGAAATAGTACTGGACGGTATATTTGGCACCCATAGAATGTTTTCGCCGGTTTTGGGAGGCTTTTATACATTCCTGATTAATAGTTTTGAGGTGCTTGCATTACTGGTACTGGTTTCAGTTATTATTTTTCTTATCCGTAGAAATATAATTAAACTAAAACGTTTTGTCAGTAAAGACCTTGATGGGTGGCCCCGGAGTGATGCCAATTATATTTTGCTGATTGAAATAGTACTGATGTCGCTGTTTCTTTTTTTGAATGCAAGTGATACTTTATTACAGGCACGGGGTGTAGAACATTATGCCGCACATCCAACAGGTAATTTTATTATCTCGCAATACTTACATCCTCTTTTAAATGGTATTGGAAATGAGGGCTTACAAATAATAGAAAGAGGTTGCTGGTGGCTGCACATCGTTGGCATCTTTGCATTTCTTAATTATCTCCCCTATTCCAAGCATCTTCATATAGTGCTGGCATTCCCCAATGCATGGTATGCGAATCTGCAACCAATGGGAAAAATGGAGAACATGGAATCCATACAAAAAGAAGTTTTGTATGCTATGCAACCTGAATTAATCCCCGCTGGTGAACAAGCTGCTCCGCAAAAATTCGGGGCCAAAGACATCATGGATTTAAGCTGGAAAAATTTAATGGATGCTTACAGTTGTACTGAGTGTGGAAGATGTTCGGCAGCATGCCCTGCCAACCAAACAGGCAAACTGCTTTCTCCAAGAAAAATAATGATGGATACCCGTGACCGGATGGAAGTGGTGGGCAAAAACATTAACACCAACAAAGAATTTAAAGATGATGGCAAGAGTTTATTGCATGATTATATTTCTGTAGAGGAACTCCGGGCCTGTACCACCTGCAATGCCTGCGTACAGGAATGTCCAGTCAGCATCAACCCACTGGATATTATCCTTGAACTGCGCCGTTACCTTGTAATGGAAGAAAGCAATTCACCGCAGGAGTGGGCCGGCATGTTCAGTAATGTAGAGAATAATTTTGCCCCCTGGAAATTCAGCCCGGATGAGAGGGATAAGTGGGTAGAAGAAGTATAGGTTTTTTGATAAGTAATGTGAAAAGAGTGAGGACAAGCTTCACCTTTTCAAAAAATATTCCCCATGAGTGTCTTCAACCGTCGGGCAAAGTTTTATTTTCTTTCTTTTCTTAAACATGACTTTAAAGCCAGTATAACTGTTTTCTTTGTTGCCCTTCCACTTTGCCTCGGTATTTCATTAGCTTCTAATGCTCCGCTTTATTCAGGACTTATTTCAGGTATCCTCGGCGGTATTGTTGTAGGGTTTATCAGCAAATCCCATATCAGTGTAAGTGGACCAGCGGCTGGTCTGACAGCCATCTGTGCATCCGCCATTACAGAACTTGGGACGATTGATATTTTTTTTCTTTCTGTAGCTGTTGCGGGGCTGATACAGGTATTACTCGGCATATTCAGATTAGGAGGTTTCACCCATTTCATTCCTTCCACTGTAATAAAGGGAATGCTTGCCGCAATTGGCATTATTCTCATGGCCAAACAAGTGCCGTTATTGTTGGGGTATGATAAAGCTGATTTCTGGACAAAGGAGTTGTTCAACATTATTTCATTCGACAATACTTTCCAACATGTAAAAAACATTTATTATCACTCTTCGAAAGGGGCTATTCTTATTGCCTTGCTATCTTTAGCCTTGCTCATTGCCTGGAAAAATACATTAGCAAAAAAAATCACCTTCCTTCCCACTTCTTTCGTGGTGGTAGCTTTTGGAATTGCGATGGCATTATTGTTCAAAGAATTTATTCCCACCCTGGCCCTGAAGGATTCGCAGTTTGTCAATATTCCGGAAAATCTTTTTGGTGAAATAAAACTACCCAACTACCAGGCATTATTCAGCCAAACAGCTATCTGGAAAAATGCAGTGATAATCTGCATTGTTGCTTCACTGGAAACATTATTGAGTATTGAGGCGGTAGACAAACTGGATCCTTATAATCGCATCACACCACAAAACCGGGAACTGGTAGCGCAGGGTACCGGAAATATTTTAAGTGGATTGCTGGGTGGGTTGCCCATTACTGCTGTTATTGTAAGAAGTTCTGCCAATGCGGAAGCAGGTGCCCGAACTAAAGTTTCCGGTATTTTTCATGGGCTTTGGGTTTTTGTATTTGCCTTCTTCCTTGCATCCCTGCTGAATTATATTCCTTATTGTGTACTGGCCGTTATCCTGATACGTACGGGTTATAATCTTGCCAAACCAAGAATGATACGTTCAGTATACAAACTTGGAAGAGAACAATTCATGCCTTTTATAGTAACCGTGATTGCTATCCTTTTCACAGACCTTTTAATTGGTGTAGGCATTGGCATCGCCTATGCCGGCTATTTTATTTTTAAGAATACATATAAAGCCGGGTTCACCCTCGATACCAGGACAGAGGGAATTACTAAGCACTATGATTTCCGCCTGGCCATCAATGTCAGCTTCATTAACAAAAAGAAGCTAAAAGATGAGCTGGAAAAAATACCGGATCATGCTGTAGTACATATTGACGGAGAAGACAGTGTTTATATTGATTATGACGTTATCGAAGCTATCAACGAGTTTAAAGCAAAAGCCCATCATAAACATATCAGGTTGCAGCTAACCGGTATTCCTGATGTTGAAACGATCAGCCCTCATTAAATAATCAAAATGCTGTCACAATGAAAATATCTTCCTTTCCATTCCAAACCCTCGATTGGTCTTCTGTTCCCAAAGAAGAACACAAAGGCGATACCGGTATGGCTTACTGGCAAATTCAACAAGTAAATGATATCCGGGTAAGAATGGTGGAATATTCACCCGGTTACCTGGCAGATCATTGGTGCAGCAAAGGTCATATTATTCTCTGCCTTGAAGGGGAAATAGAGACGGAATTAAAAGATGGCCGTATCATGAAATTGACAAAAGACATGTGCTATTTTGTAGGTGACGATAATGAGGCACATCGTACATCTGCAAAAAATGGTTGTAGATTGTTTATTGTTGATTAATACTCGGGTAAGTAGTATTAAAATATTCTCAGATTACTTACGTTTTATATACATGATGAACAAATATGCATTGCCCATCTTAGCTGCCATGCTTATCGCCTTCGGTAGTTATGCTCAAAAGCCTTTCGAACTGGGGGTTGAATATATCCGTGCAATGGGCAAGGGTTACAACACTTCCAAAGCAGCTGTAAGGGGTGAATCATTTAATAATAAGAGCAGCTATAGCGCAGGGATCACCTACCAACTGGCCTCCAATAAAGCTTATTCTGTATCAAGAGGTTTTGGACTATATGTTGGCTTTCGCTATGCTTTTAGTAATAACCTGAATGGAAACAGTCCATTTGCAGGTGCCAGGATATTATTTTCATTAGAAAATTTTGAGGGCCAGACAAACCGGAATAGTTTATTCATCACCCCATGGGCCGAAGTAGGATATCATCTGATTTTTGCCAGGTCATTTTATGCTGCGCCGTCATTGGGATACGGCTTTACAAAGAAAATGAGTAAAGATTATAATTCGCTAAACGAAGATGATGGAGGGCGGCTGATACCTTCGCTTTCTGCAGGCTATCGTTTTTAATTTTCATCGCCCTTATCGTGATGAGTGATCTTTTCAAACCCCTCCTCAATTTTTTCATACTGTTCTTCTATATGATGGGTTACTTCTTCAGGATGTTCTAATTTATGAACTGCGCCCTTGTGCCGCCACATTCTCCATGCTTGTATAAGGGCTGTCAATGCAAAAATGCCCCCAACTACCCAGTTTAGAATATGCTGATTATTGTTGATCCGGGCAGCTATCAGCAATCCGCCAAAAATAAATACACAATTGCCTATAAAAGTACCGATACCAATACCTATTATATAGGAGTTGTAATGGTCATTTCTTGGCAGCAGTACTTTTTTGGTAAACAAAACGGTACTCCAACCGAACCAAAAAGGAATTTGCACCGGGTTTACAGCACACATCACCATACCTAATAAAAATTTGGGTAATGGGCTATCCAGTACAAAATTCTTTTCCACTTTTGGGTGCATTGCAGCATAGAAACTGGAAAAAGCCAGGGCCAGTACTATCAACAGCGTAACCCACTCCAATGCCTTTAATAACTTTTCCTGCTTCCGGATCCAATCCATGGCCACCAGTGAAATGCGTACATAGATAATCTCAACCAATAATGACCCAAAAGAAAATAACATGGCAGCCATAACACCATCCGAAACAGAAATCTGCATGGCAGCAATATTCAGTGTTCCTAACGGCAGGGAACCGATAAAACTTACTACCATTCCAGTGAAAAAAATTTTCAACAGGGGATGCATAAAACGAATGTAAGAAGTAAAAGCTAAGTAACAATAACCGGGTGGGAAGCTTTAAAACGACGTTTATTTAAATAACACAAATCAGGTTTAGGATAATACTGTTGAATAAAAAACAAGGCTCCTAATCATACTTTTCCAGCATCTTAAAATGCTTCCTGGCATCAGCCAAATATTTTCTTCCCCGTTGAAAAGACCAGTATGGTGTACCATTCTTATGATTATAGCGGCTTATTTTATACAATACTTTCCAGTGATGCAGTATCACCCCGTAAGCTTTCCAGAGGCTCATGCCACAATCATAAATATGATTTGGCTCGGCTCCGCAACCATTAAACTCGAGAATAGAAAAGTTTTTTCCTTGCTTCAGGTCTTCTATTGAAGTTGTTTTGATATCATAACGGCCATAATAAAATTTATCTGTGTAATGGCTAAGGTCATCAAATACTTTATGCAGGTCTTCATCTATTTCATTATGTAAGTTGGTAAAGTGTGCCCCCCGGTTATGATTGCCTGCATACGAAAGATAGAATACTTCACCTTCGGGAATCACTCTTTCAAACCGATGTCCATGACGGTGTTCCATCTCTTCCATTCTAAACCTTGCACGGGGATGTGCCGATACAAGCTCTTTCAATGTTGACTGACCATTACCTTTTACATGCAGCAGTTCTTTATCAATAAAACCAGTAACAACCCCCTTTTTTTCCCAGGGAAAACGGTAATAAAATACACTTACTTCAACTGGCAGTTCTATCAACTCCTGGACAATATACTCTACAGGAATTTTTTCATGATACTTTACCAATTGATCGTCGTTATCAATTTTCCGGAATAATATCCCTTTCATACCTACATCAGGTTTTACAATAAAAGGGAATGAAAACCCGGCATCGGTAATTTTCTTTTTTACATTTTCATAAGACCAGTCATGCATGATGTAAATAGTGCGGGGATAAGAATTTGGTGGCAGCTGGTCATACATCTCCTTTTTCCCCTCCCCTTCAAAACCGCCGAAAGTAATGGTGGGATTAGAAGCACTAAAATACCAAAAAGACCAGCTGCGTAAACAATACCATAGCCATACAGGCCCGATTGGAAAATAAAGGACATAGAAGTTCCACAACTCCCAATTTGTCAACTTTTGAAAAAATTTCTTCATGCCAGTAATAGAAACAAAATAAAGCAAAGAAAATCATACTGCCATGAATTGTCTTTTTGATTTAGATTTGAAACAAATTTGACACATGCAGGTTCCAACTGTAGCCGAAAAAATTGCCGGCGGACAAAGTCCCGAAATATTATTTTGGGTAGGTTGTGCGGGTAGTTTTGATCAACGGGCACAAAAAATTACCAAAGCTTTTGTTACTATTCTGGATAAGGTCGGTATCAACTATGCAATTCTCGGTAAAGAAGAAATGTGCACCGGCGATCCGGTTCGAAGAGCCGGGAATGAGTTTATGTTCCAGATGATGGCCTACCAGAATATCCAGGTATTAAATAATTACGGTATCAAAAAAATTGTTACGGCCTGTCCTCATTGCTTTAATACTTTAAAAAATGAGTATCCTGAACTGGGAGGCAATTACGAAGTCATTCATCATACCACTTTCTTACAAAACCTGATTGATGAGGGAAAAATAAAGTTGAAAGGAGGTGGCGAATTCAAAGGAAAAAAAATCACTTACCACGACAGTTGTTACCTGGGCCGCTCCAATAATATTTATGAGGCTCCCCGCAAAGTGCTGGAAGCACTGGATGCGGAATTGGTAGAAATGAAACGGTGTAAAAGTAATGGCCTTTGCTGTGGTGCCGGCGGTGCACAAATGTTTAAAGAGGAAGAAAAGGGAATTACAAGAGTTAATATTGAACGCAGCCATGAAGCTTTTGAAACAGGTGCTTCTGTTATTGCTGCTGCCTGTCCATTCTGTAATACCATGATGACAGACGGGGTGAAATTGGCCGATAAAGAAGATAGTGTGAAAGTGCTGGATGTGGCTGAAATGATTGCACTATCAATGGAATAGTAAGTTATTAAAATACTTTTCTCATTCTCAAAAATGGGGCATAAGCCTGTCCTGTACTTCAATCGCCTCTCTTAATTTCCCCTTGGGCACAGGTATTCTTATTTCATGGTTGCTCCCATCACGGCCATATGTAATTAAAAGAATATTGACAAACCCATCATGGCGCAAATCTATTTGCCGTAGTTCATGCTTACTGCTGTTAAAATATTGCTGGTTATTTCCAATCCATACTTTTTCGGGAGTAATACAGACCTCAGGTACTGTTTTAGCCCTTCTTGCAAGCACAAGAGAAATTAAATGATAAAAAGTTTTCTTTCGTTTCAGTGTAGATCTTAAAAAAGCTTTCCATTCATCCTTTGTATATGTCCAGTGTACTAATGTCATATTTACCGCTTTAATTGTTTGTTTCAACAGGTTATAAATTGGTTGTAATTTAGCAGCATGAACCCCGACTATCAATACCTTCTTGACGGTACTTTTCATCCGGATTCCCGTGTTTGGGTGTACCAGTGCAACCGTTTGTTTACACTCAGCGAAGCTTTGGAGATAGAACAAATGCTGAAAGAGTTCACCCTGCAATGGAAAAGCCATGGCACACCGGTAAAAGGAGAAGCTCATTTATTTTTTGGCCAGTTCATTGTGTTATTGGCCGACGAAACAGCGACCGGTGTCAGCGGATGCAGTACTGACAGTTCGGTTCGATTCATAAAAGATATTGAACAGCGGTACAGCGTTAGTATGTTTGACCGGACTACACTGGCTTTTGTAATTAAAGATAAAATACAGCTACTCCCCCTCTCGCAACTGCAGTACGCCGTTGAAAATGGTTTTATCAATTCCGACACACTTTACTTTAACAACTTGGTACAGACAAAACAAGAGTTAGCAAGCAAATGGATTATTCCGGTGAAGGACAGCTGGCTAAACAATAAGATTTCGTTTTCTAAAGCAGTATCTTAAAATATTTTCCTTTACTCTCCTGCAGTTTTTCACAGGTATGAAATATACTTTTGATTGCTCGTCATCAAACCATATCAATTACTGACTGGTGATTGTTAACACCACACCTGTATTAACCTGCACCTGGGCTCCGGTAGTTAATGTAAGTCTTTTAATAGTTGTATTAGTAGCAACAACAGGCGGATTTGGTGCATCTCCTGTAACCACCACGGCTGAAGTTACTCCGGGAATTAATCCGCATTGCCAATTGGCACTATTCGTCCAGACACTACTTACTTCCCCCAACCATAAGGCAGTAGCTGGTGGTAAGCTATTTGAAGGAGTGACAAATGATGCAGAAGTAGTCCATGTAGGACAAAATGTTGTAAAATCCGGACCGTTTGCTGCCCTTACATGAATATAATATGTAGTGGATGGTAATAATGAAGACACGGTGGCGTTAGTTAGTGTGGTTGTTGGCGGATTTATCGGATTTGATGGCGGTGAACTGTTTTGATCAACTACATATTGATATTGTTCCCCATAAGCAACATAGCTCCAGGCAAAACTAACCTGGGTGGGACAGATTAAAGTTGGATACACCCAATCAACTCTTGCTTCGTCCACATAAACATTGGCTGTCTGCATTGGTTCGCATCCCGGTTTGGAGGTTTCAAGCAACCAGGCTCCTTCCTGGGCTGCGGACATTACAACTATCAGGCTTTGGTTTCCCCCGCCCCCACCAATTGGAATTGTATACCGTGCAGCACCATCCTGCTTCCAGGTATACTCTTGCGAAACCATAGTTGCAACTGCCTGTAAGTCTACTAAATTACCGGTACAATACACCCCTGCACCTTGAAGTATGGGTGGAACAATTGTATTCGCTGTAATGACTGCATTATTGGAAACAAGGGTACATCCGTCAACAATTGATTTTGCCTGATATGTCCCCCCTAAACTTGTAGTGTAGGTCGGCCCTGTTTCGTAATCTATCAAACTATTATTTCTGTACCATTGATAAATCCCACTACCTCCGGCGACCGTTAATTCAATGGAAGAGTTACATACTGTACCAGAGGGAGGATTCAGGGATAAACTATTTGGTGGTAGCGTAGTAAACGAAATAGTGCTCCAGTTTCCAAATCCGGAAACTCCACAGGATGAACGGACATGAAAATAATACAATGTCGCAGGGTTAACTGTTACAGTTATGAAACTATCAATAGTTGATGTTCCTGAAGCAGGCGGACTACTCGACTGTGAAAGATGATACTCATAGTTTTGAAAAACAGATTCCGGAATCACCCTGTTCCATTTAACCGTTACTTCATTGGGACAAATCTTGTCAGCCATTAATCCCGTTATCTCCGGCAAACTTATATAGACAGTATTGGAAACTACGGCAGTACATCCTGTCCTGGCAGTTTCTACCACATAATCCCCGGGCCTGGTGGCATCCATTGTAAAATCCAAACTAAGGGGCCCTCCATTACCGGCAACAGGACCATATACTATCACACCATTTTTACGCCATGTATATTGCTGGTTGGATTGACTGACAGCCATTCCAATGCTGACTGAAGAACCTGAACAATAGACCCCGCTACTACCAAGGGTTGGAGTAATAGAACCCGGTTCTATTACTGCTACATTAGAAATAGCAAGGCACCCTGTAATGACAGCTCTTGCAAAATATATTCCCGGTGTAATTGCTGTATAAGTATTCCCTGTTACTCCGGCAATTAAAACACCATCCTTAAACCACTCATAGGTAGCTCCGGCCACTGATGCAGTTAAAATAATTGGATTGCTGATACATAAACTTGCGGCAACAGGAGTTAGTGATACATTCGTACCGCATGCGGGGCTACATAAGGAACCAGTAATAGAAAGACCGTCAATATAGGCACCAATAGATGGAACACTACTATCACTGCCTCTTCTCCACCGCAAAACTATGTTTTTACCATTGGCAGTAGCCGGGAGGTTAATGGTTGTTGTAACCCACCCGGCAGAATTTCCTGACCATGCATTACGAGCCGAAAGTGGATTTCCACAGCAGTTGCTTATGAGGTTAGTATAGCCACCAGTACCGAAAGTGCAACCGGCGAGCAGCACATCAGTAAATGGAGCCCCCCCAATTGATATTTCCACCACCAATCCATCAAAAGTAAGTTCAAAATTATGATTTCTCCGGAATGTGATTTGTGCAGTAGTAGAAATTATTGAAAATTGTTTTGAATAAAAATATTCATCAGAAATACAATCAGAACCATTTACAAAAGCAGCGTTTGGAGAACTATCGAATGTTGAGCTTACTGTTTCCCATGGATTGGAGCTTGCACAATCCAATGAAGTTCCTGCTGCCCAGCCAAAAGGTAATGAAGGAATGGCGACCCCGTCAAAATTCTCAGCACATGCGGATGCTGAACAATTAGTCATAGTAACATTATCAATAAAAGCACCTGTAGTAGCCCCGCTTCCATCGGTACCTCTTCTCCATCTGAGAACAACAATTTTTCCATTGGCAGCTGCCGGTAGATTTACTGTCGTCGTTACATATGCACTGGAGGTAGAGCCACTCCATGCCGGCCGACCTCCTATTGGATTTAGACTTGAAATGAGTGTGTTATTATAACCCCCTGTCACAAAGCTTCCTCCAGCAGAAATAATGTCTATAAAACTCCCTCCGGTAATTGATATTTCCAGCACCATTCCATCCCAATTCGTTTCCAATTCATGCCGCCTGCGAAATGTCAATTCAGCACTGGCACTGGTTATTAAATAGGATCTTGAAACCAGCACTTCGTCGGATACGCAACCGGGAGCTGTGACATAAACAGCATTAGGTCCACTATTAGGAGTTGTTGTTGTTGAAATCCATGGATTTGAGCCTGCGCAATCTGCTAATGTAACAGCACTCCAACCTGATGGTAATGCGGGGGCTGTCACTCCGTCAAATGTTTCTGTACACTGAGCCGAAACCTTGCGTAATCCGGAACCAATCATTATTACAGTTAAGCACAGTAAGACAGGGAAGAAGTTGCATTTATTCATGACCAATTTTTAAAATTCACAGTTAGTTTATTTTACTAATATCCATGCCGCCCACTTAAAGGGGCTGCGCCGGTATTTATTTCTCATCGCTGCCTGAGCTTCATAAAAAGATTTATCAATTGCTTTACCTTCAAATAATTTATTGTAAAACAATTGCATAAATTCAGCAGTTTCATTATCCGGTACTTTCCATAAACTCATCACCAGGTTTTCTACACCTGCCATTTTAAATGCCCGCTGCAATCCATACACCCCTTCACTGCCTTTAATATCACCCAATGCCGTTTCGCAGGCAGACAACACCACCAGTTTTGTATTAGGGAGGTAAAGATTTGAAACTTCGTATGCGGTAAGTATGCCATCATCTTCCTGCCCATCAACATATTTACCATTCCAGGCATCATTAGCACCAGCAAATACAAGCCCCGATCTTATCAATGGATTATCCGATTGCTGAAAAGCTTTTCCGCTGGTATATGTTTTACTCTTCAGGCTGTCTTTCGTATTATCGCCCGGATCAGGAAAGAAAAAACCATGGGTTGCAATATGCAAAACTTTGGGAGACTGTTTGTCATTCAGCATCTTGACAGCATTCTCTCTGGCCTCCATGCCTTGTAATACTGTAGTTGAAAAGTTTTTAACCTGGCCGGTTTTTGCAATCCCTTTAACCTCTGCGGCTGTGCCCGGCAGATAGTTAAAGCCACTCCTGGTTGACCTATTACGTTTATCAACCACGACTTTTTTACTGGTTGAATCTAAACTGTATTTGATACCACCGAATAAAAATATCTTATCGCTGCTCGTTACCACATCGGCTGTTCTGTTGGCCAACGCAGCCGTAGTTGATAACTGAACCAGATTATATTTATCACTCAACACCTGTAAGCTATCGACAGGCAAAGAAGCAAAGGCGATACGGTGCAACAAGCCGGCTGGAGAAAAGTAAATTGTTGTAACCCCATCTAAAATATTTTCCAGTGGTTTCCAGATAGTATTAAAAGCTTGTGTTGAAAGAGTATTGTTACTTCCTACTTTTAAACCTCGTGTATAAAACCTGTTGATACTCTGGCCGTCAACAGTTGTTCTTGTCAGTAATTTCTCCAACTGTTTCTTTTCAAATAGTGTGACCCATTTCGGTTCTTCCATACCCGGCCGAATAACAAGTGCTGCATAAAATATGCTATCCGTAAAATGGTGCCCATCAAAATAATTAAACTCAATAAATTCAATGGTTGCCTCACCAGGAGTCAGCAACTGCCGTATAGCTTTCCAATCAATTGTTCCGGGCTGCATTTTTTTGAAGACCGCTGAACTCCGGACAATATCTTTCTCTAACACATCAGCTTTTTCAATGAGGGTTTTTAAATGGTCCTGGGGCGCCATATCCCCTTTTGCGTACAGTGCTGCAATTTGTTTTTTTAAATCAAGCCAGTTGTCATACTTCGTTGTGAGAACAGTATCACCACTTGTATATATAATATGACGGAGTTGTTGTGACGAAGCAAGAATCTGGTTTCTTTTCTGGAGAGAAATCAAATAGGGTTGACCTTTATGACCAGTATTCATTTTAGAAAAATAAAAAGACTGGTATTCGTCTTCAGCTCCTGTAATATTTTTCAGGTATAATTGTTTTTCATCTTCCGACGTAAACGAGAAAATATTCCCTGCCTGTGCATTTTGGGCTTCAAATGCATTTATATATAAATCGTTGGCTTTTTCTATCTCATTTTTACCCCGGTATACCCTTGCAAGACTTAATGAATTCTCCGTGTAAAATGGATGTAAGACACCCAAACGTTTCTTCCACATTTCCCTTGCCTTCAAAAAGAAGTGTTCAGACTTGTTATAATCTTCCAGGTTAAAATACAATGCTCCAAGGCTATTCGTATTTATTGCGAGATCTGCATCAGCCGCTGAACCTAAATTTTCCCAAATTTTCTGCGCTTCCAGTGCAAGACTCTCTGCTTCTTTGTATTTTCCCATTTCCCGGTAAAGTGCTGCGATGCTGCTGCAACTTTGGCCATAATAATATCCCTGCTTTGCCGTATCTATTCTTTCCCGAATTCCTTTCGCTTCCAGGTAAAGTGGTTCGGCTTTGTGAAATTGTTTCATGAAATAATACAGGTCTGCAAGGATATCACAACTGAGTGCATAATCATCATGCTCCTTTGTGAAATATATTTCCCTTGCATTTTTAGCCTCAATATACAGTGCTTCAGCTTTCTCATACTTACCCATATCACGGTATATATTCCCAAGATTAACACAGCTGATAGCATAAGCAGATTTTGGAATTCCTGCCACCCTTCCCCTGATTTCTTTTGCTTCAATGGCTAGTGGTTCTCCTTTATCAAACCGCCCCAGGTTCCAATATATAGCCGCAAGATTATTACAGCTTTGTGCATAGCCTGCATTCTCTTTGGTAAACAATTGTTCCCGTATTGCTCTTGCTTCGAGATGTTCGGCTTCTGCTTTTTCAAATTGTCCGTCATCGTTGTACAATATGCCAAGTGCATTACAGCTTATTGCGTATTGACTGCTTTTTTTTGTAAATAATCGTTCCCATATCTGCTTGGCCTCGAGGTAATATGTTTCTGCAGGACGATACTTCCGCTGCTGGTAATTTACCTGTCCAAGAAAATTAGCATTCATGGCATACTTATCGTTTTCCGAGCCATCCTTCTTTTTAATGATTTCCCGGGCTTCCAGATAATAGATTTCAGCAGTTGAATACTGGCTTTTCCCCAGGTAAAAAAGGTTACCCGTATTTGTCAATAAGAGAATATAAGAATTGGAATAAATGGAATCCGCTGGTATTAATTCTTTTGCCAACTTGTAATTTTCGATAGCACTATCAATATTTTTTCTAACTCTGAAAGTGTCTGCCTTATCTCTGTATTGCTGCCAGGTCTGGCTATGCAACTCATGACCGAAAATCAATATAGTCAATATTGAACAGGCCACTATCCTCATCATAATATTTAATACCCCCACTTGAAATGTTGGTTAAAGGTTCAATGGTTTAAAGATTCTCAGAGGTTGGATGGTTTCCGGGGAGTGGATAAACAGAAAGGTGAATACCCTTTGAAGATAAAAATAAAAAATGAAAAAATAATGAAATTTATAAGACTTTGACTAAATGAAAATTGTCATTTCGAAACAGATGGTCTGGCTACAGGTGTCTGGCTTATTTTCCTGGCAGGAGATTTTGTAAAATTGTACCCTATGCTAAGCCGGAAGTTTCTTGTCTGGGCTGTACTGTAGCTTTGGAGATTAAAATTACTTCCGTAAGTAAAGGTTCTGTTCTCCTGTACAAAAGGATCAATGATATTGGCAGTAACGGTAAGTTTTTTATCCAGGAACTTTCGCTGTATCCCAACATTCATACTCCAGCTCCATCTGGCAAACCCCTGTGGATTAGCAAACCGATTAAAGGCAAAACTGCCGGTAAAGTTCAGTATGTCTTTGGGAGTAAAAGTGGAACTCATACTTGAGGTAAAAGATCCACCGTTTCGGAACCGGTTCACCGTCTTATCAAACTCACTGTATTCATTAAAAGTATAACTGGCACTAAGATTTGTTTTCAACTTTTTGTTGATAGTGAGTCCTCCCCAGGTACTTAGCTCATATTCCTTGCGACCACTGATGTTAGCCCATGTTATTTGCGTTTTTCCATCTGGCAATAATGTTCTTACACGGCTGAAAATATTTTCTACGACATTATAGCCCAGTCCGAGATTGATAAAATAAAGTGGTTTTGTTTTTCCCATCACAAAATCAAAATTGTCCGCCGTAGAAGCTTCGAGGTTCTCATTACCAAAGCGAACATTATAAGGATCGCTAAAATCAATAGTCGGATTCAGTTCATTAATACCCGGCCGGCGAATAGTTCTGCGATATGCCAGTGTAAGATTCAATTTATCTTTAGAGGATCGATTGATATTGGCAAAGGGCAACCAGGTAAGGTAGCTATTCTTAGCGTCACGGTTTTCTTTAAATAACTCAAACCAGATAGAAGTTTGTTCGGCTGAAATTCCAGTGGTAACACTGAAATTTTCTTTTATAATATGTTTTACAGACGCCCTTACGTTTGTGATAGTTTGATGAAACTTAAACTCATTGCTCAGCAAATCAGATTTTACAAAAGCCATGTCTGGCTTTTTGAGAAAGCTGGCATTCACATCGATATAGCTGTTACTCCGGTTATAAAATGTTCCCAACGAAAGGAAAGTTTTTTTATTTTTCAACGGCCTGTTATAATCAACCCTTACATTAAAACCATTGCCCCTGTTATTGGTGAATTGGTTTTGCGTGGAATCGATTCCATTTGGTGTATGGTCGGGGTTAAAAAATTGCTGAAAGAAAACTCTATCCGAATTATTAATGGAATAATTACCACCGGTGATAATTTTCAGTGATTCGCCGGCAATTTTTCCCTTTTTAGTATAGGAAAAATTCGCATTCGGACTATAATTATCTCCTTCATTTACCACTCTTCGTTCACTTAAGCGGTAAATATTTCCAAACCGGTTAATATTGGTGTATTCAGTTATACTTTCATTATCTGAATTATTCTGACTGTACTGAAGCACAAAATTGATAGATTCCGTTTTATTTAAGTCATAATCAATATTCAACCGCAGGTTGGGCCGCAAGTTCTTATTGAGATAATTATTTTTTGTATTGAAAAAATTAGCGGAATCTGTATAAATATTATTACGGATAGAATAGCCATCTCCCTGTAGCCGGTTATAACCAACTCCGGCATTAATACTCAAAGCAAAGCCTTGTTTCCGGTAGCTAAAGTTTCCATTCATGGACCCCTCTCCTCTTGTTCCACCGGATATATTCAATCGTCCGCTTCTGCCTACTTTCCCTTTTTTTGTAGTGATATTAATAACTCCTCCCTGTTCATTCGCATATTGTGGAGGGGGATTCGTCATTACTTCGATTTTTTCAATAGAACTGCCCGGCATTGATTCTAATAAATCCTGTAACTGCTGAAGATTTAATTCCACCGGCTTATCATCAATCAAAATCTTTGGTTCTTTTCCACGCACCGTTATCTTACCATCTGCATCTTTTGAGACCAGCGGAACACTATTGAGCAATTCACTTGCATTACTACCCGCAGCCAATGCTGATTCCCCGGCATTAAAAGTGATATTGCCATCTTTTGATTGTATCAACGGTTTTTCAGCATAAACTATCACTTCCTCCAATTGCTGGTTAACATTGGGTTTCATCAGTACATCATTCAGGTTAAAATCAAATCGTTCCTGGCGCAAATGAATACTGTCTAAGGTGAGGTTTTGCATGCCAACATTAGACAGACGAAGCCTGTAATAGCCGAATGCAATTTTTTCAAAAAGGAATTCACCGCTTTTATCAGAAACTGTTGTGCGACGTTTTGTTGTATCAGTAAGGTTTATTAATACAACCGTTACACCTTCAATTGCCTTTTTATTTTCATCTAACACATTCCCGGCTATAATGCCCTGATCAGCACTCTGTGAAAAAGAATGAAGGCTGGAAGCAGCAATGATGATAAAAAGGATTAATTTTTTCAAAACTGGTTATTGGACGTAAAGATAACCCAGACCTTGCTAACTGGTTGACAAAGAACTTGCTGAACGGCTGTTCATTGGTGTGAATAGATAACCATTTATCGCTGCCATCCTGTCATAAATCGGCTCTTAGCAGTATATTTGCAATCCAACAGAACTTTTATATGCTTGACTTCGTGACAGATAAGGTGCATGATGAGAACCGGCAAGGTGAGGCTTTTGCCCCCTTTAGCAGCGATCCCAATCAATTCAGAAAGCTTTTCTATATTGAAAGTTATGGGTGCGCCATGAATTTTGCGGACAGTGAAATCGTCGCTTCTATCTTACATAATGAAGGATTTGGTGCTACGAAGATTGTAGAAGAGGCTGATCTGATTTTTATCAATACCTGCTCTATCCGGGAAAAAGCAGAGCAAACTGTTCGTAAACGACTGACGGAATTCAAAAAACTGAAGAAGAAGAAAAAAGGGATGTTGGTGGGTGTGCTTGGATGTATGGCCGAGCGGCTGAAGGCAAAATTACTGGAAGAAGAAAAACTCGTTGACTTGGTAGTGGGACCCGATGCCTATCGTTCATTACCGGCGTTAGTTGATGAGGCCGAAGGCGGACAAAAAGCAGTAAATGTTTTGCTAAGCAGGGATGAAACCTATGCTGACATTTCCCCGGTAAGATTAAATAGTAATGGTGTAAGTGCATTCGTAAGTATAATGAGGGGTTGCAATAATATGTGCTCCTTTTGTGTAGTCCCCTTTACCAGGGGAAGAGAAAGGAGCCGTAGTGCTGATAGTATTATTGCAGAGTGTACCACCCTGTTTGAAAATGGATACCGTGAAGTAACACTGCTGGGGCAAAACGTAGATAGCTATTACTTTCTTGATGAAAAGAATGATATCACGGTAACATTTGCCATGCTCCTGGAAAGAGTGGCGCTGATTTCCCCGCTGCTGAGAGTTCGTTTTTCCACATCACACCCAAAAGATATTACAGACGAAGTATTGCATACAATTGCGAAGTATGATAATATCTGCAACTACATCCATCTTCCGGTTCAAAGCGGTTCGTCAAGAATATTACAACTGATGAACCGCACTTATACCAGGGAGTGGTATATGGGGAAGGTGGACAGGATAAAACAAATCATACCAGATTGCGGCATCAGTGCCGACATCATCACCGGCTTTTGTACCGAAGAAGAGCAAGACCATCAGGACACCCTGAGTATTATGGAATATGCGAAGTATGATTACTCGTACATGTTCTTTTATTCTGAACGTCCCGGCACCCTGGCACAAAAAAGATACACCGATGATGTGCCATTGGAGGTGAAGAAAAGAAGATTGCAGGAAGTAGTGGATTTACAAAACCGGTTATCATTAGAGAGCAATAAAAAGGATATCGGAAAAGCATTTAAAATACTTATTGAAGGAGAGAGCAAAAAAAGTGAAAGCGACTGGATGGGCAGAAGTTCTAATGGGAAAGTATTTGTTTTTCCCAAAGAGCAGTATAGTTTAAAAAAAGGTGATTATGCAGTGGTGCAGGCCAATGATTGCACACAGGGAACATTGCTTGGAAAAATTGTTGAATTATAAAAGTAATAGATGGAAATTCAAAGTATAAAAAACCGGTTCGGCATCATCGGCAACTCACCTGCACTCAATTATGCATTGCAGGTGGCATCACAGGTGGCCAGCACCGACCTTACAGTTTTAATTAATGGTGAAAGCGGTGTAGGCAAGGAAGTTTTTTCACAGATTATTCATTCACTTTCGCCAAGAAAACATAATCCTTTCATCGCTGTTAACTGCGGCGCCATCCCCGAGGGCACCATCGATTCTGAATTATTTGGCCATGAAAAAGGCTCTTTCACCGGTGCAGCAGATGCAAGAAAAGGATATTTTGAAACCGTAAACGGTGGCACTATTTTTCTCGATGAAATTGGTGAACTACCGCTTGGCACACAAGCAAGATTGCTGAGAGTTTTAGAAACGGGAGAATACATCCGGGTGGGTTCATCTAAAACTCAAAAAACGGATGTGAGAGTTATAGCAGCTACCAATAAAGACTTGTTACAACAAGTGCAATCAGGAAGATTCAGGGAAGACCTCTATTACCGTTTAAGTACAGTTCCCATCCGGGTACCTGCATTACATGACAGGCCCGAGGATATCCATTTGCTTTTTAGAAAATTTGCGGCTGATTTTGCGAACAAATACAAAGTGGCTCCCATTCAACTTGACGATGAAGCGAAACAACTGTTAATAAACTACCCATGGCCCGGCAATGTGAGAGAATTGAAGAATATTGCAGAACAGATTTCGGTTCTTTCACATGATAAAAATATTACAGCAAAAGAATTGAGTAAATTTTTGCAACCATATTCTAATAACAGAATGCCGGTGCTGGCAGGTCATAACGGGCACAGCCCTGAATTTGCTAACGAAAGAGAAATTCTGTATAAACTTTTCTTCGACATGAAGAAAGATGTAACAGAGTTAAAAAGAATGTTTCTTGATGTTTTACAGAATCCGAATATGGTGGCCCAAAATCAATCATTTATAAATGAACTGAAAGAACTGAAAAATAATAATGAAGTGATGCAGCCAATGCTGGTACCAGCACCATTGCAATCGTCTTCACAACCGGTTATCATGAATAACGATATACATGATCATGTGGAAGTAGAAGAAAGCCTCAATATTGTGGATAAAGAAAAAGAACTAATTATCAAAGCATTGAAAAAACACAAAAGTAAAAGAAAGGATGCTGCCCTTGATCTTGGCATCAGCGAAAGGACTTTGTACAGAAAATTAAAAGAATACGACATTGAAGACTAAAAAAAATACAAAGCATTCTACTCAACTTATAACGGGGAATGGTATACACCCTCTTTGGGCTTTATTAGTTATTCCTTTACTGTTATTAATTGTTCCATCATTCACCAGTTGCAACATTTACAAATTCAATGAGGCAACTATTCCCGACAGCATCAAGACAGTAAAAGTAAACCAGATAGAAAACAGGGCACAATACATTAACCCGCAACTCAGCCAACGGCTTTCAGATAAACTTCGCCAGAAGATTGTCGGACAAACAAGGCTTTCGCAGACAAATAATGATAACGCTGATTGGGAAATCAGTTGTACCATACAGCAATATTCATTCAGCACTTCCGCCATTTCCAATCAACAGGCAGCCACCAACCGACTGACGGTTGCCATCCATATTATCTTAAACAACAGGAAAGCAGATGAAGTAAAAGATTATGATGTAAGCCGCAGTTTTGAATTTAAAGGCAATCAATCATTTCAACAAGCCGAAGCAACATTGCTGGAAGAAATGACAAGAACACTTACTGACGAAATTTTTAACCGGCTATTCTCTAACTGGTAATATCCCTTATCTTGTAACAATGAATTTGCAGATCAATCAATTAGTAAAATCACTTTTGCAAAAAGAAACCCTGGAGCAATGCAGTTTACAGGAACTGGAACAGTTTGCAGACCGTCATCCCTATTTTGGCGCTGCCCAATTATTACTTACCAAGAAACTTCAGCTGGAAAATCCAGAACGATACGATGAACAATTACAAAAAACATTTCTCTTTTTTAATAATCCGCTTTGGGTACAGCATTTACTCAACGAAACAGGGAATGCTGAAATTATTGTTTCCGAGAAAAAACAAGAACCTGTACTTCAGCCCATAGTTAATGAACCCGTTGCTATTGCTACAGTCCCAGAAATCCATAATAATAAGGAGGAATTTACTAACCCGGCATTGACAGCCGAACCAACCATTGAGACTGTAACTGAAAAACAAGAACCTGAAATTGTACTACCAGCATTGAAAATCGAAGCTATTGATCCGGCTACTGCTGAGCTGACATTTGAACCCTTCCATACCGTTGATTATTTCGCTTCACAGGGAATTAAATTTAAGGAGGAAGAAAAGCCAGTTGATAAATTTGGTCAGCAATTGAAAAGTTTTACAGACTGGTTAAAAGCCATGAAACGGTTACCCGTAACAGAAATTACCAAAACTGTTGAAGCTTCATCCGAAAAGAAAGTAGCGCAATTGGCTGAACATTCCATTACCGAACGGGAAGTAGTGACGGAAACAATGGCGGAAGTATGGGAAAAACAGGGAAATGCTGTTAAAGCCATAGAGATTTACGGCAAATTAAGTTTGCTCGAACCCTCTAAAAGTCCTTATTTTGCAGCGAAAATTGAAGAATTAAAGAAAACAATCTGACATGACGACTTTATTTATAATACTGATTATTTTAGTTTCTGTAGCATTGGGTTTCATCGTGTTAGTGCAAAATCCCAAGGGTGGCGGGCTGGCAGGAAATGTCGCTGGTTTCAGTAACCAGTTTATGGGTGTAAAGCAAACCACTGACGTTTTGGAAAAAGGTACCTGGATTTTTGCCGGTATTATCGCCCTATTATGCCTCTTTTCAGTTTTCTTTATACCAAAGACCGTTGCCACATCAAGTGGAGCAAGTGATGCAAAGAATGCAACATTGCCTTCTTCCAATCCAACCACTCCTGCAAATACAGTTCCGCTGGCACCAGCTAATAATCAACCGGTAACTCCGGCGAAGTAAGATATTAAAACATAATTTCAAACCCCGGCCAAAAGCGTCGGGGTTTTTTAGTTATTTTAGGTTCTTCTATGAAAAAGAAAATTATCCTTGGATCACTTGTCCTTATTCTTCTCGTTACAGGATTTATTGGCTATAAGTTGTTTAGTCCTGCCGTCTCCAACAAACAAGGCAACTATTTTTATATAAAGAATGGAGAAACTCTTGCTGGAGTAAAGGAAGAATTAAAGTTCAACCAATTCATATCTGCCGATGGATTTGACCTGGCCTGTAAACTACTTAAGTATAAAAAAGTAAAACCGGGAAGGTATAAACTAAAAGATGGAATGAGTTTGTACCGGCTGATAAAAATGCTGCGGAACGGTGAACAGACAGACGTTAAGCTTGTCATTAGCAAAGAAAGAACGAAAGAGCAGTTTGCAGGAAAATTCGGGCCGGGGAAAAAATTTGATTCAGCATTTGATTCTTTACAAATGATCAATTTTTTGAAAAATAATGACTCACTGAAAAAATATGGCGTTGACAGTAATACGGCACTGTCCATTATAATGCCCTATACTTATAACACAAAATGGAACAGTACACCCGATAAAATTTTTCAGCAATTTTATACTGCTTACCAAAAATTCTGGACATCCGAACGAAAAATTAAAGCTGATACTCTTCACCTTACTCCTTTACAGGTTATCAGCCTTGCGTCCATTGTTGAGGAAGAAACCAATAAAAAAGCGGATAAATATAATATTGCCAGCACTTACCTTAACCGCATCCGCATAGGAATGAAATTGCAGGCCGACCCTACTGTAAAATTTGCGATGAAAAATTTTGCATTGAAAAGAGTGCTGGGGGTTCACCTGAAAACAGACTCACCTTACAATACCTACATGTATGCTGGTATTCCACCGGGGCCGATATGTACACCTTCTCCAGAAACAATAGATGCCGTGCTGGACGCACCAAAAACCGAGTACCTGTATTTTGTAGCCAGTCATAAATTTGATGGTACCAGTGTCTTCACGACCAATTTTAACGACCATTTGAAATATGCAAGATTGTATCAGCAGGAACTGACAAGAAGAATGGATTCTGTGAGTAAAGCAAAACAAAAGCCCCAGTGATAAAAAAAATAAGAAATAAACTTCTTTCATCAGCACCTGCTGTATTTATACTTAGAAAAAGTAAAGAAACATCTTTACCCGGATTCCGGGGCATCCCCTTGTATGATGTTATTAAATTTTTCTTCGGACAGGTTAAGACGATTGGAATGACAGAGAGAGCTTCGGCTATCGCATTCAATTTTGTCATGGCTATTCCCCCTGCCATAATCTTTCTTTTCACATTAATTCCATTTTTGCCCATTACCCAGCGGTTCCAGGAAGAAATGTATGGGCTGATAAAAGATGTAATTCCCGGTGAAAAAGACAATGCGGTACTCATCAGCTTCCTGCAGGATTTTATTAATAAGCCCAGAAACGGATTATTATCACTGGGTTTTTTACTATCGATGTTCTTTTCATCAAACGCCATGATGGGCATCATGCGGTCATTTGATAAAAACTATATCGGCTTCAGAAAGAGAACAGACTTGCAAAAACGAGGTGTAGCATTGAAGATTACAATGATATTATTTATAATTGTATTTGTATCTGTACTGCTGTTAATCAGCAGAGGTGCTGTGTTAAAATGGCTTGGCATAGAAAATCCTACAGTAATAAATATAATACTGAATGCCAGGTGGGTAATTATTATTTTGCTGTTTTTTGGTTGCATTTCCTATATCTACCGGCATGCTCCTGCAGTTCACAAAAAATGGAAGTTGATAAATCCAGGATCAATTCTGGCAACTTTCCTGATGCTGCTGCTTACCATGTTGTTTTCATGGTGGGTGGGCCGGTTTGGAAATTATAATCAGTTATATGGTTCGATAGGAACTGTACTTATGTTGATGGTGCTTATTTTTATCAACTCACTTATCTTGTTAGTTGGTTTTGAACTCAATGTAAGTATCAGTTCTCTTAAAAAAATAGCAGACGAACGGAAAGATAACCCCGCAGACGGCGATGACCAGTCAACATAATAACCGAAATTTGGTTATTACTTTAAATTATAATCATGAAAAAAATATTGTTTGCTTTTCCTGTTGCCGCTGCAGCTATGCTGCTGCTTCAATTTTCTGGGGACCCCTTACCACTAGGATCACCAATCCCCAGTCCTGAAACAAAAATGAAGGACATTTCCGGTACTGAAGTGTCACTGAAAGACGCCCAAACAAAAAAGGGCTTATTAGTAATGTTTAGCTGCAACACTTGTCCGTATGTCATAAAAAATCAATCCCGCACTTATGAGGTTTGCAAATATGCACAAGGAAATGGTATTGGGGTGGTAATATTAAACTCCAATGAAGCCAAAAGAAGTGAGGATGATTCATACGAAGATATGAAGACCTATGCCAAAGAACAGGGGTACAACTGGTACTACCTGGTAGATAAAAATTCATCATTGGCAGATGCATTCGGTGCCAATCGTACTCCCGAGTGCTTTCTTTTTGATGGTAGTGGAAAACTGGTTTATCATGGTGCTATTGATGACAACCCTTCTGATGCATCAGCCGTAAGCCGTAAGCATCTTATTACCGCCATTGACGAAATGAATGCCGGGAAAGAAGTTTCTGTAAAACAAACCAAATCTGTTGGCTGTTCAATTAAGAGACTATAAGAAGATTGCTAACTGATGCAAAATCCCTCCCATTTGAAATGAGAGGGATTTTTTTATAAAAATTTTATGGAATGTTTTTATGGAGGCATCTCAGCCAATTAGTAACATAATTGTTCACTGGGTGCCGTAGCCATCGGAACCCCTAAAAACCGGCTTATGATATCAAGACACCATCTCAACCGCATTATCATTATCAGCTTTATGGTCTTAATAGGCTTCAGCCTTGCCAAAGCTATTTATCACAAGAGTTTTATGGGAATTACACTGGCACTTGTAAGCTTAAGTGCTGCAATTTATTTCCTGTATATTTTGGCGAAAGCCAAAGAAGAAATGGAAGCGGAAGAAGCGGCTTAGCGTTTTAAAGTATAGCCATGATTTCTTTCTTCAGCTTTTCATGGGAGATTTTTTCTTCAACAAAATTCCGGTAGCCCGTTTTATTATTAATAAAAAGGGTTGCCGGAATTGCTCCCGACCATTTCGCATCGATCTTCGGGCAGAAGTAATCAGCATTTGTTTCATCCAACCAGGCAACCTCAACGGTTACGTTCCGCTTCTTCATAAACTTCCTGATATTTTCAGGAAACGATTCCTTAAAATCAAGACTGACCAATAGAAGCCGGATACTATCCCCGGGTTTTGCTGTTGCATTATGCAAGGCAACTTCTTTTTGAAAATAAGGCAACTCCTCTACACAGGGCATACACCAGGTTGCCCACATGTTAATGATCAATGGTGTTTTGCTTTCTGCGATAATTTTTTCAACCTCCATAATCTTCACCGCTTTTATTTCCTGACCAAAAACAATGTATAGCAATAAAAAGTAAAAATAGAATTATTAATTTAGGTCCCTGCATACATTGACTATTGACTATTCACTATTGTCTTCCCTTCCATTGTTTTCCCACAGTTTAAAAAGTTCATTATGTCTGACGTCATCTAAATGCTGTTGGTTGTAATGACCGGCATTTGTCTTTTGTCGGAAAGCCTCGTACAATGTAACCGCACAGGCCACACTAATGTTCAGCGATTGTATGATACCAACCTGCGGAATAATAAAATTACCGTCCGCCATTGCTCTTATCTCATCGCTTACGCCGCTGTGTTCATTGCCAAAAACAAGGGCAATACTTTTTGTAAAATCAATACTGTGTAAACTTACTGCATCACTGCTGAGATGAGTCGTTAAAATGGTTGAATAGCGGTTTCTCAGTGATGAAAAACACTCCTCCGCATTTTCAAATTGATGAACGGTTAACCATTTAGCCGCACTGGAAGAACTTTTTGCTCCCCATTTCTTGTGGCGGGGAATTTTAGTATTGAGGATGTAAATATCCTGCACACCAACTGCATCAGCGGTTCGCATAACGGCAGAAATATTATGTGGGTCAAATACATTTTCCATGACGATGGCGATATCACCCTGTCGTTTATTTAATACTGATATAAGCTTATGATGCCGTTCGGGGGTCATTGAAATTGAAGTTGTTAGATTGTAAACTTCGGCAAATTAAGTATATTTATCAGTGACTTTTTAAAATTGATAATTATTGAACCACGGAGACACAGGGTAACAGTGTTAAACAGATATCCTCTGTGTTTCTCCTTGTCTCTATGCCTCCGTGGTTTATAAAAATTTAATTCGCATGAAATATTCCCCCGTTCAAAATTATATCAACGGAAAATTTGTTGATGCCAGTTCTCAACGTACACTTGATGTTATCTCCCCGTTGGATGGCAATTTGCTTTCTACAGTGCCTATGTCAACCGCAAAAGATCTTGACGACGCCGTTAAAGCTGCCAAAGAAGCTTTTCCAAAATGGAGTAAAACACCTATCAAAGAACGGGTACAGGTATTCTTCCGGTATAAAACATTATTGGAAAAACATTTAATAGAATTATCAGAACTGGTGCAGGAAGAAAATGGTAAAACCTACAGCGAAGCCGTAGCTGAAGTGGAAAAAAGTATTGAACTCACCGAGTTTGCCACTTCATTACCCCAACTGGTAACCGGCGAAATATTAGAAGTAAGCAGAGGTGTGGAATGCAGAACCGAACATGTGCCGTTGGGAGTCGTTGCCAGTATAGTCCCTTTTAATTTTCCGGCGATGGTTCCTAACTGGACTATACCCAATGCTATTGCCCTGGGAAATTGTATGATCATGAAACCATCAGAAAAAGTTCCGTTGAGTACTATAAAATTGGCACAGCTATTAAAAGAAGCTGGTTTGCCTGACGGAGTTTTCAATATTGTTAATGGAGATAGTGAGATTGTCACCGCCATCTGCGACCACCCTGGTATAGAAGCTGTTTCATTTGTTGGTTCTACAAAAGTGGCAAAAATTGTTTATCAACGGGCAACGCAAAATTATAAAAGAGCATTGGCACTTGGCGGAGCTAAAAACCATTTGATGGTTTTACCCGATGCGATACCAGGAATGACGGCACAGAATGTAGCTGCCAGCATGAGTGGCTGTGCAGGTCAGCGTTGCATGGCCGCCTCAGCAATGATTGGCGTAGGCAATGTTGATGCTATCATTGATAAGATTTGTGAAGAAGCTAAAAAAATAATTCCGGGTGAAAATCTCGGCGCAGTTATCAGCAAAGAAAGTAAAGAACGTATTGAAAGATTTATCGGCGAAGCAGAAAGAGATGGTGCCAAAATTTTAGTGGATGGCCGGAATACAACCGTGAAAGGAAAAGAAAACGGTACGTATGTTGGTCCAACAGTGATTGATTATGTAACACCTACCATGAGTGTCGCCACCGAAGAAATATTCGGGCCGGTTATCTCCATTATGCGAACCAATACCGTTGATGAAGCATTAGCGATTGAAAATGCCAATCCTTATGGCAATGCTGCTTCTGTGTTTACACAAAATGGCGGCATGGCCCGTTACATTATTGACCGTGCCAGTGCCGGTATGATTGGGGTGAATGTAGGTGTGCCGGTGCCCAGAGAACCGTTCTCTTTTGGCGGCTGGAATGAAAGCAAATTTGGTGTGGGTGATATCACTGGAAAAAGTTCAATTGAATTCTGGACGAAGTTGAAGAAGAGTACAACGAAATGGAATGCGGAAGCGGGGGTTAATTGGATGAGTTAAGACGCCCTGTCCCTAAAGGGAACTTAGGTCGGTGATTCACTCAAGTTGTAAAGATGTTTAAAGCAAATAGTTCATCTTTCGGACACTTACTCTACTTGGGGGCGAATTAAGAAAAATTATTTTCTTTGAGAATATACGGTGGGTTATGTAGTAAGCGACATTACAACTATCAACTGGGCTAATAAAAAAATACTATGAATACAAAAACAATTTCCAAAGTATCAGAGTCTGAAACCCCTCCTTCGGAGGGACTTGGAGAGACCGTTATTCAAGACAATCTAGACTATACCCTTTTCTCCTGGTCCAAACAAAAAGGCATCGTCCCTATAGCCGTAAAACATGCCGAAGGTGTGTACCTCTACGACTACGATGGTAAACGTTATATTGATTTTTCATCGGGGTTGATGAATGTGAATATTGGTCATGGCAACCAACGGATAACAGATGCAGTAGTAAAACAAATGCAGGAAGTGAGTTATGTAACGCCTAGTTGCGTAACAAAAGTTCGTGGCGAGCTGGGAAAGAAACTAGCAGAGATTTGTCCCGGTGATTTGAACAAAGCATTTTTCACGTTGTGTGGTGCCACTTCTATTGAAAATGGAATCAAGCTGGCGAGATTATATACAGGCCGTCATAAAATATTAACCCGTTATCAATCCTATCATGGTGCATCGTACGGTGCTATGTCTGCAAGTGGTGACCCAAGAAAGATACCGATGGATGCGCAGCAGTCACCCAACTTTGTGCATTTCGATCTGCCTTACTTATATCGCTGGGAATATGGCGAAGAAAATCTGCTGAAAGAATCCGTGGCTTCATTGGAAAGAGTAATAGCTTATGAAGGTGCAGGAAATATCGCTGCCATATTATTAGAAGGTGAATCCGGTTCATCCGGCTGCTTGAAATATCCTGTTGGGTATTTAACAGCGGTCAGGGAAATATGCAACAAGCATGGCATCCTATTAATAATGGATGAAGTAATGAGTGGATTTGGAAGAACCGGCAAATGGTTTGGATTTGAAAATCATGGTATCATTCCGGATATGATTGCGATGGCAAAGGGTTTGACCTGCGGCTATCTTCCATTCGGTTGTTTGATGGTGAGTGATAAAATTGCTGCGAAATATGATGATACTGTTTTGTCGCTAGGCCTCACCTACTCTGCCCATCCTGTTAGTTGCGCTGCCGCATTGGAGACATTAAAAATATATGAAGATGAAGGATTGATTGAGAATTGCGCAGCAATGAGCAAATACGTAAATGATGAAGTTGAAAAATTAAAACAAAAACATCCAAGCATCGGTGATTTCCGAAATACTGGTTTGTTAGGTTGTATTGAACTGGTAAAAAACAGAACCACCAAAGAACCGATGGCTCCTTTCAATGCCAAGTCAGATGAAATGGCAGTGATGAATAAAGTAGCTGCCAAGATTAAAGATTTAGGCATGTACACCTTTGTTCGGTGGAGTTATATTTTTATTGCACCACCGTTGTGTGTAACGAAAGAGCAGATTGATGAAGGGTTGAGGATTATTAGTGAAGCGATTTTGATAGCTGATGGGAATACAAATTAACCGCTAAGACGCAAAGGCGCAGAGGAGTAGTTCCAGACTTTGCGCCTCCCCGCCTCAGCGGTAAAAATTCCGAATGCACAAAGAATACACCAAATTATCGGAGTCTAAGAACCCTCCTTCGGAGGGCAGGGAGGCCTCGTCTTCTCTCATCAACGAAGACCTCGCCCCAGTCCCCCCATCCAAACGAACTTGGGGCACCTGGAACTATGCTGCGTTATGGATCAGCATGAGCCTTTGTATTCCCACCTATACAATGGCCAGCTCCATGATAAATAATGGAATGAATTGGTGGCAGGCTGTACTAACAATCTTTATCGGAAATGCAATTGTATTAGTGCCCATGTTATTAAACGGTCATGCCGGAGCAAAATATGGAATACCATTCCCGGTTTTTGCAAGAGCAAGTTTTGGGACAAAGGGTGCTAACATACCAGCTATGTTGCGGGCAATCGTTGCCTGTGGTTGGTTTGGTATTCAAACATGGATTGGCGGTGAATCACTCTATCATTTAATAAGAGCATGGAATCCCTCGTTGGCAGAAATTGACACGACTTCTCTTTTTCCGCAGACATTACCTATGCTATGCTTTGGATTATTCTGGTTGCTCAATATGTTCATCATATACAAAGGAGTAGAAAGTATAAGAAAGTTATTAGTGTTTAAAGCCATCTTCTTGCCTATTGCAGCCATTGCATTATTTTGTTGGGCAGTTATTGCAGCAAAAGGTTTAGGCCCGATATTACAGGAGCCTTCAAAATTCACTGACAGTGCATCGTTCTTTAAATTTTTCTTTCCGGCATTAACAGCAGTCGTTGGTTTTTGGGCCACTCTGTCGTTAAACATTCCGGACTTTACGAGATATTCAAAAAGTCAAAAAGCACATATAAAAGGACAAGCAATCGGCCTTCCTCCTTCTATGACATTGTTTGCATTTGTTGGCGTAGTAGTTACTTCTGCTTCAGCTATTATTTATGGAAGCCCTGAATGGGATCCGGTAAAACTAGCCAGCCATTTTGATAGTAAACTGATGGTCACTTTTGCAATGATTGGAATTATTATTTCTACATTAGCTACTAATATTGCAGCTAACATTGTCAGTCCGGCCAATGATTTCTCTAATCTCTCCCCAAAGAGAATAAATTTCAAACTGGGCGGCTATATAACAGGTATTATCGGCGTATTGATCTTCCCCTGGAAATTAATGGCCGACCCCAATGGTTATATTTTTACCTGGCTCATTGCTTATTCAAGTTTGCTCGGCCCGATTGGCGGCATCATGATTGTTGATTACTATTTCATCCGTAAAAAAGAGTTAGCTGTTGATGAACTGTATCAGCATAATGGTCGATATAGATTCTCCAAAGGGTTTAATCCTGTTGCCATCATCGCATTACTTGCTGGCATATTGCCTAATGTACCTGGCTTTCTCTTGAATATAAATGTTGTAGGTGCAGATGCAATTCCAAATTGGATAAATGAGTTGTATCATTATGCCTGGTTCGTTGGGTTTTTTGTGAGTGGTATTGTATATTGGCTATTGATGAAGAAAGATAACCGCTGAGACGCAGAGGTGCAGGGAATACAAACTCTGCATCTCCCCGTCTTTGCGGTAAAAAATTAATTATATGTCGGTATTAATTAAAAATGGAAGAGTAATTACAGCTACAGACGATTATGTGGCTGATATCTTTATCGAAGGGGAAACTGTAAAAGTTATTGGTAAAAACTTAGCTGTTAAAGCCGATAAGGAAATTGACGCTACCGGCAAATTAGTCCTTCCCGGCGGCATCGACCCGCATGTGCATCTGGACATGCCATTCATGGGAACCTACAGCAGTGATAACTATGAAACAGGCACAAGAGCTGCGCTGTACGGTGGCACCACAATGGTCATTGATTTTATCTTACAAAAACAAGGTAATAGTTTACGTTCTGCATTAGCAGAATGGAAAGGGAGAAGCAATAACAACTGCGTAGGTGATTACAGTTTTCACATGGCCGTCACCGATTTTAATGATGATACAAAAAAAGAAATCCAGGAAATGATTGAAAAAGAAGGCATCACTTCTTTTAAAACATTTATGGCATACAAAGGTGCATTGATGATTGACGACCGTCAGATGATTGGATTAATGGAAGAAGTAAAGAAACATGGCGGTTTGATTAATGTGCATGCCACCAATGGAGACATGATTGATTACCTGACCCAGAAACATCGTAGCGAAGGAAAACTATCTCCGCTTTATCATTATTTATCACAACCGGAAGTTACCGAAGCTGAAGCATCTGAACGATTTGTGGATATGAGTAATTACACGGGCTGTCCGGGTTATATCGTTCACCTAACCTGCGAAGGTGCTTTGAATGCTGTTCGTAATGCAACCAGACGAAATCAAAAAGTATTTGTAGAAACCTGTATACAATATTTAATTATTGATGCGTCATTATACGAAAGAGAAGATGGCGCCAAATGGGTAATGAGTCCCCCATTAAGAGAAAAGAAAGACCAGGCAACTTTATGGGCAGGTATCAATCAGGGGTTGGTACAGGTAGTTGCCACCGACCACTGCCCTTTTATGTGGGAACAAAAACTAATGGGGAAGGATGACTTTTCAAAAATTCCTAATGGACATCCGGCTATTGAAAACCGAATGGAATTGCTGTACAGCGAAGGGGTGGATAAAGGAAAAATAACCTTGAACAAATATGTAGAAGTGGCTTGTACCAATCCTGCAAAAATATTCGGGATGTTTCCTAAAAAAGGAACCATTGCAGTTGGCAGCGATGCAGACATTGTCATCTTTGACCCGAATGAAAAACATACACTCTCTGCCAAAACTCATCATATGAATGTTGATTATAGCGGTTATGAAGGATGGGAAGTGACTGGGAAAGTAAAAACCGTTTTGTTGAGAGGACAAGTAGCTATTGAAAATAATAATTGTGTAATCGAAAAAGGATTTGGTAAATTTATTAGAAGGAAGAAAGTTGAAAACAAAATTTAAAATATACCACAGAGTCACAGCGTCACAGTGATACACAGAGATTCTCTGTGCTGCTCCGGGCCTTAGTGTCTCCGTGGTTCAAAAAAACCATATGCCAAGAATCATCAAATCAGGATTAATTCAAATGAGCCTTCCAAAAACCGAAGGCGAAGGAACAATTGCGGAAATTAAGGAAGCAATGGTCCAGAAGCATATTCCAATGATAGAAGAAGCTGGGAAAAAAGGAGTGCAGATACTTTGCTTCCAGGAAATATTCAATACCCCTTATTTCTGTCCCGGACAGGATAAGGCCTGGTACGAAAGTGCAGAAACCGTTCCCGGCCCGACTATAGAACGGATGCAGGAATATGCGAAGAAGTATAATATGGTGATGATAGTTCCTGTGTATGAAAAAGAACAGGCCGGAGTTTTGTATAATACCGCCGCAGTAATTGATGCCGACGGAACTTATCTTGGCAAGTATAGAAAAAATCATATCCCACATACAAGCGGCTTCTGGGAAAAATTTTTCTTTAAACCCGGCAACTTAGGTTACCCGGTATTTCAGACTAAATATGCAAAAGTTGGTGTGTACATCTGCTACGACCGTCACTTTCCCGATGGAGCCAGATGTTTAGGATTGAATGGTGCAGAGATAGTGTACAATCCTTCTGCAACAGTTGCTGGCCTCTCACAATATTTATGGAAACTGGAGCAACCGGCACATGCAGCTGCCAATGGATATTTCATGGGTTGTATCAATCGTGTAGGAACAGAAAAACCATGGAACCTTGGTAAATTTTATGGCACCTCTTATTTCGTGGATCCGAGAGGACAAATTTTTGCACAGGCATCAGAAGATAATGATGAATTATTAGTAGCTGAATTTGATCTGGATATGATTGAAGAGGTAAGAAGTGTGTGGCAATTTTTCAGGGATAGAAGACCTGAGACTTATGGAAAGTTGACTGAACTTTAAATTTTATAACCGCAGAGACGCCAAGACGCAGAGGAAACATCTCTGCGGCCACTGCACCTCAGCGGTAAAATCTGTATTAATGTCTATTCAAAACAATAAACTAACCAAAGACCAGTACGAAGCCAACTTTGCCGACATTCACCCGCCGTACGAAAGCATAACAGCGGCTAAGGTAGATGCCAATCGTTGTTTGTTTTGCTATGATGCTCCCTGTATGAAAAGCTGCCCGACAAGCATTGATGTGCCAAAATTCATCAAGCAGATTGCAACAGAAAATATAAAAGGTTCGGCCAAAACGATCTTGTCTTCAAACATCATGGGAGCTGGTTGCAGTAAAGTTTGCCCTGTAGAAAAATTATGTGAAGGAGCCTGTGTATATAATTTACTGGAAGAAGAGCCCATCCCTATTGCAAAACTCCAACGCTATTCTACAGAGCAAGCAATGAAGAATAACTGGAAGTTGTTTGAACGTAAAAATTCCCCTTCAGGGGTTAGGGGTAAAGTAGCAATTGTTGGTGCCGGTCCGGCCGGATTAAGTTGTGCCCACTCTTTATCCAAAGAAGGTGTTGATGTAACCATTTATGAAAAAGAAAGTAAAGGTGGTGGATTGATGACTTATGGAATTGCAGCGTACAAAGTCACACCGCAATTCTGTGAAGATGAAGTGAATTATATTTTATCCATCGGCGGAATAGAAGTAAACTACAACCAGGAACTAGGGAAAGATATTTCTTTGGCTGAATTGAAAAAGAATTATGATGCCGTTTACCTGGGTATCGGCGTTGGTGTTGCCAGGCAATTAGAAATACCGGGTGAAAAATTAGACGGCGTGGCAGATGCCATTTCATTTATCTATGATTTACGTTCCAAAGGTTATTCATCCATACCTGTTGGTGATAAAGTAGCAGTGATAGGCATGGGGATGACTGCTATTGATGCTGCCACACAGGCAAAACGTTTAGGGGCAAAAGAAGTAACCATGGTGTACCGCCGCACCGAAGCAGAAAAACCTTGCACACAACATGAACTGGATATTGCCATGTTGGATGGTTGTGAAATCATCTGGCTGGCTACACCAAAAAAACTAAAAGGCTCGCAGGGAAAAGTAAAACAACTGGTATGCAGCAAAATGAAACTGGGCGAACCGGATGCAAGCGGTCGCCGCTCCCCTGTTGATACCGGTGAAACATTTACACTGGATGTTGACATGGTCATCAAAGCGGCGGGACAAGTACCTTTCGAAAAGCTGGTAAAGAAATATAAACTGGATAATAAAAACGGCAAACTGACTATTGATAAAAATTGTGCAACGAATATCAAAGGAGTCTTTGCTGGTGGCGATGCAGTGAATGGTGGTAAAGAAGTAGTGGATGCGGTGCAGGCGGGGAAAGATGGGGCACTTGCAATTTTAAAATATTTAAATCTAAGTCAGGCTTAACCGCAAAGACGCCATGACGCAAAAGGTTCGCCAGGATTCCTTTGCGTTTCTTAGAGTCCTTGCGACATGGCGGTTAAACAAAATATTTATGGCAGACATCAGTTCAAACTTCCTCGGCATCAAATCACCTAATCCCTATTGGTTAGCCAGTGCCCCGCCGACGGATAAAAAATATAATGTGCTCCGTGCTTTTGAAGCTGGCTGGGGCGGCGTGGTTTGGAAAACACTGGGCTCACAAGTAAAGAATGTCTCTTCCAGATATTCTGCCGTTGATTTTGGTGGACAAAGGGTAATGGGTTTTAATAATATTGAATTGATAAGCGACCGGCCACTCGATATAAATCTGAAAGAGATTGCAGAGTGTGTAAAATTATTTCCCGACAGGGCAATGATTGTTTCGCTGATGGCCGACAACGACAAAAAAAGCTGGCATGACTTAATAAAAAAAGTAGAAGACACCGGTGCACATGGATTAGAATTAAATTTTGGTTGCCCGCATGGCATGACTGAAAGAGGAATGGGAGCTGCTGTGGGTCAGGATCCGGAGATTGCTTGTATGGTGGTGGAATGGGTGATGGAAGCCGCTACCCTTCCGGTAATTACGAAGCTCACACCGAATGTACATTCCGTTGTACCTACAGGTCGTTCGGTAGTAAAAGCAGGAACCAATGCATTGTCATTAATAAACACCATCCAATCAGTAACGGGAATTGATTTAGATACACTGGTGCCGAATCCTTATGTCGCTGGTAAATCTGTCTTCGGTGGTTATTGCGGCCCGGCTGTAAAACCTATTGCATTAAAATTTTTAACCACGATTGCACAAGATGAGTTGACAAAGAATGTTCCTATCTCCGGCATTGGCGGCATCAGTACCTGGAAGGATGCGGTGGAATTTATGTTGCTCGGAGCAAGCAATGTACAAGTGTGTACTGCAGCGATGAAACATGGTTTTCGTATAGTAGAAGACATGTGCGAAGGATTAAATAATTGGATGGATGAAAAAGGCTTTGCAACACTCAATGATTTTATTGGCAAATCTGTTGACACCATCACTCATTGGGAAGACCTCGACATTAACTATCATCATATTGCCAAAATAAACCAGGATAAATGTATTCATTGCGGCCTTTGCTATATTGCCTGTGAAGACACATCGCACCAATCGATTAATCTTGAATATGGAAAGCCGTATAACAAATACACTATTAAAGAAGAAGAATGTGTGGGCTGTAATCTTTGCCAATTAGTTTGCCCGGTAGATGATTGCATTATTATGGAAGAACATCGGGTCGCACCGGAGTATGTGAATTGGATTGATTGGCAAAAGCGGGGACTACCGCTGAATGATCATTGATTGTCATCCTGAGTGAAGCGAAGGATGGATTGAATGGCAGAAAGAGAGTTTACCGTTTAATGACCATTTAGAAAATTATTACCGAGTTGCATTGCTACTAACACTGTTTTTGCGGGTCACAAATTGAAAATACAATTATCCTGAATATCTATTTGCTGCGGCTTAAAAGCTACGGCTCTCCCAGTCTTATTTATATTGTTCGTCAGCTGTCTTACTTTCATAATACTGTAACTGTGCATTGCAAAAAAATAGAGCCTGTCATGAACAGGCTCTATACAATATAAAATGATGTGAGGTAATTTAATAACCAGCTTTATTTCTTTGCAGGATTGGAAGAAACATTCATATCTCGTACACAAACATATTTGCCGTCACGTTTCTGGAATAAAGACATATAGTGACCGTTATCTTTTGCTGTTCCGTCACTGTTAGTTGCATTCCATGAACCAATTTCTACAACCATGTTCCCTTCTGCAAAAAGATCAACCACTTTATAAATGTTTACCTGCCCGGTTGTATCTTCAGCAATACCCTTTGCAATAGATTCTTTTATGGCAGCCTTACCCGTACTTGGAGCTTTGTTCCTGCTATAACTAACGGCATCATCAGCATAGTACACTGCAACGGCATCCGCATCTTTTGCTTTTTCCCCGGCAGCAAAAGCATCTTCCATAGCCTGGATCTCAACTTTTAATTTGTCCATATCAACAGGTTTTGCTTCTTCTTTGGATGAAGAACATCCAGAAAAAATAAATACAGCCATTCCGATTAAGGCAGCTAATCTTAGTTTGTTTCTCATTTTAATTTTTTTGATGGTGAAAAGAAGAATAAGGTAACATTTTCGCAACATTTTTCCCAAATTAACTTTCACTTCGACTTCTATTAACGGGAAGAGAAAGCATCAGACCAAAAATGTTAGTTTTTTTGCTCACAGGTTCTTACTGTCAGGAAAACAGGTTGCCGTAAAACCACCATAAATAGGATTTCTCATTTCAAACTCTTGTGATTTAGTCTTAGATTTGCTACCCTAATTGTTCGGGACGTAGCGCAGCCCGGTAGCGTACCAGCATGGGGTGCTGGGGGTCGCAAGTTCGAATCTTGTCGTCCCGACAAATTCAAAAGGCTCCTGATTTTTCAGGAGTCTTTTTTAATTTTGTTCCGGAGGTTAGTCCTTTCGGGATGTAGCGCAGCCCGGTAGCGTACTTCGTTCGGGACGAAGGGGTCGCTGGTTCGAATCCAGTCATCCCGACTGGTTTTAAATAAGAGCCTTTATAAAGGCTCTTTGTCATTTTTCAGTACCAGAAACAACCTTTATCTTCGCTCCTTAATGAACCTACTCATTAAGCAAGCCAAAGTTGTTGACCCCTCCTCTCCTTTCAACGGACAATTAGCTGATATTTTTATTGAAAAAGGAATGATTACCAAAATTGGCACATCAATTACTGACAAAGCCGACAAAGAAATTTCCGTTGATGGACTATGTGTGTCTCCCGGATGGGTGGATGTGTTTGCCAACTTTGCCGATCCGGGTTACGAATTCAAAGAAACCTTAGAAACAGGTGCTGCTGCAGCGGCTGCCGGAGGATATACAGATGTGCTGGTAATTCCCAATACGAATCCTTGTATTCACAATAAAGCCGGGGTTGAATACATCGCACAGAAAAGCAAATCACTTCCGGTAAATGTTCACCCCATTGGTGCTATCACCAAAAATACTGAAGGAAAAGAACTGGCAGAAATGTATGATATGAAAGCCAGCGGTGCCGTTGCATTTAGTGATGGTATCAACAGCGTTCAATCAGCCGGATTACTGGTAAAAGCTTTACAATATGTAAAAGCTTTTGATGGTATCCTGGTACAGATACCGGATGATAAAAGTATCAACCCGCATGGACTGATGAATGAGGGAATCGTTTCTACCCGGTTGGGCTTGCCAGGTAAACCGGCAATGGCAGAGGAACTGATTGTCGCAAGAGATATTAAGCTGACCCGCTATGCAGGATCAAAACTTCATTTCACCGGGGTAAGCACAAAAAAATCATTAGAGTACATAAAAAGAGGAAAGGATAGCGGTGCATCGGTCAGCTGTTCTGTCACACCTTATCATCTTTTCTTTTGTGATGAAGATCTGCAAGGATATAATACTAATCTGAAAGTAAATCCACCTCTTCGCAATAAAGAGGACCGTGCTGCCTTACAAAAAGCTATTAAAGATGGAGTGGTTGATTGTATTGCCTCCCATCACCTGCCCAATGAATATGACAGTAAAGTGCTGGAGTTTGAATATGCAAAATTTGGTATGATAAGTCTGGAAACGGCCTATGCAGTTCTGAATACAGTTTTACCAGATATGGCACCCGTTAAATGGATTGAACTTCTTTCCATCAATCCACGGAAAATATTCGGATTAGAAACAGGCAGTATCAAAGAAGGAAATAAAGCCACCCTTACCTTATTTAACCCGGCAACAAAATGGGTAGTGACCGAAAAGGATTTTAAATCCAAATCCAAAAATTCACCCTTTATAGGAAAAGAGCTTACCGGAAAAGTAACTGGTATCATTAACGGTGATAAAGTAGTTTTGTCTTAATTTTTACTTTCATGAAACTATCTCCCCTTGTCAAAGGAATAATAACGGCTGTGGTAATGATTGGCTTTTCCCTGGTCGCCTATTATTTTATTCCAGAAAAATCTTCTTTGCATTATCTCGTATATGGAATATATGCAGCAGGCGTCTGCTGGACGCTAATAGCCTATAGAAAATCGCCTTCCTTTAGCGGCAGGTTTTCCGATAATTTTAATACAGGTTTTAAGTGTTTTATTATTGCCACATTACTCATGGCTTTGTATAGTTTCACTTTTAATAAAATGCACCCTGAATTTGCTGAAGAGGCGTCCCGGTTATATAAAGAGCAACAATTAAGTCAGAAAGATAATTCAAAAACACCCGACGAAATTAATGCGGAGGCAGTCCGTTACAAAAATGGGTACGCCATGGCTGTAGTTTATGGTTCTATTTTCGGATATTTGATTATTGGAGTTATTGTTACAGCATTAAGTTCGCTAATATTAATCAGGAGAAAATAAACAATGGACTTATCCATCGTCATACCACTAATAGATGAAGCAGAATCATTGCCGGAATTAACTGCATGGATTGAAAAGGTAATGCAGGAGAATAAGTATAGTTACGAAGTCATTTTTGTAGATGATGGCAGCAGCGATAATTCATGGGAAGTGATAGAAGGGTTGAGAACTAAGAATTCAAATATCAAAGGGATTAAGTTTCAGCGTAACTATGGCAAATCAGCCGGGTTGAATGAAGCATTCCGTGCTGCAACCGGTGATGTGGTAATAACGATGGATGCCGATCTGCAGGATAGTCCTGATGAAATCCCAGAACTGCGCCAAATGATTATAGAAGATGGTTTCGATATGGTGAGCGGCTGGAAGAAAAAACGTTATGACAATACACTCACTAAAAATATTCCCTCCAAATTTTTTAATGCGGTTACCCGAAAGGTATCAGGCATAAAACTCCACGATTTCAACTGCGGGTTAAAAGCATATAGCAACCGGGTAATAAAAGGGGTAGAAGTGTATGGTGAAATGCACCGGTATATTCCTGTGCTGGCGAAATGGGCAGGATTTAAAAAAATTGGTGAGAAAATCGTAGAGCATCGTGCCAGGAAATATGGTGTGTCTAAATTTGGCTGGAGAAGATTTGTCAACGGCTTCCTGGATTTATTGTCCATCACTTTTGTAGGTAAATTTTCTAAACGTCCGATGCACTTCTTTGGTTTATGGGGGTCTTTATTTTTCCTCGTTGGTCTTGGTATTTCAATTTACCTCATCATCTCAAAAATCATTGACAGCAATTTTGCATTAACCAACCGGCCCGGATTTTATCTTGCTTTAACCTCTCTTATCATTGGTATGCAATTGTTCCTGGCAGGCTTTATCGGAGAATTGATTTCCCGAAATTCTCCCAATCGTAATGCCTATTTAATTGAAAAGAAAACAGGTTTGTGATGGCAAAAGTCATCATCATAGGTCCCGGCCATCCGTTACGGGGCGGAGGTTTAACTACATTTAATCACCGGCTGGCCAAAGAGCTTATCGAACAGGGGCATGACTGCCAGATTTATTCATTCTCACTACAGTATCCTTCTTTTCTTTTTCCAGGTAAAACACAATATAGTGATGAGGCTGCCCCGGAGGGAATTATTATAAAATCCGTCATCAATTCTATCAACCCATTTAACTGGTTAAAGATTGGCAACTGGTTAAAAAAAGAAAGAGCTGACATCATTATCGTAAGATATTGGCTGCCTTTTATGGGGCCCTCCTTAGGGACTATTCTCAGAAAAGTAAGAAAGAACAGGCACACAAAAATTATCTGCCTTGCTGATAATGTGATTCCTCATGAAAAAAGAATGGGAGACAAACCTTTCACAAAGTATTTCCTGAAAAGTTGCGATGCCTTTATTACCATGAGTGAAAAAGTGATGAGTGACTTACGGTTATTTCAAAAAACCTTGCCTACCGGCAGGCAGGCAAAACCAGCTATTTTAGTCCCCCACCCTTTGTATGATAATTTTGGCGCCATTCTTTCGAAGCAAGAAGCCCGGGAGAAATTAAAAATCAAAAATGATGCATTGATATTGCTGTTTTTCGGTTTTATCAGAAAATATAAAGGACTTGACATATTGTTTGAAGCAATGGCGGATGAAAGAATTAAAAAAGCTGGCATCCGGTTATTAGTCGCCGGAGAATTTTATGAAGATGAAAGAAAATATAAAGACCAGATTGACACACTTGGTATAAGAGAACAGCTGATTCTGAGAACAGATTTTATTCCTGACAATGATGTAAAGTATTATCTCTGTGCCGCCGATGCGGTAGTACAACCTTACCGGAATGCCACTCAAAGTGGTGTAAGCCCCCTTGCCTACCATTTTGAAAAACCCATGATAGTAACAAATGTTGGTGGCCTGCCAGCTCTTGTTCCGGACGGTAAAGCAGGTTTGGTAACAGCTCCAACCCCTGAAGCAATTGCTGACGCCATCCTGAAGTTTTATCAATTAGGAGAAAATTATTTTATTCCTCACCTTCGTACAGAGAAACAGAAATACAGCTGGACCAATATGGTCAGCACCATTTTTCAGTTAGCAAAAGAGATACAGAAATAATGAATAAACCGATACAGGATATCATCCAGGCCTCCATAGATACCAAACAACAATTGCTGCAAAATGAAGAATTGTTAGCAACAATTGATAAAGTGGTTGACACAATAACTACTGCTTTCAAAAATGGCAAAAAAATTTATTTATGCGGTAATGGAGGAAGTGCGGCAGATGCCCAACACCTTGCAGCAGAGTTTTCTGGTCGTTTTTATGTTGACAGAAAAGCATTACCGGCTGAAGCGTTGCATTGCAACACCTCTTATCTCACTTCTGTTGCCAATGATTATGGCTATGATGCAGTTTACTCAAGAATGATTGAAGGTATTGGACAAAATGGCGATGTGCTGATTGGCCTTTCCACTTCAGGAAATTCGCTAAATATTATTAACGCATTTGATGCAGCCAAAGCAAAAGGTCTTATTACAGTTGCATTTACCGGTATCACCGGCGGCCAAATGAAATCCATCGCTGATTATCTAATCAATATTCCATCTGCAGATACACCAAGAATACAGGAGAGCCATATTCTTGTCGGGCATATTATCTGCCAGTTGGTAGAAGAAAAATATTTCAAGTAATAATGATGCAGCAAAAACCTCCTCTTGACTTAAGTACCATTGATAAGAGTTGGACATTATTTTTAGACCGTGATGGTGTGATAAACGAGGACAAGATTGGCAGTTATATTTTCAATGCGGATGAGTTTGTCTTCATGAAAGGAGCACCGGGTCTTTTTAAAAAAATATCGGAAAAATTCGGCCGCATCATTGTTGTAACTAATCAGCGGGGTATTGGCCGTGGCTTAATGTCTGAAGATGATCTAACCGCTATTCACAAAAAAATGGTTTCGGAAGTAACTACAGCAGGTGGTAAAATTGATGGCATTTATTTTGCCCCCTCAATCAATAATAATGACCCGATGCGGAAACCCAACCCGGGGATGGCATTAATGGCCAAAGAAGACTTTCCGGAAATCAATTTTTCTACATCAATAATAGTAGGTAATAAGCATAGCGATATGCTTTTTGGCAGAAATGCAGGAATGTACACTGTTTTCTTAGCCACCACGAACCCGGAAATTCCTTTTCCTCACCCAGATATTGATCTGAGGTATGATTTATTGCAGGATTTTGTCAAAGCCTTATGAGCCCTCACAAAATTTTACAACCTTTTTGGCGTTGTAGGCATCTGTGATTAACTGTAACTTAGCCCATAAATTCAACGAATTCCTGGTGAAAAAAAAATTGATCAAATACACTTTACTATCATCTCTATCATTGGTTCTATCATTAGCGGTGTTTTCTCAAAAAATCCTCCCAACGGATCTGAAGAAACTAAGGGCCAAAGAAGACACCCTGATGGAATACTCCCTTTATCTGAATACGGATAGCCTTCCAGAAGACAGGATGATTTCAGACAGCATTTTTACAAAAACATTAGTAAGAGCTTTACAGATTAAAAATTCTTTTTATTACCCATTCGATTCTTTACTGGGCATATCAAAACTTTATTCCCCTGACACATCTTTCAGGATTTTCACCTGGAATATCACTTATGATGATTATTATTCCCGTCAGCGGGGCGCTATACAATTCCGCACTGCGGATGGTTCATTGAAACTGTTGCCATTGAGAGATGTGTCAGAATTTACCGACAAACCTCAGGATTCTGCCCGTACAAGAAGTAATTGGATTGGTGCGATGTATTATAATATTATTAAAACACAGTTCAAAGGGAAAAGCTATTATACTCTTTTTGGTTTTGATAATAACAATGCCCAGAGCAGTATGAAATGGATTGAAGTATTGACTTTCAACGAAAGAAGTGAACCCATATTTGGCGGACCGTTTTTTACCTATGATAAAGACTCCATTCCCAAGCCCCCAAAATACAGGATTGCATTGGAGTTTAAAAAAGGAGCCCGGGTGCTGGTTAATTATATTGAAGAAGAGAACTTAATACTTGTTGACCATCTGATTTCTGAAACCGACCAGCCCGAACTTCAATGGACTTTTATACCAGATGGCGACCAGGAAGGTTTTAAATGGGAAAACGGGAAATGGGTACACATTGATAAAGTATTTACGTACAAATTACAGGATGGGCAAGCCCCGGTTGGCGACCCGATTCTCGATTCCAAAGGAAATAAAGACGAAAAAAAGCTACAGGAAAAAACTGACAAGAATAAAACTAAAGACAACGGCGAAACACCCGTTAATTACGACAATTAATCTGTTTTTCTCAGCCTTCCAGTTTCAATCTCCAATAGGTATCTTTACGGCCAATGGAGAAATTCATCACTCATATACACCCACCCAAAGGCGTTTCACTTGGTTTAAGAGAATTATGGCAATACAGGGAGCTATTTTATTTCTTTACCTGGCGGGATATAAAAGTAAAATACAAGCAAACTTATTTGGGCATAATATGGGCCTTATTACAGCCATTGGGGATGATGCTCATCTTTACGTTCCTCTTTTCCAAAACCTGGCCTATCAATACAGGCACCATTCAATATCCTGTCTTTGTGTTATCCGGATTGATTCTTTGGAACCTGATCAACAGCGCTGTATCACATGCCGGCGAAAGCATGATACAAAATGCCAATATTATCAATAAGATATATTTCCCAAGGCTCATTATACCCGGCTCATCGGTATTAGTGGCGTTGTTTGATTTTCTGATGGGCTTTGTCATCTTCATCATCCTTTGTTTTTTCTATCAGCAGAATATTCATTTCTCGGCCATCTGGTTTTTCCCGGCCGGCATCATCGTCACTATCATCGCTGCATTTGGTGCGGGCAGTTTTTTAGCAGCACTGAATGTAAAGTACCGTGACTTCAGATATACCATTCCTTTTATGCTGCAGGTATTATTCTTTGGTTCACAAATTATTTACCCGCTACAATCCATACAGCAAACATGGTTAAAATATGTGCTGGCTGTTAACCCTGTCAATACGGCATTAGAATTTTTCAGGGCACCATTATCTTCCGCAAAAGTAGATACTGCAGTAGTAGGTATAGGATTGGTGAGCACCTTTTTGCTATTGCTGACTGGTATATATTTTTTTAGAAAAACAGAAGCATACTTTGCTGACCTTGCATAATGAAGCCAGCCATTGAAATACGAAACCTGGGCAAAGAATACAAGCTGGCTCCATCACAACCCTATGTGGCGCTTCGGGATATTTTATCTAATGGCGCAAAGAATTTATTTAAAGCGAGAAAAGAAAAAGAAAAATTCTGGGCCTTACAGGATATTAATCTTGATATACAGCCCGGCGAAAGAGTGGGCATTATTGGCCGAAATGGTGCCGGTAAAAGCACTTTATTAAAAATTATAAGCCGCATTACCCCTCCTACCACTGGCTCAGCTATCATCAGGGGAAGAGTAGGAAGCCTATTAGAAGTAGGCACAGGTTTTCATCCGGAGCTAACAGGACGGGAGAATATCTATCTCAATGGTTCAATATTGGGTTTAAAAAAAGCGGAAATCAATAAACAACTGGACGCCATCATTGATTTTAGTGGAGTAGAAAAGTTTATTGACACCCCACTCAAACATTACAGTAGTGGAATGCAATTACGTCTTGCTTTCTCCGTAGCAGCCCATTTAGAGCCTGAAATATTATTGATTGATGAAGTACTGGCCGTTGGCGATGCAGAGTTTCAAAAAAAATGCATTGGCAAGATGGAAGAAGTAAGTAAAAGTCATGGGCGGACGATTATGTTTGTGAGTCATAATCTCGACAGTCTCCGAAAATTTTGTTCCACTACTATCTTACTTAATGGAGGCAGGTTAATTGAGAAAGGAAACACAGAAAAGATGATTTCGCTATATGTATCCAAACACTTGGAAACAAATGCAGAAATGTACTGGGAACAAGGAATAGAGTCATACAATAAAGAAGTTGTCCTATACAAAACCTGGTTGCATGATGAAAACGGGGTAATCCGTTCTATATATGATACCACTGAAAAACTGGGTATCAGTATGGACTATCAAGTGATGAAAGATAATGTTCCATTTACGCATGGCATTAATGTTTACAACCAGGAGCAGGTCAACATATTTAATTCTCATGATGTAACAACCGGGAATACTGACCGGCAAAAGAAAAAGGGTCGCTATACTGCTACGGTATGGATTCCCGGCAATCTTTTACCAGAGGGAATTTTCAACATCAGCGTCGCCATTTTCTTACCTAATCCGCTGGATGTATTGATACATGAACAAAACAAGCTGAGTTTTGAAATGCATACTGATTATTCCAAACTTTCGGCAAGAGGAACTTATTCCGATGATTTCCCCGGCGTAATCAGACCATTATTAAACTGGGAGCTAATTAAAAATGATTAATATAATTGAATGATTAGTTTTTCAAAACAGAAAAATTTTACATTAAAAGATATTGATGCAGGGCATCATAAAGTCACTTATAAAGGTGTGCCTGCCATCAAATGCCCGTTCGACTATGTGCTGTATCAAATGATAATTACGGAAATAAAACCTGACCTTATCATAGAAATTGGCACCAACAAAGGTGGTTCTTCCCTGTATCTTGCCGATTTACTGGAATTAAATAATAACGGAGAACTTCATACTATTGACTTGCCGGACAATAAAGAAAATGAACTGCTTCTCTCTCATCACAGAGTAAAATTATTTAAAGAAGGTTTTGGAGGCTATGACACGAGTAACCTAAAGAACTTTAAAAAAATTGTAGTGATTGAAGACGGGTCGCACATGTATGAAGATGTGCTGGCCACGATGGAGAAGTTTGCTCCATTTGTAACGCCCGGTTCATATATGATTGTGGAAGACGGTATTGTTACTGAACTTGGACTTGAAAAACAATTTCATGGCGGGCCACAAAAAGCAATCAGAGACTTCATAAGTAAGAGCAAAGTTTTTGACATCGATAGAAAATGGTGTGATTTTTTTGGTACAAATGCCACGTTCAATGTAAATGGTTATTTAAAAAAAATATCCTGATTATAAATGAGCAAAATAAAAGATTGGACAGGGGAACGATTAGAAACGTTTGTGTTTAATGAAACCACGATTGAGCACCTGCACCGTTATGCAATTGCGATGGAATTTTGCTCTGGCAAAACAGTATTGGATATTGCATGTGGCGAAGGATACGGCAGCAATCTGCTATCCGCTAAAGCAACGCATGTTACTGGTATGGATGCGGATGCAATAACAATTGAAAAAGCTACAGCCAAATACAAAAGGGACAATCTCTATTTTGTCCAATCAAAGGCAGAAAAAATTGCTGCCGCAGATACTGAATTTGACATAGTGGTAAGTTTGGAAACATTGGAACACTTAAGTGACCATACTGCAATGATGAAGGAAATAAAAAGGGTAATGAAACCGGGAGGGCTGCTCATCATCTCTACACCTGACAAAAAAGAATATACTGACAAACGAATGTATAAAAATCCTTTTCATATAAAGGAACTTTATCGTAACGAATTTGAAGAACTGCTTAAATCTACTTTTATTCATGTGCAGATCTTCACACAACAAATGACACACTCCTCCTTTATAAATGTTGCCGAATCAGAGGGGATTAATATCTATTCCGGAGATTTCACTGCAATAAAAAGAAATCATTATGCTGACTCACAATTTCTTATTGCACTGGCATCAGATAATGGGTTGCCCATATTATCCAACAGCCTCTTTAACGGCAATTCAATAGTGGAGCAAGCTCTGATTGAAAAAGAAAAAATGGTAATGAATACCATCACCTACCGGCTCGGGCATTTCATTCTGTATCCCTTCAAATTAATCAGGGACATTCTTAAAAAATAAGCTTGTCAGAATGATCCAGTTCTCCATCATAATCCCCAACTATAATCACTCCAAATACCTTAGGGAGCGGATAGAATCTGTAATTAATCAATCCTATCAGAATTTCGAAATAATTATCCTTGATGATGCATCAACAGATAATAGCCGGGAAGTGATCGAAAATTATAGGACCCATGCAAAAGTAAAAGCTATCATTTATAATGAAACCAATACAGGGTTGCAAAGCCTTCAATGGATAAAGGGGATTGAAGCGGCATCATTTGATTGGATATGGGTTGCTGAAAGTGATGATATAGCTGAACCTAATTTTCTGAATGATGCTGCCGCAGAAATTGGTAATCAAAATAAAGCTGTTATATACTATACTGACTCTTACCATATGAAGTCCGCAGAGAAAGATCCTAGCCAGGTAAAATTCTCTTCAATGAAAGGTAATTATTTCAATACGGGACACTGGAACATCAATTATTCAGAAGATGGTATCGTAGAAATCGACACTTACATGAAATATGTGTGCACCATCAATAATGTCAGCTGCTGTGTTGTCCCTAAGAAAGAGGCGCTTGATGTTCTTTATCAATTTCCGCATATGATTTTCTACAACGACTGGCTTTTTTATATCCAGATGCTGGAACGCTGTCCTGTTGTGTATTCTGCCTCCTGCCAAAACTGGTACCGCATTCACCAGGAAAGTCATTTCAGTACCCGGGGAACAGGCCTTATTAAAAGGAAGGAGTGTTTTAACATACTGTGCTATTTGTATAAGGCGCCATATATTACGGGGAAGAATCAACTGGTCAGGTTCTTTACTGAACAATACCTTGGCATAGGAATATGGAAAGAAAGAAAATACATTGTCCCTTTATTTGCATTCTGCTTAAAAAGAAGTCCGGCCGTATTCTTAAAATTTCTTACCCATTTATTAGTTATTAAAATCACCCGTAAGAAGATCAAATACATATTTTGATTGCTACAATCTGCGAACTACTGCTTCTTGGGAGCAATGCTAATGAAATAAATTTATTCGGGTGGGTTGATCTTCTCTAATATACCTTCAATAGCTTTCTGTGTATAATAACCGCTGGAAATTTCTATTGAAAAACCCCTGGCATTTTCAACCATCTGCTGGTAGTCGGCTTCTGGTATTACTTTTATTTTTTCTCCTATTTCAAATAGGGAGGAGACACAAAATCCGATTTTGTTTTGAACTACAAACTCGGCCATAGCCGCATCCTCATGTATAATAACTGGCAAAGAGTTCAGCAAATAGTTTGAAAGTTTTAACGGACTCACCCATTTCAGGTATTGCCCATTGAAATTTGAAATATCGGTAATACTCTTCCCTTCCCACACAAGCCCGTAAGAGCCGGGTAATGTTTGCCGGTCAGTTACTCCGTTGCTCAACAATACAGGGGTAACATTCGGGTGGAGTTGTACTTCAGTACCTGAATAAATATTCCACTTAATATCATTAACCCGGAACAAGTCCTTCACAAAGGGACATTTTAAAGTGTTTCCGGCAAATACAATTTCATTAGAATTTTTTCGATTTGCTTTTGGTAGAGTAAACAATAAATCAAAAAGTTGAATATTAACTGAAACCTTTTCACCCACTTTCGCCTCCACAAAAGACTTCATCTTATCATTTTGAAAAATGAAGTAGCGAATCTTTTTCCAATAAGAGATTTCCTCATCAACCTTCATCTCAATATTTCTGAGGCTGTTAATGTCAGACACAATACAGACTACATTACACTTTTTAAAAAGGGAAAGATTTAAAATGAGTCGATTAGTTTTTGAATACAGAGGATGTATGAAAAAAAGTATATCGCTTTTCCGAACCTTGAAAAAAAACTTTAAAAGAAAAAGTAATTTCGACAACGTACCCTGGGGGTACTGAACGGACAGAAACCTATTCTTATCAAAAAGGGTTTCAATCTGGCCCTGGAATAATTGCTGAGCCCCAGGTGCGTCAAACTCTTTGATATAATAAATTTTATTCTTCACTAACGGGGAATTATATCTACCGGGAGCTAACTTATAAAAGACTCAGCCGCAATTCACAAACTGTAACTACAGAACAAATTAATCATCCAGCTTCAACACCGCTAAAAAAGCCTCCTGCGGTACTTCCACATTACCTATTTGCCGCATCCGCTTCTTACCTTCTTTCTGCTTCTCTAACAGTTTACGTTTACGGGATATATCTCCGCCATAACATTTAGCGGTCACATCCTTCCGCATGGCGGATATGGTTTCTCTTGCCAGTACTTTAGCACCAATAGCAGCCTGTATGGCAATCTGGAATTGCTGACGGGGAACCAGCTCCTTTAGTTTTTCGCAAAGCTTTCTTCCAAACTCCTGTCCTTTACCCCGGTGTATCAATGCACTTAATGCATCTACCTTATCACCATTCAACAGAATATCCATTTTTACAATGTCGGCTTCCCGGAAGCCTATCGGATGATAGTCGAAAGAAGCATATCCTCTTGTTTGTGATTTTAATTTATCGTAAAAATCGAATACGATTTCTGTTAATGGCATTTCAAAAATCAATTCCACCCTTGTAGTAGTAAGGTAGCTCTGGTTCATTAAAATACCTCTCTTACCCAGGCACAGCGTCATAATATTGCCGATATATTCCGGCTTGGTAATGATCTGGGCTTTGATAAAAGGTTCATCAATATGATCTGTCTTTACCGGGTCGGGAAACTCAGTAGGATTATTGACAATTATTTTTTCGCCTTTCGTTGTATAGGCAATAAAGCTTACGTTAGGAACAGTAGTGATTACAGTTTGATTAAACTCCCTCTCCAATCGTTCCTGTATAATTTCCATATGCAGCATACCGAGAAAGCCGCAACGGAAACCAAAACCAAGGGCCTGTGATGTTTCTAATTCATATGTCAGTGAGGCATCGTTCAGTTGCAGTTTATCCATGCAATCCCTCAGCTCTTCAAAATCATCTGTATTGACCGGAAAAATCCCCGCAAATACCATTGGCTTCACTTCCTGAAAACCTTTAATAATTTCTCTTGTCGGATTTGCTGCCAGGGTGATGGTATCACCCACTTTCACTTCCTTCGCATTTTTAATACCGGTGATCAGGTAGCCCACATCACCGCAAAGCACTTCTTTTTTCTCAGTCATCTTCAGTTTCAATATGCCCACTTCATCTGCCTCATATTCCTGGTTGGTGGATACAAATTTTACTTTGTCACCTTTCTTTATAGAGCCATTTCTAACCCGGAAATAAACAATAATACCCCGGAAGGAATTGAACATACTATCAAAAATCAGGGCTTGTAATGGCTCATCCGGTTTACCAACAGGAGCCGGAATCCTTTTTACAATGGCTTCCAGTATGCCTTCCACTCCTATTCCAGTACGGCCGCTGGCATGCAGTATCTCTTCCCTTTTACAACCTATCAGTTCCACTATCTGGTCTTCCACTTCCTCTATCATTGCCCCGTCCATATCAATCTTATTGATGACAGGAATAATCTCAAGATCATTATCAATTGCCAGGTATAAGTTGCTGATAGTCTGGGCTTGGATGCCCTGTGTTGCGTCGACCAAGAGCAAACAACCTTCGCAAGCAGCCAGTGCCCGGCTTACTTCATAACTGAAGTCAACGTGGCCGGGAGTATCGATCAGGTTCAGAATGTATTCCTGTCCGTCGGTATGCTTGTAATTAATCTGGATGGCATGGCTTTTTATTGTAATGCCTTTCTCTCTTTCCAGGTCCATATCATCTAACACCTGGTCCATCATATCCCTGTCGCTGATAGTGCCGGTGCTTTGCAGCAGGCGGTCAGCCAGGGTAGATTTGCCATGGTCAATATGTGCGATAATGCAAAAATTTCGGATATTCTTCATGTACGTTTTACCTCATTTTTCAGGTGGGCAAAGGTAGGCTTTTTGGCCTTGTAAATTAAAGAAGAAATAGTCAGTTTGATACCTGATAAGATAGCTGTATCTTCTTTATATTATTTTTTGATATTGCAATTGGAAACCATCTTATAGATTGAAAAATTGTTCTGACAGGTATATTTTGTTTTTAGAAAAAATGAGTAACTTAACGCAAAGCTTGCTTTATGAATTCAGCCCAACCCGCCGAATTTTTACACCTCGCCAGTTCCCTGCAAAAAAGAGGTTTTAATTTTGACGAAATCTCGTTGCAACTACGACAACAAGGGGCGCCGGAAAATTTGTTACAGGATATAATTCAACAGCTGAAAAACTTACACCTTACCCGGAAGCGGAACAATGGTTTTGTTTGTTGTGGTGTTGGGGTGGCATTGCTCGTTATTGGCTGCATGCTTACACTTTTTTTGTATGGCAGTGGAGGCAGTATCAAATTTGCAATGTATGGCCTGACAAGTATCGGGGTAGTATTTACGTTAAAGGGCCTGGCCGACCTGATGGGTTGGTAAAGGCACTCCCTATCCTACGACACTTCTCTCCTGGACAGGTTGTCATTGATGCCGGTGCTATTGTTATCAGGTTAGAAAAATAAATGGAAGAAAAATGAAACAATCCTGAGAAGTATACAAGTTAGTTGAATTACTGTAAACTAAACAATTTTCCGAAAGCCGTATCTTCATTCCATGCCTGTTTCAAAAGCTGTAATAGAAGATGTTGATGACCTTGTCCAACTCATCAACAGTGCTTATCGGGGTGAAGCCTCCAAAAAAGGATGGACTACCGAAGCTGACCTGTTGCAGGGAGAATTACGAACAGATGCCCCAATGTTGGCTGACATAATAGCAAAACCGCAGGCTGTTATCCTTAAGTACACAAATGATGAAGGAACAATCACCGGTTCTGTATTTCTTGAAAAACAGGAAAGGGGTTTATACCTCGGTATGTTATCCGTATCACCTTTGCAGCAGGCAACTGGTGTCGGAAAGCAATTAATGAAAGCTGCTGAGCAGTATGCAAAAGAAAAGTGGTGCTCCTTTATTTTTATGAATGTCATTTCTATCCGTCATGAACTGATTAAATGGTATGAACGTTTAGGATATCAGGAAACCGGCGAAACCAAACCAGTAGTGGTAGATCCACGTTTTGGTGTTCCCACACAGCCGCTTGAGTTTGTAATTATGGAAAAGAAAATGTGACCCCTCATTAATTACATGGATGGTAAGCATATGTACAAACCCTGTTTGTACCTTAAAGTATTAAAAGCAACCCGCCATGAAAAAGATCATCCCTGCTTTTCTTTTTTGCCTTCTCATGAAATTTTCTATAGCACAGGATACGAAAGACAAAATAGAAAGGACCTGCCTTGATTATATTGAAGGATTCTATGAAGGAGATACTACTAAACTGATAAGAAGCCTGCAACCAGCCCTGTATAAATTTGGTTACTGGAAAAATAAAACCACCGGCAATTATGAACCTGATGGGCAAATGACCTATCGCCAGGCAATTAATTATGCCCAAAAAGTATGGGAGAAAAAGAATTTTGCTAAGCAAGGAGTTCCCAAAAAAGTGGAAGTGCTTGATATCATGAACAGTATTGCAGCGGCGAAAGTTACAGCCTGGTGGGGTGTTGATTATATTTTATTATCCAAACAAAAGGAGCAATGGATGATAGAACAGGTATTATGGGAAGGTCCATTACAGCAATAAACAATTGGTTTCACTTTAATAATACGATTATGCAAAAAAAATGCACAATAATTTTTTTTATTATAACTGTAGTGCTGCTCACTTCATGCCAATCAGGAAATACAGGCGAAAAACAGGAAAAAGCAAAAAAAGAAATTCAAGCAGCTGAAAAGGAGTTTGAAAAAATGGCAGCTGAAAAAGGTATAGCTGAAGCTTTCTGGTATTTTGCTGATTCCAGTGCAGTCATCAGGGGTGCAAACGACTCACTGATCCTTGGAAAAGAAGGCATCCGAAACTTTTTCTCTGCTGATCGTTTTAAAACAGCTACAGTGAGATGGTCCCCCGATTTTATAGACGCTGCCGAATCGGGTGAGATGGGATATACATACGGAAAATATACCTGGCAGTCGAAAGATAGTACCGGCAAAGTCAATGAGTCAAGGGGTGTTTTCCATACGGTATGGAAAAAGCAACAAGATGGCAACTGGAAATTTGTTTGGGATTAAAATCCGGACCATTTTTACCTTCCTCCATTTTCTCGCAGTAACATTGCAGCATGTTACAACAGATAGCTCCTTATTTCGGTTACCTCGCCTCCTTGCTCCTTGCACTGGGATTGCTGGTCAACAATGATTTAAAATTCCGGTTGCTAAATACTGCCGGTAATATTGCTTTTATCATTTATGGTGTAGTGCTTGGTGCCATGCCAATTATTCTAACCAACAGCATCCTGTTAGCTATCAATTTATACTACCTCTATAAAATATATAACCGTAAAGAATATTTTGAATTGCTGGAATTTAGTTCAGGCGGTATAATGATAGACCGTTTTTTATCTTTTTATCAAAAAGACATAGCCGCACACTTTCCCGATTTTAAGAGGGAGCAACTGGAAGGCAATCTCAATTTTGTGGTACTACGGGATTTAGTCATTGCCAATATCTTCAGCGCAAGACTTTCAGATGATGGTACTGCTGAAGTAATCCTGAATTACACCGTTACTAAGTACAGGGATTATAAAGTAGGCCGTTTTATTTTCGATACCGAAAACCAATACCTTATTTCAAAAGGAGTGAAAACAATTTATTATAAAACTGTTGCCAATAAAAGGCATGAAAAATTTTTAGCTGTGATGGGATTTGCCGAACAGCAGTTAAATGACCAATCCTTTCTTGCCAAGAACATCGGGTGAAGAACTCGTACTAATTGAGTAGCCGCATGCCTGAATATTAAGTCGGGACAACGGCCAGATTCCAATGTCGTAAAAATTTAAATCCTGATAATACGGATTACAGTATCCCTCACTCCATTAATCAGTGAACTGTATTTAATTGTATAATCACCCGATCCCAGGAATTGAACTATCGGGTCCCGGTCCGTTTGAATTAAACCACCTCCAAAATCCCATACCGTGTTTGTAGAGGCAGGGTTAATGGTTTTAAATAATGCTCCAACAGGGTATCCGCTGCATTTATCAAAGAAATAAGAAAACTCAGATTTGTTAGCCGGAGGGGGTGTTGCAATAGATAATAGTTTGCATATAGAATCGGTTCCCGTTGGACCCGTAACTCGTAGTTTTAGTAAGTAAGTGCCACCTACATTATAAGTATGGACAGGGTTTGATGAAGTTGATGTTGTACCATCCCCGAAATTCCAAAAATAGCTTGTAGCATTTACCGAAGTATTGATAAAAGTAATCGGACTGGGTGCCGCTATCTCATATCCCGATACAGAAAAGTTAGCATCAGGGTTATTATTAACGGTGTTATTTTTTTTCTCGCACCCTTGTATAAAAAAGATAGTTGCAGCAGCCAGAAGTACAGAAAATACTTTCATAAATTAATTTTAAATCTCGGTCTGTAAAAATATCAAATATTGGGCAACGGGAATCATCACAGCTGTTAATATTGCTGCATCCTGGCCGCCTTATTATCCTTCCGGGTTTTGCTTTTTCCGCTCCCTCAGCTTTTGTCGTTGGTTATCTACTTTAATATTATGGCGGATAACATCCCAGTATTCTTTGCCATATTCTACCAGTATTTCCGCCCCGGCAGGTATTTCCTTAACTGACTCGATATATACTTTTAATCCATCATCCGTATATTCTGCATTGTTGCTTACGCCTTTTACCCGTTGCAATCCCCGGGCATCATTTGCATACCGGGCCAATGCACTTGTGTGACGGCTTGCATCAATCACATGATTTCGCTTTACATAATAGATATATCCATTATTCCCATCGTTATCATCTACTTCTTTCCATGTGGTAATTTTCCCTTTATACTCCACTATCCTAGTTCCCCTGGGAATCAGCTCTTTTGCAAATAACCCTTTTCCGGCTCCGGGCAAAATAGACTTTTTTACTACTACCTTCTTTTCCAATAAAGCCATACAAAAAAATTTATTTATATTATGAAAGGCGCAAAGATAGTGGCCGCAACGTTTTACTGTAACAACCCGTCTGTTTATTTTGATTCAACGAAAAATCATCTGTAAGGAACTATTTTTGCAATATAACTGTACAGGCACATGAAAAAGACATCCCTGGTTTTATTATTACTGTTCCCCGTTATTGGGTTTTCCCAACATTTCATTGGCAAGAGTAAGCCACAGGTGATGAAAGAACTGCAAAAGCAAATTGTTAAAAACGATAGCCTCACCATCACACTGACGGATACCGATTCAGGCCTGGTTTATTCTATAAAAGCACAAAAGGTGTTACCTGCAGATTTTGTTTACAGTTTTGATAATACAGGAAAATGCCAGTCAGAAAAAGTGATTGCAGGCTGTGACTCCTGCTATAAAAAATTTCTACAGAAAGTACTTGCTGAAAAAAAGTATGACTGGAAAAAAATTAATGAGAACCAGTATATATCAAAATATGAATCCCGTATGATGATTGAGCTTCCGACTGATAACAAAAATTATCAGTATACAATTCTTAAAACAGAATGGACGAAAGAACTTTATGATATATTGAACGGGAATTAGTTTTACTTGTTCAATTGCACCTAATTCTCCAGCAACCCATCCTCTTTCCATTTCTTAAATACTGCAATAGTACTATCACTTAATTTGGCTGTTTTCTTAAATGGCATAAACCCTTTTACTGTAGGTTCCAGTTCAATACGGCGTATAATTTCATCAATATCCGTCTTTACATTAGCAAAATTATCATAAGGCTTTTTCTTGCCCCCATTAGCCGGGATATGACAAGGCGAGCAGTTATTCATGATAACTGTTGACACTCCGGAAGTATAAGTGGACTTGGGAATGGCCGCGGCTGTTTTTTTAGCTGAGCTGCAATTAGACAATATAATTACTCCAAAGGCGACACCCAGAAGTATAAAATATTTTTTCATGTTGTTAGTTTGAAAACTGAAAATAACCAAAAAAACAAAAGCAACATAACCGGTCATCAAATCGGTTTCTTTCCGGGTACGCTGCTTCGTAATATACCCGTTCAGTAACTTTACAAACATCTATGCTGCAAACTACAGCTAAAACATACCGGAATGCATACTCAGGCTTATCAAAAGAGACCTGGTTACTGTCATTGATAATGCTCATTAACCGGAGCGGAACAATGGTAGTTCCCTTTATGACCTTATACCTTACTGACCCGAAAATGGGTTACTCAGTAGGACAAGCTGGTATCGTATTCGGATTGTTTGGAGCAGGTGCTTTTTGCGGTGCCTGGTTGGGTGGCCGCCTTACCGATAAAATTGGTTTCTACCCTGTTCAGTTATTTACCTTGGTTGTAGGTGGTATCCTCTTTATGATACTGGGGCAGATGAAAACCTATCCGCTAATCTGTACATTCACCTTCCTGCTGAGTTTTGTAAATGAGGCTTTTCGCCCCGCCAACTCCACTGCTATCGCTTTTTATAGCAAAGAAGACAACCGTACCCGTTCTTATGCCCTGAACCGGTTGGCGATTAATCTTGGCTGGGCAGTCGGCAGCGGATTAGGAGGTTTTTTGGCCGATATTAATTATGAATTATTGTTTTGGGTAGATGGGTTTACTAATATTGGTGCTGCCCTATTAATGTGGCTGATACTTAAACCGGTAAATTTCCGGCCACCCGCAAAAGTGAAAATTGACGCCCCAGTTGTACAATCGGCCTATAAGGATAAAGCCTTTTTGGTATTTGCTTTTATCACCATGCTATTCGCTTGTTGTTTTTTCCAGTTGTTTAATAACCTCCCATTGTACTTCGAAAAAAATCTTCATTTTTCAAAGCCGTTTATCGGCATTTTAATGGCTACTAATGGCGTTATCATAGCCTTGGTAGAAATGGTATTGATATTTAAACTGGAAGGAAAAAGAAATATCCTTCAATACATTACCCTTGGCGTTTTCATGGTAGGCATATCCTTTTTAATGTTGAACTTACCGGGTGCATCAGTAGCAGTGGCAATCAGTATGATAGTAATGGTCACTTTTGGGGAAATACTTTCGATGCCTTTTATGAACAGCTACTGGATTACCAGGACCCAACTTTCCAACAGGGGGCAATATGCGGCCCTTTATACAATGGCCTGGTCCGCCGCACAAACCCTTGGCCCAATGGGCGGCGCACAAATAGCGGAACATGCCGGCTTTACTGTATTATGGTGGCTGGTAGGCGGCGTTTGTATTTTCACCACATTTGCGTTCTGGAGACTATACCGTGCTGAATGAATTTAAGCAATAAACTTCCACTTTATTACCTTTGCGAACCATGACAAAGATGAAATGGGCAGCGATTTTGATGATTACTTTTTTCAGTCAGTCCTGCCAGCAAAAAGAAATATTAACCCGTGAAGAAGTGATAGCGGCCATTCAACGTTTTGATCAGGGTTGGAAAAATAAAAACCCGGCAGAAGTAGATACTGTTTTATCCCCCTCTTACGTTTACTTCACACAATCGGGAGGCACCTTCGACAGAAAAAATATAATATACACAGCTGGCTCTTCTGATTATAAGCTGGATACAGTACATCGCAAGCAAATAGATATTAAGATAGAAGGAAATACAGCTATAGTAAATACGATATGGTATGGCAAGGGCTCTTACTTAGATAACCCTTTTGATGACAGGCAGCGATGCAGTATTACTATCATTAAAAATAAGGGGAAAGTTGAAATTTTATCCGAACACTGCACCCTGATAAAATAGCATCAACTCAGTACAAAATCAACAGCTGCTGTCGCATGCAGTAAAGTAGTGTCAAAAACTGGGATAGAACAATCTTCCTGCTTTATCAGTAAAGGAATTTCAGTACAACCTAAAATCACACCTTCAGCGCCTTGCTGATGTAATGAGTTAATGATGCCTATGTACTGTTCTTTTGTGGAAGATGATAGAATGCCCTTCCCTAATTCCTCATAAATACTTTTATTGATTATTTCTATTCCCCTCTCATCCGGAATCAGGGTTTTGATACCATGTAAAGCCAGTTTATTCTTATAAAAATCAAACTGCATCGTGTATTTGGTTCCTAACAAAGCAATTGTACTGACTCCTTTTGCTTTTATTGCCTTCGCTGTTGCATCTGCAATATGTATCAGCGGAATATTGGTTACAGCCGCTACTTCCTCTGCAATATGGTGCATGGTATTAGCGCCAAGCAAAAGGCAATCTGCACCGGCAGCCTCCGTTTTTTTTGCCGCATCACTAATAATTGCGGCAATGCTGTTCCAGTCACCTGACTGTGTCAATCTCTTTATCTCTCCATAATTCACAGAATTAATGATGATTTTTGCAGCCATATCATTACCCAGCCTCTCATTTACCTGCTGGTTCATGAAACGGTAATAGTCAATAGTAGAATGCCAGGTGAGTCCGCCTACAAGCCCGATTGTTTTCATTGGTTAAAAATAGAGAAAAGCATCCCTGGCAGCAAAAATTTCGTCAGGCAGTGGTAACAAATAGGAAACACCCAAAAGCTTACTTTTGCGCAAACATTTTTTCATGCAGAAATTATCAGTCGCACTATTATTGGCCATACTTAGTTTTTCCGTTCAGGCCCAACAAACTATTCAGCGTCCGAAATTAATCGTTGGAATAGTCGTTGACCAGATGCGATGGGATTATCTATACCGCTTTTACGACAGGTATGCTCCCAATGGAGGATTTAAAAGAATGCTGAACCAGGGTTTTGCCTGTGAAAATACGCTGATACCCTACACTCCTACTTATACAGGCTGCGGACACAGTTCAATTTATACAGGTTCTGTTCCTGCCATTAACGGCATTACTGGTAATTTCTGGTGGGACAGTGAGCAAATGCGGTCAGTTTACTGCACTGAAGACAAATCAGTTAATACCGTTGGAAGTAATTCTACAGCGGGTAAGCAAAGTCCAAGAAATTTATTGACAACTACCATTTGTGATGAATTAAAAATTGCAACTAATTTTAAAAGCAAAATAGTTGGGATTTCCCTGAAAGACCGGGGTGGTATTTTACCAGCCGGTCATAGTGCCAATGCGGCTTACTGGTACGATAATTCAGTGGGCAAGTGGATTACTTCCACTTATTATATGAATGAATTACCAACATGGGTGAATGATTTTAATGATAAAAAGTTAGTTGATAAATATTATGAACAGGGCTGGGGGTTATTATATCCGGCTGCAAGCTATATCCAAAGCACTTCAGATCAAAAATCATATGAAGCAAACACTCTTGGTGGCAATACGTTTCCTTATGACCTGAAAAAATATGCAGGGAAGGATTATACAAAAATTTCTACCACACCTATGGGCAATACGCTGACAGCAGAATTTGCCAAGGCTTCTATTGTAGCCGAACAATTAGGTAAGGACAACATCACCGACTTCCTGGCAATAAGTTTTTCGTCACCTGATTATATCGGCCATTCTTATGGGCCCAATTCTATTGAATCCGAAGATGGCTTTTTACGATTAGATAAAGAATTAGGGAGTTTGCTCGATTTTCTGGATAACAAGGTTGGCAAAGGCCAATACACAGTTTTTCTTTCTGCTGACCATGGAGTGGCCAACATACCCGAGTTCATGAAGGAAAATAAACTTCCGGGTGGAAGAATATTTATGAATGATGTTACCAAAGAGATGAATACTTCACTCAATGAAAAATACAAGATCAGCAATATCATTATGTATGATGATAATTACCAGCTTGCCCTGAATCACCCGGCCCTCGACTCGGCCCAATTAGATACAAAAAAAATAGTCAGCTGGATTGTTGATAACCTGGGAAAGAATCCTGCTATTGCCAGGGTATTCCCCTTAGATGAACTGAATAAAGTACCCCTTCCTGCAACAGTCCGTACCTATATGAATAACGGGTATTATAAAAAACGAAGTGGAGATATACAATTTATACTAAACCCAACTTCATTGATGCATGGAGCAATACCGGCACAACACATGGGTTATGGAATCCGTATGACACTCATATTCCATTACTCTGGTATGGATGGGGCATCAAACAGGGAAAGACAAACAGGGAAACATATATGAGTGATATAGCACCTACAATTGCTGCTTTATTGCGGATTCAGGCACCGAACGGTAATATCGGGCAGGTGATTACGGAAGTAATAAAATAGTCTTGATTAAATATTTGAATAAACTTTTGTATTTTTCTATATCTGATTAACCATCTCAACCACCTATATATGAAAAAAATAAAATGGCTCTTCGTGTCATTATTTTCAGCCACTCTTACTTTTGCGCAGGGACAAAAAGTAGATGCTGTAAAATTCTTCGTTGAAGAAGGAATGATAGAAATGACGTTGACAACCGATATCCCCCAGATGCAGAAAGAAAAAGGCGAGGATATGTTTCAAGCAGCGACAGTCAAATTACGTTTCCCGGATAGTACTGTCATAGAAGAACCCATAACGGTAGCTCCAAGAGGCCACTTCAGAAGGGAATATTGTAATATTCCGCCTATCATGGTTGACTTCAAAAATCCAACCTCTCCTCTCCTATCTCCTTTGGGCAAATTAAAACTGGTAATAGGCTGCGGCACCAATGGTAACGATGAACAGTTGCTCCTCAAGGAATACCTCATATATAAAATCTACAACCTGCTGGAGGATAAAAGCTTCCGGGTACGACTCGTAAAACTCAACTACAGTGATACAAGAGGAAGGGTCAAAAATTTTTCGCAATTTGCTTTTCTTATTGAAGATGATAAAGACATGGCGGTAAGAAATAATTGTATCAAAAAAGTAAAAGCACAATACCTGACAGAAAGCACAGACAGGGCATTGATGACAAAAGTTGCGGTTTTTGAATACATGATCAGTAATGGAGACTGGTCAGTTCCTGCTAATCATAACATCAGGCTTATCTATGATAAATTTAATGATGCAGCCCTCCCTTATGCAGTGCCTTACGATTTTGACCATTCAGGCTTTGTCAATGCAGGCTATGCAGTACCTAATGAACTGTTAGGAACTGAAACAGTAAAAGAAAGAGCCTACAGGGGTTTCCCCAGAACAATGGATGAGCTGCAAGCCACTTTTGAAATCTTCAAAAGCAAAAGGGATGCTATTAATTCACTGATAAACAATTTTGTTCCGCTGCAGGCAAGGAATAAAAAAGAATTGGTCTCCTACTTAGATGAATTTTACAAGACCATCAATGACAAAAGACAAGTACAGAGTATTTTTATAGACAATGCAAGGACCAAATAATTGTAACAATAAACCTAAAAAAACAATATGGATTTAAAAGAACAATTTGAACAGGCGGTAGCAGATAGCAAAAATCTTTCTGAAAAACCAAGTAATGAAACTTTATTACAATTGTATTCGCTATATAAACAAGGTAGTATCGGGGATGTAAATACAGACGCACCTTCCAATCCTTTCGACTTTGTTGGCAAAGCAAAATACGAAGCATGGGCAGGATTGAAAGGAAAATCCACCACGGATGCTATGACAGAATATATCGGGCTGATTAAAAAACTAAAAGGTTAATCCAAACCTGTTAGAATGGAATTATAAATTGTATCCATTTTTTTCCCAATCACCGTATAGCTGAACCTGCCTCTTGCATGTTCAGCTATTTTTTTTCGGTTATACAGGGCATAGTTCATTCTTAAATTTTCCATGGCTCCTGATAATGCTGCATTATCTTCCGAGGTAATGAGTAGTCCATTGCTTTCATCAATCAATTCAGGAATGCCGCCTACACTGGTGGCAATAACAGGTAGTCCGCAACACAAAGCCTCAATGATGGTGCAGGGGCTATTCTCAAACCGGCTGAACATAAGCAGTGCATCCGCCTGCTGTAATTCAACCGCCACTTCGGAATAATTTATCTCTCCTTTCAAAAATATTTTTGTGTTCAGCAAACCTGTCGCATCTATTAATTGTTTTACTGTGGTTGAAACATGGCCTGCTATCACTAATTCTGTAGCCGGATATTGTTGTTGAAATTCAGCAAAGCACTCAATGATGCCTTCCACATTTTTCTGGTAGGCCATATTTGACACATGAATGAATCGGAATGAAAAACCCGGCTTCGCTGTATCTGCAAAGTGGAAATATTGATCATTGGCCACATTTTCAATTACAGAAAAATTCTTCTTTGTCACCAATTTATTCATCAGTAAGCCCAGGTCGTTACTTACCGGAGTTAGCAAGTCGCTTTGTTTAACTACCCGTGTAAGAATAGACTTAAACAATGCGTTTTGTTCTTCGTATTTTACCTGGCTTGCTGAATGATAGATAGTCCAGTGTTCGGTAACAATAAAGGGTATACCGTATTTCTTTTTTATCCTTATGGCCATCAATCCGGCCTTAAATGGAATATGAACATGTACCAAATCAGGTTTCCCATTTTCCAATATGTATTTCCGGATGGCTTGTTTGAAGATGGATGACCAACGATAATAATCAACAGCCTTTCCAAACCAGGAAGTAGACTTATTATAATAAATAATTTGCTCCGTTAATCCTTCTGCCCGGTTAATGACATGTTCTATGCCTTTTGCTTCTCCCGTTACATCTCCTGCAACATGTATTACATAAATATCATTATACAAGGCAGCCGCATACGCATGACGTTGAATAAAATCCCCGTTGAAAGGTTCCATTTTATCAGGATACCAACTGCAGAGCCAAAGTATTTTCTTTCTTGCCATCAGCAGCTAAAATAAACCAGTCGGCACTGCGGACAAAGTATAAATCAAATTAATTATACATTTGATAATGGCACTAATGAAAAAGCTTAAAAATCTCCGCACAAATAATAGTACCGGTTTTGGCGACAATAGCAACAGCACCGGTGGCCGATTTATAACCAAAGATGGAAAAGCCAATGTAATAAAACGGGGAGTTGGCATCCTAAACCGTTATAGCTGGTATCATACCATGCTGGAAATGAATAGGGGCAAATTTCTTTTTCTGCTTTTTGTCACTTATATCACTGTCAATCTTTTGTTTGCAGGTATTTATTATCTTATTGGTATCAACCACCTGGCTGGTGTGAATACCGGCTCCCCGTGGAAGAATTTTACAGAAGTATTTTTCTTCAGTGCACAAACATTTACCACCGTTGGCTATGGCCGTATAAGCCCAACGGGTTTTATGGCCAGCGCCGTCTCCACATTTGAAGCTTTTCTTGGTTTATTAAGTTTTGCCATTGCCACCGGCTTATTTTACGGCCGTTTTTCCCGGCCCCAGGCATTTTTGAAATTCAGTAATAATATACTTATCGCACCCTACCTGGGGGGAACAGCGTTGATGTTCCGGCTGGCACCTTATAAAAATAACAACCTTTCAGAAGTGGAGGTGCAACTTACCATGGCCATTACCAGCGAAGAAAATGGGAAATTAAAGGATAAGTTTTTCTCCCTTGATATGGAAATATCAAAAATCAATGCACTGGCACTTAGCTGGACGATTGTTCATCCGATTATTGAAACAAGTCCCTTTTATGGATTAACCAAAGAAGATATTGCAGCTGCTGATATAGAGATCATGGTATTTGTAAAAGCATTTGATGAAGTTTTTTCTAATAATGTCGTTGCCAGAACATCATACGTAAGCAATGAAATTGTTTGGGGAGCCAAATTTAATATGATGTATCATCCATCTGCAGATAAAAACAAGACGATACTTGATATGGACAAGATAAACGATTTTAATAGTGTCCCCCTACCAGAACCTGTTGCAGCAGTATAAATTAATTCAACACCGGCACCAGTTTAATAAATTCTTTCCGGTTTAAATAATAAAAGAATAATAAATAAATAAGTGGCATAAAGCTGAACACTTTAAAAACCAGGAAGCCTGTATAAAGCCCGGAGATGTATAAAAGCGATAGTATAATAGCCCCGGTCAGCAATTGCCTGTCGCTGATAGCACAGACTACGTTAAAACAATAAGTGTGCATTTCTTTATACACCAACTTGAGTGGCGGAGTAATATGATAGCCGTCTGTAATAACTATTCTGGGATTGTTTTCAAGCACCGGGATTACAACCGGCCTGGTATTGAGTAAAGGATATATCTCCCTGCCGTTTACAATAGCCCTTATTTTCAGGAAACTCAGCAGCACCTGGTTCTTCCGGGCAATAACGATATGAAAAGGAGCGGATATTAATTAAAAAATTGAATGAATAATTAAAAGCTTTACCGGCACCTCACACCTGACTTCCTACTTCAACGCCTTAATAATCTCAATAAATTCTGCCGCCACCAACGACGCTCCACCTACCAGCCCTCCATCCACATCAGGACAGCTGAACAATTCTTTTGCATTATTGGCCTTCACACTGCCACCGTAGAGAATAGGAATTTCGTTGGCCACCACATCACCATATTGTGCCGCTAACACAGAACGTAAATACTGGTGTATTTCTTGTGCCTGTTCGGTGGTAGCAGTTTTTCCTGTACCTATAGCCCAGATAGGTTCGTAAGCAATTATTATTGTTTTTATTTTATCTGCACCTAAATGAAAGAGAGACTCTTTTAATTGGGCTGATACAAAATCATTTTGTGTGCCGGCTTCCCGTATGTTCAGTGGCTCGCCGCAACAAAAAATGGGGGTGATAAAATTTTCAAAACACAGGTTTACTTTATCCGCCAGCATAGCATTGGTTTCCTGGTTATATTCCCTTCTTTCACTATGCCCGACAACACAATACCTGATGTTCATTGAATGAAGCATCTCTGCCGAAACCTCACCGGTATAGGCGCCAGATTTTTTATGATGGCAGTTTTGTGCCGCTACATTATAGTTCCACTCCTCCTCTACTTCACTTCTGGTCATCAGCAAATAGGGAAAGGGGACAGCAAAGATGGTTAGCTGGTGATCAGCCAGGGGAATTTCTGCTCCTAATATCTCATCCAGTAATTTTTCGCCCTGCTGAAACGTACAATTCATTTTCCAGTTAGCCGCTGCTATTTGTTTTCTCATACTTACTCGTTATAGTTAAATTATCGTTTTAATATAATCATTACGTTTCCCGACACACATTCACCATTCACCTCCCTAAAACTTTTCAAATATATACTTCAAAATACTTTTCTCATCATCAGTTACATGTTCTGCCTTCAGGTGTTTCCAGGCTTCAATATCCAGTAATGCTTTTTCAAATTCGTATCGCTTCACTCCTTCGCTGCCCCAGCTAAAGTTGGGAATGTATTTCGGCGTAAGCCCTGTGCCAAACACATTACAGCTAACACCAATCACCGTTCCGGTATTGATGGCGGTGTTCACTGCAGTCCTTGAATAGTCGCCCATCATCACCCCGCATTTAATACCAGCATTCATCTCCCCCTTCGGAGTCCACACCTTTACATCGCTGGCATTATTCTTCAGGTTGCTGTTAGAAGTTCCGGCACCCATATTGCACCATTCACCCAGCACCGAGTCGCCAAGATAACCATCATGAGCCTTATTACTGTAACCGAACAACACCGAATTTTTTATCTCTCCACCTACCACACAGGCGGGACCCAGCGTAGTGGCGCCATACACTTTCGTTCCCATCTTCAGGCAGGCATTCTCTCCCATGGCAAAGGGCCCACGGATAATGCAGCCTTCCATCACTTCCGCATCACGGCCTATATACACCGGCCCGGTTGATGCATTAATGATGCTGTGCTCTACCTTCGCCCCCTTTTCAATAAATACCTGCGATGGATTTTCCACCTTGTTAGTCTTCGATATCTTTTGCGACTTTCGCCTTGCTGTCAGCAGTGCAAAGTCTTCCCTTATGGCCCAGTCGTTCAGCTGAAAAATATCCCAGGGATATTGTATCGTACGTATGGCCACTTTCGTCATCACAGCATGGCCCACTTTTATCTTGTACCGGTCGGCAATCTCGTTTTTAGTAAAGCGGTACGCTATGCCTGTTCCACCTTCCGTGGCAAGGAACTCGCCATTCTTCAGCCGCTTAATCGATTTCACCAGTTTGGCCGTTGGCAACACATTCCCATGTATCATAAAGCAAACACCATCTCCCACAGCCTCATCAATGTTTACAGAACGTTGCAGGTCCTTATAATCATCTTCCTTTTTATCAAAAGAAGGCAGGCCCATCATCCGTTCCCATTTCTCCCGGATGGTAAGGATACCGATGCGGATGTCCTGTATTTGCCTTGTCAGGGTAAATGGGTGCAGGTTTTCAGGTTGGCAAAATTCTTCAGAGAAAATTAGCTTGTTCATACTCGTATATATGAGTCAAATTTAGAGAATAAAGGCAGAAGAATATATGATATATATGTGCCTGGCGCATGTACTACTATCATCGTCTGTTTCAACCCAAAGAGGTTAGGACTTTTCATTGTTCCGGCGACTAATGAAAAGACTCACTTTTGTATTTTCAGTAATTTACTCAGCATTTGCTAATACTACACTTACTCTACGAACACACTTTAGTTATGAGTATTGCATTTAACCTATCATGAAAATTTTGCAGCATATTCAGTGGCACTCCGGGTCCGCAAATAATAGATACTCCATTTCAATTCTGGCTCACAAACCCTTTCATATATATGCGGAGGTTTTTGATTACACTATTACAAATTGATTTGCAGATAGTGCTTATAATCCAGCCAGAAGCTCCTTGCCCCACTAAGACTTATATTTGCAGCAGTGCAAAAAAAAACATCTATATACTTTCTTTTAATAGGCGTTGCCATTGTATTGGCAGGTTTTACCGTAAAACATAGAACACCTACCCCTGCTCCCGCCAAACCACAAGAACAGGTTATACAACTGCCTAAGCTTCCCAATGCTGAATTGGAGAGACAGCAGCCCCCTGTCTGTACGGTAGGCTTTGCTGCCGAAAAAAGACAGGTTCATTTTTTAGTATACCTGAGCATACAACTGCGCAGCCATCCGTTGAAGAGTACGGCCATGTTCAGTGATGCTATCATCGCATGTCCACACAAAGATTATCTCTTTCACATCTACCCCTCCCACCACTTCTGGTAATACCCGCCACCATAGTATTGGTTAAAAGGTAAACGGCCCCTTACGGCCCTGATTTTTCATTTTAAAAAATAACCGTCATGGATGGATCATTGCTGACGGTTCTTGTACTGCTCGCAGTAGTGTTCGGCATTGTAGCCCTGCTCGTGTATGTCAATAACCGTGATATAAAAAGAGACAAAAAAAAGATGAATAAATAAATAAACCGGGCAGTATCTGCAGATGGGGTACTGCCTCTTTTACTTCCTCCCATATTCACCGGTTCATCATCCTTTCACCTTTTAAAAATTCAAACGTATATGCACACAGACAACAATAAACAAATATCAGGTTACAAGAAAGCCAGGAAATACCGGGAAAACCGTGTAGCATTGAAAGGACATATCAGGGATGTTATTTTGATATGCATCGGTATTACTTCAGCTTCCTTTGGCTTAAAAGGTTTTTTGCTCACCAACGAATTTATTGATGGCGGCGCCACCGGTCTTTCGCTGCTGATCTCTGCACTCACTAAAGTGCCCCTCTACCTGCTTATAATTTCCATCAACATTCCCTTTATCATTATGGGGTACCATACACTCGGTAAACAGTTTGCTGTTAAAACCGCACTTGCCATCACCGGGCTGGCACTCTGCCTAGCTAATGTTCAGTTTCCCAATATTACAGACGATAATCTGCTGGTCGCTGTATTCGGTGGTTTCTTTCTGGGTGCCGGTATCGGTTTTTCCATTCGTGGTGGTGCCGTAATAGATGGTACCGAAGTGCTGGCCATCTATCTCAGCCGGAAATTAGGTGTTACCATCGGCGATATCATTATTCTTATCAATGCCGCCATATTTTCTTCCGCTGCCTATTTCCTTTCCGTAGAGATTGCTCTCTATTCAATGATAACGTATCTCGCTGCATCAAAAACACTCGACTTCATCATCGAGGGTATTGAGGAATATGTGGGAGTAACAATTGTTGCATCACACAGCGAAGAGATCAGGAATATGGTCGTCAATACTATGGGCCGGGGTGTTACTGTGTACACCGGCAAATCCGGTTATGGACGAAAAGGAGAGAAAAAAAATATTGATATTGTGTATACCGTCATCACCCGCCTGGAATTGAATAAACTAAATACAGAGATTACAAAAATAGAACCTGATGCATTTGTAGTAATGAGCAGTGTGAAAGATACCAAGGGAGGTATGATCAAGAAGCGGCGGTTGAAGCATTAACAATACCGGATACCGATGGATATAAAAGTACTCTATAATCATCCTGTTTCTTTTTATATTAGATGTAAAATAAAAAGTCTATGAGACTATTCTTTGCATCACTCTTATGTTGTTCTTCCTTCATCAGCAACGCACAACCACCTGTCTACCCACCCGAGGCCCAGCCCTTTATTATTAAAGGCTACGATGTGCTGGATTATAAGGCCGGCGACCTGAACGGCGATGGAAAAGAGGATGCTATCCTCATCCTGAAAAATCCAGGTGAGGACAGTATTGTGGATGATAATGTGACCCGGCCCTTTCTTATTTTAATTCGCCAGGCAGATGGCAAACTGAAACAAGTGGTAAAGAATGAAAATGCTATCATGTGCCGGCAATGCGGCGGTGTGTTTGGTGATCCATATGAAGGTGTTGAATTGTTTAACAAAGGCTTCAGCCTCTCCTTCTATGGTGGCAGTAGCTGGCGTTGGGCTTACAATTATGAGTTTCGCTGGAATGCAATGAAGAAAAATTGGTTCTTGCATAAAGAAACACAAACCAGCTTTCAATCAGGAGACCCGGAAGTTACCATGAAAACGGCAGAGATTGCCGCGGCTGAATTGGGCGAAATACCCATTGATAAATTTAATACCGACCCCGGCTACGATGGCAGCAAGTGGAAAGTGATGCCGGTGAAAACTTTTTTTTACGACAGCCCGAAACTGGGCAGCAAACCCAGGAAAGCATATTTGCTGAAAGGAAATATTGCGACCTGCATCCGCCTGCTGAAAAACTTCATTGAGGTGAGTTTTGAAAACACCAAAGGCGAGATAACATCTGGCTATATACTGCGAAAAGACCTGGCTCCCATAAAATAAAATGACCCCCTGAAGAATCAGGGGGTCTTAAAGTATAGCCATGAAAAACAAAACTCTCTCCGCCTTGGCGGATCGAGTAGTGTCACAATTTAATATTATTCTGCTTTCTTAGCGTATTTCTTCTTGAATTTGTCGATACGTCCTGCAGTATCCACCAGCATATTCTTGCCAGTAAAGAAAGGGTGAGACGTATTGGATATCTCCAGTTTTACCAGGGGATATTCGTTGCCATCTTCCCACTTCAATGTTTCTTTTGAAGCGGCTGTAGAGCGGCTGAGGAAAGTGTGGCCATTACTCATGTCTTTGAAAATAACTAACCGATAGCTATCGGGATGGAGTCCTTTTTTCATAACTGTATGATTTTTAAAGGCTGCACGGATTTTGCCGTACAGATGAATAGATAATTTTTGGGCGGCAAAGATAGGCCGGAGAAGGCTTTTAGCCAAATATTAAAGGAAATACCTTCACGGCACTGATAAGGGGTGGCGAGGCCTGTAAAAGATGAAAGCACCAAGTTAGCTCACTTTCTGGCTTGCGCCTTCTGTTTACTTACCCGATGCTTTCTGGAGATACTTCCACCTTTTGACGGGCTTCCGTTTCCCCGGGAGTTACATCCATCTTTTGAGGGATTTCTGTTTCTCCAAGCACTTCATTTTATTGCTAAAACGTCGTGCAGTTGTATATCAAATATAGTCCATTGAAATACCCGTTTCCAAATTTTGGACCTCTTTGATATGCACCCGTTGTGCACCCTGTTATTAACAGAAATACCCGGCTTATGAACAGATTATAAAGCAATTGCAGGGGTTGCCCACAAATAAATATAAGATCTCTTTCCAGTTGAAAATTAATCTCTCATATTGACATATTGTAATGGAATATTCAGGTTGCCATTCTTACAAAGCTGGATGATTGCCTGCAGGTCATCAATTTTTTTGGCCGTTACCCTTACTAAATCATCATTGATGGATGCCTGTACTTTCATACCTGAGTCTTTAATGAGTTTGACAATCTTTTTTGCATCTTCCTGTACAAGTCCGTTTCTCACTTTTACTTCTTTCTTCCATACTTTACCGCTCTGTGCTCCTTCCTTTGATGCATCGAAGGCTTCCGGTGCTATTCCTTGCTTATGTGCCCGGCTGATGAGTACATCAATAAGCTGTCGCATCTTCATGTCATCATCCGTTTCTAATTTGATAAGAAACTCTTTCTTATCAAGATTGATAACAACATGTGAGCCTTTAAAATCAAAACGGTTGGTAATTTCTTTTGTAACGACATTGACTGCATTGTCTAATGCCTGTGCATCTACTTTACTTACAATATCAAAGGATGGCATGGCGGGTTGTTTTGGTTGAATAACAAATATAAATATAAAAAGTCCCCCATAGAAATGGAGGACGTCTCATATACTACCTGTACATGAGAAAACTGTACGTTGAGTTATTTACTGACCACCCTGCCCTACACGGTTCTGCTCATCCTGTGAGGCACTATTGCGTCGGCGTGGCGGAGGATTTTGCTGACCATTCTTTCCAAATCGATAAGTAAAGGAAGCGGTAAGCTGACGATTGTCCCACCTGTTATTAACTTTGGTATCAATGAGATTATACTGTGTTCTTCCTTTGTAACGCTGCAACCAGAAAGGGTCCCGGAGATTAAGTCTGACTGTTCCTTTTCCTTTCAATACGGTTTTTTGCCCGCCAAAACTTACCATATACATGGGCTCATCAATATTCAATTGGTTAACGCCCCTGGCCCGGTAGAAGCCGGTCATCTCTAATGTGAACCCCTGCTTGAGAGTAAAGGTGTTGGTCATGTTCACCATGAATGAGGTATAAGAAAGATCGATGGGCTGGTTTTCAAACACACCATTGTATTGGTTATTAAAGATGTTTACAAAAGTGTTAGATGTCCACCATTTGGTTATGGGCACCGGTGCCGTAATGGAGATACCGATGTTTCTGAACCGGGCCACATTATCTGAAGTAAGATAAACAAGGTCGCCATCTGCCTTTAATATCTGTGAAATCACATCGTTGGTGCTGTTATAATTTAGTGTAGTAATAAGTTTGCCCTTAAAAGAATGGCTCAACTCAATATTATGCGTAAACTGAGGCAGCAAGAAAGGATTACCTTTTCTGTAGGATAATGAATCAAGAAAATAAATGAATGGATTCAGATCCTGGTAGTTCGGCCTGTTGATCCTTCTGCTATAAGAAAGAGTAAGCTGATTGTCCTTATTCAGTTCATAACTGATAAATGCACTTGGAAACAGGTTGGTGAAATTCCTTTTAAATGTAGAATCATTAGTAACCTGGTAGCCTTTGGCCACTGTATTTTCAAGTCGCAAGCCTCCCTGGAAGGACCATTTCTTTATTTTGGTATTAGCATTAAGGTAAACAGCATTAATGTTTTCGTCATAGATGAAATGATTGGAACGGCCATCTTCTATCCATTTATCATCAGCCCATCTTGTATAATTAACGACATTATCATTTTTTACAAAACTACTTTTAACGCCAGCTTCTAATCTTCCCCCTTTTTTAAACGGATGTACATAATCGGATTTCAGTGAATAGATATTAATCTGTGATGGTAAATGTCCATTTAATACCAGCTGGTTACCAACAGGCTGCCCCGCACCATTTGAAAAATCTGTTGTGAGTGTCATACGGGATACATTATCATAAGCAATAAAATCAAAGTCGGCCGTCAGCTCCCGCCCGGCAGAATCAAACTGGTGACGGTAATTAAAATTTGTGGTGAGGTTTTTAAACTTGATCTTATTATTCGTTTGCGAGGTCATGATCGATAAAGGCTGGTGATTTTCGTCTGAAGAAGTGGTGACTGTTGTGGGAGTAGGATGCCCGGAAAAAACAAATCCGCTTATTACAAAACCAAATGTGTTTTTCTTATCCGCAAATACATCCAGCCCTAATTTTAATGTATGATTGTTGTTACCAAACTTGAAATTTGTTTCCACATCATTATAACCGGTTATATTTTTATTTTGGTCCAGTTTTGTCCTTGTTATATCCATCATATTTCTGCCACGGAAAACATTCGGATTATAGTTGCCAAAGAAATTGATCTTGTTTTTCCGATAATTAAAAGTGAAGCTATTTTGTGATTTAGGAATCACATAGAGTGTACCATTTTTTGTTTCAAAGAAACTTGCTGTAGCGCCTATCATTATTGAACCATTGAATCCTGCTGCTCTTCCTTTCTTTGTTTTGATATTGATAACGCCGGAATTTCCCGACGCATCATACTTTGCAGAAGGGTTTGTCATAATCTCAATCTGGTCTATAGCGGATGCCGGCATATTCTTAAGCAAATTGGCCAGGTCTGTTGGTGAAAGAAAAGTGGGCTTTCCGTCCATCATCACAATCACTCCTGATTTACCACGAAGACTTATAATGCCATCATTGCTAACCATAATACCGGGAGATTTTTCTAATACTTCCAGTGCTGTGGCGCCTGCATTAGTTGGGGAGGCATCTACATTTATTACTGTCTTATCAATTTTTGTTTCAATGAATGGTCTTTTTGCACTAACTACCACTTCACTTAATCCTTTTGCCGAAACATTCATTTGCAAAACATCCAGTTGCACTCCATTTTTTGATTCACTCAATGTAAAAGCAGTACTATGGCTTTTATCATATCCCACAGAAGCTGATGATACGATGTAACGGCCATCAGCAATGTTTTCAAATTCATACTGCCCTTCTTTTCCGGTTACTGCTACTTTCACCAGCGAAGAGTCCGAGGCTTTCAGCAACGATACCGAAATCGAAGGAAGTGGCTTACCGGTGGCGTCTTGTATTATTCCGGAAATTTTTCCTGTTTTGTTTTGCGCCACTACTGTAAGGGAAACAAAAAGGAATGAGCAAAGGATAAATGTTTTTCTCATAATCATGGCTATAAGGTTAATGATTCAGGAATAAAATTGCTGTATAAAACAGTGCGGCTGAAACGAAATATGACAAGCTTCGTAGTTCCCGTGACAGAGGGTAACATTTACTTACAGATACACCAGCGGTAAAAAAACAGTTCGAACAAAGAGTCATGTTAAAATCACATTAACGTTTATAGTATTAAAAAAATCCTTCCGCCAGAGGCGGAAGGATGGACAAGGTTCATGGCTATACTTATTTATTAATTACCAGTATTTACTCTTTGTTGCTCATCTGATGCGCCATTGTTTTTTCTGTTGCTGCCAGCTTTTAGTTTTCCTTTATTAAATCTGTAAGTAAAGCTCATCGTCACCGCACGGCTATCATTCACATTTGTAAACTTTGCATCCACATTTCCGTATTTGCTATAACCTTTGGCCACATTACCGGCAAATATGTCACGGACGTTCAAACGGATGCTCCCCTTATTCTTTAATATTTGTTTACTGAAACCAGCACTTACCTGAGCCATTTGCTGAATAAATATTACACCTTCAACTGCATTACTCCTGTAAAAACCACTCAATTCGGCCCCCCATCCTTTACCCCATTTAAACTGTTGCTGTACCTGCACCATCAGCATTGTAAGGCCGATTGAAATATTTTCATTGTTTACCACCCCTTTGAACTGATTGTACGAAACATTCGTATAAATATTACCGCTCCACCACTTTTTTATTTCCTTTTGTGCACTGATGGCAATACCTGCCTGGTTGCGGGTGGCAATGTTTGCTTTTTTGACATATGTTTCATTAGTGATTTCGTTTTGCTCTAATACCTGCTGAATGATATCAGTGGTGTTACTATAATTCAAGGTTGTCGTTAAAAATCCTTTGTACGTATGGCTCAGTTCAATGTTGTGACTGAACTGTGGTTTCAGATTAGGATTGCCTTGTTGAAAAGTATACCGGTCAAGAAAATTAATGAACGGATTTAAATCCTGGTAATTGGGTCGATTGATCCTTCTGCCATAATTAATGACAAAACTATTTTTTTCATTGGCAGTATATTGCAAATAGATAGTGGGGAACAGCTGGGTATAATCTCTTTTAAACTTTTCGTTGAAAGGAAGAAATTTATTATGTGTTGAATTAAATGTATATCCTTTTGAATCCCCATTTGCCTGGGTAGATTCTAAGCGAAGACCTAATTGACTGCTCCATTTCTTTCCCAACTTCCTGCTGTAGTTTACATAAGCAGCAGTAATGTTTTCATTGTAAATAAAATGGTTTGAACGGGAACTGTCAAGGATAGCGGAATTATTTATCCAATTCTCATATACGGCATTGTTATCCGTTTTTACATGACTCGCCTTAAAACCGGCTTCAAATTTTGCACCATCCTTTAAAGGCTTTATATAATCAATTTTCCCACTGATGATTTTTATATTTTGCGGAAGACTACCAAGCAAGGTATCAGAAGCCTGGGCAGGATTACCAAATCTATCAAAGTAAGAACTATATAATGGTTGAATACTTGTTGACTTGTATTGAACGTAATCGAAATCACTTGTAAGCTCTTGCCCCGTTGAATCAAACACATGGCGCAGGTTAACATTTGAACTGAAATTTGTCCACTTTTCTTTCTGGCTGGTCAATGTATTTGTTTGACTTCTTAGTTGCCCATCAGGCTCATTAATAAACGTTTTGGTTTTGCTTTCCCAAAAGCTGGGATTATAAAATCCGTTTAATACAATACCCAGTGTTGTTTTTTTAGTGGCTGCATAATCCAGTCCAATTTTACCGCTATAATAATGCCCCTGGTTTACCATCCTGGTTTGCTGATCGAATATGGAAAGTATTTCTTTTGAATTTGCTTCCCGCATATTTCTTACAATATCAAGATCTTCACCCCGGTGATTTCTGTTATAATTCAGGTTAGTGAACAAGTTTATTTTACCATTCCGGTAATTAAAATTCACCCCTTCGCTAAATCTTGCAAATCGTCCCTGTGTAAAAGTTGAAGTGATACTACCGTTATAACCAAACTGTTTGTTCTTTTTAGTCTTTATATTAATTATACCGGAATTGCCGGCAGCATCATACTTAGCAGGCGGGTTGGTCATAATTTCAATCTGATCCAACTGGCTTGCGGGCATGCTGCGCAGCATACTTGCCAGATCAGCACCGCTTAAATAACTGGGACGGCCATCAATCATTACCATTATACCTTGTTTTCCTTTCAGGCTGATGTTACCGTCTTTATCTACAGTAATACCAGGTGATTTTTCTAAAACTTCCAATGCAGAGTTACCAACATTCGTTACCGATGCTTCTACATTTACTATTGTCCTGTCAATTTTTTGTTCGATCAGTGGTTTTTTTGCCATAACGGTTACTTCCCCCATTGCCTTTGGTTTTGGAACCAGTTCAATTGTCTTTACTGAAACGGATGGGTTGGTTGCGGTAACATCAAAAGTTTCCGAGAAGCCTTTTGTATGGCCCACTGCTGAAATAGATACGAAGTACTTTCCTTCAGGCACCGCCTCAAATACATACTTACCCGTTTTATCGGCCACACTCATTTTTACCACGGAAGAGTCTTTTACCCGCAGTAATGTAATAGTAGCGGATTCAATGGTTTTGGTGCTTCCGTCAATAACTGTTCCGCTGATGCTGCCGTTACTCACCTGTGCATTGCTGGCAACGGATAACACCGTTAAAGTGAGTGCCAGCAGGGTTAAAATCTTTCTCATTTTTAGTTTTTTTATTTTTAGTACCTGTTTTTGAGTATTACAGCACAAACTTAGGTACTTTGTATTACCAAGAACATTGTTTTAAATTAAACGGCCTGTTTTAGGGATAACCGGCCGTTCTTAGTGACACATGTTTGACGCATAGCCCTGATTCAGGTTACTATATGCCACAGTTTTCTGATAAATGGCCATAATCTTCGATGAATGGGCAGAAAGTCAATAACCTGACCGTGGGAGTAATTAACCTGGCATCCCGGGCCTAAAAAAGAGGATTTAAAGACCAAATTCTGAACGGATAGCATCATGATAAGTACGACCTGAAGTAAGCCTTGTACCTGCCTTATCCTCCAGAATAAAGAGAAAACGACTGTTGAAATGGCGATGCATTTCTTTGATTTTATCCTTATTAATGATGTAGGACTTCTGAATCCGGTAAAATTGTGAGGGTAATTTCTCTTCAAGAGTCGTTAATGATTGATCAGTGAGGTGTTTTTGGCCATCTGTTGTATAAATAAAAACATATTTATCGCTGGCCTCCATGTAGCTGATATTTTCAAACTTTATCAGGTTTATCCTGTCACCGGTTTTGATAGGCAGCGCTGTAGCTTTTTGTGGTGCCTGGAACTGGCGGATAATCTCCTGCAAGCCAGATAAATCAAATGGCTGAGCCAGTCTTCCAAACTGCTTTAGTTTGGCGATGCTTTGTTCCAGCCTCTCTTCCTTAATTGGTTTAAGCAAATAATCAATAGAGAAAGTTTCAAAAGCTTTGATAGCATATTGTTCATATGCAGTTGTGAAAATAATATTTGGTTTTACATCTAACTGTTCAATGACCTCAAAGCCGGTGAGGTCCGGCATTTGAATATCTAAGAAGATAACATCTGGTCGTAGTTCCTGTATTTTGGTAATAGCCTCTCTCCCATTTCCTGCCTCCCCGATGACTTCCACCACATCTTGATGCGAGTTCAAAAGACTTTTCATCAATCTTCTTGCAGCGGGTTCATCATCGATCACTATAGCCTTAAATAGCTGATTCATCTTTTACCAGTTTATAAATAAAAAGTGAAACCTGTTTAACCGGGTCGTTACTAAAGTGCATTTCATAATTGCCGGGAAAAAGCAGGTCGAGTTTATCATACACACTTTTTACTCCGTAACCCGGATTCAACTCAGCGGGGAAAGCTGGTCCTGTATCGGCAATATTGACCACCATACCGGCGCCATTTTTTTTAACCTCCAGGTTAATTTCCGTCAGCTGTCCTGTTGCTTTTAATCCGTGTTTTACCGCATTCTCTACTAATGGCTGCAAAACAAACCTTGGAACCAGGTAATGATTCAGTTCATCTTCCACCTTTAGTGAATAATTTAATTGGTCTTCAAACCTGATTTTCTCAATCTGTAGATAAACATTGGCCATCTCTACTTCATCCTTTACACTAGAGAAATTATTATTACTGTAATTGATACTATACCGGAAAAGATCTGCCAATGCTATTGTCATCTTTCTTGCTTTTCTTCCATCGGTAATAGAAAGATCAGCAATGGAGTTTAGTGCATTGTATAAAAAATGCGGATTTACTTTTGAATGCAGTGCTTCCAGCTCCGCTTTTGTTTTCAGTTCACGGAGGCGACTCAGCTCAAGCTCTTTTTCGTTAAACTTACGGGTACGTTCTATATCAAGATAATTAATCACTCCATAAATAAGGCCCGTAACAGTAGCAATATAAAAAGCGTTGGTGATTATATATTTTAATAACACATCAGTTTCACCGCCATACAAAAAATAACTTAATGGCACATTAACACTAATGGTACTTATAATCAGAGAAACTAATACAATCAAAGTTTGCAGCGCAAAAGACAATTTTTTAACCTTCGCATTTTGAGACACTACTCTCACAAGATTGTAAACAATAAGTGTGGCTGCAGTAGTAAAAAGTAATTGTCCATATATCATCCACCACCAACCAAATTTAAAAAGCAGGTAAAAAAAGGCCCCGTTCAAAGGAAGGATAGCATTAGAGATGCAAAAAACGATCAGCCATACTACTATATTTTTTCTGAGGAGTTCATTTTTGATGCTTCGCTTTACAAATGTGCTAAACCGTGCAAGCATATAAAGGCCTGCACCACCAAATGCCAGGCATCCGGTAATTAATAATACATAATCCAGTATGGAAGGTTCTTTCATAAAAATGCCAAGTTAGCAAATGGGGCTTAATATGTAATTACAGGTTCGCCAACTGTTCTATTTCAGGGGCGAACGGAGTATATTGCAAATAAATATTCCTTCCATGATTATTGATTATAGGTCAGACACAGTTACGAAGCCCACCCCGGCTATGCTGGAAGCGATGATGAAAGCTAAAGTAGGTGATGATGTGTTTGGAGAAGACCCTTCAATTAATGAATTGGAAAAGCTGGCATCGGATATGTTTGGAATGGAGGCCGCCATTTTTTGCCCTTCCGGTACGATGACCAACCAGATTGCCATTAAGTGCCACACCCAGCCAGGTGATGAAGTAATATGTGATGAAAGTTCGCATGTTTATCAATATGAAGGTGGTGGGATTGCTTTCAATTCAGGAGCTTCTGTAAAATTATTACTAGGAAACTTTGGAAGAATTACTGCTGAGCAGGTACTGGCTGCCATTCAGCCAGACGATGCTCACCGGGCCCATACAAGTTTGGTGTCCCTGGAAAACACTTCCAATCGTGGCGGCGGCAGTTGTTATGATTTTGAGGAGATAAAAAAGATACAGGCAGTTTGTAAAGAAAAAAATCTTGCTTTTCACCTGGATGGTGCCCGGTTATGGAATGCCCTGATAGCAAAGAATGAAACCCCAAAACAATATGGAGAAGCTTTTGACAGCATTTCCATTTGCCTGAGCAAAAGTTTAGGTTGCCCTGTTGGTAGTTTACTGCTGGGGAAAAAAACCTTCATTAAAAAAGCAAGAAGAATAAGAAAAGTATTTGGCGGAGGTATGCGGCAGGCAGGTTTTATTGCAGCAGCCGGGATGTATGCTTTACAAAATAATATCCAACGACTGGCGGAAGATCATACACATGCCAAACAAATAGCCGCAGCTATTGAGAAAAAAGAATTTGTGCAACTGGTACTGCCTGTTGAAACTAATATTATCATCTTTGAATTACACAATAGCATTTCAGCTTCTGAACTTGTTGCGAAATTAAAAAACTATTCTATCCTTGGCTATGCCATCTCTCCTAACCGGGTCAGGCTGGTTGTACATTTAGACATTAGTAATGAAATGGTAGCAAAAACCATCGAAGCTTTTAATCAACTATAGTACTTAGAAAATATGTTACCAAAAGTCAACCCAACTTCAACAAAAGCCTGGTCAGCCTTACAAACTCATTTTTTGGAAATGAAAAATTTGCATACAAGAAATTTGTTCGCCCAGGATACCGAAAGGTTTAAAAAATACTCCCTATGCCTTGGAGAGTTGGTATTTGATTATTCAAAAAATAGTATTACGGATAAAACAATTCATTTATTGCTTCAATTAGCGGACGAGTGTAAGCTGAAAGATGCCATTAACGCTATGTACAATGGCGACAAGATTAATGAAACTGAAAAACGTTCCGTCCTTCATGTGGCCTTACGGAATTTTTCAGACAAACCAATGTATGCTGAAGGGCAAAATATAATGCCTGGAATAAAGAAGGTACTTCGCAAAATGAAGGCTTTCTCAACTGCCATACATACAGGAAAATTCCGGGGCTATACCGGTAAGAGAATAAAGTATATTGTAAACATTGGTATTGGTGGGAGTGATTTAGGCCCGCAAATGGTAACCGAAGCATTAAAACCATATTGGGTTGATGATATAGAAACTTATTTTGTTTCCAATGTAGATGGAACGCATATTGCAGAAACGCTGAAAAAATTAAATCCTGAAAGAACCTTGTTTCTCATAGCTTCCAAAACTTTTACTACACAGGAAACTATGACGAATGCACACACTGCGAGAGAATGGTTTTTGAAGAAAGCAAAACATGAAAAACATATAGCTAAACATTTTGCGGCCCTTTCCACCAACGAAAAAGAAGTGGTGAGTTTCGGTATTGATAAAAAGAACATGTTTGAATTCTGGGATTGGGTAGGCGGCCGCTATTCGCTATGGAGTGCCATAGGCTTATCCATTGCTTTAACTATTGGTTATAAAAATTTTGAATTGTTGCTAAAAGGTGCACACAACTCAGATAATCATTTCGCTGCAACGTCTTTTGATAGAAACATACCGGTGCTAATGGCTATGCTGGGCATTTGGTACACTAATTTTTGGGGTGTCCAATCAGAAGCAATTCTTCCATACGATCAGTATATGCATCGCTTTGCTGCTTACTTCCAGCAAGGTAATATGGAAAGTAATGGCAAAACTACTGACCGTAATGGCAAGCAGGTTGATTATGCCACTGGTCCGATTATCTGGGGTGAGCCAGGCACCAACGGCCAACATGCTTTTTATCAGCTCATCCACCAGGGCACCCCTCTCATCCCCTGCGATTTTATTGCACCTGCACAAAGTCATAACCCGGTTGGGGACCATCATGTAAAATTGCTCAGTAATTTCTTTGCACAAACGGAGGCACTAATGAATGGCAAAACAGAAGAAGAAGCCAGGATAGAACTGGAGAAACAGGGACTTTCACCAGACAAAATTGCTGCGCTGCTTCCTTATAAAGTTTTTGCTGGCAATAAGCCCACCAATTCTTTCCTTATCAAAAAGATTACACCATTTACACTGGGAGAATTAATAGCTTTATATGAGCATAAAATTTTCGTACAGGGTGTTATCTGGAATATTTACAGCTTCGATCAGTGGGGGGTTGAATTAGGGAAACAATTAGCCAATAAAATTTTACCCGAGCTGCAAACGGATAGCCTTGTCACCAATCATGATGCTTCTACAAATGGCCTGATTAATGCCTGGAAGCAAATGAAAAAATAATTGTACTTTCAATGTAGCAAAACCCTGCTGTATGAAAAAAGTATTTTTAATTTTTAGCATTGTAACCTTTTCATCAGCTTCGGCGCAACGCAAAGAATTATTTGACATACAAAAACACATTGAAAAGAAACAGTTGGATGGTAAAAAAGCTGCCCAAAAAAATAAATTTTCGTTACCTGCTTTTAAGAAATTCCAATTTACCCGTCCCATAAAGACCTCCCCCTCTTTATTTTCATATTCATTACCCAATGGTGATGTTGTAATTTATGGTAATGGTACTATGCCCTGTATCAAACCAGGCTTAAGTCAGTTTCAAAACATGCCCAATCTTTCATCCAAAGGTCAATTTAATTTTAATTTTTCCCCTCATAAAGCACAGCCCGGGCAAATCCCCAACGCTTCAGCAAAAAATTGGCTCGTAGCTGTTAAATAACAAAATGGGTTTTATAGATGAATTATGCTTCCTTAAAGCATAATTCCCTTTCTGTCAGTCTCGGAACATCAGTTTATTTATTCCAAAGGATTTTTTGAATAACAGAACAAAAAAATCCCTCCCGTTATTACGGGAGGGATTGGAGTATAATATTTAACTGGTATTAATGCTGTATCACTACCAGGCCTGATACTACCTTGTTAGTGTAAGTGTTGTGCACCTTCACTACATAAGTACCGGCTCCAAGATTGCTAAGATCGAAATCCATTCTTAAATATGGACTTAATACCTGATCCAGTGTAAACTCTTTGTAGCCTACCAACTGACCACCAGAATTGAAGATAGATACCCTTCTCTGCTCGGTAACAGAACTTCCATAATATAATCTTACCTGGAAGGCGCCGCTACTAGGATTAGGATATATCCACAACCTGTCTGAAGCTTCTGCTCCAATTGTCAGGGTATTTGAGAAGCCTACACAACCATTCACATCAGTTACTCTTGCCTGGTAATCTCCAAAGCCATCTACACCTACTACCTGTGTATTGGTAGTACCACTGATAGCTGAGCCATCCAGTGTCCAACTCCAGCTATTAGCAGTTGCTGCTGCAGGGCTGCTTGTTGCTGTGATGGTTGTTGTCTGGCCAGGAGTTAACGACAAGTCTGGTGATGATATAGTTACAACTGGTAACGCATTTACTGTAAGTATTGCAGCCGTTGAAGTGGTACTTCCGGCACATGGTGCAGCAGTTATTATTGCACGATAACGGTTATTATTCTGTGCAGCTGTTACCGGCGACAACGTATATGAAGCTGATGTTGCACCCGCAATATTAGTATATGTCAATCCACCATCAGTGCTTACCTGCCACTGATATGTTAATGGACCACCAGTTGCAGCAACGGTAAAGGTTGTACTTCCGCCTACACATACAGACCTGTTAGCAGGGCTGCTTGTCAATACTACAGGGTTAACCACAGTTACCGGAATAGTTGTAGGGTTGCTTACACATGGTGTAGCTGTTGTATAAACGACTGTATAGTTAGTATTTACAGTCGGCTTCACATAAATAGAATTCAACGGAGTACCTGCTACATATGGAATAGTAGCTGCAGGGTCAGTAAACATTGTATTAGGCGCTGCCGGTGACGATGTCCAAACACCTGCTGCAGGTGCTCCATATGTAATAGTAATTGTCCAATCGGTTAAAGTACCATTATCACCTGCCCAAGGATCGGCAATAGCCAGTTTCCAGTTACCGTTCAATGTAGTCAATAAGTTAGCCCAGTTGGTACCAGCCGCAGTCTGTTGGAAACCTGTAGGACCAAAGCCTGTTCTTCTTTCTGCTGCATAAGTACCAGTACGTGGTGCCGGAGCTCCGCTTATTACACCCACTGATGTTGAACTGAATTCAGTATTTACAAATCCATCTGAGCTATTGCTTCCAGTACCATTATCCAACTCACCAACAAGATTCATAATAACATTATTAGGAGCTATCAGGTTTACAGATACATCACCTACATAGGTGTGGGCAGGAATATTGAACCGTACACTTATGTTGCTCACTATTGCTCCGGCAGGAATACCTGCTACAGGCAATGTGCTTTGAACACCAGCTGCATTTGCATCCGGAATAGCAAGCGGTGTATTATTTGTAAAGCTTACTGTTGTTGGTGAAGATGCATTCGTCAGCGTTAACTGTTGAATTGAACCTGTACAGATAGTTGCTGATGTTGGACTAACTGTTGCAATCAACGGTGTTACTGTTAATGTGGCAACAGCTGAAAAATCTACTGCTGTACATGGCCCTTGCATTACTGCACGGTATTGGTAGCCATTTAATGTCTGCGAAGCATTTGTAAGCGTCAACGTTGTTGTTGTAACGCCAGAATATGGTGCCGCATTTGGTACGGTTAACCATGGTGATGATGCATTCACACGGTATTGCCATTGGAATGTCAATGCTGAACCGGTTGCTGCAACTGTAAAGCTTGCATTATTAGAACACTGGATACTTGCATTTGACGGGTTTGTTGTGAACACACCCTGTACGCAAGGCTGGATATTGATATTATAATCTTCAGCTTCTCCAAATGAGCTGCCCGAAGCTCCGCATGACTGTGCTGCTGTTGGAGCAACGTCATCACCGCCTCTTACTCTCATACGGGTTGTTCCAAGTGTAGCTGTTGCAGGTATGGTCATATTGATGATCGCTGTGCCATTAGCACCCACATTACCAGAAACACCTACTGCCTCTCCCGCATCATTAAAGTCTCCATCCTGGTTCCAGTCTGCCCATACTCTTACATACTGGCCAAAACCATCAGGACCCACTGTTACACTAACAGGATAAGTACCGGTTTGAACCAATACAGGAGCAGGTACTGCATTGTAATAGGTAAATGGAGGAGTTGAACATGCTGAAGTATTATTTAATGTACCTACTGTAACATTAGAAATAAAATCACCGAAGTCACAACCATTACCATAGGTAGGTATACAATAACAGGCCGAAATCGGCGCCATGTTTACCTGCAATGGTGTAGATGTTGCTGAGTTAGCTCCGCAGGTAACGGTACACCTGTACCATGTTGCTACAGCCTGAGTAGTACTTAATGTAGAGTTGGTTCCTGCATTTGTCCAGGGGCCTGCTGCTGCAGGAGCTGACTGCCACTGATAAGAAAGGCCGCTTGCAGAAGGAGTTTGAGTTGAAAGTGTAAAATTCACTCCTGGGCAAACTGGGTTTGCAGTACTTAAAGTATTACCTACTGCCGGAGTACCAGCACATGGTAAAGTTGATACTAAAGTTACAGTTCCACCAAAGAAAACAGGAGTGTTGCCAGCCGGAGCTGTAGGAGCAACACCACCGAAACCTACGTTTTGAGCTGCGATCTGGAAATTACCTAACTGTAAGTTAATGCCACCACTTGAAAAAACATTAGGTGTGGGCATTGGGTCACCAGCCAGGTTAGATGAAATTCTCAGACCTTTTGATAATTCCAGGACAAAGCGTAATTGAGCACCTGCAGGAATAATATAATTTATACCAGTAATAACCGGTACAAAAGCCAGGGCAGCAGGAACAACAGCGTTTCCGCTGGCAATCTGAGTCCATGCAGGAGTTGAATAATCATAAACTCCGGATAGAGACGTGGAGCTTACATATAATTTTGTTACAGAGGCATCCCCTGCAGCTGAAATTGCCCCAAATGGAGCCATATGAGTACTTACATCAGTAAGAGCCACGGCTGAACCAGTTGTATTTTGAATTACAAATGATACATTTAAGGGGTTTGTGTTGTTAATGGAAAGATTGCCCAGATAATTGGTACCGCCAGCGGTAGAAATTGTCTGTGCGTTGATTTTGCCTGCAAAGAGGCAACATAAAACAAGAAAAACCGGGGTGAGGCGTAAAAAGGACCCGAATTTTTTAAGCGTAAAATTTGGTTGCATAATAGAAATTTTAAGTGATTGATTTAACCGGATTTACCGGCAAAGTCCAGAATCGGGGCGTAAGATAATTTTTTTTTAGATTATTTATGAAAAATTTATACCCAGATTTAAAATATTTCTTGGAAACCAAAAATAGCCTGGAAATCTGATTAAGTTTCTCTCATTTCAGGTTGGTTATCCTGGGTATTTGCCAATAAAAAACCTGCCATTTTTGGCAGGTACTTTTATAATATTTTTGGAAGTTCAGCGCAGTATTACCATTTATCCACTTCTTCCGTATTGGAATCCAAAGAAGAGGTGACTTCAGTGACAGGAGCAACTTCTTCCTTCTTTTCCTCTATCACTTCAGCGGGTGGCTCAACGGCCTTATTTTCTACTACCCCTTCATTAAAGCTGGCGTCCTCAGGATTTTCATCATGATTAAAAGCATCGAAATCAAAATCAGGCATGAGGTCTGTTTTTACATAATCAACTGCCTCTCCAAGTGCTTTGATAAACTTGTTGAAATCCTCTTTGTATAAAAAGATTTTATGACGGTCGTAACCGTTATCATCAAAACGTTTACGGCTTTCAGTAATAGTCAGGTAATAGTCATTGCCCCGGGTAGCTCTTACATCGAAAAAATAGGTTCTTCTTTTGCCTGCACGGATGCGTTTGCTGTAAATGCTCTCTATTTTCTTGTCGTTGTTCTCGTACGCCACTGTTGTAAGTTTTTAGCAGTTAAGGAATTGCTTTGGTTTTGGAAGTCACAAATATAGAGATGTTTTCGAAACGGCCAAACAGCCAGTAAAGTTCTACCGGTTAATCATCAGCATCCCTATCGCTTTGTCCGGATTCCTGTTCTTGCTGGCGGGCATAGAGAGCAGCATAAGAGCCGTTTCGGGCCAGTAATTCGGGGTGAGTGCCCTGCTCCACAATGGCCCCCTCCTCCAGTACTACTATCTTATCGAAGCTGAATAGGGAGAATATTCTATGCGTAATAATAATGGCCGTTTTGTCCTGCAGGTATTCATTCAAATTTCCAATTATTTCATTTTCAGTCCTGGCATCCACTGCACTGAGGCAATCATCAAAGATGACAAGATCAGGGTTTTTAATTAAGGCCCTTGCTATAGAAATTCGTTGCTTTTGTCCCCCGCTTAATGTTACTCCCCGTTCACCAATCATCGTTTCGTACTGATGAGAAAATGCTGCAATCTCCTTTTCAACACTTGCTTGTTTCGCTGCCCTTTCAACAGCAGCCCGGCTTGCACCACCTAATCCAAATCCGATATTATTCTCCACCGTTTCACTAAACAAAAAAACATCCTGTGGTACATAGCTTATCTGCTCTCTTAACATTTTCAGATCAATTTGCTGAATATTAATATTATCCAGTTCTATTTTACCCTCAGCTACATCATACATGCGTAGTAACAATTGCGCAACAGTTGATTTACCACTCCCTGTTCGTCCTACAATGGCCACCTTCTCCCCCTTCTTAATGCGGAGAGTAAAATCTTTCAACGCATGAATGCCGGTGTGAGGATAAGTAAAGTTGACATTTATAAAATTTATATCCCCTTGCAACGGATGTAGAACCGCATTTTCAGCGTTTTGAACCGAAGGGATGGTATCTAAAAATTCATTTATTCGTTTTTGAGAAGCGGCCGCCCTTTGTATCATACTCGCCGTTAATCCGATAGCACTAACAGGAAAAGTGAGCATATTTACATACATGACAAACTCAACGATCGTTGCAAGGTTTGTTTTGTCCGGGTTGGCAATATGGTGCAATCCGCCAATCATAATAGTTAGCAACGTACTTAACCCGATTAGAAATGTAATGGAAGGGAAATAGATGGCTTCCACCTTTGCGAGACCAATAGCATTTTTCTTATATGCCTCGCTATTCTTAGCAAAAAAACCAAGCATCGCCTTTTCCTGAACAAACGATTTTATCACCCGGATACCAGAGTATGATTCCTGTGCATTGGTAGTAAGGTCAGATAAAGAAGCCTGTATCTGCTCACTTTTTTTATTGATAGTATTATTGACAAAATAAATAGTGATAGCAAGAATGGGTAATGGTGCCAAAGCGTATATAGTGAGTTCAGCATCTCTCTTAACCATAAAAAATACGCTGAGCGATATAATGGCAATAAGATTTGCCAGGTACATAATAGCAGGACCTGTAAATAGCCTGACACGGCTTACATCTTCTGCAATGCGGTTCATGAGGTCTCCGGTACTATGTGTTTTGTAAAAAGCCGTATCTAATTTTTGATAATGCGTATAAATTTCATTTTTCTGGTCATATTCAATATAACGACTCATTACAATGACGGTTTGCCGCATCAGGAAAAGAAAAAATCCCCGTAACAAGGCCAATACCAGGATAGTGATACCGCAGAGGGCCACCACTTTCACCCAACCATACCCGGCATGAGAAATTCCGGAAGTAATTTCTTTCACCAGTGCATCATACCGGGGTGGGTTTTTGGGTGCTGTATAACCCGGAAATAATTGTTGTACAAAATCAATTACAAAGCCTGTAACCTGTGGTGACAGTACGTTAAAGTAATTGGACAGGAAAACAAATATGACTCCGGCACCAAGACGGATACGGTATTTCCAGAAATATTTATTGAGGGCTTTGAGATGTTTCACCCAAAAAATTTGGAGCGAAGTTAAATGATGTGGCAGTAAAGTTTGGGTTGAAATCGTTGAGACCTTACATTTGCGCCGGAGAGATGGCAGAGCGGTCGAATGCGGCGGTCTTGAAAACCGTTGACTCAAAAGGTCCGGGGGTTCGAATCCCTCTCTCTCCGCCCAAACCCGGTGAAAGCAATTGCATCATCGGGTTTTTTTATCCACCTCATCCCAAATTCAAGCACACAAATTATTCGGGTCAGGAAAATGACAATTTTATAATACTATTCTCCAAATGATATGAAAAAAGCCGATCAATAAGACCGGCTTTAAAAAGATTATTAACAGTAGTACCAATACTTGTACCAATAGCAGTATCCCCAGCCATCGCAATAGTAATACCAGTAATAACAAAGCCCTGCACGGGATGCACTTGGAGCTTTATAAGACTTTGACCAGGTCTTAATTGCTTTGCTGATTGATTTAGCTTCCTTGGCAGTTAATGTGTGGCCAACGGTATACGTAACACCATTAAGTGTGGCTGATGGCGCCCCCCGATTGCCAGATTCCAAGTTGGCGTTTGACACCATACTTAAAAAGCCGATATCAGCATCAGTTAATACGGTTCCGGCTACCATAGTCGAAACTGTTTTTTCTGTCTGTCCAAACACTACTGAGGCCATCAGCAGCATGGAAAAAGACAACAAAAGTTTCATCCTTTTCATAATTGTTTTTGTTTGTGGTGATTAAAATTGATTAGAGCTTAAATATATGTTTTTCCCAAGTAAATTAAATTGATTTAATTCAAGATCAAAATAATTAATTGTTTAATAAAAATAAACCATCTGCTACCGCCTCCCTATACCCAGTTTAGGTATTTTCCCCTGCTACCTTTCTTTAATGTCTTCTCTTTCTACCGGAATAAATATGAATTCGCTAAAAGCATCAAAATTTCCAAAATCTGCCATGTGTGGTGAAATTTTCAACGTTGCTGTTTCATTCATACTGGCCGTTTTGAGAACTGCATTTATATCCGAAAGGTTACAATTCCGTTGGACCCGGAACCTTTTTGCCGGAGAACACTCAACAAATGTGAGCAAAAGGAGAATGACGTCCGGCTTTACCATCAAAGGCCGGCTCGCTGCCAACAGATGATAAAAATTTCCGGGTACGTAATGGTAATTTGTCCTTTAAAAACTGTAAAACGTTTTTATTCGAAATCCTGCTAAAATCTCCCTCTCTCTTCTCCTTGTCAAATGCTTTTGAATCAAAAGTTCCGCCATGGCAAACATCCAATAACACCAGTACCTGGCGGGCGGGAATATTATTAAGCATCTTCTGCAACTTGAAATAAGGAATATAAGTATTTCGGACAGGATCGTCGTCCACTGACTTTGAATCATTGCATACAATAAACCCATCATCTAATAACTCATCATCCACATCCCCATGCCCGGCAAAATAAACAATAAGTTGATCATTGGGTTGGGCAATGCGATAGTACTCACGGATAGCTTTGTATATAGTATCCATTGGCTTGTCTTCCAGCAACTGCACTTCGAACCCATACGAGTTTATCAATTCCCCTGCTACTGCACGGGCATCTTTTATTGGATTGCTCAACTTATTCCATCCTTTACCTTTATAATTATCCGTACCTACCACTAACGCATAATGTTTACCAGTGAGAGCAGAAATAGTTTGCTGCATTTCCTGAGGCTTCACTTTAAATCCTCTTGTTGGACCGGTATCATCATCAAAAATTTCTTTATACTCCTGTAAGAATTGTTTTTCAAAGAAAATATCAAAATAATCTAACGAAAACGACCTGCAGGAAAATTCCTTCGACTTGATGCTGAAGGCTGTTTTTACCGCTTTACTCCGTTCACCAAAAAGGTTATAAATATTATAGGTGGAATCAAGAGAAGTTATATAATAGTTTATCGGCCCTTTTTTAATCACCTTCCCCTCGCACCGTACATCATCTGCACCGAACCCATTGGGAACAATAATAACCCGGTTAACATTTAAAATACTGGCAACAGCAGATGAATTTTGCATGAGAGTTTTTATAAACTCAGTTTTAAATTTTTCTGAAGGACCTGCTTCACTAATAAATAACTGGTTATTAGCCTGTATCATCTGAATATGTTCCTGCAACGTTTTAAGCGAAATAAGTTGGGCATTGTTTTCGCCACCGGTCAACACATCTTTTTCCAACCGCTCCTTACTGTATCCTGTCTCCTGGTATGGATAGAAATAGGTGGTCCGGTTGGCAGCATCTGGTGTGAGTAAATTACTGAAGCCACTATAATTGAAAATAAAATAATCGTTATAAGAAGATTTGCCGGCAATATCCTTCAGCGCATTGAGTATGGCATCCCTGGTAGCAGCTGGTCCCAACAACAGGTATTCATGATACAGCGTACTGTCTATATCTCCGCTGATTGTATGAATATATTGCTCCCTGAAAAAACGGTTATACGAAATAGCGTCCGACTCGCAATTCTGGAAATAACTAATACCACCACCCGGATATTTATCAATTCCGATTGACAGAATCCATACTGCCCCGGAAGAAAATCTGCTCCTGTCAGATATAGTATAAACTGTATATTGCCTTAGTAAGGTGGCAAGAGTTGGTATCTGCTTGTCTTCCTTTTTATATTTTTCACCGTAATCAAAAATAAATTGATCTACTATATTTGACACTGTATCATAGGTCAGGATTCTCAACCTGTTATTTCCCAAATTGTATGCTTTATCACTCAGCCGGTACTTTTTATCAACCTGCCATACACTGTCAATACTATTTTATTTTCATAAATGAGCCTGAAACCAGTTATGCTGGCTGAATAAGTTTCAACAAATTTTTTTATATTCAGTATAGTGTCATTCCGGACAATTTGTGAAGTAGCCCATGATGAGTTACCTCCGGAATATAATAGATAAAGAGAATTTGCTTTATACTTTTTTAGCTGCTCAGGTACCTGGCTTTCATATAACACAAACGTTTTTTTAACGCCAAATCCCTCATTTCCAAATGAAAGATTACTAAAAAAGATTCCGCTAACCAACAATATGGTTATAGCCTTTTTATGTAAAGAGATGATTTCATATTTGGCTATTTTATTGAAAGATATTACTATAAAGGTGGTACCTCAATACCATGAAATGGGTAATTTGAATCAAAACAATTGAAATAGTTTGTCAAAATTATTGTCCCAAAATTCGTTTAGCCCCGTTACCGAGCATATCAATGATCTGGCTGCTGTTATCAGAAATTACTTTTGTTACAAACCTGTCATTGGCACTTTCGGTAACTTTTACAGAAATTGAATAAGCTCCCTGGCTGAATGATTTGTTCACATTACCACTTTCATCTTTGTAGTAACCAAAAGATCGTGGTACGATGAAACTTCTTCCATCTACCCTTGTTCCTCTAAGGCTATCATAGTAGTGAGTATAAGCAGGGCTGTTTTTATCCATCGGAGCTTCACGGAGTAATAAATAAAATTTGCCCAGTTCTACATTGTCGAACAGTTGCCCCATTTCATTTACATAAGAAGAATTGAAAGTGATTTCCACATCCATATTTATATTATCCTTTTGGGCCTTCGTCATTTTTATTTTGGAATTCCGAAGCTGAAGGTCGGTGAGCCGGAGCCGGAAAACAGAGTTATTAATGATTTCGTTTGCTGAGGTCATGTCCAGTTCAAACCTGGCAATAAAAGCCGTATCATTTAAACCCTGGCTATTGGTAAAGGTTCTTATAAGACTGAATCCACTAAACTGCAGCCCGACGGGATCAAATACACTTTCTGTAGATAATTGGTCATAAAAATATAGATCCGTCAGGGCAAATGTATAGTTGGCTACATACCTGGCCCTGTCTTTGGCAATCATCTTTTTTACAGCGTTGGTTGCTAGTGATACAGCACCACCTATGATTGGCCCAAATAACCCCCGTGATTGTGATCCCCGATCGGCAAAAGTGGGAATCTGCTGGCTGGATAAAGTTGCATAACCGATCGCATCGGATTTTTCTTTTACTCTAATGTCGGTGGTTTCATTTTTCAGGGTATAACTGTAGCCTGCAGATTTACAACCTGCAACAAGAGTAATTATGGTGAAAAAAGATACAATACAAAAGAAGCTTTGTTTCATGTGGCTGTAGTATTATTATTTGAGTAACCGCCGAAAAGTTACTACTATAAATCTGTTTAGTTAATACCCTGCAACGGGTAAAATAATAAATAAACTGAATTTCAGCCAACTTATCGGCATCATACCACATCAATGAACTGCCTGTAATTTAATATACCCTGCACCCCTGATTGGCTGTAGCCGCGGAATGCAGTAACTTGTAGCTTAATTGTCTAAATTGAAGTAGAACTATGCTTCGTCGTTCATTTTACATTTTTACTTTTTGCTTTTTCCTGTTGGGAACGAGTTTTGCCCAACCCGGCGAAAGGGGCCTGATTGTTAAAAAAGATACGGCTGCAATAACGGGTAACACTTACGCCATTATAATTGGTATCAGCGACTATAAAGTGGTGCCTGATCTGCAATATGCACATAAAGATGCACAGGCATTTGAAGACTTTTTACTTACAGAAGCCGGAGGAAAAGTCCCAAAAACCAATATTGAAACATTTCTGAATGATAATGCTACCAGGAATAATGTAGGGGATGCTATTTCGGTAATAGCCCGTAAAGCTAAACCCGGTGACAGGGTTTGGTTCTTCTTTGCTGGTCATGGCGATATGGAAGACCTGACACAGATTGAAAATGGTTTATTGTTATTGTACAATAGCCCCAATGGAAATTATTTTGGTATGAATGATGATGTGTTGGAGATTTTAGACCTGAAACGTTACCTCTCTCCACTTTCACAGAAAGGAATAGAAATGATCTTTATTGTAGATGCCTGTCATTCAGGTAATCTTACCGGGGGTGTGGAAGGAGTAAAACAAACTGGTTCTGCATTAATGTCATCCTGGGGCAGAGAATATAAAATACTATCCTGCCAGCCCGATCAGCTTTCATTAGAAAGCTCAGAATACGGTGGGGGCAGGGGCCTTTTTTCATTGCAATTAGAAGAAGGAATGAAAGGTCTTGCAGACGCCGATGGTAATGGGAAAATCACCATGTTTGAACTTCAAAGCTACATACAAACTAATGTTGCAAAATACAGTGAATACAAACAGATACCAATGGTGAGCGGCGATCTTAGTAAATCATTTTTTAAAGTTGACCCTCTTATCCTGACGGCATTAAAAAAACAAAAAGCAGAAAACTACCCTATGCTTGCCCTTGCCAATACGAAGGGAAATGAAGACAAGTATATTGACTCGTTGGATCCTGCCGGTAAAAAAATATATTTTTCATTCAAACAAAACCTTGACGCCAAAAAATTGATCTGGCCGAAAGACACAAATGCCCTCCGGGATTACCGGGCATTTGTAAAAAAGTATAAGGACAATCCTCTCATTACAACCATGCGCCGCACACTTGCCGCTTCTCTTAATGAAAGATTCAATGGCATAGTAGGCCCTTTACTGAAAGGACAGACCAGCTATTCCACCCGGTCGGAATGTTATTATGCAGCCATGGAACTTGACAGTTGTCTCAACCTCTTAGGGGATCAGCACTATATGTACACCAACCTTAAGGCCCGGAAATTGTATATGGATGCCATGGCACTTACCTGGGCCTTGAGTGACAATGAATATAATTTTGGCTGGAAAGAAACAGTGCAGAAATCAATTACATTATTGGAAGAATCTGCTACGCTGGAGTCCAATGCAGCCTATACCCTATCCGCTCTCGGCATCAGCTATTTATTTCTGTTTGAATTTGAAAAAGCCAACCAGGTTTTTCAAAAATATATAGACTTACGGCCAAATGATTACTACGCAAAATTTTCTCTGGGTCTTATTTATGCAAAACTTAAACAATTTGATAAAGCAGAAGACCTTTTTGAAACCCTGTTAAAAATTGATCCGGATAACCTGAGCGTTAAATTGCAGTTATGTGAGATATATGAAAATAATAACAAGCCCCAAAAATCCCTGGCCATCAGTGACAGACTGATCGCATCCCCGGGTGAAAAAACGTATGGATATTTTACAAAAGGCACCATATACTCCCGGCAAAATCGCCTTGACAGCGCCGTTTATTATTATCAGCAAAGTAAAAAATATTATGAGGGCTATTGTATAGTTTGTGATAACAACATTGGCCATATTTATTTTGTGAATAATGAACTTGATTCAGCCAAAAAATACTTCCGGCAGGTACTCGCATATGATAGCACCTATCCCTTTGCTAATTTCAATTTAGGAACTATTGAGTTAATAGAGGACAGTATAAAAGAAGGGGTGAACCACCTTTACAAATGCTGGGAGAAATCCAATGCCAAACTGGAAGGATTTGTCACCAATCTTCAATTGTATTTTGGCAAAACTTATCCCGCGGCGGATAAAAATTCGCTAAAAGAATTCAGTAGAAAATCATACACTTTCAACATGCAGTACATGTCATTGATGTCAATGTTGTACGCCTATTTCCGAACACCGAATCTTATTAACAATACAGAAAATATTAATTTAATTTTTGATCAGTTACTGAATTTCAAAGAATATGATATGCTCACCTGGTATCACCATGCTTGTTACAGCGCATTAAAGCAGGATACGAAAACAGCCCTGGAAAGCCTTGGCAAATCGCTTAGCCTTGGTTTTGGCAGTTATTTTCAGGTTGTGTATGATGCTGACCTGGACTTTATCCGGAATACCCCGGAGTACAAAACACTTCTACAAAAATATTTCCCGGAAGAACCAAGGAAATAGTACAAGGGCAAATTCTGCCTTTTCACCCTGTTTTCCCTTTTAAATTGTCATTATGCTTTCTTTAACGGATAGTTTAATGTAATCGGTTAGTCATTAGTATCTCTGTTTCTAAACTAACCAAACTCAAAAAAATTATGAAACAACTTACCACTCTGCTAGCCGTTTTCATTTCTTGCAGTGCTATCGCCGCCGAAGGAATCAATTTTCAACAAGACATGAGTTGGGCACAAATAAAAGCCAAAGCCCAAAAAGAAAAAAAGATGATATTTTTTGATGCCTATACTACCTGGTGTGGGCCGTGCAAATACCTGGAAACATCGGTGTATACAGATGAAAGTGTAGCCAGCTATTATAATGACAACTTCATCAATGTGAAATTTGATATGGAAGCAGGAGAAGGTATAAAACTGGCTGAAGAATTTGGCATTACGGCTTACCCCACTCTCCTGTTTTTTACGGCTGAAGGAAAATTAATCCATAAGAATGTAGGCGCCCTGAAGGTTCCTGATTTTATTGATTTGGGAAAAGATGCTACCAACCCCGACAAACAATATTTTACACTGAAACAAAAAGTAATTGATAAGCAAGCCTCTAATGATGACTTTCTGAAGTGGACAAAACTGGCTGATGACATGGAGGATAATAACAGGGGTGCCGTTGCTTCCGACTGGCTATCAAGTCAAAAAGATATACTGGCCACTGCGGAACTGGCTAAAGCGACAATGCTTTATACAGATGTAAATGAAACACAACTGGCCTATTTATATAAAGAGAAAAAGAAAATTCAAGAGTTGCTTGGTTGGGATGCCGATAAAGTAAATCTTAAGCTTTACTATAAATTGTTTACACTGGCTTTGAGCAAATATGACAATACAAAAGGAACAACTATTGAGTTTTCGACTTTGATTAAAAAATTTGAACCCACCAAGGCAAATTATGCTCTAAAAAGCCTTCAGGTATTGAACGCCTTGAATGCTGAAAATGACCAGGTGAAGGCAATGAGTATTATAACCAATAGTCTTAAAGGGAAAAACAGGCTTACACTAAAAGAAACTGCCGGATTGTTATTTGATTTTATTCCAAGATTCGATGAAGATGCTATTGCAAATTTGAAAACAAACCTGGCTTTATACATATTTACTCCCACAGATAAAGGCAATGAATGCTGGCTTTACCTGATGCAGGTGGTTTGTTATTCGAGGCTGGGAGAAAACACAAAAGCAAAAACATTTGCGGAGAAAGCCAATAAACAAGGTTGCCTTCCACTGGAGTATAAAAACTTCCTGAAGGAATCATTTGGGCTGGGTGATTAAAAATTTATATCCCTCTAAAAATTTGCGGCTGTTGGGTATTTTTTTCTGATGCTTGTTGTAATAGATTTGGAGTATTAAATGAATAAAAATAATAGGAGTTACGTACAACCCTTGCCTTTATAATACGTCATGGAAGAATTTATAAATCACTATTTTAATAATTCTAAATAAAATCATCTTAATTCAGGCTTGTATAGTAACTTAATGGCTTGATAGATAATGTGGGATGGATTTCAGGAAATGCCAACTTTAACCAACATATAAATTATTTGTTATGTCAAAAAAACTGCTAGCTCTCGTTCTTTCACTATCTGCCTTCCTGTTCTGTTCGGCACAGGAAAGAAGGGCTCTGATAATTGCCATAGATAAATACACTCCGCCACCGGGAACCCAAATACCGGGTACAGCAAGATCCGTTTTTAATGACCTTGATGGCTGTATTAATGATGCCAGGTCTATTCATTCAATTATCACTTCCAGGTTTCAATTTAAAACGGAAAAGGTAGATACGTTGTATAATGATGCCGCCACAAGGGTTGGTATAGAAAAAGAAATGCTTGCCTTACTCGACAAGTCAAATCCGAACGACATAGCCTTTATTTATTATGCCGGTCATGGCAGTCGTGTACCCAACAGCCTGTCAGAGGAAGTAGATAAGATAGATGAATCAATGGTGCCTAGTGATACCTGGAAACCGGGTGTGGAAGATTTAAGAGATAAACAATTAGCCGGTATTTATAATAAATTCATAGATAAGGGAGTCAAACTAACTGTAATAATGGACTGCTGTCATAGCGGTTCACTTTCCAGGGGGCCTAACGACCCGGGTAGATTCCGTTTCATAGCCGATGCTAATTATGATGCAAAAGATGCTACCAAACCTATTGTACCCGAAACAAGGCCCGAAGGTACTTTCCTGATCATTTCGGCAGCACAGGACAACGAATATGCACAGGAACAAAGAGATGAAAATAATACACCGCATGGTGCTTTTACGATTGCCTTTATCCAGGCCTTGCAGCAACAATCAGTAAACGCTTCGGTATTAAATCTGTTTACAAGTATAAGAGCTATTTTAAAAAGTAATGGCAAAAAGCAAGAGCCTGTATTAGGAGGTAGTACTCTTCGTCAGCAGCAAACACTATTTGGTATTGAAAAAGGAACCATACCGGATAAATCCCTCGTAGCGGTTTCTGGTATTGATAGAAACAGGGTAACGCTTCAAGGTGGCTTTGCCCTTGGCTTGTATAAAGAAAATGAGTTAGTAAAATTTAATGGAAAAGATACATTGGTAAAACTGGTTATTGATTCAGTTATAAGTGTCAATAAATCTACAGCGATTGTTATTAAAGGCAATATCAAAGATTTAAAACCAGGGGAACTGGTGGAAGTCACCAACTGGGTTTCTTCAAGAGCCCCGTTGCTGAAGGTTTATATACCTACGGGCAATATGACATATGAAGAGGTAGTAAAATTGGCTGCTGTCAATAATGAATTGAAAGCTTCTAAAAAAGTGAAATGGATAAATGACCTGGAAAAAGCAGATCCTTACACCACCGTTTTTTATGATGGTAGCAAATATCGTATCAATGTGGATGGGAAAAACCAGAATCCCCCTGCTACCATTACGTCAGCCAGTATTTTGCAACTTAGTAAAGAGGATTCCACATTATATTTTGAATTACCACCCTCCAAAGATTTAGCTACTGCTGTGAAAGAAAAGATCAGTCAGAATAAAAGCATGGTAATTGTCAATAATCTAAGTGATGCCAATTATGTTTTGTTCGGCACTATTGACGATGACGGCAAGCCCAGCTATGGTCTGCGCAGGGCTCAAACTTCTTCAAGAGACAGCCTGGAATCGATGCCGATACAAACAAAAGTATTCCCATTGGAAAACAGTATGGATTTATCCAATAAAACAATTGCCGACAGTGTTTATGAATATGCCATGCGCCTTTCAAAAATAAGGGGTTGGTTGCAGCTTACACCCCCTAAAGAAGGATCAAACAGTTTCCCTTACAGGCTTGAACTGATTAATAAAGAATCTAATACTGCAATTACCAACCACGAATATAAAATAGGAGACAAAATTGCTTTTCATCTTGTTGCTGATGCATCCGTTGTTGGTACCAACACCCCAAAAAGATACATCTACCTTTTCCTGATTGATAAGAACGGTAATATGATCCTTGGCTATCCAAGTGCAGAAGATGGAAATGTAGGCAACCAGTTCCCTAAATTAGACAGCAAAAGAGAGTTAGTAAAAGATGTATTTCTGTTTGAAGGTGAGGTGTCAGAACCTGTTGGAACAGACAATTATTTTCTGCTGGCTTCAGATGAACAAATCCCCAATTATGATGCAGTATTTAACCAGGAAGGAGTAAGAGGCACGCCAAGAGGTGTCAATCCATTGGGCAATTTATTGAACCTTGGAAACGAGGGCGGAACTAGAGGCTTCACTAAATCGGTCGCAAACTGGAATCTTATTAAACTACCGGTTAAATCAAAACGATAATTATTTTTTACGGCATTGTGATAAATACCCAACCGGTGGTATACCAATCATTGAAAAAAAAATGTAACATTGTTTATTAATCAATAGTATAAATCAACCACTTCAATAAAAACAAAAAACAATCAAAATGAAAAAATTTATTCTAGGAATTATGGCGGCAGGGTGCATGCTGTTAGCATTTTCCTCCACAACGTATGCTCAAAAGAAAGTAACAAGAACAGTTAAAGCTACAACTGTTGATGGTACCCGTGGTTCTAATCCAAACATCAAAGCTGATGCTCCCACTACGGATGTGGCTGAAGGCAAATCAAGGGGTGCCTGCAGTATTTACTTCTCAAACTATACAGGCTACTATGTTAACATCTATGTAGATGGTTATTACAAAGGCCAGGTTTCTCCCTGGGGTGGTGGCTCTGTAGTAGTTGGTGATGGTTATACGACTATTTACTGTATTACTGCAGGAAGAACACTGGAGTGGTCTGATGCCGGTAACTGTTACGGTTCATACACATTCAGACTTTACCCGTAATACTTTTCACTTTATATAAAAAAAGCAGGCCTGCACCGCCTGCTTTTTTTATTACACCTATTAGATCAGTCTCCTTTATTTACCATCACTTTACTCTCCAGCACTACCTTATGGGGAATACTCTCATCCCCTCCTTTCGATTGAATAAGTTGCAACAATATTTCGGTTGCTTTCTCCGCCTGCTGATAAGGAAATTGCTCTACTGACGCCAGTGGCGGATCATCCATATAACTGGTGATCGGCAGATTAGCATAGCTTACAAATGAAATATCTTTATTTACTTTCAAACCCTGACTGCGGGTATATTTTGTAGCATCCAATGCTACATAATCATTAAATGCAATTACAGCAGTAGGCCGGTTTTTTAATGCCAATAATTTATGCATTGCATCCTGCGTTTTTCTTTTGCTCAAATCAGTTGAAACAACAAAAGCTGTATCAACTTTTATTTTATGCTTTTTCAGCCCTTCATAATAACCATTCAAACGTTGTTTTGAATGAATCAACGTATCGGGACCCTTTATAAAGCCAATTTGTTTATGTCCTTTGCTTACCAGCCAATCTACCAATTCAACAGAACTGTTTTCCAGGTTACATGATACAGTGTAAGCATCAGGAGTTTCGGGGACACGGTCAAAAAAAACAACCGGGATATTGTACTTCTTTAATGTTTCAAAATGTTCGAATGATTTGGTAGTTTTTGAAAGGGAAACAATCAGACCATCCACCCGTTGACGACGCATAGCATCTGTAATCTGTTGCTCTCTTTCCACATCATCATGCGATTGACCAATGAGTACAGTATACTTATTCTTTGTCGCTACATCTTCAATACCATTAATAGCCATCGAAAAGTATTCTTCGCCCAGGTTGGGAAGAATAACTCCTACAATCATTGTTTTACCCTGCTTAAAGGATATAGCCGCCTGGTTGGGCTCATAGTTTAATTCTTTAGCTAAATTCTGAACCTGCGTTTTAGTGCGGAGACCAATACTGGGATGATTATGCAGTGCCCTTGAAACCGTGGATACAGAAACATTCAGCCGGGTGGCAATTTCTTTTATGGTAGCAGGTTTTTGGTCCATCTGTTTTCTATTGGCTTTAAATCCAATACAAGGTATAAAAAGGAAATGATTTTATCCACTATGTTTTATATCTTAAATATGTGAAAGACAATAATAACAAAAGACCGGTAGCTATAGTTACTCTGGTAGCATCTGCCATTTTCTTTATCCTTGGTTTCATGTACCCGTTACTTCAAACCGGGTTTGGGATAGGACCATTCACCATCAAAAAGGAGTATGTATATATAAGTACGTCTTTCAGGTTTTTTTTTGACCAGGGAGAAGTGTTTATCGGCATGTTGTTACTATTCTTTACCATCATATTCCCCATTATTAAATATATTTTCCTGTTTATAACATTGCTGGGACATAAAACACCTCGTCACCATTTTATGAATGCTGCTCTGGAAATCATTAATAAATGGGCCATGCTCGATGTTTTTGTAGTAGCTGTTTTGATACTCAATATGAAGTTCGACTCCACCATCATCGTATCCAAACTCGAAAGCGGCACTACTTTATTTGCAATTTCTGTAATCCTTCTTATGACATCTTCCTTAATTACCAGCAAATTGCCGGGGAAAAAGGAGAAACTAAATAGTTTTTGAATTAGTTGCATCTTTTCGTACTTTCCATCTAGAAAAATTGTCACATGAGTACAGTGTTATCAGCTTTAAATCGTAAAGGAGTGTTGCCAGTTACTATATCACCTGGTGCAACTGTAATGGACGCATTAAAAATAATGGAAGAAAAAAACATTGGCTCTGTTGTAGTAATGCAAAATGAAGAATACCTTGGAATAATGACAGAAAGAGATTACTCCAGAAAAGTAATATTAAAAAATAAGGACTCTGCCCACACCAAAGTGTCAGAAATTATGTCTACCGGATTGCCCTCTGTTGCTCCATCAGATACGATTGAACGTTGCATGCAACTGATGAGTGAAAAAAATATACGTTATATGCCGGTTTTTGAAAACAATAAACTTACTGGTATCATTTCGATGAGTGATGTGGTGAAAGAGACGATACAGGCTCAAAAAGAAACGATTAATCAGCTACACAATTACATTAACAGCTAACTTACATACTCATTAAATACGCAGCGAAGCCCCGTAAGGCTTCGCTTTTTTATTGTTCTTCAATTTTCTTTTCTGCAACAACAATAAGGTCTTTTGTTTCTACCTGCATGGGCAGCAATCCGATTTTAACCACAGCCCTTTTACCTCTTAGTTCCATCACCAACCCAACCTGGTGATTCTTTTTCATTTTCACTTTGTCACCAATCTTTATTTCACCGCCCACTTCATTAAATTTTAAATCAATTTTTTTCTGCATCTTACTCACCACTTTCTTTTCATCCCTTTTGAACAACAAAGATTCCATTTGCTTTATCACTTTATTCTTGTTCTCTTCCTTTCGCCATTCTACAATCATTTGCTTCAGCTTTCTTTCCATATCCTTTAAATAGACCAACCTGTCTTCGGATATCCTGTTCTGTTCTTTTAACAACTCCACCTGCTGAAGATGCTTTTCCTTGTCAAGTGTTTGCAACATCTCCTTCTTTATCCGTTCATTCTCTTTCAATAAATGGTGTAAGTCTTTTTCTTTCTTCTGAAGATCCTGCAAATCCTGTTCCGTTCGATTTAATAATTTATCCAGTCTGAACTGGTCTTCATCCACCAGTAGTCTTGCCCGGTTAATCAGATTTTTATCAAGCCCAATTCTTTCTGCAATGGAAAATGTATAAGAACTGCCGGGTTTGCCAATCAGGAGTTTATAGAGAGGTTGTAAATGTTTCTCATCGAAAGCCATTGCACCGTTGATAATACCAGGTGTTTTACCTGCCATTACCTTCAGGTTGAGATAATGGGTGGTAACAATTCCAAAAGCATGTTTCTTAGCCAGCTCCTCCATAATAACTTCTGCAAATGCTCCCCCAAGGTTAGGGTCGCTTCCACTTCCCAATTCATCAATAAAAAATAATGTACGGCCATTCGCTTCTTCCATGAATTGCTTCATGTGCAACAGATGACTGCTGTACGTACTCAATTCAAACTCGATGCTTTGTGTATCACCAATATGAATCATCAATTGTTTGAAAATACCAAATTGAGATGATGGATGCACCGGCACCAATAAACCACTTTGTACCATCATTTGTAACAGCCCCACTGTTTTCATCGTAACTGTTTTACCACCAGCGTTGGGTCCACTGATAACTAAAATCCGTTTAGTATCATCCAGGGTAATGGTCACCGGAATGGTCGGCTTCCTGGTTCGTTGATTATACAAATACAATAAAGGATGATAGCCTTCTACAAGGTGTACATGAGCTTTGTCTGTAATAGCCGGGTACTCCCCTTTTATTTCAGCAGCCAGTTTGGCTTTTGCCCTGATAAAATCAAACTCGCCTACTACAACATGCCAGGCTGTAAGTAAGGATGAATAAACAGATAATTTAGCCGTGAGCTCTCTCAAAATTCTATAGACTTCCTTTTTTTCATCCCCCTCGAGTTCATAAATGATATTGTTCAATTCAATCGTCTCTTCCGGCTCTACAAAAGCGGTTTTACGGCTGTCGCTTTCCCCATGCAATATCCCCTTCACTGTTCTTTTTTGTTCTGCAAATACAGCCAGCACCCTTCTTCCGTTCATAAAGCTTTCTTCTATAGCTGCCAGGTGCCCCTGCTTATTCATTTTGGCAACAATTTTATCAAAAAGCCTCCTCAGTTCATTTCTTTTCCGATACAGGCTCATTCGTATATTCTTTAACTCATCGGAAGCATTATCCTTCACTTGTCCATACTCATCCAGCACATCATTTATCATTTCCGGGATTACCTTTTCGTAGTAGGTATGGCTGATAATTTTTGATAATCCACCAAAAGCTTGCTTTCTCTCATTATCAAACCAGCGAAATATTTTCTCAATGCTCTCTGCTAATTTCCTTATTTGTTGTAACTCATCGCCCCCCAAAACAGCACCGGGTATAGATAACAGTTTTAATTCTTTCGAAAGATTGAGTATATAATCATTGGGGAAATAAATATTATTAATAACCAGTTGCCTGTATTCGTGGCTTTGCCGCAAGTCTGTTTCTACAAACTCCCTCCTGGTATGAATACGAAGCTCCAAAGCTTTTGCATGGGCATGTTCTGTCTGGCAATAATTTGCAAGGAGTTCTTTTACCTTATTAAATTCTAGTTGCAAATATGCGGATTCGGGAAAAAGTTTCATGCCTTTTTTCTAGCTCATTTTTTAATGAGAAGCGAAATTAGTAAGTCTTAGGCAAGCAAGCCTATTTCTCTTTTATCTGTAACTCTTCCCATGGAGTGCTACCATCCTTCTCCCTGGTAAACTCGTACTTATCGGTTGATTGTAATACTATTTCGGCAGTAGTATAAATTTTGCAACCGGGCATTAAGTGTCCGCCAAACGTCTTTCCGGTGCTGTCACTAATGCTGATGTGGATATGCGAGCCATTTATACTGATTGTTCCCACAAGACTGATAATTTCAAAATGGCCGGTCCCCATAACCCCATCAGGCTGGTTGGCAAAACGGATAGAATAATCTGTCAGGCTGCCTACACAAGTGGCAACCCAACCGGCCCGGATATTATTTTCTTTAACAACTTTTTCAATACCGCTTTTCAGATCTTCACCGGGTTTCAGGCGAATGGCATGGGTAGAAATAAAAGGTGGTTTCATACTCTTTGTTTGACATGCTGTTAAAATCAGGGCTGTTAAAATAAAACTAATGAATCTCATACTAAATCTGATTGATTGAACCGAACGTAAATAAATTTGTTATCAACAAATGTGTTAATGTATACGCAAAAAATCTAATTAGAATGCAACTTACAAAACAAGCTCTTGCTATGATGTGAAATTGACCGAAATTTACCATGAAGAAATTTAAACCAAATAGTATGAAAGCAACTTTGACAGCAGCTATCGTTGGATTAACAACACTATTTTCCTGTGCACAAAAAACACCTACATCTACTAACATAACTAAGGATAATAATATGGAACCAAAGAATCAAAATGCATTGCCTGCCGTAGAAACTGCCACTTTTGCGAATGGATGTTTTTGGTGTACGGAAGCAATATTTGAAGAACTCGACGGAGTTATCAGTGCCACTTCCGGTTATACCGGTGGTAAAACGACAAACCCCACTTATAAGGAAATTGGCACAGGACAAACTGGTCATGCAGAATGTTTGCAAATAATCTATGACCCTGCAAAAATTACTTTTGATGAACTTTTAGAAGTATTCTGGGAAACTCATGACCCCACCACATTAAATCGCCAGGGTGCGGATGTTGGAACACAATACCGCAGTGCTGTTTTTTATCATAACGAAGAACAAAAAGAAAAAGCAGAAAAATATAAAACGGAACTGAACAAAAGTGGTGCTTTTGACAAACCAATTGTTACTGAGGTCACTGCCTATACGAAATTTTACCCCGCTGAAGATTATCACCAGCAGTACTTCGAAAATAATGAAAACTCAAACCCGTATTGTAAGATTGTAATACGACCTAAATTAGATAAGTTCAGAAAGGTATTCAAGGACAAATTAAAAAAGGACTAATAAAATAAACCGGAGATAATGTCCGGTTTTTTATTTCAGCTTCACCCTTCTTAATTCAAGTAAATTCAGCGCATTGGGTGAAAACCCTTTTACACCAGGCTGCACCAGCCAAACAACTTTATCATACCATAACGGTACAACGGGTGCATCTTCAATCATTATCTTATCTGCTTGCTGATAAAGTTTATAGCGGATAGAATCGTTATCCTCCCGGATAGCCTTTTCAAATGCTTCATCAAAACTTGCACTTTTATAACGGGTATAGTTTGGAGGGGCAGGATTTTTCGAATAAAAAACGGACAAATAATTTTCTGCATCCGGGTAGTCCGCAATCCAGCTTGCACGGAAGAAAGCGGCGGTAGAACTGGATGTCATCGTTAATAATAACGACTTCTGTACTACTTCTACCTGCACAGGTATGCCGGACTCTTCTAATTGTTTGGCAATAAAATTTGCCATATCTGCATAAATGGCAACCGTCAGCAACTTTATTGCGGGCAATCCTTTCCCATCGGGATAACCGGCTTCGGCTAAGAGTTGTTTTGTCTTTGCCGGATTGTAATTATATCCTTTGACCACAGATGAATCAAACGAAGGCAAACCCATAGGAACAAAACCAGACTCAGCCGGCGTACCCAATGAATTGCGGAGATATAATATCATTTTACGGCGATCAAATCCATAGTTGATAGCCTGCCTTATTTTCTTTGAACGCATTGGTGAGTTTTTCACCAGCGCATTGGCCGAGTCAACTAATATGCCGAGATATTCAATATTCAGATATGGGTTGGTGGTCAGTACTATTTTACCATCCCATTCTTTACGAAGCGTTCCTTTCTTTGTCAGAACTTCATCTTTAAAAGATGCTTCAATGTCATTAATAAAATCCAGTTGTTTTTGTCGGAACAACAGGAATTCTGTAGCCTTACTATCATAAAACGACACCCTTATGCCATCCAGGTAAGGAAGTCCTTTTCCATTCTTATCTTTTTCAAAGTACGTAGAGTTCTTTTTTAATACCAATGCTTGTCCTTCCTCCCATGCTACAAATTGGAAAGGCCCCGTACCAACAGGATGGCGGCGAAAATCCGTTCCGTATTTTTCTACTGCTTCCTTTGCTACAATTGAGCAGTACTGCATAGAAATGATACCTAACATCGGAAGGTAAGGACGCAACAGTTTTAACTGAAAAGTAGTATCATCAATTGCTTTAAAAGGCTGAATCGTATCAACTTTACGGTTAAATATCCATGACCCCGGGCTTGCCGTTTGCTTGTCAATTATCCGGTTAAAGCTATACTCAACATCCTGTGCGGTCAATTTTCTTCCTTTACCCCCGGGGAATACCGGGTCATCATGGAAAAAAATATTATTTCGAAGATGAAAAATAAAAGTCATCCTGTCGGCTGAAATATCCCAGCTCCTGGCAATGGAAGGAACCATATGCAAGCTATCATCTATTTCCACCAGGGTATTATACAATTGATGCGCCGCCCACATGGTAGACTGGCTTTTTGCAAAGGCCGGATCAAGGGAGGCTATCCCATTAAACTCGTTATAATGAAATACATTGGCTTCGTCATTTTTTTTATTATAACAGGAAGACAATTGCAGTGCCAGTGACAATAACACTATTACTTTTATGTAAATACTTTTAACGTTCATCTTACTTATCAAGGCTTAAATTTACAGTAACAAAACAAATCACCGTGAAATACATTGCCGGGTCGTTCTATATTTCTATCTTTTTATGTTGCCTTACTTATTTTGCCTGTGCACAGCCCTTAAATCAGAAAAATAAATTCACCCGGCAGGATACACTCAGGGGCAGCATCAACCCGGAAAGGGCATGGTGGGATGTAGTTTCCTATAATATTTATGTGGCCCCGGATTACAAAACAGAAACTATCAAGGGCTGGAACCAAATTGGTTTTGATGTTACTACTGACGGCAAGAATAAAAAAATGCAGATTGACCTGCAACAGCCGATGGTAATTGACAGCATTGTTTTCAACAACAAGCAAATAACGCATTTTAAAAGAGATGGCAATATTTACCTGATTGACTTTGGAAGCTTTAATTTCATTGCTGCAAAAACAGCACTGCAAAAGAAGAATCCCGTTACACTCTATAGCCTTAAGATATATTTCCAGGGTACGCCCCGTAGAGCAGTTAATCCTCCCTGGGATGGTGGTTGGATTTGGAGTAAGGATGCAAAAGGTCGTCCCTGGATGACGGTCGCTTGCCAGGGTCTAGGCGCCAGTGTCTGGTATCCTTGCAAAGATCATCAGAGTGACGAACCAGATCAGGGAGCCCTAATTCAGATCAAAGTGCCTGATACTTTAGTAGCGGTTGCTAACGGAAGATTATATTCAAAAGATGACCAGAAAGATGGCAATATCTTATATACCTGGCAAGTAAAAAATCCTATCAACAATTATAACATCGTTCCATACATCGGAAAGTATGTTCATTTTTATGATAACTATATCGGCGAAACTGAAAAAAATCTCTCCCTTGATTATTGGGTGCTTGATTATAACCTTGAGAAGGCTAAGAAACAATTTGGCCGTGATGTAATACCCATGCTGGAAGCTTTTGAATATTGGTTTGGTCCCTATCCTTTTTATGAGGATGGTTATAAGTTAGTAGAATCCTCTCACCTTGGTATGGAACACCAGAGTGCAACCGCCTACGGCAATCATTACCAGAATGGCTATCTCGGCGGTGATTTATCCGGCACGGGTTGGGGACTAAAATGGGATTACATCATAATTCATGAAAGCGGTCATGAATGGTTTGCCAATAACATTACCACTAATGATATTGCTGACATGTGGGTGCATGAAGGATTTACGATGTATTCCGAGGCCTTATTTGTGGAATACCATTATGGTAAAAAAGCCGGAGATGAATATGTACAGGGAATCCGGAATAATATCAGCAATGACAGACCTCTGATAGGTTATTATGGAGTAAACAAAGAAGGTAGTGGCGACATGTATAATAAAGGAGCTAATCTTTTACATACAATCCGACAGGTGATAAACGATGATTCTGTATTCAAAAAAATTTTACGGGGGCTGAATAAAGACTTTTATCACCAGACAGTTGACTCAAAAGATGTAGAAGTTTATTTCTCCAGGGTATCAGGTAAAGACATGTCAAAAATTTTTGACCAATACCTGCGAACAACAAAAATCCCTGTTTTGGAATATACTACCCAGGGGGATAAGATTTCCTATCGCTGGGCTAATTGTATAACTGATTTCGATATGCCTGTACGGATTGAAGGGACCAGCGACTGGCTTCATCCAACTGCGGAATGGAAGTCCGTCACCATGACTGCTGATTTAAAAAGTAAGGGACTTGTAATTGATAAGAATTTTTATATCAAAGTAAAAAAGATTCAATAGCACTCTTGGCGACTGACTTTTCATCAATCACTATCTTTACCGCATGAGTAGTATTCGCCGGCAAAGTATTATTTCCTCTCTGGTTATTTATACCGGCTTTGCTGTCGGCCTGCTGAATACATATTTCTTTACCCGCCAGGGGACTGCCAACGACTTCTCTGCTGCGCAGTATGGCCTGACAACTATTTTTATTGCCATTGCAACAATGATGTCGGCTTTTGCCACCATGGCTATGCCCGCCTACATTTTTAAATTCTTTCCCTATTATAACGACAATCTTCCTCCCCGAAAAAATGATTTAATAACCTGGGCATTATTGGTAAGTACTGTTGGATTTGTACTGGTAATGATTGCAGGATGGAGTTTAAAACATTTAGTAATACAAAAATTTGGTACCAATGCACCACAGTTGGTGGCATATTATTACTGGATTTTCCCAATGGGACTTGGCCTTACAATTTATACAGTACTGGAGGCCTATGCGTGGAGCCTTCATAAATCTATTGTGGCTAATTTTTTCAGGGAAGTGCAGTGGAGGTTATTTACTACGCTATTAATAGTATTATTTGTTACCAACACAATTAAAGACTTTGATCTGTTCATCAAATTATTTGCTTTCACCTATCCGGGTATTGCAATCAGCTTATTAGGATATTTAATCATTACAAAGAAAATTCATTTCACTTTTACGGTCAGTAAAGTAAGCCGGCGATTTTTCAAAAAAATTATTACCCTCTGTACATTTGTTTATGGTGGCACCCTGATCTTTACCATTTCACAGGTTTTTGATACCATCGTAATTGCTTCGCTGCTGGAAGATGGATCTGCCAAAGCAGGTGTGTTTGGTTTGGCAACCATCATGACCAGTATCATTCAGGCGCCACAACGGGGTATTGTCTCAGCCTCAATATCTCACCTTTCTAAAGCCTGGAAGGATAAGAATATGGCGTTACTGCAAAAAGTATATCAGCGGTCATCTATTAACCAGCTCATTTTTGCCTGTGCTATTTTCTTACTTATATGGATGAATTTTGCTGATGGCATCAATACTTTTGGAGTAAAGCCAGCCTACCTGGAAGCAGCATGGCTATTTTTTATACTCGGCCTGACCAAAATAATTGATATGGGCACTGGAGTTAATGCACAGATTATTGCCACTTCCACTTATTGGAAATTTGAACTTCTCAGCGGGGTTGTTTTATTATTAGTAATGTTACCATTAACTTATATCCTTACTACCCAATATGGAATAATAGGCCCGGCAATAGCCACCATGATATCAATCACCATATATAATATTATCAGGATTGTTTTCTTATGGAAGAAGTTTAAATTATTCCCGTTAACAATACAATCCCTGTATACTATATTATTGGCTGCCGCCTGCTATGGCATCTGCTATTTTGCATTTAAAGACATGCATGGACTGAAGGGGATGTTTGTGCGAAGCATTTTGTTTGTACTGCTATATGCCACAGGAGTCATTAAAATGAACCTGACACCAGACATTTTGCCGGTGATGATGAGTATTAAAAAAAGACTGGGAATTAAAAAGTATAATTAGTGACAACTTGTTTGTTATCTATCCTTCCGGCACCAACATAACGCTTCAGGTAATATGGTTCAAACAGGCCACTCACCATTACTCCTTTTGAAACAGAAGCATGAATAAATTTATTATTGCCAAGATAAATACCTACATGCGATACACCACTACCGTTAGTATTAAAGAAAACCAAATCTCCTTCTTCTAATTCGGTAGTGGAAATCTTACGACTGGTACGATATTGCTCTCTTGAAACCCTTGGCAGCATAATACCGTAAACTGATGCATAAACTGCGACAGTAAAACCCGAACAATCAATACCACTTTTGGTATTACCACCAGTACGGTAGCGTACACCATACCAATCGTCTACATTTTCCAATAAGGTACGGCTGGGAAGTGATTCAACTTCCGTATTCATCAACACAGCATATTTGAATTGAATAGAAGAAGCCATTTCAACATCAGAGGGACGGCTGGCCATAAACTGTCCAAGAACATTATCATCTTTTTTCTCAACAGGTGATTCAATGATGTTTACATTACTACTGTTAGTAAGGACAACCTTTGGTTCAGCTTTTACTTCTGTCGTAGCTGAACTTATCTGTGGAGTGACTGAAATTTCGTCTATAAATCTTGCTGAACCTGCTGGTACAGGTGAAGACATCACCTGTCTGCTACTGGTAAAATTAAGTGGCTTGAAAGTAGAGCAGCTGCTCAAAAAAAATACAAATGCTATAGCTGGTAATATTTGCTTAACCATTACGTCTTTCGTTTAAGGATGATTTCATGGGGTTTTTCACATCTCCTGTTGACGATTTACCAGCCGAAGCAACGCAAGGTCGACAAACAGGTTTTCTCCAAAAGCGGAGGCTGGCAAAAATAGCGTTAAATGCCCAAAAAAAACCACATACTGTAAACGAATTTCCACACCTGATATTGCCAGGCAACTAAAGCTTTGTAAATAAATGATTTAGACTTTCTAACATCATGTGGATTTTAAGGGCAATCAATGTAATTTAAGGGGCTTAATTTTAATGTTTTACCCACCATTTGAACCATGCAAGCACTATTATCCTTTATTACTCTTTTCTTCCTGGCAACTGGTTGTCAAAGTTCTGGCAGCACCGGACAAGCAGATAATGACTCTTTAGTAAACATCGAAGTAAAAGACACCCTTCCGATAGCTCCTATCCTCAGGCCTTATTCAACTATTGAATATGAGAAAAAAGAGTTGATTACGGCAGCCGGTGGCACAAAATCCGTCCTTTTTAATTCAAGTGGCACAAAACTCTATGCCATGAACCTGGAAGGAATGAGTGTGTATGAATTTGACCAGGCAAGCCGAAAACTTACCCGTGAGTTTAAATTTACTCCAACCAGGGGCATGGGCTGGGATTATAATAAAAGTCGCCCAATCGCTTCATTCCAGGAAAAACCGGTGGAAGCCTGCTTTAGCCACGATGATAAAATATTATGGGTATCACTGCACAATGCTGATGGTATTGTACCTATTTGGGTGAATGATTTTTCAAAAAATAATGCTGTAACTACGGCTGAACAAAAAACAAAACCGGTAACAGTTATTTATCCGGGTGCGGCTAAAAAAGATTCGTTTCGGGTGCCTTTGATTGAGACTGGTAAAACACCTAAAGTGATTTCGAGAACAGCCGATAGCAAATATTTGCTGGTGAGTAACTGGCATTCCAGGAACACCAGTGTCCTTGAAATGGATGAAAATACCATGCCATATGGAAAAGTAATCAGCACCATCCCTACTTCTGCTATTCCGAGAGGCATTGCGGTGGATGATAAAAACAAGAAATCGTATATCGCCATTATGGGTGGTGCCAGCCTGAATGTGGTAGATAATAATACCTGGAAAAGCGAAAGCATTATGAATGTGTGGAGCAGCCCACGTCATGTGGTGATGGATACCAGCGGTCATTTATTTGTCTCCTACAACAGCCTCGGCACTATTGCCTGTATTGACGTCGCCACTGGCAAACAATTATTTTCTGCTAAAACCCACTCACAACCCAGAACGATAGTATTATCAAAAAACCATAAGTTCATTTTTGTAACCTGCTACACCAGCGACTATGTTGATGTGTACAAAATCAATGAAGACAACTTTGAAAAAGTGGCATCTTTGCCCTGTGGCGGCCACCCGGTTGGTGCAGATATTTATGAGAATGACGATAAGTTAGAAGCCTGGGTGTGCAGTTATAGTAGCGGTTCGATAAGTATTTATACATTTAAAAAGAAATGAAGAATTCAGAGTTCTGGGTTTAGCGTTGGTGAATTATCGATTGATTTTATAATATTTTATTGGGGTGGGCAATTTCATTTTCAAATTAGCACATCATCACATTATCACATTTGTATTCCATGAAATTCTCACACCTTCACGTACACACACAATTCTCACTTCTTGACGGAGCTGCCTCTATACAAAACCTCTATAAGAAAGCTATAAAAGATGAAATGCCGGCATTGGCCATCAGCGACCATGGCAATATGTTTGGTGCTTTTGAATTTGTAGCCGAAGCCTACAAGCATAAAGATGAAAACGGCAATGTAAAAGTCAAACCCATTGTTGGTTGTGAATTTTACATCACCGAGAACCGCCATATCAAGACATTTACCAAAGAATTAAAAGATAAAAGGTTTCATCAGATTCTGTTAGCGAAGAATGAAGTGGGCTATAAAAATCTTATCAAACTTACATCGCTGGGGTTCGTTGAAGGTATGTATGGTAAGTACCCCCGTATTGACAAAGAGCTTATTCTGAAATACCATGAAGGCCTGATTGCCACTACCTGTTGCCTGGGAGCATCCATACCACAGGCTATTTTAAAAAAGGGTGAGGAAGAAGGTGAAAATGAATTTAAATGGTGGCTCAATATTTTCCAGGAAGATTTTTATGTTGAGCTGCAACGCCATGGCATGGCCGAACAGGATAAGGTAAATGAAGTGCTGATAAAATTTGCCAAAAAATATAAAGTAAAAATCATTGCCAGCAACGATTCGCATTATGTAGAGCAGGATGATTTCAACGCCCATGATATATTGCTCTGCATTAATACCGGCGAAAAAATCTCCACCCCCGCCTTGCGGGATTTTAATGATGATGATATTAATGTAAAAGACAAACGTTTTGCATTTCCCAACGACCAGTTTTATTTTAAGACATCCGGGGAAATGAGTAAAGTCTTTCATGACCTGCCCGAGGCTATTGATAATACCAATGAAATAGTTGACAAAGTAGAATTGCTGAATCTTACCCGTGATATTTTATTACCCAATTTCCCAATAGAAAAAAGATTCCAGATTCATACTAAGGAAGAAACAATTGGCAAGTATAAAGTATCTGCTGAATCACAGAACCAATGGGAATACTTAAAACATCTTACTTATGAAGGTGCAGCTAAACGATACACCGAAATAACAGATGAAATAAGAGAACGATTAGAATTTGAATTGTTCATTATTAAAATGATGGGTTTCGCCGGTTACTTCTTAATTGTAGGAGATTTTATCCAGGCCGGAAGAGATAAAGGAGTTTTTATTGGCCCGGGCCGTGGGTCTGCAGCCGGTTCGGTGGTAGCTTATTGTATTGGCATCACCAATATAGATCCGATAAAATATAATTTACTATTCGAAAGATTTTTGAATCCTGACCGTAAATCGATGCCGGATATTGACACCGACTTTGATGATGAAGGCCGGCAAAAAGTAATTGACTATGTAGTTGAAAAATATGGAAAGAACCAGGTGGCCCAAATCATTACCTATGGAACCATGGCTGCCAAATCAAGTATAGCAGACGTAGCAAGGGTGATGGATTTACCATTGCCTGAAAGCCGTGCCTTAACTAAATTGGTTCCTGATCGTCCCGGTACAGAATTGCGAAGAGTCTTGCATGCACCAATGAAAACAAATTCTTCGGCAAGCTCAGGAGGTGAAAAATCATTGGAAGAGAAAGAAGGGATGAACAGTGATGATATGGAGAATATAAAAAAGCTCCGGGAGATTTATAAAGACACCAATTCTGTATTGAGTAAAGTTTTACATGAAGCAGAAAGACTCGAAGGTTCTGTACGTAGTACAGGCATCCATGCTGCTGGGATTATCATTGCTCCTAAAGATCTGATGGAAATGATTCCTGTTGCTACCTCGAAGGAATCTCCTATGTGGTTAACACAGATAGAGGGAAATGATATTGAAAATGCCGGTGTTATCAAGATGGACTTTTTAGGTTTGAAAACACTGACCGTATTAAAAAATGCACTGGCTCTTATCAAATTAATTCACGGAGTAGAAATTGATTTAGATAAAATTCCTTTAGACGACAAAAAAACGTTTGAATTATATCAGCATGGTGCTACGATTGGTACGTTCCAGTTTGAAAGTGCCGGAATGCAAAAATATTTACGGGAATTAAAGCCTGATAAATTCGGCGACCTGATCGCTATGAACGCCTTGTATCGTCCCGGCCCTATTGCTTACATCCCAAACTATATTGACCGAAAGCATGGCCGGGAAGCTATTCAGTATGACTTACCCGAAATGGAAGAATACCTGCAGGAAACCTATGGCATCACCGTGTACCAGGAGCAGGTAATGTTGCTGGCGCAAAAATTGGCTGGCTTTAGCAAAGGAGATGCGGATGTATTGCGTAAAGCAATGGGTAAAAAACAAAAAGCAGTGCTGGATAAAATGAAGGCACAGTTTATTTCCGGGGCCACTGAAAAACTCATGCCTCCTGAAAAATTAGAAAAAATCTGGACAGACTGGGAAGCATTTGCCCAATATGCTTTTAACAAATCTCACTCTACCTGCTATGCGTATGTAGCCTATCAAACTGCTTATTTAAAAGCCCACTACCCTGCTGAGTATATGTCGGCAGTATTGAACAACGCCGGCAGTATTGATAAGATTACATTCTTTATGGAAGAATGTAAACGGATGGGATTGAAAGTGCTTGGACCTGATATTAATGAGTCGCAGAAAGGCTTTGCTGTAAACGATAAAGGGGAAATCCGTTTTGGTCTTGGTGGATTAAAAGGTGTGGGTGAAGCTGCCATAGAAAGCATTATTGAAGAACGAAAAAAAGGGGGCTCCTTCGTTAACATATTTAATTTCATCAAACGCATTAATCAACGCACCGTTAACAAGAAAACATTAGAGAGTCTGGCTCATGCCGGCGGCTTTGATTGCTTTCCTGAACATCACCGGGCACAGTATTTTAATGTACCGGACGGAGAAATGATTAATGGTATCGAAAAAATAATTAAATACGGACAGGTGTATGCCACGCAAAATGCAACAGCTACCAATACCTTGTTTGGAGATTTACCCATCAGCATGGAAATACCGCCACCAAGAATTCCTGAATGCGAACCCTGGCCATTGATAAAACAATTAGACAACGAAAAAGAGGTGACCGGCATTTATATAAGTGGCCACCCGCTGGATAACTACAAATTTGAAATGCGGCATTATGGCGTTACACCTCTTGCAGATTTTTTGGAGTTTAAAGATGCAATAAAACTGCAACCTAATCCCGGTCGTCCTTTTAGATTGGTGGCGTTAGTGGTAGATGCACAACACAGGATTGCAAAAAGCGGAAATAAGTATGGCAATTTCATTATTGAAGATTATTCGGGGAAAACCGAATTTCCGTTGTTTAGTGAAGATTATATGCGTCTCCATCCTTTATTACAACAAGGAAGTACGGTATTGATCAATGGTTATTTTAAACCGAGATACAATAAAGACGAATTTGAATTTAAAGTAATGTCTGTTTCCCTGGCAGAAACGATGAAAAGAAACATGACTAAACAGGTAACAATAGAAGCACATCCGCAATCGATCAGCGCCGAAGTGGTGAGTTTTATGGAGAAGAATATGAAAAGCCACCCGGGTAAATCGACCTTTAAATTTACATTGACTGAACCCACGAACAAGATGAAAATCAGCTTAGTTACAATGACGAATGGTTTCGAAATGAATGAAGAAATGGTAGAATATTTAGAGAAAAAACCGGAATTGGAAGTACAGGTGCAAACCATATAATGGCAGACATTTCAGCAAAGCGGCTAGCAAACCTGACAAGTTTTACACAAATACACGTCACTACTTCATGTTAACCCGAACGGCCTTAAATTTGTCCTCCCTTAAGTAATTAAAACCAAAAAAATAAAAATGGCAAAAGAGTATACCGATTCAAATTTTCAGACAGATGTATTGGCTTCAGATAAACTGACCGTAGTGGATTTCTGGGCAGAATGGTGCGGACCTTGCCGTGCTATCGGACCAGTAATTGAAGAGCTGAGTAAAGAGTATGATGGTAAAGTAAACGTAGGTAAAGTAAATGTGGATGTAAACCCGCAGGTATCTATGAACTATGGCATCACTTCTATCCCCGCTATTCTTTTTATAAAGAACGGACAGGTGGTTGATAAATTAGTAGGTGCACAACCTAAAGGAAACTTTGTAAAGAAAATTGAAGCACATATATAATTCTTGCTTTTAATAAACTAAAAAACCGTTCAGTTGAACGGTTTTTTAGTTTGAAGTAATCTTTATCAATGCTGCACATTTGCCACCTCCTTAGGATCATGTTTATGCCTGAAAAATATAGCAAAGAGAATTGCCACCACTAAAGCATAGGCAGCAAAGCTGAGCCAGATATTATGCCAGTCCTTATCTCCCCCGTTTACGGTAAAGTATTTATCAATTACATAACCGCTAATCTTACTTCCCATGAAAGCACCTACCCCATTGGTCATCATCATAAATAAGCCTTGTGCACTTGACCGGATAGAAGAGTCTGTTGTCGTCTCCACAAACAAAGAACCAGAGATGTTGAAGAAATCAAATGCCATCCCATACACAATACAGGAAAGAATGATCATCCAGAGGCCATCGGCCGGATTGCCATAAGAGAATAAAGCAAATCGCAGCACCCATGCCAGCATTGAGAACAGCATTACCTTCTTAATACCAAACCGTTTTAAAAAGAAAGGTATCGTAAGAATAAAAACAGTTTCTGACACCTGCGATATGGACATGATGATGGTGGAATACTTTACCACAAAAGATTCGGGGCCGTAAGCAGGTACTTTTTTGAAATCATCTAAAAAAGTATCCCCATACATATTTGTTAACTGTAATGCAGCCCCCAAAAACATGGAAAAAATAAAGAATAACGCCATCTTATACTTTGCAAACAGTTTAAACGCATTTAAACCCAATTGCTCAATTATCGAAGCTCCTTTGGCAATTGATTTTTGTGGCGGGCATTTAGGCAGTGTAAAAGAGTAAATACCTAAGGCGATAGCAGCAATTCCACCGATTATAAACTGGTTAGCATTCCCTTTGCTTCCCGTAAGGTTGGTTATCCACATAGCGGCGATAAATCCTATTGTTCCCCAAACCCGTATTGGAGGAAATACTTTCACCACATCATACCCTTCTCTTTTAAGTATAGTATAGGAAATAGAATTAGAGAGTGAAATAGTAGGCATGTAACAAAGCATCGCAGCAAAAATTACATAATACAAAGTATCGGCATCTTTTACCTGTGGCACATAAAATAATGCTGCCCCATATAAAATATGAAGTATGCCATAAAGCCTTTCTGCATTGATCCACTTATCAGCAAGAATTCCGGTTAATGCGGGCATTATGAGAGAAGAAATAGCCAACGTAGAAAAAATAGCTCCAAACTGTACTCCCGTTCCCATGTTATTGGAGAAAAAATAGGTTGCAATGGTTATCAGCCAGGCACCCCATACAAAAAACTGGAAGAAACTGAGTATCGTCAATCTGAATTTACTAGTCATGAGCCGGTATTTTGAGTTATAAAAGCAATCAAAAGGTAAGATAAGGATTTTCTCTTTTGAATCACAAAGGTCCTATGACATGGAGGCACGGAGAATACAGATCATCTCCTATTTATTCCCTTGGTGTCTTGGTGCCTCTTTGTCTTAGTATTCCAAAACTTCTCCTTTCTAGTCGTAACTTTACCGCTATAAAATTGTTATTGATTCATGATAACTACAACCGATTTATCCGCAGACCTAAAAGCGATAGCTGAAAAAGTAAAAGCGGGGCAGCGAATTACCGATGAAGAAGCATTGCTGCTTTTTGAAAAAGCCAGTTTGGGTTTTGTGGGCAGCCTTGCCAACGAAGTAAGGATAAGAAAGAACGGTGATAAAGTATACTTCAACCGGAATTTTCATATCGAACCGACGAATGTATGTGTGTTCAGTTGCAATTTCTGTTCCTACAGCAAGCTCTACGCAAAAAGAGATGAAGGTTGGGAACTTAATATCGACCAGATGCTGCACATGGTAAAAAAATACGACGGGCAGCCCATCACAGAAGTGCATATCGTTGGTGGCGTTCATCCCAAAATGGATCTGCAATTTTTTGCTGATTTACTGAAAGCTATTAAAACACATCGTCCGGAATTACATATTAAAGCCTTTACGGCAGTTGAATATGATTATATGTTCCGAAAGGCAAAAGTGAGTGTGGAAGAAGGATTAAGGTTTTTAATTGAAGCAGGACTTAACAGTATTCCCGGCGGAGGTGCCGAAATTTTTCACCCGGAAATAAGAGAAAAAATCTGTGCTGATAAAGTAAATGCTGATGGCTGGTTATTGATTCATGAAACAGCACATCAATTGGGATTACATTCCAATGCCACCATGCTCTATGGCCATATTGAAAAACATGAACACCTGGTTGATCATATGAGAAGGTTAAGAGAATTACAGGATAAGACCGGTGGCTTCAATACTTTCATCCCACTCAAATTCCGCAATAAGGATAATGACATGAGCAATATTCCCGAAAGCACATTGGTAGAAGACATGAAAACCTATGCCATTGCAAGGATATACTTAGATAACTTTCCTCACCTGAAAGCCTATTGGCCCATGCTGGGCAGGCAGAATGCACAACTTTCCCTCTCTTTTGGTGTGGATGATATAGACGGAACAATTGACGACACTACTAAAATATACAGCATGGCCGGTTCCGAAGAGCAGACTCCATCAATGAGTACAGAAGAATTAGTTACGCTGATCAAGCAGGCGAAAAGAATACCGGTGGAGAGAGATACGCTGTACAATGAAATAAAAAATTATGGTAGTGCTGATAGAAAAGAAGTAAATCCAGCAATGAATTAACTATTATATGGCAGAAGATTTAGCAATCATTACCGGCAGCAAAGCCGAACAATATCAATCACTGATTCCTCAAATAAAAGGGCTACTGGATGGTGAGCCCGACCTTATTGCCAATATGGCCAATTTAACGGCCGCATTAAAAGAACAATTCGGCTGGCTATGGGTTGGTTTTTATATAGTGAAGAAGGATGAGTTAGTGCTGGCTCCATTCCAGGGACCGGTTGCCTGTACCCGGATAAAAAAAGGAAGAGGTGTTTGCGGAAGCAGCTGGGCGCAATCAAAAACTCTTATCGTTCCTGATGTAGAAAAATTTCCCGGCCATATTGCCTGCAGTAGTTTATCAAAATCTGAAATTGTTGTTCCGGTAATACACAACAATCAGGTCGTGGCAATATTGGATATTGACAGTAGCGAATACGACCAGTTCGACACCACCGACCAGCAATACCTGGAAGAAATCGTCGCCCTTGTTTCTTTCAGCTGATTTCGTAAATTTATTTTGCCAAAACTTAATCTGATGCGGTACTCATATCCTCATACCATTGATAATGGTGGCGGTGAGCTAATCACCTTTTTACAACTTGTGTCTGGTGCACAAGGCGACTGGTTAGAAGTTGAGAATTTAGTTCAGCCCAACTCGGGACCACCAATGCATGTCCATTTTAAACAAGCCGAAAGCCTCACTGTTGTTAAAGGAAAAATCGGTATTCAACACCAGGGCGGAGAACAACAATTTTTTGGTGAAGGGGAAACGATAACTTTTGAAGCTGGTGATCCACATCGTTTTTGGAATGCAGGCAATGCTCCTTTGATTTGCAGAGGATGGATAAAGCCAGCTCATAATGTTGAGTATTTTCTCACAGAAATTTATAAATCAACCAAAGCCAATGGTGGTAAGCAACCATCGCAGTTTGACGGAGCCTGGCTGATGACCCGGTATCAAACAGAATTTGATATGACTGAGATCCCGGCTTTTGTAAAAAAAGTAATATTTCCAATTGTTTTATTTGTTGGGAAACTGGCAGGGAAACATAAAAAATTTGCTGATGCCCCACCACCAGTAAAATAATAAAATGCTGCAAACCATTTCCATCACCGTTTCCGGAAAAGTGCAGGGGGTTTATTACCGGCAAAGCACCAAAGAAACAGCAATTACTCTTGGTATAACCGGGCAGGTTAAAAATTTGACGAATGGGAGTGTTTATATAATTGCCTCGGGAACAAAAGAGCAGTTAGATAATCTGGTAGAATGGTGCCATCAAGGGCCTCCGAAGGCTCAAGTAACAAACCTCGAAGTGGAAAAACTCCCCTCCCAGCCTTTCGGCAAATTTTCAATACAGCGGTTTTAGTGTGTTGCATGCAAGTAACCAATTATAAGTATCGAGATATGGCAAAGGGCCAAAATCACCTGGCTTAAAAACCAGTATTTACCATGGTGCTTTTTTATCTTCTTTACTCTTTCTTTATGAAATTTATGGATATGGGGAAGCTCTTCCATTTGGGGAGCATGCAATTTACTATGGGGAGCCTTGGGATGTGAATCCGGGAAAGAGGAAGTTTTATTTCCCTGTTCTGAATGATCAGCGGCACCAGTTGTTTTGATGATACCGGAAGTGTGAGACTCAGTTTTAGCCGTATGACCACCGGCTATTGCCGCTGATGTAGCCAAAGAAAATATCACCGTAAAGATGATGCTGGATAAGGTTCTTTGTGTCATAAATAATAATTTTTATAACACAATTTTGCCCCGCAGGCAGCCTGAAAACAAGGTAGGAAATGCGCAAAAAAGAGAATGCGTAGTAAGGCTGTATAATCAACTATATAACTGCGTATAACTGCTGATAGTGACTAAATAAGTAGTACTACGGCAAAAAAGAACAACTGCGAAATGGCACCTGTTTAAAAAACTTCTTCTACTCATTTGGAGTTGGCTAAGCTGCGTACAACTACGCAAACCTGAGAGTATCTACGCAATCTTCGGGGTAACCCTTTGAAAGTTCGGTGGAGGAGTTTATTTTAGTTGAAGATTTAATCCCGCCTGAGAGAGCTTCACTCTGATTATTTAACCACCAAAAACCAACTGTTATGAGTACTTCAGTATGTAAAAATTTTGTAAGCACAGTTATTATTTCATGTTGTCTCACATTACTATCTTGTAATAATGGGGATAAAGAAACCCCTAAAGAACAAAAAGAACAAAGTGCTGAAACCAATCAAGAAAATACTTCTTCTAAAGCACTGACTGCCGGACCGTTTACCGTTCTAAAATTAGATAAACAGGCATTGATTGATCTTTTTAATAATACAGGGGCAAATGCAAAAAAAATATTAATTCAATTCAGCGATGATGGTTCTTCTCAATTTATGCAAGCTGTAGCTTTTGGTGCCAATAAAAATAACGTATACCAAAATGTATTAAAAACCCTTACACCTGCCTCTACTAACTCATGGGATACAACAGGCTTGAAAATCATGGGTAATAACGAATTAACAAAGAAACAAATTAAAACCTTGATCGGCGGCACTATCAATGCAACTAATGCAAAGGATCTATATTTTTATCCAATAAAAAATTCAAATAATCAAATTTATTTTATTGTTTCTACTTCTCTTGTACCATTCACCACTACTGGACCGAAAGTGATGTTAACTTATCCAACCGGAGGAGAAGATAGCAAGCCTTCTCCCCCTGCGCCGCCTTGTGCTGTATGTGAATAAAACATTAGCCGGAAGTAAAAAACACACTTCCGGCCATTTCAATATTACCAAACCCAAAAAATATAAATATGGCACAAGTAAAATTTTATGGTATGACCCTCGACTTTCAGTTTGTCCGGGATTATTTTAAAACCCCTGAATTCAAAAAATTTATTCTTCAACCATATATGGAAGATGCTGAAAAATGGAGAGATGAATATTTTTTGTTGATTTATGCCATCGACGAAAAAGGAATCCCCATGAAAAAAAAGGATTTAGCTATCGTCGAAAATGATACTTACCAGGCCTTGAACAGACTTGAACTCGGCAACATAAGTTTTAACAGGGCGCAACTACAGCCATTTATTGATGAGGACAACGCATCCGGCAATAAGTTCACTGCTTTGTATTTTAGTCCTCGTCAATACGGAGAATATGTTTCTTATAAAGTCGTGGCTATTACAGAATCATTCAGAAACCCTTCCATTATCGAAGAAGACTTAAAGCCCTCGCCTCCGGCTCCACCAGCCCCGGGGGACATTTATTAAAATAAAGATACAGCTAATCTAAAGCTATGTATAAAGAGATAACAGACTGGTCTGAAGTGTGGGCATTGCTGATTCCTTTATTTTTTCTATTCAGGCAAAGGAATAAATCTTCATATCTGCGACCAGTCCGCATGTATGTAATTATCGCTTTGCTTATCAATATTTGTGCAATCAGTATACAGAAATATAAAACCGAATGGGGTTACGAACTGGGGGATTTTTTTTATAGTAATAATTTTCTGTATAACATACACTCCGTAACAAGGCTTTTACTATTTAGCTGGTTTTTTATTTTACTTAATCAGAAATTTATGCACCGAATAAAAATGATTATCCCATTTGGATTCATCATTTTTGTTGTCATAAATTTTATTTTTTACGAAAATTTTTTCAACAGGTATAATTTAAGTAGCCGGCTATTAGCAACAGAAGCTGCTTTACTATTATTCTATTGCCTGCAATACTATATTTTCCTGATAATAGAAGACAAGGGTATTCCTTTCAAGAAACAACCCGGCGTATGGATTGTTATCGGGCTTACGTTCTATGTTGCGGCAAGTTTTTTCATTTTTCTATTTTACGACTACCTGGTTGTGCATGACAAAGATTTCGCTATTGATGTTTGGGATGTACATAACGTATTTTACATTACCCTTTGTATTTGTATTGCTGCCAGCTTAAACAGTAAAGATGACGAGTAACCTGACCTATCTTGTTATATTAGGCATCGGTGTAATGCTGCTGATGGTGGTCAGTATATTACTGGCCGTAATTTATAATCAACGAAAAAAAAATCAGCATCGCACCGCCCTGGAAAAACTACGGGAGCAACAGCAAAACCAACTTATAGAAGCCGCCGTACGCAGCGAGGAGCAAGAACGGCACCGAATTGCTGAAACATTGCATGATGAGGTCGGCGCCATCCTTTCATCGGCCAAACTTCACCTGCTCGGTATCAAAGCGGAACTACTGGATGAAAGAGACCAGAAACTACATGAGAAAGGAAGGGAGTTATTGAATGATGTAATTGGAAAAGTAAGAGGTATATCTCATAACCTGCATTCTAATATCCTGAAAGAATTTGGTTTGAACGAGGCTATCCGGCATTTTATCCGGAAAGTAACACAGGGCACCATCATCAACGCCACCACCGCCCTGGATGATAATTACCAGACAGAAAACCCTGATAATGATATCAGCATGTACCGGATGGTACAGGAACTCGTTAACAACACCCTTAAATATGCCAATGCCACGGAAATTCTGATCAGTTCCACAATGGATGGCAATGAACTGAATCTTGTTATTTTTCATAATGGAGATGGCCTCACCCAGGAACAGTTTGAAGAGCTCCGCTACCAGAAAGAAGGATTGGGTTTAAAAAATATCCAGAACAGAATTATCTTGCTGAAAGGAATGATCCATTTTACAAAGGGTGCCGAAGGCTCTCGTATCAATATCCAGGTACCAGTTAAATCGAATCAACATGAGTAAAATAAAAATTGCTATAGCAGACGATTATAAAATTTATCGGGAAGGATTAAAAGTTGGATTATCAGCCGACGAAAATTTTGATGTGCTTTTTGAGTCCGACAATGGTGAGGAATTACTAAAAGCATTGGAATCAGCCACGCCGGATGTTATCATCATGGACCTGAAAATGCCGATTATGGATGGTATGGAAGCTACCAAAGCTGTTCGTAAAAAATATCCATCGATCAAGGTATTAGTGGTAACCATGTACGATGATGATAAATTTATCATTCACCTGATGGAAAATGGAGCCAATGGTTACTTATTGAAAAACACCGAACCGGATGAAATAAGAAAATCTATTTATGCCGTTCATGAAAATGGCTACTATTTTAACGATGTGGTAAACAAAGCTTTGCTGAAAAAATTAGTGTTGAAAAATAACCTCAAGCCCTCCTTTAACCAGAATGTTGAATTGACAGAAAGGGAATTGGAAGTATTGAAACTTATCTGCGAAGAAAAAACTGCAGCAGAAATAGCGAAAGATATTTTCTTAAGCCCCCGCTCGGTAGAAGGAATCCGTCAACGGCTGATTGAAAAAATTGGCGTCCGTAATACAGCCGGATTAGTAATGTTTGCCGTAAAGAATAGTATGGTTGACTAAAGATTACTTAAGTCCGGGAGCCAGGTTCTCCAGCATATCCTTTGTCATAGCAGCCAAATCATAATCTTCCTTCCAGCCCCAGTCATTTCTTGCCACAGAGTCATCAATACTTTGCGGCCATCCATCAGCAATGGCCTGGCGGTAATCGGGTTTATAGGTCATGCTAAAATCAGGAATATGTTTTTTGATAGCTGCTGCAATTTCTTTGGGAGAAAAACTCATGCCGGATATATTGTACGAAGTGCGGATATTTATTTTGGATGCGGGTGCTTCCATCAGTTCAATTGTTGCCCTGATCGCATCCGGCATATACATCATCGGCAGGTACGTATCTTCTTCTAAGAAACATTCATACTTTTTTTCTTCCAATGCTTCATGAAAAATCTCTACTGCATAATCGGTAGTACCGCCACCTGGAGCCGACTTATAAGAAATCAATCCGGGATAACGAAGACTTCTTACATCCACGCCGTATCGCTGATAAAAATAATTGCACCAGAATTCTCCGGCATATTTACTGATACCATACACCGTAGCCGGTTCAATAACGGTTTGTTGCGGGCAATTTTGCCTTGGCGAAGTAGGCCCGAATACAGCAATAGAGCTGGGCCAATATACTTTATGCAATTTCTCTTCCCTCGCTATATCCAATACATTCAGCAGGCCGGTCATATTCAGGTTCCAGGCCAGCCCTGGATTTTTTTCTCCGGTAGCAGAAAGAATAGCTGCCAGTAAATATATCTGGGTAATGTTTTGCCGTATCACCTGCACATGCAGCATTTCCTTGTTCATCACATCAAGGCTAACATAAGGTCCGGTTCCTTCCAATAACGGGTTTTGTTCCCGCAGGTCAGAGGCTACAACGTTGGCATTACCATAGATTTTTCTAAGGGCCATTGTTAGCTCTACTCCTATTTGACCGGATGCTCCTATTACGAGAATTTTGTCTTTTAACATAACGGGTATTTTAATTACAAATGTAAGGGCTTACGATATTCCCACCGCCTGATAACTGGGGTGTGGGAATGGCTCAATGTGGCTTGCCTGCCCCACACAATAAAAGAATATTTACATATTGAACCTTCTTATATGCTAAAGATCATTTTACCACTGCTATTTACTTCCGCTGAGGTGGTTTGCAAATCTAAAATTGAATGCCATGCAAGCGAACAATGCTACTATTATAGCTGCTCAATCCTGTTGTGAGACAGATAATATTTGTAGTGGGCATACTATCAGTGACACATGAGCTGATTTTTTCATCCTCAAAATAGAAAATTGGTTTTTATAATTATTTCCATAACACAATTTTAATCATGCGATACTTAATCACATTCATCATTTCTTTTCTTTCCATCAGCAGCTATGCACAAATGGAAAACTACCTCATCAGGATTGAAAATAAAACGTCCTTTGTATTTACTTGCGAAAGTTTTACCGGTGAAATATTCACCCTCACTCAAAAGATGAGCCGGGACATTGCATCCATAATGCCCGGAAATGTTGGTACCTCATTAATCATGGCGGGTTCCAACGGAACAGTAACCTGGGTTGATAAAAGCAAAGGTGCAGAGGTAGTTTTAAAAATAAATAAAGACGAAACTGGTAAAAGAAAGTTTAGCACTGAATCATCACACCATTTTGCAGCTTCCGTTAATGTAGCTGAAGGTCTGATAAACGGCAAGGATCTTATACTGCTGGAACTCACCGGCAATTATACTTATATACCAGTACCCGGTATATTATTACCTAACTATGGAGATGCATCAACCATTTTAGTTATGCCGGTAAATATATCAGTAACGGGAAGACCAGCAGACACAGCCTGGCAAAATGCTTTTGAGCTTATACTAACTGTCCCCAACTATTTTCACCCATCCAGAAATGGAAGAGAGAGGTATAATAACGAGGCGGGGCGATATGCTGGGGTACAATATGTAGATGCTAAACTTACCTGGGCAACACAATACCGGGTGGAAGAAGGCGATTCGATTGCAATGATATTCATACAAGCAGAAAAAATTCCGGAAGGTGTACCTGTTACAGTTTCTCTTATTCCAACATATAATTCTAGTTGGAGTCCCGGCCCTAAATACCCGGTGCCTTCCCGCACTAATGGTAAATACTATAAAGTTTTTACCATAGAACAAGAACCCATTTCACCACACACCAGCAGCAGAAGCAAGACACTCGGCTTATTGTATTTTAAATGCCTGGCTATATTCTGGAACGATAAGTTGCTGCCGATGGAAATTATTACACAAAAGAATTTTATGGAGAAATTACCCACACGGCCGGGTGTGGAGGAAATAAAGAAGGAATTATTCAGGCCTTCGTTACCAATGCAAAAACAACAAATTAATAACAAGCCGGTAAAACAACAAGTTATTAAACAGCAATAAACATAAGCCGAAAGTTTTATCCCCCTTCAATCAATAATTTATTAAACTAGGTATTTATGAAAATTTTTATTCTACTGATTGCTATTATATGAGTTGCAACAGACTTTTAAAAAATGGTATTAAAATAATCAACAATATTATTAATCTCTAAATTTTTAATTTTGAAACAGATTACACTCCTTTTGGCCATTATTCTTTCCTCACTAAAAATAATAGCACAAGACGAAAGAATACTTCGATCAAATAACAAACCAAGAGTTGATATTTTAAAAGAAATAACCAGCGATAGTGCCAAAAGTTTGTCGGGTAGTCGAACACAGCTGGACTATTCGAATGAAATAATAGACAAAAAAATTAATGCCCTTAATCAGAAGATTACAGACTTAAATAATAAAATAGATAATTTAATTGCACTCTTTCAGACTCATAAACATACTTATCATGTAATGGCATTTAAAGAGGTGACTACTTTTGGTGATTTGAGAAATCAGATCAACCAAAATTTAAGTGGCAGTGATAAAAAACTGATAGGGTTACAAATTCATGGAGTTGATGTACAAACATCACCACCAAAATAGTGTATTCAGCCATTTGTAGAAAATGCTGCCACACCGCCACTTTCAGTATATGCTATAACCGGGTGCCTCATCGCTTATGTTCTCGCAAAATTTTAAAACTAAAACAATCAGCAGGTAGTCATACCAAATCACAACAAGAACTGTTGACTAATTCAAAATAATATGGCAAACATGCCTTAAATTGACTTAACAAATCGCTAACTAACAGTTACTTCAATTTTGAGGTAGTATACATGAAATTTAAAAATCCCATATTACTCATATTACTTGTTCCATTCTCAGCATTTTCGCAATATGGAAGTATGTCATTCAAAAGATTTACAACTGATGACGGACTTGCACATAATGGCATTGTAAGTACTGCTCAAGATAAATTTGGCCGGTTATGGATTTCCACTCTGGGAGGTATAAATGTCTACAACGGCCACTCATTCACCTTATTCACTTCAGAAAACACAAAAGGAGCCCTGCCTTCCAATGAGATTATTGCTACCTGTCATACCAGAAAGGGCAATATTTTTTTTGGGACTTCAGGTGGCGGGCTTACAGAATATAATTTTCTTACAAATTCATTTACCACCGATACTACTATTAAAGAAGTAGTAACTGCCATTTTGGAAGACCATAATCACATATTATGGGTTGCTACCCAAAATAGTCTTGTTCATGCAATCGATCTTCTGACAAAAAGAAAAACTACATTCCGGCTTGAACATAAGGTGAATAAGAAAAGGTTTAGTATTTATAAAATGGCCGAAATCTCAGATTCCTCTATCTGGCTTGCCACCGATATGGGTGTATTTACCATTACCAATCAAAAAAGGGTGACTTACCGGGAGGAGTTTGACCAATTTAATATCACTAACACATCAACGCTTGTCCGGGATTTAGCAACTGATGGAAAGAAAATCTGGATTGCAACTAAAATTAATGGATTAATTGAATACAACATCAGCACCTCAGGAATAAAACATTATACTACAGAAACAGAAAGTATTAAACTCAGTTCAAACAATTTAAGAAATATAAAATTTCACGATAATTCATTATGGATCGGCACATGGGATGCTGGCATAAATGTAGTTAACACAATTACAAATAGTCATAACTATATAAAACATGACCCTTTTAATAACAACAGTCTTTCAACTAACTATATAGGTAATATATATTTTGCCAATGACAGCATTATTTGGGTTAGCACTTTTGACGGAGGACTTCACAAGTTTGACCCAATGCTTAATCAGTTTCACGCAGTAACAAAAACCTTTCATGCCGATGGAGGGCTTTTATATTCTAATATAAAAAACATACACTACGATTCAAAATCAGAAACACTTTGGCTTGGCAGTTTAAGCGGAGGATTATACGTTAAGAAAAAAAACAGCGAGAGATATACTAACTACCGTTTTACCGACAGCCTGAGTTCTATACCTCACAATACAGTCAAATATATCTTGCCTGGTAAAAATGGTAATTATTGGATTGCCACATTAGGTGGATTAGGTAATTTAAACATGACAACGGGTAAATGCAAGAACTTCTACTTTAAAAAAGATAATACAGGTCTTACAACAAACCGGGTTTTTTGTTTAGCAAATGATTACACTGGCCGTCTTTGGATTGGCACACCCTCAGGAATTTCGATTTATGATGAAAAGCAAAACAGATTTTCAAACTTCTATTCAAACATTGAACATAAAGGTTCATTTATCAGGGGCATTACTATAAATTATCTTATAGAAAAATTGTTTAACGGGAAAAAATATATGATAGCTTGTACCTCTGCAGGCATTGAAGTTATCGAAATTGAGACACTGACCTCATCCATTCATTTTTTTCCCGGGGAAAATCTGACTACAAAATCTGAAATAAAACAGCTATATGCTGCAAATGATACCTGCTGGTGGGTTGCTACCGGCGGAAGCGGGATAATCAAACTAAATCCACGTACAGGAGAACAAATCTATTACACGGCAAATGAGGGGCTTGGTGATAATTTCGTTTATGCAGTCGTTCCGGATAAAACTGGAAATCTCTGGATTTCAACCAATAATGGCCTTTCCAGATTCAATATTAATGCAGGCACTTTTACCAACTATAAAAAATCGGACGGATTACAAGACAATGAATTCAATCAAAATTCATGGTTTCTTGATTCTTCCAGCAATACGATCTTTTTTGGAGGGGTATCAGGTTACAATTACTTTGAAGGAAATAATGTGAAGGAAGCAGAAGATACTAAAACCTCGTTAGAGTGGAAATCATTTAAGGTATTTGACAATGAGTACTTATGGAGCAAAGGCATCCTTCAGACTAAGGAAGTTACATTACGCCAGGATAAAGAGAATTTTTTCGAGATCATATTCGCTTTACCCTCCTTTCGGAATCAGCATAATATGACGCTCAAATATCAATTAAAGGGATTTGATAAGAAATGGCATATTAATACAGGGGAATGCAAAGCATCATATACAAACGTACCCGCAGGCAAATATGATTTTATCGTTTATCTTTTAATAAATAAAAAACAAATATTGCTGGACAAAGTACGTATTACTATAAAACCTTCCTGGTATCAAACGTTATGGTTTAAATCTCTCATCGCACTTTTTTTTCTATTTTTATTTATCACTGTAACTGTAAAAAGGATAAAATATATCAGGCAGGAAGCTAATTTGAAAAGCAGAGCAATAGAAAATGAAATTGCTGCTCTTAAAGCACAGATGAGCCCTCATTTTATTTTTAATTGCTTGAACAGTATTGATGCCTTTATTCATAACAATGATAAATATAATGCTACTTTCTATCTCAATAAATTTGCCCGCCTTTTGAGAAACATCCTGGACAGCAGTAAAGAAAACATAGTACCTTTTTCAAAAGATATCGAAACGCTGAAGCTATATTTAGAACTGGAGGAGCTACGCCACGAAAACAAATTCAACCACATAATTACTATAGAAGACGGGTTGCTGACAAATGACTACAAAGTCCCCCCCCTCATTATTCAGCCATTTGTAGAAAATGCAATTTTACATGGCTTAAAAAATAAACCAGGTAATGAAGGTTTACTCCAAATTAGTATAAAGAGAGTGAATGACACAATTGAATACACTATCACTGATAATGGCATTGGAAGAGAAGCGGCCGGTAAAATTGTACAAAGTAAAGAATCTTCTTACGGAATGACTATCAGTTATGATAGAATAAAATTATTCAACAATGAAAAAGAGCCATCTGTAACCATAACTGACTTGCATAACGAAGCTGGAATGGCAACCGGCACATCAATAACAATATATCTCAAACTACTATAAATGATAACAGCAATAATTGTTGATGATGAGCCTAAAGGGAGGCTGGCCTTACGGCAAAAGTTGGAAAACTATTGTAACAATATAACTGTAGTAGCAGAAGCTGCCGATGGTGCAGAGGCACTATCCCTAATAAAAAAGCATAAACCCCAGTTGATATTTCTTGATATTGAAATGCCCCGGATGAATGGGTTTGAAATGCTGAATGAACTCAAAGAAAAAAACTTTCATATTATTTTTACCACGGCGTATGATCAATATGCTATCAAAGCAATAAAATATGCCGCTTTTGATTATTTATTAAAACCGGTGGATATTGAAGAACTCAAATCAGCAATTGAAAGGATAAGCAATGGCTTACCCCTTCAAACGAACAAACAAGCAGAACTGCTGCAGCAAAACATACAGCATCCAAAAAAGCAATTAAATAAATTAGCAATCCCCACACTGGAAGGCCTCCTTTTCTTTGATATCAATGACATTATTCAACTGGAAGCAAACAGTAATTACACGATAATCCATTTCTCCGGGAAGGAAAAAATTACCGCCTCTAAAACATTAAAAGATTTTGAAGACATTTTACCAACAGACACTTTCTTCCGAACCCACCATTCCCATCTTATTAATCTTAACTACATAAAAAAATATATTAAAGGCGATGGAGGTCAGATTGAAATGCAAAACGGTAACTATGTTGATGTATCCAGGAGAAAAAAAGAAGAGTTTCTGAAAGCCATTGGCTATTAGTATTTTTACCGGATGGAAAAATTCCTGCAAGACTTATTTGCCAACCAGCAATACGATGAGAATAATTTCTTTCTGCTGGCAGGCCCCTGTGTGGTAGAAAGTGAAGAGCTGCTATCAGAAGTGGCTGAAAAGGTGGCTGCCATCTGTAAAAATCTTGGCATCCCTTATATTTTTAAATCCTCGTACCGTAAAGCCAACCGCACCAGCGGCACTTCCTTTACCGGGTTGGGTGATGATGTAGCTATGAAAATGCTGCAAAACACCGGAAAAAAATATTCCCTGCCTGTTGTTACAGATATTCATTCTCCTGAAGAAGCCAGGATTGCTGCCGGCTATGTGGATGTATTACAAATACCGGCCTTTCTTTGCCGCCAGACAGACCTGTTAGTTGCCGCAGCTGAAACAGGAAAAATAGTAAATGTAAAAAAGGGGCAGTTCGTTAGTGGTGAAGCCATGAAATTTGCTGTTGATAAAATTCGTACGGCCGGCAATGAAAAAATAATGCTGACCGAAAGAGGAACCACCTTTGGGTACCAGGACCTGGTGGTTGACTACCGCAATATACCGGCTATGCAGGCACACGGTGTACCTGTTATAATGGATGTAACACATGCATTACAACAACCCAATCAAACTTCTGGTATAACGGGTGGCAACCCACAGCTTATCTCCACCATTGCAAAAGCAGCCATCGCTGCCGGAGCTGATGGATTATTTATTGAAACACATCCCAATCCTGCTGTTGCTAAAAGTGATGGAGCTAATATGTTGCAATTAGATTTGCTGGAAGGGCTGTTGCAGCAATTAGTGAAGATTAGGAAAGCTATTTAAAAAAGCTTCCGTTGAGTCACAAATTATTAGCCCTTTAGATAATCTAAATCGTAAATAAAAAGTTGTATTGGCGAAAGTTTATTGGTGAAAACAATTTATACTAAACAATTGAAAATGAAAAGACTGGTGAAAAATACGAAAGTTATAGGGGCTCAAAACTTTCGCCTATTTTTGAGTTATAGGCAACCTTAAAGCAGCATTCGATCCCTAGATATATTATTTAAAAACGTTTATATTTTATGCTTTGAAAACTTCCATCATAATAAAAAGATTAAAGGCATTTATAATAGACTACTTTATTATTCTGATTTATATAGGACTGTTGCTTGGTGCGACTTTGTCAATTTCTGCAATTTTTCATCTGAAATTAGAAAATGTGAACCCTGTTATTGGAGAGTTAATCGCATTTGCTACTTTAACATTACCTGTAATTCTTTATTTCGTGATATCTGAAAATAGTGAGTATGCTGGTACAATAGGGAAAAGAAAAATGGGAGTGCAAATTGTGAACAAAACTTTAGTCAAAGCGAGCATTGGGCAATTATTAATAAGAAACTGCATTAAATTTCTCCCTTGGGAACTTGCCCATTTTTTTATTTATAGGCTCTTCTATTTTAATTCAATTACTGAAACTACCCCTGGATGGGTTTTGACAGGTTTAACAGTTTCACAAGGACTTGCAATTATTTATTTGCTCTTTATAATCTTTGCCAAAGATAATCGAAGTGTTTATGAATTATTATCGCAGACAAGAGTTGTTCAAATTGTAGTTTAAAGGCTGCCTATAACATCGGGTTTGCTGCAAGGCTGGCTGGACATAGGAGCAATGGGCATTTTATCGCTGTTGTGCTTCATCTGGGCTGGACAAACATTGTTGGGCTTTTGTTTGTTAACTTGTACTTTTATTGTCTCGTCCTGAAATAGGTTGACTAAAAAACAACCATTTTATGGACTTAAAAGAACAGATTATTAAAGAGTACCTGGAGCAAGGCTGCGGGTACCGAAAGCTGCAAGCAAAGTATGGTATCGGTCGCACCACCATCTGCAAATGGGTGCAAATCTATCAGGGTGTTCATGGCCTGGATAGAACAACCAAACAACAAAGCCACTATCTTAGAGACATGGATGACCCCAACAAAAAAGGCTCCCCAAAAAAACAAATCACGGCTGATGATTTGCAGAAAAAAATTGCTGCCCTTGAAAAGCAATTGCAATGGGAAAAACTAAGAGCCGATGCTTTAGACACCCTTATCAATGTGGCCGAAGACAAACTCAATATCTCCATCAGAAAAAAGTCTGGAAGCCCACAGTCCGGGAAATAAAAAGGCATATAGTTCTGTTAGTTTACAAACTATCTGCCGGCTGTTGGGCTATACGCCACAGGCGTATCATAAACACATGAGTAAAACCATGCGACTGCATTTGCAGGAAGGCCTGGTGCTGCAGCAAATTCAACAAATCAGAAAACACCAACCCCGTTGTGGTGGTAGAAAACTATTTATTGAACTCCCCCCTTCTTTGATCAGCACAATATTAAAATGGGAAGAGATGCTTTCTTTGATTTACTGCGTCGCAACAAACTGTTGGTCCGAAAACTAAAACGCAATGTGTATACCACCATGAGTAAACACCACTTTCGCCGCTATCCCAATCTGGCAAAGGATTTTACGCCGCTTAAAGCTCATGAACTTTGGGTGGCTGATATTACTTACATCCCCACCAAACACCGCCATGCTTACCTGTTCCTCATTACTGATGCTTACAGCCGAAAGATCGTGGGCTTCCATCTCAGCGATGATATGAAAGTGAGCAGCGGCATCATGGCGTTAAAAAAAGCACTGGCACAAAAGCCGCCGGATGCCATTGTGATACACCATAGCGACAGGGGATACAATATTGCAGCACTGAATATACCAACCTGCTGCAACAACACAATTGCCAGATCAGTATGACACAAAACAGCGACCCTTATGAAAATGCTATTGCTGAAAGAGTAAACGGCATACTAAAGACAGAACTCATCAGTAACTATTACAAAGAACCCCTGAGGCTTCCCGGCATATTGCCAGGTGTATTACCATTTACAACTATCGCAGAAGGCACAGCAGCCTGAACTGGCAGGTGCCCGAAGATGTACATAAACAGTACGGACTGCAAAAGAAAACATGGAAAAACTATTATTATAAACGAACAAAAACAACAGTCACAAATGAAGCAAGCTAAACAGGCCAACGCACAAAATATTTTCTTTAGCTATGGGGGCTACGAAAATATTTTTGCCCGCACACCACCACCAGTCTTTTTACTCAACCTATTTTAGGATGAATTATCTTAGTAAACCAATAGCAGGATTATTTAACTAAACCAGTCAACTTATTTTAGGACGAGACATATCTTTAATCAGCACCGGTTCCGGGCGGACACAGCAACAATTCCAGCCCTGCAAGCAAGCCCTGCAAGCAAGCCCTGCCCGTTAGCGGTCAGGCTACGACAGACTCTGCAAACATTTAACACTGGACAAAAATGAACAGAAAACTAATTCTATATATTGCTACAAGTTTAGACGGCTATATTGCAAAACCAAATGACAATCTTGATTTTCTCTCAATTGTAGAACAAGAAGGACAAGATTATGGGTACGGAGATTTCGTAAAAAACGTTGACGCAGTAATTGTTGGACGTAAAACTTACGACACAGTTATTTCCATGGGTTTTGACTTTCCTCACACAGACAAAGATGCTTACATTATAACAAGGACACCACGAGCAAGCATAGGGTCTGTAAAATTTTATACTGGCGACATTAAATCACTTGTTGTTAGACTTAAATCTGAAAACGGAAAAAATATTTTTTGTGACGGTGGAGCAGAAATAGTAAACGAACTTTTAAAAGACAACCTTATTGACGAATTGATTATTTCTGTAATTCCAATTTTAGTTGGCAACGGGACAAAACTTTTTAAAGACGGTCGACCAGAACAAAAATTAGAACTTATTTCAGCAAAACATTTTGAGAAAGGACTAACACAACTTCATTACAAATGTTTGGACAATTAACAGAGACATATTGCAGGACAAAAGCCCGAACCGCAAACATTGGGTTTGCTTCTGTGCCGGCAGTCGAATAAATCCCCTGATGTGCTTAGTTTACAACTAACCCCTGTTGTGCTTAGTTTCCAACTAAGCACACCGAATTAATACAACAGAAAAAGATACCAGTATCTCATCATTGACGTTCATCAAACCAAAGCACAGCTACAATCTGTGAATTATATAATTCGTTTCCATGATTATATAACGTTAAATAATGAAAATATTCCGAAATTGAGATTGGGTTACAAGAAATTTTAAATCAACTAATATGAAAGGTTTTAAAAGTAATATCGAAAACGACACACTGGATAATACTAACTTTCGCAAAGTAGTATATACAGGAAAACATCTTCAATTGGTGCTGATGAGCCTTAAAGGCGGGGAAGACATTGGAGAAGAAACACACAAAAATACGGACCAGTTTTTCCGTTTTGAAAGTGGTACAGGAAAATGTATAATTGATGAGACAGAATACGAAGTGAAGGATGGGGATGTAATTATTGTACCGGCAGGCGCAAAACACAACGTAATTAACACAGACAGTAAAGCTGAATTAAAAATATATACGTTGTATAGTCCGCCCAATCATAAAGATGGAACCATCAGGGCGACTAAAGAAGACGCTGAAAAAAAGAAAGAGGAATTTGACGGTAAAACAACTGAATAACCCCGATCACTTTATCGCAGGTCTACTTCTTCCACACCGGGATAATTTTTCTTGTCGAATGTAAATTGGGTGTCTGCCATTGCCACATTTGTTTTCATCGTCGTAACCGTATAAGAATAACGGTTACCGGCATTTTCTAATACTTTGGTACTATAAATAGTTTTAGCCGCTTTATCTACCTGCACATATACTTTGTGGAAAGGCTTGCTTTTATCCAACGGGGTCATTTCAATTTCCTGGATCGTTTTTCCGTTCACTTTTTTCTCCCCATTCAAAATGTAACGAAAGTCTTTATCGTAAAAATTGGTAAATAATTTTTGTGGTGTTACCATCCCGCTGGATGCATCCAGTTTACTGATGGTTACTTCATTTTCTAATTTATCGTAGTTCCAGATAGTGGTGCCATTACAAAAGATCTCCTGGCCGCTAAAAGTTACTTTGTACTTGGTTCCTTTCATCAGTATCGTACCTGTTTTTGTAGAAAGGGCTTTACCTGCGGCATTTTCAACTTTATAGGTAAAAGTGGCCTGCACCGTTGTAAACGTCTTGAATTTTGCACTCACCCCATCAAGAATGGCTTTGGCAGCCGGATCACTGGCTTGTGCGATGGCAATTGCTGTAGTACCAACAAGCAGGGCGGATAAGTAAAATTTTTTCATCATTTGTATGTGTGGCTGTTATAAAAGGAACAGTGTAAAGATAATTAAATACCGGGTTAATGACTGGCAATGACCGTACCGGGTTGCAATCGCAATGGTTTTCTTAACAACCCGGTAACTGATTAGCCCAACGCATCAAGATGCTGCTGCAATTCCATCTCGGTTTTTATTAATACGTCTCTTGCTTTGCTCCCCTGGTTGGGGCCAACAACACCCGCAGCTTCCAATTGGTCCATCAAACGGCCAGCCCTGTTATATCCCAATTTCATCCTTCGCTGTAATAAAGAGGTAGAGCCAATCTGGTTTTGCACAATCAGCCTTGCAGCATCTTCAAACAGCGAATCCCTGTCAGACATATCAAAATCTTTCCCTTCCAGTTCTTTTTCATCAATATACTCGGGCAGCAGGAATGCTTGCGGATAACCCCTTTGGTCGCCGATAAAATCAACAATTTTTTCTACCTCAGGCGTATCTACAAATGCACATTGCAAACGGGTCACTTCCCCATTATGGGAAATGAGCATATCCCCTTTCCCAATCAATTGTTCTGCGCCACCGGTATCCAGGATAGTTCTTGAATCAATTTTTGAAGAAACTTTAAAGGCAATACGGGCCGGGAAGTTTGCTTTAATGGTACCCGTAATAATATTAACCGAAGGCCTTTGTGTGGCAATGATAAGGTGAATTCCGATAGCCCTTGCCAACTGTGCCAGTCGGGCAATCGGCATTTCCACTTCTTTACCTGCCGTCATAATGAGATCGGCAAACTCATCTATTACCAGTACAATAAATGGTAAGAACTGATGCCCTTTCTGCGGATTCAGTTTACGTTTGATAAACTTCTCGTTGTATTCTTTAATATTTCTTGCACCGGCCTCTTTCAGTAAATCATAGCGGTTATCCATTTCAATACACAGGGCATTGAGAGTATGAACCACTTTTTTTGTATCCGTTATGATGGCATCTTCTTCGCCGGGTAATTTGGCGAGAAAATGTTTTTCTATCTGGCGATAAATACTCAGCTCCACTTTCTTCGGATCAATCAGCACAAACTTCATCTGTGAAGGATGCTTTTTGTACAACAGGGAAACGAGAATGGCATTCAACCCGACGGATTTACCCTGGCCGGTAGCACCTGCCATCAATAAGTGCGGCATTGAAGTAAGGTCCACAATAAAATTCTCGTTATCGATCTTTTTTCCGATAGCAATGGGCAGGCTGAAATTATTATTTTGGAATTTTTCAGACGCCAGCAATGTCTTCATACTCACCACCGTTTTCCGCACATTCGGCACTTCAATACCAATTGTTCCCTTACCGGGTATAGGTGCAATGATACGGATGCCCAATGCAGCGAGGCTCAGGGCAATATCATCTTCCAGGTTTTTAATTTTTGAAATCCGGATACCGGGTGCCGGTACTATTTCATACAAAGTAACTGTAGGCCCTACAGTAGCACTTATCTTCTGAATTTCGATGGCATAGTTTCTAAGCGTAGCGATGATCTGGTTTTTATTATTCTCCAGTTCATTGGTATCCTGGATAATTTTTTCACTGCCATGAGTTTCCAGTAACGTCAGTGTAGGATATTTATAATCCCGCAGATCAAGTGTTGGTTCATACGGTGGTAAATTTTCCACTACCGTTACAGCATCTTCTTCCGCAACAATTTTATCCGGCACTGCTTTTATTTCTAATTCAATTGGCTCCTCTTTTTTCTTCGGCGATACATATTCTTTTACAGGAATAATTTTTTCTTCTACCGGTTCTATAGGCAAATCAAATTCATGCTGATGAAGTATCTCACTCACAATCTCTTTTTCCACCATTGGCTGTTGCGCTTCAATATTTTCTTCTGGTGGCTCTTCCTTTTCAATTATTTTAAAATCATGCAGTGGTTTTTCATCGGGGAAATTAATTACCACCGGGCCGTCCAATGTTACAGCATTTCCCTGTTGCACCTTTCCGTCACTGTACACATCATTGATAGTTTTACCGGTTGAAACAGGAAGTATCCCTGCTTCTGTTTCATCATTCTCTTCCTCACCCTCTTCGTTGTCTGTTTGCATCTTTTTATCCGGCAAATTGAACGCCGGGTTAAACTGCCAGATGAAATATCCTGCGGCCAATAATAATAAAACTGCACCGGTACCAAAAACGCCTAAGGCACCCGTCAATTTCCGGTTAATCATATCTCCTACCCCGCCACCAAAAGCAAAATCACTTTTGGCAAAAACAAATGATAATAACACAGACAGCACCAGCAACCCTACAGTTACATATTTGAGATTTTTCCAGATAGAAAAAACCCTGCGACGGAATAACAAGTTTACCCCGACTACAAAAAAGAAAGTACAGATCAGAAAGGAGGCAACCCCGAATGCTTTAAAAATAAAAAAGTGAGAAATGACAGCTCCAAACCGCCCCAACAGATTTGCTACCGGCTTATCATTATCTAATAAAGCAGAAAATCCCTGTTGGGCAATCGCCTGGTCTTCTTTCCAGGTAAAGAGATATGAGCCAAAGGAAATAAAAAGAAAAGTGGCAATCACTAAAAAAACAGCCCCCACAATCTTCCAGGTCCGTTCATCACGGGCAAGAGATTTCCAGTCAATTGTTTCCTCTTTTTCTGCCCTAAAGGCCTTCATGTCGGATTTGGCAGGTTTTTTCTCAGGACTATTTTTCGATTTCTTTTTTAGCTTGGTAGCCATGGCAGCAAAGATAATCAGTTTACCCTCAAAATATTACCTGAAAGTGGTATGCCGGAAGTTATCGAAAGCAAAATCGATGTATTACATTTGAAAGCCCGGTTTCAAAACTCCGGTAACCAAACCTGAAACCTATTCTCCACATATTTCTTATTACAGCGACAGTTTTATCCTCTGTTATTACATCGGCTCAAACCGTCCACCCCGAGAACAATGATAGTTTATGGAATACATATACAGATATCAGTAAAATAGGATTGGCAAAACCAATTATAAAAACCGCCGGCAGTGCTTACACCAGTTTAAATTCAGACCTGCCTGCTATTTATGAATCACTGGTGTTTATTCCCGGATTGCGGCATAAAGGAACTATCCCCAATGATTTTGTTACCAAAAAGGTGGTACTGAAATTTAATCTTTGCAACAGTTCCGATTCAACTGCAGCAGCCTGGTTCTTTCCCGGTTTCTATTACCAAAACATCCAATTGTACCGGCAAGAGGCCACCGGGTTAAAAATCATTCCGGCTGTTCTGCCGGCCGTTCCGGACAGTATTGGTTTCCGGCTCATCTCATTAGCGGCAAACGATTCTGCCACCATTTTTGCAGAACTAACTTTTGTAAAAACGTATGTCAATACAATCAGGCCAAGACTTATCAATATTGAATACACTACTGCTTTTATTGCAGAGTTACGAAGTACGCTGAATGAAAGCGACCTGATGACCTATATTTTCTGCGGACTGTTGTTGATGATGATACTTTTTTCACTGGCTAATTTTATCCAGGGAGCTAACCCGGAGTTTTTATTTTATTCGGGGTATGCCTTTTTTCTTGGTACGATGTTGCTCACAAAAACAATGTTTGGTTTCCGGAGCAGCCATATCAGTTTTTTCTTTGAAGCCTTTATGGATTTTATCATGCAGGGACTTGGCATAATGTTCTACATGCTATTTATGCAGCGATTCCTTGATACGAAAAACAAACACCCCTTTCTTTATAAGCTCTATACTGCAGGCATCACTCTTTTGATTGTCTCCATGCTCAGCTACACTTACTTTCATTACTTCACCGATAATTATACCATTGAGTATTTAGTTGAAAATGCCACCAAAGTTCTGTTACTGGTGATGGTTATTATTTTTCTTATTTACAGTTTGCGGAGCTGGGAGGATAAGTTAATGCGGTATTTGTTTTGGGGAAATCTATGTTTATTTATTTTTTCCCTGGTATCACAACTGGCCGTGCTGCTCGACAGTTTTTTCAAAGAGCTTCCCGGCATCTTAGGCTCTTCTCTTTTTTATTATGAAATAGGATTGCTGCTCGAACTTGTCTTTTTCCTGGCAGGGCTTAACCGAAAAAACCGCCGCCAGCTTATTGAGCAGACAAAGGAACGGGAAATACTGAAAGCCCAGAACCAGCTGAAAGAATACGAAAAGGAAATTGCAGTGTATAAAGCTCAACAGGAAGAACGGGAACGCATTTCTGCAGATATGCATGACGAACTCGGTTCGGGCATGACCGCTATCCGGCTGATGAGTGAAATTGCCCGTAATAAGATGAAAGAGAATACGCCGGTGGAAATTGAAAAAATTTCTTCTTCTGCAGATGATGTGTTGAATAAAATGAATGCCATTATCTGGAGTATGAATAGTGGTAACGATACGCTTGATAATCTTGTATCGTACATCCGTTCCTATGCCTTAGAATATTTTGATCAGACACCCATTGAATGTAAAGTAAATACCCCGGCTACCATACCCGACCTGGAAATAACCGGTGACAAACGGAGAAATATTTTTTTATGCGTAAAAGAAACACTGAATAATGTATTGAAACATTCAAAGGCATCACTTGTAACAATAAATATAGAAACTAGTGATCGTCTCCGCATTCAGATTGCAGATAACGGAACGGGTATAGACCTGCAAAACTTACGACAATTTGGAAATGGTTTAAAAAATATAAGCCGCCGGATGGAAGTTATCAGTGGCACTTTCAATATTGAAAATAAAGAGGGAACAGTAACCACTCTTGAGCTTGTGCTTTAATTATTGTTTTTTAAAAGCTGCCACCAAAAGAAACAGCCAGCCGGCAATAAAGAAAAGTCCCCCTAATGGAGTTACCGGTCCCACTAACTTTACCGAACTGCTTTCCTGTATTTTTAAAAAAGTAAGAAGATATAAGGATCCCGAAAAAAGAAAAATGCCGGCGATAAAACTGTTACCGGCCCATTTCAACCATTTACCCGGCAACTTATCATATAACAGAGCGATAAATAACAAAGCCAGTGCATGATACATTTGGTATTGCACCCCGGTTTGAAAACCGTGCAGGATCTTTTCATCTTTCGTAATGCCTTCCAACCCATGTGCTCCAAAAGCACCAAGGGCAACAGCCAATCCACCAAAGATGGCCGCGGCCATCAGAAATTTTTTATGCATGAAATATTTTTTCGATCAATTGCTCTAATTGAACCGGCTCTTCATCTACTGTTACATCCGCCTGCTCATAATAAATTTTTCTATCCGCAAATTTTTTCCCGATGAAGCCTTTCAGTTGCTCACCGGATAAATCCTTAATCAATGGTCTTTTATCTTTTTCGTTTACCAATCGTTCAAATAATGTATCCAGCGGTGTATTAATCCAGACAGTAGTACCGCTCTGTTTCATATACTCAATATTATTAAAATAGCAGGGAGAACCACCTCCACAAGCCATCACAAAATTATCGTGGCTTTCCGTGAGAATGTACAACACTTCCTTTTCCAACAGCCTGAAATGCTCTTCTCCATCCGTTGCAAAAATTTCAGCTATGGGTCTGCCTGCATGTTCTGTCACCTGTTCATCAAGATCAAAGAATCGCATACCGAGTTTTTCGCTCAGTAAACGTCCCCAGTGTGTTTTACCGGAACCCATGAAGCCGATGAGAAAAATTTTCACCCCCGTTTATAGTTTTAATTTTTAAGTTTTCCTTCGCCCCTGAAGGGGAGATTGGAAAAATTGCTTTTTGTAAGAGTTATTGTTTTCGAACTAACTACTTTGATGAAAGTATAGAATGTAAAATAATGAATTGCCTAAATCCCCCTTTAGGGGACAGGGCTATTTAAACGCATTCAACCCTGTCACATCCATTCCCGTTATCAGCAAATGAATATCATGGGTGCCTTCGTACGTAATTACACTTTCAAGGTTCATCATATGGCGCATAACAGGATACTCACCAGTGATGCCCATACCACCGAGCATTTGTCTTGCATCCCTGCAGATATTCGTAGCGACTTCACAGGCATTACGTTTAGCCATACTTACCTGTTGCGGTGTCACCTTTCCTTCATTCATCAATACACCCAAACGCCAATTCAATAATTGAGCTTTTGTTATTTCAGTAATCATTTCAGCCAGTTTCTTTTGCTGTAACTGGAAACCGCCAATAGGTCTGCCAAACTGTTCCCTTTCTTTTGAATAGCGCAATGCTGTATCATAACAATCCATTGCAGCTCCAATAACACCCCAGGCTATGCCATATCTTGCTTTTGTTAAACAGCCCAACGGTCCTTTCAGACCTTTCACATTCGGTAAAATATTTTCTTTTGGCACTTTTACATTGTCAAAAACCAATTCACCGGTGGCGGATGCTCTTAAGCTCCATTTACCGTGTGTGGTTGGTGTGCTGAAACCTTCCATGCCTCTTTCTACAATCAAACCCTGAATTTCACCGGTTTCATTTTTTCCCCATACGACTGCCACTTGCGAAAAAGGAGCATTGCTGATCCACATTTTTGCTCCATTTAATATCACATGGTCACCTGCATCCTTAAAATTAGTAAGCATGCTGCTGGGATCACTTCCGTGATTTGGCTCAGTTAATCCAAAACAACCCAACCACTCACCACTTGCCAGTTTGGGTAAATATTTTTTACGTTGCTCTTCACTACCATATTGATAAATGGGAAACATGACTAACGAACCCTGCACGGATGCAGTGGAACGGACACCGCTATCTCCTCTTTCGAGTTCCTGCATCATTAATCCATACGAAATATAATCAAGGCCACCACCGCCATATTCCATTGGAACGGTTGGGCCGAAGCAGCCAAGGTCACCTAATTGTTTTACAATTTGTTGAGGGAATTCTGCCCGTTGTGCATAATCTTCTATGATCGGAGAAATTTCTTTCTTTACATAACTGCGAACTGATTCCCGGATGAGTTTGTGTTCTTCTGTCAATAATTCATCTACATTGAAATAATCCGGACTTGTAAAAAGGTCTGTACGGGCCGCCATAATGCAATCTTTTTTGTTGCCGCAAAGGTATTAGAAAGTTTGTAGTTTAAAATTGATTGTTTAGAGACGGGTTATCAGTTTGCTGCAAATTTGGCTATTCACTTTTTTTAACTGCCGGCCTTCCACTTTTTCGTATTTTGCTCTTCCAAAATTAAATATCGAGTAAAACAAAATTGTATGAAAAAAATCTTTACTCTCATAGTATCCCTTTTGGTGATTCATCAGGTAGGATTTTGTCAGAAAGATTCAACTGCTAAAAAGCCAGAAGAAAAAGTAAGGCAATTCTGGCTGGTCATTCTTAAAACCGGTCCAAAGGATGCAGAAATAACCGATACTACTCGTCGAAAAGAAATTTTTACCGGCCACTTTGCCAATATGGAAAGGTTGTATAACGATGGAATTCTTAAAGCGGCCGGTCCATTTGGTAAAAATGATTTTACGTGGCGGGGTCTTTTTATTCTCGATTGCAAAACAAAAGACGATGCTGAAACGTATGTAAAAACAGATCCGGCGGTGGCTGCAGGTGTTTTTATTGTGGATATAGTACCGTGGTATAGTCAACCCACGGGTAGCTTTGTCCCGGGCAGCCCTAAGAAAGGAAATTAAATCAGAAAATGGATAAATGGTAAACCCCGGATAAAGAAATGCTTAGAAATATAATGTCTGTTGTTATCGGAGTAATAATTGCTGCCGCCTTGTTTAGCCTTGCAGCACTGATAATGCTATTAACGATTGCCTCAAAGGTAAAAGGACATGGTGAGGAAAGCGATCTTGATGGCATTTCAAAAGTATTTGATGTTGTTTCGTTTCTCGTCATTTTTACCTGTTGTTTTATTGGTGGGTATATCACCGGCAGAATTTCTACAAAAAAAGATATGATTCATGGCGCAATCACTGGTATTGTCCTGATTGTGCTGTTAGCTTATGCTTCTGATTTTGATAAGAGTACAGAAGCAATAATTTACTACGTTGTTATTTTGCCATTTACATTAATTGGAACTTTAATGGCTGTTCGGGTAAAAAAGAGGAAAAAACTTATTTAAGATACCCGGCCATTTCTTCCTGGTATTCTTTTGTAACCATTCTGGCTTTCTCAGCAAAATCTTCGCCATCCGAAGCGTAAATAATAGCACGGCTTGCATTTACCAGGATACCGCAGTCTTTGGTCATTGCTTCTTTAGAAACATCTTTAAGACTTCCTCCCTGGGCGCCAACACCCGGAACAAGATAAAAATGATGAGGAGTTAATTTCCGTATGCTGCTCATCTCACCTGACTTCGTAGCGCCAATCACAAACATTAAATTTTCTTCTGTACCCCACAATGAAACGGTTTCTAAGACTTTTTCATAAAAAAATTCACCGCCGGTGTGAAGAAGTTCAAAATCATTAGCACCCGTATTAGAAGTCAGGCCAAGTACAATTGCCCACTTGCCTTTATGTTGCAAAAATGGTTTAACACTGTCTTCCCCCATATATGGAGCTACTGTAATTGCATCAAACGGCATGGTTTCAAAAAATGCTTTGGCATATTGGTCGGATGTATTACCAATATCACCCCGTTTAGCATCTGCAATTTTAAAATGTTCATCGCCGATGTAATGAACAGTTTTTTCCATGGCGACCCAGCCCTTCACTCCTGCTGCTTCATAAAAAGCGGTATTGATTTTATAACCAACACATAAATCCTTTGTGGCATCAATGATGGCTTTGTTAAATGCAAATACCGGATCAGGTTCAGTTAAAAGATGTTTGGGAATCTTGGTAATGTCGGTATCCAGACCAACAATAAGATAGGATTGCTTTTCCCTGATTTGAGTGACAAGTTGATGACGGGTCATGGCTGCAAATATACAGTTTGGAGTTTGGAGTTTGGGGTTAGCCATAACTCCTAACCCCAAACCCTAACTATTAATTTTGTTGATAATTTGTAAATGAATTTCCTCACTATCCCACTTCCCCCCAATCCCTTCCATCTTCATCACTTCCTGCATAATAGCTTCCTGTCGCTGCCCTCTTTGCAATGCCTCAGAGTAACGGATGTGCGGACTAAAGGTAACCTGCGAGTAAGCCGGAATCCATTTGTCAGGATATTTTTCATGCAGCCTTGCTTCTATCTTTTTTTGCAATAAGAATTTTGGGTCGGCGGTTCTGTCCCGCATTTCAGTAAAATTATTAATGGCAAGATCAGCAATAGCATCTGCATCTGGTTTACGAAGTGTCTGATATTGTTGCAAAATAGTTTTCCAATCGTCGCCATTCTTTTCAATCAACTCATCTAATATACGGCAATCCTCAAAACCGCAATTCATTCCCTGTCCGAAGAATGGAACAATAGCATGGGCTGCATCGCCGATCAATGCAAATTTGTCTTCTCTTACCCATGGGAAACATTTTACCGTCACCAATGAAGAAGTTGGATTATTGAAAAACTCGTTTATATAATCCGGCATCAACTTCACCGCATCTGGGAATGTTTTCTCAAAAAATACTTTCACTTTTTCTGGTGTATCTAATTTAGAGAATGACGCTTCACCTTCAAAAGGGAAAAACAGTGTACAGGTAAAACTCTTATCCAAATTGGGTAATGCGATCAGCATATAATCTTTGCGGGGCCAGATATGCAAGGCGTTTACTTCCATTGCAAATTCACCATCAGCTGTGGGTGGAATAGTTAATTCCTTATAACCACAATCAATATAGTATTGCTGGTAATCGAATTTATCATGCCGCAGCTGGTGTTGCAATCGGGCAACCGAGAAAGCTCCATCCGCACCGAAAACAATATCTGCATTTGAAGATGGCACTTGCTTGCCGCTTGTATTCTCAAACTCCATCACATCCTTATCCCAATCCAGGTTGGTGCATTTTTCATTGAAGAAGATCTGCACCCCATTTTCTTCTGCAATATCCATTAACCTTTTGTTCAATTCACCTCTCGATACAGAATTAATGAACTGCCCTTCTTTTCCGTACGGTTGAAAGGCGGTTGTTCCATCCAAATTGTGGATGAACCTTCCATGCATGGGAATGGATATCTTTTTTATCTCTTCGGCTAAACCAACTTTTTCCAGGGCCAGCAAACCTCTGTCACTTAACGCAAGGTTAATAGAACGTCCGGCCGCCATCTTTTCTTTACGCATATCACTGCGGCGTTCATACACTTTTACTTTGTGCCCTCTTTTTGCTAAGTAGATGGAGAGCAAAGACCCTACAAGTCCTGAACCGATGATGGTGATTTCTTTTTCATTTTGAAAGGAAGGCAGATTAATGTGTTATGATTTACACAAGGAATCTTAATTAAGACAACCACCTTAATGGCCATGTCTTTGTTCTATTTTATTATTGAACTTATAATGTTTCCAAATCTGTAAATATCCTCAAACGAATTATACAACGGTACAGGTGCTACCCGAATAACATTAGGCTCACGCCAATCAGCAATTACTCCCTGCCTTGTTAATTGAGTAAAAATCTCCTTACCGTTTTTCAACATCAGCATTGAAACCTGGCAGCCTCTTTCCTTATCCTCTGCTGGTGTAATGACTTCTATAATCTTTTCGGAAGTCTTCGAGTTGCAATCATCGATAATAAATAATAAATAATCAACTAATTTTTTTCTCTTTTCATGCAACCGCTCCATTCCTGCTTCCTCGAAAATATCTAATGACGCTTTGTGAGCAGCCATACTTAATACCGGTGCATTGCTCAACTGCCATCCTTCCGCTGTTGATATCGGATCAAAACCTTTCTGCATTTTAAAACGGGTTTCTTTTTTATACCCCCACCAACCTGCAAATCTTGGTAAGTCAGCATTTGCTACATGTTTTTCATTGATGTAAACTCCTGCTATGCCACCGGGACCACTGTTCAAATATTTATACGAACACCAGCAGGCAAAGTCAACTTTCCAGTCATGCAATTGCAATTCAACATTACCGGCTGCATGGGCCAGATCATATCCTGCATAAGCTCCAACAGCATGTGCAGCTTCAGTAATTGCTTTCATATCAAACAGCTGGCCGGTATAATAGTTTACACCTCCAAATAAAACTACAGCGACACTGTCTCCATGCTGGTGAATTGCAGAAATAATATCCTCCTTTCGCAGTGTATACTCGCCTTCTCTTGGCGACACCTCAATTACTGCATCACCAGGATTGAAGCCGTGATACTTTGCCTGTGTTTCAAATGCGTATTGGTCAGAAGGAAAAGCTTTTGCTTCACAAATAATCTTATAACGGGTTTTGGTGGGCCTGTAAAAGGATACCATCAGCAGGTGAAGGTTTACAGTCAATGAATTCATCACGACTACTTCATTTTCTCTGCAGCCAACAATGGCTGACAATTGTTTTGGGAAAATCTCATGATATGGCATCCACGGCTTACGGGCATGAAAATGTCCCTCCACTCCCAGTTTTGCCCAATCATCTAACTCCTGCTGTACATACTGTGATGTTGTTTTGGCTTGCAAACCGAGGGAGTTGCCTGTGAAATAAATACAATCCTTTCCCTCATGCTGAGGAAGGAAGAATTTTTGGCGAAAATCTTTTAATGAGTCGTTAGCATCTAACTCTTTTGCGAATTCAAGTGTATTTTGATAGTTCATTTTTTCTTTTTTGCCACGAAGGCACAAAGGCTCTAAGGAATTTCTTTGTGACTTCGTGTCTTTGTGGCAATCAATCAATAGTTGCAATCACTTTTAATTCAATGGCAATCGGTGTAGGCAAACTTTTTACTTCTACCGTTGTCCTGCTAGCCTGTACCGAAGTAAAATATTCTGCATATACTTTATTATAAACGGAAAAATCTTTTTTCATATTAGTTAGAAATACCGTTACATCAATAATCTTTTCCCAACTGCTGCCGCTGGCTTCCAATACTGCTTTAATATTAGCAAAGACAGCATGACATTCGGCTTCAATATCATACTTCACGATATTTCCTTCAGCATCTAATTCCAAACCTGGGATGGAATTATCCTTTGGGTCCCTGGGGCCTATACCGGATAAGAACAAAAGATTACCCACTCTTCTTGCATGAGGATATGCTCCAAGTGGTTTTGATGCATTATCTGTATGAATGATATCAGTCATTAATTAGAATTGAATACAAACATTCTTCGCTTCTGTAAAGAATCTTAAAGCTTCCCAACCACCCTCTCTCCCTACACCACTGTTCTTTAATCCGCCAAAAGGAGTCCGGAGATCCCTGAGCAGCCAGCAATTGATCCAGATTATACCACTTTCCACTTTTGCTGCTACCCGATTAGCCTTTGAAATATCCTGTGTCCAGATAGTTGCTGCTAACCCATAATGAGTGGCATTAGCTAATTGCAGAGCCTCCTCTTCAGTTTTGAAAGTCTGCAATGTAACTACCGGACCAAAAATCTCTTCCTGGTTAGTTTGACAGTCGGGGCCAAGCCCTTCGATGACTGTTGGTTCTATAAAATATCCATTTTCACACCGGCCTCTTAAATTTACCAGGTGGCCGCCACACAATATCTTTCCTCCCTCCTGTTTGGCTGTATCAATACAACGCAATATTTTTTCAAAATGAACTTTACTGACAATGGCTCCTTGTTTTGAGGTTGCCTCTAACGGATCGCCAACAGCTAATGCAGCCGTTCGTTGAATAAATTCGGTTTTGAATTTTTCGTACACAGATTCTTCTATCAATATCCTGCTGCCACACAAACAAATTTCACCCTGGTTGGAAAAAGAAGAACGAATTGTTTCCGTCATCATTCTATCCCAATCACAGTCTGCAAAAATGATAGCCGGATTTTTTCCACCTAACTCCAGTGATAGCTTTTTAAACTTTGGAGCAGCTATCGAAGCAATTCTTTCCCCTGCTTTTGTACTTCCGGTGAATGATATAGCTTTTACTTCCGGATGTGATACTATCGCCTCTCCGGCACCCGGGCCTGTTCCATGAACGATATTCAATACTCCTGCAGGCAACCCTGCTTCCTTGCAAATCTTTGACAACAGAAAGGCTGTAACAGGTGTTACCTCTGATGGTTTCGCAATTACACAATTACCCGCCGCCAATGCCGGGGCAATTTTCCAGGTAAATAAATACAAGGGTAAATTCCATGGAGAAATACAACCAACAATACCAATCGGCTGACGAAGCGTATAATTCACTGCTTTGTCTTCCATGTTATGGCTCTCCGTGGCAAAGTGCATGATACCCGTTGCAAAGAATCGGAAATTTGCCGAAGCTCTTGGGATATCAACCTGTTTGCTTAGCCAAAGTGGTTTACCATTATCATTCGTTTCAGCCAGGGCTAATTCTTCGAGATTTGTATCTATCAGTTCTGCAATCCTGTTTAGTACTTTAAACCTTTCTTCAACTGAAGTAGTACTCCAGGCCGGAAATATTTTTTTAGCGGCGCTAACGGCTGCATCAACATCTTTTTTATGTGAATCAGGAATTTGTCCATACACCTGACCGGTTGCAGGATTGACATTATCAATGAAATTTCCGCTAATCGGCGCAATCAGATTGCCTCCAATAAAATTCTCAAGGTGATATGGGATATCTAATTTCATTCAACAATTATATACTTCCTGTTCTGCCGCCATCAACAGGTATACTGACCCCATTAACATATGATGCAGCAGGAGATGCCAAAAATGCCGCCACAGCGGCTACTTCTGATGCATCAGCAAACCTTTTCATCGGAACTTCCTCCACCATATTCTTCTCCACAATTTCAACCACAGTATTTCCCTTCTTTGCAATATTTTCAATGAGTGTTGATAATCGTTGCGTACTGGTAAACCCTGGCAATACATTGTTTACTGTAATGTTATACTGACCTAATTCATTCGCCATTGTTTTTGCCCAACTTGCCACAGCTCCCCGAATGGTATTGGATACTCCCAGGTTCTTCAACGGAATTTTTACTGAAGTAGAAATGATATTAATAATTCGTCCGTACCCTTCTTTTTTCATGGACGGCACAACTGCTTTTGTCAAAATATGATTACAGATCAGATGCTGGTTAAAGGTATTTAAAAAGGCGTCTTCGGTTGCTTCGATAACAGGGCCTGCCGCCGGGCCGCCTGTATTGTTTATTAAAATATGAACAGGTGTCTTCAACACATGTGCATCAATTGCTGTCCTCACTTCATCAGGCTTATTAAAATCAGCAACCAGGTAACTATGCTGTTGCCTTAACTGGGTGTCTAATTTCAGTACGGCATCCTTCAGGGCTTCTTCATTTCTTGCTACTAATGTGCAGTTGGCACCGAGTAAAGCCAGTTCTTCTGCAATGGCCAGACCAATACCCTGTGTACTGCCACAAACAACCGCATTTTTTCCTTCCAGCGAGAGATTCATAAAGTCAAACCTAAAGAAAATTGTTGTAATTTTTCGACCTTATTACACCTCTAAAAACCAGCTATATGCCCGTAATTGCTCCTTTCAACCTTAAAAAATGGATTGACGATAACCGTGACCTGCTGAAACCTCCGGTGGGCAACCAATGTGTGTATAAAGACGCAGAGAATTTTATCGTAATGGTGGTGGGCGGACCCAATGCCCGGAAAGATTACCATTTTAATGAAACAGAAGAGTTGTACTACCAGGTAGAAGGAGATATTGTGGTAAAAATTATAGATGATGGCGAATTCAAAGACATCCCGATTAAGGAAGGTGAAATATTTTTATTGCCCCCAAAAACACCACATTCGCCACAAAGGGGACCCGGCACCGTCGGGTTAGTAATTGAAAAGAAAAGAGAATCGGAAGACGATGGATTCCTCTGGTTCTGTGAGAAATGCGGCAATAAATTATATGAAGAAACATTGCATGTAGATGATATTGTAAAACAACTGCCGCCGGTGATGAATCGTTTCTGGGAAGATACAATGCACAGGACTTGTGAAAAGTGCGGGGCTGTGATGGAACCGCCGATACCTCCTCGCAAATAGTTTGATATTGAAAGATTCCTATCCCCTGAAGGGGAGAATTGGAAAACCGATAGTGATAAAATTAATTCATAACCATTAAAAGCCCATTTAGGGTTGGGTAAAATGAAAATAGATATACATACACACATCATGCCCGACAAAATGCCAAACTGGACCCAAAAGTTTGGCTATGGTGAATTCATACATTTAGAACACCGCAACTGCGAAGCCTGCATGATGAAAGGTGATAAGCTTTTTAGAGTAGTGGAAGAAAACTGCTACAAGGCAGACATACGGTTAAAACAGATGGAAGAAACCGAAGTGTCAATACAGGTACTCTCTACTATTCCCGTTTTATTTAATTATTGGGCAAAGCCTGCTGATGGTTTAGAGACCTCCCGTTTCCTGAACGACCATATAGCTGAAACTGTAGATAAAGAACCTAATCACTTTATAGGACTAGGCACTGTTCCCTTACAAGACACCGATCTTGCTATTAAAGAAATGGAACGATGTGTAAAAAAATTAAAAATGCCGGGATTGGAGATCGGCTCCAACATCAATGGAAAAAATCTTTCTGACCCCTGCTTCTTACCTTTTTATGAAGCGGCTGAAAAACTGAACTGTGCTTTATTCATTCACCCCTGGGAAATGATGGGTGAAACACAAATGGAAAAATACTGGCTGCCCTGGCTGGTAGGTATGCCTGCTGAAACAGCAAGAGCCATTTGCTCCATACTATTCAGCGGGGTGCTTGAAAAATTTCCTAAACTGAGGATTTCATTTGCACATGGAGGAGGTTCATTCCCGATCACTATAGGCCGTATAGAACATGGATTTAAAGTACGACCGGATTTAGTGGCTGTTGACAACCCCATTAATCCAAGAAATTATATTGGTAAATTCTGGGTTGATAGTTTAGTACATGATAAAAAAGCGTTCAGTTATTTATTAGATGTAATGGGAGAAGACCATATTTGTCTTGGAAGCGATTATCCATTTCCATTGGGGGAACATAAACCCGGGAGGATGATAGAAAAAATGGACCTAGGTAAAAAAACAACCAGGAAACTGCTTTACAAAAATGCGCTGGACTGGCTGGGCTTAAGCGAAAAGAATTTGCCTGAGTTTTAAATCTATTACTCAATAAAAAGATTGGGGTAATCAGTTATAATTCCATCCACTCCCATCGCTTTCAATTCTGCAATCTTCTCTTTTGTATTCACAGTCCATGGAATTATTTTCATGTTCTGACTATGGCAACTCTTTACTAATTTTTCATTTACATGAACAAAGGCAGGGCTGTAAATTGTCGGAATAAAGCCTAACGCTTTTATTTGCTCTACAAGGCTACGTTTATCAAAATCCTCGATCAGCATGGCTGTTTTTATGTGGGGATATTTTAGATGCAAATATTGCAAGGTCCTGAAATCGAATGATTGAATAATGACAAAATCTTCAATCTGCTTTTCCTTTATGACCGCCATCAATAGTTCTACAAATTCTTCCGGCTTCGGATGAAAAACTCCGTCAAATTCCGGGTTAGTCTTTGTTTCAATATTGTAATAAGGGAAAGGTCTTCTTCTCGTCATCATATCTTCCTTTATGCTATCGATCACATCCGCCAGCAAGGGTTTTGTTACTTTCATTTTTTGCTGTTGCGGAAAACGGGGATGCGGTTTCATTCCCACATCAAACGTTTTTGTTTGCTCATAGGTCATCCAGTAGATATTATAAGTTCTTTCTTCTCTCTCCCCAATATACTTCCCGTCGGGTTTGGTAGTGATTTCTTTGCCAAACCATGGCTCATGAGAAAGGATCACTTTCTTGTCTTTTGTAATCACAACATCCATTTCAAGGGTTGAAACACCCATTCCCAGTGCATACAACATTGCAGGTACTGTATTCTCGGGCATTAGCCCACGGCATCCCCGGTGACCTTGTTTATCAAACTCCCCCTGTACATATGTTTGCTTACCGGTCTCAGTTGATGCTTCTTTCATCTTCTTTGTATTAGAACATGACAAAGTAAATACCATCAAACCGGCTAACAAATAATTTTTCATGAGGGGAATACTTTTGATTTTCTTTTCTCCATTATTGCAGCAATAGTTTTTGCATCACCTTCTTTGTGCCGGAGTTGCTGAATAATGTTATCATAGCTTTTCTCATCCCGGTCCTGGCTTAACTTAAAAACATGCTGCAATTCATTGATCTCAATTTCAAAGGGCACAATTGCTTTCATCATTCTTTCCGTGTATTCAGCCGGTAAATTATCAAACACAGTTGCTGACGCAGCATTATCGTTTTCATAATGAAGAGTGAGACGCTTAAGAATAGATATCAATTCATCTGTATCTCCAAACCGTATGGTTCCAATGGCATGCACACTCATATAATTCCAGGTACTTCCTACTGAGGGATTAGTATACCATGTTGCACTTACATAAGTGTGCGGCCCGGTAAATACTGCCAACACATCAGCGTTTTGTTCAAAAGCTTTATGATGGTCTGTATTTCGCATGATATGACCTGTAAGAGAATATTTTCCATTTTTCTCATCGATAAAAACAGGGATTTGTGTTGCCACCGGCTTATTAGCCAAACCTGCTCCTGTTATAAAAACAAAGGGGTAATCTCTCATGAACTGAATTATTTCTTCATGATTATTTTCTTTGTGGTGTGGCAGGTCGTACATGCAATAATATTTTGAGCTTAAACCGTCTTTGCAATTTTCTCAGCACTGATATTCGCATTTCGCATCGCAATACTTCTTACTACCTGTGCTGCGAATCCTTGAAATGCTTTTTTGGTGATCAGGTCATCACTCATCATGATGGGTACTCCCAGGTCACCGCCTTCACGAATACTCTGCACCAAAGGAATTTGTCCAAGAAAAGGAATATCATATTCATCCGCTAATCTTTTCCCGCCATCTTTTCCAAAAATGTAATATTTGTTATCCGGTAGTTCGGCCGGGGTAAAATAACTCATGTTTTCTACTAACCCAATCACCGGCACATTCAATTGCGCCTGGCCAAACATAGCGATGCCTTTCTTTGCATCTGCAAGGGCTACATCTTGCGGAGTAGTTACAATAACAGCACCAGTAACCGGCACGGTTTGCATCAGGGTTAAATGTATATCACCAGTTCCGGGAGGCATATCCACTACTAAATAATCCAGCTCACCCCAATACACATCTGTTACAAACTGCCGGATAGCACTGCTTGCCATCGGGCCCCGCCATACTACCGCATTTTTTTCATCTACTAAAAATCCAATGCTTATTAATTTCAAACCATAACGTTCTAATGGTGCAATCATTGGTTTTTCACCGCCTACTTCTACCATCATGGGTCGTTCACCCCTTACCCCAAACATAATCGGTACGCTTGGCCCATAAATATCGGCATCCATCAATCCTACTTTTGCTCCGCCCTGCGATAAGGCCAGTGCAAGATTGGCAGCAACGGTTGATTTACCTACTCCCCCTTTTCCGCTGACTACTGCAATAATATTTTTTACGTTTGGCAGCACGGCACCGGTGTCCGTTCTTTTAGTAGTCGTATTAGAAGTAAACTTTACATTGACGGTCGCTTCTTTATTTACCAATAATTTAATTGCATTTACACAGGCGTTTTTCATCATTTCCTTCATAGGACAGGCCGGAGTAGTCAATACAATGGTAAAGGAAACATAGTTGCCTTCGATTTCAATATCCTGAATCATGTTTAACGTTACCAGGTCTTTACCCAAATCAGGTTCCTGTACATTACTCAACGCTTCCAGTACTTTTTCTTTCGTCATTTTCCAAGTATTTGTTAAAAGTCATTATTAACGTCAAAGTTAATCAATACAAGGGGCAATTTGTTTTACGAAATCAGCAACTTGTCTTTATTTTTGGCGCAGTGAATAAAATTATACTTTATACAGCTTTACTGTTATTTATCCTTCCCCGAACTGCCAGGGCCCAGTTCGAAACATCCCGTGATTCTGTGGTGCAATTATATGGCGTCATTATGACGGCGGATAGCCTTGTAGGCATCCCTGCCGTGAGTGTAATGGTGAAGGGACAAAACAGGGGAACTATCTCTAATTCTCAAGGTGTATTTTCTATTGTAGTGCTAAAAGGCGACCAGGTCGAGTTTTCTCATGTAACGTATAAATCTAAAACCATTGCAATCCCCCGCACTTTAGAAGGCAATCAATATAGTGTGGTACAGTTAATGGTTGTTGATACGGTTTACCTACCGGCTACCATTATTCGTCCGAGACCGACAGCAGAACAATTTGCCCGGGATTTTGCCAAATTAAAAGTACCGGATGATGATATTGAAATAGCCCGTCAAAATACCAGTGCTACCAAACGACGGGTGCTGATGCGTACCGTTCCCGGCGATGGTGGCGAAGCCAGCAAAATACAGTTCAACAAAATTGCAACCCGTGCCGTATACCAGGGCCAGACTCCTCCTATGAACATATTTAACCCGGCGGCATGGGGCGAATTTATACAGGCCTGGAAACGAGGAGATTTTAAGAATAAAAATTAATACCCCATCTCATGCCCTGTCCCTAAAGGGAACTTAGATTAATGAGTCATTATAGGATATTATAATTTCCCTGAGTACTTTGTTTTCCAATAAGGAACTAATACAGTGCCTTATTTTCCCAACGATAGTTTTCATGGCATTTTCGTCTCGTCATATACTTGTACTTCCTGTCCATTTGGCAACAAATACAATCTCCTTACATTTGTCAGCGAAACAATCACTTTTACATTAAGTGACATTTATAATTCTCCCCTTTAGGGGAATAGTAAAAACTAATCTGTATGAATCTTAAAGGGGGCGTTGTATCTGTAATCGGCGCAGGCACTATGGGGAATGGCATTGCTCATGTATTTGCACAAGCTGGCTTTAAAGTAACCATTGTAGATATATCATTGGCACAATTAGATAAAGCCCTCGCTAATATCACGAAAAACCTTGACCGGCAGATTGCCAAAGGCATAACTACAGAAGAACAAAAGAAAACAACGCTTGCTAATATCAGTATCGAGTCTGACCTGCTTGATGGAGTAAAGGATGCAGCACTGATCGTAGAGGCCGCCACAGAAAATGTAGAATTGAAACTAAAGATCTTCGAACAGTTAGATAATTATGCTCCCAAAGAAGCTATCCTGGCCACCAATACATCGAGTATTTCTATTACCAAGATTGCAGCCGTTACCAACCGGGCGGGCAAAGTAATTGGTATGCACTTTATGAATCCCGTACCGGTAATGAAACTGGTAGAAATCATTAATGGCTATGCCACCAAAAAAGAAGTGACTGACGCTATTGTTGAATTAAGCAAGCAATTGGGCAAAGTGCCTTGTGTGGTAAATGATTATCCCGGCTTTATTGCCAACCGCATTCTGATGCCGATGATCAATGAAGCTATCTATAGTTTATACGAAGGTGTGGCTGGTGTTGAAGAAATTGACACTGTTATGAAACTCGGCATGGCCCACCCCATGGGACCATTACAACTCGCTGACTTTATCGGACTAGATGTTTGTCTTTCGATACTGAATGTATTGCATGATGGTTTTGGTAATCCCAAATATGCACCATGTCCTTTACTGGTAAATATGGTGATGGCTGGTAAGCTGGGCGTAAAAAGCGGTGAAGGATTTTATACTTATACGCCGGGCAGTAAGGAGTTGGTGGTGAGTGGCAGGTTTAAGTAACCGATTGCAAAAATTCCTAAAAATTAGTATCTTTCTCTACAAACTATCCGTTATGCCACCACGGAAAAGATACTTATCAACGCTATTTCTTACTTTATTCTTCTTGTGTAACAAAGTTCATACATATGCACAAACGAGCTATAAGGATTTTAAGGAGGAACAGAAAAAAATAATTTTGAATGAACAATTCATTTCAGTAATAATATTTGGCCACTGGATAAAACTGCGAAATTGAAATGGAATTCTTATTTTAGAAGGAATAATCTTTGCACATTAAAAAGATCTTCTTTTAAGATTACCAATTATAAAAATAAAGATTTTGAAATTGAAATATCTTTCATTGTAAGGTGAACAGGGATTTCAGTTGCATGGGGCAAATATAGATGGAATTTTAGCGAAAAATTTCAACTTTAGAGTTTAATAATTCCCAATTAAAATCTTTCGATGCTGGAATAAAAAAATTTGAATTTCATAAGTTTACAATCCGAAAAATTGGAACTGAGTACTATTATTTTGACAACGAAAAATATTTAAGAAAAATAAAAGACAGATTTTATTATGTTATTAATGAAAACTATGGACTAGGTTTACCTTTAAATTAACTGTTGTTTTTAAAGGGCAAGCCAACTTATCTAAAGAAGAACTATTACAAATCCATCACCGCCCTGAATTCAAACTATAATGAAAATAATTTCCCTGACTGATCGGTAGTTGTGGACTTATAATCAGGCAGAAAGAAAAAAAGTGGAAAATACTATGGATTAATTATTGGTGTATCAGAATACAATGATACCAGGCTTAAGCTAGACAACCCAGTAAAAGATGCGAAAAAGCTAAAGGAAATTCTTGTTAAGCGTTACTCATTTGCTGATTCAACAATTATTCTTGTATTAAATCCCACAAGGCAAAAAATTCTAGCGGAGTTGTACAAATTGAGAAAAATAATCCGCCCTGATGACAATCTTTTGATCTTTTATGCAGGTCATGGTTATTGGGATGAGGATGCAAGACAAGGCTATTGGTGGCCAAAAGATGTCAGTACTGCAGATCCATCTAATTGGCTTTCCAACAGCGACCTAAGGGAGCAGGTAAGAAGTATTAAATCAGCTCACACCTTGCTAATATCAGACGCCTGTTTCAGTGGCGGCATTTTCAAAACAAGAGACGGCAATGAGATTATGAATGCAACAAAAGATATTCAGCTACTTTATAAAATGCCGAGCAGAAGGGCTATGACAAGCGGCACCATGACAACCGTGCCGGATAAATCAGTCTTCCTGGAATATTTTTTGAAACGGTTAACGGAAAATCAAAACAAGTTTCTTTCTTCACAACAGTTATTTGCAAGTTTAAGATCCGCTGTTATTAATAACTCAAACGTGGTTCCCCAAGACGGTGTTATCGCAGAAACCGGTGATGAAGGAGGTGATTTTATTTTTATACTGAAGGAGAACTAAAACTTCTCCACCTCCACCCCTCTCAAATCCTTCATTTTATTCAGCACTTCTTCCATTTTGCTCTTCGGTACACCCATCTCCAGTAAACAGAACAATTGTGTTTCTTGTTTTTGAATCACACACTCATACTGCTTCACAATTTTCATCACATCATTCATTTGGGTGTAATCAAATTGCAACCGGCAATTTATAAGAATTGGTTGCTGTATGATTGAATTTTCATCAAAGGCAAGGGCTGTTGCCGTTTTATAAGCATGTATTAATCCAGGCACACCAAGTAAAGTGCCACCAAAATAACGAACGACTATGATTACAACATTCGTTACCTGTTTACTATCTATTTGTCCAAGTATAGGCCGGCCGGCAGAGCCGGAGGGCTCACCATCATCACTTACCCGGAAATTATTGCCGTCTGTACCAATGCGATAAGCAAAACAATGATGTGCTGCTTTGGGATGTTCCTTTTTTAATGCCGCCAGCCGTTCCTTAAAGTTGCTGATACCAGAAATGGGATAAGCATAGGCAATGAATTTGCTGCCCCGGTCTTTAAATTCGGCTACGGAAGGTTTTTCTATTGTATTGTAATGAGAGTCGGAAGTCATTTGTGAGAGTCGTTAGTCGGTGTGTTTCGGTTGGTAAATTTCAATCCGATCAGAAAGAATTTTTTGCTCAAATATTTTTACACCATGATTTAGGACCGGTGCATGAAGACCATTATTACCCTGAGCTTGCCGAAGGGCTAATTCTTCATTATTAATTATTCTGGCTTCGTCCCATACCCCGGCATCAATAAAAGATTGCAGCAGCATGGCTCCGCCTTCTACCATCACACTTTGTATTTTCAAATCGTACAAAGCCATCATCAACTGCTCAACTATGTTTTTGTCTTTTTCTAATTTATAATATTGTACATTTTTATTTGCTTCCTGCTTCACTGAATTAAAGATGATAGTTTTTACTTCCCCATTAAATATTTTCAATGAAGTTGGCAATCGCAAATTCATATCAAGTATCAATCGTATTGGTGATTTACCCGGCCATAATCTTGTTGTCAACTCAGGATTATCCAACAAGGCCGTGTTTGTTCCAACAAGAATAGCAGCTTCTTCGCTTCGCCACTGGTGAACAAGGCGATTTGAGTATTCGTTGCTGATTAGTAGCCGAAGCCCTTCTGCTCCTGCAAAAGGGGCAATAAACCCATCCGCCGTTTCCGCCCATTTCAAAATAATATAAGGTCGTTGCTGTGTATGAAAAGTAAAGAACCGTTTATTTAATTCTTTGCAATCCGATTCAAGTAGTCCAACCTCCACATCCAATCCCGCTGCTTTAAGTTTCTCAATGCCCTTTCCATTTACTTGCGCAAAAGGATCTCTGCAGCCGATTATAACTTTTGGAATTTTGCATTGAATTATCAAATCTGTACAAGGTGGCGTTTTCCCAATATGAGAACAGGGCTCTAATGTAACATACAGGGTAGATTGAGAAATGAGATGCTTATCTTCTTTTCTTACAGATCGAATACAATTAACTTCTGCATGTGCTTCGCCATATTTTTGATGCCAGCCTTCACCAATTATCCTGTCATTATATACCAGGACCGCCCCCACCATTGGATTTGGAGCAACATGACCTTTCCCAAGCTTTGCTAATTCAAGGCAGCGTTGCATATTGTGGTCATGTAACATAATTGGCGCAAAAGTAAATGAATTAAGTTTGCGGCATGACGATACAGGAAGCCACTTATTTCTTGTTGAATAAACTCCGCAGCATTTACCCGGAAGGTGAAGCAAGCCAGGTAACTGATTGGGTACTCGAACACCTGACCGGGTCAAAGAAGGCTGAACGAATGTTGTATAAAAGTTCTGACATCACTCACAAAGAAGAAGAGCAACTGAAACAATATGCTGAGAGGTTGCTGCAACATGAACCAGTTCAGTATGTATTAAACGAAGCATGGTTTGGCGGGCAGAAATTCTATGTTGATAAAAACGTACTGATACCAAGACCTGAAACAGAAGAACTGGTGGAGTGGGTTATTTCAAACTCTAAGTCCCTTGTTGATGAACCGAAAATATTGGATATTGGTAGTGGTAGCGGCTGCATACCTATTTCACTTAAAAAAAAGATACAAAGAGCAGAAGTATGGAGTTGCGATATAAGCCAGGAAGCATTAGCAGTTGCGAAAAAAAATGCTCTAACCCTCGGAACTGATATTAACTTTATCCAACTTGATTTTCTTGATAGTAACAACTGGAAACAGCTCCCATCGTTTGATATTATTGTAAGCAATCCACCCTATGTTCCCGTAAAAGATAAAGAACAAATGCAATTGAATGTGCTGCACTATGAACCTGCAACAGCTTTGTTCGTTCCCGATAACGATCCGTTGATTTTTTACAAAGCCATAGCAGAATTTGGAAAACTTCATCTCAGCAAATCAGGAAGCATATTTACGGAAATCCATGAAAGTCTGGGTGAAAAAACACTGGCTGTATTTACATCGGCCGGCTACACAACTGAATTAAAAAAAGATATGCAACAAAAAGACCGGATGATCAGATCCGGTCTTATATAACTTGATGTTCGTTTACACTAATCAACCCTTGCCACTACTTTGGCAGTATCTCTTTTTGCAATCCGCATGATGCGGAAAACTTCACCATAATATGCGGCAGTGTCAGCATTAATAACAACCGTCGGGGTATCTACAAAGGCTTTGTACTTTCTGATCTCATTTCGAAGCATTGAATCAAAGATGGCTGATTCTATTTTAGTGGTACCAATAAAATATTCCTGGTCCTTATTAATGGAAACCATGATATTCTGTTTGGCTTTAGTGTCCTTTGTTCCCCTGGGCAGTCCAACCTTTACTACATTGGGGTTCGCCATGGTAGCCACAATAAGGAAGAACATCAGCAAGATGAACAGGATATCATTCAGCGAGTCGGTGAAAACCTCGCCGGATTCTCCTTTATGTTTTTTTCTGAATTTCATTCGTATAGTTTAGTGGGTAGGTTCTTGTAAAATATCCAGGAAGTCTGCCGAAGCGGCTTCCATGGTATTAGAGGTCTTATCTATCTGGGTATTCAGGTAGCTGTAGCCAAGAAAAGCAACGAGTCCGATAACAAGACCTGTAATAGAAGTGATAAGTTTAGTATAGATACCACCAGAAATGGTGCTCACTTCAAATTCATTCGAAGTGGTGATGCTGGAAAACATCTGCATCAATCCCATCAGCGTTCCTACAAACCCGAAAATGGGTGCTGCTTTTGAAACAACGGATAACACACCCAGGTTTTTCTCCAACTTATACATTTCAAGAGTACCAACATTGTCCATACTCTTTTCTATACTATCAAGCGGTTTACCGATGCGTTGAATGCCTTTATCAATGATTCGGGCAACAGGTGTATTATTATTCTTTGCAAAATTTCTTGCTGCGGTTACATTACCACTCACAATATTATCCCGGATAATATTCATAAAGTTTCCATCAATCTTTCCGGCATTGCGGATGGCGATGGATCGTTCTGCAAAAACATAAACGGCGGCAATAAGCATAACAGCCAGTGGAATCATAATCCAGCCACCTGTCATGAGCAATTCGCCAAATCCTAAAAAACCATCTCCGTTTTTGTCGCCGGCCACTTTTTTTATAACCTGGGTGGCAGTGTCGGCAATTTGTAAAAGGTCAATCATAATTTTTTTCTTTAGGTGTAAAAGTAGGGCTTGCCCGATAATTTGATTTTATCTATTATCAACACTTGTCAATAATAATTTCCTTGAACGTGAAAAATAATGCCACGTTGTACAGCGTTGGGAAGTTTTAGAGTTATTTAACAGGTTACAGGAATTAAAAAAGCTCAATAAATTTTGACACCAGTGTGGTTGTTGCAAAACTTATTGAGCCCGAAACTCTTTACCAGTAAAGCTTTTATGAACCTTTTGTTCCGGCTTGCTTCACCATTAATGCCTGAATCTGTTTCATAGTGCCTTCCATTCCATCAGGACTGCCATCCAGGAATATCACATTGCCTTTGCCGTATTCTGCAAAGTTCTTAATGGCTTCTGTCCACATGCTGAATAATATTACATTGGTATCAAGGTTGGCCTGCTTCATTTGTTCAGCAGCTTCAGACATACCTGCTGCCACTTCTTTCCGGAACAGTGCCACACCCTGCCCACGGAGACGGGCTGCTTCTTTTTCTGCTTCAGCAGCAATTTTGGTGGCATTACCATCAGCTTCTGCCGATTTTGTTTTAGTAATCAGTAAGGCCTGGCCTTCATTCTCGGCAGCAGCCTTCAGGTTGTTGCTTGCCACAACTTTACTCATTGAGTCAAGTATCACTTTATCAAACGTTATATCGTTAATCTGCAAATCCTGTAAGTGATAGCCCCACTCTTCTAATGAAAGATCAACTTCTACTTTAACGTACTGAACTATTTCCCGCCTCAAACCCAATACTTCAGCCTGTCGTTTGGTAGCTACAAAAGACCTTATATTACCTTCAATAGTTTTTATAAGGGCTTGCATAAGATCTCTGTCGGCAATAAACTTAAAAGCCACTTTTTTTATGGTGTCTTCTTCTGCATTCTGTACAGAATATAACAACATACTTTTAAAATATACATTGGCCTGGTCCAGTGTTACCGCCTGGAACTCTAGTTCTACAGACCGGTTCTGAATTGAAACCTTCTTTGCAACGGTTTCCAGAATGGGTATTTTAATATTCAACCCGGGCCGTACAATACGCCGGTATTTACCGAACATAGTAATAACGCCTATATAACCCTGGTTGATGGTAAATAGTGAACCGAAAAAAATAATTGCCAAAATAATGGCCCACCAGTATTCAGAAAACATTTTTGCAAAATCCATGATATAAAATTTAAACTGTAAGTTACGATTAACTTTTTTCTTCGCAGACTTGCACCAGGTGTACCATTGTTTCCACGGCCTTATGCATATCCTGCACACTGATCCATTCCAATTTTGAATGGATGGCTTGTTCACCGGCAAATAGGTTGGGACAAGGCAATCCCATAAACGATAAACGGCTACCATCGGTACCGCCGCGGATACTTTCCATTTTCAACTCCAGTCCGGCTCTTTTTATTGCTTCTTTCGCATAGTCCACCACATGTGGATTTACATCCAGCACTTCCTTCATATTCCGGTATTGCTCTGTCACATGAAATTCAAATGATGCTTTAGGATAAGTCCGTAATCTTTCTTCTATCTGAGTTTTAAGATAATCCTCTTTTTTAATCAATCCATCTGTTTCAAAATCACGGATAATAAAATCAATTGTGCATTTTTCTGCAATCCCATCCACCCTTACCGGGTGAATAAAACCTCGTTTACCATCCGTTGATTCAGGCGATAGCCGGTCTTTGGGTAATGCTGCCAATATTTCGCCGGCAATTTTCATTGCATTAATCATCTTATCCTTTGCATAGCCGGGATGTGCTATTACACCATGAATTACCACTTGCACCCCATCCGCACTAAATGTTTCATCTTCTAACGAGCCAGCCTCGCCGCCGTCTAAGGTATATCCAAAATCAGCTCCTAATTTTTTCATGTCCACATGAGCCACACCTCTTCCCACTTCTTCATCAGGTGTAAACAGAATTTTTATTTCTCCGTGTTGAACATCTTTGTTGTTCATTAAATAATTAGCCAGATCCATTATTTCTGCCACACCCGCCTTATCATCGGAACCAAGCAATGTAGTACCAGATGCCGTGATGATATCGTTGCCAATTTGTGTTTTCAGATACGGGTATTCACTTACCCGAAGGACCTGTGAGGTATCATCAGGCAAAACAATATCCTGCCCCTGGTAATTTGTATGCAATATTGGCTTCACCCCTGTTCCGCTGCAATCGGGTGCCGTGTCCACATGAGCACAAAAACAAATCACCGGTACTTTTTTATTAGTAGTAGATGGAATAGTGGCATATACATAACCCCATTCATCCAGATGGGCATCGGCTATACCCATCTGCTTTAATTCTTCCGCCAATATTTTACTCAAATCTTTCTGCTTTTCTGTAGAAGGAAAAGAAGATGATTGAGGGTCACTTTGTGTGTCGATTTGCACATACCGCTGAAATCGTTCTGCTGCGGTAAACTTGTAGTTTTCAAACATATTTTTTCTTTTGGGGTATGTAATATACAGAAAAGAAAATGCCTACCGAAAGGCAGGCAGGGTTTGCAGCTAATGAAACTACAAACCACTCACTATCCTTCGACAAGCTCAGGATGACGAATATTTTATGGCATTATTATCAACGGACTGGCGCCAACGATTTCTACCAGTTCCAGATCAAATATCAAATCCTGACCAGCCAATGGATGATTGGCATCCAGCATTACAACAGCATCTTTAATCTCAACAACTGTTACCTGGAATTGATGGCCTTCCTGGTCACTCATGCCCAAGGGCATACCTATCTCTATTTCCATATCTTTTGGAAACCGATCTTTTGGCATTTCGATTACCATTTCCGGATTTCTTGGACCATAGGCTTCCTCAACTGGGATATTGACAGTTTTCTTTTCGCCAACTTTCATTCCTGTCACACCTTCATCAAAGCCCTTGATGACTTGTCCGCTACCTACTTCAAACTCCAGCGGTTCCCGACCTGCTGATGAATCAAACGTTTCTCCGGAAGTTAATTTGCCATGATAATGAACTTTAATTTTATCACCACTTTTTACCTGCGACATAATATTTTGTTTTAAATGATTGATTTTTCCTAAAAACAGGGTTGCAAGGTAGGCCAAAACAGCCAATGCAACCGTTTAAATATTTGAAACTGTCTGAGTAGATATTTTCAGTATTTTACTCTTTGATTTAAATCATAAAAATGAAACTGATCAAACTCTTGCTCCCCGTTTTTTTAATTGTTACCTGCTGTTCTGCACAAAAACCAACTGCCGAATTTTCAGATTATAAACCAACTAAAATTTTATCTGGTGCAGACAGGATTGATGTTTATATGCCTTTGATAAAAGGAAGAACAGTTGGTATTTTTGCTAACCAGACTTCGATGGTTGGCACTACACACCTGGTGGACACACTGATGCAGCTGGGCATTGAGATCAAAGTAATATTTGGACCTGAACATGGCTTTCGTGGCACTGCTGATGCTGGTGAAAAAGTAGGTAACTATATTGATGAGAGAACAGGAATTCCTGTCGTATCCCTTTATGGAAGCAAAAGAAGGCCTTCGGAAGAAGATGTAAAAGATGTTGACCTTCTCATTTTTGATATTCAGGATGTGGGAGTTCGCTTTTATACATTTATTTCTTCGCTTGAAGAATTTATGGAGGCCGCTTTTGAATTGGGCAAACCATTGATGATTCTTGACAGACCCAATCCCAATGGTCATTACGTAGACGGGCCTGTGCTGGACCTGAAATACAGATCCTTTGTCGGACGTCAGCCGGTTCCGATTGTTTATGGAATGACAATAGCTGAGTATGCCATGATGATGGCCGGGGAAAAATGGTTAAGCGAAAAAGCCAATGCAAAATATGCTTATTATAGACATGCTGAAAATTCAGCGGATACTCCCTTTCATTTTCAGATAATCAAATGCGCAGGTTATGATCACAAAACAAAATATGTGCTTCCGGTGAAACCTTCACCCAATCTTCCCAATATTCAATCTATTTATTTGTATCCATCAACTTGTTTTTTTGAAGGAACAGTACTGAGTGAAGGAAGAGGAACCAATAAGCAATTCCAGGTGTTTGGACATCCGTCATTACCCAAAAATCTATATTCATTTACTCCGAATCCCAATGAAGGGGCGAAGAGTTCAAAATTGTATGGACAGGTTTGTTACGGCTGGGACTTATCCGGCACACCGGAAGAAGTGCTGAAAAAAGTAGATAATAAAGTGCAACTTAAATGGCTGATAGAAGCCTATAAATTATTCCCCGACAAAGAAAAATTCTTCCTCTTATCCAAATCAGGAAAGATGGAGGAATCATTCTTCAATAAGCTGGCTGGCAATAATGAATTATGGCAACAATTAAAAGCCGGAAAAAGCGAACAGGAAATAAGAAGAACCTGGGAACCAAAGCTCAGTGATTTTAAAAAAATCAGGAAGAAGTATTTACTTTACCCGGATTTTGAATAATTATATTAGTTGAAGCTGGGTAGCCATTCTGACAAGAGAGGCTGTATTTTTTGCATTCAGTTTCGCCAATAAATTTTTCCGATGGGTATCTACCGTAGCGGTACTTATAAAGAGCTTCTGTCCAATTACATTATTTGTCATCCCTTCAGCAATCAGTTCCAGCACTTCTTTTTCCCTGCGGGTAAGGATAATATGGGTTGCTTCGTTTTTTTGTAATGTTTTGGAAGCTTCATCGCTAAAATAAATTTTCCCTTTGGCTACCGTTTCAATGGCTTCCATTAATTCTGTTTGCGAAGCATTCTTTAGTACATAACCCGAAGCTCCGCTATCCATCATCTTTTGTATAAAACTTAACTGGTTGAATGTGCTTAAGCCGATAATAAAGATGGAAGGATATTTTTCTTTTACTTGCTTGCATAGATCAATACCACTTTTATCAGGCAGATTTATATCCATCAGAATTACATCCGGCTGTTGCTGTTGTAAAAAAGCCAGGCAGGAAACGGCATTAGTGGCATGACCAGACCACTCAATACTCTTTTCATTTTGGAGTAAGGAATGAATCCCCTCAATCACCATATAATGGTCATCAACAATAAAAACTTTTATAATCATCTAAATAGATAATTCAATATGAACTGATGTTCCTTTACCAGGCTCTGACTGTACATCCAATTTACCTTTTAAATACTCCACCCTGCTTTGTATATTACTCCATCCAATTCCTTTAGTCCCTTGTAAAATTACCGGGTTAAATCCAATTCCATCATCTTCTACTGTTACGGAGATTTCATTCCCTACTTTGCTCACCTGCACAATTGCCGTTTTTGCCGAGGCATGTTTCATTGTATTATTGATTAATTCCTGTACAATACGATAAATCGTAACGGCAGTTGTCTGTTCCACTTTTGCATTTTCCATACCTATTGACTGGTAGTTAATCTGCAATGCACCAGACTGATTTATGTCATTACAAAAATCCTTTAGCGCTGTTTCTAATCCAAATTTGACTAATGCTTCGGGCATCATATTGTGTGCCACCCTGCGCATTTCCTTTATAGAACTGTCCAGCATATCCATGCTGCGTTCAAAAGCCTGAGCATTGTCAGGCGTCATGATAAGGTTTCCTTTCATAGTTTGAAATGAGTATTTAATACCTGACAACATTCCACCCAATCCATCATGCAGGTCTTTTGCCAGGCGGGTTCGTTCCTGCTCCTCCCCTTGTAAAACAGCTTCTGTGGCAGCCAGTTGCTTTTCAGTTTCCAGTTCATTAATACGTTGTTGCTGAAATTTTCTTTTTTGCCGGTAATTGCGATAACTTAATAAAATAATAAAAAGCAATACTGCAGCACTGCCAATAAGAATATAATTGAAAGTACTTTTTCGAAGAATTTCAGCTTTTTGTAGCTTTATCTGGCTATCCTTTTTTTCTGTTTCAAACCTTACCCGCATTCCAGCTTCCCGCTGTTTTACAGATTCATTAAAAACGGCACTTTGAATTTTTGCCTGCTGCGATTGGTAACTGAATCCTTTACTATACTGTCGGGTTGCAAATGCAATATCAGAAAGGACACCAAGAGCTGCAATCTTTCCATCATCAAAACTTTGTTTTTCGGCAAGCCGTAGTACTTCATTGGAAAGCTCTTCTGCTTTTTTGAAATCATTTTTATAGAGATAATAACAGGCCAGAATTGTTTTTGCATTCATCACCGTTCCATCATCTTCCAACTCAGTACCGATAGAAAGACTACGCTGACCATAAGTGCCGGCAAGTTCAAAATCTCCTTCCCGGATAGCCAAATCTGCCAGGTTATTCAGCAACATAGCTTCTACTGCCGGATAATTTATACTGGTGGCAATGTCAAGCCCTTCTTTATAAACCTTTTTAGCATCACCTGTTCTGTTTACCTCCACATAGCTTAGTCCCAGATTATTAAGTGCATTAACAAGGGATTGTTTATTCTCTAATCTTCTCCCTAAAGCCACGGCTTTTTCACCATGAAAAATAGCTTTATCATATTGCATCAGGCTCATGTAAAGTGACTGAAGTCCGTCATTCAATGGGCTTTCAATATTGGTATATCCTTTACCATCAAGAAGTCTCGCACCTTCCAGAGTGTATTGCAATGCACTGTCCAGATCAAACAGATATCGGTATGCAATTCCAATATTAAAATAAGCAGCCCCGATATTAAATGAATCTTTTTGCTGTTTGGCAATTTCCAGCGTCAGCTTATTATAATAAATAACAGAATCAAACTTTGACTGAAACGAAAAAATGTACGAAAAATGGCGGTAGCTCTTCATCAGTCCCGTATTGAAACCCAATTGCCGGCTTAGTTCTGTTGCCTGCCCGATATAGATAATGGCTTTGCCTGGCTCATTAGTTTCAAACTCATCTGCGAGCTGTAATAGTAAATAGACTTTATTGGTATCCGCCTTTGCTGTCTTTAGAAGACCAAGAAGGCTATCCTTTACAGTACCCGTTTGTCCGTTTACAGGAAGTAAAAATAAAACAAAAGCAATCAGTAAAACACCCACCTTACTCATTCGTAAACAATTTATTTCAATATACCACAAATAAACAGCAGATTCAACCTGTTGCACTCCCCTTTTTACATGATTTATCAGACCCCATCAAAATATCATTCTTTTCAGGGATAGAATTATACGCTGGGAGGACGAATATTTGCATGTAACCATTCTTACCTCATCATCAACTATATTCTGATGAAAAAAAATCTGATTCTTTTATTACTATCTGTTTCGGCGATAAACAGTTATTCTCAAAACGTAGGTATTGGTATCTCTACACCCGTTACCCGACTCCATGTAGCAGACAGTAGTGTGTTATTTACAGCTGCTGCTGTTTTACCAGCTTCTCCCGGCAATCCGCCGGTAAGCGGTGCTGGCAACCGTATGATGTGGTATGCAGATAAAGCATCTTTTCGTGCCGGCAATATCATCAACGACAGTTGGGATAAAGATAAAACAGGTAATATTTCTTTTGCAGCCGGCAGTAACACACAGGCAAGCGGCATTACATCTACCGCCTTTGGAAATTTTGCTTTTGCCACCGGCGATATTTCTTTTGCGGCCGGCAACAGTGTATTTGCTAAAGCAAAAATGGGAACCTCTTTGGGAACATATAATGATATTACTGATTCCCCCAATCCATCTGTTGAATCATCCGGCGACAGGATCTTTCAAGTGGGCAACGGGTCAGGAAATTTTTCCCGTTCTAATGCATTTACCATTTTACGAAATGGTAACATAGGAATGGCAGGCGTGACAAATCCTGCTAAGCCACTTTCTTTTCCTCCTACATTAGGTGAAAAAATATTATTGTATCCGGGAGGTAGTGGTGAAGTAGGTATTGGTGTTTATGGAAATGAATTGCGCCTGCATTGTGATAATCCCGGCTCCATGGTTTCATTCGGCACACAGGATAATGCCGGTGTATTTACCCAGGCAGGTCGTTTCCAGATCAGCACACCATATGCTTTATTTGTTAATGGAAGTATATGGGCCAATGGCACCACTTATGCCAGCGATGAAAGGTTTAAAGAAGATATTACCCCGATAGAATCGGCATTGCAAAAACTATTACAGATAAATGGTGTTGAGTATAGAATGAAAAAAAATGAATTCACAAAAAATAATTTCCCGGAACAAAAGCAAATCGGGTTGATTGCACAGAATGTGGAGAAAACAGTTCCTGAAGCAGTCACCGAAATTGACGGGTACAAGGGAGTTGATTATGCAAAATTAGTTCCGTTGCTTATTGAAGCAATAAAAGAACAACAAAAACAAATTGAAGAATTAAAGGCTATAGCAGACAGTAAAAAATAATGAAGAATTATTCATGGATAAAGCTATTCGCTGAAAAAGCCCAGTCATAATATCCTGTTTTTCGGGGATGATTTCATCAATGGAGGTTTAGCATATTTACACTACAAATAAAAGTTATGAAAAAGTACCTTCTAATGGCCTTACTTTTTGGCACAATAACCGTAGCAGCCCAACCCAACAAAAAACCTGCACAAAAACCAACCACATCGCAGCCTGATATGAACAAGTTGCTAGAGGAAGCCATGAAAAATGAAGGGATGAGCAAAGAAGAACAGGAAGAAATGAAAAAATTGATGAAGGATGTGATGCCTGCCCTCGAAAAAAAAACAATTCCACAATAGCTGACTATCCTCAGTTTACCAATAATAAAGAGTTGCTCCCCAAAAGAGATCCTGCTAAAATAGTTTCCATGTCAAAAAAGACATTGACAAAAGCCGAAATAGCAGGTTACGCCAATGGTCTCTATAATAAGCTGATTACAAAAGGTGATGCCGCAGAAATTGCTATAGTTAAAAAAATGATAGTACAAACACCGAAAGCAAATGATATAGGAAGTGCTGCGGTGCTGGCTATGCTGCAAGGCCATCCGCAGGCGGCATTGGCATTAAGTATAAAAGCAGCGGCACTGGATCCATCTAATCTTAACTGGCAAAATAATATGGCGGCCTTACTCACCAGTTATGGATACCCGGAACAGGCCATGCCATTATTAAGAAAATTGCAGGGTGATTTGCCACTCAACAGTACTGTTATGAATAATGTTGGACAGGCCTGGTTGGCCCTGGGCGAAGCAGACAGTGCCAAGCGTTTTTTCTCAATTGCTTCCCGCATAAATCCTTATCACCCCGAAGCTAAACTTTGTGGCGGCCTGATGGAAGAACTGCAGGGTGACCCTATCAAAGCTGAAGATGATTACAAAGAGGCGCTGGAAAATTCTCCCAATCCCTTTACAGAACAGGTTTTTAAAAATCGCAACAGCAACTATAAAATGCAGGACCTGGATTTTGAAAAAATAAAAAAGTTGATTTCTATTTACGAATACTTCCCAAAAAACTGGATGCCAGAACCACCCAAATTATCCAACAATGTAAAAAACCACAATGAAGACGAGGCTATAAAAAATGCCTACGCTGAAATGGTTACCAAATTCAAAGACAAAATAAATTTAATGACCGAGGAATTGGACCAGGAGCTTCAGGAGACTGTCAACAAAGGCGAAGATGCATTTATTAAAGAGATGGCTAATGAAACCATCAAAGGGTTAAGCTTTATGAGTAAACCTGCCACCATTGTATTGGGTCTCTTGGGCAGCTACCAGTTAAAATGGCAAACAGATCATACAGAGGAACTCAAAAAAATGTATGCCTGGAAAGAAAATCTCTTTATAGAGAAAAAACAAAAAATTGATGCTATCTATAAACAAATAAGTGACAGCAAAGGTACCCGTTGCGAAACTTTCAAGGCCGAGTTGGATGGACTGGAGAATAATTATATGCGTACAGTGAACCAGCGTTTCAGAGATTATCTTATCAAAAAAATAGAAGAATTCAGACAATGGCTCAATGCCTGGTGTACCTGGAACTGGTATGTGGCAGGTAATGTAAAAAACACTATCCTGATACAGGATCTTGGTTTTGCCGCATACATGGCTGAATTGTATGGCAGCATTACCGATGGCATGGAAACCAGATCAGAACACTGTAACCCACCCATATACAAAGTAAAAAAAGAATTTACAGGACCGGAAATACCCAACTTCACCTGCCCTGCGGTAGTGAGCATTCCTGCCGGACCAGAGTGGCAGCAGTTAGTAGCCGGAGCAAAGGACTTTGATAAAAATGGTTACGGAATTAAAAAAACAAATAAACCCGTTCCCAATGTTACAGTTGCAACGGGTTCAGGGAAGATGGTGGCCCAGCCCGGCATGAGCCCTTCTTATAAAATGGCCAACGGGAGCATTACCCCGGGTACGGCTGATGTGGAAGCTGCAATGGACAAGGGCTTACTGGCTGCATTTCGAAGAGTGAATGGCAACCCCAAACCAACAGACGGGCAAGTTGGAGATGCAATAGACAAGGGGTTATCTGATGCCATGAAAAGAATGCAGGAAAGAAGGAAGCAAGGTGTTGTGGGTGATGAAGATGAACTGCAACCACTGGATCCAAAACTGCTGAATAAATACAAGCTCTTCAAAGAACTCATGAACAAGATGCTTACTGCTGATTGCAAAAATGTAAAAACACCAAAAGAAAATCTGAAAGACCAACTGGATCAGATGATGAAAAAAGTAAAAGAACTGGAAGCCTATGAAAATGTAATTGAGCAGATAAAAGAACTGGAAAGAAAGATCGAGCAAAAAGAAATTGATGCACAGAAAAAGGAAGAATTAAAAAAGAAAATTGATGCCTTTCAAAAATCCGTTGACGAACTGGATCGGTATGAACAGATGAAAGAGCTCTTTAAAACGGCAGAACAATTTGGAAAGGAAATGGAAGCCATGGACGACAAAAAAGCCTTCAGGGAACATACACAAAAGATCATACAGATGGTGGAAGAAATGGATAACACTTCTGCTGCAATCAATGAAATCAGGCAAACCGGTTTACACCCTTCCATCAGCAGCGGACTACAGGCACCGGGAACTTTTGCACCCAACAAAACATTGTTTCAATAGAACCGTAAAACTAAAAAAATGAAAAACATAAAATTCAGGCCCATTATTTTATTATTGCTGTTCAGTATCCTTACTCTTACTATACAGGCACAGATATTGAATAAAATAAAACGTAAGGTTGAGAATACAGTAACCAAACCTTCCGACAAACCAACTGAGAATAAAGAACCAACAGATCCAATTGATAATAAAGAAAAAAATAACACTACTCCGACAACCGGTAACAATGAGACTGCAGGCATAAAACCTGCCGTAGAAACCAATTCTTCAGAGGAGTTTGATTTCATTCCTGGTTCCACTGTCTTATACAATGATAATTTTGAGAAAGAACGTAACGGCGACAGTCCTGCAGGCTGGATAACTACCAAGTCGGCTGAAGTGGTTGCAGTGGCGGGACTCAAAGGCAAATGGCTTAAACTTGAATCGCTCAGTTCAAATCATATCACCCGGAGCAAAAAACAAAGCTGGGGGAATAATTACACCATAGAGTTTGATCTTTTGATTGTAAAAAAAACTTACGATCCTCGTATTGATTTTGCCCTCATTAATACTGGCGGCAATCTGGTTACAGATGAAGCTATTTTAAGAAGTGGCAGAAACGAAGTTATTGTAGGGTTGATACTCGGCGACGATGGTAAGAAAACCAGGGCTTCACTCTATGGCAATAACGATATTTATCATCCTATCGCAGACCGCATGTCGGAAAATCTTAGTTACAGCAATATTATTCCAGTGCATGTCAGTATGTGTGTGCAGGGCAAAAGGTTCCGATTTTGGTGGAATGAAAAAAAGATTTTTGATATGCCCGCAATAAACGAACAATACATGCCTAACCAGTTTGGATTCAACTTTGGGAGTGTAGGCGGATCTGACTACTATGTAACCAATATCAGGATAGCCAAAGACATACCAGCTACTAAACCAGCAAAACCAGTAGATAATAATGTTGTTGAAAACAATAACACACCTGAAAATACAGAGTCCAAAACAGTCAAGTCAACAAACGAGCCTGCAACCGTAAAACTTCAAAGCAAAATTTTAAATATCAATCTTCCCTTTGCACAGATTATGAAAACAGGTGAAAATAGTTTCACCTTTATTGCAAGTAAAGTAGAAGGCAACAGCAAGGAAAACTATTTTAAAATCATGTTACAGTCTGTAAATACATCATTAAAACCAGAAACGTACAATTTCAGGGAAATAAATCAAAAACAACCGCTGTATGGAACTAAAAAATATGCCGAGATAAGCAATACCCGGGCAGTACTTTTCTATGGCACAGCCCAGAAACCATATATCTATAAATTTTCTCCCATCATTGCAAATGGAACTATGGCTTCCTATGTCGACCAATCACTGGCAAGACATTTACCAGCCGTATCGACCAATAGCAAATTTGTGATAGAAAAAGTTGAAGATGGGAAAGCCAGTGGTTATTTTATAATGGGCATTATGATACAAGGCTTAAAACCGGTTACAAAAGGTGACGCAATGACAGAAACATTTACCGACGGATTTTCCGGGGAGCTAAAATGTACCTTTTCTAATGTACCAGTTTATTAAAAAAACTATAGCATGGAAACGACACACCGAAAGCCGAACAATGTTTATCCAACTAAAAATATATGGCTTATTATAATTGCACTTCTTGTTTTCACCAATTGTCTCTTGGCCCAAAAACACAACGAGGCATATGAAGATGTATCACTCGGCTGGATTAAAATCTACAACTATAAAGGCGCCATCAAACCTTTACAAATAGATGAAAAAAAATATTCCATAGCACAGTTATCAGTTATTGACTCATTTGCCAATTGGATGCAAGCCAGCTACCAACCAAAAGGAAGCTTGGGAGATATTAAAAAGTACGTAACACCTAAAAAAAATCTGTACCACGAAAGGTACAATGAAGCTGTGCCACACAGCTATGGCGCCAATGCCAACAGTTATACTTTTTTAAAACAAATCAATGGAAAATGGCAGCCGTATATGAATTTTGCTAACTACTGGACCATTGCCGCTAATGAAATACCCCTTACCTACAGAGAAATTGATTTCAATACCAGTAAAACCTGCTTATTTACACTACCGCAATATGATGAAAAAAGCCTGGCAGACGACCTTAATTCATTGGATGCAAAAACAAAAAGACTCTTTGATCTGTCAGCACATCCCCTGCTGAAAAAATATATTTACTACAACTTAAAAGCGTACAACAAAGATTTTGGGAATAATCTCATCATCCTAAGTAAAAACAATAGATTCCCTTACTTACCAGTAACCCTGGGAGAAGCACTTCAGTTTGCCGAAGATGCTTTTCCTGTTAAATATGCCGAACAAAAAAAAACAGCCATTGAACAAAATTCCTACGATGCATCCCATCTTCAAATGGCTATGAAAAATCTTGATGAAAAATTCAGCAAGGCAAAAGCCACTATCATACAACTCAGGGAAAAATATAAGACCAGGTCAAACGAACAGGCTTATATGAAATATGGCGGTTATTCGATTCAGGATTTAAGTAATGGCTCCGATATTTTTGAAAATGGGAATGCTAAACAGGATGGAAGTTTTGATAAGAGCTATCCGCTTTTCAGGGTTGATCCTGAGATGCAGGCAAAATGCAGCACCGATAAACCGCAATGGATATTAATCAAATGGTTTGGGGGTGCTATGACCGATGTTTCATTTAAGCATATGCATGAGTCGATCATTAATAATTTTGATTTTGATTACATTTATAATTTCTTTTTTGACCCGGAAAAAGTGAAAGGCATTGCATACAAGCCGCTGCGCTCCCCCGCAACAGAAGAAAAATTAGTAGTTACTGAAAAATCAACTGATGCAAAAAAAATGGAAGCCGATGCCTCCGTATTTTATTTTGAAGATTTTTCAACCACTCCAGCAGGGCAAAGGCCGAATGGCTGGAAATCAGAAATGAATTCAGAAGCAAAACCCGCAACAGTTGTAAACGTTAGAGGCAGGCAGGAAAAATGGCTGGAAATTAAAGGACAAAGTTTTGTTTCCCCTCAAAATATCAAACTGCCTTTACCACAAAATTTTGAAATTTCATTCGACCTGGCAGTACCAAAGGATATAGCCTGGGGTGCTAAGGCTTTAGAAATTTATCTGGGTACAAAAAACAAATATGACGAAAATGCCCCCTCGTTGAACCTGAGGCTAAGAGCCGGATTTTATGGAAGGGCTGGCGAAGGAAGTGTAAGCGGCAAGTTTGAAAACGGATATTTTAATACCTCTAACTACTTTGATGCAACGGGGTTTTCCAACGATAAAGAATTCAACAATGTTAAGATTACACTGAGAAAATATGGTGAACTATTTGAGTTTTATATTGATAAAAATAAAATAGTTGATATACCTAAGGCATTTCCTGCCACTACTAGTTTCAACTGGGTTCAGTTCAAACATCTGAACAGTGATGCAGATAATCAAAAATATTTCATCAGTAATATTAAAATTATTAAACTATAAAATGCTTCAAAGATTATTTTATCTTTCTATGCTGGTTCTTGTTACATCAGCTTTGTTTGGTCAACAACAAACTTTTGATCTTGCAACTTTTACCCCCATTAAGGGCTGGAAAAAACAAACAACAGAGAGTGCTGTACAATTTTCCACAGAAGATACCCAAAAAACTACTTACTGCTTAATTACCTTATATAAAGCAATACCAGGCAAATCCGGTTCAAAAGAAAACTTTGATCTGGCATGGACATCGTTAGTAAAAGAAATGGTAACTGTTTCTACAGCACCAGAAATGCAGCCTGTCTTATCTGAAAACAAATGGGAAGTACAAAGTGGGTATGCCCCGTTTGAAAGCGATGGAAATAAAGGTGTTGCTTTGCTGGTAACATCAACCAGTTTAAATAAAATGGTAAATATTGTTATCCTTACAAATACGGATGCCTTTGAAAATGAAATTTCTGCTTTTTTAGAATCTATCGCTTTAAAAAAAGTATCAGAAACCACAAAACAACCATCTAAACCAGCAACAAACCCTGATAAACCAAAAACAACAACTACAGTTACAAAAAAAGATGGTTTTGCTTTTACCACAACCAATTTTGATGACGGTTGGACAAGTACGGTACAGGAAGACTGGGTGGAAGTAATAAAAGGAAACATTAAAGTATTAATACACTTCCCCAATAAACAAGCCGATGCTTATAATCCGGTTTTGTTGGATGGATTAAAAAATGCCTGGGATATTCTTGTAGCTCCGCGGTACAGCAGTGGTGCCAATTTCGAATTCAAACCGGTTTCAGGATGGCAATCAATTGAATTTGCTGAGGCAGACCTTGTAGAAAAAGGAACAGGTAAAAAATTTCATGTTGTTTTATTTAAGATGAACTATTCAGGCGGCAACGGAAAATTTATGGAATTTATTACTCCTGATAAAGCTACATATGAAAAGGAGTTCGGACCGTATCGTCAGGAATCTTATGGTTGGGAAAAATGGGAGAAAATGGCCAATTACAACAAGTTTGCAGTAGCTGCATCTGATCTGAAGGGTAAGTGGACCAGCAACTATACAGGCCTTACCCAGTACGTAAATGCAAATACAGGTGCCAGTGCCGGTGCAGATACTCATGCATCTAACCAAAATTTTGAATTTAATGCTGCTAATAGCTATAAATGGGATATAAGTGTGGCCAGTGGTTTTGTAGGTAATATAAAATTTCAAAATGCCAAATCAAACGGCAAATTTTCAATGAATGGAAACTGGCAGATAAACTTTTCAGATATTGAAGGCAAACCCAAAAAATACAATGCTTATTTCTCCTGCATCAAAGGTGCCCGCATTCTATGGTTGCAGGATACCGGATATGGGGATTATACAGGGTTTGGTAAAAGTGAATAAAACTATTAACACATGAGCTTTTAAAAAAATGATTATGAAAATTTACTTCCGGCTGGTTGTCCGGTTAATGCTTGCAACTAGTATTATTTGTAGCTGTAGTGCAGTAGCACAAAAACAGACGTTTGATATTGCTACTTATATTCCTCCGAAAGCATGGGAAAAACAAGCGTCAACCAATGCAATACAGTTTTCAAAAGAAGATAAAGCAACAGGTACCTATTGCCTTATTACTTTGTACAAATCAATTCCTGGAAAATCTGGTTCAAAAGAAAATTTTGATATGGCATGGGCATCACTGGTAAAAGAAATGGTAACCGTTTCGAAGGCCCCTGAAATGCAACCTTCAGCAACGGAGAATAGCTGGGAAGTACAAAGCGGGTATGCTCCATTTGAAAGCGATGGGAATAAAGGCATTGCCTTACTCGTTACATCCACCAGTTTTGAAAAAATGGTAAATATTATTATACTCACCAATACAGATGCCTACCAGGACGATGTAACCGCCTTTTTAGAATCCATCGAATTGAAAAAACTTACCGGAACAGTAAAACCACCTTCAAAACCAATAACAACAACCAGTACAACACAAACCACAACAACCGAAGCCCAAAAGGATGAATATGCTTTTACCACCACCAACTTTGATGATGGCTGGACAAGTACCGTGCAGGAAAATTGGGTGGAAGTAACCAAAGGAACTATAAAAGTGTTATTACACTACCCTAAGGAAGGCACCATTTTCCCTGCTGACCCCGATCCCCTCATCCGTACCGTTTGGGACATTTTAGTAGCACCCCGATACAGTAATCTGAAAAATTTTAAAACTGCTTACATCACTACATATGACAGACCTTACCTGGGCATGGGAACGGCTACTACTACAGCCACAGGGAAACAGGTTTACATTGTTTTCTTCCGGCAAGGCAGCTCGGGTTGGTTAGAATTTATAGCCCCCGATAAAAACAGTTTTATTCAACAATTTAAGTTTGATCCCGAATTAATAAGATGGGACAGTGAAAGCGAATTGATGAAACCATTAACACAAATGACAGGTTATAACAAATTCGCAGTGGCAGCTTCCGACTTTTCAGGTGCATGGACAAGTGATTTTACAGGTGTACAACAACTCTATAATGTATATACTGGAAATTATGCCGGCATGAACATCAATCAGTCCAACCAGGAATTTGTATTTGGAAGTGGAGGTTTGTATAACTGGAAACTGCTTGCTATCAATGGAATGGTTGGCAACATGAAATATAACCAGGTGAAATCAAATGGTAAAATGTCCGTACTGAATAATTGGCAAGTAAAGTTTTCAGATATCGAAGGCAAACCTAAAACATGCCATGCCTTTTTCTCCTGTATAAAAGGAGCCCGGCTATTAAACCTGTTGGACGCACAATATCCTGGTAGCGGGATTTACACCATATTTGGAAAAGTAAAATAGGATTAAAACATTATCGCTGTAAATCATTAATTCCCTGTTTCAGGGGATTGTTAATGATATTTACCAGCCTTATTTTTAATCATCAATCAAATTATTCATGATAAAAAAATATTTCCTGGGTGCCAGTATAGTTATAATCGGATTTTGCAGTTGTAAAACAGTTCCGGTTACTGGCCGCAAACAACTAAATCTAGTTCCCGATTTCATGATAAAAGAAATGGCTTTTACTCAATACGATTCTGTCGTAAAAGCAAGCCCTACCCTTTCTCAATTTGATACAAGGGCACAAATGGTAACCCGTGTAGGAAACAGAATACAAACCGCTGTAGAAAACTATATGCAGCAAAACAACATGCAAAAAGAACTGAAAAATTTTAAATGGGAATTTAATACCATTAATGAAAATATTGTGAACGCCTGGTGCATGCCGGGAGGCAAAGTGGTGGTCTATACAGGTCTGCTCCCCATTACACAATCGGAAGAGGGGTTAGCGGTGGTAATGGGACATGAAATTGCCCATGCCATTGCAAGGCATGGAAATGAAAGAATGAGTGAAGCCTTATTAATTGGTGTCGGTGGTTTAGCATTACAAGAAGCATTAAAAGAAAAAAAAGAAACTACACAACTGCTATTTTTAGGATTATATGTAGTAGGCTCCAAGCTTGCTTTAGAATTACCCAACAGCCGGATGCAGGAAAGTGAAGCAGATAAACTGGGATTGATTTTTATGAGTATGGCTGGTTACAACCCGGAAGAAGCGGTACCTTTCTGGCAACGGATGGCCGCCAATAATAAAGGTGGCAAACTTCCTGAATTTTTATCTACCCATCCGTCTGACGAAACAAGGATTAAAAAATTAAGTGAACTTATTCCTGAAATAAAAAACATTTACTATAAAAATTAAACCATGAAAAATTTACTGCTCACTTTGTGCCTTTTCACAACAAGTAAGGCAATGGCTTTCGATACCTGGTGGCATGCAGAATGCACCAGAAAGGCAATGACAGGTAATGGATTTTCGGCTGATGCCAGATTAGCGGCACAAGTATCTAATTATATTACTGACTTTCATTCTGCAGTGCTATTTGGTACAGGCATTCCTGAAAAACAGCGGGTAGAAGTATTCAAACTCAAACAGGAAATGTCGTATGAATATATGCACTTTGATGCAATTTATTCAACTGCGGATATAGAAAAAAACTGGCAAAGTATTTATGTAAATACTATTCAGACGCTCAAAAAATATAATAATAATCCGGATGTAAAAAGCGGCTTTCGGTTAATTATATTATTCAATATCATTGGCGCATCGCTGCATATCGTGCAGGATTTTTACTCACATTCTAATTGGGTAAATACATATACATTACTTAACAAAAGTCCAATTCCTACCTGGTATGGAGAGGATAGCACCTACCGGAAAAGTCTTTATTTATATACAGGAGCATATCCTGACGGTTCGGCTAAAGGTAAAAAAGATCATTCAGAACTAAATAAAGACTGCTCATCTCTTCCACTAAATAAAGAAGCTGTAGAGGTTGCCGAAAGAGCTTCCATTGAATGGGTAAAAAAAATCATGGAAGCTACCCCTGAACTTCCATGGGGAGAATTAAAGAGTTATAATATACAGGGTGATGCCATTCTTAAAAACTTCCTGGTAAAACTGGACGCAACATTTCTTACCTCAAGTTCCATTGTGGCAGGCCACCTGGATGGTAGCAAACCGGCTAAATTTATCTTTTCTGCTGAGAAAAATTTAGTAAAGGAACAATCAATGGCCCTCGCAGCCCTTAATCTTACTATCGGTGAATACGCTGCATATTTAACGTTGGAAAGAAATATTTACAAAATCCCTTCCCCTTATTGGGCGGGTTTCAGAGTTTACTTTATTACACGAGATATGGCGAATGGGCTGTCCCATAGCAATAAGAAATATGTAAAACCTTAAATAGCTATCCCGTTTGCGGAAAAACAATAAGGTTCCCAGACTACAGAAAAAACTTATATTATTTTTATTAGCATTCACTTAGTCTGGGAAGAATATGCAGCAAACCCCTATAATAGTCACTCCATTTTACAGAATTTTACAGCATATTATACTTTGCAGCCAGCTTAATTAAGCTGGCAGTATTATTTATGCCGAACTTGGTAAGCAGATTCTTGCGATGACTATCAACCGTATGCAGACTAAGAAAAAGTTTTTCAGCAATTTGCGGGTTGGTAAATCCATCAGCAATTAAATCCAGCACTTCCTTTTCTCTGCTGCTGAGTATCGGCACATTATTTATTTCCTCTTTATCGAAGGCTGATAAACTAATATCAAGACTCATATAAAGCTTCCCTTCATGTACACTCAAAATCGCCTCTTCGATCTCTTCCTTGGAGGCACTTTTAATCAAATAACCAGATGCCCCATTTTGTATCATTTGAGTAATATAACTACGTTCTTTAAATGTACTCATTGCAATTACCTTTATTTCAGGGAATTCTTTTTTTATTTTTAATGTCAGCTCAATACCGCTAATTTCTGGCATATTAATATCAGTAATTACAATATCGGGAGCAGCCGCTTTTATTAGCTCAATTGCCTCGTAAGCATTGGCCGCAGTACCGACTATATCGACAAAATTAATTTGTGTCAGCATTGACCGCATACCTTCCAGTACCATCGGATGGTCATCCACAATCAATACTTTTATTCTATTCATTGCTATCAAATTATACAGTCAATATGTATAGAAGTACCTTTACCGGGAGCAGATTGAATGTCTATTTGCCCTTTCAGATAATCTACTCTTGACTTAATATTTTTTAATCCTGAACCACGTAGGATCGATATTTCATCCATTGTAAACCCTTTACCATTATCCTCTATTGTAATGGTAAGATTATTATCATTTCGCATCACCTGTGCCAGTATGATAGAAGCATCAGAATGCTTTATTGCATTATTCAGCAGCTCCTGCACAACCCTGTAAACAACAATTTCAATAGTAGGTTCCATTCGATTCTCCAACCCATGAAATTCGCAGTTAATCTTATATGCCTGACCTGCTGACAAACTATCGCAATAATCCTGAAGTGCCTGCTGCAATCCTAATTTCATTAATGCTTCGGGCATCATGTTATGAGCTACCCTGCGCATTTCGCTTATCGACTCATCTAATTTGCTCAAAGCATTATTAAATATAAGGCCATGTTCTTCCGATAAAATTAAATTTCCTTTCATAGCTCCTAATTGAAGTTTAACGCCGCTCAGCAAACCGCCGAGGCCATCGTGTAAATCTTGGGCCAACCTGTTCCGTTCTTCTTCCTGGCCCTTTACTATTGATTGAGTGGCAAGTAATAATTTTTCTTTCCCCAGCTGGATAATTTTTTGTTCCTGAAGCTTTTGTTTTTGTTTGTAATTGCGGTAAGAAAGGATCGAAACAATTAGTAAGGTTACGGCACTGCCAATTAAAATATAGTTCAGTGTATTTTTTCTTAAGATGGTAGCCTGCTGTATAACCAATAGTTTTTCTTTTTTTTCTGTATCATATTTTTTATCCAGTAACTGTACATTTCGCTGCATTCTGTCATTAAAAAATTGCTCAGATAATTCAATACTTAAACGATTATAATAATCATAATTTTTTAAATCACCTTTTACTAAAGACAGCTCAGATAATATGTCAGCAAACAACTGTGAAGGCTCTACATAATTTCTTTGTTGTGCCATCCTAAAACCTGTCTTAGCCAACTCACCGCTTTTTGTAAAATCGCTGGTAAAAAAAGAATACAATGCCAATCCATAGATATTGTTTACCATAGCCAGACTATCACCCAATTTTTCTGCGAGTCGCAAACCTAGGGTACAATAATAAGTAAGGCTGTCATACCTGCCCTGTTTTATTAAAACAGCACCAATATTGCTTATAATGTTAGATTCAATATTATCATAGTTTTCTTTTCTTGCAATCCCAAGACCATCCTGCATTATAACGAGAGCACTATCATATCTTTTTGAACTGGAATATGCATTCCCTAGATTTGATAACACATTGGCAATATCATAACTATTCCCGGATTTCCTGGCTATAGCTAATGCCTTTTGATGAAATTCCAACGCCTTATCGTATTGTTTTGTTTCTCTGTAAATCACACCCAAATTATCATAGATAAGGCTTAACCGGGCATCATTCTTTGTTTTTTCGAAATAAGCCACTGATGGTAACAGATACTGCAAAGCACTTTCATAGTCTTGCAGGTAAGAATATGTAGCTGAAAGGTTTTGCTGGGCAATAATTATGCGTTCCTCATTCCCAAACCTGTTTGCCAGCTGCAATGCATCCTTAGTAAGTACCAGCGCTGAATCAAATTTGGCCTGGATATTCAATACAGCCGTATAGTTAGAATAGTACTTTAAAATTCCCAGGGTGTAGTTCATCTTTTCACTCAGCCGCCTGGCCTGTAAGTAGTAATTTTTTGCTTCTTCCAGGTTGTTGTACTCAACATATTGACCTGTTGTAATTAATGCAAGCACCTTATTGGTATCCTCTTTAGCCAGAGATAATACTTTCAACAGACTGTCTTTTGAAGCATCAGTTTGTGCATACAATGACTTCACCGGAAGCAATAGAAATAAAAAAAGTAATCTGTTCATTAAATTGATACCCTTTTAATATATTAATAAAAGTAGAACATCATTTGGCACATTTCAAGCATTTATATAAAAATCCCCTGAACAAGGGATAGCAAATACAGGTATTCAGGGGATTGTTTTTCTACCTGATTAATTGAAGTTTTACATTCAGTTAATACAACGTGTATGAAAAAGAAACTCTTTCTATTCCTTAACTACTGCTTGATGGTATTTGTTGTCACTGCACAAAATGTAGGTATTGGCACCACCACACCACATGCTCCTCTCCAGTTTGGCAATACGCTTAACAACCGGAAAATTGTTCTCTGGGAAGCCGCAGATGACGACCACCAATTCTATGGCCTGGGTATGGGCAATTCGGCTCTTCGTTATCAAACGGCTTCTGTGAATAACGATCATATTTTTTATGCCGCCGCATCCAATACCGCATCCACAGAGTTGCTCAGAATTAAGGGGAATGGGAATGTGGGAATAGGTAATGATCCTGTTTACCGGCTGGATATAAACGGGCGGATGCGCATCCGCAGTGGAGGAAGCAATTCCAGCAGTGCAGGCATCTGGCTCAATAATAATGCAAACAATTTAAGCCCGGCTTTTATTGGAATGGAAAGCGATAATATAGTTGGTTTTTATGGAGCTGGTTCGCCCAATGGATGGGGATTAACGATGAATACAATTTCCGGAAACATAGGTATCGGCATGTCAGTGCCGGGTTTTCCATTAAATTTTCCCAGTACCGTAGGCGACAAAATTTCATTATATGGGGAAAGCGGCACACATTATGGATTTGGAATTCAAGGAAGCCTGCTTCAAATTCACACTTCCACAGCTGGAGATAATATTGCATTGGGTTATGGCAGCAGCGCCTCATTTACAGAAAGGGCAAGAATAATAAATGAGGGAGAAATAGGAATGGATATTACAGGACGCTTACGCCTGAGGACCGGAACGGAAACGGCCGGCACCTGGCTCAACAATTCGCAGAATGTACCAAGAGCTTTTGTGGGACTACAATCAGATAGCACTGTTGGTTTCTTTGGCAATAACGGAGCTGGTTGGGGACTTTTTATGAATACAAGAACCGGTGCTTTATCAATTGGAGGAGCCACCGGGCAGGGTCAGGCAGGCCAGGTTCTTACAAATAATGGAAACAGTGCTGCTGCCTCATGGGCATCGCCTACCCGTGAGCTCTATAATAACACAGTTAAAATACAAGGCGCTACAGATGTTTATATTGACCAGGGATTTACGTTCATAGATGTTCCTGGCTTAACCTGGACATTCACCATTGCTTCAAATGCCCGGATTTTAATTCATCATAATGTCTATGCAAATTCAGTAGTTTGTAGTGGTTGTGGAGGGATAGGAAACAGGATTGACCTTCAGCTATTCGTTAACGGAAATGGTTTGGGAATACATAAATACCTGCTTCCCTATGGCAATCAAATGACAATTTCAGGTATGAGTATTACAACCCTGCCGGCTGGTACCTATACTGTAAATGTAAAAGCAAGAGCGGCAGGCTCATTAGGTGTATGGTTTGGAACCAGTTTTTCAGATTATACAAATAATATTATTGTCCAGGTTATTTCACAATAAACTTTAGAGCATATCAATCAGATAAATCAACCATGCAAAAAATGGTCAACATGAAATCATATTCAATCCTTTTCTTTTTACTTATGCTGTCTAAATTTTCTTTCGGTCAGCAAAAAAAATCATTTGACATCTTCTCCTACTCGGAACCCGCCGGTTTTATTTTAAAAGAACAAAAGCAACGCCTTCTGTATGAGCTGAGAGAAGGCAGCTCGTTTTGTCAAATACATATATGGGCAGCACAACAGGGCTCATCAGATCCCGCTGCAAATTTTAAAACAGACTGGGATCATTTTGCAACTAAACCCTATAAACTGACTGATATGCCAACAACCCAGACAGAAAAACAAAATGGCTGGGAGGTGGTAACTGGTGCAAGCCAGGCATCAATGAATGAGATAAGTTTTATTATAGCGGTATCCACCTTTACACAAAACGATATCAGTTGGTGCGCCGTTTCAATTTTTAATGATGAAAAATACGCTGCTGTTATTGATAAATTTTTACTGGGAGTAAAAGCCGATAGCAGAAAAATGGTACGTAAAAAAACTCCGGATGCTCCACAAAATAATATCCCCGTTTCAAATAACAACACCAGTGGGATTACAAAATCCACTACCAACTTTGAAGATGGATGGGCTGCCACTCCTGCTTATGACTATGTAAAAGTGACAAAAGCAGGTACGGAACTTCGTCTTTATTATATAGACAAAGCGTTGGATGATGCCCGGCCAAGTACTGTTGATGCACCAGAATATTACTGGAGCAAATATGTGGAGCCTTATTTCAATGTTAGCAACGTACAAAAATGGAGTGGCGTACAGTACCCTGTTATTTATCATATGCAGGCGAATGGAATAGAAAAGAATACTGGTAAATCCCTTTTTGTCGCTATTAAAATTGTTTATAATGGCGGAGCAAGGCCGATTGTAGTAATTGCTCCCAACCAAAGCAGCTATCAGCAGCAGTTTCCCCATCCCAATGATATTGACCCAATGCTAAACTCAAACAGGTTTGCAGTTACGGCCAAAGATATTATTGGCACCTGGAAAGGAAGCGGCGGTGGTGGTGTAGAATATTATAATGTGTATAGTGGTACCTATGCTGGAATGAGTGCAATGTCTTCTACCGATGAATTTACCTTTAACAACAATGGTACCTACAGGAGTACTTACCGCTCAGCCAGTATGAATAATGGTGGTACTCAATTTGGCGGGCAGGATTATAAAGGAAATTTTTCAGTAGCCGACTGGAGCATCACAGCTACGAACCGCTACAAAGGCAAAACAACAAAGTTTAATGCACAGTTGATTGCTGTCAAGAATGGTTTTTTACTTTATCTTTCAGACGTTGATAATAGCTCGATGAATTATACTTTATTCAAATCAAAATAAACGAGAGCCTATGAAGCAGAAAATTGTTTTTTCTCTTTTGCTAACAGCTTCTACCCTATCTGCACAAGAGAAAGCGGATTGCAACACCCTTGATATAAATAAAGTACCAGGTAAGTGGGTGTGGGCAAGTAAAGCACCGTCTTTTCAGGATGCTATTCCTGCCAGCCAATGGAAATTTGGTGAACCCATCCGGAAAGAAATGCAACGTATTATGCCTGTTGCAATAGATGGTTTATATGCCACCAACAGCATTGCTTTCCCAAAGGGAAAATCTTTTTGGTATAGTACTACAAGCCCGTCATCGTACGAAAACTATTTTATGCTGAAAAAATATGAATGCCTGAAGGGGTATAATATTTTACAGCCTGAGGGAGCCACCGGCTGCTGGGTTTATTTTGCCATCAACCAGCTTGATGGAGAAAAATTCCCTTTATCACATGAAGTTACCGAGATAAAATACCATGAGTATGAATCCAAAATCCGTGTTGTGAATATTGAAATACAAACAGATGCAGTGGGAAATAAAATATTATACAGCCAATACCGGCCAGATGAAATTTTAAAACATTGCTATTTTTTCTCACCAAGAAAAGATTTACCCTGGCGAAAATTAACCAACAAAGAACTATTTACTTCTTATAAAATTTATCATGAGAAAAGATTACAAGAAGCAATACCCAAACATGAAAAAATTGTTGCGGATTATGAAAAAACTTTCAACAGTCTTACGGCTACAGAAAAACAAAAGCAGGATTACCGGTGGCAACAGCTGGAGTCCGGCAAACAATATCTGAATAGTCTTAAACTTGAAAAGGAAAAGTTAACCCCCTGGTTCACAGTTGCAATGAAACAGGTAAACATCAATGAAATAGCCTATGTTAAAAAGGTAAACTCCTATAATTTCCGGCCAGAAGAATTAGCGGCCCCGATTGGTGAAGGCTATAATGTGTGGGTAGATAACCTTGAGTTTTTTGATAAAACAAAGCCCAAGGACGAACCTCAGTGTATCGCATTTTTTGTAAGAAGACAGGATGAAGATTTACCCAAAAAGAATTTCATGGATTTATTTTTCAGCCAGTTCAACCTCGATGTATTGGCTAAGATGGTGGGAGAACCTGCTAAAAAAACAACTGGCATCAATAACCTGAATGCCTCTGCCACTGAAAATAAAGAGTTAACAACTGTAAAACAGGAAGATAAAGGGCCGGTAAATATAAGCTTTGAGAAAACGGGGGATGGCCTCTTCCCTGCCGGGTGGCTGGGTATGAAAAATATTGGTGTCCAAACTTATAAAAACACTAAGTGGCTGGCCATGACAAAAGATGGATACTGGTATCCAAGGCAGTACAATAAAGAAATAAAAGATAATTTCAATTTATCATTCGACCTTATGTGGAATGAAGATATTAGTTATAACAGCGGTCATTTTACGGTTACACTTAGTGAAATTGATTATGATAAGATTGCTGAACGCTACAGGCTGGATGATAACCAGGAAATGTACTGGAGCCTCTATGATGGCTATGCCGGAAATTTTTGCCGGGTAATTCTATGGTTCGATCCCTATTGGAATGGCGGGGGTACACTCACCGTGTATACGTATGACAAAAAAGAAACAATCAAATTCAATAAACGCATTACCCTACCCGATTTTTATAAAGACAAGAACCGCCATCAAATCCAAATACAACGGAAGGGAGATGGGCTAATTGTAAGTGATAACGGAAAATTCATTGCCGACTTGCCAGGTGTTTTTTTGACAACTGCCCGTTACAATATTTATACATTCAGTCGCTATAAGGGCACTACTAGTGACAATAAAAATGATATATTCTATATCAATAATATAAAAACAACTTATTAGCACTCCATGTCACTTCCCCGTAACTATTATTTACCTTCGCAATGATGAAAGATTGTCAATCGTTGCGAATTGTTTTTATGGGGACTCCGGAATTTGCAGTTGCAAGTTTAGACGCTTTGGTTAAAGCAGGTTGTAATATCGTGGGAGTTATTACCGCTCCTGACAAACCTGCCGGAAGAGGTATGCAATTACAGCAAAGTGCTGTAAAGAAATATGCAGTAGAGCACAAGTTGGAAACGCTACAACCGGAAAAACTCAAAGACGCTAAATTTCTGGATGACCTCAAAGCATTAAAAGCAGATCTCCAGGTGGTCGTTGCTTTTCGTATGTTACCCGAATCTGTTTGGAGTATGCCCCAGAAGGGAACTGTAAACCTTCATGGCAGTTTATTACCGCAGTACCGCGGCGCAGCCCCAATCAATTGGGCCGTTATTAATGGAGAAAAACAAACAGGTGTCACCACTTTTAAATTAAAACATGAAATTGACACCGGTGATATTTTACTCCAGGAAAGTTTCCCGATCGGGGAAAATGATACTGCCGGAGAAGTACATGATAAGATGAAAGAAATCGGCGCTGCCGTATTGGTAAAAACAATCAAAGGATTGGCAGATGGAAGTCTGAAAGAAACACCACAGGCAAATGTTGAAATAAAACATGCCCCGAAAATCCAAACAGATACCTGCAGAATAAACTGGAGCCAATCGGTTGACAATGTTTTCAATTTTGTTCGTGGACTCAGCCCTTATCCATCTGCATTTACGGTGATGAACGAAAAAATGCTCAAGATTTATAAAGCAAAAAAGGAAACTTTTTTCCCATCACATACAGAAGGTGATTATGACACAGACGGAAAAACATTTTTAAAATTTGCCTGTACAGATGGATACCTTCACCTCTTAGAAATACAATTAGAAGGCAAGAAAAAAATGGGTATCGAAGAATTTCTCCGTGGCTATAGGTTCAATAGTAATTAGTAATTTACTTTTACTATGAATTTATCCTGGTCTGAAATATTCAACGCAGCGGCAGCAGCATTACTCATACGGATATTTAATCCCTCGTTCTGCCGGATGCCACTCATTTCTCCCAACACTTTGGCATAAATAGCATTATTGTTTGTGGGGTTTATAATTTTAATAATAGTTCCGGGTGGCACTTTATCAATCAGCAGGTAATACTTTGCATCCTGCCAGCCACTCGTAGTTTTAAAAATACCGGATGTCACAGTTTCACTTTTTGTAATAGGGCTTGTTTTGATTTGCTTTTCAAAATGTGATTTAAAATACCCTTGTTCAGCAGAACCCTGCGTTGTTACTTCTTTGACAACAACCGGTTCAGGTTTATTTTTCTCTTCCTTCTTTTCAGCCTTTTCTTCTGCTTTGGCTTCCTTCTCCTCGGCTTTCTTTATAGCCTCTTCACTAACAGGTTCGGTAATAACTTGTTTTTCCTCCTTCTTCACCGTAGGTTCTTCCTGCACAGGCTTATTTTTTAACGTAATAGCCGGCATACCATTGCTATGCAAAAATCCAATAACCAGTTTTGAATCTTCTTTTAGTTCATCCTTTGAAAGATTATTCCATAAACGAAGATTAGCAAGCGAGACTTTATTATGCTTATTGCTAACAGTCATCAACCCTTCTTTTCCCCCTACTTTGTAATAAACAGGTGTACCTACATTACCCTGTTGGGTGAAATTAGTATCAGTTAGCGGAATACGAATTTTCTGGTCTATTTGCAGTCCTTTTTTTAAATCCAGCGAATTAAAAGAAGCTATAAATTTAGGGCTCACATTGTATAAACGTCCTACAGCATAAAAACTTTCTTTAGCAGCAACTTTATGCTCCAGGTACAGGCCTTTATCACTGCTTTTCACCATTAGTTCTTTTTGGGCTGCTACTGAATGTGCAGCCATAAGGAACACAAAAAAAGAAAAGAAAAGTTTCTTCATACCGGAAAGATTTGACTGCAAAGATGTGGATTTTTTACTTTTTTCAGCGGTTTACTTGTCCTTTAATATCCTCATTTCTTTTGGATAATAATTATTAACCCTGTTTGCCAATACATTGGCCCAGCCTAATGGATGATGCTTAAAAGTAAAAAGTTGCCAGCCCTTATTTTTTGTTTGCACTTCTAAGTCTTTTCGCTGCAAATATTTAATCGCCTGTTCATAATCCAATTCAAATCGTTCTATTTCGTCAGTAACCAAATTACTTATTGCCAGAGCATGTTCGGGAACCATTTTATCCCGCATTAATTGTCCCACTAATACACCCGAATAAATTACCCGTAATTGCTCCAGGAGAAAGTTGAAATCTTTGAGCCAATGGGCAGGCCAGGCATAAACTGTATTTTCATACTTAATAAACTCTTTACCCCCAACTTTCGCCCATTTTTCTATCAATTCCTTTTCCCTTTTATCCAGCTGCTCGGGTTTTTTTTTGTTTCGAATATCAATTTCGGCTTCCCCATCTTTTTTTTGAAAACAGGCCAGGAAAAAACCTTCGCCTTTCAACTTATCAGGCCAAAATCTGTAACCATATGCTCCTTTTTTGCTTTGCACAGTTGTAATTCCCCATTGAGGATCTACTGACAACTCACTACTAACAACCGACAACTGTCCCATCATCCAATCCATAATTTCCTCATCTTCTTCTTTCGAATAAGAGCAAGTTGAATAAATTAATATTCCATCCTTCTTCAAAGCAGGCCACACATCAGCCAGAATCCGTTGCTGTCGTTGAGAACATAATTGTACATTATTCTCACTCCATTCATCGATGGCTACAGGGTCTCGGCGGAAAAGACCACTGCCACTGCATGGCGCATCAACTACAATCATATCAAAATAATTTTCCAGTTTGGAGAAATCTTTCGGGTCATTATTCGTCACCACCACATTTTCACAACCCCATTTAATAATATTATCCTTTAACACATTTGCTCTTGAACGTATCACATCATTACTCACCAGCAAACTATCTTTTGAAATAAGTGATTGTATATGGGTTGACTTACCACCCGGCGAAGCACATAAGTCCAATACCTTTATTGACTGGCTTAAATCAACAGTTTGTTTTAATGCTTGTTCTAAAAACATACTGCTGGCTTCCTGCACATAATAAGTACCTGCATGAAAGAGTGGGTCGAAAGTGAAGGATGGACGTTGTTCCAGGTAGAAACCAGCATCCGCCCAGGGGATTTTTGAATTTTGACTTTTGATTTCTGTTCGCTTAGCCGGGTTAACCCTGATAGATGTAACCTGCTCACCTGATTGATGAACCTTGTCAAAAGCTTCTTTGTCGAAGCCTTTGACAGATTCCATAGATTTTAATAGCTGCTCAGGTAATTGCATGCTGCAAAACTATAGCTACAATCGTTAGAAAGGTTTCTTAATCAATAAATTAATTGCTTGCTGTACTTGTGAAGTATAGGCTTCCATTGTTCTGGAAACGATTTCAATATTTTCCTGTGCTTCTTTCCAGTTACGTTCTTCAATGGCTTCACGGATACCCGGTAATGTTTTTACACCATAACCGGTATAATATCCCGGAGCATATATTTGGTGCTTGTACCATGAGCGGCGAGGCAATCCTTTTTCATTTATCAAACTTCTTTCCACTTTAAAAAGAATTTCATTCAACTCCTTTTGCTTATCTGCTGATAACTGTGTACTGTTACCGTATAACTTTTGAAATTCTTCTGTACTGGTCTTTAACTGCATCATTGCATTTTCAAGACCACTGAAATTTAAAAAAGGAACAGCTTCTTTCGTTTTCGGGGTTTGTATTCCTTTTTTCGGGTCTTTCGCCAAATCATACAGTTTATCCTGTATCATTTTATTCTCCTGTTCTGTTTCTGTTCTTGATGTTTCCAGCAAAGTTTTTAATTCTGTTACATATTCATTCACCGTTTTATACATACTATTCACATCAATCGGCAATACTTCTGCATTCGCCATTCTCATCATCACCCGGCCTGCTGTTTTTGATAAGGCAACACCATATTGAAAACCCGGATCTTTAAATTTTACAAAGTGGTCGTACGAATCATAAATGGAATGATACTCTCCACCACTGCCTTCTCCACCAAAACCAAGATTCAATGAAGCAATACCAAGGAACTTTAAAAAACCAGACCAGTCAGAGCCTGCACCCAATGCGCCCAGCTTAATATTTTTATTTCCCATCAGTTTTGTTCTGCCTGCTTTATCAGCACTCACAAAAACCGAAGCATATTTTCTTTCTTTTATACTCACTCCTGTTTGCGGGTCTATCACATCGTTGGCTATTTCATTAAAAAAAGGTTCCAATGTATGTGAACCAGCGGCACCAATAAATCCACGGCTGTTGCCATCCGTATTTACATATGCCACTGCTTTTTTACGCAACTCTTCCTGGTGATCTTCAGCCCATTCGGTAGAGCCAAGCAACCCTTGCTCCTCACCATCCCATGCACAATACACTAATGTACGCTTCAACTTAAATCCTTTTTTCACCAACTCACCAATGGCTCTTGCTTCATCCATTTCTGCAACCATGCCGCTAATCGGGTCAGCTGCACCATTCACCCAACCATCATGGTGATTGCCACGGATGATCCATTCATCGGGCAATTCACTGCCTGGTAATTTTGCAATTACATTGTACAAGGTTTTTATATCCCAGTTGAATTGTAATTTCAAATGCACTTTGTCTAAACTTGGTCCTGCATGATAGGTGATCGGTAATCCACCCCGCCATGCTGCAGGAACCACCGGCCCTTTTAATGATTGTAATAATGGCAATGCATCTTCATAGGAAATCGGCAGCACAGGAATTTTCATTAGCGTAATCGCTTCATTCCTGTTTAATCGTTTCGCATCTTTAGTAGCACCTACTCCGGGAGTTAACGGGTCGCCGGGATACACCGGCATATCCATTACCGAACCTCGTTGCACACCATCCTTCGGACGAAAAGCACCTTCCGGGTACACATCACCCTGTGCATAGCCATCATCTTCCGGATCAGAATATATAATGCAACCAATAGCACCATGCTCAGCCGCTACTTTTGGCTTGATACCTCTCCACGAACCACCATATTTTGCAATCACAATTTTTCCTTTTACACTCACTCCCATTCTTTCCAGTTCATCATAGTCGGCCGGAATACCACGGTTTACAAAAACCAATTCTGCCGTCACATCCCCATCAGCCGAATATGCATTGTATGATGGCAATTGTTCTGCTTTTTGCCCACTTGTTTTATCTTCTTTCAATATTGACTCTTCCAATTTTGCTTTATAAGGTTTGCTGCCTAACAATTCCAGCAATCTTGTCTTCGGTGTTGGAAACAATACATTGTATTCTGCCAGTTCGGTTTGAAAACCCCATGACTTAAAAAGACCTGCCATGTAGTCGGCGTTTATCTTGCCTTGCGGCGAACCAATATGATGCGGATGCGAAGTAAGGAACTGCATCCAGGTGTCCTGATTTTTAGCACTCAATTGTCCATCAAATTGTTTTTCCCAATCCACCTGTTTCACTGCCATAGCATCTGTAAAGCCCATTAATTTTTGTGCAATGCTTGTAGTTGTAATAAACAAGAACAACAAAACAAGTTTGAAATATCTCATGTTGGTAGTTTTAAATTTGCGAGGCTTACCGAAGCAATCTCCTAAATTATTAAGAATTTTTGTTAACCAGCTGTAGTATTTCATGGCATCTTCGTTGCGTCGCACTATTCATCGTTCTGTTCTTTACTCAGCAACCCCTGCCTACCGGCCGGCAGGCACCCCCGATCGTTTATAATTTAATGTGTTCCACAATTCGCCCCACCCAGTCGGGGAAGACCCTAAAGGATTAAGCTCTGCAACCAGCACTATCAACATTTTACATTCCTTTCAAATTCTTCGCAAAGCGGGGCTGCGAAAGGCCTCCTCTCTTGGGAGTGGTTGGGGTGGGTTATGGCCTACAAATTCTTTATTTCTGCAATCAAATCCTGCAAAACTTTCTTTGCATCACCGAACAACATCGACGTTTTCGGTTGAAAGAATAAATCGTTTTCAATACCGGCATAGCCCGGTTTCATACTTCTTTTATTAACGATAACATTCTTTGCCAGTTCTACATCCAGTATCGGCATTCCATAAATAGGAGAAGACGGGTCAGTCTTTGCAGCAGGGTTCACCACATCATTGGCACCGAGTATCAGTACAACATCCGTTGCTGGAAAATCATCATTTGCCTGTTCCATTTCCAAAAGCTTTTCGTACGGCACATCCGCCTCGGCCAGTAAAACGTTCATGTGGCCGGGCATACGTCCAGCCACCGGGTGAATGGCATATTTAACTTCCACACCCTTCGCTTCTAACAATTTTTCTAACTCATGACAAGCATGTTGCGCCTGCGCTACTGCCAATCCGTAGCCGGGAACAATATATACTTTACTGGAATAGCTCATCAATACAGCAGTATCGCTAAGAGAAATTTCTTTGTAAGCACCTTGTTCTTTTGAACCAGCCGCACCTGCTGTTTTATGCCCACCAAAAGAACCAATTAATACATTAGCCAATGAACGGTTCATTGCTTTACACATTAAAATAGTGAGCAATGTACCCGCTGCCCCAACAAGTATACCACCGGTGAGCATTACTTTATTATCATACAAGAAGCCACCGCAGGCTGCTGCCACACCGGTAAAAGAATTCAGTAATGAAATTACTACCGGCATGTCCGCACCGCCGATTGGAAAAACAAAGAATACACCATATAATAACGAAAGAGCAAAAATAGCGTAGAAAATAAGTTGGCCATTAGCTGGTGTCCAACCTATAAGATAAGCCGCAAGCCCCACGATAACCAATAGTAATACTATATTGAAAATATGCTGACCCGGAAAAGAAAAATCCTTGACCTTACCATTTAGTTTGCCCCAGGCAATCATGCTCCCGGCAAAAGATATGGAGCCTATAATTAATCCCAGTAGTATAATTAGCAAAAATCCCTTTCCGGATGGATGAAACTCTGCAAGTTTGATCAGATGATTAAACTCCACAATTGAAATCAATGCAGCACAAGCACCACCCATACCATTGAACATACTCACCATTTCCGGCATTGCCGTCATCTTTACTTTCTTAGCAGCGAGAAATCCTATCAGAGTACCAATGGCAATACCGCCGAATATCCACGGATAGTTACCGAGCTTTTGCCCACCTTCCTCGTATAAAAAAATAGTACCGAGAATAGCAATAATCATTCCCCCAGCGGCAATCAGGTTTCCCTTTCTTGCAGTTGCAGGATTGGACAACATTTTTAATCCAAGAATAAATGTTACCGAACCAATCAGGTAACAAAGTGTAAGTATATTCAGTTCCATATTTAAGCGGCCTCCCTAAATCCCTCCGCATGGAGGGACTTGCCACTCACAGCCCTGAAAGCAATGAGTGAACTTTTGTTATAAAAATTATTAAAGAACAAAATTTCAGAAAAATCGGAGTCCTAAAGCCCCTCCTTCGGAGGGGTTTGGGGCGGCCTTTTCTTCTTAAACATCTCCAGCATCCTGTCAGTCACCACAAATCCACCGACGACATTCAGCGTACCCACAATCACCGCAATAAAACCTAATATCAATGCGAGATAGTTATCGCTTTCGGCTTTGCCCATTACGATGATGGCACCAATAATAACCACACCATGTATGGCATTGGCACCACTCATCAGTGGTGTATGTAATACGCTTGGCACATGGCCAATCACTTCTATACCCACAAAAATCATCAGAATAACGATGTAAATGATCTGCTGGTTTGCCGTAATCCAGCCCAGAATATTTTCCATTCAGCTTATTTTAAACGTTCATGAACAATTTCGCCACCATGTGTAACACAACTTCCTTTCACCAAATCATCTTCCCAGTTCAGGTTTATTTCTCCTTCTTTCGTAATAATCAATTGTAAAAAGTTCAACACATTTTTTCCGTACAATTTACTTGCATCAGAAGGCATGGTTGATTGTAAAGATGAATTACCAATGATGGTAACGCCATTATAATTTATAGTTTCATTATTTTTTGTAACCGGTGTATTGCCACCTGTAGCTGCAGCTAAGTCAATAATTACAGAACCATTGCGCATGGCTTGTATCATTTCTTCTGTAATTAATATAGGAGCTTTTTTGCCGGGTATTTGTGCAGTTGTAATTACAATATCCGATTTGGCAATGCTTTCTGCAATTCTTGCCTTTTGCCGTTGTAAAAAATCTTCCGATTGCTCTACAGCATAACCACCGGCTTTACTGGCATCTGCAGCGCCTTCTACTTCAACGAATTTTGCGCCCAGGCTCATTACTTCTTCCTTTACCGCAGGTCTTGTATCAAACACTTCTACTACAGCACCTAATCTTTTTGCAGTAGCAATAGCTTGTAATCCTGCCACCCCAGCGCCTAGTATCAACAGTTTTGCAGGAGCAATGCTACCGGCGGCCGTCATAAACATGGGGAAATATCTTCCATAAGAATTAGCAGCCGTAAGCACAGCTTTGTACCCGGCAATATTGGCCTGCGAACTCAATACATCCATTGCCTGCGCCCTGGTGGTTCTCGGCAGCATATCCAATGAAAAAGCAGTTACACCGGAGACCGCCCAACTTTTCATTTCATCAACATTAAATAATGGCTGAAATACACCTATGATAACTTTAGATTTCAGGGTATTGATCTCAGATGGTGAAGGCTGATGAATACTCAATGTAATATCAGAAGATTCGGCTACTTCATGGCGGCTTTTTATCCGGGCACCAGCTTTTTCATAATCAGAATTGCTGCAAAAGGCCTTCTCCCCGGCTCCGCTTTCCACCATTACTGTAATTCCCTTCTTAGTGAGGGTGGCAATCGCTTCAGCCAGAAGCGATACTCTTGTTTCATGGGCTGGTTCTTTCAGTACACCGATGGTCATAATAAATCTGAATTGTTAGATGGAAAATTGAATTTTCCGGTGGCGGTGAAGGTATTGATTTTTTAGGGAGCGGCACAGCCCGGAGTCTTGATTTTCTTCATCCCGGAACCTGTTATTTATCAGCTCAAAAACGGATATTAAAATGCTGTTTTTCCATAAATTCCTCCCTGAAAAATACGATACCAATAAAAAAAAGATCGATAGTGCAACGGACAGCGGGATGTGCTTTAATGGTTTCCCAGGCCTGTTCCATTTCCTTGCTCCAGTGAATATCATCGAAAATCATCATCCCATCCTTACTCATATATCCGAGAAAGTCATTAAAATATTTTATCGTAGGTTCTTTTCGGTGATTACCATCAACAAATAACAAATCTATATGCGGGTATGCCTCCTGTAACTCCGATATACAATCCCCGAATGGCTCATTGTATAATGTAATATTTTTCAGGTCTAGGCTTTTAAAATTATACCTGGCAACATTGGCAACACTTTTAGCCCCTTCAACAGTTGATACATAACCTGTATCATTAATTCCTAATGAGAGATAACTGGTTGTAAGTCCTAAAGAAGTTCCTAACTCAATGGCATATTGAGATTTATAATTTTTTGCCATCCTGAATAGAAGCTGGCCATACTTTTTAGGTTTGGCAGCGTTTTTTGCAATTGCTGCAACTGTTCGTTTATTGGTTTTATTGACAACCGAGCCAGCTCCAAAATCTTCGATTGTCAATTCGGTTTTATCTGCTAATAATCTACTGCGGAGATTTTCAACTTTTTCATATTCCGGGTAAAACGAGGTGTCATTCAATATCTTAGTGATAAAATGAAATACAAACGGAGAATGAATTCCATGGCCTTTCCCATTAGAAGATGTGAGGTAGTAGCGAAGATATTTTTGGGCCAATTGCCATTTGGAAAACATATATCAAAATTAATAGCATCATCCTAATCGTTCCCACACCTGGAAAGAATAGTTATAATCATTCTTTTCATCCGCTTCATGATTTTTCTGGCTGATAAGATACCAATCCTTCGGATTTAAGATGGGGAAAAAAGTATCGGCTTCAGGTTCCGCCTCTACCCTGGTCAGATAGATTCGTTTAGCTCTGTCAAAAAGTGCTTTATAAATTTCGCCTCCGCCAATTACCATTACTTCCTTTGCGTCTGTTTGCTTGGCTACAAACAATGCATCTTCTATTTTTTGCACTGCCACCGTACCTGCCGCACTCCAACCGGATTGACGGCTGATAACTATGTTTTTTCTTCCGGGCAACACTTTACCTAACGATTCAAATGTTTTTCTTCCCATCACGACAGGCATGCCCCAGGTTACATTTTTGAAATGCTTCATATCATTAGGCAAATGCCAGGGCAATTGTCCATCTTTACCGATGGCATTATTAGTTGCTGCTGCTACGACGAGAGAAATAATCATACCCCCAGTTTTAGTTTTAAAGTTTCAGATTCCCTTTGTCCCTAAAGGGGAGATTGGAAAATTCGTTTTGGAAAAAATTACTTTTATAATGCAAACTTATCCAATCTATTTACTTTCACACAATCAGTCAAGAAATAATGAATGATTAGCCTAAGTTCACCTTGTGGACAAGGTTCTATACAGCAACCGGTGCTTTTATCCCTGGATGACATTCATAATTTTCCAATACAAAATCTTCAAATTTAAATTCAAATATATCCTTCACTTCCGGGTTAAGCTTCATAGTTGGCAAAGGAAACGGGGTTCTGCTTAATTGTAATTTTACCTGTTCCATATGATTGCTGTAAATATGCACATCTCCAAAGGTGTGAACAAAGTCTCCTGGTTTTAAATCACAAACCTGTGCAATCATCATTGTCAGCAACGCATAGGAGGCAATATTAAAAGGAACTCCCAGGAAAACATCTGCACTGCGTTGATACAACTGGCAACTCAATTTTCCATCTGCCACATAAAATTGAAACATATTGTGACAAGGCATCAATGCCATCTCCGGTAACTCCGCCACATTCCATGCACTAACAATCAGTCGACGGCTATCCGGGTTCTTTTTAATTTGCTCAATTAATTCTGAAACCTGGTCAATTACTTTCCCATCTTTCCCTTCCCAACTCCGCCATTGTTTTCCATAAACCGGGCCTAGTTCCCCGTTCTCATCAGCCCACTCATCCCATATCTTCACTCCATGTTCTTTGAGGTAAGCAATATTTGTCTCCCCTTTTAAAAACCATAATAACTCATAAATAATGCTCTTGAGATGAACTTTTTTGGTAGTTACCAACGGGAAACCTTTTGCAAGGTCAAACCTCAGCTGGTATCCGAATACGCTTTGTGTACCAGTGCCGGTACGGTCGGTTTTATGAGTTCCTGTATCCAAAATATGTTGAAGCAGTCCGAGGTATTGTTGCATTGGTGCAAGTTAGGAAAAAGCTGATTGGTGAATGGGCTATAATGAATAACTGTGGGCAAACTGTGGATTGCAGCATTCATGCAACGGAAACAGTCTTGATTGTATCTTTACCGATAGTTTTAAATTTTTATCATGAATTTCAATGTAAAATCCGTTATACTTTTAATTGCAATAATTTGTCTGCGACAACAAACTGGTTTTAGCCAGGCAGATACCGCAAAACTTGAAAAGCCAATATCTATCCTGAATAAAAAGGTGTTCTTTAATTTCCCGGCTTCTGCCGTGGTTAGCCCCCGGGTTGCCGATATCATGGCTGCCGACCCGAATGAAAACCGGGAAACCAGGATTATAATGGACAATGGAAAAATGCGTTTAGTATTTTTTGCCCAGGAACTGTTTGCTTATAGTGGAAATTCATTGTTTGAGGATATTTCAGCAGAAATTGAGCCTGATTTTAATTTTACCAGAAGAATACTTGTAAACAGCGACTCTTTATTGACTATCATATCAACTCCTTCCATTTTTGATTCCACCGCTTCAGCAATTCTAGTTAATACTTTACTGATAAAATCCCCAGACAATACAGTAAGCAGAATCGATGTGTATATAAATCCTGATGCTTACACACAGAAAGAGGAGTATGTCAGGCTTACAGAAAATATATTTAACACCATTTCCAAAGGCACCCGAAGAATCAACCTTGCTCCCCGGGTAGAAAGTCAAAAAATCTTTGGCGTTGCCGATAAATTCCTTTTTGAACTTCCTAAAGATTATTATGTAACGGTTGATGAAAAATATGATTTTGGAGTTTTTAAAATAACCAAATACAAAAAAAGTCTTACCGATACTACTTATACAAGTATTACTATTTATACTGGTCACCATCCTTCTTATTTTCATAAAGAATATGGTTATACAGAAGATAAAGCGGTGAAAACAAAAGGAAAATTCTTACAAGCCCCTGTTGATTGGCTTTATTTTAAAGACGAACCACAAAATTTTTTCCTGAAGGAACAATTCATTCCGGCTGATGCGATTGAAAAAGGGCTTATACTTCATGTGGCCATGCTGAGTAATAAAAAAGAGGTGATTGAAGAACTTTCGAAAATTGTTGAGAGTATAAAGGTTGTAAAATGATTTCAACATATAACTGTTAACTTATTTTCTAAACAAAAGATTGATTACTGTTCATAGACATATAGCAATCAGTTCAAGATAGGGACTAATTGCTGAAAATCAGGCTCTTTAATTACATAATCGGCTACCGCATCAACTAAATTACTGGTAGAGCAAAACGAGATGCCAATACCAGCCTTTTTTAGACAGCATATATCGTTTTCTCCGTCTCCAATCATCAGTGTATTTTTCAAATCTACTTTGTACTGCCCGCAGATTTTGATAAGTGCATTTAGTTTACAATAATCATGTTTACACTGACTATCTTCCCCGGATACAAATAAAGAAGGTATTTTAACTTCCCCCGTAGTAAAACTTCTTGAGAACTCCAGTTCGTTAGAGATAGTAAAATCAAATCCAAATTTATTTTTGAGATGATTAGTAACACAATCATAACTATCACTGATGATTCCGGTAATATAGCCTTGCTTTTTTAACTCTGTTACAATTTTTTCCAGACTAGGTGTTACGGCAATACTATCCGTCAATTCCAGTAAATCGCCTATTGATTTGCCCTTTAGTAAAGCTGCTATCAATTTAGTACGTATAAACGGATTATTATTAGTCGTAACAATATCTACTAGCTGCTTTTTGAATCCGTATTTTTCTGCTGCCGTATTAATAAAACTTGTTCTTAAAATGGTATTGTCCATATCAAAGACAGCAATTTTTTTTAATGACATCAATCCCTCCCTAATGGCAAATTCCATCTGCTCCCGGATTATCTGTATATTTTCATAGGTCGCCAGGTTTTTTGCATCTGCACTACTGGATTTTTTCATGATAGCCCGGGCTACCTCACGACTCATTTTGCCAAGCTGCTCCAAGGGCTGCATCCTGTTTTCGATATTACCTATACTTACCTCGGTAATTCTTGCACCCAGGTTATGCATGTCAATTAATATCCCAATATCCACACCATACCCTTCTTCAAATTCGATTTTTGAAAATAGGCTTTTCTTCCCGGCGATCATACCACTCAGCGGCTGCTTAAAATTGGGAAAGGATGGATATAAAATAGAAAGTAATGGTTTTGCAACTAACTCTGTCACTCTTCCTGCCTGTCTTGTAAAGTAAGATTTTACAAAATCAGTTTTATCTTTTACTATTGGCTCCGTTAAAAGCTCAACCACATCTTTGGAATAGCTAATAATATCAGCATCAAGAAAAGCAATAATTTCATTTTTTGCCAGAAGTATACCATCTCTCATCGAAGCTCCTTTTCCTAGTTTAGTACTGGTTATTACAGTAGCACCCTCCTTTCTTGCTTCAGCAACCGTATTATCCATGGATTTATCATCCACCACTATTACTTCTGATACATGAGCAGAATTATTAGCAAGATGAACCACCTGCCGGATCGTTTTCTCTTCGTTTAAAGCTGGAATAATAACAGTAACCATAAAAAATAATTAAAATAGAGGCCGCAGGAATCTAACTGCAGCCTCTGAACTAAACGCACTGTCGAATCTGAGAACAGTAAACCTATTTTTTGATCGCTAATTTGAATGATGAGTTTTTAGTTCGAATCAGCTATCCATTTTTTTAACATGTCTACATACCTGGTTACATCCGCATTATCCTGATCCATTGCCTGGTATTTTTCAAACCAGTTTAATGATTTTTGATAATCCTTAGTTATGTTTGCTTCATAGCCGCCCAGATAACCATACGCTTTCAGCAACATTGTTTTATGGGTTTCTCTATTTTTCTCCCCAATTTCTACTACCTTATTATAATACGGAATAGCTAATGCGTTTGTCATGCTTGTATCAATGGCAGCACTAGCCTGTGCTCTCCAATAATATCCATAAATATCTTCCGGGTAACGGGTAGTATAAAGTCCAAACACAGAATCCGTTTGGAGATATTCTTTGGCTCTGTAATGAGCCAGGCCCCAATTAAAGAGATCAATGTTGTTTGTTTTTTCTTTCCATTTGTATAAGTTACCAAGCCAGGTAGCCTGGTGACTGTAATCTTCAGTTTGTTTATACATATCCGCAATCTTAATTGCGTATTTCACTTTATTATTAAGAGCTGTGTCCATTTCTGTGGCAATGGTATAATATCCTATAGCTGCATCCTTAGCTCCGGCAATTTTTTCTGCCAACTGTGCCCGCAGTTCAAAATCGGCGGCTATAAACTTAACAGGATCTTCTTTATTGAAATAATCAGTGATATACTGTATTGCCTGCATCGAATCGCCTGCTTTGGCCGAAGAATAAGCCATCAGTTTATAAAGACGGGGCTGACTTTTGTCCTTTTCCTTTTCTATAATTCCTTTTGCTGCTTGAATAGCACTTACATGCTCTCCGTTTAAATAAAGTATATCTGTCATATAGTAATCATTCTGCACCGAGTAATCAGAATTAGCGATATACTTCTGAAGATATTTTTTTGCCACCTTTATATCCCTATAATAATAATATTTATAAAATTCTTCCAGAACTGGAGCATAAGTAGAATCAATCTGGTAGGCTTTGAGAAAATGCTCCAGGTACACCTCCGGATTCTTTTGAGCAGTAAATATTTTTCCAATCAGATAATGGGCTTTCAGGTTTTGAGGATCCTTCTTTAATGCATCCCTGTAAGCTACAAAAGCATTACTGGCATCCGAAAGTTTTTTGTAGGCAAGCCCTTTTAAAATATCAACCTCTGAATTATTTTTATCCTTCTTTTCAGCCATATTCAGCCAACTGATAGCCATCCGGGGATCTCCATTCTTTTCATCAATATTTACTTCCGCCATAGCTATTAGCAACGAAGGATTTTTCTGATTCTTTTTTTCCTTCAGAAGAGAAGCAAATATTTCATCTGCAGCAGCCTTATTTCCTGTGCCGATTAAGTATCGGGCATACGCAATTTTGTCCATTGCATTTGCACTATTGCTGATGGCAGGAAGCAAATACTCATCAATATATTTTTTAGCTTCGCTGGTCTTTTCCTGGTCCAGGTATGTTTTAACCAATAAGTAACTTGCTGCTGATTCAGACGATTCAGATGTGGCAGCTTTTTCTAAAATTGCTTCAGCACTCTGATACCTTTCATTCTCAATAAACTGTTTTGCTTCAGCAAGTTCTTGTGCATTCAGCAGACCGGTTGTAAATAAAACAAGGATAAACAATATTACGAGTTTAGTAGTTTTCATATTTTTTTATTTAAGTGAACTGAATTTTATCCTGTTGATGTGCTATTGTCAGCACCGGTATATCTGATTCGTTGTATAGATATTTACCTCTTAATCTATTCCACCATCCTTTCAGTAATGACTCCTTCCCTGTGTTTACTACAATCAGGTCTGCTTTTACATTCCTGGCATAGGCCAGTATACCGGCAGGATTATAATAATTTTCTGGCAGCGAACAGTGAATTTTAATGTGGCCATAATCACTCAGCAACTGGTAAGCTTTTTTCAGGCATCTTCTTTCCCGGCCACCATAAGAATTGACCCCGCTACCCAGCATGTGAATACTACCCCTTGCCAACCGGCACATATAAGTAGCAATAGAAAGTTTTCTAACGGGTAAAAAATCATTAATAGGCACTACAATATTTTGCAAGTGATTTACATTAAATGAACGGGTTACAGTAAGCACAGGGCATTGTGATTGTTGAGACAACCTGTTTAAATCTATTTGCTGTATCAAGGCGGTACTAAATTTTATGCGGTTCCGTGGCACTATCACCAGATCAATATGCTCAGCAATAATAGTTTGCTTTAATACAGATTGCCAGTTTCCCATAACAATGGAAGATGTTATTAATAGCCCATCCTGTAATTTAACTTTACACCAGTCTTCCAGTTCTTTAAGCTGACTTTCATACTTTTTACCCGACTCCCTGATACGAGACCCGGAAAAAGAACCATTATATAGAAAAGGAAAAGTAGCTGTGGGTGTCTGAACATGGATTAAATGAATATCACAGTCAAAGTAGTTAGCCAGTTGAATAGCTTTATCCAGGGCTAAACCCGTATTGCGGTTAAAATTGACCGGTACCAATATTTTAGTAAATAACTTTTGCATACCCGCAAGCTATACTGCGGATATTATAGGGGCATTAAGCCCGGATTAGATTTGGATTAGAATTTTCTCATTTCTTCAATGTAGGAAGTAATACAGTGATAATTGTCCCCATGTCATACACAGATTGAATGACGAGACTTCCCTTATGCAAACCAATGATTCGCCTGGCAAGTGTTAGCCCAAGACCCACCCCTGGCTTACTTTCCGAATTTGAGCCCCTGTAAAATGGTTCGAAGAATCGTTCAATTTCCTCGGAGGAAATAAAACCACTTTTATTACTGAATATGATCTCCGATTCGTTTCCTTTAAACTGCAACCTGATACTTGTCTTTTTATCAGGAGAATATTTGCAGCCATTCTCCATAATATTTTTAAATGCACTGTGCAGTAGATGTATATTCCCAAAAACAAGGCATTCATTTTCATCCTCAGGTAATTCAGGAAAAGCCAGTTCAATTTTATACCCATCATTTTGCCGTAAAACTTCGCTATGAGCTTTTATTAAAATTTCATCCAGTCGCACTTTCTCCAGCGAAATGGCGCCGTGTGTTCCTGCCTTCGCAATTTCCAGCAGGTTTCTGGTAAGAAAATGAAGTCCCTGAACATCTTTCAATACTGATGCTAACACCTGTTGATATTCAGCCGTAGTCCTGTCTTGCAACAAGGCTACTTGTATCTGACTTGAGATTGAAGTGAGTGGTGTGGACAATTCATGTGACGCATTTGAAATAAAACGTTTTTCCATGGCAAATGATTCTTCCAACCGGTTAAGCAAATCATTGAACGTTTCATTAAGCTCAGCCAATTCATCTTTCCTTTTACCAGTGTATAGACGGTGTGAAAGATTTTGTGAAGTTATCAGTTTAACATCACTGATTGTCTCCCGGACTGGTTGTATAATTGTTCTTGAAAATAAATAGCCTGCAATTAAGGTTACCAGTACGGCCACCGGAAAATAAAAAATAAAGATTTTTTTAAGGTTACTGATATACTCCTTCCCGGCTATATTTTCTGCTGCTACCATTACAATAACCGGAAAATTATTATTATCGCTATAGTAAACATAGATTTCTTTTTCATTACGGCTGAAAAAATATTCGCCGTTCTTTTTCCCATTGAACAACCAGGTAGTATCCGCCTGTAATTCTCCAACATTTACATCATGAAACTCATATAACACTGTATAGTCCGGGTTGTAAATGGTGATACTTTTATTAACCAATGTAGGCGGGGTATTGGCATCCAGCGATTTTAGCAGGTTCGTCGTATCATTCCTGAACAAAGAATATAAAAAAGCGGCTCTTGCAGCACGGGTTTTTAAACGTTGCCTGAAATCCTGGTGAACATTACTGCGGCTCAGATTAAACATCAGGATAGTCATCCCCAAAAGAATGCCAGTAACAATAACAGTAAATAAAAGATTTATTTTAAAAGATAGTTTCATCAGCTTCTGTCTTTCAATATATAGCCCATCCCTATTTGTGTGTGTATTAATGGAGATGTAAAATCCTTATCTATTTTCTTTCGCAAATAATTCACATATACGTCAATAACATTAGTCCCGCTGTCGAAATCAATATCCCATACATTTAATGCAATATCCGCTCGGGATAAAACCCTGTTTTTATTTCGCAAAAAATATTCCAGCAATTGAAACTCTTTTGCCGTCAGTAGTATTGATTGGCCTTCACGGGAAACTTCTTTAGAATCAAGGTTCATTATTAGTTCACCAGCTCGTAATGAAACGCCTGTAGAAACGGTACTATGGCTCCTCTTTAACAAAGCCCGGACACGGACAAGTAATTCCCTAAAATCAAATGGTTTGAGAATATAGTCATCGGCGCCGGCATCAAATCCTTCAATTTTATTATCCACACTACTCATGGCCGTCAACATAATAACAGGAATAGCAGGATTGATATCTCTTATCATCCTGCATAAATCATATCCGTTAAGTCGTGGGAGATTAATATCAAGAATTACTAATTGAAAAACGCCACCTTTAAAAAGTGACAGCCCAAGATTACCGTCATAGGCCACTTGTGTCTGAAAAGAGTTCTCCCTAAGACCCTGGCTAAGTGAGTCAGCTATTTTTTTTTCATCTTCGACAATAAGAATCTGAATATCCTGCATATTTTCAATTATGTCGCTTCCGCAAAGCTAAGTTATTAAGAAGGCCATTCCGTACACCCTTAGGTAGAAAGCGAATGGAAATGAGGTTAAAGCACAAGAAAAATAAAGAGCCTATAATGCAGACCAAATTTCGATAATGAAAGCGAATTGAAATGTGAAAGAAATAAAAAACAAAAAGAAGAAACTATTTTTGCCTTCTCTCTAATTCTTTCTTAATCAATGCCAATTCTCGTCCGGTTTGTCCTTTCACGGAAGTATTTTCCTGCGCCCGGCGCATCAGGTATGGTATTACATCTTTAATAGGGCCAAAAGGAAGATACTTACTTACGGAAGAGCCTGCATGAGCCAGGTTGAATGTAATATTATCACTCATTCCATATAATTGGCTCCAGTGAATGTGGGGATGGTTAAGCGGCAACCCTTTTTGCTGCATCAATTGTGCAGCATAGAGATTGCTATATTCATTGTGAGAGGCTACAACCAGTGCAACCCTGTCAATATTGTCAATACAAAACTTCACCCCGTCATTGTAATCCCTGTCAGTGTTTTCTTTATCAGGATGAATGGGTGAAGGATAACCCATTTCTGCTGCTCTCTTTCTTTCTTTCTCCATGTAGGCACCACGAACAAGTTTGGCTCCTAAAATGAATTTTCTTTCAACAGCGGCCTCATAGCTATCTTTTAAAAACTGTATTCTGTCATGTCTATAGTGTTGCAACGTATTATACACCACCGCCCATTCTTTATTGAATGTATCCATCATCAGAATGGTTAGTGCATCAACAGGATCCTGAACCCATGTTTCTTCCGCATCGATAAATACGCCAACTTTTTTCTCGGAACCAGCTTCACAAACCCGCATAACTCTGTGCCGGACCCTGTGCCACTCTTCTTTCTCCTCTGGTGATAATCTATCAATTGCCTGGAGGTATCTTTTCATTAAAGTGCCTTCACAGGTATGCATTATCGAATCTATTTTTTCCAACAAGGAAAATCTGGCAAAGCCCGTCACCTTTACACTCATGAAAGGGATATTAGGCTGTGTAGAAGCGTAATTAATAACACGGATAAACTCTTCACAGGCCTGGTCAAAATTATTTTCTCCTTCTTTTCCTTCTACACCATAATCAAGGATTACCTGCACATTATACTCACCTAATTTCTTAGCTACAACTGCTGTTTCTTCTAATGTTTCACCACCGACAAATTGTGCAAAAATTGTACTTCGGATAATACCCTTCACCGGTAACCCGGCATTAATAGACCATGGAGCCAACCTCGTACCCATTTTTACTATCCAGGGTTGCCCCATCATAGAAAATAGAAATTGGGCTTTCTTTAGTTGTTTATCAGTTTTATACTCAAAGGCAAATTCAGTATTATCAAAAGAAATGTTCGGCTGCAGGTTACTCATATAGCTGTTATAAAGTAATTGCAAAAATAGCTGAAACCCTATAATTGAAAGCTATGAGTTTTGTCAATCAGATAGCCTGGTGATTGAATGGTTGCAAAACCATTTCGCTAACTACCCCACTTACAGGCTGTTGACAAAGGAACCAAATGGCTTTGGCCGCTTCTTCCGCTTGTATCATTTTTTCCCGCTGCACCCGCAGATCAATCGCATCCCAGAAAGGAGAATCTACACCTCCAAGGTAGAGATTAGTAATCCGGATTTCAGTCCTCTTCAATTCTTCCCGGATACTTTGCATCATTCCTACAAGTCCGTACTTAGAAGCACTGTATGCCGCAGCACCTGCCATGGGTACTTTGCCTAATACACCGGGTATGTTTATTATCAAACCCTTTTTCGTTTCCTTCATTTTTGGCAAAAAGGCTTTTACCAGGAAAAAAGACCCAACTAAGTTCGTATTAATCGTTTTAATAAAGTCTTCAGACGACAACGCTTCTATTGGCTTAATAATTCCAATACCGGATGCATTTATTAAAATGTCAAGCTGGGGAATAATTGCATGAACTTTTGCTGCCATTGCATTCACTTCATTTGCATCAGATAATTCAGCAACAAAAATTTGCTCCGCCGGGATATTGCAGGTAGTAGCTAAAGCCTGTAGTTTTTCTGCATTCCTTCCTGCCAGAAAAACAGTGGCACCACTACCAGACAACAACCGGGCGGTGGCAGCTCCGATACCACCTGAAGCCCCAGCTATAAGAATATTCTTATTTTTTACAGATTCCATTTTATTTATTTAAATAGCAACAATATAAAAGGGTAATTGTTTATTATAGCTATGTCTGCTGTTACAATTATTTTTCCCCATCAATTATACCCGGACCATCCGGCAATTGACAAATCCAGGAAAATTATTTTGGTAGAAGAATGGCTTTTTTTCCGCCAGTATAATTTTCATAAACAAAAATTGGTACTCCATCGGGCTTCAATGAAAAATTTTGAGTATCAGCTGAAGCTGAAAAAAATAAGTGCAGAATATATAGAAACGCAGGACGAGAGAAACGACATCAGGGTCTTAGTGAGAGAACTTGCTGAAAAGAGAATCTCAATAATTCACTATGTGGATACAACAGATAACTGGTTAGAAAAAAGATTATCCACTACTGCGAAAAAATATAATATCCAGCTTGTAAAATACACCAATCCAAATTTCTTAAATCAGTCTGAGAACTTAGCTGACTTTTTCTCTAAAAAAAAGACATATTTCCAGACAGATTTCTACGTTGCACAAAGGAAACAGAGAAAGATACTATTGGAAAAAGATGATAAACCCATTGGAGGTAAATGGACCTACGATGCTGATAACAGGCTAAAACTTCCTAAAAACGAAAAAATACCCGTAATCAGTTTTCCTAAAGAAAACAAGTGGGTTAAAGAAGCCAAAAAGTATACTGCTACTCATTTTCCTGATAATTATGGAAGCGTTGAAAAATTTATATACCCGACAAATTCAGAGGAATCCGAAATGTGGCTGCAAGAATTTTTACACACCAGGTTTTGCAAGTTTGGCATTTATGAAGATGCCATGATTGCTAATGAGCATTTTCTCTTTCATTCGGTGCTTACACCCATGTTGAACATCGGGTTACTTTATCCCCAGCAAATTATAGACAAAGCGATTGATGCAGCTATTGAGTATGATGTTCCGCTAAATTCGCTTGAGGGATTCATCCGCCAGATTTTAGGATGGCGGGAATTTATCAGGATTGTATATGAAAGAGAAGGCAGTTTGCAACGAACTAAAAACTACTGGGGCTTTACCAGGAAAATTCCTGCCAGCTTCTGGAAAGGCAATACCGGAATAGAACCTGTTGATGTTATAATTAAAAAAACACTGACAACCGGATACTCTCACCATATTGAACGATTAATGGTGTTGGGAAATTTTATGTTACTCTGTGAATTTCACCCGGATGAAGTGTATGGATGGTTTATGGAGATGTATATTGATAGTTATGATTGGGTGATGGTTCCTAATGTATATGGTATGACACAGTTTGCTGATGGCGGGTTAATGACAACGAAACCCTATATGAGCGGAAGTAATTACCTCTTAAAAATGGGTGATTGGGGGAAAGGCGACTGGCAACAAACATGGGATGGACTATTCTGGCGATTTATGCATGTACACCGGAATTTCTTTTTAAAAAATCCCCGGCTCGGTATGCTGGTACATACATTTGATAAAATGACGGAAGAAAAGAAAAAAACTCATTTAAATAATGCTGACCAGTTTTTAAAACGGCTCGACAATGAAACAAAACAAAAATCCCGGACGTAGGGCCAAAGCTGATTTACCCGAAAAAATTTGCCTGATTTGTCAGCGTCCTTTTAGGTGGAGAAAAAAGTGGGAAACCATTTGGAACGATGTTAAATATTGCAGTGATAAATGCAGAATGAACCGTAATAAAAAAATTGTTAACGTTTACTGATTTTATTTCCGGAGATAGCCCGTTGGCGGCTACACTTAAAACGTCCAACCGAATTGCTGCGTAATGTCCGATGCTTTGTGGTCCTGGACGTCACTCTTTTACGCCACATCTGGAAACTGCTTCGCTTCATTTCTTTTCTCATCAATTCAATAATTTCATTCTCGGCCATACCAAATTGGAATGTAATGGCTTCAAAAGGAGTTCTATCCTCCCAAGCCATCTCTATAACTCTATCTACTTCCTGTTCTGTTAAAGCTTCCATTATAAAACCATTTAAAATCTGAAACAAAAACTATTCATAACTCTATATACAACCAACCTGAATTGAATTTGTTATAAATAATTAAATCATTCGAATGCATTTTCCGACAGATTATCAGAATATTTTAAGGCGGATTAATAATATTAACCCCATTGAATACCGCAATACAAGAAATTATACTGAGGGAGACATCTCCTACCTATCCCCTTACATTTCCCGGGGTGTGATTTCGACAAAACAAGTAGTGGATACACTGTTGACAAAAGGATATGATTTTTCAGCCTCCATAAAATTTATACAACAACTGGCCTGGCGGGAATATTTTCAGCGGGCATGGCAATTCCTGGAAGACGATATGTTTGATGATATCCGCCATCGCTACACCGGCATCAGGCACAAAAAAATGCCAATCGCATTAACAACCGCTTCAACCGGAATTGAATCTGTAGACAATGCTATCCGTGAATTATATGAAACCGGTTATATGCATAACCATTTGCGTATGTATACTGCAAGTATTGCCTGCAATATAAGCAAGGCGGATTGGCTTGTTCCTTCAGAGTGGATGTATTATCATCTTTTAGACGGGGACCTGGCCAGTAACACCTGCAGTTGGCAATGGATAGCAGGCAATTTTTCTTCCAAACAATATTTCTGTAACCAGGAAAATATTAATAAATACACTGGTAGCAAACAAAGGCATACATTTCTTGACAAGGCATATGATGAATTGCCAGCTATGGATATTCCCGGGATATTATCCAGTACCACATCATTACAGTTAACAACTTCATTGCCCGATAGTAAAATTACCGGCGTAGAACCTTCTCTTCCATTACTATTATATACATCCTATAATTTAGATCCGGAATGGCGAAAAGACATGAAGGCCAACCGAATTTTATTACTAGAGCCCTCGCATTTCCGGCAACATCCTGTAAGCGAAAAAGTAGTAGCCTTTATTCTGGAACTTGCTAAAAATATCGAAGGACTTCAAATATTTGTCGGGGAGGTCAATAAGATTCCCGGTATAAATCAATTTCCTTCAATTTATTCAAAGGAACATCCTGCATTTAAACATCTCCCGGGAATAAAAGATGAACGGGATTGGATATTTCCAGAAGTAAATGGTTTTTATAATTCCTTCTTTTCGTTTTGGAAAAAGTGTGAGCAGACTTTAAAAGTAAAAGGCAAAATAAAAGCTGAACTACTTAGAGCCTGAATGGGTGATTGCTCTTACTTATCTTTGTACAAATAACAAGAATGGAAGCAAGAAAAGCGGCTGGCAGCCTGATAATAATGACGGAGATTGTTCTACCCAACGATACCAACGTATTTGGCAACCTGATGGGCGGACGGTTAATGTACTGGATGGATATTGCAGCAGCATTATCGGCACAAAAACATTGCAATGCCCCTGTGGTTACAGCCTCGGTTGATAATATTTCTTTTGAAAACCCCATTAAGTTGGGCAATGCTGTTCATATTGAAGCAAAAGTTACCAGAGCATTTAACAGCTCCATGGAAGTACACCTGAAAGTGTGGGGAGAAGATATGACACAACAGTACAAATACAAAAGCAACGAAGCGTATTACACCTTTGTTGCACTGGACCCTAATCGAAAACCCAGGCCTGTTCCTCAATTGGTTGTTGAAACGGATGAAGAAAAAAAACTTTTTGATGGGGCTCTAAGAAGAAGGCAGCTAAGGTTGATTCTTGGAGGAAAGATGAAACCGGACGATGCGGTAGAACTAAAAGCTCTATTTTTTAAAGACTGATTCATGTCAACTATCTGTCGTTTGCCAGTGATGTTTACCCATCATCATAAACTTTTTGCTTTGTTCAATAGCATCCATGATCTGGGACATAATATTTTCCGCAGGAGCATCGTAATCAATCACTAAAGGTTCTTTAAATGTAACGGAAAGAATAGTCCCTTTCTTCTTAAATTTTAATCCCTTTTTATTAAAGGCCCGCCAAAAACCACCAATCACCACTGGAATTACTATTGGCTTCATTTGCTTAATAATTAATGCAGTGCCTTTTCTGGCGGGTGCAAATGGCTTTGTTGTTCCCTGAGGAAAAGTGATGACCCAGTTTTTTTCTAATGCTCTGTGTATTTTACGGGTATCTGATGGGTCAAGGCCCTTTCTTCTTTCATTGGCTTCTTTATTCCAGGTGCGTTTAACAGTAATACCACCAGCTAATAAAAATAAGCGGCTTATTAGACTCCCTTTCATAGTGGTTTCTGCTGCTACATAATTAACCCTGGTAAAAGGATTTAATAAATAGTATGGAACACCTAGCCGGTTCATTTTACCCCATTTTACTGCACAGAAAATATGTAGAAAGGTTATTACATCGGCAAAATAAGTTTGGTGATTACTCACAAATAACACCCGTTGCTTTGGCAGGTTCTTCAGATGCTCTGTCCCTGCTATCCTCAATTTATTGACGATAGCCAGACCCGGATAAAAAAACAAGCCTACTATGAAGTAAACTATTTTCCTGACCGGATGAAAATTTCTTAACCTTTCTCCAATAGAAGCCATTGATTTCTTTTTGACACGCAATGATGGCTCAAATTAACGAATTACTGATGAAGTAAATAGGTTTAAATTATTGAAAAAAGGGATACGAAAGTGGTCTTCTTACTTTGAAATTTTCTGCACATATACTTCATTTGCATTTTTATTTGCAATGCGTATAAAGTAAATACCGGATGATAAGTCTTTCAGATCATTTACTGAAACCTGATTGAGCCCACGACTTACTGCATAGCCGGATTGCCTAACCGTTTTCCCAAGTGAATTTAAAATGCTTACATCAATAGTTGTAGTAGCGGGAGCTATATAAGTAATGTTTACAAAGTCTGTAACCGGATTGGGCCAGATTTTCATACCAGCATTTTTGTTTGCTCGTATAATTACAACATTTGAATAGGCAAATCGACCCTCTCTGTCCATTGCCTTTATACGGTAGTAGATAATATTATCAAGAGACAAACCCAGGTTTTCATCAGAATGAAAATATTCAGTTGGAACATTTAATGGTCCTGTGGGTTGCATTAAAGCTATTGCATCATAGGTAGTCCCATTCACACTTCGTTCTATAACAAAGTTTTCAGTGCCTAATTCATTTTCAGCCACCCATTTTAAAGTAACATTTCTTCCCGAGAGCCTTCCGGTAAGTTGAAAACGATGTAAAGGAAGTGTACTGATTGAAACAGAAATTATTCCGGCATCTATATCTGTATTTTGCTGTCCCGGCAGCAAGGTAAATAACTCTGTCATTCCTGTTACTACATTTGCATCACTATTTAATCTATCCGCAATGAATCCAGAAGCAGGAGAAAACTTATAGCCTGCCGGCAATTTAAACCAAATTTTGAAATTCTTTCCGGTAGTCCCTGCATCAATATTATTGAAAGAATAGTTACCTGAGGAATCTGTAAGTGTCGATACAATACCGGTGCCGTTTTGATCTGCCAACACAACAAATACTCCACCCACACCCGGCTCACCTGCGTCTTGCAAACCATCACCATCAACATCAAGCCAAATCAAATTCCCTGCTGAAGCAGTAGTGTAATGCGAGGTAGTTTTTATTTGTTCACCATTGCTGCTTTTAGTAATCAGTAATGAGAGAAAAGCGAATAAAGCTCTTATTAATTTCAGCCTTGTAATTTTAAACATTTTCATATTCGCAGTCATTTAATTGGGTGCGGATAACTTTCTTCAAACTATATCAACCTATATCTCAGTTATAGCAAATAAGGCTAAATGGATGTGAATTAAAATAATTATAAACTCGGAGATTCCTAGGAGCGGAGTTTCGGGGGATAACTGAATTAAAGGATAAATGTAGAAAATGATTACCGGAATTCAAATAGACACTCTATGATTTTACAATAGAAAAGTGCAAATAATAAAAGCCCGAAAGGGTAAAAGTACGATAGCCGGGTATTAAAAATAATTCAAAAAAATACCCCTGTCATTTCAGAGCAGGGGTATTTACGATTATTAAAGCTTTAAACCTATTCTGGCTTTGCTTCTTCAGTAGCAGCACTGGCATCTTCCGTACCACTTTCCATTTTCTTTTTCAATTCTGCAAGCACACCTAAATCGCCCAGTGTAGATTTCTCTACTTTGGCCTGAACGTTTTTAACTGCTTTCTTTGTATTGTCAGCTTCTACCCTGGCTTCTTTCTTTACTGCTTCCGCTTCATCCACCTTTACCTGCTCCCAGATACGGGTATGTGATACCACAATCCGTTTTTCATTGCGGTCAAACTCAATAACCATAAACTGTGCTGTTTCATCTGCAGCAATGCTCTTACCATCTTCTTTTGCAAGATGACGGTTAGGAGCAAATCCTTCAAGACCATATGATAACTGCACAGTTGCACCTTTATCATCTCTGCGGCTCACCGTACCTTCATGCAGGCTACCGATAGCAAATGTATCCTGCAGAGAGTTCCAGGGGTCTTCTTCCAGTTGTTTGTGGCCGAGTTGCAGTTTCCTGTTTTCTTTATCAATTCCAAGAATGATCACATCAATATTGGCTCCTACTTTCGTGTATTCACCCGGATGGTTGAAACGCTTCAACCAGCTCAGGTCGCTGATATGAATCATACCACCGATACCAGCAGCTAATTCTACAAATACACCATAGTTAGTGATGTTTTTCACTAACCCTGTATGCTTGCTTCCTTCTGCAAATTTTGTTTCAATATCATTCCATGGATCTTCTGAAAGTTGTTTGATAGATAAGCTCATTTTACGACTTGCTTTATCCAGCGTTACCACTTTCGCTTCATGCTCATCACCCAGCTTAAAGAACTCTTTAGCATTGATAGGTGTGTTAGCCCATGTTATTTCAGAAACGTGTACAAGACCTTCAACTCCCGGTTGAATTTCAAGGAATGCACCGTAATCTTCAATATTTACCACTTTACCTTTCACCACATTGCCTTCTGCAATATTCTCTGCCAATACATCCCATGGATGCGGTGTCAGTTGCTTCAGACCAAGGCTGATACGTTTTTTCTCATCATCAAAATCAAGTACTACCACATTGATCTTCTGATCCAATTTTAATACTTCAGTAGGATGAGAAATACGACCCCATGAAATATCAGTGATATAAAGCAGACCATCTAAACCACCCAAGTCCATAAAGGCACCGAAGTCAGTGATATTCTTCACCGTTCCTTCCAGCACCTGGCCTTTCTCTAGTTTGCTCATGATCTCTGCTCTTTGAGCTTCGATATCGCTTTCAATAAGTGCTTTGTGTGATACAACAGCGTTTTTAATAGTCTCATTGATCTTAACTACTTTAAATTCCATTGTTTTTCCAACAAACTGATCGTAGTCTGTTACAGGTTTCACATCAATTTGTGAACCGGGTAAGAATGTTTCCATTCCGAATACATCAACGATCAAACCACCTTTCGTTTTTGAAGTAACAGTACCGGTAATAACTTCACCAGTCTTGTGCACTTCCACAATTCTTTCCCAGGCACGGGTAATGCGAGCCTGCCGACGGCTAAGGTTCAGATGTCCGTCCCTGTCTTCCTTTTCTACAATCATCACTTCCACTTCATCACCAACAGCAAGGTTAGGTAAGTCACGGAATTCATTCAGTGAAATCAAACCATCACTTTTAAAACCAATGTTGAGTACCACGTCAGTTTTTGTCAAACCAACGACAAGGCCTTTCATCATTTGTCCATCATCAAGCTGTACAAAAGTGTTGTCATACACCTGGTGATACTTCTCCTTTTCTTCGGCAGAATAAGATGTAACGTTTCGTCTGTCTACACTCCAGTCAAAATCATCATGAGGAGTTGCAGGTGCATAAGCAGGCTTCGTAGCAATAGCCTCTTCCACAGGTGCAGTTGTTGTCGCTGTAGCTGCTTCTGAATTCTCAGCAGCAGACTCCTGTGCATCAGCGTTTAGATTTTTTGAAATTATGTTTTCAAACATGATAAAATAGTCCCGAAGGGTTTAAATATTTCGGGGCGGCAAAGATAGACAAATAAGAACTGTAAATGGGTTTCATGTTGCAGAGATTTTTAGCTTTCTATAGGGATACAACAGGCTGATTTTGTATCAATTACGATAGGCGATTCGGCTCCCTTCACGACCCAGTTAGCAATTATTCCTATATTCACAAAAATTAGCTGTTTGCTGTATAGTTGTTTAAAATTTATTGCCAGTTTAGGTATCCGGATTTTTTGCCGGAAGATTATTATCAATAAACCAGATCTATTAAAAATTAAAGGCCCTCTTCTACTGGCTTGTAATCATCCTAATTCATTTTTGGACTCTGTGATCCTGGACACCTTATTTGATCAACCTGTATGGTCATTAGCAAGAGGTGACGTTTTTAAAAAACCTCTTTATATCCGGATCTTGACTGGTTTAAAAATATTACCGGTTTATCGCACCAGTGAGGGGGTTGAAAATCTTTCAGCAAATTATAAAACTTTTGATGCCTGTATCAATATCTTCCGGAACAATGGACTGATAACTATTTTTAGCGAAGGAAAATGTATCAACGAATGGCATCTCCGCCCATTGAAAAAAGGAACAGCAAGACTTGCCATAAAAACATGGGAGGAAGATATTCCACTACAAGTATTACCGGTTGGAATCAACTACAGTTCCTTTACCCGTTTCGGGAAAAATATTTTCCTCAATTTCGGAACATTGATCAAAAAAGATGATATAAATTTTAATGACTCTGATGGTCTTCGTCATCAATCTTTCAACAATTATTTACAACTTCAGTTAGAGCAGCTGGTTTTTGAAATACCAAAAAATGATATACAAAAACAAAAAGAACAACTGGAAATAAAGCCGTCATCACAAAAGCAATTTTTCCTGGCCATTCCGGCTGTCATTGGCTATCTACTTCATTGGCCGCTTTATTGGCCCGTAAAAAATTTCACCTGGAAAAGAACTCACCATAATGATCATTATGACTCTGTTTTGATGGGCATTCTTTTACTTACTTATCCATTGTATTTACTTCTTATCATTTCAATTATATGGATTGCTACAGGCTGCTGGTGGAGTATTTTCCTCTTACTTGTTTTACCATTTACCGCATGGTCATATGTACAACTAAAGTCGCAAATAGATAAATGATGCTACCCGGCTGATTCAGCAATTTTCTTTGCAGCAATAAAACCGCTTGTCCAGGCATGTTGAAAATTAAATCCTCCGGTTACCCCGTCCACATCCATTATTTCTCCGGCGAAAAAAAGGTTTGAAACCTTTTTGCTCATCATTGTATTGTAATCAATTTCATTCAAACTGATGCCGCCTGCCGTGACAAACTCTTCTTTGAAAGTTGTTTTCCCTTTTATGTGGAACTCACCATTACACAAATTTTTAATCAACTTATTTGCTTCTTTAGAAGACAGGTCCGTCCATCGTATGTCTTGCTTTATTCCTGAATAATTGAGCATAAATTCCCACAGTCTGTTCGGCAATCCAAATGGGTTTCTATTTTGGATCTTTTGTGAAGCTATATCAAAACGAAGGGTTTTAAATTTTTCTGCTAATTGCTGCTCACTATATTCTGGCAACCAATTTACTGCTATTTTGAAGTCGTATTTTTTAGCAGATAATTCCCTGGCTCCCCATGCACTAAGTTTTAATACTCCGGGACCGCTCAAGCCCCAATGAGTAATCAGCAAGGGGCCTTCCTGTTCCAATTTATTTCCGATAATTTTTATTCTCGCATTCTCTACACTTACTCCCATCAATTCCCTGATTGGATGCGCCGGTATATTAAAAGTGAATAAAGACGGAACGGGTTCTGCGATCGAATGGCCAAGTTCTCTTAACCATTCGAACATCGAAGATTTGGGATAGCCTCCGCTTGCGATACAAACGAAATCAGCCTGCAATACTTTGCCATTTAAAAATTGAACATTAAATACTGGTTGTTGAAAATCAATTTTTTTTACTTCTGCATTCATTATTATTTCGACATTGTATTTAACCGATTCTTTCAACAAACAATCAATTATCGTTTGCGAAGAGTCTGTAACAGGAAACATTCTACCATCCTTTTCCTCTTTTAACAACACACCTCTTTCTTTGAACCATTCAATAGTATCTGTAGTAAAAAACTGGTGAAATGCTTTCTTGACAAACTTCTCTCCTCTTGGATATTTTTTACTCATCTCCACCATATCAAAACAGGCATGTGTAACATTACAACGTCCACCTCCACTTACTTTTACCTTAGACAGAAGTTTATTTGTCTTTTCTACCAGTGTAACATGCAGTTGTGGATTCATCCGGGCCGCATTTATAGCACAGAAAAAACCGGCTGCCCCGCCACCTATTACAACTAATCTTTTCTTTGACATAAAAAATAAACCCCTCAGACGAGGGGTTGAAATACTTGATTGGTAAACAAGTTTGGATTAGCCATTTCTGCTTTCTCAATGATACTGTAGTCGGAGAGAATATCAGCCTTTCCCTTTCTTACACAAACATCATGTTCAAAATGTACAGATGCTTTGCCATCGGTTGTTCTTACAGTCCATCCATCGTCTTCTGTATAAACATTTCTTTTGCCTAAATTTATCATTGGTTCGATGGCCAATACTAACCCTTCCTTTAATTTCGGGCCGCTTCCTCTTTTACCATAATTCGGCACCTGCGGATCTTCATGTAAGTTTTTACCTAACCCATGCCCTACCAATTCTCTGACCACACCATATCCATGCCTTTTTTCAGTATGTTCCTGGATAGCAAAAGCAATATCACCAATCCGGTTACCGGCAACAGCCTTTTCAATTCCTTTATAAAGCGATTCTTTTGTTACTCTTATCAGTTGCATTACTTCCTCCCCCGGATCGCCAATGGCAAAAGTGTAGGCATGATCACCATGCCAGGCGTTCAATATTACACCAATATCAACGGAGATAATATCGCCTTCTTTTAATTCATTATTTCCCGGAAATCCATGCACTACCACATCGTTAACAGAAATGCATGAATTGAAGGGATAACCCATGTAATTTAAAAAAGAAGGAATAGCATGATGATCACGGATAAAGGTGCCGATCTTTTTGTCGATGGAGAGAGTTGTTATACCCGGCTTAAGCTCTTTGGCAATTTCACACAAAGTCTTGCTGACCAGTAATGCACTTTGCCGCATCTGCTCCACCTCCTCATTTGTTTTATAGATCATCATAGACTGCAAATATCTCTAAAAAAGCAAAACCCGGCAAGTATTGCTTACCGGGTTTGTATCGCAAATAATATTTTTTACATCTGAACGGCTGAAGTCGTCTGTCTTCCCTGTATTCTTCCACTCTTCATCAAACCGTCGTACTGACGCATCAGTAGTTGTGTTTCTATCTGTTGCAAAGTATCAAGTATAACACCAACCATGATCAGCAAGGATGTACCACCAAAGAATGTAGAAAACTGCTGTGTAACACCAAAACGTTGTGCAATACCCGGAAGGATACCAACAAAGGCGAGTAAAATGGCACCCGGTAAAGTAATCTTGTCCATTATTGAACCAATATAATCAGCAGTGGGTTGTCCTGGTTTTACACCGGGAATAAATCCATTATTCTGCTTCAGATTATCAGCTATCTGTTTAGGATTAAAAATCAAAGCTGTGTAGAGGAAAGTGAAACCAATTACTACAACGGAGTAAACAACCATATAAAGTACGTTGCTGTGGTCTGTCAGCGCCTTTAATACTCCAGAGGGATTATAGCTGGCAAAAATGGTAGGTATAAATATAATTGCCTGGGCAAAGATGATTGGCATTACACCAGCACTATTTACTTTAAGAGGTAAAAACTGCCTGGCTCCACCGAACTGGCGGTTACCAACAATTTGTTTGGCATAATTCACCGGTACTTTTCTTACTCCCTGAATAAGCAATATACAGCCCATGATGATAGCGATAAGAATAGCTATTTCAACTATGAAAACCAGTATATCACCACTACGAACAGATTTAGCACTCAATTCCTGCAAGAACGACTGTGGAAGACGGGCAAGGATACCAATCATAATGATCAGCGAAGTTCCGTTACCTAAACCTTTGTCAGTGATTTTTTCACCCATCCACATTACAAACAATGTACCTGCAGTCAATACCACCACAGTAGTAAGCCAGAAATTACCTGGTGAAAAACCTGCCATCATTCCGCCTTGTGCTGTTAATCCTTCCAGATATTTAACATAAGCAGATGCCTGTAAGACGGTCACGGCTACTGTAAGATACCGTGTATACTGAGTAATTTTTTTGCGGCCGCTATCACCTTCTTTCTGCATTTTCTGGAAACGAGGTACCAGTACGGTCATCAGCTGCATAAAAATTGATGCAGAAATATAAGGCATAATACCTAATGCAAAGATGGACGCATTATTAAAAGCACCTCCTGAGAAAGCATCTATCAATCCTAAAATCCCATTACTGCTCTCTCCTGTTTTCAATTCAGTAGGATCAATACCTGGCAATACGATATGTGAACCGAGCCGGTAAATAGCAATCATCATGAGGGTAAAAAGTATTTTACCACGTAGCTCTTCGATGCTCCAGATATTTTTGAGTGTCTGTATTAATTTCTTCACGGGAATTAATAAAATTTAAAAGCACTTAAAACATAAAAGACGCATGATCAATGCGTCGTTGCAATTTAGCGAAATTACTTTAGAATTTCCACCGTTCCACCGGCAGCTTCGATGGCTGTCTTTGCTTTTTCACTTACCGCATTCACTTTAAAAGTGAGCTTTGATTTCAATTCGCCATTACCCAAAATTTTTATTTTGTCATTTTGGCTAACCAGTCCATTGATATATAGGTTCTCTAAAGAAACTTCTTTGATGTTATATTTCTCTGCCAGTTGTTCAATTTGTCCAAGGTTTAATACTTTGTATTCTACACGGTGAGGATTCTTAAATCCACGTTTGGGGATACGGCGTTGAATTGGCATCTGGCCACCTTCATGGGCCATTTTACTTTTATAACCGGCACGGCTCTGTCCCCCTTTTGTACCTTTTGTAGATGTTCCACCATGGCCGGAACCATCACCACGTCCAATTCTTTTGTCTTTGTGTACTGAACCTTTTGCAGGTCTTAATTCATGTAATTTCATGTTGCTTTTATTTTTGACTTAACGCCCCGAAAGCATTCGGGGCTCGCTGATGAATATTATTTTACTTCTTCTACTTTCAAAAGGTGAGTAAGCTTACGCACCATCCCCAGTATTTGAGGAGTAGCTTCTACTTCCCTGGAAGAGTTTGTTTTATTGAGCCCTAATGCCTGTACAGTCAATTTTTGACGTTCAGATCTGTCGATAGGACTCTTTACTAATGTTATTTTTATCTTTTTCATAATTCAATTCGTTTGTCGTCAGAATTAACCATTAAATACTTTCTTCAAACCCAGTGTGCGGGTTTTAGCTACATTGATTGGTTCACGGAGTAATGCTAAAGCTTTGAAAGTTGCTTTTACCACGTTGTGTGGATTTGCAGAGCCAAGTGATTTAGCCAATACGTCTGTTACACCTGCAGCTTCTAATACGGCACGCATAGAACCTCCGGCGATTACACCAGTACCATGAGCAGCTGGTTTGATAAGTACTTTTGCAGCACCTTCTTTAGCCCACTGGTCGTGAGGGATAGTACCTTTCATTACAGGAACTTTGATGAGGTTCTTCTTAGCATCCTCAATTCCTTTAGTGATGGCTTCCTGCACTTCTTTCGCTTTACCAAGACCATGACCTACTACACCGTTTTCATTTCCTACCACTACGAGTGCAGAGAAACTGAAGGCACGGCCACCCTTTGTAGTTTTCACTACACGGTTGATGGCTACAACTTTATCTTTCAGTTCCAGATCGCCGGCTTTTACCCTGTTTACGTTAAACTTTGACATTTATACTTGTAATTAAAAGTTTGAATGTTGTTTTCTTAAAATTGAAGGCCACCTTCTCTTGCTCCGTCAGCTACTGACTTTACACGGCCATGATAAAGATATCCTCCACGGTCGAAAGTAACATCTTTGATACCCAGGTCAACCGCTTTCTTTGCAATAGCCTCTCCCACTAATTTACTTTTCTCCACTTTGTTTACTTTTTGTGCCACAATCGCTTTATCCTTTGAAGAGGCAGATGCCAGCGTCTGGCCATTCGCATCATCAATTAATTGGACATAAATTTCTGTGTTGCTTCTGAAAACAGACAGACGGGGCTTTTGAGCTGATCCTTCGCCAATTTTCCTGCGAATACGATAGCGGATATTTTGCCTTCTTTGTGATTTTACTTTTGGATTCATCGCTTTTTATTTTCAACCCTTCCCGATAGCTATCGGGATGCCAGGTTTTTTTAATTAATTATTTACCAGCCGCTTTACCAGCTTTCTTACGCACCACTTCACCCACATAGCGAACACCTTTTCCTTTATAAGGTTCTGGCTTACGAAGACTGCGCAATTTGGCAGCTACCTGGCCTATTAATTGTTTGTCGATTCCTTCCAGGGTGATGATTGGGTTCTGTCCTTTCTCCTGTGCAGTGGCAACTTTAATTTCTTTAGGCACTTCAAAAATGATATTGTGAGAATAGCCCAAGGCAAGGTCTAAAACATTACCCTGGTTAGCGGCTTTAAAACCCACCCCAATCAATTCCAATTTTCTTTCATATCCATCAGTTACACCTTTCACCATGTTGGAAACCAGTGAACGATAAAGACCATGCATTGCACGGTGACGAATTTGGTCAGTAGGGCGGGCAAATGTTATTGTTCCGTCTTTTACTTCTACTGTAATATCACGGTCAATGGCCTGCTTTAATTCGCCTTTCGGTCCTTTAACAGCAACAACATTATCCTTGCCCACAGAAATAGTTACACCACTGGGAGCCACTACCGGTTGTTTACCTATACGAGACATAATTTCTTATTTTACTTTTTAATTGTTGTTTACTGACCGGTCAGCTTAGTATAGTTTCAGCTTAATGTATCAGTAACGTTTACTTTAATATATGTAGCAAAGAACTTCGCCACCTACATTTTGAACTTTCGCTTCTTTATCTGTCATTACTCCCTTAGAAGTTGACACGATAGCCACACCCAAACCATTCTTTACACGGCGAAATTCAGCTGGAGATGCGTATTGACGCAAACCCGGACGGCTCACTCTTTCCATGCTTTGAATAGCTGGTTGCTTTGTAGCAACATCATACTTCAAGGCTATCTTAATAACACCTTGTTTGTTATCATCCTCAAATTTGTATTTCAGGATATAACCCTGGTTGTACAAAATCTCAGTCATACGCTTCTTCAGATTAGAAGCTGGAATGTCAACCACACGGTGACCTGCCATTTGCGCATTACGGATTCTGGTCAGGAAATCTGCTATAGGATCTGTTACCATATTTTTTGCCCTCCTACGTTCCCCGCCGCGGCGTGGAATAATTGGAAAAGTTTAGTTTAATAATTTAATTTCTTACCAGCTTGCTTTTTTCAATCCTGGAATTTTTCCGTTCAAAGCCATGTCTCTAACCATGATCCTGGAGAGACCAAAGTAGCGAACATACCCTTTCGGACGTCCGGTGATCTGGCAACGATTCTTTAAACGAACCTTCGAAGAATTCTTCGGCATTTCGTCCAAAGCTTTCCAGTCGCCTGCTTTTTTCAGTTCTGCTCTTTTAACAGCGTACTGGGCTACCATCTTCTCCCTTTTTCTTTGCCTGGCTTTTATTGATGTTTTTGCCATTTTTATTTAACCTTTTAGTTTGAACTATTTTTTGTTGCGTTTTTGAAAGGCATTCCCAGTTCTTTCAGCAATTCGTAAGCTTCTTCGTCGGTACTAGCTGTTGTTACGAAAGTGATATCAAGTCCGGTTATTTTATTTACCTTGTCAATATCAATTTCCGGAAAAATGATCTGCTCTGTTACACCTAATGTATAGTTACCACGTCCATCAAATGCTTTTTCATTTACACCTTTGAAGTCACGAACACGGGGAAGTGCTACAGCAATCAAACGATCAAGAAATTCAAACATCTTTACTCCACGCAGTGTAACTCTTGCGCCAATCGGCATATTCTTACGCAGTTTGAAGTTAGAGATGTCTTTCTTTGACATGGTAGCTACTGCTTTCTGACCAGAGATAGTTGTCAACTCATCAAGAGCTATATCAACTAATTTTTTGTCAGTTACAGCACCATTCACACCACGGTTCAGGCAGATCTTCTCCAATTTAGGAGCCTGCATTACTGAATCGTAACCAAACTTTTTTACCAATGCAGGTACAACATCGTTTTTGTACTTATCTGCCAGTCTCGGGGTATATGTTTTTGTACTCATGATTATTTACCTCCCTGAGTTTTTGTTGTTTTAAAAACTCTTTCTGTTTTTCCTTCTTTCCGCACTCTTGTGATTCTCGCACCTGCTTTTTGAGCAGCATCCCAAAGCATTACATTGCTGATATGGATGGGAGCTTCTTTTTTTACAATTCCACCTTTAGTGTTTTGTGCAGAAGGTTTGGTATGCTTGGTGATGATGTTAACACCTTCTACCAGGACTTTACCATCTTCAACTAAAACTTCTTTCACAATTCTTGGCTTTGATAAATCTTTATCGTCACCAGTAATTACCACAACACTGTCTCCTTTGCGGATATTGTACTTTGGTTTAAATCTTGCTTTCATTTTATCTATCGTTAATGGGTTTTCACCCTTTTGATCAATTATAATACTTCCGGGGCCAGTGAAATAATTTTCATATATCCTTTATCACGGAGCTCCCTGGCTACCGGCCCGAAAATACGGGTACCTCTTGGCTCATCTGACTGGTTCAGAATAACCACTGCATTATCATCAAAACGGATATATGAACCATCTTTACGACGCAGTTTATTGGTTGTACGAACGATTACTGCTTTCGCAACAGTACCCTTCTTGATACCACCTGCAGGTAATGCATCTTTGATTGTTACTACAATCTTATCGCCAATTCTGGCATACCGCTGACCGCTGTTACCGAGTACACGGATACAAAGCACCTCTTTGGCACCGCTGTTGTCCGCAACATTTAACCGGCTTTCTTGCTGAATCATTTTTCTAAGCTTTTAGCTATTAGCTGCGTTTTGCTTCGAGCAGTTAAAACGTTTATTAATCTTTGGGCAACGATTCGTAACTCACGACCCGTTACTTTTCTTACTTCACTTTCTCTACTACTTCTACCAGTCTCCAACGCTTTGTTTTGCTCAGCGGACGGGTTTCCATGATTTTTACCACATCACCTATACTGCACTCATTCTTATCATCATGCGCATGGAACTTGGTAGTCTTTTTTACGAACTTACCATACATTGGGTGCTTTACTTTTCTTTCAACTGCAACAGTAATGGTCTTGGCCATTTTATTGCTCGTTACAACACCTGTTCTTGTTTTTCTTAAATTTCTTGCTTCCATTTTTTAAGCTTTATTATGCTTGCTGTTGCTTTAACTTCAATTCTGTTATCAGGCGGGCAATATCCCGGCGCAAACCACGGATGGTCATTGGATTCTCCAGGGGAGAAATAGTATGAGCAAACGTCAGTTTTTTCAACCGCTGTTTGTCTTCTTCGAGACGGGCCTTCAGGTCCTGCTCATTCATTCCATGGATGCTTTTTACAAAGTCTGCTTTTTTTGACATCGCTATTCGATTTACTTATTTATTACGCTGTAACCAGGTCACGGCGTACCATGAATTTTGTTTTGATTGGTAACTTACCCGCTGCTAATGCTAATGAAGCACGGGCAACTTTCTCATCTACACCATCCACTTCAAATAAGATACGGCCTGGTTTTACTACGGCAGCCCAGAACTCCAGGTTACCTTTACCTTTACCCATCCTTACTTCCGCTGGTTTGCGGGTGATTGGCTTATCCGGGAAAATGCGGATCCATACATTACCCTCTCTTTTCATTTCACGGGTCAGTGCCTGACGGGCTGCTTCAATCTGGCGGTCAGTGATCCAGTGCTGATCCAATGCTTTTAAAGCATAAGAACCAAAAGCAATGGTAGTTCCTCTTTTAGCATCGCCTTTCATGCGGCCTTTCTGCATCTTCCTGTGCTTCGATCTTTTCGGTTGTAACATTGTATAAAATTTCTAGTTACTAGTTTCTTGTTTGTTCGTACTAATTAATTCCTTCTGCCTCCGCCGCCTCTTCTGTCACCACCACCTCTTCTGTCATCACGACGATCACCACGGTTATCATCTCTTCTTTCTCTTCTTTCTCCACCACCAACTTCGTTCTTACCACCACCTGCGATAAAATTGGGGTTCAGATCTCTCTTTGCCAATACTTCTCCTTTACAGATCCATACCTTAATACCGATTTTACCATATACGGTTTGTGCAAAAACATTAGCATAATCGATATCCATACGGAATGTATGCAACGGCACACGGCCTTGTTTGAATTCTTCGCTACGGGCAATCTCAGAACCACCCAGACGGCCGCTCAATTTTACTTTAATACCTTCAGCACCCATGCGCAGTGCAGAAGCAATAGCCATTTTAGTGGCTCTTTTAAAATTGATACGATTTTCAATCTGGCGGGCAATGGTATCACCTACAATCATTGCATCCAATTCCGGACGACGAATCTCCAGGATATTGATTTGCACATCTTCTTTACTTGTTAGTTTTTTCAACTCTTCTTTAATACGGTCTACTTCACCACCACCCTTACCGATAATGATACCGGGTTTAGAAGTATGAATCGTAATAATCAGCTTACCCAGGGTTCTCTCAATAACAATTTTTGAGATACCACCCTTATTGATACGGGCATTCAGGTAAGTCCTGATTTTATAATCTTCAATCAACTTGCCGGCATAATCTTTCTTTGTGGCGTACCAGTTTGATTCCCATCCACGGATGATGCCTAACCTGTTACCAATCGGATTTGCTTTTTGACCCATGTTTATTGCTTAATTCGTTAATTTATTTGTTTTTGGCCCTTGTTTAGCCGGCTTATTTCCTTTTGCAGAAATATCAGTAGTTTTTTCATCCACAATCACTGTTACATGATTACTGCGTTTGCGAACACGGTAGCCACGACCTTGTGGAGCCGGACGCATCCTTTTTAATGTTCTTGCACCGTCAACCATAATCGTTTTCACGATAAGCTGGCTTTCATCACCACCTTCGTTCTTCTGCTTCCAGTTATCGATAGCACTCAGTACTAACTTCCGCAGGGGAACTGCTGAGTCTTTAGCATTATGCTCCAATTCTGCCAACGCTTTTTCCACTTTCATCCCACGAATAAGATCAACAAGCAACCTCATTTTACGTGGTGATGTCGGATGATTTCTAAGTCTTGCTACTGCTTCCATTGTTTCTTAGTTTCTTGTTACTTGTTACTGGTTAGTCCTCCTTTATAAAGATGGCGGACCAGCAACTATTATTTTAGTCAACTTTCTTACTTGAGTGTCCTTTGAACTGGCGGGTTGGGGCAAATTCTCCCAGCTTGTGTCCTACCATAAATTCAGTTACATACACAGGTATAAATTTGTTGCCATTGTGTACTGCAAAAGTGTGACCTACAAAATCAGGAGTGATCGTGGAACGACGGCTCCAGGTTTTGATAACACTTTTCTTGTTTTTGCCTTCGTTGATAGCTACTACCTTTTTTTCGAGGTGAGAAGCTACATAAGGACCTTTTTTAATCGAACGAGCCATTTTATGACGTTGTTTTATTAATTAGTTTGTTTACTTGGCGATCTTGCTTCCGTTACTGCGCTGTATAATCAGCTTATCACTTCCTTTTCCTTTTGTTCTTGTTTTCAAACCTCTTGAGTACTGACCGTTTCTGCTACGAGGCTGACCACCTGAAGCTTTACCTTCACCACCACCCATCGGGTGATCTACAGGGTTCATTGCCACACCACGGGTTCTTGGTTTGATACCTTTCCATCTGTTACGACCAGCTTTACCCATACTTTGAAGAAAATGGTCGCTGTTGCTTACTACACCAACTGTTGCATAACAATTGATCAACACTTTTCTTAACTCACCAGAAGGCATCTTTAATATTGCGTACTTCTCTTCTTTATTAGTCAACTGTGCAGATGATCCTGCACTACGGGCCAACTTTCCACCCTGACCCGGTTGCATTTCGATATTGTGCACATTAGTACCAAGTGGCATATTTTTCATTGGAAGTGCATTACCCACTTCAGGAGCCACGTCGGCACCGCTTTCCACTTTTGCGCCAACCTGTAATCCTTGTGGAGCAAGGATATAACGCTTCTCACCGTCAGCATAATTCAATAAAGCGATAAACGCTGTACGGTTTGGATCGTACTGGATGGATTCCACAGTACCAACACCAGTTTTATTACGTTTGAAATCAATTACACGATACTTTTTCTTGTGTCCGCCGCCTCTGTAACGCATAGCCAGACGACCAGATGAAGTACGTCCACCAGTTCTTGGTTTAGCTTCTACCAGGGTCTTTTCAGGAACATTAGTAGTAACCTCAGCATAGGCATTACCAATTCTCCAACGGGTGCCGGCTGTAACAGGTTTAAATTTTCTTAGTGCCATTTTTCAATTTCTTTTTTAGTTCAACATTAGCGGCTGTTGAAGCCATTCGTTAATGAAGGTTAGATATTTGAATACAAATCAATGTTCTCACCTTCTGCTACTGTTACAAATGCTTTTTTGTAACCTGGCTTGCGACCAGAGATTACACCTGCTTTTGTAAAGCGGCTTTTATTTTTTCCAGGAGATACGGAAGTGTTTACGTTTGTTACCGTTACACCATAAAAGCTTTCCACAGCTTTTTTGATCTCAATTTTGTTTGCTTTCTTATCCACTTTGAAAGCATACCGACGCAGTTTATCCTGCTGGGCATTTGCTTTTTCTGTCAAAATGGGTTTTATTAATACGTCAGAAAGTTTCATTACAATATTTTTTATTTTCTTTTTGCGCAATGGGATCTTACGATCTCATTTCTTACTCTTTTGAGTTTTTAATTAAGCTTCTGCATTTTCTTCTTCTGAAAAAATCTTTGCTGCACTCTCCGTTAATATCAGCACTTCAGAATTTACAATATCATAAGTATTGATATCGCTCAATAACACTCCTAATACAGAAGGAACATTACGGATTGAAAGTTCAACGTTATCATTATTCTCAGGCATGATGAACATTGCTTTTTTATCAGCTACTTTCAGATTACCCAGTATATCTACAAATGTTTTTGTCTTTGGTGTATCCATTGTAATGTCTTCAACGATTACAATGGCATTGTCTTTTGCTTTGTAAGACAGGGCAGAAATTTTTGCCAGGTCTTTTACTTTACGGTTCAATTTGAAATCGTATAAGTGAGGCTTAGGGCCAAAAATGGTACCACCACCTTTATACAGGGGGTTACGGATATTACCTTTACGGCTTCCACCTGTACCTTTTTGGCGATGCAGCTTACGACTTGCTCCTTGTACTTCTGCCCGGGTCTTCACTTTATGTGTACCCTGACGTTGTGCGGCCAGATATTGTTTAACAGCCAGGTAGATGACATGGTTATTAGGTTCTGCACCGAAAATTTCTTCTGGCAGTTCCACCGTTCTACCGGTTGCTTTTCCTTTTGTATTTAAAACTTCAACTTGCATTTTATTTCTTTTTTGTTGTCACCCTGAGTGAAGCCAAAGGGTTACTTCTGAATTAAAACTATTGAACCATTATAACCCGGTACAGAGCCACTAACAAGAATGTAATTCTTATCAGCAAAAATCTTTACCACTTTCAATCCTTTCAACTTTACACGGTCGGTACCAGTACGGCCGGCCATTTTCATGCCTTTCATTACACGGGCAGCATCAGATGAGTTACCTAATGAGCCTGGTGCTCTTGAACGGTCATGTTGTCCATGGGATTGTTGACCTACACCATGAAAACCATGGCGCTTAACAACACCCTGGAAACCTTTACCCTTTGTTGTACCTACTACTTCAACAGCATCGCCTTCTGCGAAAATGTCAACAGTAATAGTTTCACCAATATTTTTATCAATGGAATAGTTGCGGAATTCTTTTGTAAACTTCTTAGGAGCTGTCTGAGCTTTTGCGTAATGATTAACTTCAGACTTAGTGGAGTGCTTTTCTTTTTTATCACCAAAAGAAAGCGAAAGTGCATTGTACCCGTCAGTGTCGGTTGTTTTAACCTGGGTAACTACACAGGGCCCTGCCTCAATAATCGTACAGGCAGTTTGTTTGCCCGAAGGATCGAAGATGCTGGTCATCCCAATTTTCTTCCCAATAATACCTTTCATGGTTGTCCAATTTATGCCTGCAAGGTTATTGGGACATTGTCTTGTTTCGTGAAGACACGAACCAAGGCACTTCAATCCCCGTTTGCCACCGACCTTTTCCTTTCTGGGGAAGTACCGGCAGTAAACAAACCCTGAATGGCTTGTTTTATGTTAATGCGTCAGAGCTCTTTTCTGCTGTTCTAACTTTAGATAGAACATTTTTGAGAGATGACAATAATTTATTTATATATAAGAACTAAAAGAGGTTTCTCACCTCAATTTCTACGCTTTAATTTCAACTTCCACGCCACTTGGCAAATCCAACTTACTTAGTGCATCCACAGTTCTTGAACTAGAAGTGTAGATATCCAGTAAACGCTTATGCGTTGCCAACTGGAACTGCTCACGACTCTTCTTGTTTACGTGTGGTGAACGCAATACTGTAAAAATTTTACGGCGGGTAGGTAAAGGAATTGGACCTGTTACCACTGCACCTGTACTGCGTACTGTTTTAACGATTTTTTCAGCTGATTTATCAACCAGGTTGTGATCGTAAGACTGTAATTTGATTCTGATTCGCTGCGACATGTGTGAAAACCCAATTTTCTTTTGGGAGTGCAAAGGTAAGGGTGAGAGGCATTGCTTCCAAATAGTTGGGAAAGAATTTTACTGGTGTGGACAAACTTATAATGAAATGTCTGTAACTGGTCTATTCGATTGACTTTCAGGCTTAACTTAGGGCAGAAATGGAAGAAAATCCCGGTACAAAAAATAGAGTGGGAAAAGGTTTGAAACTGCTATTGAAAATAGTAGTTACGATTGCTTGTATTTGGTATGTATCCGGTAAGATTGATTTTACAAAGGCAGGGAATGCCCTTAAAAGTGCTGACTGGTTCTATCTTCCTTTTGCATTGATCGCCTTTATTGTATCAAAACTCCTTTCTGCCACCCGGCTGAGTATGTATTTCAAAAATATAGGGATTCATCTTACCGCTGGCCAAAATATAAAATTATACTGGCTGGGGATGTTTTATAATTTGTTTTTACCAGGTTCCATTAGCGGTGATGCCTATAAAGTAATTTTATTGACAAAAAAATATGGGGTAGTTTATAAAAAAACAGCTGCAGCAGTGCTGTTAGATCGCTTTAGTGGGTTGTTGGGGCTGGGTTTAATTCTTGCCGTGTATAGTACTATTGTGTTAACTAACCTTACTCATAAAATTGGAATTGTAGCGGGTGCAGTGTTGGCCGTTGTTGTTTTATTCCTAATTATAAAAAGATGGTTCAAAGATTTTATTACCAGTTTTTTACCTACACTCCTATTCGGAATATTGGTGCAAGCCTTCCAGGTAGTTTGTACTTATTTTATTATGGCGGCACTGGGAATTCCCGCCCATGCTACTGAATACATTTTCATTTTTCTTGTTTCATCTGTGGTATCGGTCCTGCCACTTACTATCGGTGGGTTAGGTATACGGGAAGTAGTCTTCCTCGAAGGTTCAAAACTCTTTGGCCTTTTGCAGGAAACATCAGTGGTGATAAGTGTTCTCTTTTATCTGATTACTCTCCTGACTTCTGTTATTGGTTTAGTGTATGTTTTCAATGATCCACTGAAAGAAAAAAAGACTCATTGCTGAGTCCTTAACCATTAAGCCTGTATAATTTGTTTTTCATAACGAGGCAAACTGCCTGAGCCAAAAAGATTGGTTTCTAAAAACGGGGAAATACATCTTCTGATAATATGCAAACACAATGCCATGAAACTTCCTGTCGTTGATTTTGATTAAGTATTTCATTACTTGTCAATAAAAAATCCCGTTCTGCATAAAGCCGAACGGGATTCTATTATTTAGCTGCTCTTAGTTTAGTTAAGCACTTACTTTCCCTTTCACTTTGGCTATCACTTCTTCAGCAATACCATTTGGTGTTGGTGAGTAGTGAGAGAATTCCATGGTAGAAGAAGCACGGCCAGAGCTCAACGAACGAAGCTGTGTAACATATCCGAACATTTCGCTAAGCGGCACTTTTGCTTTGATTACCTGTGAACCGGCACGGGTATCCATTCCTTCTAGCATCCCACGACGACGGTTTAGGTCACCCGTTACATCACCCATATATTGGTCAGGAGTCAGCACTTCAATTTTCATGATTGGCTCCAGTAAAACAGGTTTAGCCTTTCTGGCAGCTTCACGGAAACCTTGCTTAGCACACAATTCAAAAGACATAGAGTCTGAGTCAACTGCGTGGAAACTACCGTCAAAAACACGGATTTTCATATTGTCAACAGGATAGCTTGCTAAAACTCCGGTTGTCATTGCCTGCTCAAAACCTTTTTGGATAGCAGGAACAAATTCACGGGGAATAGATCCACCAAACAGATCATTTACAAACTGGTAACTCTTATCCGGGTTTTCCGCTTTCCATTCGGCATCAACAGGGCCAAGATTAAATACGATATCAGCGAATTTACCACGACCACCGGTTTGTTTCTTTAAGGTTTCACGGTGTTCAACAGTAGTGCCAAATGCTTCTTTGTAAGCCACCTGGGGAGCACCCTGGTTGATCTCTACTTTAAACTCACGACGCATACGATCAACAATGATCTCCAGGTGCAATTCTCCCATTCCTGAAAGAATAGTCTGACCTGTCTCTTCATCTGTTTTTACACGCAGTGTAGGATCCTCTTCCACTAATTTAGCAATCGCCATCCCCATTTTGTCAACGTCGGCCTGTGTCTTTGGCTCAACAGCCACAGAGATAACCGGTTCAGGAATGAACATATTCTCCAATGTGATTGGATGATCTTCGTGGCAAAGTGTATCCCCGGTTTTGATTTCCTTAAACCCAACTGCTGCACCAATATCACCTGCTTCAATAAAATCAATCGGATTTTGCTTATTTGCAAACATCTTCATGATACGGCTGATACGTTCCTTCTTACCGCTTCTTACATTCAGAACATAAGAACCAGCATCAAGGTGACCTGAATAAACCCGGAAGAAAGCCAGGCGACCCACGAAAGGATCGGTCATAATTTTAAAAGCCAGGGCTGCAAATGGTTCTTTAGCATCAGGCTTACGGCTTTCCGTTTCGCCAGTATCAGGATTAATACCTTCAACAGCAGCAATATCAACCGGGCTTGGGAGGTAACGGCATACTGCATCGAGTGCAGTCTGTACACCTTTATTCTTAAATGAAGAACCACACATCATCGGAACAATTGACAAGTCAATTGTTGCCTTACGAATGGCTTCATGCATTTCATCTTCAGTGATAGAGTTAGGATCTTCAAAGAATTTCTCCATCAATTTATCATCATATTCAGCTACTGCTTCTACCAAACTTGCTCTCCACTCATTAGCTTCTTCAAGCATATCAGCAGGTACCTCTATTTCATCAAAGGTCATTCCTTCCGTTTCCATGTGCCAGATGATACCTTTCATTTTAATAAGGTCAACCACACCTTTAAAATCATCTTCAGCACCGATTGGCAATTGTAATGGAACGGCTTTAGAACCGAGCATTTCTTTAACCTGCTTCACCACCATTAAAAAGTCAGCACCTGCACGGTCCATTTTGTTTACGAAACCGATACGGGGTACATTATAACGGTTAGCCTGGCGCCAAACAGTTTCAGATTGAGGCTCTACACCGTCAACAGCAGAGAACAACGCAATCAAACCATCCAATACCCTCATTGAACGTTCTACTTCTACAGTGAAGTCAACGTGACCAGGAGTATCAATGATATTGAAGTAATATTCCTTTGTGTTTGGAGATGCTTTTCCTTTATCGGTTGGGAAATTCCATTTACAGCTTACCGCTGCAGATGTAATTGTAATACCTCTTTCTTTTTCCTGTTCCATCCAGTCGGTAGTAGCGGCACCATCATGCACCTCTCCAATCTTGTGAATCATTCCTGTGTAACGGAGGATACGTTCCGTTGTCGTGGTTTTACCGGCATCAATGTGAGCGGCAATTCCGAAGTTTCTTTGAAATTTTAAATCTGCCATGACTGCTTTATTTTCAGATGTTTTTTACGTTGAAAAAACCTTACGGTTTTGGAGGCGCAAAGGTAGGGGAAAATGGCGAAAAATAAAGGCCCGAGGCTTTCTTATGCTGTGCTGTGGATAAAATGAAACTCATACCTCCTCTCAGAATGTATCCGGCCAATTAAAAAGTGTATAGATATACTATTCCTTTAATCTTTACTTAAACGTTATCATTGACGTCAAGATTTATAATTCACTTCTTGAAAATGGTAGGAATTAAGCATTCGGAAACAAAAATGTCCCGGCCAAATGGGCCGGGACATTTACTTTTATTGAGCAAATCGTTTATTTATAATAGCTCAACGTCATCTCGGAACGACGATTTTGCTGACGACCAGCGGCAGTTTTATTATCTGCGATTGGCTCAAGCTCACCATGACCAGTCGCTGTGATCCGGCTTTCATCAATACCTTTACTTACAAGGTATGCCTTTACAGATGCTGCACGGTTATCACTCAGCTTTTGATTCATTTCCTCACTACCAACATAATCTGTATGGCCATCGATGGCAAGGCTCATTCCTGGATTCTCTGACATAATTTTAACTACATCATCTAACCCTTTGAATGATGATTTTTGCAACTTAGCACTACCAGTTATAAACAGAATATTCTTAGCGGCCATATTTACCCTTTTCTTTACCTCTTCAGGAATTATCGGGCAACCAAAATTCTCTTTTGGACCAGGAATGGTTATACACCTGTCTTCTTCATCATTTACGCCATCTCCGTCAGTATCAGGAATTGGACAACCCTGGTAACGGGCTACACCAAATACAGTAGGACATTTATCTTCTTCATCATTGATACCATCCTTATCAGTATCTGGTATGGGGCAACCCTGGTAACGGGCCAGACCGGGAACAGTAGGACATTTATCTTCTTCATCGTTAATTCCATCCTTATCAGTATCTGGTATGGGGCAACCCTGGTATTTTGCTAAACCAGGCACTGTTGGACATTTGTCATCCATATCATAAATACCATCACCATCCGTGTCAAGTGGAGGTGGGGGCGGCGGCGGAATAACCTTTACTTCTTTCTTTTTACCTATGGATCCGGCAATACCGATGGCATGCTGTAAATGATAATTAGCTGTTCCGGTTGTTACTGGTATACGGTAGGTAGAATTAATAAATAAATGAGCTTCATCAAAGAAATTGACTTTCAATCCCAGGCCTAATGGCATAAATGCGCCATAATAGGAACGATATTTATGAGCTCCTACTCCAAGGTAGATATAAGGTTGAACCCAATACTTTTCAGTTGTCATTTTTAAGTTTACAGCAGCACTGGTTTCAAGGAGGAAATTATCACTAGCGAATGATTTGCCTGGCATTGGATAGTCCACAAACGAACCTCCGAGGTTAGCAGCAAAGTCAATATGGTCGGTTAGTCCCTTAAAATAGTTTATGGCAATCCCTGGAGACATTTGACTCATTTTAGCAAATTTCTTATCACTGATAACCGAACTCAGGGAAGTAGTCCGGATTCTGTCAGCCGTAATAAAATCGTTAAGAAAAAAACTAATACCAATAGCCGGTTGTCTGACATTGTCTTTATTCTGACCATAAGTAGAGGGTACAAGCAGGTACAGCGCAAAAAATGCTGATAATATCTTCTTCATAAAGAGATAGTTTGGTTTATAACTGAACAAAAATAACTGGTAAGTTCAATATCTGGAAATAAATTATTTACTTAATATTCACCACTTTGGAACTGTTAGAGGGGGCTAAAACCTCTTTTTCTGGCAGGTTTGACTATTACAAACAAAGTCATCTCATTTTGAAGCGAAATATTTCTCCCTCAACATCTTATCCTCCGAATAAATATCATCATAAAAAACAATGTTATTATTCTGACCTTCACAGGTAATATAGCGTATATAAACAGGTACTTTATTACGGATAGCGATACTTTTCTTTTGCTTACGCTGAAGCCAGCTTTTTACAGAATCGATTTTAGTGTACCCGCCACTGGCATTGAGGCTGTCGTTACGTAAAATATAATAAGCCAGTTTCTCCCATTCCTGCACACGGACACAGCCATGACTTAATGATCGCATAGCATTCCCAAATAAATACCGTTGGTTGGTATCATGGAGATAAACGGAATATTTATTGCTGAAAACGAATTTCATAATTCCCAACGCATTGGCATCGCCACTACCCTGCACCACCCTGTATGGAATACCCTTACTATATTTCGACCAATCCACGGAATAAGGATCCACCTCATTCCCTTTAGCATCAACTAAACTGAAGCCTTTCTTCGCCAGATAACCAGGATTCTTTTTCACAGCGGGCAAAATTTCTTTTGAAACAATACTGGGGGGTGGCACCCATTGAGGGTATGTAATCAGCTCGGTTATATTACTGGTAAGTAGGGGAGTTCTTGTTTTAGGCTTGCCGCAAATAACTTTTGAATTAATTTTTACTTCGCCTTTGTCAATAAGTTCTAAATAATTAGCCGAAGTATTCACCCATATATATTTTGAAGGCATCGTTTCCGGTAACATTTTGTACTTATCCATACTGATAGCTATCCGGATAAATTTCTCCCGGTCATTAACATTGAGCATCCTCACTGTCCCTTCCCCCGCCCTTCCATCCACAGCAATTCCTTTTTTCTTTTGAAACCGTTTAACGGCATCTGCTAATTGTATAGAATCAGCGGCTATACTATCAAAAGCGATAAAACCTCCCTCATATAATCTCTTTTGTAAAGCCCTGGTGAATTTTGATTGGTTCTTTTCAGGATATGGAACAATGGTAAATTGTTGGTAATCGGCACTATCGAGAAATTTTTTGATGCCTGTCTTTAATAAGTGATATCCCCTTTGATCAGGCTCCAGTGATTGAATCATTTTTGCCAGACCCGATTGTTGCAAGATGTCAAATTGTTGCTGATAGAATGCATCGTTAAGTACAGAGTCTTTCCGAAGTGTAATGCTATCCTGTGGTAACCGCCCCAACTTAACATCTTTTATTATCTGTACAAAAGCATCCGTAAGCATTATATCTGCTTTGGACCAGAGTGCAGCATCTTTTCTATCACCTTTTGCAAGACTGTCAATAAAGAATTTTTGCCGGATGTCTTTTAATTGCTCAATATGATAATCTTCCGGGAATAACCCAAATAACTGTGATGATTCAATAAACGAGAATAGAGAATCGCCAGTTGGAAGCCATTCTTCTTTTTGACACCAGAGCGGCTCAAATGATTTCTTTTCATATAACAGTTTTGCGATACGAGCCTGGCTAAGTAAAATAGTTGAATCTTCCAACTGCCCATTTTTAGCAGCTGCTATACCAATGAAACTTCTGACCAGGTAGCTTGTTTTTTCCTGCAATTCCTGCGGATTGCTGGCAATATTATCGCCTTTCTTGCTTTTATTACTACAGCCAGTAAAGACAAGGAGGGATAATGATATTCCAATAAAATGCAGCTGCTTCAATCTGTATATAAACATAGAGGTATAGTGGCGCTGGAAGGCATATCCGGCTTTTACACTAATTTACTTTCACAATTCCTGCCGGTTATGACAAACAAAATAAGCAATCGTTTCTACATTAAAGAGCAGATGTTCTTAATTTTTTCAACATTGCTGCTACTTCATGCCGGAGCTCAGGATACCAGTTATACCCGACCCCGGCTAACCAACAAGTGGGACGAATACCAAAAACAGGTTAAACAAGATTCATTAAAGAAGATGGTGGAATTGAAAAGTATAATTCCGGGAATAGTGTATGACCTTCGATATGCCACCATCAATAATTTTATGCGACGGCTGATGTATCCTGCAGGAACGACTGTTACTTTTTTACGACTGCCAGCAGCGAATGCGTTGCAAAAAATACAGTCAGAACTAATTAATTTAGGCCTGGGACTAAAAATTTATGACGCCTACAGACCTTATGCTGTAACAGTAAAATTTTGGGAATTGATAAGAGATGAAAGGTATGTAGCACACCCAAAGAATGGAAGTGGCCATAATCGTGGCGTCGCTGTTGACCTTACGTTAATTGATTTAAAAACCAGGAAAGAAATAAATATGGGAACAGGCTTTGATAATTTCTCCGACACTGCCCATCATAATTTTACGAATATCAGCCAGGGAATACGGGAAAACAGAAGCCTATTAAAAACGCTGATGGAAAAATATGGCTTTAAATCTTATAATGAAGAATGGTGGCATTACTCCTGGCCAAATGCAGGAAAATTTGAGATACTGGATATTGAATTCAAGAAATTAAAAAAGAATTTATAATAAAATTACATCTACAACTGCATCTATATCAATAACGCCATATACATGTGGAAATGTATCTGCCGTTGACGGTGACCAGTCAAAAACAAACTTGCTGGTTAGTTTATCGGTATCAATGACCAGTTTTACCAAACCGCTCTGCCCTGCAAAATATCTTTCCAGCACACCGGCCACCTGGTGATCCTGGGAACAATGAATAAACCCTTCTGCAAGAAGTGATGGATGATCATAAAAGCCTTTTTCTTTCGCTGCCTTCCAGTTCTCAGCAGTTGTTACATGATAAATAATGGGCATTATAAAACTCTTTTGATTTTTTGTTCTAGTAATAAAAAGTCAGCAAGAACCATTGCTGTTACTGCTTCCAGCACCACCGGTACTCTTAATGCAATGCAAAGGTCGTGACGACCTTTCACCGAGATTGTTTCAATTTTTTCTGTTTCCCAATTCAAGGTTGTTTGTTCTTTGGGTGTTGAGGAAGTCGGTTTTACTGCAATCCGGAAAATCAATTCATTACCATTTGTCAAGCCACCTACAACACCGCCGGCATGATTGGAAGTTGTTTTGCCATCCATATTTTCAATAGCATCGTTATGCTGACTGCCAAACATTTTTGCAGCCGCAAAGCCAGTTCCGAACTCAATACCACGAACGGCCGGGATTGAAAAAACGACATGAGCTAATTGGGACTCCAGCGAATCAAAGAAAGGCTCTCCCAAAGCAACCGGCAATCCACTTACCCGGCATTCAATAACACCACCAATAGTATCTTTTGCATCAATAGCTTTTTGCAAGCCTTTGTCCAGATCTAGGTCACCGCCTATTTCAAGAATTTTCGATTCTACTTTTATTTCATTCAATAACTTTTGGCAATAACACCAGCAGCCACTAATGCCACAGTTAGTCTTCCGCTAAAATGACCACTGCCCCGGTAATCTTCATACCCCCCGGCTTTAGCCTTAGCCACAAAATCTGCGTGACCGGGACGGGGAACATCCCGTTGCTTTTCATAATCATTGCTCCGGACATTTTTATTCTCAAACAGAATTGTAATCGGTGCACCGGTTGTTTTACTTTTAAAAATGCCACTTTTAAAAATCGGTAAATCTTCCTCTTGCCTTGGTGTAGTTCCTTTTTGCGTCCCACCCTTTCTTCTTTCCAAGTCTGGAAGAAAATCTTCTATGACCAGAGATAACCCCGCGGGGCAACCATCAATAACAATACCAACTGATTCGCCGTGCGATTCACCAAAAATGGAAATGCGGAATAATCGACCGAAAGAATTCAAGATTTATAAATTAAATTGTTGATACGGTAAAGATACAGATGCGTTCAGAGATTTTAAATCATTGTAAAAATCAGGATAGGATTTCTTAACGGCTCCTGCTTCTTCAATTATTGTATCGCCTTCTGCTTTTAATGCTGCCACAGCACAAGCCATTGCAATACGATGATCATGCCTTGAATGAACTTTAGCTCCCTTTACTCTTTCACTGCCCTGTATAATCATCCAATCATCTCTCAGGTGAATATGAACTCCCATTTTGGCAAATTCTTCCTGCAAGGTCAACGCCCTGTTGCTTTCTTTATGTGTTAAGCGGCTAACTCCTTTGATAGTTGTTTCCCCTTTACAGTAAGCCGCTAACGCCACCAATGGCGGGAATAAATCCGGGCAATCCGTTGCATCAAAATCAAAAGCATTCATTTCAGCGGGACGAATTTTAATTCCTTTTGCTTCAATAGCAATGGCGGCATTTGCTGACATTAAAGCATCAACGATGGCTTTGTCTGCCTGTACTGAACTCAGGTCCAATCCGCGGATTGTAACGGGACCGGCAATAGCACCTGCAACGAGTAGAAATGCTCCTCCGCTCCAGTCTCCTTCAACGAAATAGTTGTGAGTTGTGAGTTGTGAGTTGTGAGTTGAGTCATCAAAGCAAAACTCTTCATAATTCTTATTCTCCGGTACTTTCAAACCAAATTGCTTCATGACATCCAATGTCAAATCGATATACGGCTTACTCTTCAGGTTTTTGACTTTGATAGAAATATTTCTTGTATTGGCTGCTGCATAAGCCATCAATAACCCTGTAAGGAATTGGGAACTTAAGGAACCATCAATCTCAATATTTTTTGGTTGTAAAGGCCCTTGAATAACCAACGGCAATTTTCCGTTATCCGATTTTATCCTGACCCCTAACTGCGGCAATACTTCATCAAAAAAATCCATTGGCCGGCTTAACAAACTTCCTTCGCCATTTACAATAATTGATTTTTTATTTAAAGCTATTATCGGAACAAACATTCTAATACTTAATCCGCTTTCGCCGCAATTAATTTCATCTTTCTTTTCGTCATTTCCTCTCTCCACTATAACCTGGTTATTATCCCGCATTTCCACTTTTGCTCCAAGTGCTCTGATAATACCCATTGCAACTATATCATCATCTGAATGCCCCGGATTAAAAAGACTACAGGTTTCTTTGGTAAGAAAAGCCGCAGCCAAAGCCCTTTGCATAGAACTTTTAGAAGCCGGCGCCTGCACGACTCCTTTTAACTTAGATGGATGTATTGTTACTTTCATGTAATAGACCGACAATTTTTAAGACCATTAAGATTATAAGTATTGATTTTATAAAGCTGAAATAATCTTTTCTAACTGTTTTAACGAAATACTCTTTACTACTCCCCTCCCAATTTTCTCCAGCAACACATAATTCATTTCTTTTCTTTCCCTTTTCTTGTCCATCTTCAATACATCAAATACTTTTTGTTTATTGAACGATGCATAAGTGGGAAGATTATATTTTTCTAATACACTAACTACTTTTTCCGTTTGTTTGAATCCGGCTAATTGCTCAGAAATGTGACAAGCATATGTCATACCAATAGAAATAGCCTGGCCGTGCAACAATTCATACTGGGTTTCAAGGGCATGACCGAGTGTGTGACCAAAATTCAGCAACCTTCTTTCTCCTCTTTCAAATTCATCTTTCTGCACCACTTTCGTTTTGATAATAGTATTCCGCTGAATCAAATCACAAATATTTTTTTGTGTATTTGAATAAGTCTTCAATGTATTACGTTCCAGCTCCGTAAACATAGCGGCATCTTTTATACAGGCATGTTTAATAATTTCTGCAAACCCGTTCTCCCATTCTGCGGTTGGCAACGACTTCAGGAAAACCATATCATGCAGTATAAAAGAAGGCTGACGAATTACACCAACCATATTTTTATATGCCCCCACATCCACTCCGTTCTTTCCGCCGATGGAAGCGTCCACCAGTCCTAATATAGAAGTGGGCACAAATCCAAACTTCAATCCCCGCATATAAACAGCAGCGACATACCCCGTAATATCCGTTATCACCCCACCGCCAACACCTACTAATGTAGTTTTGCGGTCTGCTTCCATCTCTATCAATTTCTCAATTACTGCATCCACTGTCGCCTGTACTTTGTATTCTTCTCCGGGTTTTAATACAATCGTATTCCAACCTTTGAAACGTTTGGTGTGAGCAGTGAAAACATTTTCATCCGTTATCAGAACCGTTGCTTTAGGGTCAGTTATTTTTTTAAGATGACTGATACCAGTGGCGAGGTAGAAATCGGTGGAATTACTGGAAAATTTATATTTAATATGCTTCATGATTTATTTGCAGAAATATCCCGGGAAAAACAAGTTGCGGCTTTGCGGGGAATTTAACTATCCATAATTTTCTTTTGATGATTAATACTTTCCATGTGAACCGCATCAAAATACCTGGTGATAAATTCCTTGCTCAACCCCAGCTTATCCCCTTTGGCAAATGCCCGTTCAATAATTTCATTCCAGCGGTTGGTTTGCAGGATTGTAATATTATTAGCCCTTTTGTATACACCGATCTGCTCTGCCGCTTTCATCCGCTGACCTAATATCTGCATCAACTCATCATCAAGGTGGTTGATCTGCTGACGTAATTTTTCTAAAGCGGCATGATACTCTTCCGAATTTACATCTTCCTTTCTCCAGATAATTGCATTCAGCATTTCATTTAACCGCTCCGGTGTCACCTGTTGTTTGGCATCACTCCATGCATTATCGGGATCTATATGACTTTCAATCATCAGCCCGTCGTAATCCAGGTCAATGGCTTTTTGCATTACTTCCATCAAAATATCCCGGCGACCGCAAATATGTGAGGGGTCATTAATCAGTGGCATACCCGGATGTTTCAATTTCATTTCTATCGCCAGATGCCACATTGGTGCATTACGGTACTCGGTATTGCCATAAGAAGAAAATCCACGATGTATCAATCCGATTTGTTTTACTCCCGCCCTGGCCACTCTTTCAACAGCGCCACTCCATAATTCTAGGTCGGGATTGATAGGGTTCTTTATCAATACCGGTATATCCGTGCCTCTTAATGCGTCTGCCACTTCCTGCACACTGAATGGGTTTACCGTTGTCCTTGCACCAATCCATAATACATCCACATCAAAGGTCAATGCATCCTGTACCTGTTTGCCGGTTGCGACTTCCACCGTAGTTGGCAACCCTGTTATTTTTTTGGCCTGCTGCAACCATGGTAACCCCTTTGCACCTACCCCTTCAAACATACCTGGTTTGGTTCTTGGCTTCCAGATACCTGCCCGCAGCATATCTACTTTTCCGGTAGCTGCTAACCGCTGTGCTGTTTCCAATACCTGTTCTTCTGTTTCAGCACTGCAGGGGCCACTGATAATTAGGGGTCGCTTATTCCATGCTGATTGTGCGATTTCGGTTGTTGGTTGTTCAATTTCCTGCATCTTGCAAATTTAATTTATTTATGGTGCCTGTTCTTTTAATCATTTTATTATCCTCCTTATCTTATTTGCCTCCTCTATCAACCGCATCAAATATTCGTTATCCTCTTTCTCTATACTTTCTTTAAACCTTGTTAGTTGTGCAATATGTTCTTTCAATACATCAAGCACATTTTCTTTGTTCTGCATAAAGATAGGCACCCACATAGCCGGGTTACTTTTGGCTAACCGCACTGTACTTTCAAAACCAGCTGAAGCCAATTCAAAAATAGCGTTGTCTTCCTTTTCTTTCTGTAACACTGTATTCGCTAATGCAAAAGAAGTAATGTGAGAAATATGGCTTACATACGCAGCATGCAGGTCATGAGCTTTAGCTTCCATCTCCAGTAAATGCATACCAATTTTTTTATACATTCCTTTTACCCACATCAATGCATCAGCATCACTTTCTTCCGGATTACAGATAATCACAGCCTTGTTTTCAAATGCACCCCGGACAGCTGCCCCCGGGCCACTGTATTCCGTTCCCCACATTGGATGCGTGGCCACAAATCTTCCCCGCTTCGGATGGTTCTTTATGCATTCTATTGACTGGCTTTTTGTTGAGCCCAGGTCAATCACTACCTGCATTTCAATCTTATCCATTATAGGAGGCAATATGGCAACCACTTTGTCAACGGGGATTGCTAATACAATTACATCTGATGCCGCAATCGCATCACCCAGGTTCATTACTTCATCCACCAGTTCAAGATCTATTGCCTGCTGTGCATGGTCAGCATTGGCATCCACACCAATCAGTCTTGATGATATTTTTTTTTCATGCAATTGAATGGCCAGTGAACCACCTATCAGGCCTACTCCTACTATAGCTATTCTCTTACGTTCCATTTCTTATTTTTTAATTCGCTGAATCGCTTCTTCGATTTTTTCTTCCGGGCTGCACAAACTTATTCTTATATATTTTTCACCGGCACTGCCGAATATGCCACCAGGCGTAATAAATACATTTGCCCTATACAATACTTCATCGCTTAATGCATAGCCATCTTTATACTTCGACGGCACTCTAGCCCAAACGAACATACCTGCTTGCATTTTTGAAAATTCGCAGCCGAGAAATTGTAACAACCCGAAAACCTTCTCCCTTCTTTTCCTGTAAACTGCATTCACCACATTATGCCATTCTTTTCCCAAACCCAATGCTTTTGCAGCGGCTAACTGAACGGGAAGAAACATACCGCTATCCATATTACTTTTAAACCGGAGTATTTCTTCAATTCTTTCTTTTGCCCCGCATAGCATACCCACTCTCCAGCCTGCCATATTATGACTTTTACTTAATGAGTTCAGTTCAATCACAATATCCTTTGCTCCATCAATGCTTAATAAGCTTACAGGGTTATCGTTCAGAATGAATGAATAAGGATTATCATGAATGATGAGGATGTCATGCTTTTTGCCAAAAAAAACTAACTTTTCAAACAACTCTTTACCCGGTAATTGCCCGGTTGGCATTTGCGGATAATTTACAAACATCAGCTTAACTTTCTTCAAACCTTTTTTCCGGATTTTTTTAAAATCCGGTTCATAGTGGTTCTTCTCCTGCAATTTATACTCGACACATTTCCCTCCCGCAAGTTTAACTGCACTTCTATAGGTAGGGTAACCAGGATTTGGCACCAGTACTTCATCGCCTTTATTCAAATAAGTCATGCAGATATGCATGATGCCTTCTTTACTTCCTATCAACGGCAATATTTCGGTGCCTGGATTCAACTCTACCTGGTACCATTGTTTATACCAATTGCTAATAGCTTTTCTTAAAACCGGTGAACCTTTGTAAGACTGATAAGTATGTACATTTGGCTTTCCACTTTCCTCCTGCAATACTTTTATTACGTCCGGATGTGGTGGGAGGTCGGGACTGCCTATACCCAGATTGATAATATCTTTCCCGGCCTTATTCAGTTCATCTATCTCCCGCAACTTTTGCGAGAAATAATATTCACCAATTCCTTCTAATCGTTTTGCTACCTGCATAATCCATTTTTAGTTTCAGACCTAAAGCCCCTTAATGGGTTTGGGGGCAAACAAGAATCCCGGCCAAATGGGCCGGGATTCTTTATGTTGATTTTTAGTTGTTCTTAATCAGATTTCAACAAAAGCATTTCCGGCTTCTTTCCAAAAAAGAAGTAATAAAAATAATTGTCAAAATATGCCTTTGTAAACGTCATGTAACAAATGTAGTTTTTGCTTTTGTTAAATCCAACAACTATTTCAATTTATTTTCTGCCTCCACTCTCTGCATCATTCATCCTGATTTTGCGGCCCCGGTAATTTTTACCGTCAATGGCCTTTATCATTTTCTTTCCGGCCGATGGCTCAATCTCAATCCAGCTGGTCATTTCTTTCATATCGATACGGCCCAATACTTCTTTTTTTAAATCACTCATGTCAAGAATGAATTGTAAAAAACTGGCTTTATAAAATCCATCCTTAGTACCCAGGTTTACAAACAGTCGTTGATAGTTTCCATCGCCGCCGAAACTTCTTCCTTTTGTATCTCTGTCTCTGGGCGAAGGCCTGTCACTTCTTTCCTGCCTGTCACCCCTTCTGTCGCTTCTTCTGTCTTCCGTTCTCAAATTCAGGTCGGCAGCATTTTCATAATACTTCAGAAAGCGATCAAACTCCAATGCAGCAACCCGCTGCATAATTTCTTCCTTATCAATTTCTGCAAACTTTTCTTTCAGGGTGGGAAGGTAGGTTTCATATTGACCGTGACTAATATCAGCACTCAGCATTTTATCAATAAAATGGAAGAATTGCTTCCGGCAAACATCCTTACCGGTTGGTATATCCATTTTGTGAACCCTTGCATTTAAAATTCTCTCGATTTGACGCAGCCGGTACGTTTCTTTAGGCGTTACGATCGATACACAAACGCCACTATTACCTGCACGGCCGGTTCGTCCGCTTCGATGCGTATATACTTCTACATCATCTGGCAATTCATAATTAATTACATGGGTAATACCGGTTACATCAATACCTCTTGCTGCAACATCGGTAGCAATTAGTAACTGGATGCTTCTGTCCCGAAACAATCCCATCACCTTATCCCTTTGTTGTTGTGTAAGGTCGCCGTGTATAGCATCAATATCATAGCCTTCTCTTGTCAAACGTTCAGCGATATCCTGGGTGTCAGCTTTAGTTCTGGCAAATACAATTCCGTAAATACCCGGATTGAAATCAATGATACGTTTCAACACTTCATACCTGTTATGGTGTTGTGTAGCATAATACTGGTGGTCAATATTAGCAGCGCCTGCATTAGTTTTTCCAATCGTAATTTCAAAAGGCTTATCCATATACCTTTTGCTCACTTGCCTTATTTCTGCTGGCATAGTTGCACTAAAAAGCCAGGTGCTTTGGCGGTTGGGTGTATTTTTAAGAATAAACTCAATATCTTCTTTAAAACCCATGTTCAGCATTTCATCGGCTTCATCAAGCACTACGTAATGTATTTTTTCAAGATTTATAGCCTTTCTTTCAATAAGGTCAATTAATCGTCCAGGCGTGGCAACAACTATATGTGTCCCTTTCTTGAGATCCCTTATCTGCATCGAAATAGAAGTGCCCCCATAAACAGGTGTAATAACCAGGTGCCCTTTTTTATTCTTGAAAGTGTTCAGGTCATTAGTAATCTGTAAACACAGTTCCCGGGTAGGACAAACGATAAGGGCTTGTGGAAATTTATCGTCCTTATTGATTAATTGTAAAAGCGGTAGTCCAAAAGCAGCGGTTTTGCCAGTACCGGTTTGGGCCAACCCTATAAAGTCTTTGGTTCCCTGCAATAAGACCGGTATAGCTTTTTCTTGTATGGGTGTGGGTTCTGTAAATCCTAATACTTTAATAGAATTAAGGAGGCCTTCTTCAATGCCCAGCGATTCAAATGTGATCACAGATAAAAAATTTGGTAAGGCGGCAAAGGTAGCTTTAAAAAGGGGAAAGGAGAATGTATTTTTCATTAAAAAGGGGGAAAATTAATAAGAAAGCCTCCCTTTGGGGGAGGCCTCTAACGATTGCTTGCCTTATAAAAAGCTTTACAATTAATTTGTCTTACTTAGACTTAGTAGTGTCAGTAGTAACAGTTTTTTTCATTGTAGTATCACCAGGAGCTGTTACAGTAGTGTCGTTGGTAGTAATTGTAGTTACTGTATCAGTACCAGCAACTTCAGTTTTAGTTGTGTCAGCACCTTCTTTCTTTTCAGAACTGTTGTTACAAGCTACTGCAAAAGAAGCGATAGCGATGATTGCTAAGAATTTTTTCATTTTTTGTTTTTTTGATAATTGTTGAAATATTTCGTTGTTAATACCGGGGAAAGAAAAAGGTAACCCATATTTTAAAATTTTTTTTAGATGGCTTAGGGTTACTATTTTTAAAATTCTGTATTAAATATAGGAATGTGAAACCTCAGACCGACGAAAAAGCATTATTGGAAGGATTAGCCAACAACGACAAAAAAGCTGTCGAAACCATATATAAAGACAATTTCAATATGGTTCAATCGCTGATAATCAACAATAACGGATCTTCAGATGATGCTAAGGACATATTCCAGGAAACAATAATAGTTCTTTATGAAAAGGTGAGATCCGGGACTTTTGAGCTCAATTGCCAGATCAAAACTTTTGTTTACTCAGTTTCCAGAAGACTGTGGCTCAAAAGATTGCAACAGCAAAACAGGTATTCGTCGCCCGGTGACAGTATGGAAAATGTGGTAGCTGTTGATGAAGATATTGAAGCTCATGAGCAACGCAATACCGAGTTTGAAATGATGGAAAAAGCCATCAACAACCTTGGCGAACCCTGCAAGAGTCTTTTAGAAGCCTATTACCTCCAAAAACTGAATATGCAGGTAATAGCCGCCAATTTTGGATATACAAATGCCGATAATGCGAAAAACCAGAAGTACAAGTGCCTGATGAGATTGAAAAAAATATTTTTTGCACATTATAAAAATGGGAACAGTGATGAATGATACAAAACTTTTAGAAACAGTAGAAAGATATATCCGCGGTGAAATGAAACCGGATGAAAGACTGCATTTCGAAAACCTTCGCAAGACAAACGCAGAAATTGATCAGTTGGTAGTAGAACACACCCTGTTTTTACAACAATTGAACCATTATGGTGAACGTAAAAGCTTCAAGTCATCTCTTAATGATATTCATACAGACTTAACAGAGCAAGGTAAGATAGATTCTATGAGGCTAAAAGGCCGTTCTAAAGTGGTGTATTTATGGAAGAGATATAAAAGAGTGGCCACTATTGCGGCTTCTATAGCAGGCATTACCACCCTTACCATCAGTGCACTGGTTTGGATGCTGTCACCGAAACCAACAGATAATTTACAAGGTCTGAACCGTGAATTGGAAGGAATTAAAAAAGAACAGCAGAATCAAAAAGCGGTAGTTAATAACCTTAAAGACCAGATTAATACAGATAAAAAAGCAGAGAGAAAATCCATCCAGTTTAAATCAGGTGGTACCGGCTTTTTAATCGATGGCAAAGGCTACCTTGTTACCAATGCTCACATTATCCGTAACTCAATAAATATAGCTGTCTTCAATAATAAAGGTGAAGAATTTAACGCTGTAGTGTTGAAAACGGATAATGTCAAAGACATAGCCATCCTTAAAATAGAAGATAAAGGTTATAAATCTATTGCATCGCTTCCCTACGGAATAAGTAAAACAGTAAGTGATGTGGCAGAGCCAATATATACCCTGGGTTATCCCCGGAATGATATTGTTTACAGCGAAGGGTACCTGAGTGCCAGAACTGGTTTTAATGGTGATACACTCAGTTGCCAGTTAGGCATTGCTGCTAACCGGGGTAACAGCGGTGGTCCCGTTTTTAACCATAACGGAGAAGTAATTGGTATCTTAAGCACTAAAGAAACAGAATCTGAAGGTGTGGCGTTTGCCATTCAATCAAAATACATTTTTGATGCCATTGACCAGTTGAAAAAAGATACTATTTATCAGTCATTAAAACTTTCGTCGAAGTCATCGGTTCGTGGAATGAACAAACAACAGCAGGTGCAGAAAATACAGGACTATGTGTTTATGGTAAAAGGCGACTAATCTTTAACTGGTTCAGGAAATAATTTCCTGCTAATAAAACTTGGCTATCAGCTAAATGCAGGTAGCTTTTTTTATAGAGCAACTTACTAAAGTGCCCACAGGCTCTCCGGATATTCTCCGTTCTTAATAAGCTGATGAAGGCTTTGCTGCACAAAAGGCGCATCTTCCTTATACGTTACACCAAACCATAAAGAGTTGTAGGAATTACTTCGATCTTACCCCCCTCTTTAATAAACTGGTCAGCTACAATTGGAATAAAAAATTCTGACTTTAACTCTTTACCATGCTGCTGTAAAAAGTTACTAAATAGTTTTTGCGTGTAAGAAAAAAAAGAAATATCAAAACACCAGAAATTCATAGAAACTCTTGTACGCTGTGAAAGCTCTTTTGGCTCTAACCCATCTTCACATATTATCGTATCGCCCTTCTTCGCAATATTGATTCGTTCTGTAATAGTCGCCAGTTTACCTTCATTATCTAATCCGCAAATACCCCTGTTCACTGTTCCGTGTTCAGACAAAGTCCTCACCAAGTCATAACCTACGATAGCATAATTTTTCTCACTACAACCAACATTCAAAAAAGCGGCTGCATTTTCAAAAGCATTTTGCCCATAAAAATCGTCGGCATTAATAACAGCAAACGGTTCTTTTACTGCATCCATTGCACAAAGTACTGCATGGGCTGTTCCCCATGGCTTGGTTCTTCCGGCGGGTATTTCAAACCCTGCTGTAAGTGAATTCAACTCCTGGTAAACATATTCAGTTTCAATCCTGTTTTTCAGTTTCGGCTCGAAAATAGTTTTAAAATTATCTGCAAATTCCTTGCGGATAATAAATACGACTTTACCAAAGCCAGCACGGATAGCATCAAAAATGGAATAATCCATGATGGTTTCACCAGTGGGGCCAAAGCCCTCTACCTGCTTCATACTTCCATACCGTGAAGCCATACCGGCTGCTAATATTACAAGTGTAGGTTTCATATTTAATTCTGAAATTGAAGGACGAAATTAAAGTAAATTCGTCAAGCCGGTATTGGTATTTTGTATGAAGGATATTAAGCTTTCTGACATTTCAATTGACAAGTTATCTCTTCCATTACTTATTGACAAGGGAGTGGAAGTTGATGTGTTGCGACTGGATAAGATACACCCGGATATTAACGGCAATAAATGGTTCAAGCTTCGCTATTACCTGGAAGATGCAAAACTGCAACACAAGAAAACTATTGTGACGTATGGTGGTGCATGGTCGAATCACATCATAGCCACCGCCGCTGCCTGTAAGATCAGTGGCATCAAGTCTATTGGCATTATCCGTGGTGAAGAAACAGCCAATCTATCTCCCACTCTTATCAACGCAAAAGAGATGGGCATGCAATTATTTTTTACCACTAGGGATGAGTATAAGCATGGAAAAGTTCCAGCGCAACTGAACCAAAACGGAAATTATTTTATCCCGGAGGGTGGTTATGGTATAAAAGGCGCAGAGGGAGCATCCACTATTTTAAATTATTGCGAAAAAGAATCCTATTCTCATATCTGTTGTGCAGCAGGTACCGGCACTATGGCAGCAGGCTTAATCAAGGGCTCTGTATCATTCAACAGAATAATTGCCATTAGTGTACTGAAAAATAATTTTGACCTCGAAGAAGCTGTAACATCACTTACCGGAAAAGAAGCTAATAAGTTTCGGATTATACATGATTATCATTTTGGCGGGTACGCTAAACACAATCCTGAACTGTTATATTTTATGAATGATTTTTACAGGCAAACAAACATCCCTACCGATTTTGTATATACTGGTAAATTATTTTTTGCCGTCAACGACCTTATGAACAAAAATTTCTTTACCCCCGGCAGCAAAGTATTAATTATTCACAGCGGAGGCTTACAAGGAAATGCTTCATTCAGTAACGGAACGTTAATATTTTAGTTTTTTTGCCTTGCTACCCTATCTTTGTCAATACTAGTAACCGAATCCAATCCTAATCTCGTTCTGACAATATGAAAAGACTAATTTTTCTTCTTTCATTAATTACTGTTTTTGCAAACAATAACTTGCATTCACAGGATACCCTTCCGAATTTTTCATTGAAAAATGTAGGTAACAACAGAATCATTATTGGCTGGGTAAATAATTTTTCAAATATCCGCCAGATCAGCATTCAGCGTTCTGCTGATAGCCTTACAAATTATAAAACTATCCTCACAGTCGCTGACCCGACCACTCCTCAAAACGGTTATGTAGATACGAAAGCTACTCACGGCAACATGTTTTACCGGATTTATATAATGCTGGAGAAAGGTGTCTTTCTTTTTAGTAGTGCCAGGAGGCCCATCTTTGACACAGCACGGAAAGCCGATCTTCCATTCAGGGTTGATGTAATACCATCTGTTGATTCAGTAGCTGGCCCAAAAGTAAACAATAAGCCCAAGGTAAATGTGTTCACCCCTTCACTTTATGTCTTTACTCACCGGGACGGTTATGTTCGCATCAACCTGCCTGATGATGAAAAACCAAAAAAATATTCTATTAAATTTTTTGAAGAGGATGAAACGTTTCTTTTTGAGTTGAGAGAGATAAAAGAAAAGAATTTCAAAATTGATAAAACAAATTTTTATCATGCCGGCTGGTTCCGTTTTGAATTATATGAGGATGGGAAACTGATAGAGAAGCATAAATTTTATTTAGAGAAAGATTTTTAAACTATCACTGCGTCAAATACAATTGCAAAATTCTTTTTTACCTTTTCTTTTACTTCTTGAAAATCCAGCTTACACCCTAATTCTTTCTCCAGTGAAGTGACTTGTTTATTAACGATACCACAGGGAATGATGTAATTAAAATATGATAAATCCGTATTTACATTCAGTGCAAATCCATGCATGGTTATCCAGCGGCTGCACCGTACCCCAATGGCACATATTTTTCTTTCCTTCCCGGGTATTCCAGGTTCAATCCAGACTCCCGTTTCACCAGCAGAACGTTCTCCTTTAATTCCTAGCTCTCCCAGCGTAAGAATAATTACTTCTTCCAGGTTACGGAGATATTTTCCAATATCCGTATAGAATTTTTCAAGGTCCAGAATGGGGTAACCAACAAGCTGGCCGGGCCCGTGGAAAGTAATATCACCACCGCGGTTAGTATTAAAAAACTGAATGTCATTTTCCCTTAATCCTTCATCATCAAGCAACACATTCTCTTTTTTACCACTTTTACCTAACGTGTAAACCAGCGGATGTTCTACAAATAATAGGTGGTGAGAAGTAACGACGGGAAAGTGGGAGTATTTAACTGAATCAGCACCTACTTTTGAAGGGTGACTATATACATCAGATTTTATTTTTACATTCTCCTGCAATATTTTTTCCTGGTAATCCCATGCTGCCTGGTATTCCATTACTCCCAAATCCCTGAATTTAATTTGCTGCTTATCCATAGTAGACTACAAATTTATATCAAAGAAACATAGCATATCGATTCAAAAAAATAAGTCCCGACACTAAAAGTTGTTTTGCCATTTGCGACAGATTCCCAACCATTACCTTTGCCGCTATGCAGGAAGAATCAGTAAAAGACAACCCGGATATTGAGGATAATAACGATGACCTGTACGAACGGTTCAGCATTATTATTGATAAAGGCCAGGAGCAACTGAGAATTGATAAATTCCTGGTGAATCGTATTGAAGGTGCTACCCGTAACAAAGTTCAAAAGGCTATTAATTCTGGTATGGTGCTGGTAAATGAAACACCTGTAAAATCCAACTATAAAGTAAAGCCATTCGACGCTATTATAGTCTACTCAGATATGAGTCCGGAGGACACCAGTGTTGTACCCGAAAAGATGGATTTGAATATTGTCTACGAAGATGCCGACCTGATGATCATCAATAAACCTGCCGGTATGGTGGTGCACCCCGGTAGTGGCAATTATACCGGCACCTTGCTGAACGGAGTTTCCTATTACCTGCAACAACAAAATCCAAACCTATCTGAAGACACATTACCCAGATTCGGTCTGGTTCATCGAATAGATAAAAACACCAGCGGTCTCCTGGTGCTGGCAAAAACAGATAAAGCAATGCGGCATCTTGCCAAACAATTTTTCGACCATACCACCAGCCGGAAATATGTAGCATTGGCATGGGGTGATATAAAAGATGACGAAGGAACAATTGTTGCACATGTAGGCCGTAATCTTCGTTTCAGAAAACTCTTTGAAGCATATCCCGAAGGCGACCACGGTAAAGAGGCCATTACTCATTACAAAGTAATAGAACGGTTTGGTTATGTTACGTTGGTAGAATGTATTTTGGAAACGGGCCGCACCCACCAGATTAGAGTACATATGAAATACCTCGGCCACCCATTATTCAATGATGATTTTTATGGGGGTGATAAAATTGTAAAAGGAACTGTGTATACCAAGTACAAGCAATTTGTAGATAATTGTTTCACTATTTGCAAAAGGCAGGCCCTTCATGCAAAAACGCTGGGATTTATTCATCCAACCACAGGTGAACAGATGTTTTTTGAAACGCAACTTCCAGCCGATATGGAACAGGTAATTGAAAAATGGAGAAAATATGCAGGGTCAATTGGAAAAGTCGAATAGCGTAGCAGTAAACAATCCCCTCTCCCTCTTTTTGAAAACAACATCCCAGTTACCAATATAACGGAGCAATTTTGGAACAAGGTAGTTTCCATACTTTGTCATTTGCACCTCCATGTGTACATCAAAATCATATACACCTGCATCATAAGACATATCATAATTGCGGGCCATTACTTCCATCGTTTTTGTGCTGAACCAGGTTACCATGCTATCTATAACGATACTGTTCTTTTCTCCTCCACTCAAATCAGTCTTAGCCTTTATAGAAAATACGTAACAGGACTCCCCTTCAAATTCACCAAAATCAATAATGAAATCATAGAGCCGGGCTTTGTCCGGATCAAAGATGTTTATCTTATCTCCTATAAATGGAATACCAGGTATTTTTTTACCAGGATTAAAGAAAAGCATTTTCAACTGCTCCTTTCTTTTTTCCATACCGCTTTGCGATTGTGGACGAAAGTCAATTCCCTTTACAATATTTGTTTCGCCGCACACGGAGGCTTTTGTAAAAAAAAGACCGGCATACAACTCACCCGTATTGTAATTATAACCTCCGTTATCATTATAAAAATCCCCGCTGACCTTTTCGCTTATCACTTCCATACTGCGGCAATCAGCCAACCGGGTTTGTTTGGTTTTACTGACCAGTGACGCTTTTATTTTTCCTTTTTTATCTTTTATCCTGATATCATTCCAGGCGGTATACCCAAGAAGGTGAAGATTACGAAAGGCTTTATAAAATGTAGTGTCATTTTTAACCTGGTCAATAAACCGGGGCACATTTAAGTCGGTTCGGAGAATAACCTCTGTCAGGCTCACCATTTTAGACAGTCTTTCGGTATCCAGGGAGTCCTCTTCCTGGGCTAAAGCAGAAAAAGAAAAAAAAATATAAATCAACCCGCTCAGTATTTTCAGCGTCATCCTGCAAATTAGATTTTTGAACTGAAAAATGCTTGAGAATATAAGCCGGAACGCTTACTTTTATCCACTAATCAAAAAACCTTGTATGATGAAAAAGTTACTACCGTTTTTTACCTTATTACTAATGGCTTCGGCTGGTTCAGCGCAGGATGCAGAGGCAATGAAGAGCCATTACCTGAAAGTGTATAACCAGGCCATAAAGTATAATGATGTTAATGCCGCCATTAACGGACTGTATGGTTATCTGGCAGTTGACAACAGCCTGCCCTACAAAGACACATTGTCTATGCTGTATTTTTCCACTAAATCTTATTACAGCTCCCTTATGTTGGCCGAAGAAGTATATAAAGCCGATGCAAACAATATGCTGGCAATGGCTAGAGCTGCGGAGTGTTATGACGAACTGGGTGACCCCAAAACCGCTACCACCTTGTTTGAGCAAGTAACACCAAAAACTAAAAATCCTTATCACATTTATAAACTGGCAACTGCACAGTACCAATTAAAAAGAACAGTAGAAAGTGAAATGTCAGCCAGGGCAGTATTAGCAGATACCAACAGCAAAAAAATCGGGGTGAATTTTACTATGGTTAATGGCGAGCAGCAGGCAGTTCCAATTAATGCTGCAGCAGCTAATTTACTGGGTGTACTAAAAATGGATGCAAAGAATTATGCCGGAGCGAAAGTTGATTTCCAGCAGGCATTAACACTCTTCCCCAATTTTGGAGGTGCAAAGCAAAATCTTGAAGTATGTGAAAAGAATCTGAAACCAGCTGCTAAAACTGGTACAAAACCTGCTACCAAACCCAAATAGCATAAATTCTGTTTTTCGATACGATAAAAAGAGAAGGTTATATTCCTTCTCTTTTTTTATGATTGCCATGCAACCTTAGTGTTAAACATGATGTACCTGTTATAATATTAATTAAATACTCTTTACTAAGAGCAGCTATATATCAATGATTCAATCCAGCCTGTTGTATAAAAGGAAATAAATAATTAGCCCTTTTATTAAACGTCTTAATAGGAGTACACATAAATCAACCTCTCCGATATCTTTAAAATAAAAAGAAGGCCACGAAGGGCCTTCTTTACTTTATGTGGTTTTTTCAAGTATCGCCATTAATCAGTTTTTGTTTGTGCTCCGGTAGAATTATTACCAGAAGGGGTTTTTTCAGTTTCTGCTTTAATTACCGGCGGTGCTACTGGTGTAGTTGCATTTGTTTTTTGAGTAACGGGTTTTACATCTTGTGGAGTTGTAGTACCAGCACCCTGCCTGAACTCAACTTTTTCAACTGTTTGTTTTGTCTTTGATGCCTCAACTGGAATACTGCCATCCAATGGTTGAGCCGGGTTGCTTTTTAACTGTACAGGGGTAGGGGCAGAACGGTTAACCACTTGCTTGTCTGCAACAGCTGAGCCATCCCATGCAGGAGTAGTGGCAGGCAATTTAAACTGCTCGGGCACCTCCGGCTTTGGTGTGGTTTCTTTAGCCGCTGTTTTTGTAATAGAAGCATCTGCCTTTCCTTGTACCGGCTTTATGTTGTTATCATTTTCAGACTTTTTTTCTGCAGGCTCAACTTTTGCAGGAGCAGGTCTTGCATCAGATGGGTTGACGGTCACAACATCTAAATTCCTGTTTTGGGCAGCGGCAATTTTATTTGCCTCCATTTGTTTTTTCAAAGCATCCTGCTCTGCTTTATACTGGCTGTAAGGTTTGCCATTTATGGTAGGCTGGGCCACACCGTTCAGTCGATTAGCTTCCTCAACAGTAAGCGATTTTGAAGGGGCCCCGGGAGAATTCTGGCCAAAGCCACAAATTACACACAGCATAAAGCCAGACCCAAATAGTATTCTTTTCATATTTTAAATTTTAACGGTTAATTAATGTAATAGACAAATTGCAATAGTTATTAGCGTCTATAGTATTGAAGGTAGTCCCATTTGCATAACTCCAGATGCTTATTCTATCACCAGCATTAAGTCTTCTTGAAATACTGACCTTTGAACCTGGGAAAGTATTAGCTACGGCGGACTCACGACTATCAATTATTTGAGTGCCGTTCACAAAGACCAAAAGACTTGAATAGCCGTTGCCTGCCACCTGAAAAAATCCCAAATTAGAAGCTATACTATAAACCCCTGATACCGGAACAGTATACTCTCCATTCAAGGGGTTATAATTAGCGCCACCGTCTTCATACACTATTGTCTGCCATTGTGTAATGGGGGTGTATGCAAATGGAATATTTACAGAAGCAGACATATTTGTTAATTGTATCCCAACCGGACCCTGCCAGGTAGCGTTACCCGTTGCATCACTGGTTAGTACATAACCATCGGCTTCGCCGATATTTTGAAACTGTACGCCACCGCCTTGTGTAAGCAGAGCAAGGCCAGGGCCACCACCAGAAATTAGTGCCCGTAATGCTGTTCCAGTTCTTGAAACGGCTGCTACTCCAATTCCTGATTGAGAAATACCCTGTACACCTGTATTTCCATCAGTGCCAGCTCCAAGTATTGCATCGGGGGTATTAAGTTTCGCAATTGTCCCGACAGCAAAATTGCTTCTTTGAGCAAAAAATGCATTATTTCCAAAAGCAACAAATGATGATATGTCATTTATTACACCATCGCTAAGTACCTTCGAAGCAGAGATATTTGGTTCATTATCCTGTCTGACTAACATACCACCTTTACCGGTACCTGTATTATCAACATGCAGATTTGCCACTGGAGAAACAGTTCCGATACCAACGTTCAAAGTAGCATCATCAAAAGTCATCGCTTTACCACCAGTAGCTACATCGGCTCCATTTAAGGTTACATGCATTTTACCCGTTGCCTGCTCCAGGTATAGACCACCTACTTCTACATCGCCAATCATAAGAGCTGGCTCAGGAGAGGTAGGAGTAGGATAAATGTTCAGTGAGTTTACATTATAAAAAGCAGAGTTACCTACTTTTATAGCATTACCATTGTCCTGTATCATAGAATTACCCAAAGTAGTTCCGTTCGGTGTCCATTTTGGCAAATAGTTCAACGTACCACTGCCACTTACAATTCCTGCAGTCGCAGCATCTTCCCAGGTAGCTTGTCCTGTTCCGCTGGTTGTTGTTAATATGCGGTTCACACCTTCATTGATACCTGTTAATTGTACACCACCTAATGTTCTTAAAGCAGTAGTACCACCAGTAAAATAACCACCAGCACCAGTACCTGCTGCTGTGTTACCTACTACACCAAAACTACTTGGATTAAGTCCTTGTCCATATACAGCTGCATTTGCAGGTCCATATTGCTGCGCAAAGACGGCATGATTTCCGGCGGAGCCTGCATGAAGACCATAATTAGTGGGGCTTGAAGTAACGATACCAACCCCGGTTGTTGCTGCTGCTACCAATGCAGCATGTGTAGCCTCACCCGGAAAACCTGTTCCAGAAACTGAAGTAGCCCGGATACCCCATGAACCAACATTTGCAGCAGGATTTGTTCCGTGTAATGATGCTGTTGTATTCGCAACATTATTATTCCAGAAAAAACCAGCGTTACCAGTACCATCAGTAGAGCCATATACTGCAGGTTGGCTATTTGCCGGATTATATATATCAAACCAACCGGCAACGGCAGCTCCTGAGCTTATCCCCTGAACTGCCGGCCCTATTCCATTAGTTGTTCCCACTAAAGTTGCAAACCCACTGCCAGAATTATTATTAAGAAAATAGCCAGAGTGATTACTATTTGATTGTCCATATACTCCAATACCTGTAGTAGAGGAGCCATATACGCCAATACCAGCTGGGGTTGTACCAAACACACCCCAACCACTACCGTTCTGACTACCATAGACACCAATACCTAATCCACCAGTACCATTATTTATACCTCTGACACCTGCGGAGAAACCACCGGGTGCTGAAGAAGTTATTACACCACGAACTGCCACTGCACTACCATCTGTATTATTGCTTTCTCCCAGCATCGCATCTGGTCCGCCGGTGGCTGGTACAGAAAGAGCATGCAGTTTTGCCGTTGGAGTTACAGTACCAATACCAACATTGGTAGTTGCACCATCCCATGTCATTACTTTAGTACCTGAAGCTGCATTATAATCATTTACTGTAAGATGTGTTTTGTTGGTTGCATTTTCAAGATAAATACCGCTCCTGTTTCCTAAACCACTGTTACCTTGTAAACTCAACACGGCATCATTGCCCGTTGAACTTGTATTAATGACGGTCAATGTATTATTATCTGCAAATTCTAAACCTAATCCCATTCTTACCCTGTTGCCATCATCCCAGCTTAGTGAGTTGCCGAGATTTGTTCCGTTGGGTGTCCACTTAGCCATCCTGTTCAGTGTACCTGAACCAGTTACTAAACCAATTGCAGCAGGAGTTTGCCAGCTACCATTACCTACTGCATCACTGGCAAATACTTTATTCAAACCTTCAGTGCCATCAACAATAGACACACGGCCTGCAAAAGCACCGGCCCAGTTGTTAGCACCTAATGGAGCACTACCATATACACCTATGTTATTTACACCGTTATCGGCAGCACCCATAACGCCATAGTTATTACCACCAGTACCTGTTGCAGTACCACGGAGACCAGCACCTGTGGAATAATTCGTTCCACCTGCATCACCTCTTACACCAGAACTCTCAACACGGCCACCAGTACCTGTATTGCGACCCCATACCCCTCTCCATTCTCCATCGGCAATTACGCCATGTCCATTGGCTCCATCTAAGTTGCCACCAGTAAATATGGATGCCCTTGTAGTAATAGCTCCTGTTGTACCTGTTCCATTTACATGGAGTTTATAAGTAGTGGTTCCTGGTGTAGCAGTTCCAATACCAACAGCACCTTCAATGATTGCTCCATTGAGCGGAGCTGCTGTTGTTCCGGAATAAGCAGCACCCACTGCTAAATTTCCTTCTACATCTAATACACTTTGAGGCTGGTCGCTGAACACCATATTTCCAATAGCAGTTTTGCCACCGGGCATCATTTGAATGTTCATGCCTCCTACGTCATTCCAAAGTCTGAATTTATTGCCACCGGCAAATGACTGAAAGTTGTCTATTATCCAATGATTCGGTGCACCGAAAAGCGTTCCTTCCTGGAAACGAAGTTCTCCACCTTCCTGAAGACTTGTATTATTGATTCGTTGAATACCTGCTACTTCAAGTTTATTGACTGCGGCAGGAGTTGCTGTACCCACTCCCACACTTGTACCATCATCAAAAATCTGTGAGTTACCAAGATTGGTACCGTTAGGAGTCCACTTGGGAACAAAATTCAATGTACCACTTCCTGTTACGATACCCACAGCTGCAGGACTCTGCCAGGTGGCATCACCATTGCCGGGTATTGTTGCCAGTATCCGGTTCGCTGCTTCATTAATTCCTGTAAGACGAACCCCGCCTGCTGTTCTTAATGCTCTTGTTGTCGCATTGGTGCTGGTAAAATCTCCTGCCCAACCTGTACCATTGCTGTTTACATTTAATGTAGCTGCTGCATTGGCCGCATTTGTATTGCTGAATGAACCAGCATTACTTGTATTACTCTGACCAAACACACCGACACCTGATGTAGATGAACCATTTACACCTGTACCTGATGACGAAGATCCGTTTACCCCGATACCAGATGTTGTAGCACCATTTACACCGATACCACCTGGTGTGGTACCATACACTCCCCAGCCACTGCCAGCCTGGCTACCATATACTCCTATTCCCAATCCACCCGTACCATTATTAATACCTCTTACACCTGATGAAAATCCACCCGGTGATGTTGATGATATTGTTCCTGTAATCGCATACGCATTGCCATCTGTACTGGCACTTGTTCCCGTAAAGGCTCCCTGTACTCCCGTAGTCGCTGAGTTCGTTAATCCTATCAGCGTACTGCCAATCGCTGCCTGTGTTTTTATAAACGGCAACACCAGGTCATTGGCCAATGATGCATACAATGCATACGGCACACTGGCTATCTGTGCTGTTCCGATATTGATAAACGTTGTTCCGCCATTGGGGTCTATCTCCACCTGGATGAACTTACTGTTCACTCCCCAGTTTACACCGGCTATGGTTCCCGTTACATTGCTGGCTCCCGCACTTCCTACCTGTACATTGAATAAACCAAACGGGTTGGTTACCGCAGTTCTTGATTCCTGGTACACCGTAGGACCGGCTGCTGCTCCATCATGGATCGTTAAGCGCAGTGTTATCGTTTTGTTCACTAATACATTGCCCACACTGTTGCGGGCCACTCCCTGGTAATTGAAAATCCCCGGTGAGGGACTCTGACCAAGGGCTGTTATCGCTGCCAGCAGCGTTACAGTCAATATTGATAAAATCTTTTTCATGTTTCTTGTTTATTTAGTTTTTGGTTATGGCTTTATTTCTCATTGAGTTTGATCACCTTCAATCCGCTGTGACGGATCACCTGGATATTATCTCCGGGACGGTTCATGTCTGGTTTTAAATCGGCTACTACAAAATAGACCCCGTTGGGATAACGGCTGATGTCAAACAACTCGATACGGCAACAGCCATCATAATGATAGCTCTTCGACATCAGTACCTGGCCCATCGAGTTCACCAACTGTAAACTCATCAGACCCGGGGTACGGACAAAGAAGTCCACTTCAAATTTCCCACTCGTCGGGTTGGGAAATAATTTGTAGTCTCCTTCATCGAACAATACCGTAAAGGCTGAAATGCCCAACTGGTCGGTACAGGGTTGTAATACACCCTGCGTAACCAAAATTGAACTGTCGGGTGGAGCGAAAGCCTGGATCAGCAACAGTTCCCCGAAACTCCACTCATAACGGTAATACGAAGACGCATTGTCATACGTACCGCCAGCCGCATTCAAAATGGCCGGCACAACACCGTTTACTGGATTTAACGAAGGAACCTGTGCCCTGCTATAAAACGATATAGCAAGAAACACTGCCAGACAAGAAAGAGTAATTCTTCTTCTCATAAGCGTAAGTTTTAATGGTTAATAAAAGCACAAAGGGAACCGGTGGATGGCTGTTAAGAGGATAGTGGTGGTCTTTGAAAATCCGGTTATGTTTAAATAGGCGGGACACCTAAGATATAAAAATCTTATATTATTCCAAATTAATATTTGGTAATAACGGTTAACGACATTCTGATATTAAAATAAAAAAGAAGGCCACGAGGGCCTTCTTAGTATTTGTTTAAACAACAGTTGTAAATGCTTAATCCTGTTTTCTGCTATCGCTCATCTTTTTATCACCATTAGCAACAGGCTCTGCTTTTGCTTCTTCCTTCACCGCCTTTTCAGCATTGGCGCCAGATACTAATTTGATATCAGCAGGAATGGCAGACTTGGAAACTTCTGCTGTTTTAGCTGGCTCCACTTTTGTTTTAGAAGCATCAACTGCCGCAGCTGTACCATTGTTACCCACTGCTTCTTCAGTTGTTCTGTTGACGGGTGCTACTTTTTCAACAGGTGGAGTACCCTTACTATTGCTGGTAGTGCTGTTCTTAGACAAAGTTAGTCTTGCAGGAACCGGAGCATTTTGTTGCTCTTCTTTTGAAATTAAAGCAGGTTTTACTTCTACAACTTTTACCGGATTACCCATTTCGCTTTTCTTATCAGCAGCTTCTATTTTATTGGGTGTTACACCTGAGGCATTATTACCACCATCTGCCAACAGCACCACTTTGCTTTGGTTAGCCCTGGCTGCTTTTATAGCATCCTGCTCAGCTTTATGTTGGCTGTAAGGTTTACCGTTGATAGTCGGCTCAACTATGCCTGTATTGCCAGCATTATTACCCTTGTTTGTCTGACTATAGCCAGCCAAAACAGCAAACATACCAGCGGTTATTAAAATTATTTTTTTCATATATTTTTTTTTAATGTTAATCAAAAAAGTATGCCAGTGTTATTAATCCCTTGTTACCATTTGTACAGAAAAGTTATTAGATGTAAACCCTGCAACAAGTGTAACTGCAGCAGCCCCGTTGTGACCTGCTCTTATACTCAACTTATCGCCTACATTCAGATGACGGAGACAATTTAAATTCATCCCATACGTAAATCCAGTTGGTTCTATATACTGTGTGATTTCATTAATAGGTGAACCATTGTTATCCAGGATAATATCAATAGCATCTGGACCACCAGGAGAGAAGGCAAGTGAAGCATTGATCTGATAAACACCTGCTACAGTAATTGTGTATTCGCCTGTACCGGCGTTATAATTAGCCCCACCCGTTTCATGTGTAATAGTGTTCCAGCTAGTAATACTAACAAAACTGGCCGGAGCAATAACAACATTAGCTGCAAGTGTTTGTAAACCGATACCAACATTCACAGTCTGCCAGCTTGCATTACCAGCCGCATCACTCGTTAAAACATAACCAGCTGCCTGAGTACCATCTGCCAGTTTAAAGGTACCGGCTACATCTAATGTAGCTGTTGGTGCGGGGTTACCTAAACCCAGGTTACCGCTTGCATTCATTACAGCTCTCAAAGTATTATTCGTCCAGATTGAAATGCCATGATTTGAAACGGTGCCCAGTTGCAGTCCAACAAAACCGCCATCCCGTGCATTGATAAAGCCACGTACATCATTACCCCCAAAATTATTTCTCATTGTAATTCCACTTCTTGTAAAATTCCCTTCGATATTAAAAATATCCTGGCCATCATAGTTAGTTGTTGTTCCTAAGCCTGTAAAACTACCGTCATCAAATAAACGGGAGTTACCAATAGTAACACCATTGGGTGTCCATTTTGGAACAAAGTTGGTAGTTCCACTACCACTAACAACACCAGCAGCTGCAGCTGTCTGCCAGCTACCGTTACCAACTGCATCACTGGTAAAAATTTTGCCTGCTCCTTGTGTACCATCTTGTATAAATACACGACCCCAAAATGTACCGGCCCAGTTATTAGCTCCTGCAGGAGCTTCACCATACACTCCTATATTGTTAGCAGCTGAATTATCCGCCTGTCCTATTACTCCATAGTTATCAAATCCTGTTCCGGTAGATGTACCCCATACACCTACACCGATGTCGTAATTAGAACCTGTAACATCACCTCTTACACCAGAAGCTTCAACACGGCCACCTACTCCTGCATTGCGACCCCATAAACCTCTCCATTCACCATCACCTATAACACCATGCCCATCGGAAGCACCTGCTTCACCATTTGCATAAATAGATGTCTGGTCTGCACCAGAGCCATAACCTGTCACATGCAATTTTGTGTTAGCACCTGGTGCTACTGTATTGATGCCTACGTTCAGGCCTGAAAGACCCAACGTCATTATTTTCGACCCGGAAGCAACTGTATTAGCTCCTGCTGTAAAATAAACATTACCTGTTGAGTTTTCAAGATATGAACCTGCTGCTCTGGATGCACTTATCATCGCTATTGAAGGATTAACAGGAGCAGCAGGAGTTTGCTGAACAGTTATACTGTTATTGGCAAAGAATGGAAAACCAACTGAAACGGTGTTACCATTATCTGTAATCTGAGAATTACCCAGGTTAGTACCATCGGGTGTCCATTTGGAAACATAATTCAAAGTACCTGAACCACCGACGCCTACACCAGCACCCAGTGTCTGCCATGTAGCATTACCCAAAGCATCAGATGTAAGTACCCTGTTGAGACCGGCATTTTGCCCGGCAATTTGCACCCTACCATTGGTAACTAAACCATAGCCCGTTGGATCAACTGCATAGGCCAGCACACCAATACCTGTATTGGTAACACCCACAGTACCGAATGTATTACCAGAGCCCTGAACACCTATACCGGCTGCTCCACCTGCAATACCTGTTGTAGCTGTTGGTGCACCACCACCTGTAAATAAGAAATTGGTAGCTCCGTTAGTTCCTCTTTGGCCATAGATGGCTCCATTACCAAAAGCTGTTGCAGTTATATTAGCACTTAAAACAGTTAATCCTCTCTGAATATTTGCTGCATTACTATGGTTGATAATCATACCCGGGTTAGTACCGGCACTTACCAACTGTAATCTTGCAGTCGGGTTTACGAGGTTTGTTCCTATTCCAACATCACCTGCAGGAGAAATAAATAACCTGTCGGTAAAATTGGTACCTAAGCTGAGGTATGAGTTTTCCATATTCCACATCAAAGCACCGGCATCAGTTGTTTGTCCATTTTGACCTACAAAAAAACCGTCAAGAAAACCTTCGCCGGTTGCTGTGTTAGTATATTTTGTTGCAGCAAAAGAACCTGCTGCACTATTATTAACAGATAACCTGAAATCAGGTGCCAATGTGGTCGTACTGATTCCCACACTTGTACCATTATCAAAAATCTGTGAGTTACCAAGATTGGTACCGTTAGGTGTCCACTTGGGAACAAAATTCAATGTACCACTTCCTGTTACGATACCCACAGCTGCAGGACTCTGCCAGGTAGCATCACCATTGCCGGGTATTGTTGCCAGTATCCGGTTCGCTGCTTCATTAATTCCTGTAAGACGAACCCCGCCTGCAGTTCTTAATGCTCTTGTTGTGGCATTAGTACTGGTAAAATCTCCTGCCCAGCCTGTACCATTGCTGTTTACATTCAATGTAGCCGCTGCATTCGCTGCATTCGTATTGGTGAATGAACCAGCATTACTTGTACTACTTGTGCCGAATACACCTACACCTGAAGTCGATGAACCATTTACACCTGTACCTGATGACGAAGATCCGTTTACCCCGATACCAGATGTTGTAGCACCATTTACACCGATACCACCTGGTGTGGTACCATACACTCCCCAGCCACTGCCAGCCTGGCTACCATATACTCCTATTCCCAATCCACCCGTACCATTATTAATACCTCTTACACCTGATGAAAATCCACCCGGTGATGTTGATGATATTGTTCCTGTAATCGCATACGCATTGCCATCTGTACTGGCACTTGTTCCCGTAAAGGCTCCTGTACTCCCGTAGTCGCTGAGTTCGTTAATCCTATCAGCGTACTGCCAATCGCTGCCTGTGTTTTTATAAACGGCAACACCAGGTCATTGGCCAATGATGCATACAATGCATACGGCACACTGGCTATCTGTGCTGTTCCGATATTGATAAACGTTGTTCCGCCATTGGGGTCTATCTCCACCTGGATGAACTTACTGTTCACTCCCCAGTTTACACCGGCTATGGTTCCCGTTACATTGCTGGCTCCCGCACTGCCTACCTGTACATTGAACAAGCCAAACGGGTTGGTTACCGCTGTTCTTGATTCCTGGTACACCGTAGGACCCGCTGCTGCTCCATCATGGATCGTTAAGCGCAGTGTTATCGTTTTGTTCACTAATACATTGCCCACACTGTTGCGGGCTACCCCCTGGTAATTGAAAATCCCCGGTGAGGGACTCTGACCAAGGGCTATTATCGCTGCCAGCAGCGTTACAGTCAATATTGATAAAATCTTTTTCATGTTTCTTGTTTATTTAGTTTTTGGTTATGGCTTTATTTCTCATTGAGTTTGATCACCTTCAATCCGCTATGACGGATCACCTGGATATTATCTCCGGGACGGTTCATGTCTGGTTTTAAATCGGCTACTACAAAATAGACCCCGTTGGGATAACGGCTGATGTCAAACAACTCGATACGGCAACAGCCATCATAATGATAGCTCTTCGACATCAGTACCTGGCCCATCGAGTTCACCAACTGTAAACTCATCAGACCCGGGGTACGGACAAAGAAGTCTACTTCAAATTTCCCACTCGTCGGGTTGGGAAATAATTTGTAGTCTCCTTCATCGAACAATACCGTAAAGGCTGAAATGCCCAACTGGTCGGTACAGGGTTGTAAGACACCCTGCGTAACCAAAATGGAACTGTCTGGGGGAGCAAAAGCCTGGATCAGCAACAGTTCCCCGAAACTCCACTCATAACGGTAATACGAAGACGCATTGTCATACGTACCGCCAGCCGCATTTAAAATGGCCGGCACAACACCGTTTACTGGATTTAACGAAGGAACCTGTGCCCTGCTATAAAACGATATAGCAAGAAACACTGCCAGACAAGAAAGAGTAATTCTTCTTCTCATAAGCGTAAGTTTTAATGGTTATAAATAGCACACAGGGGCCGGTGGAACAGGCTGTTATAAGGATAGTGGTGCTAAAATCAGGAGGACTTAACCGGGTGACATTCTTTTAAGTCAGGTGGCTAAGATAAAGCAAATTAAATATCATAGTCACATTTTAAAAAACAATATTAATATTTTTTATACAATGCATTTTAATAAAAAGGAAGACCCTTGTTGGGTCTTCCTTTTTATTAAAGTATCAATATATATACAAAAAAATTTGTATTACTCAGTCTTTGTGCTTCCTGGATCTGTGGAAACTTTCTTAGTTTCTACTGGCTTTGGCATTTCATCCAGACTACCGCCTTTTGTGGCTGGAGTTTGTTTTGTGTCAGCCTTTTTCTCAACAGGAGCAACGCTTCCATTAGTGTCAACTGATTTTGTAACAGGTGCTACAATTGCAGGCTGACCAAGGCTTCCGCTGTTATCAGCTTTATTAGTAACAACAGGAGCTACAATAGCAGGTTGATCAAGACTGCCGCCTGTAGACGCAGGAGCAACTTTGTTAGCTACCGGCTTAAGACCACTCAAAGAAGAGTTTTCCATATTAGCATCATAGCTTACACCTTTACTCTCAGGCTGGTTGTGAGATTTAGGATCAAGGTATTTACCTCTTTGTGCAGCAGGTTTGTCCTGTACAGCTGTAAATGGATTCATCTTCATCCTTGCATCATTACGAACACCTTTTACTTCCCAGCTTACTTTTACATTAGGAATGCTGGTAGCAATTTCAAATTTATTATTGCTTACTTCTTTATTGATGATAGCCTGAGCAAAAGAACCGATAACAGTTAACTGATAGCGGTAATCTTTGTTGATAGCTTCAAAATACTCAGGTAGGCTTACTGTTGCTTTACCTGATGCATCAGTTACAATATTACCGCTGTAAGAATTTAGTACTTCATTGCTTTCTACTGCAGCATGCATTAAGGTTTTGTTTGTTGGATCTAGCGGGTAATCCATAGTAAAGGCTTTAACACCCAACGCTGTAAAATCGTTATACACGGTCATTTTACCAGTTGTATAATTTATATCTGTAAAGAGACTAGCCCCATTATTACCAAAAATTTCATAATTATTGGTACCGGGTGCATTACGTGTAACCCACCTGAAGGCTGCTCCGGACGTACCCTGTTGAAAAAACCGCAATGCTGCATCACCGTTAAATCCATCTATATCAATGACAGAATAACTAGCAGTTGATTCACTGCGGATACCAGTTGCGCCGCCGTGCTGCACATGTAATTTATGTGTTGGAGAAACAGTTGCTCCTACTCCTACATTACCCGTACCATCCTGAATAACGAAACGACTGCCTCCACCACCAAGTTCAAAAATTTCATAGTAGTCATCAGCAGGACGGTTACGTGTGTTCCACTGGTTAACGCCGGCTTTTGCAAAACGTAAAGCAGCATCACCGTTTGCAGCGTCAATATCAATTACAGAGAAAGTACCGCTTGAACGGCTGCGGATACCGGTTGCACCACCATGTAAAACATCTAATTTGTAAGTTGGGTTAACAGTTTCACCAATACCCACATTACCTGTACCATCTTGAATAACAACCCGGCTACCGCCACCACCCAATTCAAAAATTTCATAATAATCATCTGCAGGACGGTTACGTGTGTTCCACTGGTTAACGCCGGCTTTTGCAAAACGCAAAGCAGCATCACCGTTTGCAGCGTCAATATCAATTACAGAGAAAGTACCGCTTGAACGGCTGCGGATACCGGTTGCACCACCATGTAAAACATCTAATTTGTAAGTTGGGTTAACAGTTTCACCAATACCTACATTACCTGTACCATCCTGAATAACAACCCGGCTCCCGCCACCACCTAATTCAAAAATTTCCAAATAATCGTCAGCGGGGCGGTTACGGATGTTCCACTGGTTAACGCCAGCATTAGCAAAACGTAATGCGGCATCACCGCTTGCAGCATCAATATCAACCACGGAGAAACTGCCGCTTGAACGGCTGCGGATACCGGTTGAACCACCATGTAAAACATCTAATTTATAAGTAGGATTGGTTGTTTCGCCAATACCTACATTACCAGTTGCATCCTGGATAACCAAACGGCTACCACCACCACCTAATTCAAATATTTCATAATAATCATCAGCAGGGCGGTTGCGGGTATTCCACTGACCAACTCCGGCTGCCTGGAAACGCAACGCTGCATCACCTGAAGCTGCATCGATATCCACAACAGAGAAAGAACCCGAAGAACGGCTGCGGATACCAGTTGAACCACCGTGTAATACATCTAATTTATAGGTAGGGTTGGCTGTTTCGCCAATACCTACGTTACCAGTTGCATCCTGGATAACCACACGACTGCCGCCACCACCAAGTTCAAAAATCTCGAGATAGTTATCACCCGGACGATTACGCAGGTTCCACTGGTTTACACCTGCATTAGCAAAACGGATAGCAGCATCGCCAGATGCTGCATTGATATCTACTACTGAGAAACCAGCAGTAGAAGTTACACCGATACCAGTGGAACCACCATGAGAAACAGTGAAACGATGTGTAGGTGTAATTGTACCAAGGCCAATACTTGTACCATCATCAAATAATAATGAGTTACCAATATTTGATGGACTTGTCCATCTTGGAATAAATTGAGTTGTGCCAGTTCCAGTAACTATACCCGCAACAGCAGCATTTTGCCAAGTGGCATTACCAGCTGCATCAGATACTAATACTCTGTTGAGGGCTTCATTGATTCCTGTTAATTGTACACCGCCTTCGGTACGTAAAGCTTTTGGAGCAGCGTTGCTGCTAGCAGCTCTTAAGGCAAAACCTGTACCTGCAACATTGATGTCAACTGCATTAGCAGTGCTGGCAGCGTTTGTTGAATTGAATAAACCTGCCCGGCCTAAACCAGCCTGGTTACTTTGAAGGTTGTTGGCAGTATTTGCAGCATTTGTTTGTTGAAACAAACCTGCACCATTGGTACCAGAACTGATACCACGGATTGCCCAACTGGCTCCTGTACCATTAGTACTTGCCCTTAAAGCATCTGCAGTACTGGCTGCATTGTTTACGGTGAAGTTACCGGCAAAGCCAGTACCTGTGTTATTAGAATTAACAGTGGTGTTGGTGCCATTAGAGTTGGCATCAACGGCAAAATTAGCATTAGCGGCATTGGTGATAGTGAACGTACCGGCTTTGCCAGTACCAGAATTTATAGCCTGTAACGCATCACCTGCTCCATTTGTATTAGCTGCAAGAGTAGGCGCTGTATTAGCAGCATTTGTATTGCTGAATGAACCTGCATTGCTTGTATTACTTTGACCAAACACACCGACACCTGATGTAGAGGAACCATTCACACCTGTACCTGATGTAGAGGAACCAAATACTCCAAAACCTGATGTTGATGCACCATTTACACCGATACCACTTGGTGTGGTACCATACACTCCCCAGCCACTGCCAGCCTGGCTACCATATACTCCAATGCCTAATCCTCCTGTTCCATTATTGATACCTCTTACACCTGATGAAAATCCACCCGGTGAACTTGATGATATTGTTCCCGTGATCGCATACGCATTGCCATCTGTACTGGCACTTGTTCCCGTAAAGGCTCCCTGTACTCCCGTAGTCGCTGAGTTCGTTAATCCGATCAGCGTACTGCCTATTGCTGCCTGTGTTTTTATAAACGGTAACACCAGGTCATTGGCCAGTGATGCATACAACGCATACGGAACACTGGCTATCTGTGCTGTTCCGATATTGATAAACGTTGTTCCGCCATTGGGGTCTATCTCCACCTGGATGAACTTACTGTTCACTCCCCAGTTTACACCGGCTATGGTTCCCGTTACATTGCTGGCTCCCGCACTGCCTACCTGTACATTGAACAAGCCAAACGGATTGGTTACCGCTGTTCTTGATTCCTGGTACACCGTAGGACCCGCTGCTGCTCCATCATGGATCGTTAAGCGCAGTGTTATCGTTTTGTTCACTAATACATTGCCCACACTGTTGCGGGCTACCCCCTGGTAATTGAAAATCCCCGGTGAGGGACTCTGACCAAGGGCTGTTATCGCTGCCAACAGCGTTACAGTCAATATTGATAAAATCTTTTTCATGTTTCTTGTTTATTTAGTTTTTGGTTATGGCTTTATTTCTCATTCAGTTTGATCACCTTCAATCCGCTATGGCGGATCACCTGGATATTATCTCCCGGACGGTTCATGTCTGGTTTTAAATCGGCTACCACAAAATAAACCCCGTTGGGATAACGGCTGATGTCAAACAACTCGATACGGCAACAGCCATCATAGTGATAGCTCTTCGACATCAGTATCTGGCCCATCGAGTTCACCAACTGTAAACTCATCAGACCCGGGGTACGGACAAAGAAGTCTACTTCAAATTTCCCACTCGTCGGGTTTGGAAATAATTTGTAGTCGCCTTCATCGAACAATACCGTAAAGGCTGAAATGCCCAACTGGTCGGTACAAGGTTGTAAGACACCCTGCGTAACCAGTATGGAACTGTCTGGGGGAGCAAAAGCCTGGATCAGCAGCAGTTCTCCAAAACTCCACTCATAACGGTAATACGAAGACGCATTGTCATACGTACCGCCAGCCGCATTTAAAATGGCCGGCACTACTCCGTTGATTGGATTTAACGAAGGAACCTGTGCCCTGCTATAAAACGATATAGCAAGAAACACTGCCAGACAAGAAAGAGTAATTCTTCTTCTCATAAGCGTAAGTTTTAATGGTTATAAATAGCACACAGGGGACGGTGGAACAGGCTGTAAAGAGGATAGTGGTGCTACTAAAAGTGGGAGATTAACCAGAGGCCGTTTTTACAAACGGTACTGCAAGGTATAGAGAAGATTGATTATGGGCAATATTTTATTTTATATATCACCATTATTTTCTTGTTAACCGTACTATAAATAAGGGGCAGGATACAATGCCGGAGTGAGACCAGACCCATTTTTGTCACTGCAAAAAACCGCAACAAGAAGCCTGTAACCCTTCCGAAAATAATATAATTTTTCCGACATTTTTTTCTACTAGTTATCCAAAATACGCTGACTACCCGGGGAAAACCATTTTATAGTCCACATTTACCTTCCCCCTGGAGATATCATTCAGTTTGCCCTTCATTAATTTACGTTTGAGCGGGGAAATATGGTCAATGAAAAGTTTGCCTTCGATGTGGTCATATTCATGTAAAATAACCCTGGCAGAAAGCCCGGTAAAGTTCTTTGTCTGTTCATGAAATTGTTCATTACAAAAACGAAGCGTAACACTCTCCTGCCTGTAAATATCTTCCCGGATTTTCGGAATACTGAGGCATCCTTCATTGTAAGGCCATTCGTCACCTTCCAGTTCAGCAATATGAGCATTTATAAAAACGGCTTTAGTTCCATTGTCCCCAGGATATTCAGCTCTTTCTTCTTCATTCATATTATTGAACATCTGTTCAGTGTCTACAACAAACAAACGGATATCCCTGTTAATCTGCGGAGCAGCCAACCCTACCCCGCTGCTGGCATACATGGTTTCCCACATATCTTCGATTAGTTTATCCAGTTGAGGATAACCCGGGGTAATATCTGCCGCAATCTTTCTTAATGCCGGATGCCCGTATGCTACGATGGGTAGTATCATGCCTTTAACCTGGTTTATTTAAGGGAGCAAATTTAACCCCAATTGACCAGTTAGCCAATTGACCGGAGATATTCCTGTAACATAATAGTGGCCGCAATTTCATCCACAAGTGCTTTGTTGCGGCGTTGCATTTTTTTCAGTCCCATTTCCAGCATGGCATCTTTAGCCATTTTGGAAGTGTATCGTTCATCTACTTTCTTAATTGGCATATCGGGAAAATTTTTTTGCATGTCTTTGATACATTTCTCCACCAGTGGTGTGGCATGAGTGCTGCTATCATCCCAATTGGTGGGCCAGCCAATCAATATTAACTCAACTGGTTCTTTTAGAAAATAATTTTTCAAAAAAGGAATCAATTCTTTAGAATGTAAAGTTGTTAAACCCGTTGCAATAATTTGCAGTGGATCTGTAACGGCAAGGCCGGTTCTTTTGAGCCCAAAATCTATGGATAGTATTCTTGCCAATTATGTTTAATTGATAAATAAATCTGTAATAACAAAGATGGCGAAAACAACTGATGCAATACCATTGGCTGTCATAAAAGCAAGATTTACTTTCCGTAAGTCAGTTGGCTTTACAATTGAATGCTGATAGATCAACATGCCTATAAACACGGCAACACCTATCCAGTATATCCAGCCAAAATCTCCATAACGGCCGGCAATAAATACAGCCGAGGCACTTAATCCGTGCAATAATTCTGATATGCGTAACGCTTTTGCCTTTCCTGCCCAGGCAGGTATAGAATATAACTGCTGCGATTTATCAAACTCTTCATCCTGCAATGCGTAAATTATATCAAAGCCGCTGACCCAAAAGATAACAGCTAATGAAAAAAGAATAGGCAGTAAATCAAACTTACCTGTAACTGCTAAATATGCACCGATTGGTGCTAATGATAAACCTAGTCCTAATATTAAATGACAAAGTGCTGTAAAACGTTTAGTATAACTATAACCCAGCACTACGGCCAAGGCGACTGGTGATAAATAAAAACATATCCGGTTGATAAAAAAAGTACAAACCACGAATAGCAAACTGCTGATTATTGTAAATATCAATGCATTTTTTTCTGATATAACTCCGGAAGGAATTTCTCTAATTGCTGTTCTTGGATTTCTTGCATCAAATTTTCTGTCGAGATAACGGTTGAAGGCCATTGCTGCACTACGGGCAAAGACCATACAGAGAATGACTAACGATAGTAGTATTCCAAAATCCCTCCATGCTTCAACTTCCGAATTAGCTTTGACTGTATCATCCCATCTAATTGTTTTGTTTAAATTCCATTGTTCAACACCATACACAACTTCAGTTTTTAATGGCAGAAAAAAACCAATCAACGCAAAAGGCATTGCGAAAATGGTATGAGAGAATTTTATAAAAGAGAGATAACTTTTTACTTTCGACATATTTCAAAATTAAAATGAATCTATGGCCTAAGTTCCCCTTTAGGGGACAGGGGCATTCTTTGCCTCACCAGCTCCCATAACACTACTCCTGCTGCTGTTGCAATATTCAGCGAATGTTTCATTCCCAATTGAGGTATTTCAATACAACCATCAGATAAAGCAATAGTGGATTGCTCCACACCGGATTTTTCATTTCCAAAAATGACCGCTATTTTTTCATCCGGTTCAAAACCGATAGCATTTAATTTAAAACTTCCTTCGGCTTGTTCCGCAGCATACACATTATATCCTTGTATACGTAATTCATCAATCGCTTCTGCAGTGGTTGCAAAATGTTTCCATGCTACCGATTCTTCCGCACCCAATGCTGTTTTTTTTATTTCTTTATGAGGTGGTTTCGACGTGTAGCCTACAATATAGATCGCCTCGATCAGAAAAGCATCGGAGGTGCGAAAGACACTGCCTACATTATAGGCACTGCGAATATTTTCCAACACTACAATAACGGGAGTTTTCTCCGACTGTTTAAATTCTTCTACCGATTTCCGGCCCAGTTCCTCCATGCTCAATTTTCGCATGCTGCAAATATAGTTATGAGTTGTGAGCTACGAGTTACGAGCAGGTTCTGAAAGAATAATATTCGCTTCATTCTTCAGGATTTCCATCTCGCAACCCGTCACCCACAACTTGCGACTTTATCTTACTTCAAATCCACAATCTTCTTATCCTTAGGATATTTTACACTGTATGTAAATCTAACTTTCTTACTCTCTCCCGGTTTCAGGTCTATTTTCCAGGTCAGCACACCGGTTTCCGGGTTTACCATAGCAGCACCATCCTCTTCCAACTTAACTTCTACTTCCTTAATTGTACTCAAGGGATACTGGTCTTTCAGCAACAAGTTTACGTCCGTCAGTTTGTTATTCTTTACAATGATCTCATAGGTAAAAATTTGTCTGCTTTCTTTTCCGCTTGTCTTGAGACTACTCAGTTCTTTTACTACTGACCGTTTTACTGCAATTCTTTTATCTCTTCCGAGGGATAGATTCAATGTGTCTGCAGTTGTGTTTGGATCGATCACCGATTTTCCAATATAGGTATCGTCCATAATGATATTTGCATCGCCGGGTAATAAATCAAGATTTTGCCAATCGGCTACTTCTGCCAGCAGGTAAGCATCTTTATCGATTCTTGGCACTGCATAGTTTTTCAGCACACAGGAAATTTCCTGATCTTTTATGGTGACACTGTGCAGTTGGCCATCACTTTCAATATCATACGGTAAATCAATTTCGAAATTGGTATTTAACTGCCCTTCGTTTAAGGTGGTGTATTGTTGTAAGGTACTCGGGTCAATGGTCTGATCTTTCAGTTTTTCCTGCTTGTAATCTCCATCTGTTCCGGACACTACTACTTCCGACAATGATCTATCGTCCCGGTAAGACTGAACTACATTTCTTGATGCATTTCCTTGTGCGGCTCTTCGTTGCAATTCCGTATAAATTCCCGGAACATACAATTGCAGGTACCAGGGTGTAAGTATTGGAGCGGCAACACCAAAATTCGGTGAGCCGGTGCTCAAGGTCAGTTTTGTTTTCTTCCAGTCAATTCCACTCGTTTGTGTAAGCGATGCTTTATAAACCAGCTTTACTTTGTTTGTTTTTGAGTTTACCCTCACATCATAAACAGCTGTCCATCCTGCCTGTGTGGTATAGTAAGAGAGATCAACCGGTATTTCGCCAGATCGTTTACACATCACCTGTAAAAAAACCTGTCCATAAGGTTTTTGCTTATTGGGTGCAACGACAGACATAACCGCAATCCTTTTCCGGATATCAGCAATCTTTAAATTTTGGAGATTTATATTTTGCTTATGATTGTAAATATTTGTTTTTGACTTCTCAATTTTCAGGTTATAATATTCGAGTAATTTCAGCACTTCTTCACTGGTGATTGTTTTATTACCACTTGTATTGATTGTTGTTTCAATTAGTAAACCGGTTTTGGCTAGAATCTCCTGGTCAATCGCAACGAGGTTGTCAATCCGGGTGATTTCTTTTTGCAGTAATACGATACTGTCTTCCAGCCTTTCTACTTCCTTGGTTTTTATCACAGTTGGTATGGCCGGATAATAAACTTTATAATGTTGCGACAGTAATGCCACATCTTCCGGAACACTAATCTGTAAACTATTAATATCGATACTGGTACTCAATTGACTGATGACGATGATTTTAGTGGTTGCATCAATTTTTACTTTAGACTCATGTGTCAGTTCGGCACCATAGCCGAAATATACAGTTGCATTTTTAATGGCTGCATCTACCCTTGCAGTGTCTTGAGCCTTCGATGAGGTACAAAAAAGTACTACCCCGGAAATCAGGAGGATTTTTTTCATGGCGATTATATTTTTCTAACTGATGCAGTAAGAAAAGGAGTTACATAAACACTTCACTTCCTTATTTTTGTCTTCCATGTCAAAAACAGCTTCTTCCGATACACCAATGATGCAACAGCACCGGGCTATCAAGCAGAAATACCCGGATGCTATATTGCTTTTCCGGGTGGGTGATTTTTATGAAACCTTCGGGCAGGATGCTGTTGTAGCCTCACAGGTGTTGGGCATTACACTTACAAAAAGAAATAACGGAGCCGCTTCCTCATCCGAATTAGCCGGGTTTCCGCATCATGCATTGGATACGTATTTACATAAACTGGTAAGGGCTGGCCACCGTGTCGCCATCTGCGACCAATTGGAAGACCCCAAACAAGCCAAAGGCATTGTAAAAAGAGGCGTTACTGATATGGTAACACCGGGTACCACTGTAAATGACAAATTACTCGAGCACCATAGTAATAATTTTTTAGCAGCCATTCATTTTGCAGATACTTCTACCAATGTTCAGTACGAGCAATACGGCCTGGCCTTTCTCGATATTTCTACCGGCGAATTTTTTATTGCCGAGGGTGACAGGGAATATGCCGATAAACTTTTACAGAGTTTCAAACCAGCGGAGGTTGTTTTTCAACGTCACCAGCAAAAAAAATTCAAAGAATACTTCAACAGTAAAATTTACACCTACACATTAGACGAATGGATCTTTGATCATGTGTATGCAGAAGATATTTTGCTGAAACATTTTCAAACTCATTCTTTAAAAGGTTTTGGTGTTGATGAATTAAAAAACGGGATAATTGCGGCAGGAGCTATCATTCATTATTTAAAAGACACAGAGCACCCCAACCTGCAGCATATTACCTCATTGCAACGGATGGATCGGGATGATTTTCTATGGATGGACCGCTTTACCATCCGTAACCTTGAATTAATTTATGGCAACTCAGAAGGTAATCATACCTTATTAAGTGTATTGGATAATACGGTTTCTCCTATGGGAGCAAGACTATTGAAACGTTGGATTGTATTTCCACTTAAAGATATCCATAAAATAAACGAACGACTAGATACGGTTGAATTCCTGATAAAAGAAACTGATTTACGAAATAAAATCAGTCAACATCTCAAACAATGTGGTGATATTGAGCGGTTGGTTTCGAAAATACCTATGAAAAAAATCAACCCAAGAGAAGTGTTGCAACTGGCAAGAGGGTTGAAACAGGTGGAGGCCATAAAACAGCTTTGTTTATCATCTTCCAATGAATATTTAAAACGATTAGGTGATGCACTGAACCCTTGTCCTTATATCGCAGATAAAATATTTAAAGAAATTGTTGATAACCCGCCTGCATTAGCGGCCAAGGGTGGTATGATGAACAGCCATGTCAGCAGCGAACTTGATGAATTACGTAAGATATCTCATAGCGGCAAAGAATACCTGGCACAACTTCAGCAGAAAGAAGCAGAACGCACCAGCATCGGTTCCCTGAAAATTGGTTTTAATAATGTATTTGGCTATTACCTGGAAGTGACCAATTCTCAGAAAAATAAAGTACCTGCGGAGTGGATGCGGAAACAGACCCTGACCAATGCTGAACGCTATATTACCCCGGAATTAAAAGAGTACGAAGAAAAAATAACCGGTGCAGAAGAAAAAATATTAAAGATTGAACTGGAATTATTTGAAGCATTATTAAATGAACTGTCAGATTATTTAGCCCCTGTCCAAACCAATGGCAATTTATTAGCCATACAAGATTGCCTATGTTGTTTTGCTTACAATGCCATTCAATACCAGTATAAAAAACCCCAACTGCATACCGGAAATGAATTGATAATTAAAGAAGGCCGGCATCCTGTAATTGAACGTAATCTGCCCGTTGGAGAAAGCTATATCAGCAATGACCTGGAATTAAACAAAATTGATCAACAACTTATCATTCTTACCGGGCCCAACATGAGTGGTAAATCTGCATTGTTACGGCAAACAGCACTCATTACACTGATGGCGCATTTTGGGAGTTTTGTACCATCATCAGCTGCAAAAATTTCGCTGACAGATAAAATCTTTACAAGAGTTGGCGCATCCGATAATTTATCCGGCGGTGAGTCGACCTTTATGGTTGAAATGAATGAAACTGCGAGTATCATTAATAACATCACTGACAGAAGTTTGATATTGTTAGATGAAATTGGAAGGGGCACTTCCACCTACGATGGCATTTCAATTGCCTGGAGTATAGCAGAACATTTGCACAATTCACCACATCAACCAAAAACATTATTCGCCACTCACTATCATGAATTGAATGAACTGCAAGAAAAATTTCCAAGGGCTAAAAATTTTCATGTCACCAATAAAGAAGTGGGCAATAAAATTATTTTTTTACGAAAATTAGCCCGGGGTGGCAGTACACACAGTTTTGGAATTCATGTGGCAAAAATGGCGGGTATGCCCCCCTCATTAATTAACCGGGCCAATGAAATACTGAAACACCTGGAAAGTATTCATGAAAACGGTAAGGCAGATAGCATGACTGATAAAATGAAAGAAATTACCAGTCCCAAAATGCAACTATCCATCTTTGATGCCCATACTGAAACGTTTGATGAAATAAGAAAATTACTGGAAGGATTTGACATTAACAGGCTAACCCCCGTAGAAGCCCTGTTGAAGTTGCAGGAAATTAAAAACAAGCTGAAATAAACAGTTTACCAACAGGCTATTATCATTTTTTTGAAAAGTATTGGTATTAGGAAAAACTTCTTATTTTTACCTTAAATCCCGCAATCATGAAATTGATCAAACTAACTGCTTTAACCTCCTTACTATTTGCTCTTGTCTTGGGTATTACTTCCTGCGAAAAAAACGCTGAGAAGAAAAAGACCACTGATTACGAGAAAAAAGATATCGTTATGAGCGGTGCTCAGGAAACTCCGGCTACGCCGACAACTGCACTTGGCACCATGGATGTCTTTTACACTAAAGAAACCCGTATTTTAACTTACACGGTCAGATGGTCCGGATTGACAGGTTCCGTAGCGGCAATGCATATCCATGGGCTGGCACCAACCGGTTTCCTGGCCCCTGTAGTACAAACATTTACCACCTCTGCCATAGTAAGATGCCCTACAATCAGCAATACTACCTGTGGTACTTATACCGGAACATTATTGGCGGATGGCGTTGTAGTAAAAGAAGACGACCTGCTTAATGGTGTTTACTATATAAATATTCACACCGCTGCTTATCCTAATGGCGAAATAAGAGGCCAGATAAGATTTCAATAAGACATTATGAATCAAGAGAACCGTTCCGCTAAAAGCAGGACGGTTTTTTATTTTGTTTCAAACCATACTGGTTTATTATCGTTCCAGTCACCATTATAGTTAATAAATAATTCCTCCCCGGCCTTAATAGCCCTGACTGTCTTAATACTTATTTGCCCGGTTGCAAAATCCATTTCATACTCACAATTGCTTTCGTAAGAATGATTATAAACTGGTACATAGCCTAAAGCCATGCAGCATTTTTCTCTTTCGTCACCCCACTCAAAAATATAGTCATGCAGAAGGGTTTGGTCCAGTAGTTTTCGTTCTTCCGCATCCATAATTATTACAGGTGAGAGTTCTATTACTGTATTAGCAGGAATTTCTTCACTGGTAAACACACCCCTGCCCATTGTATCAGTAATTGCAATAAATAGAAAAGGGAGCATCATAATAAAAGACAATTTACGAAGGAAGGATTGTATAGAAAACACAGTAAATGTTTTAGAATAGTCTTCATGGTTGCCGGTAGGCCGGTTACTTCTTACTTCGTACTTTTGAAATATGTCGTTGGAACTGGAACAGCAAACACTACAGGAACAATTTGAAACCATAATCAAGACTGAAGACAAACTTCAGATCAGGGAATTTTTAGATGACCAGAACATCAGCGACGTAGCAGAACTGGTATATGAATTTCCTGAATACGATAGCCAGATTATTGCTGGTATGTCAGTAAACCGGGCAGCCAGTGTATTTAAAATATTAGACCTGCCTACTCAGAAAACAATCATCCGTGAGTTGCCACCAAATACAACAGCGTCACTGTTAAATGAACTACCTGCAGATGACCGTACGGATTTCCTCGAAGAATTACCCAGCAATGTGGTTAGGGAATTGATAAAATTACTGGACCCCAACGAAAGAAAAGTAACCTTATCGTTATTAGGTTATCCGGAGAATAGTATTGGCCGGTTGATGACGCCGGATTATGTATATATATATCCATGGAATACTATTGAAGAAGTGTTTAGTACCATCCGCAAATATGGAAAAGACAGTGAAACCATCAACGTTATATACGTTATAAATGAGAAAGGAGAATTGCTCGATGATATCCGTATCCGGGATTTTATTCTCAATCCTCCTGATAAAAAAGTAGCGGACATGATGGATGACCGTTTTATTGCTTTGCATCCGGAAGACGATCAGGAGATGGCCAGTGAAGTTTTTAAAATGAATAACCGGGTGGCCCTGCCAGTAGTAAGTAAAAGTAATAAGTTGTTGGGCATCATTACAATCGATGATATCCTATGGGTAGCAGGAGAAGAGTTTAGCGAAGACATGCAAAAAATGGGAGGTACGGCAGCTTTGGATGAACCTTATTTAGATGTTCCGCTTTTCAAATTGTATAAAAAAAGGATAATCTGGCTTATCATTTTATTTGTTGGAGAGACGCTGACCATTGCTGCCATGTCAGGCTTTCAAAAAACACTGGAACAAGTACTGGTGTTATCTACGTTTATCCCCTTAATTATTTCGAGTGGTGGCAATAGTGGTTCGCAGGCAGCTACACTGATTATTCAAGCTATGGCCCTGGGAGAAATAACGGTACTTGACTGGTGGCGTATCGCCAAAAGAGAAATCAAATCAGGATTTTTCATGGGGATTACTTTAGGCATTCTTGGCTTTTTTATTGTATTTGGGGGTTATCATTTTTTTGGATTATTCGGAGAGCATTTTATACGGATTGGCTTTGCCATAGGTATAGCCATTATTGGTGTAGTGTTATGGGGTACAATGATGGGGTCAATGCTTCCTTTGTTACTTAAAAAACTTGGTGCGGACCCGGCTACTTCATCTACTCCCTTCATTGCAACGTTGGTTGATGTAACCGGACTACTTATTTATTTTGGGACCGCTTTTTTGCTGTTAAAAGGTGTATTACTTTAAACAGTTAGCCCAATTTATGCCTGTTTGGACTTTTAGTTTTTTTCTGATTTCCTAAATTGCAACCCATCAACCGTTTGCATGTTTTGAAATCGATACCTTTGCCGCAGCCTTAGCCTTTTTCAGCTAATGGCAATTTAAAATATAAAATCAATGTGTGGAATCGTAGGATATACCGGGCCCAGAGAAGCTTATCCCATTATTATCAAAGGCCTTAAAAGATTAGAGTACCGTGGGTATGACAGTACGGGTGTGGCTCTCCAAAATAGTAGCGGTCTGAAAGTCTATAAGAAAAAAGGCAAAGTGGCCGAGTTAGAAGACTATATCGTTGGCAAAGACCTTCACTCAAATATCGGTATTGGACATACAAGATGGGCTACTCACGGTGAGCCGAGTGACCGTAATGCACACCCACATCAATCCTCCAGTGGCAAACTGGCGATGATTCATAACGGTATCATTGAAAATTATTCCCAGTTGAAAAAAGAGCTGACGAATAAAGGTTACAATTTCACCAGTGATACAGATACAGAAGTACTGCTGAATTTTATTGAAGAGATAAAAAAGAATAATCAGTGTGACCTTGAAGAGGCCGTAAGGATAGCCTTGAAAAGAGTTACCGGGGCTTATGTTATTCTTTTATTAGATGAAGATAATCCTGATACGATTATTGCCGCCAGGAAGGGAAGTCCCTTGGTCATTGGCATTGGCAAGGGAGAACATTTTCTTGGCTCCGATGCATCTCCGATGCTGGAATACACCAAAGAAGTGGTTTATATAAATGATTATGAACTGGCGATTGTAAAGCCAGATGAACTGATTTTAAAAAACCTGGGTAACGAAAAAATAACTCCTTACGTTCAAAAATTAGATATAGAGCTGGCTGCCATAGAGAAAGGCGGTTACGAACATTTCATGTTGAAAGAAATCTTTGAACAACCACAAACCATTTATGATTGTCTGCGGGGAAGATTGGATGCGGCTGAAGGTACTATTACCATGAGTGGTATTCAACAATACGCCGAGCAAATTGTAAGTGCCAGCCGGATTGTTATGATTGCATGCGGAACCAGCTGGCATGCAGGCCTGGTAGCAGAATATATATTTGAAGAACTTTGCCGCATCAATGTGGAAGTGGAATATGCATCAGAGTTCCGGTACAGAAATCCTGTAATCAACAAAGGTGATGTTATCATTGCTATTTCACAAAGTGGTGAAACGGCTGATACATTAGTAGCCATTGAAAAAGCAAAAGAACAGGGAGCTATCATATTAGGTGTAGTCAACGTAGTTGGTTCTTCCATTGCCAGGATTAGCCATGCCGGTGCTTATACACATGCAGGACCGGAAATTGGTGTAGCATCTACTAAGGCATTCACAGCACAACTGGCCGTACTTACCATGATTGCACTGAAGATTGGGTATATAAAAGGAACGATATCAGAAGAACGATACCAGAACTTGTTAAATGAACTTCAGGAAATACCTGAGAAAGCAGCCTGGACATTAAAGCACAGTGATAGTATCAAAGCTCTCGCTGAAAAATATAAAGATGCCAGAGATTTTCTTTATCTCGGCCGTGGTTATAATTTTCCTGTGGCACTGGAAGGGGCTTTAAAATTAAAAGAAATCTCCTATATACATGCCGAAGGCTATCCTGCTGCAGAAATGAAACACGGCCCAATTGCACTGGTAGATGAGGAATTACCTGTTGTATTCGTAGCTACGAAAGATACGTATCATGAAAAAGTGGTAAGCAATATGCAGGAAATTAAAGCCAGGAAAGGAAAAGTGATTTCTGTTATCACTGAAGGAGATGAAGTTTCCAGGGAACTCTCGAATGATGTAATGATAATACCGGAAGCCGATGAAATTCTGGCCCCGATGTTAAGTGTGATTCCCTTACAGTTACTTGCTTATTATATTGGTGTAGCCAAAGGATGTGATGTTGATAAACCGAGGAACCTCGCAAAATCCGTCACAGTAGAATAAATATCTATGAACCATATCAGAAAAAAACCAATTGCTGCATTAGGATACGATTTTATTCCAAAAGAATTTATTCCAAAAGGCAAAAATGAATACTATCTGCGTAATATCCAGAACCGTAGTGGCATCAACCACAGGAAACTTGCACCTGCTGAAATAAAAATACTTGAAAGAAATGCGAATAGTTCTGACAACTGGAATAAAGTATTGGTCGCCGATGCTTTTAACCCTGAATTGGTAAAGAACTGTGCATTTTATGGCCTTGTCCGTATAGGCAAGCTAGAGCCTTACTTCGTTGAATTTAATAATCTCCGCATGCCGGTCGGACTTTATAACAGCACCATCATCAGTTGTGATATTGGCGATAATGTGGTAATTGACAACGTCAACTTCCTAAGCCATTACATTACCGGTAATGAAATTATACTGGTAAATATAAACGAGCTGGCCACGACTGATCATTCAAAATTCGGGAATGGTGTTTTAAAAAAGGGTGAAAACGAGTCAGTCCGTGTCTGGATGGAAATCTGTAATGAAAACGGTGGTCGCAGCATTCTGCCATTCAATGGCATGCTGGCCAGTGATGCCTGGCTTTGGGCAAAATACAGAGATGATGAGAGGCTCCTTGAAAAATTTAAACAATTCACCGATATAAGATTTGATACACAAAGGGGCTATTACGGTAAAATAGGTGACAGAACAGTTATTAAAAACTGTGGTATCATTAAAGATGTGTGGATTGGAAGTGATGCGTATATTAAAGGAGCAAATAAGCTGAAAAATCTCACCATTAACTCCGGACCAGATGCACCTTCTCAGATTGGTGAAGGCTGTGAATTGGTGAACGGAATTATTGGATTGGGCTGCAGGATTTTCTATGGTGTAAAAGCAGTTCGGTTTATAATGGGAGATAACTCACAATTAAAATATGGAGCAAGATTGATCAACTCCTATCTTGGCGACAACTCAACTATCTCTTGTTGTGAAGTGTTGAATTCGCTGATATTTCCGGCACATGAACAACATCATAACAATTCATTTTTATGCGCTGCCACTGTATTTGGCCAAAGTAATATGGCAGCCGGAGCTACCATTGGTTCCAATCATAATTCAAGAGGTGCAGACGGAGAGATAATTGCAGGCCGGGGATTCTGGCCGGGGTTATGTGTTAGCCTTAAACACAATTCGAAGTTTGCCTCCTTTACATTGATTGCAAAGGGAGATTTTCCGGCAGAACTAAACATTCCAATCCCCTTTTCATTGGTGAGTAATGATGTCAGTAAAGATAAACTGACAGTGATGCCGGGTTATTGGTTTATGTATAATATGTATGCTCTGGCCCGCAATGCAGCAAAATATACAGGCCGGGATAAAAGAACTGATAAATCACAAGTAATTGAATATGACTTTCTGGCCCCTGATAGTATAAATGAAATAATTGAAGCACTCGGGTTGTTTAAAAAAACAACTGCTATTGCATGGGCTAAGAAAATGAAAATCTCAATTGCAGATAAAGACCTTTTACAAACAGGAGACGATCTGTTGGAAAAAGATCCGGCTACTGTGGCTAAACTGGAAATACTTGCAACAGGATTTGAGAACACTACCCGTAAAGTACAATTAATTAAAGTTGGTGAGGCTTACAAATTATTTAAGGAGTTGGTTATTTATTACGGCGTTTCTCAACTTATTCAGTTGATTGAAACAAAGAACATAGTTTCCTGGCAAAAATTATTAAAATCGTTGCCCCAAAAACCAGTTCGTAATACATGGAAAAATATTGGGGGACAACTAATGCCATCAAGTGCCATCAATTCTTTAATCCGTAGCATCCATTCGGGCAAAATCGACAGCTGGGAAGATGTACATACATTTTACCATAAAAAAAGCAGTACCTACGCCAATGATAAATTCCAACATGCATTTGCCTCACTACTCGAAATATTAAAACTGACCCAAACCAAATTTACCAAAAAGCTTTTTATTCAACTTCTGCATCAGGCCGTTATTACTAAAGAGTGGATGACAAATAGTATTTATTCCTCAAGAGCTAAAGATTATCAGAGCCCTTTCAGGCAAATGGTATATGAAACCGAAAAGGAAATGGAAAAGGTAATGGGCAAACTGAAAGACAATAGTTTTATTCTGCAACAGGAACAAGAAATGATTGCTTTTAGAAAACAGGCTGAGGCGACGATCTCATTATTAGTCTAATCCTTATTAGTGCATGCCTTTGAACGTATAAAATACAGGCAGGAAATTTCCATCTGCTTTATTTCTTTCTAAAGAATATGCGAATCGGAACTCCGGTCAGATCAAAGTTCTGCCTGAGCTGATTTTCAAGATAATTCTTGTAGGGTTGTTTAATATCGTCAGGGAAGTTACAGAAAAAGGCAAATGATGGTACGGCAGTTGGCAACTGGGTGATAAATTTTATTTTAATGGAATTACCTCTTACCACCGGCGGATTATAAGACTGAATAGCTTTTAGCATGATGTCATTTAACTCTGAGGTGGGAATTTTTCGCTGACGGTTCTCGTACACATCTAATCCTATTTCAATGGCTTTAAAAATTCTGGTTTTTTCTTTTGCGGAAATAAACAAGATAGGAACATCACTAAATGGAGCAAACCTTTTTTTCAGCTCTTCCTCGTATTTCTTTGCCGTATTGGTTTCCTTATCTACCAGGTCCCACTTATTAACGAGTACCACTATTCCTTTACCTTTTTTGGCTGCCAGGCTGAAAATATTCAAATCCTGTGCTGCGATTCCTTTTTCAGCATCTAACAATATCAGGCAAACATCAGCCTCATCCATTGCTTTGATGGCACGGATGACAGAATAAAACTCAAGGTCTTCATGCACCTTCGATTTACGGCGGATGCCTGCCGTGTCAATTAAAACAAACTCCTTTTGAAAAAGATTGTAATGGGTGTGAATCGTATCACGGGTAGTGCCGGCAATATCACTGACAATAGTTCTCTCCTCGCCTATCAGTGCATTCAACAATGAAGATTTACCGGTATTAGGTTGTCCGATGATAGCAAACTTGGGCAAGGCATCTATCTCTTTTGTTTCTTCTGAAGCATCTTCGGAAATAAGTTCTGCAACAGCATCTAATAATTCCCCGGTGCCACTGCCGCTGGCAGCGGCGATAAAAAAAATATGCTCAAACCCCATACTGTAAAACTCAGAAGCTTCCATCAGCCTTTCATTGGTATCAACCTTATTCACCGTAAGAAAAACAGGTTTGGTACAGCGTCGTAATATTCCAGCCATGGAATCATCTAAATTAGTCAATCCTGTCGCTGCATCCACCATAAAAATAATAGCATTGGCTTCTTCCACTGCCACCAGTACCTGTTTGGCAATTTCCTTTTCAAAAATATCTTCACTACCCGACACAAAACCACCTGTATCAATTACGTTATAGGTCTTTCCATTCCAGTCGGTAACTCCGTACTGGCGGTCACGGGTAACACCGCTCTCATCATCAACAATTGCTTTGCGTTGTTCAAGCAAGCGATTAAAGAGTGTACTCTTTCCAACATTCGGTCTTCCTACTATTGCTACTGTAAACGACATAAATTTTTAATTAATAACCGTATTCCCTCAACTGCATTTCATTTTCTCTCCACTTCGGTTTCACTTTTACAAATAATTCTAAAAATACTTTTTGCTGAATAAATGCTTCGATATCCTTCCGGGCTTCGGTCCCAATTCTTTTTATCATACTGCCCTTATCACCAATCAATATAGCTTTTTGTGTTTCCCGGTGAACAATGATATCTGCAACAATTTTCACCAGTGTTGTTTTCTCCTGGTATTCTCTCACCAGTACGGCAGTATGATAAGGTATTTCGTCCTGGGCCAGTTCATAAATTTTCTCCCGTATCAATTCACTTACAAAAAACCTGGTATTCAAATCACTGATATCATCTCCCTCATAAAAAGGTTCTCCTTCCGGTAAAAATTCCAGAAAACCGTTTATCAATTTCTTTTTATTGATGCCCGATAAAGCAGAGATAGTAATAACTTTTTTACAATAAGGCTTTGAGGAAAAATAATCAACCGCTTCTTTAATTGTGGATTCACTAACAAGGTCAATTTTATTAAGTACCACAACCGCAGGCACCTTTAAACGTAGAGCTGTAAATATAGCATCACACTCTTCCCATTTTTCTTTTACATCCACCAACAGCATAGCTACATCAGCATCTTCTAATGCACCTTTTACAGCCTGCATCATTTTTTCATGCAGTTTGTACTTTGGCTCAATGATACCGGGTGTATCTGAAAAAATAACCTGGTATTCCTTCTCAGTGATTATCCCTTTTATACGATGCCGGGTGGTTTGCACTTTGGGTGATACAATTGCCAACTTCTCTCCCATCAACGCATTGAGTAAAGTGCTTTTGCCTGCATTAGGCCGGCCGAATATATTTACAAAACCAGATTTCATGATGTGATCTTAAAGCTGCAAGCTTCAACTTCCTGCTGTAAGCAGGCTACAAGAATTGAATAGGTAATCAGTCCTCGTCAGTTGAAATGGCAACTGTTTCGGAAAATTTTAAAAGGCCATCCGCAGGGGCGGATAGCCTTTCGTTTTGTTGCGAAGGGGAGGATCGAACTCCCGACCTTTGGGTTATGAGCCCAACGAGCTACCGCTGCTCTACTTCGCGGTGCAAATGTAGCCGTATAAGAGATACTTTCCAAAGAAAAAACGCCCCGTTTTAAACGAGACGTTTCCTGGCTATACTTATATATCTATGTCTATCCTTTAGAAACACTACTGGAGCCACTACTCTTTAAATCTTTTATTACGCCATTTCCTTTGTATCGGACATCGCTGGCTCCGCTGGCATGGGCAGATAATTCTTTATTGACGGTGATTTTTATATCACTGGCCCCCGATGCCTTTGCATCACAGGTTTCAGTTACCAGATCAAACCCTTTAAAATCACTGGCACCACTTGCTTCCACAGAAAGTTGTGTAGCCGTACCGGTGACCATCATATCAGATGCTCCACTCAGATCAACAGTAAGGTTACTTACATCGAGTTTTCCTTTCAAATCGCTGGCCCCTGATTGATTAACAGTAAGGCTTTCCGCCTTTAGTGTGCCGGCAATAAATACATCACAAGCACCACTGATTTTCAGCTGATCGATTTGCTTGAAAGAAATATAGGCTTTCAATTTTTTATTCCCACTACTCCAGGACTTACTATCATTATCATAGCCGATGTAAAGAATTCCATCTTTCACATTGACAGTTATTTTTTCCCGGTGCTTTGTTTCGGCGGCACTTACTGCTACAGCTTCCTCACTACTCTGACTGAGATAAACATCAAAAGCATTGGATACATTGATACCATGATATCCTTTCGCTTGTCGCACTTCTGCATTTGGGTCATTTACCTGCTGGGCATACAAACCTGCACCAATTAATAACCCAACCAATAAAAATGATAATTTTTTCATTACTTTTCTTTTGATTTGTTAGATTTTATTTACTGAACCTCCGGTGCTTCTTTTAATTTCTTTTACCGTTGGGCTTCCTTTATATTTCACACTTCCTCCTGTACTTGCTTTGGCTTGTAATTCTTTTTCTGCACTTACAGAAACAATGGCTCCTGTACTTACCTTCACTTTGCAATTGGACGTAGCCATATCATCGCCTTTAAATTTACTCCCTGTATCTCCTTCAATGTCAAGTTTATCAGCTTTACCGGAAAGTGTAATTTTTGATCCGGTATTTTGATTTACTTTTAATGAAACTATATCTACTTCCCCGTCTACCAATGCTCCCGTATTTACTTCCATACTAATAGATGCAGATTTAAGCACCCCATTAATTTTTACTTTTGCTCCTGTAGTCACCTGCAGCAAATCAAGAGCTTTGTAGGAAACATAAGCTTTCAAATCCTTATTTTCTTTCGTTTTATTAATGGAACCTGTTTTAGTCTCATAATAAATTTTAAGAATTCCATTCTCCACCCTGGTAACAATTTTGTCCCGAAATTCAGTGGTTGCTGCACTTACAGCAACTTCTTCGGCATTTCCTGCTGTCAATCTAAGTTCAATACCGGTGGCCACGTCAATACCATGATAACCGGAAACAGCTCTTTTTTCGGCATTAATGTCATTAATAATTGTTTGGGCCAATAAAGCTGTGCCGGTAAAGGCAATCAATAAAAAAGATAATACAAGCTTCTTCATAAATGATGGTTTGAGTGTATTACGAAGAGTAGTGTAGAAAAGTTACAAGGGATTGAAATTATTTTATACTTATTTTTGCTTGAGTTCTTAGCCTTTGATTATAAAGGCTTTAGTTTTCAGCGTTCCCGGGGTGTTTATCCTGCCGTAAGGCTTGATAATCTGAGATCATACCCGTAAACCTGGTCAGGGTAATGCCTGCGTAGGGAAGGATTTCATCGGTTGACCTTTCTAACAGCATTCCCCTCTTATTTTTTAATCGTTTAATTTTTTTAAAAAATGAAGAGGATTATTATGCTTGGTTGTTTTTCATTAACAACTATTGCATCTATTGCTCAGCAAAAAGAAGAAGTAAAAGACAGTTTTCACCTGCTTTCTCCTGTTGAAGTAAGGGCTGTCCGTGCCGGAGAAAATGCACCGTTTACCAAAACAAATATTTCAAAAAAAGATATTGGTAAAAGTAACCTGGGACAGGATATTCCTTTCTTGTTAAATCAAACACCCTCTGTTGTAATCAATTCGGATGCAGGTAATGGTATTGGCTATACCGGTATCCGCATCCGGGGAACGGATGCCACAAGAATTAATGTTACACTTAATGGCATTCCTTATAACGATGCAGAAAGCCAGGGAACATTTTTTGTAGACCTGCCGGATTTTTCTTCATCTACCGGGAGTATTCAAATTCAAAGGGGTGTTGGCACTTCTTCTAATGGTGCCGGTGCATTTGGAGGCAGTATTAATTTCAGCACCAATGAAGTCAACAAGGATGCCTATGTTGAATTCAATAACAGCTTTGGTTCATTTAATACCTGGAAGAATACAGTCAAAGCAGGCACCGGTTTGATAAATGGTTTTACCACAGACATTCGCCTTTCCAGGATCAAGAGCGATGGATTCATTGACAGGGCAACAAGTGACCTCAGCTCCTTTCATTTTACGTCGGCATATATCGCAAAAAAATCATCTGTCAGAGTAAATGTATTTTCAGGAAAAGAGAAAACATACCAGGCCTGGTATGGCATATCTGAAACAGATTTAAATGCCGGCAACCGGACAGTAAATTATGCAGGAACGGAAAGGTCCGGCGATCCATATGATAACGAAACAGATAATTATACCCAGAAGCATTACCAGTTATTTTTTAATCATTTAATTGGGGGAAGGTTGAGTTTTAATACGGCCCTTTTTCTTACCAAAGGGAAAGGATACTATGAGCAATACAAAGACGATGAGGAGTATTTGAAATACGGAATGCCCAATCCTCTTTCAGCGGGCATACCAATTGTCAGTTCAGATATGGTGAGACAACTCTGGTTGGATAATGATTTTTACGGCAATATTTTTTCTTTACAATACAAAAGCAATAAAACACAGGCAACACTAGGTGGTGGTTTTACCCAATACGAAGGCTTGCATTATGGAAAAATTGTTTGGGCACAAAAGGGATTGACAGCTATCAAAAACTGGTACGACCTTGATGCAGTAAAGACAGATTTTAATATTTACCTGAAGGAACAAACACAGTTTGCACCTAACTGGAATTGGTTCTGCGATTTACAATACCGGCATATCAAATACAATGCAGAAGGATTCAGGGATAATCCAACATTAGCAGTAAACAACCAATTCAATTTCTTTAATCCAAAAATTGGTATCAATTTCAACAAAAACGGATGGAAAGAATACTTGTCATTCAGCATCGCAAACAAAGAGCCTAACCGGGATGATTTTGAAGCCGGCACTGCCCTACAACCGAAACCAGAAAGGCTTTATGATGTTGAAGCTGGCATCAGCAGGTCAAAAAATAGTTACAGCTGGTCGGCTACATTTTATTACATGAATTATAAAGACCAACTGGTGCTGACAGGTAAAGTAAATGATGTAGGAGCTTACACAAGAAGCAATATTCCCAAAAGTTACCGGGTCGGTATTGAGCTGGAGGGTTCAATAAAATTGAACCCGTGGATAAATGCTGCTGCTAATATTGCACTAAGCCGGAATAAAGTAGAGAATTTCACAGAGTATATTGATGATTATGATAATGGCGGCCAGAAGACAATCAGTTATACTTCTGCAACTATTGCGTTCTCTCCGGCTGTAGTTAGCGGAGCAACAATTAATTTTTTACCGTTCAAGAATACCGAATTCAGTTTGTTGAGCAAATACGTAAGTAAACAATATTTAGACAATACGGAAAATAAAAGCCGTGCACTTAATTCATTTTTTGTACAAGATATCAGGACTATCTATACGCTAAAAAAGAAATGGCTGAAAGAGGCAAGTATCATAGCACAGGTAAATAATATTTTCAGCAGGAAGTATGAACCAAACGGGTACACTTACAGCTATTTTGCCGGGGGGGAAACAATTACTGAGAATTATTATTTCCCGATGGCGGGAATAAATTTTATGATGGGGATTAATATCAGGCTTTAGTGTTGACTAAAAGGAAGAAGAAAATCCTGCTAACTTTTCAACTGTTACTGCCAAACTTATTTTGCCACTCCAGGATACCCCCTGTAACATTCTTAGTATTCTTAAAACCCATTGTATCGAGCAACATACATGCCTGCCCACTGCGAACGCCGCTGCGGCAATGGATGATCACTTCTTCTTCTTTCAGATCTTCCAGTTCGTCAACCTGAAAAGACTGAAACTTACCTAAGGGAATAAGTGTTCCCCCAATATTAAATTCGGCATACTCATGCGGTTCCCGGCAGTCAATAAGGTGTAATTTTTCACCAGCCTCCATACGGGCCTTTAACTCTTCAACGGAGATGTTTTGCATTTGATAAAATTATAAGTCCAGTATTGTTTTTGTATCCGTACTGTCAGCTTTGGCAGGTTTATCTACCTGCAGCCAAACGTCTATGGTTTGCCCGGATCGAATTCGTTGAATTCTTTTCTCATCATCAAACCTCTCAGGATTTTGTTTATAGATCCAGGCCGCCAGGGTGTCTGTTACATTAGCATCCGTAACAATGGCTCCGATTACTATTCCGTTTGATTCCAGGATTTTTTTAGCTTCTCCAAAGGCCATTCCTGTTATAACCGGTACCGTAAATTCTTTATTACCCACTCCATCACCCAGCACCAATGAAATGGTGCTCCCTTTTCTAATCTTTGTACCTGGATTTATTTGAGTGCCATTATACCATTGTTCCAAAATGGCATTTTTAGCAAAGTCGGGTTTGAAAGTAGTATCGCCAATCTTTAGATCCATATTTTTTAGTACCATCTCTGCATTACGAAAGCTATATCCAAGAAGGTTTGGCATCTCTACGAGTGGTGGTACTGCACGACTAATAATAAGAAATACTGTGCGATGAGACTTCACCACTTCATCAGCATCCGGGATTTGTTTGATAACTGTAAGTGGTTTTACTGTATCCACATAAACTGAATCCTGAATTTCTACTTTAAACCCGGCTTTTTTCAAAATCTCCCTCGCCTCCTCATAATTTTTTCCCGCCACAGAAGGTACTGTACTTGCCTTACCATGACTGGTAATCCAATCTAATGAAAGTAATATCGCTGCAAAAACACCGAGTCCGAGTAAAATACCTGCCAGGATGTTAACCCACAATGGACGGTTGGTAATGAATTTGAACATAGTTATTAAAAATACAAGGTATAATAATCAGTGCAAAAGAACCTATTCGGATCAACTAGGTTTCAAGACATTCGTTAATCAGTTTTGTATAGAACTCACTCAAACTCCATCCCATGACTTTTACCTGTTGTGGTACTATACTTGCCTCACTTTGCCCGGGAATTGTATTTACTTCAAGCATGTAGGGTCTTCCTTTCAGTTCATTATATATAAAATCAATTCGAACGACTCCCTTGCAATTAAAAACAGTGTAAATTTTTTTTGCTGCATCCCGTATTTTATCAGCCATCACTTCGTCAACAACGGCGGGTGTGGTTTCTGTTGATTTACCCTGGTATTTGGCTTCAAAGTCAAAAAAAGCTTTATCAGCATCTGCCTTTACTTCTGTCAGTGGTAGTACAATTATATTCCCTTTTGATTTAAAAACACCAACCGTAAACTCTCTTCCCTTAATCATCTCTTCAACAAGTACCTGGTCATCCTCCTTAAATGCCTTTTCGATTGCCGGGGCTAACTCATCAGCAGGTTTATCGACTTTTGACATCCCTATACTAGAGCCGCCATTATTAGGCTTAATAAAAACCGGGAACTTTAGTGTGCTGATAATCTCTTCCAGACTTCCAAAACTATTTTTTATTAATAGCACCGATTTAGCTACATCAATCCCTGCCATACCTGCTACAGCCACTGCATATCTTTTATTAAATGTAATGGCAGAAGTAGCGGCGTCACAACCAGTATAGGGAATTTTTAAAGTATCAAAATAGCCCTGAAGCTTACCGTCTTCACCGGGTGTTCCGTGCATACCTATAAAGACAGCATCAAACTTTATTTTTTGATTATCTATCTGTAAAGAAAAATCGTTTTTATCAATTTCGATTTTGCGGCCATCAATCAACTCATAAAACCACCCCTGGGAATTGATATCAATTTTATAAACATTAAAATAATTTCTATCCAGGTTATTATCAATTGTAACGGCACTTTTATAGGATATTACTGCTTCGCCTGAAAAACCGCCAGTCACAAGAGCTATGTTCTTCTTCATTTTTTTGGGAGTGTAGTGTGTTTACTGATGCAAATATTGCAGAAAAAACGGTTTGTTGAAAATTTAGAATGCTAAAACTGACTTATTTTCCTGCTTTGAAGGAAAATAAGAAAGGTGAAGGCCGTTTCTCCTTCACCTTTTTACGACGGGACATATCACCCGCCACTTTTTAAGCAGCTTTCACTGCTATATATATTGAAATATGATTGTAAGTTACCAAATTTTATTTGGCAAGCACTTTCAAAGCTTGAAAATTTATACACACAATTGCCAAATCAGATATGCAACAACGCCTTTTTAGCCATTAACTGATCTACTGTTTCCTGGTACATTTCGTCCGGAACGCAGCAATCAACAGGGCAAACTGCGGCACATTGTGGCTCTTCGTGAAAACCCTGGCATTCTGTACACTTATTTGGAGTGATGTAGTAAATATCAACCGCTACAGGGGCATTTTTCTGGTCAGCGTCTACTACAGATCCATCGAGCAGGGTAAAAGACCCTTTTACTGAAGTGCCGTCAGAGACAGCCCATTCTACTCCACCTTCATAAATTGCATTATTGGGACATTCGGGCTCGCAGGCACCGCAGTTGATACATTCTTCTGTAATCTTGATAGCCATAATAATTGTATTAGTTGGGTTGAGGGTTAGTTTTACAGCAAATTTAATTATTGAAAATGAATTTACAACATCGCATCGATTTATTAGTTCGGCTTGGGCAATATATTTTATCTGCTGATGAAGAGTGGTTGGAATGTAAGGAAAGGGCCAGCAGGGAAAACGGCTGGTTCATTCCTGAATTTATTGAACTTGCTACAAGAAATATAGCCCGGTTTTATCTAGAAAATGAGTTATTAAAGAACTGGGTAGCTTCTTATCAAATCCCATTACACCAAACTCCGGGCACAACTGTTGGAATCGTTATGGCAGGGAATATTCCCCTGGTGGGTTTCCATGATTTTCTTTGCGTTTTTATCAGCGGTCATAAGGCCCTTATTAAGCCATCCTCCAAAGACCAGGTACTGATTAAACACCTTATTGATAAATTAGGAGATTGGGACGAGGAAACAAAAAGCCTGGTATCGTTTTCAGATATGTTGAAAGGATGTGACGCTTATATTGCTACCGGTAGCAATAATTCGTCCCGGTATTTTGATTATTATTTTGGTAAGTATCCCAATATTATCCGCCGCAACAGAACTTCTGTGGCAATACTTACCGGTGAGGAAACAAAGGAGGAGCTTGGAAAACTTGCAGATGATGTGTACCAGTATTTCGGATTGGGCTGTCGTAATGTGACAAAAATCTATGTTCCTAAAGACTATGATTTTATCCCCCTACTCGAATCGTTCAAGAAATATAACTACCTGGCAGACCATTTCAAATACAAAAACAACTACGATTATAACCTTGCACTCCACCTGCTGAACAAGAAATACTATATGACCAATGATTCCATTTTGCTCATTGAAGAACCTGCAATTTTTTCTCCCATCAGCCAATTGAATTATGAATTTTACTCAGATAATGACGACTTGGCAGAAAAATCAGCACCGGTCCAGGACTTGCAATGTGTGGTAGGCAAGGGATTTATTGCTTTTGGACAAGCTCAATCCCCTGCCATTACTGATTATGCGGATGGGATAGATACTTTAGCATTCCTATCAGAACTTTGATATAAAATGGAAAATCAGTGAAACCCGGTATTCCATTTACTCATAATCGTATTAATTTTATAATATAAAGGAAGTACGAAAAGCTTGGTAAACGATTTGTTAAACTAATTTAGTGGCAAACAATTAACCGATAAGCATCGTTACTTTGTAAAGCATGTATGAAAACTAAATAATTATTACAATTTAAAATCTGACATGAATATGAAATGGAAACAACTTTTACTGATTATTGGAATCAGTGCCGTATCAGCTATTACCAGTGTGTGGGTATATGGAAAATTTAATCCTAAACAATCCAGTTTTGTACAATCAACAAATGGTAATCTGCCAGTTAACTATGCCGGATATTTTGATAATGTGGCTGGTGCAGGCGAACCCGTGGATTTTACGAAAGCCGCCAATGCAGCAGTTCCTGCCGTTGTACATATCAAAACAAAAATTGCAGCTAAAAAAATAAACAACGAACTCCCCCGGACGAATAGAAATAACAGTATGGAAGACCTGTTTGATCAGTTCTTTAATAATGGTTTCGGTCCCAGGGTTCAACCAGAACAAAGGGCTTCCGGCAGTGGTGTCATTATAAGTGATGATGGCTACATAATAACCAATAACCATGTGGTATCGGATGGTGGCCAGGGAGTAGCTGATGAAATTACCGTTTCACTAAGTAATAAGAAAACGTATAAAGCCAAATTAATTGGCAGAGATGCCGGAAGCGATCTTGCCGTTCTAAAAATTGAAGGCACGGGGTTTCCATTCTTATTATATGGCAATTCAGATAATGTAAAGCTGGGACAGTGGGTATTGGCGATAGGCTATCCTCTAACCCTGGAAACAACTGTCACAGCAGGTATTGTTAGTGCTAAAGGAAGAAATATCGGTATTAATAGTCGCCAAAGTCAAACACCCATTGAATCATTCATACAAACAGATGCGGCAGTAAACCAGGGCAATAGTGGTGGCGCATTAATTACAACTGATGGGCAATTGATAGGAATTAATTCTGCGATATATGCTCCCAATGGCACTTATGCAGGTTATTCATTTGCAATTCCGGTAAACCTTACCAAAAAAATAGTTAATGACCTTATTAAATATGGCGATGTAAAAAGGCCTTATCTGGGTATTTCAGTGGCAGAAGATAAGTTTGATGCTGGCGACGGTGCCCACGTTGGTAACGTAGCTAAAGATGGTGCAGCGGCAGCAATTGGATTGAAACCCGGTGACATAATTACCAAAATCAATGATGCCACTATTAGTTCTTGGACCGAACTACAGGCTACTGTTTCATCTTACAATTCGGGAGAAAAAATAAATGTTACATATAAAAGGAACGGTAAAGAATATACTTCATCTGCAACATTAACTGCTAAGAGTGGCACTTACGACCAGATTGCTTCTGCCAGTATTGGCGATAAATTAGGAGCTGATTTAGAAACACTAGATCCCAAAAAAGCATTGACCTATGATATCGAAGGAGGTGTATTGGTTAAAAAAATAAAATCTGGAGGTACGTTTAGTAAAACGAAGATGGAATCGGGATTTATAATAACAAGTGTAAATGGAATGGACATTACAAGCATTGAAGAATTAACTCAAGCAATAAAAAGCCTGAAAGGTGAAAGTATACAATTGGAAGGTATGTATCCCGGCTACGAGGGCATATATAGGTATCCGTTAAATCTGGATGAAATACCAGTGCCCTAATAACTATTTCTAAAAATTAAAAGAGCCGTTTAGCGAAATGCTGAACGGCTCTTTTAATAGAAAACAACAAAGTTATTTATCATACACGAGATACTCCCATCCCTGCATTTCAAAACTCTTTTCCGTTGTAAAATCATTAGCAGATCCGGAAAAAGCATTCCTGAATGTTCCGGTAACTATAGAATCCAAAATATCAAAATGCAAATCCTTTTGTTTAGAAAGGTTTAAGACTACGAGGACTTCCCGGCTTCCGCTTTTTCGCAAATAAGCAAATATATTTTTAGGGTCGCTGGTTTTAATACGAAATGTTTGAACAGTAGGGTCGCCACTGCGAAGAGCAGGGTTATTAGTTTTAAGATTTAATAAGACCTTATAAAAATCATGTAGTTCATTCTTTGTATTCCACTTAATAACATCCTTTTCAAAAAATTCTAACCGTTTCAAATTGGGCAGTTCCTGGCCAGAATACAATAATGGTATTCCATTCCATGTGGCACTAAATACTGCTAATGATTTTGCCATATCTCCATATTTCTCATACTCAGTTCCGTTCCAGCTATTCTCATCATGATTAGTAGTGAACCATGCCCTGGTGGTACTATCTCCAAGGTCATCATATCTTTTTAAAACGGTAAACAGTGTATCCAGCGTTCCGCTTTTCTTGTAAAAATCTTCTGTTTTGTGCATCCATGTCCAGGTATAGCTGGCATCAAAAGCCTCACCATACTCAGGTTTTTCCAATTCATCGAATTCGCCCAGCCAAAACAGTGGTTTAACTGCATCTAATTCTTTCCTGGCTTCTTTCCAGAAATCCAATTCTACCCAAAAAGCAAGATCGCAGCGAAAGCCGTCTATATCACATTCGGTTACCCAAAACTTCATGGCTTCTTTCATCGCCATTCGCAAATCCTTATTACTAAAATCAAGTTCTATAATATCATCCATGCCAGAGGCTCTCTTAAAATCATTGGTAGCTGAATCTTTGAGAAAATATTCAGGATGTTCTTTTGTCCATCTATGATCCCAGCCAGTATGGTTAGCCACCCAGTCAATTATGACTTTAAAACCCATTTCATGTGCTTGTTTTACCAGGCTTTTAAAATCATCAAGCGTACCAAATTCAGGATTGATGGCGGTATAATCAGAGCAGGCATAATAACTGCCCAATGAGCCTTTTTTATTTTTTTGTGCAATGGGGGTTACCGGCATAAACCAAAGTGTTTTCACACCCATATCTTTTAATCTTGGCAATTCCCGGACAAATGCATTAAATGTACCAGCCGCGGTAAATTGACGGATATTTACTTCATAGATGTTGGTGTTGTGCATCCACTCAACTGGTTTAAATCGGGTTTGCATGCTGCTTATATTTTTTTGAGTTTTGGTTTCATCTTCCTTTTTCATGAGTTTGCAAGAACTCAGCAAAAAACAGAAAGTGAAAGCAAGCAATAAGTATCTCATAGTCCGAACTTTGGAGGGAAGATAATAAGAAGTTTCGAGTTTAATAATCACAAGATATAATACATGTAAGGCAGTTTCCGATTTTATGCATAACCATAAACCATTATTATCTTTGCACACATGAAGAGTTTCGATGTACCTATTATCTACCGAAGTCCGTTAATTTCTGCTATTAAAAAAAAGCGGAAAGAACAGGACAAAATGAAAAAAGATTTTACTCCTACCCTGTTGGATTTTGGACCCTTACAAATTTATCTTGCCCGCCATTTTGGCTTTTGCTACGGCGTGGAAAATGCCATCGAAATTGCATTCAGAACAGTGGAAGAAAATTCAGGTAAGCGTATTTTCCTCTTGAGTGAAATGATTCACAACCCCCAGGTAAATGCTGATCTACAAGCACACGGCATTCAGTTTTTACAAGATACCAATGGCAAACAAATAATACCATTTGAAGAAATAACCAGCAACGATATTGTACTAATTCCTGCATTTGGAACAACACTGGAAATAGAAGACAAACTAAAACGCATCGGAATACAAACTGAAAAATATAATACCACCTGCCCTTTTGTAGAAAAAGTATGGAATCGAAGTGAGGCTATTGCCCAAAAAAATTACACCATTATTATTCATGGCAAGCCAATGCATGAGGAAACAAGAGCTACATTTTCTCATACATCTTCAACTGCTCCTTCAGTGATAGTAAAAGATATGACAGAAGCGATAGAACTGTCCAAATACATTTCAGGTGATAAGCCTGCCGAAAATTTCTATACTGAGTTCAAAGGACAATACTCAGCGGACTTTGATGTAATTACAGACTTGCAGCGAATAGGGGTGGTAAACCAAACTACCATGCTGGCAAGCGATACTCAAGCCATCGCTGATTTTCTAAAAGGAGTGATTACAAAAACTTTTCAACCCCACCAGGTGGAAGAACGCTTTGCGGATACAAAAGACACCCTCTGTTATGCAACCCATGATAACCAAACGGCTGTAACCGGATTATTGAAAATAGAAGCGGATTTCGCTATTGTTGTGGGAGGGTACAATTCTTCAAACACATCACATCTGGTAGAATTGTGTGAGGAAAAATTACCGACTTATTTTATCAATAGTGCAGAAAAAATTCTCTCTGACAAAGAAATACTACATCATAATTTTCATACAAAAGAAGAAGTGCTCACAGTTAACTACCTGCCGGCAAAAGAACCGCTAAGGATTCTAATTACCAGTGGTGCGTCATGTCCGGATGCTTTGGTAGAAGGAGTTATAAATCAATTAGCAGGTTTTTTTACGGCAACAATATCAACAGAACAACTCACAGCACAATTCCAGTAAACTAGAATAGCTTTGAGCCATCTATGAAGAACTGGTCAATTACTTATTTGTACATCAACTGGTAATATTCATCTGCCATTCTATTGCTGTCAAACTGGAAGCGGACATCCTGCATTCCATTTTTCATAACCTGTCGCCAGGTGCTGTAGTTTTCGTAATATAAAGGGAGTATTTCATCTTCCAGAATTTCATACAACTTGTTCAAATCATATTCATCTTGTTCATGTGTGGCCATATTGGCATAATCGGCCTTTGGTATTACAAATCCATTATGACCATGGTTAATAAACTCAGGTATCCAGCCATCATCGGTAGAAAAATTGACAGCACCGTTCATAGCGGCTGTCATCCCGCTGGTACCTGATGCTTCCCGTGGCACTCTGGGATTATTCAGCCAGCAATCTGCTGCCTGCTTCATTCTTTTTGACAGCCCTAATTCATAGCCAATAAGCACTGAAACGTTTTTATACCGCTTACTTAAATGAACCAACTGGTTAAATTCACTGATTGCAGGATGATCTACCGGGTAGGGTTTACCTGCCCAGATGATCTGTACGGGATATTTAGTATTACTTAGTAATTTTTCAAATCTTGCTTCCGCAGTTGTTATGAGTCCTGCTCTTTTATAGCCGGCAAACCGTCTTGCCCATACTATAGTAAAGACATCAGGATTAAATATTTTACCCGTCTGATCTGCGACAATTTCAAAAGCTCTTTTTTTCAAATATTTTTTCCGGTCATCGATCCCATAATCATCACCTGCTTCTGCAAAACGATACAATTGTTTATCAGCCCAATACCGCCAGTTCTGTGCATTGGTAATTGAAATGATGGGGCAGATATCATCATATTTTCCCCACATTGCTCTTGAAACATGGCCATGCAATTGTGATACCCCATTAGCAATGTGGGCAAATCGTAAGGCGGCTAATGAATGATTAAACTGGTCACTGTCGTGTGCATACAATTTTTTGACTTCTTCTACCGACAATCCGCAGAAATAACTCATTTTATGACAGAGATAAATATCGTGTTTCTCATTCCCAGCTTCTTCTGGTGTGTGAGTTGTAAAAACCAGCCTCTTCTTTACTTCGACAATATTATTTTTGAACTTATTGTACAGGTAGAATGCAGCAGATAAACCATGGGCTTCATTCAGATGATACAATTCGGGATTGAATCCTAACACATCCATTAGTTTCGCACCACCAACACCCAACAATATAAACTGGGCAACTTTTGTTGCCACGTTCGCATCATACAAACGATGGGTGATCGTCTGCGACACATAATCATTCTCCGGAACATCTGTTGACAATAAAAACAACGGAGCTGTTTTAAAAGTCTCCGGGTTGAGATAAAGCACTTTTACCCAAACAGGGTGCTCATGAATATTTATCTGGAATTTAATTCCGGTGTCTTCGAGAAAACTAAATTGCTTTTCATTCCATGCTACATCAAGCGTCTGATCCTGGTGTCGCTCCTGATCGTAGTAACCATATTTCCATAAAATACCAATACCAACGAGGTTTTGCTTTAGTTCATATGCACTGCGTAAATGGGATCCGGCTAAAAATCCAAGTCCCCCGCTATAGATCTTAAGCGGCTGGTGAGTAGCGAACTCCATCGAGAAATAAGCAATCTTTTTAGCATAACGTTCATCAACCGGATACGGTACAGAATAATTGGTAAAACTCATAATGTGTCTTTTTTACACGAAGCTGCAAGTTAAAGGTTAATCATCAATTAGCCTAAAGCACTGACTTTCAGGTTAACCGTTCTTTCGATAAAAATCTGGGAGCAACATTAGATTGAAATAGGAACAAGAGAAAATTTATTTCCTAACAGGTTTCTTACCGCTGGTCTTTTCAGGTTTTGGCGGTACTGGTTTTACCCATTTTCTTCTACCAAAGCTACCATCAAAACTACATTTCATACCACGCCGGGATCCGCAATTTTCTTCCTTCAGAGTGACAGAACTGGAAGTAAAAGTAAATGTAAGTATGCAGGGGTCGCCATCTTCTCGATATTCTGCAACAGTTGGTGATTTAAAAAAGGCCTCGCCTTTTAATTCACCAGTACATTCTCCATTATTTTTTTCAAAATGAACAAAAAAACTAAGGCGATCATTTTTTCTTCCATCCCTTATCGAAACCAGGTTCATCTTGCCGGGTCCGTAGTCTGCCGACAATTTGTGTTTTCGTGGTAATGTGTCAATCGGGTTAATCAGCTCCGTCACTTTATCAATGAGAGCATCTGTCATGATAAGCATAAAACTTTTTGAGTCTGTATTCAATATGTACACATCTTTCCCTTCATTGGTGCTGCCATCTGCATTTTTCAACTGCACCGTTTTAGTGATAGTGTACTTTCTATCCATGACTACGGATTGAAAGGTTGCTTTATTATTATCAGGCCTGAGAGCTGCCATACCGGTAATGAATTGGTGCTGATTATTAAAACTTAGAATAAAAAAAGCTTTCTTATCGTTTGTAACAGTCTTTACAAAAAGATAAATTTCCGATTTGGGGACTTCTATTTTTCCGAGAGCATATATTTTGGGTTTGACTCCTTTTCCATATACTTTACTCAGCATGGAATCAGGAACAAACTGTGTGAATACTTTATAACTGATAAGCAGAGAATCTTTATCCTTCTTTTGCAAACCAGTATCAGAAAACTGGTAAGGAAGATTTACGGGGAGAAAAAAATCTATAAAATCAGTTACTTCAACAGGCTCTTCGCCAGTGAGAGATGGCTTCTTTTTGCTTTTGCACCCCGTAAGCAGGATCAGTGCAACAAAAAAAACGAACATTTTCTTGTAAACAGGCATATTGGGTAATTGGTGCCCCGAAAATAAGTGTTTCCTGAGTTCCTGTGTACAGAAAATTTTGAACCGTAACTTAAATATTTTAGATTTGTCTAAAAATATTTTTAGCCATGTTGAATTATTCAACCAGCGAGGAAAATTATATCAAAGCTATCTTTCACCTGCAGCGGCAAGATAATACGGTGACCACCAATGAACTGGCAAACGAATTAAAAACCAAGCCTGCTTCGGTAACCGATATGATGAAAAAGCTCAAGATTAAAAAATTGCTCCACTACGAGCCTTACCAAGGCTTTCGGCTTAGCATCGAAGGTTATAAAGTGGCACTTGGCATCGTTCGGCGCCACCGTCTTTGGGAATACTTTTTAGCAGAAAAATTAAAATTCACCTGGGATGAGGTTCATGAGGTTGCCGAAGATCTCGAACATGTAAGTAACAAAAAGCTAATTGATAAGCTAGATGAGTTTCTCGGATTTCCACGGGTGGACCCGCATGGCGACCCTATCCCCGATGCTCACGGGAAAATTGAAATAAGTAAAAAAATATGTCTGACAGATTTACCGCTAAATAAAGTAGCTGTTGTTAGCGGAGTAAGCAATCAATCCAGTGAAATACTGGAACTCCTTGAACACAAAAAAATCAATATCGGTATAAAGTTAGAAGTGAAGAAACGATTTGAATTTGACCACTCTATTGAAGTTCGTATTGGCCGTCAACCGGCTTTCACCATCAGCAAAGAATTAGCTGAAAACATTTTTGTAAAATATGGCTCGTAATGAAAATGAATATACTTCGCTAAGCGAAGTTCACCAGAGTGTGGACACAACCAGTCTGAAAAGAACCGGCTGGAGGAAAATACTGGCATTTTTTGGACCTGCTTATTTAGTAAGTGTGGGTTATATGGATCCAGGTAACTGGGCCACTGACCTTGCAGGTGGCAGCCAGTTTGGTTATACATTAATCTGGGTTCTTTTGATGAGCAACCTGATGGCATTGCTGCTGCAAAGCTTATCAGCAAGATTAGGCATTGTAAGAGGTAGAGACCTGGCACAAGCTAACAGGGAGACCTATCCAAAATATATCAACTATGCCCTATATGGTTTAGCAGAAATTGCAATTGCCGCCACCGACCTTGCCGAAATACTCGGTATGGCTATTGGTATCCAGTTGCTGACCGGTCTTCCGCTGATTTGGGGAGTTAGTATTACAGTCTTAGATACCTTCTTGTTTTTACTATTGCAAAGATTAGGCATGCGCAAGATGGAAGCTTTTATCATTGCGTTGGTAGCAGTAATCGGTCTATCCTTCCTGATCGAAATCATTTTGGCAAAACCTGACCTGGGTGAGGTTGTAAAAGGATTTAAACCTAGCATCCCTAACGACACAGCATTATATATTGCCATTGGTATTATTGGAGCTACGGTAATGCCTCACAATTTGTACCTGCATTCTGCATTAGTACAAACAAGAAAAATAAAAAGGGATGATGCCGGAATAAAAAGAGCACTTAAACTTAATTTTATTGACAGTGCCATTGCCCTCAACCTTGCTTTCTTTGTCAACGCTGCTATTTTAGTATTAGCAGCTACTGTATTTTTTAAGACGGGTAGAACAGATGTGGCCGAAATAAAGCAGGCACATGAATTACTGGAACCGATGCTGGGTTCTGGCCTGGCACCTATCCTGTTTGCGGTCGCATTGATCGCTTCCGGTCAGAGTTCTACTATCACCGGAACACTGGCTGGACAGATAGTAATGGAAGGTTATCTAAAACTTCGTATTGCTCCGTGGATGCGCCGCTTGATGACGAGGCTGATTGCCATCATTCCTGCTGTGATTGTAATTTTAATAAACGGAGAAGATAATATTGATAGTCTGCTGATATTAAGCCAGGTTATACTAAGTCTGCAATTAGGTTTTGCTATCATCCCTCTGATTCATTTTACCAGCGATAAAAAAACAATGGGCAAGTTTGTCATCAAACCATTTGTTATTTTTTTAGCCTCCTTAATTGCAGCTGTTCTTGTTTACCTGAACATCAGTATGGTCGTAGGGCAATCTGTTTCCTTTTTTGCGTCGTCTGACAGCTTTTTCTGGAAAGCTGTTATTATACTAGCCGGATTATTCTATCTTACATTACTGCTTATTGCCATTTTTTATCCGCTAATGCACAAGAAAAAAATTGCCCCTTCCGTACAAGTACATCCGGAAGCCGTAGCAATGCCCCAAATAGCGATACCAATTTATGCTAAGATTGCTATAGCATTAGATTTTAGTAAAGATGACCTAAAGCTCATTAATCATGCTATTGGGCAGGGAAATGATAAGGCCTCGTATGTACTGATACATGTGGTAGAAAGTGCTGCAACAAGAATTATTGAAAAGGATGCCGACGATTTGGAAACCAGAAAAGACGAGGAACGACTCAATTCATATGTAATGCAATTAAAAGAAAAAGGTTTCGCTGCTACCGGCTTATTGGGCTACAACGACAGATCGAAAGAGATTGTAAGAATAGTAAAAGAAAGCAATGCTGATCTGCTGGTAATCGGTGCACACGGACACAGCGGAATTAAAGACTTACTCTACGGACAAACTATTGATGCAGTAAGACATGAATTGAAAATACCGCTTCTCGTAGTGAATGTTTAGCTTATAGATCAAGTTACGAGTTCATATTTATTACAGACCTATATACCTTTTTCTACGCCAATCATAGAAGGTGAAATTAATTGCTTTACAACATCTATAAACAACAACTGTTCACTAAATACTATGAACATTTCTTACATGTCCTTTTATTAAATGCTTAAACCGACTAAAAGTTTCTGGTTTGATATTAAGGTAAGAGGCTAAAAATTTCTGCGGCACCCGCTGCATTAGCTCCGGATTTTTGGTTACAAAAGTCAGAAACCTTTCCCGTGGTGTCATCTTCACCAGTTGTATTTGCCAACGGTCTTTCAACACCATGGTATGTGTAATCACCAAACGGCCCAGATGTTCCATCTTCTTTGACTGGGCGAAAATTGATTCCAGGTCATTGTATGTAATTGAAACTACTACGGAGGGCTCTATTGTTTCAATAAAATATTCAGATGGCTGACGGCTGTGATAAGATTCCTGGCAATGGATAATATGGCCTTCAGTAGAAATCTGCGTATTGATCTCATGACGCCCTTTTTGGTAATATTTTCGGATAAGCCCTTTGATAATAAAGTTGAAATAATTCTCTACATCACCAGCTTTAGTAAGCAGTTCTTTTTTGCCAAATTTTCTGACTTTTATAACCGGGAGCAGCACCTGCTCAAACTCTGCATCAGTGAGGTCAATAAATTTGCGTAGATAATCCTTAAATGGTCCAATGGCATCCATGCTAAAATTATTCATAAAAGATACGATATTTTAGATTGATTTGAATCAATTCAATCTCATTGTTATGCAAAGGTCCCTTTACCAGCCTTCCCTTAGTATGACATATGTCACATCCGATAATATTGTAAATTTGCCATCGCCTGATAACCGTCAGGCTTTCAACGTAAACTAAAAATATATTCATTATGGTGCAAAAGATAAAAGTTGCTAACCCGGTAGTAGAATTGGACGGTGACGAAATGACCCGGATTATCTGGAAATTCATCAAAGACAAGCTTATACTCCCCTACCTGGATCTTGACATTAAGTATTTTGACCTTGGTGTTGAATACCGTGACCAGACCAATGACCAGGTTACAATTGATTCTGCGAATGCCATCAAACAATATGGTGTAGGTATTAAATGTGCCACCATTACACCTGATGAAGCCAGGGTAAAAGAATTTAACCTGAAACAGATGTGGAAGAGTCCTAATGGCACGATCCGGAATATATTGGATGGAACGGTTTTCCGGGAACCCATTGTTATTAGTAATGTACCCAGACTGGTAACCAACTGGACCGCTCCTATTATAGTAGGCCGTCATGCTTTTGGTGATCAGTACCGTGCTACTGACACCGTGATTAAAGGAAAAGGCAAATTGACTATGACCTTTACGCCAGAAGGTGGTGGTGAACCGCAAACATTTGAAGTGTATAATTTTAAAGGAGATGGTGTGGCCATGAGTATGTACAACACTGATGAAAGCATTATGGGTTTTGCAAGAAGCTGTTTCAATATGGCATTGAGCAAAAAATGGCCTTTATATCTTTCTACAAAGAATACTATCCTTAAAAAATATGATGGTCGTTTTAAAGACATTTTTGAGGAGATTTACCAAAATGAATTTAAAACTGCTTTTGCTGCAGCTGGTATTGTATATGAACACCGCCTGATCGACGACATGGTAGCCAGTGCTTTAAAATGGAATGGCAACTTTGTATGGGCTTGTAAAAATTATGATGGTGATGTGCAGAGTGATACTGTAGCACAGGGTTTTGGTTCTTTGGGTCTTATGACCTCAGTACTAGTTACACCAGATGGCAAAACCATGGAAGCCGAAGCTGCACATGGAACTGTAACAAGACACTACCGTGACCACCAGGCAGGTAAACCTACATCCACCAATCCTATCGCTTCCATTTTCGCATGGACAAGAGGATTGGCATTCCGTGGCAAATTAGATAGTAATCAGCCATTGATTGATTTCTGCCTTACTCTCGAAACTGTGTGTATTGAAACTGTGGAAGAAGGTAAGATGACAAAGGACCTTGCTGTTTGTATCCATGGCAATAAAGTGAAGCATGGTGAACATTACTTATATACAGAAGAGTTTTTAGAAGCAATCGATAAGAATTTACAAAAAAAGTTGAACTGATTTTTGATTTTCAATATTACAAAACCCGGCTTTGCCCGGGTTTTGTTTGCATATCATAAGCCTTTATTATTAAATATAGGTGATTATCTGTCGGCTATTACCTTTAATGAAATTGTTTTAAACTACAAAACGGCCGGAACAGGATTCTCTAAAACAAAAAACCATCCGCTTGTAAAACGAATGGTTCTGAGGATTTGTGTTCTTGTATCTTTTAGATCCTAAAGTGAGCAAAAGCCTTATTGGCTTCAGCCATACGATGGGTATCTTCTTTCTTTTTAAATGCAGCACCTTCCCCTTTTGAAGCAGCTACGATTTCACCAGCTAGTTTATCAGCCATGCTGCGGCCATTCCTGTCGCGGCTGTAACGAATAAGCCATTTGATGCTCAATGAGATCTTCCTGTCAGGACGAACCTCAGCAGGGATCTGGAAAGTAGCACCACCAATACGGCGGCTCCGAACTTCTACACCAGGAGTAACATTCGTTAAAGCCCTTTTCCAAACCTCATACCCATCTTCGCTTGTTTGCTTAGCTACCTTGTCCAACGCATCATAAAAAATATTAAATGCTCCACTTTTCTTTCCTTCCCACATCAGGTTATTTACAAAACGGGTAACCAGTTTATCATTAAACTTTGGGTCTGGTGCTAAAGGGAGTTTCTTGGCTTGTGCTTTCCGCATGACGTATTCTTAAATTACTTATTAAAATTATTTTTTAGCTTTTTCTTTCTTCGTGCCATATTTAGAACGGCTCTTCTTACGGTCTTTTACACCGGCAGTATCCAAAGAACCACGAACAATGTGGTAACGAACACCTGGTAAGTCTTTTACCCTTCCTCCACGAATTAAAACGATGGAGTGTTCTTGCAGGTTATGCCCTTCGCCTGGTATATAAGCAATCACCTCGATTTTATTAGTTAAACGAACTTTTGCAACTTTACGCAGTGCAGAGTTTGGTTTCTTAGGAGTCGTTGTATATACCCTTGTACATACACCACGACGCTGTGGACACTGATCTAAAGCCCTGGATTTACTCTTGGCCCTGATAATTTGTCTTCCTTTTCTTACTAGCTGTTGAATTGTAGGCATTCTTGACCCTTGTTTTTGGGAGGGCAAAGGTAACGGGGAGAGGTTTAATCTCCAAAAAAATGAGTACTGATTTTTCTGATCTTTAGTGTTTTGGGGATAAAACAGCCATAACCTGAAAATTAGGGCTATTACACATGCTGAACTCGTTAAAAATCAAGCATTAAATTTTTTGCATCCATTGATATTTGTCTTCTCTCCTGCCCTCCCGGATATCGGTCAGCCATCTTTTAATAGTAGGTGCTGTTTTCCAGGTGTCTACATTAAATTTCATTTCAAAATCTTTATAACGAAGCTCTTTTATCATGGAAATAGTAGCGGCTGTACCGGTTCCGAATACTTCGTAAAGTAAGCCTGCTTTATAGGCATCTATGATATCGCCAATACTTAATGGACGTTCTTCTACCGAAAAGCCCATTTCGTTAAGTAATGTAATTGTACTTTGGCGGGTAACTCCATCAAGAATAGTTCCCTGTTCCAGGCCGGGTGTAATAGCAGTATTGCCTATGATAAAGAATACATTCATGGTGCCACATTCCTGTACATATTTATGTTCAAAGGCATCCATCCACAGGACCTGGTCGTAACCTTTTTTCTTTGCTTCTGCCGTGGCATACATAGCAGCCCCATAATTACCAGCTGCCTTGGCATAACCAACTCCACCCGGCACCGCCCTCACATATTTTTCCTCCACATAAATCCTCATTGGCGCACTATAATAAGGTCCAGTAGGGCTTAATATGATCATGAATTTATAGGTATCAGAAGGACGAACACCAATAAGTTCATCGCTTGAAAACATAAAAGGACGAATATATAGAGAGTGATCCTCTTTGTACGGAATCCAGTTTTTGTCCAATTCAATCAGCTGTCTCAATCCCTCCATGAAAAGTTCTTCTGGTACCTGCGGCATTTGCATTCTGTCTGCAGAAATATTAAAACGTTTAAAATTGTCCTGCGGACGGAAAATAAATGCATTGCCTTCGCTGTCCTTATATGCTTTGATGCCTTCGAAAATGGCCTGACCATAATGCAAGGCTGCAAGAGAAGGACTTAAAAGTAACGGCTGATAAGGCTTTATTTCAATGTTTTTCCATTCGCCATTTTCATAATCAGCTTCCAGCATATGATCCGTAAAATACTTTCCAAAAGGAAGGTTCTCCAGATTAAGGTCTTGAAGTTTGCTCCTTTCTGCTTTTCTGATTGAAATATCCATAGCTGCCGTCATAATAGTTTATTTTTGAAAGGTCAAAGAAACGAAAAAAACTAACACTCATTTGTGTAATTTATCAGCTGCTTTATGGATCTAAATCATATTGAATTCCCTGCTGCTTTGATAGCCAATCTGTATCATTCTTCCTTAATTGAAGATGAAACAGGTTTAAAAAAAACTATACCTAAAGAAAAAGTGTTTCCTGCAGATGAAATTACCGGCAGTATCCCCTGGAAATCACTGGGTAATAACCAGAAAAACATATTGATCGTACTTAAGAGCAACGAGGCTGTTCATCTGACTGACAAGGATCTGGCCTTTCTTACAGATATATTGGGGGCTTGTAAACTAGGCTTAGCCGATGTATCTATCGTTAATCTAAAAAACCATCCCGATGCCAGTTATAAAGAAATAACCTCCTTTTTTAAAAGTAAAATTGTTTTTCTTTTTGATGTAGAACCTGCTTCTTTTGGATTACCCATGAGCTTTCCCCTTTATCAGATTCAATCATTTGCAGGCAGTTCGTTCTTATTTTCTCCTTCATTAGGAAAACTGGAAAATGACAAAGTGGAAAAAAGTAAATTATGGGTTTCGTTAAAAAGGCTTTTTAATCTCTAATTTTTTTCATTCTAAACTATGAAACTGATTTTTGCCACTAACAACCAGCACAAGGTGGATGAAATACGGTCTGTTGTTGGAAACAACCTGCAAATAATAACCCTGAAAGAGGCAGGAATCGATATTGATATTCCGGAGCCGTACGAGACATTGGAGAAAAATGCATGGAGTAAATCAAAAACCATTTTTGATATGACTGGCATTAATTGCTTTAGTGAAGACACAGGGTTAGAGGTAGAAGCGCTGGGAGGTGAACCCGGAGTAAAAAGTGCCCGTTACGCTGGCGATAACCGGTCATTTGATGCAAATATTGAAAAGCTTTTGAGTAATTTGGCGGGCAGAGCTGATCGTAGTGCAAGGTTCAGAACCGTTATTTCCTTGTTAATTGACGGGATTGAAACGCAGTTTGAAGGTATTTGTAACGGCAAAATAATTGAAGAAAAAAGAGGGGATCAGGGTTTTGGATACGATCCTGTGTTTATTCCAATCGGATCAGACAAAACCTTTGCCGAAATGGATATGATAGAAAAGAATGAATTCAGTCATAGAAAAAAGGCAACCCAAAAACTGGTCGCATTTTTGAATACTTTATAAACAAACCACTGATTTTGATACCCGAACGCAACCAAAATATTACCGAAAGCGACCTATTAAGAGGATGCATGGATGGCAACCGACGGATGCAGGAAGAATTGTATCGCCGATTTTCACCCCGAATGTATGCTGTCTGCCTGCGATATGCCGGTAATGCCGAAGAAGCTGAAGACATATTACAGGAAGGCTTTATCAAGATCTTTAAAAAATTAGATAGTTTCCGGAGCGAAGGTTCTTTTGAAGGCTGGGTACGAAGAATTTTTGTAAACACAGCCATTGAACATTTTCGTCGCAAACGTTACCTGATGCCGGTAACAGAAAAAGAAGAAAACACTATTGAAGGAAAGTATGTTTCTGTGCTGGATGAACTGGCAGAAAAAGATATCCTTGCTTTAGTGCAGGAATTGTCTCCCGGCTACCGCACTGTCTTTAATATGTATGTGGTAGAAGGTTACACACACAAAGAAATTGCAGATATGCTGGGCATAAGCGAAGGAACCAGCAAGTCACAATTATCAAGAGCTAAGGTGATTTTGCAGGATATGGTGAGAACATTTATTGACAAGCAAAGAGGAGTAAGAAGTAAATAATGAGCAGCGGAGTACAAAATAAAATGAACGGCTACGAAGTAACTCCCCCACCAGGAGTATGGGAAAAAATTGTTGCAGAATTAGATGATTCAGATCTGGGATACCAATTTCCAACAAGGCTGAAGCGGTTGGAAGTAATACCTCCGGTAAATATCTGGCATAATATTGCTGACACTTTAAATGAATCCGAATTTATAACTGATTTTGCGGGAAGACTTATAGATATTAAAGTCGCTCCACCTCCCACAATATGGAATGCTATTCAAACATCTTTGGATGCTGAACAAGAAGTGGCTGTACCAGCATTCAGAAGATTTTCACCCTTTCTTAAATATGCTGCGGCAGCAGCCATTATCACTTTTTTAGTGTGGGGAGGAATGCAGTTATTTACCAAAGAATCGATCAATAGTAAAGTTGCAAAAAAAGATCAAATTAAGCCAACAGAAAATTCCAATCCTACATCAACCAGTCAGATTGTAACTGCCGGCGAAAATATTACACTATCCGATGTATCTGCTTCGCTGGAAGAAGCCAGAAATGATGCAGCATTAGAGCAAAGTAAAAAGACTTATGCAAAATTGGATATTGCTGTAACCCGTAACAAAATTAAAAATGTAGCTGATTTCTTTTTTGTGACTGATGAATATGAACCAACTGGTACAAGAGGCTTAAACATTGAAGAACCTCCAATGACTGACATTGCCGATCGCTACATCATGTTAATGACTCCTGATGGGAATATAATCCGCATGTCAAAAAAACTCGGCAATATTGTCTGCTGCGTTTCCGGCCAGGAACAGGACAAAGGCTGTGCAGACCAGATGAAAAAATGGAGGGAAAAGCTTGCGAGCCCTGGAGCTAATCATTCTTCCGGCAATGTGCTGGATATTCTCAACCTTATTAATTCCATGAAGGATAATTAATTCTTTCAGTCCTGTTTCCCTAATTTTATTCCAAACATTTTTACATGGCAAGAATCAAAATTGAATTGCCGGAATCATTTACATTTTCCTGCCAGGTTCCGATACGAATCACCGATATCAATTATGGGGGTCATGTGGGCAACGACACTGTATTATCTATTATACATGAAGTAAGAATGCAATTCTTCAACAATATTGGCTATACCGAAATGAACTTTGCAGGCTCGGCAATGATAATGGCTGACGTTGCAATAGAATTTAAAAGCGAATTGTTTTATGGTGATGTGGTTATTGCGTCCGTTACTGCCGGGGAAATTTCAAAAATTGGATTTGAATTACTTTATAGCCTGGAAAAAGAAATTGACAGCAACAGAATACTTGTTGCAAAAGTCAAAACCGGAATGATTTGCTATGATTATGAAAAAAAGAAAATTGTAGCTATTCCTGAAGCAGGAAAGCAAAAATTATTAAGTTGATCAGCTATTCCATATTCGCCAGCTTTCTTCAGCCTGCAGGATCAGCATTTCTTCTCCATTCTTTATTGTTGCCCCTCTGCCCTCCCCTTTGCTAAGGAATAATGTCCTGGCAGGATTATACACAAGGTCATAAAGCAGATGCCTCTCAGTAATATGCTGGTACGGAATAGCAGGACAAGTATCGGTGTCCGGATACATGCCTAATGGTGTTGTATTGATGATAAGTGTACTTTCTTCTACCACTTGCTTATCAATCTGATTGTATGTAAGAGTAGAGCCTTCATGAAGTTTGCGGCTAACAACATTAAAAATGATTCCTAATTTGTTCAGAACAAAAATGACTGCTGCAGCCGCACCACCATTTCCCAGCACTAAAGCTTTTTTATGATATGATTTCAATAAGGGCTTCAGGCTCATCTCAAACCCTGTAATATCTGTATTATAACCCACCAGCTTCCCCGCTGCGATATTGATACAGTTGCAGGCATCAAGACCGTATGGGATATGCTTTGTGTCGAGAAAAGAAAGTACTTTTTTTTTGAATGGAATGGTTACATTCAAACCTTCCAATTGTGGTTTATTCCTCAATAAAAGAAGTAATTCGTCAATTGTTTTAAGCGGAAATAAATCGTACCGGCATTCAGTCATCTCTTCCTGCTCAAATTTTTCTGTAAAATATTCCTTAGAAAAAGAATGAGACAGTGGATAGCCGATTAATCCGAACAGCCGCATACCCCTTTCATCTGAAGGGGTGTTAGGAATTTCAGGCATTTTCCTTTTTATCAAGGTATAAATTGAACGTATCGCCACGAAGACCAATGCGCATCGTTTCCAGCGGTATTACTTCTGTAGGTGCAATATTACCCAGGTTTACATTGCAACCAACTAATTCAATAAAGTATAGTTGTTGTGCCTTCTGAGGAGCTTCCCAAATGATTTGCTCCGCCGGGATCTGGGTTAATATTTCCTGTACTAATCCCTCTCTTACTTCACCGCTGCCCCGGTAGATACCTACATTACCTGCTTCTCTTGCTTCGGCTATCACATAGGTAGATCCAGCCTCCAGTTCTGCCCGCATCAGCTCTATCCATTTATAGGGCGGAATAATATGTGCAGCATCCTTACTTCCCACTTCACTCAATACAGTACCATACTTGGTTAATTTTTCAATATATCCACATTTTTCTGCATGTGGAATTGTTATGGAGCCATCGCTTACTTCCATATAGCTAATACCAAATTCCTTACAAACATTTATATAGTCTTCAAATTGGTTGCGGATTAGGAATGCCTCAAATAAAGTACCTCCAAAGTAAACCGGTATATCATATGACCGATAAATTTCAAGCTTTTCTTTTAGGTTCGGAGTCACAAAAGAAGTTCCAAAACCCAGCTTTATAATATCCACATGCGGATTTGTAGCACTCATAAAATTTCTGGCTTCTTCTACACTAAGGCCCTTATCCATTACCATGGTTAATCCAGACTGACGGGGCTTTATTTTCCTGTCGGGAATTTGTGATAAACTAAAATTCATACTTACTATTTTTTATTCAGTAATACGCTTTGGATGGCGGCAAAAATAAGGAAGAAACAGCAGAGTGATGCTGATTTAAGAAAACTCTAAACCCTACTTATCAGATGGACTTATTTCTTTTAAAACGGGCAACCACATCCACCACCAGCTGGTTTTGAAGAATAGAAGGGTTCAGCTCTACAAATTTCTTTAGCAGCTTCGGCGTTTGTCGCATAGCTTCTTCCAGTTGAAGAATTCCTTCCTTTGCCTTACCTAAAGCAAATAAAACAGATGCTTTATAAAAAAGAAATAATGGCTTCCCGTTTGTAACCTTCAAAGCAGCTTCGGTTTGTTCTAGTGCTTCATCAAAATAGGCTGCTTTGTAAAGACATCGTATCAATGCTTCCCAACCAGCCGTATTCTTTGGGCGGATACGAACTACATTAGAAAAATACTGTACCGCATCTTTAAACAAGCCCAACTGCATTTTACATTCCCCCGCCAACAAATTATATTCTGGCTGTAGTTTATGGATCTTCATCGCAGTATCCAATTGCTTGATACAACTCTCCCACTGGCCCTCGTTAAAATAAGTGCAGGCTATTTTATAGAATAATTTACTGTCGTCCTGGCGAAGATGGGAAGCCTTCCGGTAATGAAATCTTGCCTGTGCAAAGTTTTTCAAACGGTCATAGCAATGCCCGATAGCTTCAAAAATCACATCTTCCGGTTTTGCCAGTTCATTTACTTTTTCCAAGGCCTCGATCGCTTCTTTATATTTTCTAAGGCGGATGTATGCATCACCCATATTACGATAGGCATAATCAAATTTCTCTTCAATGGTGATAGCATATTTATAAGCATCAATAGCCTTTTCGTAGAGTTTTATTCCCTGGTATGCAGCAGCGAGGTTGAACCATGCCAGTTCATTATATGGGTACTCATCAATAATATGTTGATGAAGTCTGATACTCTCTTCATTACGGCCTGTAAAATCTGTCCAGAAACATATTTTGTATAAGGCCTCTTCATTATTGGGCTCTTCTTCCAATACCATTTTCAGGCAATCGAACACTTTATCAAAATCCTCATAATCGTCGTACACATCTGCCAGTTCAAACAATAATTCTACTTTTTCTTCTCCTTCAAATAAGGATAAAGCTTCTTCCAGCAATACAACTGCTTTCTCCTGTTGATCTAAAGCCAGGTAAGCATCTGTTTTTAATATATAGAGATTGATATCGGCCCCATCCAATAAGGATGCTTGCTCTAATATATCCAGGGCATCCTGATAGCGACGATTTGCTAATAATATGTCAGCCTTTTTAATAAGTAACATTGAAGAATAAGGGAATTGCTCGCCAGCTATTTCAGCGGCTTCCATTGCTCTTATCAGGTCTTCTTTTTCCTGGTAATAGTCAATTATCTTTTCAAATGAATCTTCTTCAATAAATGAGTGGCTACGGCCATTTTTGAAGTTTTCATACTGTTTAAGCAGTTCCCGAAGCTGTTCCCGATCTTCCCGGTAAGGGTTATTTTCTTTCATCTATCGGCGTTTGGTGAGCAAAACTGTTAAAGAGCCAGAGTCAGACAGCAAAATCCCTTTGCCCTCTGAAATGTGTTGCTGTCAACAAGTTAAGCCAAAAAAACTGGTTAAAAAGGAGTTGAGTTTTCCCCATGTGTGCACAATAGTAAATTTTTAATATAAAAGGATGTAACATTTCGCCAACTTATCCGTTAATGAAGTATTAAAGTTCTGGATAAACGGTTTGTTTTATATTCTTTTTTGTCTTTATTTTTGTACTGAATGAATCACCCTCTATTTGCAATATTGAGAATTATAAGCAAAAAGCTGGCAGTTGTGCTGTTAATAACAGTTTCAGCCATTACATCTTTTGCAACATTGGGTGATGGCAAGAAAAAATCAGACCTTCCAAAGACGGCCTTATTATCCTCTAAGACTACTAAACCCGGTTCATTTTCTTTAAGATCCGGTTATGCTTTCCGTGGTAATAATGTTTTGAACCCAGCCCCAGCAAAAAGATATATCAGCCTTAATACCACGGTTACGTATCAAAGAGGCAATACTACCTATATCGTTCCTCTCAAAAAGAAGGTTATACTTAGCAATGTTAAAATTGACATTGGCAACCGTCAGTTACAAAGAAATTAATCCATTCCTGCACCTTTACTTTCTTCAAACGTCATTACCCGATAGCCTGATTTTGGAATATCTAATTTGGCCTGTGGAACAGGATTAAAATTAATAGTAGAAACCGTATATGTCACCATCATCTTTCCCATAGCAGCTTCGTATTGCATGGCAAGACCGGGCAAATTTTTATTCAGATATTGAAAGTCATTATTTACCGGCACCAAATCTTTTGTAAAATATACTGTAAAAGAAGTACCATCTAATAACTTGCCCATTGCTTTTTGGCAATTGTACCCTGCAATAGTCTTATATTCATTATAATAATTAAATACAACCCCTTCATATTTTTTATTAGACTGCCTCCAATTTTCAGGCGTCATCCTGATCATATACCGCTGCTCTCCATACTCCTTCAATATGGTAACATTGCCGGATTTACCTTCGATAATGGTAGCTTGGGTACCTAATGAACTTACCATTTCAGAACGACTGGAGTTGCCCTTCAGATAAATAACACTAGTTGCACCATCTAAAAGATCAGCCGCCTGAGGCTTAGTGTCGCTTGTATTAATAACAATATCGTATGAAATAGTAGCCTCGGTTAACTTGCGGGGAGTTTGTGCCTGTAGGCTTCCGCTAGTAATAAGAGAGCTTAGTAAGATAAGTATGTAAAGTTCTTTTTTCATTGTAGTTGATTCTGTCTTATATATTCTAAAGACGTGCCAATTTAACCAATAAGTTGCTTAATAAAAAAAACCGGGTTGCTAAAGGCTAAACCCGGTTCTTCTTAAGAGTATTTTAACTAAATCAGCGTCTATTCTTTTGCTGCATTTCCTTCATTTTTTTCTGCTGTTCCTGCATTTGCTCCATCCTTTCCTGCCATTTTGATTTTGTTTTAGGCTTTTTTCGGTTCTGATCTATTTTATCCAGAATTTTTTTATGATCAATAATATAATTCTGAATAACAAATTGTAATGCTAACGTAACAACGTTTGAAACAGTATAATACCAGGTTAAAGCCGAGGGGAGTCTGTTAAAGAAGAACAGTAGAAATACCGGAAAAATATAAGGCAGGTATTTCATTACGGGGTTACTCTGGTCAGGAGTCATACTCATGCTATAGATGGAAATCAGAAAGCTGGTGAGCACAGCGGTGATATTAAAAAGACTCAAATGGCTGCCAAGTAGCGGAATATGAAAACCAAACTTAATGGGTGCATCAAAGGCCGATAAGTCATGGGACCACAAAAATTCAGCCCCTCTTAATCCTACATCGGCATTAAACAAACTAAAAAGAGCAAAGAAGATTGGAATTTGTAGTAAAGCCGGTAAACATCCGCCTAATGGGTTTACCCCGGCCTCTCTAAATAATTTCATTTGATCCATACTCATTGCCTGCCTGTCCTCGCCATGCTTTTCCTTTAATTTGGCAATTTCTGGTCGCAGCACTTTCATCTTAGCTCCGCTGAGATAACTTTTATACAAAAGTGGTGAAGTAACGAGTTTAATGAAAATTGTAAGCAGGGCAATAGCTAATCCCATACCACCTGCAATACTTTTCAAAAAGTCGAAAATTGGAAGTATCACATATTTATTGATAGGCCGAACAAATGAATAAATACCCTGGCCAAGATTCACCAGTTTCTCAAACTTCATGTCATACTTCTGAAGTATGTGATAATCTGAAGGACCATAATAAAGGCTGAAAGGTACAATGGTAGGTGAACCTGCTTTTACCGACAATCGCATATTGGCTGTTGACTGTACTATGGTTTTTGTACTGTCATCCGGAACAGTCCATTCCATTTTACCAGAGGTGAAATTATCTTTCGCAACAAGTATTGTAAAGAAGAAACGCTGCCTCACACCAATCCAATTCACCGATTCGTCAAAATTTTTACTGCTTTTACGGCCAATGGTATGGTAATCAAAACTTCCATCCTTCACATATCCTACCTGTGTATTCTGTTTTTCAAATGAAATATCAGATTCTTGCTGTGCAGCTGCATATTGCCATGACAGGTTCATTGTTCCCTGCGTAAGCAAGGTATTGGCTCCATTCATTTTCACATTGAAATCAACCATATACTCGTTTGGTTTCAAAGTATACTCATGGGTAATATAAGAGCCGCTGCTATCTGAGGAATTTAGAGTGAAAGAAACAGTTTTATTCCCTCCCGTTGAAGAGGTATCAACCGAAACCTGTGAGAAATACAAATCACTTGTCTGGGCACTACCTCCATTTGCAGATTTGCCTGTATTGATTGTATAACCTATTTTATCAAAATCAGTACTGGCCAGTTTCAACAGGTTGCTATCCTGCCCTTTAAAATTCTTAAGTTCAACTTTTGCAGGTTGGCCTCCTTTATTGGTAAAAGTTACTTTTATTAGTTCGTTTTGCAAGGTTACCAATTGCTCAGTTCCATCAGTGGTATCCTGAAAAATACCAGCAATTTCCTTTTTGACTACAGAGTCCTTTATTTTATTGAGTGAATCCTGAAGTGGTTTATTCAGTTTTGCAATTGAATCTTCCTTAGCCTGTGTAAGCTTTGCTTCTGCTGCCTTCTGCTTTCGGTATTCTGACTGCTGTTGATTGGTAAAATAGAAATACCCAAAAAACAAACCCGCCAATACAATAAAACCAAGGACGGTATTACGATCAAACTTCATTCTGTGGAAATTTTAAGGACGGCAAAGATAGGAGTTATCAGGCAAGAGTCTGAAGTTAGAAGATTAGGTTGGTAAAGGTCAAAAAACTGGAGTTTAAGGGGCTTTCCAGCAAATTAAGACCTTACCTCATCTAAATCATTTCACTCTGTAAAAGTGGATTTTTGACTTCGGACCGCTTTTCAGAATAGGCTTTGGCTGCTTTTATGAAATGTACAAACACAGGCTGAGGGTTCTCGACCGTACTTTTCAGCTCGGGATGATATTGAACACCAATAAAAAATGGATGCTTAGGTAATTCGATAATTTCAACAAGGTCAGTACCGGGATTTTTTCCACTGGCTATCATACCGGATTTTTCAAACTGGTCGAGGTATTTATTATTAAACTCCCAACGATGGCGGTGTCGCTCACTAATTTGGGGCTTTCCATAAATCGTATAGGCTAATGTGCCTTCTTTAATATCGCAAGGATAAGAACCAAGCCTCATTGTGCCTCCTTTTGCTGTTACTTTTTTCTGTTCATCCATCAAATCAATCACAGGTTCTTTCGTATCAGGATCCATTTCGGTAGAGTGAGCATCTTTTAAACCCAATACATTTCTTGCAAATTCAATGGCTGCCATTTGCATACCCAGACATATACCAAAGAAAGGCAACCCATTTTCTCTTGCATATTTTACGGCTACAATTTTTCCTTCCACCCCACGATGGCCAAAACCCGGAGCAACGAGCAATCCGTCTAAGCCATCCATCTTCTCTCGTACATTATCCTCTGTAATAAATTCGCTGTGAATATTTATTACCTGTACCTGGCATTCATTAATAGCACCAGCATGTATAAAAGATTCAAGTATAGATTTATACGCATCCTGTAATTCAAGGTACTTACCTATTAACCCGATTGAAACTTTGCTTTTCGGATATTTAAGCTTATCGAGAAACTCTTTCCATTTTGTTAGTTCCGGCTCATTATTATTTACAATATTTAATTTCTTCATGCAAATTATGTCTAACTTTTCCCTCATCATCAGCAATGGAACTTCGTAAATAGTTGCGGCATCGGCAGCTTCAATCACAGCTTCCATTTTTACATTACAGAAAAGTGCAATCTTGCGACGGAGTTCGGGATTCAGAGGCTTTTCTGTTCTGCAAACAATAATATCGGGGTGAACACCTTCCTGGCTAAGCATTTTTACACTGTGCTGGGTCGGTTTTGTTTTAAGTTCTTTAGCAGCTTTCAGGTAAGGTATCAGTGTTAAGTGAACCACCACAGTATCTTCTTCGGGTAGCTCCCATTGCAACTGACGAACCGCTTCCACAAATGGTAAACTCTCAATATCACCAACAGTTCCGCCAATCTCTGTAATTACAATATCATACTCACCACTCTGCCCCAAATGCAGCATTCTTCTTTTTATCTCATCGGTAATGTGTGGAACCACCTGAACAGTTTTTCCAAGGTAAGCCCCTTCCCGTTCTTTATTAATAACAGTTTGATAAATACGACCTGTGGTAACATTATTAGCCTGTGATGTGAAAATATTTAGGAATCTTTCGTAATGACCAAGATCAAGGTCAGTCTCTGCGCCGTCTTCTGTTACATAACATTCCCCATGCTCATAAGGATTCATCGTGCCCGGGTCTATATTAATATATGGGTCCAGTTTTTGAATAGTTACTCTCAGACCCCTGGCCTGGAGAAGTTTAGCCAAAGAAGCGGCAATAATTCCTTTGCCTAAGGAAGAAGTAACACCCCCGGTAACAAAAACATATTTAGCCATACAAAATGGATATTTGTTTAATTCAATTTCAATAAAATTGATCTGATGAAAAAGCCCAGCCAAACTGACCAGCAACGGATGATATTCCGGGAGGTCATGTAAAGCTAAAAGAAATTTCCGGGTCGTTGAAATTTCATATCCACAGTTTGGAAATAAATGCGTGGAAAAGAAAATTTGTATCTTTTATCAGGTCGTTTCCGGCCACTTATCTTCCTTAAACTCTACAAACCAAAAACTGGCACCATCCGGCAGGTACTTTGTCTTCCATTCTGTTCAAGGGGTTTATTTTTCAACTAATATCCCAGTTCTTACCATTTAAACAAGCTTAAAAGCCTTGTCTGACCTATTTCATAGTTAAATTATTAATTAAGCGGCTATTGTTATATTTTAGTTTTTCAACCTTTTAAGTATGAAAAAAATATTGCTTGCATTAATCAGTTTCGTATGTGTATCAATTTCCCATGCACAAAAAACTTATATCTGGTGCGGCACACTGATTGACGGCATTTCCAATGATGCTAAAAAGAACATGACAATCATAGTGGAAAAAAATAAAATTATTGGTGTGCAAAATGGTTTTACTGCCCCAGGAACATCTGATAAAAGTATTGATCTGAAATCCAAAACAGTGACTCCAGGCTGGATTGATATGCATGTACATCTGGAAGGTGAAACAAAAAAGGGCAATCTAGCGGACCGGTTTACGCTGAACCCAACCGATGTTGCTTTTGAATCATTGAAGTATGCCAATGTAACTTTAATGGCAGGATTTACTACAGTTAGAGACCTTGGCGGAAGCGGTGTCAATATTTCTTTGCGCAACGCAATTAATAAAGGACAAGTGACCGGGCCAAGAATTTACACCGCCGGAAAATCCATTGCTACTACAGGGGGCCATGCTGATCCAACCAATGGGTACCGTAAAGATTTAATGGGTGACCCCGGCCCCAAAGAAGGGGTTGTAAATGGTGTGGAAGATGCATACCAGGCCGTAAGACAGCGGTACAAAGAAGGCTCTGACCTGATAAAAATAACGGCTACAGGCGGTGTACTTAGCCAGGCAAAGGATGGAGCCAATGCACAATTTACTGAGGAAGAAGTAAAAGCTATTGTTTCTGCTGCTAAGGATTATGGATTTAAAATTGCCGCCCATGCACATGGTGCAGAAGGTATAAAGAGAGCAATCCGTGGTGGAGTAAATTCCATTGAACACGGTACTTTTATGGATGATGAAGGAATTCAGTTGATGAAACAATACGGTACTTACCTGGTACCTACCATTACTGCTGGCAAAGCAACAGCAGACAGTGCAAAAATTCCAGGTTACTACACAGATATCGTTACACCTAAAGCTTTGACAACGGGCCCACAAATACAAGCCACCTTTGCTAAAGCGTACAAAGCAGGAGTTAAAATTGCTTTTGGTACCGATGCAGGCGTCTTTCAACATGGAAAAAACTGGATGGAATTTGGCTATATGATAGAAGGTGGTATGCCAGCCATGGAAGCTATTAAAGCAGCTACAAGTAGCTCCGCAGAATTGTTGGGAGAAAAAGATAAGCTAGGCAGTATTGAGGTTGGAAAACTTGCCGACATTGTTGCTATGGATGGTGATCCCTTAAAAGATCCATTGGCATTTGGAAAAGTCGTTTTTGTTATGAAAGACGGGGTTGTTTACAAGAATTAATTGCTGATACAGGAATAAAAAACCGGGGTGACCAAATCAACCCGGCTCCCAATTATTGTTAGAACTAGTTACATCTTTATACACATGTCAGTACAGGTATGGCCACTTTCGCCATGCGCATAAGTATGGTTACCGGCTTTACAGGTAGGATCACAGTTGTGAGGACTTCCACAAACATCCGTACAGGTATGTCCAACTTCATTATGCGCATAGAGATGGGTTCCATCTTTACATTCTGCAATACATACATGTGCTGTTACTGCAGCTGATGCAGTTTGTGCTTGTGCCGGAGTTCCTGGCGTTTCTACCTTCTGCGGTGCGTCAGTTTTAGCATCAGCTTTATCTTCTTTCTTTTCATTATTGCAGGAGACAACGCTTAATGCCGCAAACAGAAGCAGCAGGGGAAAAAAATTTTTCATATGCAAATCAGTTTTTGTTTTACTAAAAATAAACAGAATGCTCTTGCCGGGAAAATTGATTAATGCAATGGGGATGCAAAACTAATCCTTTGCGATCTTCCTGTAACTGGCTACTATACCCCGTATCAACGAAGAACTAAATCCCTGGTGTTCCATCTCGTTCAATCCGGCGATAGTGCAGCCTTTAGGTGTAGTTACTTTATCGATTTCTTGTTCTGGATGAGTGCCCTTTTGCAATAATAATTCAGCGGCGCCTTTTACAGTTTGTGCAGCTATTAGTGTAGCGGTTGATGCATCAAACCCAATTTCGATACCACCCTGTATATTGGCCCGAATGTAACGCATTGCATATGCTGTTCCGCAAGCACCCAAAATAGTTGCAGCATCCATCAGTTTTTCATCAATAATTACAGTTTTGCCTAATTGATCAAACAGCTGTTGTATATAATTTAGTTGAGGAACAGAAGCACCAGCATGTGCCAGGCAAGTCATGCTTTGCTGTATAGCAATCGCTGTATTGGGCATAGCCCTGATAACTGGGACTGGTTTACCAATAACAGCCAGCAGCTGTTGAATCCATGCACCAGTAACAACGGACACCACCAAATGCTTCTTTGGGTTTAGCACTGTTTTTAACTCTTTAACAATATCAGCATAGTTATACGGTTTTACCGCCAGAATAATTATTTCACTATCCTTCACAGCTTTCTTATTATCACTGTGCACCATACAACCCCGCTCAGCAAACCGGCTCAGGGTTGATAGGTTACGGCGGGTAATTGTCAGTTCCACGGGACGGCTAAATTCACTTTGTATCAGTCCATCGGCAATGGCTGCACCCAGGTTACCTCCACCTATGATTGCAATTTTCCTGCTCATAGTTTCATTTTTAGTAAAGATAAGAAGGCACAAGGACAAGTGTTGTTTAACGGTAGCTCAGCTACCAACCCGAATAATTGAACAGCAATTTTTAAACAAATTATTTCAGTTGATTGGTAAACAATTTCAATCTGCATCCGTTACTATCGTAACTAAATTTAAAAAATAATTATGCAAAAGAATTTCATGCTGTTAATTGCTGTCGCAATAAGTTCAGCCACATTTGTAGCCTGTAATAATGAGGGCGAAAAAAAACCTGCTCAAGACACCACAGTTGTAAATGAAGTGCCGGCAGAACCAAAGATGGATGCTCCGAAAGACATCGTTGATGTAGCATCAGAATCTGCGGATCATACTACATTAGTTGCTGCTGTTAAAGCTGCGGGTCTTGTAGAAACGCTTAAAGGCGCAGGTCCTTTCACTGTATTTGCTCCTACAAATGCTGCATTTAATGCTTTACCCGCAGGTACTGTAGAAAGTTTATTAACACCTGAAAAGAAAGCTGACCTTACCGGTATTTTAACCTACCATGTAGTAGCTGGTTCAGTAAAAGCTGCTGATTTAAAAGATGGCCAGGTAGTTAAAACCCTTCAGGGTGGAGAATTAACCGTGTCTATTAAAGATGGCAAAGTAATGATTAATGGCGCTAATGTAACTGCGGCCGATCTTACTACAAGCAATGGCGTGATACATGTAATTGACGCTGTACTGCTGCCAAAGAAATAATTTTTCTGGCTTGTTGTTAGTATTTCAGAAAGGGAGTAGCGAAAGTTACTCCCTTTTCTTTGTTACAATACATGAGATTTAGAAACCGTCTATTCTCACCTATAATTATTTCCTGTTAGTAATAAAGTTTATCTTCCGTAAAACTTAATTATGAGGTTTAGCTGCTGCCTGTTGCTATTGTTCGCAGGAATTTCCTGCTTTTCTCAAAGCAGGGAAAGGCTGAAAGAAAAATCTTTCAATCCAGCAGCTTTTGAAGAATTTAAGATTGAGATTAAGACAGGGAAAAAGGACAAGCCTTTGGAAGTACATTATAAAGCTGCACAGTTTATTGATGGAAGGGCAGACACTAGCAAACTTGGCTTTGTCCTTGCGGGGGCAAATACTGAATACCACAGGGTAGTATTTCCAAAGCCGGCAGCAACGTATATGACTGAAAAAACAATTCCTTTTCTATCAAATGGTTCAGCCAATAACGGAAATCTCACTTTTGTCCTTAAACATTTATGGGTTTCTGAGGTAATCGTAAAGGCAACCTTTGGCAAAAGCTTACTAACAGGCCCAATAGACTATTTGTCGTTTTGTTACTTGAATTCTGATTGCTATTCTTCAGTCAATGGAGAATACACATTGTTAGGGAATATCGATACAGTTATTTCTATCAAAAGATGGATGGTTGGGGCCGGAGAAGACCTTCTTAAAAAAACACTTATTGACCTTCTCCAGACCGGTGATAGTCTTTTTGTTTTACAAACAAAAAAAAACGAGCCGATAAGCTATGATGCTCTAATTAAAAAAACACAAGCTGATTTCGACCTTCCTATTTTAAAATCCAGCCAGCCTGAAAGAGGTATTTATATGACCTACGCCGATTTTTTGAATAACAATCCATCTATAAAAGAATTCAACGTAATTAAAGATAAAAAGACAGAATCTCTTACAAGCATAGGTTTAGATGACTCACTATTAAACAAAGCATGGGGATATTACGATGGAACTGACCTAAATATCCATATTAACAATAATTACTACAGGGTAGTACGTAGTCACAATACTTTTGAAATTGCAGGGCCTAGAAAACTAGACAAATTTTATGGGACCAATGACAAGATAATCAATGCAAGTGTTGCGACTTTTTTCAGCGGTATTGCTGCCGGAGGATTTACCCTGTTAGTGATGGGTTCTACCAATAAGATAATGAAAGAGCTAATCCCCTACCAGTTAAATATTCGGGACGGAGCATTGTATTAATAATATTCATTCCGCAGCAGATATTTTTTTACATAATCTTGCACTCCATTTTCTAACGAAAAGAATTTTTCATTGTATCCAGCTTCTTTCAGTTTATTCATATCTGCTTCAGTAAAGTATTGATATTTGTCACGGATGTCTTCCGGCATATCAATAAATTCTATCTGAGGCTCCCGGTTCAAACTTGTAAAGATTGCCGTAACAAGATCTTTGAACGGTCTAGCTTTCCCCGTACCCAGGTTATACAAGCCTGACTCCACCCGATTTTCTATTAACCAGTAACAAACATTTGCCACATCTTCCACATAAATAAAATCCCGCAATTGTTCACCGTCTCTGAACTCTGGCTTATGTGATTTAAAAAGTTTTACTTTTCCCGTTTTCTTAATCTGGTTATAGCCATGAAATATCATACTGGCCATCCTGTCTTTATGATATTCATTGGGACCATACACATTGAAAAATTTTAATCCTGCCCAAAACGGTGGCTGGGATGTTTGTTGCAAAGCCCATTTATCAAATTCATTTTTAGAAACTCCGTAGGGATTTAGTGGCTTGAGCTCTCCAACTATATCATGATTATCCTTATACCCGAATTCTCCATTACCATATGTAGCAGCAGAAGAAGCATAAACAAGCGGAATATTCTTTTCTGTACAATAGTTCCAGATACTTTTTGAATACTCAACATTCAATTTCTGATGAATGGAATAATCAAATTCAGTGGTATCTGTTCTGGCGCCGAGATGATAAACAAACTCGATTTTAGGATCTGCTGATCTAAGCCAGTCAAATAACTCGTCCCTTTCAACTTTAGTTATAAATTTTTTATTGCTTAAGTTGAACCATTTGTCCTCATCTGTAAAATCATCCACAATGATGATTTTATTATAACCCTGCTTATTCAAATACCCTAGCAGATAGCTACCGATGAAACCAGCAGCACCCGTAAGCAGTATAAAAGAATTCTTATTCATTATATTGAACTCAATGCCGAGCCAGCTTCTTCTTTTGATAAATAGTTTTCCAATGCAGTATCATATTTTGCTTTCCACTCTCTAATCACTCCCCATTCCATACCATCAACTTCAACAGAACCACTTGTTACTACACCTAATTCTTCATAAGGATAATTACCCAGAGTTTTTTTCAACTTACTTAAATTCTCTGCCTTCACCGATATCACTACCCTGCTTTGTTTTTCTCCGAACCATTGTGCATCTTTTCTAATGTTGTAATCAGCAGCCAGCACATCAAACCCAAGATTGCGATGAAAGCCTGATTCCAGCAATGTTATAAATAAGCCGCCTTCACTAACATCATGTGCTGATTCAACAACCATATCTTTTATTAAATCAGCTATTTTTTGCTGCAATGCAAATTCTTCTTCAAGGTCAAAATGTGGAGCAGGAGAATATTCAACCCCACAAACTTTACTCAGGTATTGTGAAGAATTAATATCGTTAGTGGAATTACCGATTAACACTATAATATCCCCTTCTTCTTTAAAATCTAATGTCATTTTATTAGCCACATCTTCCAATAAACCAACCATTCCGATTGTTGGTGTTGGATACACAGGACCATCAGGATTTTGATTATAGAAACTTACATTACCACCTGTAACCGGAGTATCAAACTTGCGGCACGCATCTCCCATCCCTTTTATAGCCTGTACAAACTGGTAATACACTTCCGGGTCATATGGATTACCGAAGTTCAAACAATTAGTAACCCCCAATGGCTGTGCACCACTGCAAACAATATTTCTCGCCGCCTCACTCACTGCAATCATTGTTCCTACATATGGATCTGCAAAAACATAACGGCTATTACAATCTGTAGTAACAGCTAATGCCTTAGTTGTTCCTTTTACAATTACCAACGGTGCATCTGTAGGCGAATTAGTGGAAATATTATTTGTACCCACCATACTATCATACTGGTTATACACCCACCGTTTGGATGCAACAGAAGGAAGCTGAACAATTTTTTCAGCAATGGCCCTTAAGTCTTCGGGAACAATGATAGACTCAGGATTAAATTTCTTTATTTCAGAAAAATACTTTGGTTCGCTATATTCTCTTTCATATTGCGGGGCCCCGCCACCCAATACTAATTCGTAAGCAGGTAACGACGCTTCCAGTTCGCCTTGCATATAAAAATTAAGGATTCCATCATCCGTTACTTCACCGATTACAGAGCAAGGCAAATCCCATTTAGTAAAAACTTTTATTACTTCTTCTTCCCTTCCCTTTGTTGCTACCAGTAACATTCTCTCCTGGCTTTCGCTTAGAAGCAGTTCCCAGGTTTTCATATTGCTTTGACGGGTTGGAACTTTATCAAGATCGATCCGCATTCCCACTTCGCCTTTGGCACTCATTTCTGCAGTAGAACAAATAATACCTGCTGCACCCATATCCTGCATACCTACTACAGCACCTGTTTGTATTACTTCAAGGCAGGCTTCTAATAATTTTTTTTCCTGGAATGGATCGCCAACCTGAACTGCCGGTAAATCCTGTGCACTATCGGCTGTAATATCTGCTGAGGCAAATGATGCACCCCCAATTCCATCTTTACCCGTTGCACTTCCTACAAACATTACTGGGTTTCCTTTTCCCAAAGCAGTTGCTGAAACAGTTTCCCCTGCTTTTACAATACCAACACTCATTGCATTTACTAAAGGATTGGTATGATAACAGTCATCAAAGTAAATTTCGCCACCTACGGTTGGTACACCAAAGCAATTTCCATAATGCCCAATACCATGCACTACACCCGATAACAAATGCTGGGTTTTATCTTCTTCCAAATTTCCAAAACGCAATGAATTAAGTGCTGCAATCGGCCGGGCCCCCATTGTGAAAATATCCCTGTGAATACCACCTACTCCTGTGGCCGCTCCCTGGAATGGTTCAATTGCAGAGGGGTGATTATGTGATTCAATTTTAAAAACAACACCCAGCCCATCACCAATATCCATCAGTCCTGCATTTTCCTCACCGGCTTTTACCAGCATTCTGCCCCCTTCTCTTGGCAATGTCTTTAACCATTTAATAGAATTCTTATAACTGCAATGCTCACTCCACATTCCTGAAAAAGCACAGAGTTCATTGAAGTTTGGAGTTCGTCCAAGTTTTTGTTTGATAAGTTCAAATTCTTCAGCTGTTAGCCGTAGCTGTTCTGCTGTTTTTGTTGTTACTTCCATGTAAGGGATTTCTTGTGCCGCAAATTTAAAGGTTGTACCTCACCGGGTGAACATTACTTGTCAACTTTGTCCTGACAATCATGGTAATAATGGCTATTTTGTGGAATAAAACCATGCTGTTTTGGAGTACCTTCTTTTTGTAGCCTGGCTTGTAGTATTTGCATGGCTTGTTACCAGAGTAAAATTTTTTACCCGTACAGGTTTAAGCAAACCCCAGCTTGTCATCATCCTTTTATTAAAGGTGATGGCAGGAATTTTTTATGGCTGGATTGGCCTTTACTACGGCAGCCTTGCACAAATGCAGGATACATGGGGCTACCATATCAATAGCATCCAGGAATATCACTTACTTTTTAATGACCCGGGTGAATATTTTACCAACCTTTTCCGTGATCCATATAATGGCGGTGTATCGAAGTTTTTTGAAACTACAGACTCATATTGGAACGACCTAAAAGGAAATATGTTTATTAAGGTCCTTTCCGTTTTTAATATTTTCAGTTTTGGGCATTATTATATCAATGTTATTTTCTATTCCTTCATAACGTTGATGGGACCTATTGCTATATACCGGGTAATGACGGATGTTTTTCCCGCCAAAAAAATGATTGTTCTGCTGGCAACATTCCTTGTTCCTTCTTTTTTATACTGGACAAGTGGAATTCATAAGGAGGGGCTCATCTTTACGGGTATCAGCTTAGTTATTTACTGTATTTATTTTGGGACTAAAGAAAAACGCTTTGGAATAAAGCGAATACTTTGTCTTATAATAGGCCTGCTGCTTGTTCTTGCCCTCCGGAATTTCATTATTATTATCCTTATTCCCGCTATTGTTGCATGGCTCATCGCAAATCAGCGGCCTAAATATGGCCTGGCTATATTCAGTTCATTATATCTTCTTTTCGGCATTTTATTTTTTACAGCCAGGTATATACATCCCAAATTAGATTTTCCGCAAGCTGTTGTAAATAAGCAACAGGAATTTAAGAAACTGGAACCGGGCAACTCTACCATTCCAATGAAAGACCTTGAGCCTACAATAATGAGTTTTTTAAAAAATACTCCCCAGGCTATCACTTTATCTGCTATTAGACCCTATCCAAGCGATGTAAGGCATATCCTTTCCCTCGCTGCAGCGATAGAAATCAACGTACTGATTTTTATGTTTCTCTTATTCATTTTCTGGAGAACGAATACTTATAATAACGAGTCTAAAAACCTGATATATTTTTGTGTCTTCTTTTCAATCACCTTATTGCTTGCAATTGGTTTTAGTGTCAATAATCTTGGCGCCATTGTTCGTTACAGAAGCGTAATTATTCCTCTATTGGTGATTCCGATGGCAGCATATATTAACTGGAACCAAATCTTAAGTTTTTTCGTTAATAATATTAGAAATAAAAATAATATTTCTAATTCTGCCTAGTTGACAATAAATTTTGACGATTTCAAATCTTATTATCACATTTTTTCCCCAAATAGTTGTAAAAAAAGTGTTTTATTGAAATATAATTGGCATAATACTTATAATGTGTTTGTTTTGCTGAAAATTATAACACATGTCACTTCGTTTTAATGCCATTAATCATCTTCTTACAAATGCCGATACTAAAATCGATGCATCCCTTAAAGTAACCGGAATCTTTGGCAGCAATGTTTTTACTCTTAAAGTAGCCAGGGAGGTTTTAAGTGATGAAGCGTTTAAAAGTTTACAGTCCTCTATCAAGGCAGGGCAGAAAATTGACCGGACCGTAGCTAATCAGATTGCAATTGGTATCCGTGCCTGGGCCGAAGCCAAAGGTGTTACCCATTTCACACACTGGTTTCAACCTCTTACCGGCACCACTGCCGAAAAACATGATTCATTTTTTACTTTGAAAGGGGACGGAACTCCGATTGAGCAATTTGAAGGTGATGCATTAGTACAGCAGGAACCCGATGCCTCTTCATTCCCAAGTGGTGGATTAAGAGCCACTTTTGAAGCAAGAGGATATACCGCCTGGGATCCCTCTTCTCCGCCCTTTATTATGGAGATTGGACAGGGCAAAACATTGTGCATCCCCACCATATTTGTTTCATATACAGGTGAATCATTAGATTATAAAGCACCCTTGCTGAAAGCACTTGATGCGTTGAATAAAGCTGCTGTTGACGTTTGTAATTACTTTGATAAAAATGTTACAAGAGTTACACCTACACTTGGATGGGAACAGGAATATTTTGTGGTTGATGAAGCATTATTCAATGCAAGGCCAGACCTGGTAATGACAGGAAGAACAGTCTTTGGTCATTCATCAGCTAAAAATCAACAATTAGAAGATCATTACTTCGGTTCCATTCCTGAAAGAGTTTATGCATATATGCGGGATTTTGAAACTGAATCATATAAGCTCGGTATACCACTTCGTACAAGGCATAATGAAGTTGCACCTGCACAATTTGAGTGTGCACCCATTTTTGAAGAAGTAAGTGTGGCTGTTGACCATAATTCTTTGCTAATGGATGTTATGGAAAGAGTAGCACGGCGTCATAACCTGAGGGTTCTGTTACATGAAAAACCATTTGCGGGTATTAATGGAAGTGGCAAGCACAATAACTGGAGCATGGCTACTGACACCGGTGTAAACCTGCTGGCACCCGGTAAAACGCCGAAGACCAACCTTATGTTTCTTACTTTCTTTGTTAACACTATCAAAGCAGTTCATGATTATGCAGATATATTAAGAGCTTCTATCGCTTCTGCTCCTAATGACCATAGGCTTGGTGCTAACGAAGCCCCACCAGCTATTATTTCTGTTTTCATTGGTCAATACCTGAGTAAAGTATTGAATGATGTAAAAGAAAGAGTATCTGACAAAATGGATGAGACGGATGAAAGCATGCTGAAAATTGATATTCATAAAAGCATACCTGAATTACTGATGGATAATACAGATCGTAACCGCACTTCTCCTTTTGCCTTTACCGGAAATAAATTTGAATTCCGTGCTGTGGGTTCCTCTGCTAACTGTGCCAACCCGATGACGGTATTAAATACCATCATGGCTGAAACGTTGAGACAATTCAAAAAAGAAGTAGATGAGCTTATCGCAAAAGGCGAGAAAAAAGAAATCGCCATTATGCATATTATCCGCCAGTATATTGTTTCCAGTGAAAAAGTATTATTCGAAGGCGATGGCTATAGTGATGCGTGGGCAAAAGAAGCTGAGAAAAGAGGCTTGCCAAATATAAAAACCACCCCGCTGGCATTGGATGCGATGATAACTGAAAAAGCAAAAAAACTGTTTGAAAGTAATAATATATACAGTCATACCGAGCTGGAAGCACGGCATGAAATAGAACTGGAAAAATATATTAAGAAAGTACAGATAGAGAGCCGCATGATGGGAGAACTGGCTACCAGTCATGTATTACCAGCCGCAATCCGCTATCAGAATCTCCTTTCAAATAATATTAAGGGATTAAAAGAAGCTGGTTTAAAGGAAGCTGCCTACACCAATCAAAAGCAGATTTTGGAAAAGATATCAGAGCATATTAATAAAACAAGTGACCTCGTCGAAAAAATGATTGAAGCAAGAAAAGTGTGTAATATAATGGACAATACAAGGGCCAAAGCTATTGCATATCAAAGCCAGGTAAAAGATGCGTTCTTTGATGAAATTCGCTACAATGTTGACAAACTGGAATTGTTGGTGGATGACAGGGAATGGGATCTACCAAAGTATAGGGAAATGCTTTTTCTTAGATAGTCACATTTAACCTTAATTATTTACAGACCGTCTTGCCAACTACAAGACGGTTTTTTATTAATAAACATTTTCCGGTATGTTTTGATAAATCTTTGTTTCTCCATGTAGGAACTTAAACTCCATCCATGTATTTAGGCCTCACTGCAGATATGTTAACCAAATATGCACATGCATAGGAGATAACTCATTGTATCATGAATGAGAGGGTAAGTTGTGTGAATTACAACAAAAAAAAATCCCTGTGTAATTAATTACACAGGGATTTTTCATTATTGAAGGAACTCTTATTTCAACTTGAATCCTTCTAAAAACTTTGTATTAAAATCACCGCTGCGGAACCGTTCATCCTGCATCAACTGTAAGTGAAATGGAATAGTAGTTTTTACGCCTTCAATCACATACTCACTTAATGCACGGTACATGGTGGCGATAGCTTCCTGCCTTGTTTGTGCTATTGTGATAAGTTTGGCTATCATCGAATCATAATAAGGAGGAATAACATAACCGGCATATACATGGCTATCAACACGGACACCATGTCCGCCCGGCTGGTTCAGTGATGTAATGCGACCTGGTGAAGGACGAAAATCGTTATACGGATCTTCGGCATTGATACGGCACTCAATAGCATGATTACGGGGTATATAATCATCTCCACTGATCTTTTCTCCCATCGCAATTTTTATCTGCTCTTTTATCAAATCAAAATTGATCACTTCTTCGGTTACACAATGCTCTACCTGTATCCGGGTATTCATTTCCATAAAGTAGAAATTGCGGTTCTTATCCACCAAAAACTCAACCGTACCTACACTTTCATAATTGATGGCACCGGCAGCTTTCTTGGCAGCTTCTCCCATTCGGAAACGAAGTTCGTCCGTCATAAAAGGTGAAGGTGATTCTTCTACTAATTTCTGATGACGACGCTGAATGGAACAATCTCTTTCACTAAGATGACAAACAGTGCCGTACTGGTCACCTGCTACCTGTATTTCAATATGCCTTGGCTCTTCTACAAATTTTTCCATGTAGATGCCATCATTTTTAAATGATGCGGCAGCTTCTGCTTTGGCAGTGTCGTATGCTTTCTCCATTTCACTTTCTTCCCATACAATCCGCATGCCTTTGCCACCACCACCGGCTGTTGCTTTTAATATTACAGGATAACCCATGTCTTTTGCGAGACCCTTTGCTTCATCCACACTTTGTAACAATCCTTCGCCACCCGGCACAACGGGTACACCAGCTTTTATCATGGTGTCTTTAGCTGTAATCTTATCACCCATTGAATTAATCATATCGGGTGTAGGACCAATAAACTTAATGCCATGGTCATTACATATCTGTGCAAATCTTGCATTCTCTGCCAAAAAACCATAACCAGGATGAATAGCATCTGCATTGGTGATTTCAGCGGCTGCCATAATGTGGGCTACGTTAAGGTAGGATTCGGCACTTGATGGCTTACCTATACAAACTGCTTCATCAGCAAATTTTACATGAAGACTATCCCTATCGGCAGTAGAATAAACAGCAACTGTTTTAATGCCCATTTCTCTTGCAGTCCGGATTACCCTGAGGGCTATTTCTCCTCGATTAGCAATTAATATTTTTTTAAACACAAGGAAATAATTAATAATTAATAATTAATAATCAAAATGAACCTGCAGGGTTTTATTCCCTTTGGTTTCAATTTTAATATTTACTTATGCAGGCTCAACCAGGAACAGCGGTTGATCATATTCCACCGGGGAAGCATCTTCTACCAGCACTTTTACGATCTTACCTTTTACTTCGCTTTCAATTTCATTAAAAAGCTTCATGGCTTCAATAATGCAAACCACATGGCCGGGAACTACATCTGTACCTACATCAGCCAAATTAGGTTTATCGGGAGATGATTTCCGGTAGAACGTACCTATCATCGGACTTTTGATTGTTATTGTATTGGCAGGGGGAGCTTCAGCAGCTTTTGGTTTTTCTGCAACTGGTACACCAGACTGCTGATTAGTGGGGGCAGGCGGAGGGGCAGCGGTGTACACCGGAGCCTGCTGAACAGGGCTTGCAGAAACGACCTGCGTCACATGTTCTTCTTTTTGTTTGATGGTAACTTTAAAATCTTTTTGCTCAATCGTTAGTTCACCAATATTCGATTTGTTGATCATCTTAATCAACTCCTGAATTTGTTTGAAGTCCATGTTTTTCAATTTTATAGACAGTTTTGGTTAAGAAGTAGTTCCAAAGTGCGGAACGGGGGCTAAGGTAATGAAATCAATTTCAGAAATTGAAGGATTTTTAATGATTTTGGCCAAAATAGAGCTCAAATCAATGAAAAATGGCCAAAAACCGAATGATTTAAGGCCATTTTCCTAAATTTTTTTAGGCTTTTACCCGTTCCAGGTATTCGCCTGTTTTGGTATTAATGCGGATCAGCTCTCCTTCATTTACAAAAAGAGGAACGCCGAGTGTGGCACCGGTTTCTAATGTTGCCGGCTTTAAAGTACGGGTCGCAGTATCACCCCTCATGCCCGGTTCAGTATATGTAACTTGTAAAACAATTTTGTCTGGCAATTCTGCACCAAGAACCTGGTCATTTTCTGTGTTAATTAAGATGCCCACCTCCTGACCCTCTTTCAGGTATTGGGGAGCATCAATGGTGGTTTCCTGTAATGCTATCTGTTCGAAGGTTTCATTGTCCATGAAGTTATAGCCAGTATCATCCTTATATAAAAATTGATAGTAACGTCTTTCCACCCGTACCGGGAAGATGGTATCACCGGAGTTCCATGTTTTTTCTATAGACCTGTTATTATCAACACCTTTTAGCTTCGCCCAAACTTTGGCAGCGGCACGGGCCGTTTTATTTTCGCCAAATTCAACTACTGTATAAAGACTACCATCTAAGTTGATGATTAAACCCCGGCTGATGTCTGATGTATTTGCCATTTTAAATTGAAAATTTGAAATTATGCAATTCGAAAATTGAGGCGGCAAAGATAAGGGAGGTATAGTTGTTGGCAAAAGGAAGCTTCCCCTGGTCAAATGATTATGAACCATTTCTTTTATATTCGCCATCCAAGGCTAATAGTTTAATGAAATTATCTCTGACAAGACTACTCATTATCACCATTTTTCTTTGCAGCAGCTATGCTTCATCTGCTCAACTTGTAATTACAGCTCACAATACTACACAGGAACTGGCTCAAAAATTAGTTGGTGATGGTGTTGTTATCAGCAATGTAAGTTTTACCGGGAGAAGGGAGATGGCATCCTTTTTTAATAACAATAGCGGCACCAATATCGGAATTGACAGCGGCATTGTGTTAACGAGCGGCAGGGCTAAAACTGTTGGAACCATCCGCGGAGTAGATGGCAATGGAGCTACCCAGGCGCAAAGTGCCCTTGCTGATAACGGGTGGAACTTACCCGGAGATGCAAACCTTGCAACAGCTATTGGTTCCCCCTTATCAGACCTTAATGATGCCTGCGTACTTGAATTTGATTTCACTCCATTGGGCGATAGCATTAAGTTCAATTATGTATTTAGCTCAGAAGAATACACTCCTGCTTTTGTATGTACTTTTAATGATGCGTTTGCCTTTTTTATTTCCGGACCCGGTATTCCTGGTTTAAAAAATATTGCCCTGGTTCCTAACACCACTATTCCCGTTTCTATTTTTAATGTAAACAATGTTCCATCCGGTACCTGTCCAAATAATATTGCCTATTATATTGATAACAGGTCAAATCTTTTCTTTACCCATGATGGACACACAACTGTACTTACGGCAAAAGAAAAAGTACAACCCTGCCAGACCTATCACCTGAAATTAGTTATCTCAGATGTGGGTGATGACCTGTATGATAGCGGTGTTTTTCTGGAAGCAAGAAGTCTTAGCTCGAACATAAACGGAATTACAAACCTTACACAAACAGATCCTGTAACAGGGCTCAGTTACCTGGTGGAAGGATGTGTTACCGGAGCTTTTAATATCAGAAGACCGAAGAAGGACCCTTTTCCATTAAATGTTTCACTCTCCTATAGTGGAACTGCTATGAATGGAGTTGATTATTCATTACTTCCAACCTCGGTTATAATACCGGCTAATGATAGTTTTGTTACAGTGAATGTTATTCCATTAATTGATGGTATAACGGAAGGAATTGAAGAAATTAAAATATATGCACTTGCTGGCTGCGCCACTGCAACGCCTACTGACAGTACGGTTATTCAAATAAGAGATTATGATATTCTTTCATTAACACCAGATACAGCCATACTTTGCAAAGGTGCTTCTATACAATTAAATGCTTCTGCCGGATATACAGTTTACCAATGGTTGCCCGACCCTACATTAACGAGTACTTCTATCCGTGACCCTATAGCTACACCTGTAAACAATACAACGACATACATATGTACAGCCAGCATTGGCACCTGCAATGCACAGGATTCTGTTTTTGTGCGATTGAAAGACATGGAATTTATTTCCAAAACAGATGTAAACTGCCGGAATGCCACCCATGGGCAGATAAAAGTGGCGGGTGGTCCTGAATGGACTCAGCCGGTTCAATTTTCTTTGGATGGAATAAACTGGCAATCCGACAGTACTTTTAATAACCTGACTGCCGGAACTTATTGGGTAAAAATGAGAGATGGTAATTGTGTTGATAGTTTACAAGTGATCATCACACAGGGATTTCCTGATTTGCTAATAACCGGTATAACAACAGGAGCAGCTTCTTGTTCCGGCAATGCAGATGGTACGATTACAATAGCGGGAACAGGGGGTAATAATAGCTATACATATTCTATCGACGGAACAAATTTTCAAACTGGTAATTCATTCAATGTTGTTGCTGGCACTTATACGATAACCCTACGGGATGGTAACAATTGCCTGGTATCTCAATCAGTAACGGTAGCATTAAATAATACAGTAACCGTTGATGCAGGTGCAGACGCCACGATTTGCGAAGGCACCAGTTACCTGCTACCAGCTATTTCGAATGCAACAAGTTTTTCATGGTCGCCGGGATCTACCCTAAATAATACAACCATCTTAAATCCCACTGCCAGTCCTTCTGTAACAACTAAATATTACCTGACAGCCACCACGGGTATTTGTTCCATTATTGATTCGGTACAATTATTTATAAGGCCTGCTCCAATAGCTGATGCCGGTCCAGATGTGGCTGTTTGTTATGGAAAAATATTCCGGTTACAAGGCACAGGAGGTGTAAGCTATCAATGGTCACCATCCACTTATTTTGTTTCATCCACTACACTACAAAACCCGGATGTAAAAGCCACGAACGATATTACTTATTCGTTGATGGTAACTGATATGTTTAATTGTCACTCATTGGTATCCGACATTGTAAAAATAGATGTAACGCCTTCTGTCCGCATTTTTGCCGGCAATGATACCATAGCCGCCATGAACCAACCAATTCAATTATTTGTGAGAGAAGTAAGTATTGCCGGTGTTACCTCTTACACATGGACACCGGGCAGTTTTCTTTCCAATCCCAATAGTGCAACACCTGTAACCACACTTACTGCCGACCAGCGTTTTCTGGTAGTTGGCACTACTCCCGAAGGTTGCCAGGGAGTAGATGACATATTGGTAAAAGTGTATAAAGGCCCCGACATTTATGTTCCTTCCGGCTTTACTCCAAACAATGATGGATTAAATGATGTATTGAGGCCCGTGCCCGTAGGAATTCAGGATTTTAAATTCTTCCGGGTGTTCAATCGCTGGGGACAAATGGTATTTTCTACTCAAGACCCAAAACGTGGATGGGATGGAAGAATAAACGGTACTCAACAAGGTACCAGCACCTATGCCTGGGTGGCAGAAGGCATTGATTATAAAGGCAACCTTGTAATCCGAAAAGGCGTCGTTACCATCATCCGTTAAATAATTCAATCTAATGAAAAAAATATTTCTATCACTGCTCACTTTATTTTTTACCTCCATTGCTTTTGCACAGAATGATTCCATACAACCACCGTACAAAAGATTTCCTTCCTTTCCACCCGTAAAATTATTATTGCCCGATAGCACCACTTATTTTACCAAAGCAGACCTTGACAAGAAAAAACCAACCATGCTGATGCTTTTCAATCCACAGTGTGAGCATTGCCAGCATGAAACGGGAGAAATTATAAAAAATATTGACAAGTTCAAAGACATTCAAATTGTAATGGCCACTTCCATGCTCTTTGATTCCATGTTCACTTTCAGGGAAAAATATAAACTGGCCGACTATAAAAACATTGTTGTAGCACAGGACCCCAATTTCTTTCTGGTAACTTACTTCATGATACGGAACCTGCCGTTCCTCGCTTTTTACGATAAGAAAAAAGAATTGATTTCCGTCTTTGAAGGCTCCTTACCCATTGACAAAGTGCTGAAAGAATTTGAAAAATAACTTTCAGTAGCAAACTTCTAACGGGAAACTTTCTTTTACCTTTGCCCCGCAAAACTTGCCTGCCGGCTGGCAGGTAATTCTTCACTTTTTAAATAATTTTCTGATGAAAGTAACTGTCGTAGGTGCCGGTGCCGTAGGGGCTACCTGTGCCGATAATATTGCCCGCAAAGAACTTTGTACTGAACTGGTATTGCTCGATATTAAAGAAGGCATTGCCGAAGGCAAGGCCCAGGATATGATGCAGACGGCTACCCTGCTTGGCTTCGATACAAAAATTACTGGCAGCACTAATGATTATACCAAAACAGCTAACAGCGATGTTGTTGTAATTACATCCGGCATCCCCCGTAAACCCGGTATGACAAGGGAAGAACTCATAGGCGTAAATGCAGGAATCGTAAAAGGAGTAGCTGAAAATATTTTAAAGCATTCTCCCAAGGCCATCATTATTGTTATCAGTAACCCGATGGATACCATGACATACCTCGCATTACAATCCACCGGTTTACCCAAGCACCGTATCATTGGCATGGGTGGCACGTTAGATAGCAGCCGTTTTAAATATCAACTGAGCCAGCACCTCGGTTGCAGCCCTGCTGATTTAAATGCAGTAGTGGTAGGCGGACATGGTGATACTACCATGATTCCGTTAATCCGTCATGCCACCTGGAACAGTGCACCCGTTACCAACTTTTTATCCGCAGAGCAACAGGAAAAAATTGTAAAAGACACTATGGTTGGCGGGGCCACATTAACAGGCTTACTCGGCACATCGGCCTGGTATGCTCCCGGTGCAGCCGGTGCAGCACTGGTAGAAGCGATTGTAAGAGATGAGAAAAAATTATTTACCTGCTGCGTAGCGTTGGATGGTGAATATGGTCAGAAGGATATTTGTCTCGGCGTTCCCGTTACCATTGGCAAAAACGGCTGGGAAAAAATCATTGACTTTAAATTGAACGAAGCTGAACAAGCTGCCTTTAATAAAAGTGCTGATGCGGTGAGGAGTATGAATGAGGTGCTGAAGACTTTGTAAAGAGTTTTGATTTACCGCAAAGACGCCACGACGCAAAGAGATACAATTGATTTAAGAGTTTGGTATCCCACATAGACACAGAGGCACAAAGAAAATTTATTTGTGAAGGATTGTTGCCCGCAATGACACTGAGAACAAAAAAGAAGAGCCGCCTTACGGCGGCTCTTCTTGCTATAAAAAACATTTCAATATTTTACTCCACCACTCCTTTCAGTTGTCCATCAATAAACAGCACCAGCCTTCCTGCCTGGCTTTCTGATTTCGGTAAGGTTACTTCATTCATTCCTTTCTTTAGCATCTTATTCAATAAAAACACTTCCTTAGGTTTGGCATCCCCATCCAGTAACAACAGGCTGGCCTTTCCATCAAAAGGCATATTCACCGAATAAATAATTTTATTATCCTCTTCTTTTTTTGACAGGCTGTTACTATTGGTGCGCCCTGCCTGCCACGCATTGATTTCACTATTTCGCATCGTGGGTATTCCACCCGATGCACAATTACCTATCCATGCCCGGAAACTTTCACCCGTACTGGCATTAGCAAGAAAGCCTTCTGTCAATGACACATAATTCTCTGCCCGGAGAAAAATTTGCGTACCAGCCCCTGCGGTTAATGTACCGCTACTGGTAATTATCACTGCTTCATAAAATCGTACACTCTGCAAATTCCCTGGAAAATTGAGGGAGGCCGGGCAGTCACCATGCGTATCCGACTTCCAGATACCACGGCCAAAAGTGGATGCATAGATGGTACCGTTTCTGATATGCAATTCTGTTACCGGCACCCGGGGCAGAAAATTATAAAACGGTTGCCAGTCGGGCATCAGTGCAGACTTAAAAAAAACACCTGCATCAGTACCGATATAAGCATCAAGATTAGCATCAATGGTAATACAATTAACAGGGATGTTGGGGATGGATCCTGATAAGTTACTCCATGTATCACCACCATTATTACTGTAGTACACTTTTTCCCCATCAGTAAAGCCTCCCATGGTTACCCATAACCTCAGGGAATTACCAGGGTCTACACCAATACCGGTAATCTTGGTGATAGTTTCCGGGAATCCTGTATTCTCCTGTAGTTCCACCCAGGTATCACCCTGGTCATCACTCCGGAATAGTTTTTTACCACCCTGCGTACCACCGTCATTCCAGCTATCACCACCGGCTGCATATACCCGGTTACTGTTACTGGGGCAGGTTACCAGTGCCCATCGGCCATTGGCACCTACATTTACCCAACCTGTTCCTCCGTTGATAGTACGATAAACGGGGTCGCTGCTGGCAAAAACAATATTGTTATTGGAATAAGAGATGGCAACAGTTTTATACCAGTCTGCATCCATGCCCGGCATTTCGGTCCAATCTGTAAGTGTAGCATTGGAACGGTACAAACTTTTATTGACTGATAAATAAAGCTGGCTGGTGGCGCCATTGTAAAACCGCACATCGTATCCATCACCCTTTATCGTATGCAGAAAAGTAGAAGTAGCCCCGTTGCGGTAATGTCCCCCATTATCCTGCGCCCCGCCAAACATATAATTCTCATCTGCATCTGACACATCAAAATGATAATACTGTGTATTGGTCATCCCCGTGTATTTAGCCACATAAGTTACTCCGTCATCATTACTTTTATAAACACCCCCATCAGCACCTGCATAGAGGGTATTATCCAACGGGTTATAGACCAACTCATGTATATCATCATGTGCATAATCTGGTTGGTTGGCATTACCCCGTTGATTAGATAGTGAAAAATTCGAAGCCCCATCCGTACTACGGTATATTTCCAGGCCACCGGTAAGTACGATATTGACATTATCAGAAGCAACAGTCAGATTATGCATATAGGAAGCTGTGCCTGATGTAATAGTATTAGAGTTGTTTCTTCTTGTAAAACTTGCCCCGCTATTGGTACTTCTGAAAACACCAATATTAGTTCCATCATTATTAGTAAATACAAATACATAGTTTGCATTTGCTGGTGTAACAGCAATGGCAGTCCTTTCTCCTGATGATATTGTAAAATCAAAATTTAAATTACTGTCGGTAAAATTGGCTCCTGCATCAGTAGAAATGTAAAATCTACCTGCGGTACAGGCATAAACCGTAGTGCTGCTTCCCGGTTTCCATTCAATATCATAATACCTGTTACTGTTGGATGATACTAATGTCCATGTGGTGCCACCATTGGCAGTCCGGAATAAACCCTGGCTCGTAGCAGCAATTAATACATTAGCATTGGTGGGGCTTTGCACCAGCTTATAACCCACATAGAAACCAGCAAGCCCAAAATCACCGGTACGTTGCCATGTCACTCCACCATCTGTGGATTTCAATACCCCGATAGAAGGACGGATATAATCAAACCCCTGTACAAAACCATTATCCCCAATATTGCTGTCCCCGTCACCTGTCAGTACATAAATATCATTGGCATCAGCCCAACTCACTACTAAGCCGGACACACCGAGAGAGGGCATATAAGAATTCAGGTTAAACCAATTGTCGCCGCCATTATTACTTTTAAATACGCCTCCTGCAGGTGTACCGGCGAAAATAACATCGGGGTCAGTAGGATGAAAAGCAATGCGGTCTACCCGGCCAATGCCCGTATGTAAAGTCGTTGCACTGGTTGTAATATTAGTAGGGCCTACGATACTCCAACTGCCATACGCAGTGGCTTCCACACGTTGAGCCGCCCTGCCCGTCTCATATTGTTGAACAGCAGTAAAAGTTTTACGGGTATAGTCAGCAATATCGCCATTGGCATCCTGTCTGCCTTCGAGATACCAAAGCTGGCGGGCCAGAAATTTTTCCTGCTTCTCAAAATAAGTTCTCTCCCTTGAGCCCACCGGAAAACGAGACTGGTTACTGGTAACATACTGCATCATTTCACGGGCATAATCAGAAAAATTTTTGTTGCCCTGCAAACGTTGCGCCACTTCTGCTGGCACTTTTACCTGCGCCACTGTTGTAAGCCCTGCCAGTAACAGGAACAATATGCAAATTTTTTTCATCTTGCTTTTTTTATGAGGAAGAAGCGTTTATTTACTCTCAACAATTTTGCGTAGTGTTTCTATCTCCTGCTTCATTTGCTGGTTCTCTTTGCTGAGTTGGATAATATAGAGAGTAAGCTCTTCCACTTTTTCCATTATTCTTTTCTGCATATCTCCGAGATGAAGACCTTCCTTTTCAACTTGCCTGGCAGAGGGTATGCCGGGTAAATGTTTGTTGGCCGCAATATATTGTTCCACTTCCTTCAATGATTTCAATTTGTATGTATTATCAAATACATAATCCGGCCAGTTAGCATCCAATTGCACTCTCACTTCCTCCGAAATGATTTTTCCATTTACAGATAAAATATATCCTGTGGCTGGCGTTGTAGAGGTGGTACCAATAACCATTCCCGTAGTTACATGCAATTTGGCTTTGGGTGCAGAGGTGCCCACGCCTACATTGCCATTACTGTCTAACATTAATGAAGCAGCATTAAAAAAACTTGTCTCCCCCGGGTTTCCCTTAGTTTGTGAGCTGCTGAAGGAAAGTACACCAGTGGTTGGACTGTATTGAATATTAGCCCCATAACCGGTGCTTAAATAGCGATACGCATTAGCATAATATAAATTAAAACTCAGGGTAGGAGAAAAATTCAAAGGAACTGATTGGCTGATACCTGGCTGATCCTCTCCGTTGCGGACAGTTAGCAGAGATGAGTTACTGGGCCCATTTATCTCCAGCTGAGATAATGAAGGACTACTGTTACCTATTCCAACCCGTCCATCAGAAGCTATGGTCATACGGGCATCTGCGGTGGTGATGCTATTATTATTTCCAAGATTATTTGTAAGAAAGTGAAGTTTGCCTACTCCAAAACTTCCAGTTTTTTCAAAATAAATACCGCCCTTGTAGCGGGCATTAGCACCTGCATTTACCCCATCAAGACGAAAGCGGATACCACTTAGTGTGCCAGTGGGTGCAAATAGCGTAGCATTATGTACATTGACAAAAGCCCCGCTGCTGCCATCGGCTACATCTATTGTATCCACTACATGCAGTTTTGACTCGGGAGCCGGCGTTCCGATACCAACGTTTTGTGCAACGGTACTAACTGAAGCAGCCAATATGCCTGCGAGAAGGAAGGTACTCTTGTTCATATGCTTAATTTATAATGTTGGGTAAAATTTTCTGCCCTAAAGGAAATGATATAAATAATTTCCGGCAATACCCTAATGATGTGAGAAATGTCCTGCAGACCCTCCTGCTATTCGGATAGATTTTAAAAAGCTAAACCAATTTTTCATTAATAGCCTTGCTTACCGCTTCAATTTGTGAACGAACATGGAGCTTGTCGTAGATACGTTTGATATGTGTGCGGACAGTATCAAGACTAATACATAAATCAGAAGCAATTAATTTAAAACTGTTGCCCTTGGAAAGCAATTGCAATATTTCTTTTTCCCGGTTGGTGAGCTGATAGTCATTTGTTGTTGACGCTACTGGTTGTTGCATATTAGAAATCACCATTCTTGCAATCGAAGGACTCATCGGCGCCCCTCCATCCAATACTTCACGGATAGAATGGATTAGTTTATCTGAAACATATTTCTTAAGGAGATAGCCATTGGCCCCTGCATACATGGCTTCAAACACATGTGTGTTATCATCAAATACTGTTAACATGATAATCTGAACAGTTGTATCAATAGTTCTGATTTTTTTTACGGCCTCAATGCCATTGATACCCGGCATATCAATATCCATCAATATCACATCCGGTTTCCATTCTTTTACCTGTTGTATAACAGTGGTACAGTCGGGGAAACTGGCCGCAACATTATAATCACCGGTCAGTGCCAACAGGTTAACGAGGCTTTCCCTGAGATTAGTGTTGTCTTCAAATATGATGATGTTGATGGGCATTTGCCGGGTTTTGTTCATGTAGCAACAGTGCAACATAAAACAGTTTTGCTAGTTAATATATACCCTAATCATGTGACCTTCTTTTCGAGCAATACCGTTGTGCCTGTGCCCGGTATAGATTTAATTGTCAAAAGCCCCTGCATGGCAGCCGCCCTGCTTTTCATATTTATCAATCCATTGCCTGAATAAATTGACGCATCATTGAACCCACTGCCGTTATCTGTAACTGACAATTGTAACAAGTTATCCTTGAACCGAAGGGTAATTGTTATCTCGGTTGCTTCGCTGTACTTAACTGCATTATTCAACGCTTCTTTAAAAATCATGTATAGGTCTTTACGTTGTTCCAGGTTAAGCATTGACTTTTCTAACGCCCCCTCTACCTCAAAAAAATAATTGATTCGGGCCGGCTCCAGCATTTCTGCCGTAAATTCCTTCATCCGTATCAGTACTTTTTCCAGGCTGTCGTTAGCAGGATTAATAGCCCACACTATATCACTCATACTTTCCATCATTTTCCCGGAATTGTCTTTTATTTTCTGCAAGTAAGATTTAACTTCCTCACTCACCTGACCGGATTCCATCCCCACCTTACTTAATATATTTATACTGGTCAGTGTAGAACCCATTTCATCATGCAAATCCCTGGCAATCTTTGTACGCAGCCTTTCTTCCATCAGGTATTTTGAAATTCTCTCTGCACTGATAGCAGCAATTTTCTTCAGCATCCTCAAGTGATACGATTTGAAGTAATTCTTCTGCCTATGTTCTGAATCAATAATAGCATACACTTTACCGTCTATTAAAAGTGGTACAGTAATTTCAGCTAATCTCATTTCATCATCCACAATGTACCGGGGATCTTTTTTTGTATTTTTTATTAGTGCTGGCTTACCCGTTTGGGCCACTGTTCCCACTATCCCTTTACCAAACGGTATTTCAATCCGGTTAATAATATCTCTTCCGCTATACGGATTTTTGGGGCCGGCAGCTGCTCTTTGTATCATTACTTCCCTGTAATCATCTTTCTGATATATTACACAGTCTTCGAACCCCAACACCCTTATGCAATTAGAGGCCATATCCCAGAAAATGTCATCCACTGTAGATTGGCCATATAAAGAAGTGGCAAAACTCTTCAGCTGTTCTTCTTCTTTTAGCTTTCGCTGTAATGAATGAATGATACCGTAGATGGCACTAAGAGCAGCTAATATACAGAACACAACAAACCAACCTGTTTGCCAGAATGCCGGAGAAATTGAAAATGGTACCTCCCGTAACTCACCAGCAACCCGGCCAGATCTGTCCACCGCCCTTGCCTTAAACGTGTAGACGCCAGCGGGCAGATTTTGGTAACTAATCTGGAATTTATTATCAGCCCGAAGCCACCCGGTATCATACCCTGTCAACATATACTCATAGACAATTTCGTCTGCACTTCCATAATATAGTCCTGCAAATTGTAAGTTCAATGATTTTATACGGGATGGCACCTTAAGCACTTCGCCTTTATTCAGTAATGACAAATTCCTTTTCTCTCCATCTACTATTACTTCAGTCAATACCAGTGGAAATGATATTGCATTTTGAACTGTGTATGGATAATGAAACAATACCCCACCGGCGGCGGCCACCATTAATTCTCTGTTGATATTATTAAAATAAATATCGTGGGGTATATTAATATCAGAACCATAGGCGGAAAAACCAAAAGTTTTTTCGTTCGAAAAAGCAGGATAGATTCTGCCATCTGAATGAATGACGGAGATACCGTTTCCTGATAACAGCCAAAGATTATTTTTAAAATCCGCCTCCATTGAAATAATATTATTAGTAGTAAGTCCGGTTCGCATATCAAATTTTGTAAACGCCATTTCATAGGACGTTCCCCTGTTATACCTGAAAATGCCCCCGGCATGTGTAGCAATCCAAATAGTTCCATTCTTATCGGCTGTTATATCATTAACAAGATTCAGGGAAACATATTCAGGATTTTGTTCAGTCTCATGATAGGAAGTTATTTTTTTTGACACAACATCATACTTATACAAATCCATACCCATGGTGCCTATCCATACTTCCTTATGCTGATTATCGGCATACAGAGAGGTGGCACCAGTTTTTAAATAAACAGCTTTCGGATCTGCGATTTCAATAAATGTATTTTCCTTTATATTATAATAATAGATTCCGGAATGAAACCCTGCAAACCAAAGATTACCTTCTGCATCTTCTACCACATCCCTGAAGCCTGCTATAGCTCCCTTGTTAGGGAGTGGAAATATCCGGAAGGAACCATTCTCCCTGTCATACTGGTACACATACCGCTCGGTTAACAACCATAGCCTGTTACTGATATCTTTCTTTATTGCAAAACATGGTGGCAATAAATTTCCCGAGTGGTCCCTGGTTATTTTCCCGATCTTCCCCGTTTTTCGATTAATGATAAAAACGGCAGCCGGTTTTACAGAACAAACAAAATATTTATCCTCTTCCTCTTCATAACAAACGCCTGTCATATTATTTATTCCCTCTTTACCGGAAGAATATACCAGTGGTAAGAAAGATGAATTGAGATGTGAATAATCAATACCCGTAAAACCATTGGGTGTAGCCACCCAGCGAATTCCTGTTTCATCTGTCAAAAGTGAATTGACTCCCCCGGGCAACAATGCACCGGTAAAAGGAAGTTCTGCGGAGGAAATAACTGCCTTGTTTGTAAGAGGGTCAATCTTCAACAATCCCTTTTCTGAAGCCATCCAACATTCCTGTTTATCTGTCATCCTGTATTCTGTGGAAGGATATGCTTCTGCCACCGGCTTTAATTCCAAATATTGCTGGTCTTGCTCATTATAACTAAATACCTGCCCTTGCTGGACAGAAAGAAAAGTTTTGCGGGTACCCGAATCATATTTTATATCATACACATCTGCATAATATCCCCCACCCAGGAATTTAAATTCACCGGTTTCTGGCTGCAGGCTTACAAGACCTTTGGAGGTTCCCAGCAAAAACTCCTGTTCATTTTTAGCAATAAATTTTTTAATGGAATTATAATTACCGGTATTAGCCAACTGCAGATTTTTCCTGGCAAAGCCGGGCCAGTCATAATAGGTAAATTTTTTATTTTTTCTATCGTAACTGCTAAACTCAAACACATCAGCTGCAATCCATAAAAGATCCTTTTTATCAAACCATATATCCCAGACAATGAGATTAGGAATTTCATTTTTTGATTTTTTGGGTGAGGGTAATAACACCACCCAGGAATCATTTCCCGGGTTATAACAGTTTAATCCCTTCATAGTGGCTACCCAAATATTGCCTTCGTTATCGCCGGCTATATCATTAATCACTTCATTGGAAATAGAATTACCCGGGGAGGGTCTGAACACCTTAAATGAGTGCCCATCGTACCGGTTTAACCCGTTTTTAGTTCCTACCCACAAAAAGCCGGTACGGTCTTTATAAAAACAGGTGACCCTGTTATCTGAAAGGCCATCGGCTATGGTGAGATTCCGGCCTTTGTAATGCAACTGGGAATATGAATCTGTTGCCCAACAAAAACAAAGCAACACCATGAGAAAGGCGCCTCTTGAAAATAAGTATTTCAGCTGGTTATAAGTTTACCAGTCTAAAATACATTTTTTATTGCTTGCTGGAAATATCTCTACCGGGTTATAAGATAGCACCAGCGAAAAAGCTTTCCCTCAAAATCAAACGGGGTGGTGGGCCTTGTAATATCAGTAATAGATGCAGCTTTGATTTTTTCCTTATCCAGTGCAAACTTTTTAAAATTGGTACTGAAATAAAGACTGCCCCCGGCCTTTAATCCTATCAGGCAATCATTAATGAGTTCTACATGGTCCCGCTGTATATCCAAAATGTCAGCCATTCGCTTACTATTACTGAATGTAGGCGGGTCCATTATAATAATATCATAATAAGCCGGGGGTATGGTTTTCAGGTATGGCTTTACATCTGCATGTACCGTTTTGTATTTTGTGGTATCGGTAAACCCATTTAACTGCAAATTTTTTTCTGCCCAGTTCAGATATGTTTTCGACAAATCCACCGTTACCACTTCAGCAGCTCCCCCTGCTGCGGCATACACCGAAAAAGAACCTGTATAAGCAAACAGGTTCAGCACTTTTTTACCGGCACTTTGTTCCCGAACCAATTGCCGGGTAATGCGATGGTCGGGAAATAGCCCGGTATCCAGGTAGTCGCTCAGGTTTACAATAAACTTTAACCCGTTTTCCTCTACTACAAACCCGATAGCTATCAGGTTATGCTGCCCTTCACCAGATTTCTGGTATTGCCCCAGCCTTCCCGGCTTTCGTTGCCGCAGTTTGAGAAAAATATTTCCGGCAGGCACCTTCACCACTTCCGAAATGATGGCAAGGCTCTTCTCCATCCAATCATCATGCGCCGCATCCGTCATACCATGCTGGCGTTTATATTCTGCCACATATAATTTATCCCCGTAAAACTCAATACAAAAGGGAAACTCTGGTATATCATGATCATACACCCGGTAGCAGCTGACACCCTGCCGCCGGGCATGCTTACTGATATGGCGAAATACCTTGGTAAGCCTGTTACGAAACATTATAAATTTTTCATCTGTCACTAACCCGTAAATTTTTACGAAATTAGCTGTTCCATTTATGTATGCCATCGTTGATATTGAAACTACCGGAAGTTATGCTGCCGCCAACGGTATCACTGAAATTTCCATTCATGTACATGATGGCAATACTGTAATCGAAAAATTTGAAAGCCTCATCAACCCCCGTCAGCCCATCCCCTATTACATCCAGGCCATGACGGGTATCAACGATAAAATGGTAGCCAATGCACCCACCTTTGAGATGGTAGCTGAAAAAATTCATACTCTACTTCACGACAAAATTTTCATTGCCCACAATGTAAACTTTGATTACTCTTTTATAAATGCCCATTTAAAAGAATGTGGGTTCGACCTGAATAGTAAAAAGCTCTGCACCGTCAGATTGAGCCGTAAAATATTTCCGGGATTCCCCTCCTACAGCCTTGGCAGGTTGTGCCAGTCATTGGGCATTATCATCAATGACCGCCACCGGGCCGGTGGTGATACTGAAGCCACCGTAAAGGTTTTCGAATTGCTTTTGCAACATGATACCGAACAGCACATTCAAAAAAGCCTGCAGCGAAATTCAAAAGAAGCCATACTGCCGCCCAACGTTCCCAAAGAGCATTTTAATAAATTACCTTATACTCCGGGTATTTATTATTTCCATAATGAAAAAGGCAAAGTGGTATATGTTGGCAAAGCCAATAATATCCGTTACCGGGTCAACAGTCATTTCAGTAATAATTCTGAAAGCCGGCAGAAGCAAAACTTTATGCAGCATGTGCATGCCATCAGCTATCAAACCTGTGGCACCGAGCTGATGTCCTGTATACTCGAATCAACAGAAATAAAAAAAAGGTGGCCTGTTTTCAATTCATCCCAAAAAAGATGGGAAGATGTGTATGGCATTTTCAGCTATGAAGACCAAAATGGCTATCAACGACTGGCAATAGATAAAAACAGGAAACGGTTACATCCTGTTTACACCTTTCACTACCTGGTAGATGGTCATGCCATTATCCGAAAACTGATTAAAGATTTTAACCTCTGCCCAAAGCTTTGTTTCCTGCAAAAAGATACCGGGCCATGCGAAGGCATGAATGAGGGATATTGTTATGGTGCCTGTAAACAAAAAGAAACCGCAGCATCCTACAATGAAAGAGTGAAAAAAGCTTGTGACTCACTCCGGGCACAACCATCCTTTGCCATTGTTGATAAGGGATTAAATGATGAAGACAAATCCTGCATACTGGTTTGGGAAGGCACCTTTTATGGCATGGGCTATATTCCTGCAGATGCACAAATAACAAATCCTGATTCGTTGAAAGAATACCTGACTACTTATAAAGAAAATAGTTTTATCCGCAACCTGGTAAATGGATATGCAGCCAGGTTTCCTTCAAAAATTATTTACCTTAATAATGCCGGAGAAATTAATCCAGCCACTGAAAATCTTCTCCAATGGGCATCTGACTGAATACATCAGTCACTTCCACAGAAGGAATAAAAAGCTTTCGTTCCTTTAAATTCATCCAGGCGCCGTCAACAGTAACCACCGCACAAAGTGTATCCTCCTGTTTTTTTATTTCATGGGCAATGGTCCACCGGGAATAATCCCTACGGCCTTTAACTAATTTAAGATTGATAGTTAAGTTATCTCCATATTTAATTTCTTTCCTGAAAACAGCTTCTTCCCGGAAGATGATAGGACCAAAATGCAACTTTTGCATGACAGCAGGAGTCAATCCATGTTGAATGAGGTATTCCATACGGCACAAGGCTCCCCAATCATAATAAACAGAATGACGCAGATGAAAGTTGGGGTCCAGGTCGGACCAACGTATTTGCAAAGGATGTGAATATAACTCCATTATATATTGGTTGATAACAGAACGAAATTAAATGATTACAGGCAGCCGAATTACGGTTTCAACCTGTATTTTTGACAACTCAAAAAATCAAATATGCAAAAAATAATCTTATCCGTATTGCTGCTGGCAGGAACTGGTGCATTAAAAGCTCAACCACCAAAGACTCAGGCAAACCGTACCCAGGTTCCTAAACCGGTAACCCCGGTAAACATTTTAAAAACAACCAACGATTCTGTTAGCTATGTGCTTGGCGAAATTGCTGCATTTAACCTCGTTCAACAAGGGCTGGGAGATGTAAAGATCAACAACACTGTTTTCCTTAGGGCTTTAAATGATATCCTGGGTAAAAAACAAACTTTAATGGACGATGTAACTGCCAATGCTTTACTGAATAACTATATGGTAAAATTACAACAGGATAAAGTAAAGCCTGCCATCGAGGAAGGGAATAAATTTTTAGCACAAAATAAATTGAAACCCGGGGTGAAGACAACCGCATCCGGTTTACAATATGAAGTAATAACAGAAGGGCAAGGCAATAAGCCTGCTGCCATCGATACCTTTGTTGCCCATTACAGAGGCACCTTGCTGAATGGTACAGAATTCGATGCTTCCTATAACCGTGGACAGCCTTTAACACTGGGGGTAAGCCAGGTAATCCGTGGATGGACAGAAGGTCTTCAACTAATGCCCATCGGTTCTAAATATAAATTCTGGATTCCATATGATCTTGGATATGGAGTAATGGGACAGGGACAGATACCAGGCGGTGCATTATTGATTTTTGAGGTAGAATTGCTGGATGTGAAGAAGAAGCAAGAATAAATTATTGAAACCAAAAAAAATTAAAAAGCCATGAAGAAAATTTTATGGCTTTTTTGTTGTGTATACAGAAATCCCTATTTCAAATTACCTTTCAGCTGCATGATCTGATGACGGGTTCCCAGCAACATTACTTTCATCCCTTTTATTACAGCAGTATCATCCGGAGGGTTGATCAGAAATTTACCAAGGGGATCCTTTATGCCGATACAATTAACTCCTGTTTTGTTCCAATTCATTACATCCCGTAAAGTTTTTCCTTTCAGATCTTCCGGCAGATCATCGTAAGCTACCGATTCCATATGAATGGACTGCCCCTGTTCACCCGAAAGAAAATCAATAAACTCTACTACATCAGGCTTTGAAACAAGGGTTGCCATATGCGAACCTCCAATGCGATCGGGCATTATCACATTATTAGCTCCTGCTTTTTTAAGCTTGGGTACTGAGGTTGCTTCGGAGGCCCTGCTGATAATCTGAATATCGGGATTTAGGGAACGGGCAGAAAGTACAATAAAAACATTTTCAGCATCTAAAGGTAATGTAGTGATCAACGCCCTTGCTCTTTCTACCCCTGCCAAACGCAGCAGATCATCATCCGTGCCATCACCTTCCAGATGCAGGATATCATCACCCTCTGCAATTTTTTTTAGTATGAGTTGTTCATCTTTTTCAATGACAATAAAAGGGATATCATGTGCTTTCAAAACTTGAGCAGCCTGGTGTCCGTTACGGCCATAACCGCACAGTATAACATGTTTGTCAAGACGGGCAATATCTTTCATGAGCTTTCGGGTTTTAAAATATTTATTAATTTCTCCACTCACTACAAACTGGGTGATGCGGGTTATAGCAAAGGCGAAAGTGCCCCAACTGGTAATAAGCAAAAAGATGGTGAACCACTTTCCCGGTTCACTTAATGGAACTACTTCTCCATATCCTACAGTAGTAATTGAAATGGTTGTCATGAATAAGGAATCCACAAAAGAGGCATTTTCAATAACCATATAGCCAACTATCCCTGTGAGAATGATGACATGCAGTACAATGAAAGGCTGGAGAAGCCTGAGTGTTGACTTACGCAAAATTTTTCATTTGCATAAAAATAAAAAAGGAATTTGAGTACCCCGCATTTATTACCGAAATAAAAAAGGGGACGGCCAAAAAGCCATCCCCGGAGGTTTAGTTAAAAACCCTGAGCATCTATCGTTTAATGATTTTATTGGTAAATTTTCCATCTTCAGAAATGATTTCCATGAAGTACAAACCTGGTTTCAACATTTCCAGATTTGACAAGACTACAATATTTTCTCCTGCCTGAACATTAATGCTGTAATTACTTTCCAGTTGACCAGCAGCATTGTTGATTCGTATAGTAATGGCAGTTTCTTTAGCACTACTGATTTGCAATTTAAGATCAGTAGTAAACGGGTTGGGATATATTGTGAAATTCTTCAATGCTAACAATCCATCCAGGCGTAATGCTACTATTTTACTATAAGAACCCTTTTTGTCAATATCTATCACTTTCATGCGATAGTAAATAACCTTTACTGAATTGATAAGAGGATCGATGTACTGGTAATTCTTAATATCTGCTGTTGTCCCACTGCCGCTAACTGTTCCCACACTATTGAAATTAATACCATCCATGCTTCGCTGAATTTCAAAATAATCATTTCTTGTTTCACCGGCTGTAGTCCATCGCAGCACTGCATCAGTATTAATTTTTTGCACCGTAAAGGCAGTCATTTTGACTGGCAGACCAATTCCGATAGGACCAATGATGGCAGTACCATCATCAACAAAAGGAGTAATACCATCCTGCTCTGTACCTGTAATCCGGGCAGTATTAGATACAAAGTTTATAATTGTCGCATTGGAGGGAACAATGCACTGGAATTGAACACTAAAAGAATCATTAGCCGCAAGAGTACCTCCTGAAACAGAAGTTGAGCCTGTTCCAATGAAAAACTTGATATAATCCTTACCACCAAATGTTCCCTTAAATGCAGCATCGTCACCATTGGCATCTGTTTGGAAACCTACAGATACCCCTGGAGTTGGCGCATTAACTTTTAAAGAGCCTGTTCTGAAAGTAAGTCCACCGGGCAGTGTATCTGTAATAACACAATTGAAAGCACTACCGCTTCCCAGGTTTTTACCCGTAATTGTATAGGTTAATATTTCATTTGGATTAAGCAGGTTATTAGGAAGCTGCCAGGGTGCATTTCCTGAAGCTGTGTCTTTTACAATTTTATCCAGCTGCACCAATGGTGGTTTTGTTTTCATGGTGAAGGCGAAAATGCTGGGGAAATACTGGTCAGCCTCAGTTCCAAACACTACATTGACATTAGTTGTAGCAGGTGAAATCCCAAAACCTACACCCACTTCTACTTCATCAATATCAATTCCCATTTGGTTTTTAAAATCAGGGTTTTTATTGCCTGACAGATGCACACCATTTTTTGAAATCGTTCCATTCCACATATTAGTAACGGGATTAGCAGTATTGGAAACTGCTTTTCCATTCACATTTATAAAATCCCCGTTGGGGTTGGCAAGTGATGCAGCAAGATTGGCATCTCCTTCCCAGGCAACAGTTGACATATATGCGTCAGATGCAAGAGCAAATGTAGCCGGTGGGTTTAAACCACTAAGCGTAATGGTTTGTGATGTAACTGAACCATCATCATATACTTGCAGAAACCCGTCATAAATTCTGATACTGGAGTAGGCTAATGACAAGTTTTCATAAACTACTACAAGTGACCAACCAGCAAAATAACCGCCGCCACTAATTGAACCCGTTGCCGCTGCAATATCTGCCATATAATATGTACCATTCCCCCTGGCATTTACATAGGATGTAACGTCGAAGTAAGCCTGGTAAACTGAATCCGTACCGCCTCCCCCAACGATTGATTTATCAATAGCACCTAAAGCTGCTGTAATGGTTTGATAACCTTCTGAATTGAATTTCACTTTAGCAGTTCTGAGGTTTATATTATTTAATCCTCCGGTATTGCTTTTTATTCTTCCGCCCCAGTATAAACGGGCAAATTTGATCACATTACTGCCAGCTGGAAGAATAAGGTTAGCAGAAGAAGAGTTGGCTGTTGAACCTACTCCATCGATATCTACAAACTGGATATTTGAGTTATCGTTGCCGTAGGCACTGGTTCGGCCATAGGTATAATCACCAGTTCCGCTGATACTGAAATCATTCATTTGGGCAGTATTTATTACACCTGTACTGCCACTGCCGCTGGTGAATATAGCTGTAATGGTGTTGCCAATAATAACATGCCCTCCCCTGATATTATCAGAATAAATATTTGTATACGGCCGTATCACCTGTGCTTGTGTGGCAGAAACAAAAAATAATGGGATTATAAAGAAGGGAAGCAAATAGCTTCTTTGAAAAGTAAACGTTCTCATGACTAGGGTTTTAGTGTGAAAAATCGATTAAAAAAATTCCGGGGTGCCAATAATTGGAACCCCTAAATTCAGGAATTATTTTAAAGGAAAGAACTCAGTCAGATATAGAACAAGAACTCTTCTGCCGGGCTGAGGAGAACACCTGTTTTCCGACTATTCCAAAACTAATTCAGCATACATCCGATTAAAATGATTGCTGTTTGTTGAATAGATGATTAAAAGCAGGTTTTGTGTCAGAAGTAGTAGAAGCTATAAAAATAAAAAAGAGGACGGTCTGCAAGCCATCCCCAAGGTCAGGTTACCTTAATCATTTATCATTTATTCACTATAATTTTTTTATTTACCCTATCATGCGAGTAGAAATCACTAATAGTTGTGTATAATTTTTCATATGCTGCAAACATCTCATTTTAATTGAGCTATTTTATCCCTGGCTAATATAAGTGCCTTACTAAACTGCTCTTTTTCAGTAAGATTTGTATTGTCAAGCTCAATTGCATCTTTTGCCTTTCGCAAAGGGCTTACTTCACGGTGAGAATCGATATAGTCCCTCATCTCCAGGTTATCCTTTACTTCTTCAATTGTCACATTAGGATTTTTTTCATATAACTCTTTAAATCGTCTTTGTACCCGGATGGCATTATCTGCCGTCATAAATATTTTGAGTTCTGCTTTTGGAAATACTACGGTGCCGATATCCCTTCCATCCATTACAATTCCTTTCTTTTTCCCCATTAATTGCTGTTGGGCTACTGCAAACTCCCTTACTTCTTTAATAGCAGCCACATCACTTACTTTTTCAGCTACTACCATATCACGGATTACATACTCAACATTCTCATCATTCAAATAGATTTCACTGCTACTACTTTTGGGATTGAAAACAAACTCCAGGCTTATACTTTTCAAGGCCTCCTTTACTTCTTTCTTCTCAGCAAGGTCAATATTATTACGAAGAAAGTAAAGGGTGATAGCACGGTACATGGCTCCGCTATCCACATATAAATAACCCAACTCTTTAGCCAACTGTTTGGCTAAAGTGCTTTTGCCGCAACTTGACCAGCCATCGATGGTTATGATTATTTTTTTTGCCACGACTTGGCAAAAGTAAAAAAGGAGTACCGTAGATTGGTACTCCTTCACAACTTTATTATTGATTACTTATGCCTTAGATGGTTCCTCTGCCCTTGATTTAAACGTGAAAGACAGTTTGGTTTTTTCAGCATCTGCATCAGCTATCAGCACATCGCCGGCTTTTACACTCAGGTTCAATATCTCTTCTGCTAATGGATCTTCCAGGTATTTCTGAATAGCCCTGTGCAGCGGCCTGGCGCCAAACTGTGAATCATATCCCTTATCTGCAAGAAATTCTTTGGCTGCCTCTGTCAACTCAAGACTAAACCCAAGAGCGGCTAATCTCTTCATAACACCCTTCATCAGTATATCTATGATATTGTAGATGTTCTCTTTTGTCAGGCTATTAAAGATGACCACATCATCAATACGGTTTAAGAACTCAGGCGAAAAAGTTTTTTTCAATGCTTTTTCAATTACAGCCTTATTTGCTTCGTCTTCATTTTCAACTCTTGATGCGGTGGCAAAACCAACACCAGCCCCGAAATCTTTTAACTGGCGGACACCAATGTTTGATGTCATAATGATCAGTGTATTCTTAAAATCGATTTTGCGGCCCAAACCATCTGTCAATTGTCCGTCATCCAATACCTGTAATAATATGTTGTAGATATCAGGGTGTGCTTTTTCAATTTCATCCAACAAGATAACACTATAGGGTTTGCGACGAACCCTTTCGGTCAACTGGCCGCCTTCTTCATATCCTACATAACCTGGAGGTGCACCAATTAAACGGCTCACCGTGAATTTTTCCATGTATTCACTCATATCAATCCTGATGAGAGAATCTTCAGAGTCGAACATCTGGCGGGATAAAGCCCTGGCCAGCTCAGTTTTACCAACACCCGTAGGGCCAAGAAAAATAAAAGTGCCTATTGGCTTCTTCGGATCCTTTAAACCTACCCTGTTACGCTGAATGGCTTTCACTACTTTGGCGATTGCTTCATCCTGCCCTACCACCATTCCCCGCATATCATCCGCCATCTTGCGAAGTTTATCCGTTTCTGCCTGCACCATTCTCCTTACAGGTATGCCAGTCATCATACTTACCACTTCTGCTATGTCTTCTTCACCTATCGGGTAACGTTTATGCTTGCTTTCCTCCTCCCATTCATTTTTTGCTTTCTCCAGGTCTTCCTGCAGCCTTTTTTCGGTATCTCTCAATGAAGCGGCTTCTTCAAACTTTTGGCTCTTCACTACTTTATTTTTTTCATTCTTCACATCTTCTATCTTTCCTTCCAGGTCCACAATATTTTGAGGAACATTAATATTTTTCAAATGCACCCTTGCTCCCACTTCATCCATTACATCAATGGCTTTGTCGGGCAGCAGGCGATCAGTTACATACCGGTCACTCAATTTTACACAGGCATCAATCGCCTCCTGGTCATAATTAACATTATGATACTCTTCATACTTCGATTTAATATTATTCAATATCTGGATAGTGTCATCCACACTTGGCGGGTCAACCATCACTTTCTGAAAACGACGATCCAATGCCCCGTCTTTTTCAATATACATTCTGTATTCATCCAATGTGGAAGCACCGATGCACTGGAGTTCACCCCTTGCCAATGCTGGTTTAAAAATGTTACTTGCATCGAGTGAGCCACTGGCTCCGCCTGCTCCAACAATAGTGTGCAATTCATCAATAAACAAAATCACATCCCTGTTTTTTTCCAGCTCATTCATGATGGCTTTCATCCTTTCTTCAAACTGTCCCCGATATTTTGTGCCTGCCACCAACGCAGCAAGGTCAAGTGAAACAACTCTCTTATCAAAGAGCACCCTGGAAACTTTTCGCTGTACGATACGCAATGCCAGGCCTTCCACGATAGCGGTTTTACCCACCCCAGGTTCGCCTATTAATATCGGATTGTTCTTTTTTCTCCGGGAAAGGATTTGAGAAACTCTTTCAATTTCTGATTCACGACCAACAATGGGGTCTAAAGCACCCAACTCCGCCATCTTTGTAATGTCACGGCCAAAATTATCCAGTACCGGTGTTTTACTTTTTGCATTACCAGGCTGCTTACTGCCTTTTGACTGAGAATATTTTTTTTCTTCGTCAAAATCATCATCGTTTTCATCCTGGAATTCGGCCCGGGGATCGTTTGATTTTACGATACCCAACTCTTGTCTGAATAAATCGTAATCCACGTCAAATTGATTTAAGATTTGTGTAGCAATATTTTCTTTGTTCTTTAGAATCGATAACATCAGATGCTCTGTTTCCACCGTAGCACTTTTTAATGCTTTAGCTTCAAGCACAGTTACCCTGATTACTTTTTCTGCCTGCTTGGTAAGCGGCAGGCTGTTGATATTAGCAATATTTTTACCAGTTTTATCCTTTACAGCGAGTTCTATTTCCTTTCTGAGTTCATAAAGGTCAACATTGAAACTTTTGAGGATACGGACAGCTGTGTTATCCCCTTCTCTTATCAGGCCCAATAGCAAATGCTCTGTACCGATAAAATCGTTACCGAGCCTGAGTGCCTCTTCCCTGCTGAACGAAATAATCTCCTTAACCTGCGTTGAAAAATTATTATCCATTTTTAGATAATTAGTTGTTATACAATATTAACGAATAAAATTGGTTCTTGTTCTGCCGTAATTATAAACGGAATGTTGATAATTTAAGTTGTTTAAGGCTGGTTATTTTATCAGCTTTCCGGAATCTTAGCGAGAATCAAATCAATGAACTATGAATGTCAAAACGGATACCAAAGAAAAATTTCATGCCATCACGGTTTCTGAGCCTTCGCTTTCTGCTACAATGACAGATGAATTGGATGAATGTTTGTTGCCTTACCTGCAAAATGACGTTAAAAACGTTGTGCTGATAGCAAAAGACATCCAGTCTATTGACATAGCGGCTGCTGAAAAGCTGGCCCGGATACAACAAAAATTTTACGAGAATAACGCCTCTTTTGTCATTTGTGAATTACAAAAACCAGTGGAAGAATTTCTTGACCAGCATGAACTGCTTGAAATAATGAATATCACTCCCACCCAAAGTGAAGCCTGGGATATTGTGCAAATGGAGGAAATTGAAAGGGAGTTTTTAGATGAGGGGTAAACTGGTGCAGCTAAACCGTTTAAACAATAGTCTTATTCCTATCACTAACACACCAAATCGCTGATTTTTTCATGTTCGCTGTTACCATTCTCGGCAATAATTCAGCTGTTCCGGCATTTGACCGTCATCCTACCAGCCAGGTAGTGACATTGGATGGCAGTAACTACCTGGTTGATTGTGGCGAAGGCACCCAGATACAATTAATCAATTATAAAATACGTCGTAGTAAGATTTCTCACATCTTTATTTCCCATTTGCACGGCGACCATTATTTTGGCCTTATCGGTCTTCTTAATTCCTTAAGCCTGTTAAGCCACCAGCAAGAAATGCATGTATTCGGACCTTCACCGTTGAAAGAAATTATTGAGTTGCAATTAAAAGTGGCTGATACAAAAATTTGTTATCCACTGCATATCCATCATATCACAGAACCAGCTACATTATTGGATAATGAAAAACTGACGGTAAAATGCTTTCGCACCAACCACCGGATAGAATGCTATGGTTTTGTCTTTGCAGAAAAAAAGCGGTTGCGAAAATTAAATGCTGAAAAAGCAAAAGCTTTTGAAATACCCGCTGCCTTTTATGAACGATTAAAAGATGGAAAAGATTATACCCAAAAAGACGGAATCGTAATAAAAAATGAGGAGGTAACATTTTCAGGCGAACCGGGTAAGAGGTATGCCTTTTGTGCTGATACCAAATATGACGAATCTATCATCCCCCATATACAAGGTGCTGATTTGATTTATCATGAAACCACATACCTCGACAACCTGCGGGAAAGAGCCGAAGCAAGATTTCATTCCACTACAAAACAAGCAGCGGCTATAGCCCAACAAGCAGGGGTAAAAAAATTACTCATCGGGCATTTTAGCAGTAAGTATGATACACTGGAAGAATTTGAAGCGGAAGCAAGAGAGGTTTTTCCGAATACTGAACTGGCGCTGGAAGGTGTTTGTTATGAAGTATAACTATTTAACCATCCATTCATAGAACAACGGGAATTCTTTTCTCCAGGTGAGTTCATTATGCTTTCCATCATCCCGTATCAATATTATCATTTTTGATTTTGACACAGCTCCTATTTCTCCAAAAGCTTTTAAAATGTCCGGTACCATACTTTCACCCTCCTGCTTGCCTGCATAAAAATAGATTCTGCCCTTAATTTTATTGCCGCGGGATTTTATCTCTTCATAAATTGGAGGAGCTACCCAAAATGCGGGGGAGAAAACCCCTACCCCACCAAATACTTTGGGATACTTCAAAACAGCATACATGGAAATCAATCCACCCATAGAACTGCCTGCAACGAATGTATTTTCTTTATTCCTTCTGGTGCGAAATCGCCTGTCGATAAACGGCTTCAGGGTTTTGACCAAAAAATCTGCATATAAATTTCCTTCGCCCTTTCCAAAACGTTCGTTATCGTAAGGATTGTATTCATTTAATCGCTTATTGTTGCCATTATCAATACCAACAACAATACATTCTTTTACTTTAGCAGTGTCGAAATATTCATCAACACCCCATTCTCCTGAAAAAGAAGAACTGTCTTCAAACAGGTTTTGCCCATCATGCATGTACAAGACCGGGTACTTTTTATCTGATCCATCACAATAGGAAGGTGGCAGGTAAATCCAAATCCTTCTGGTTCTTTGCAACTGGGGAATAAAAAAAGCAGTATCTATAATACAAACATTTTTACTGGCCGTACTTACTTTTGATTTAGCAGGTAATTGGTCTTCCCATTCTTCAATAGTCAATTCAAGACGGGTATTAGTTGGTATAAGCATTACCCGGTTTTCAATACCAGCCCCTCCTTTCCGGCATTCCACTTTATCCCAACCACCCCGGGTAATTTTATACTCATATTGTCCCGAATTTAATCTGAGTTCAAGAAAATAATTTCCAGCTGCATCCTTTTTGAATTTGTATTGTTCATCCTGCGGATTCCAGCCGTTGAAGGAACCGGCTGCATAAAAATTTTCGGCTGAAGGATGAACAGGTAGTGACTTTATTTCAAGGCGGGTGATGCCTTGAGACAAACCGGAAAGTGTCAGGAAAAGAGTTATAATAATTGAACCAAACTTGTACATGAAAATAAAATTAAGAAAAGACTATGCCGGAAATTTCTGATTGAAATATACCAAGTTTTTTATTCGCCTTTGAGAAGAATCAGGCAATCATAATAATTAGTGCCCCATTTTCCATTTGCTCAGTTTTTTATCCCTTCATTAACTCCTTAATTTTATGGTGATGTTTTTCACTCACCGGCCATACAGGCAATCTAAAAGTATTTTTACATAATCCCATCTCTGCCAAATAAGCTTTTACCCCACTGGGGCTGCCCTCGGCAAACATAGAAGCAATAATGTCGATATACTTATAATGCAATATGGCTGCCTCGCTAAAATTTCCCTGCAAACAAAGACGAACCATATTTGAATATTCTAAAGGATAAGCATTTGCCACAACAGAAATAAGTCCCTCGGCTCCTGCCGAAATCATTTGCAGGGTTATCGGATCATCCCCGCTGATAACCATAAAATCAGCTGGTTTGTTTTTAATAATCTGGTTAATCAAATCAAAATTCCCACTGGCTTCTTTGGTAGCAAAAATATTTTTTAATTCATGGGCAATCCGTAATTGTGTTTCAGCTGTAACACTCTGTCCAGTGCGGCCCGGCACATTATACATAATAATAGGTAATGGGGTAGTTGCATCCAGAGCTTTGTAATGCTGAAAAATTCCTTCCTGGTTCGGCTTATTGTAATAAGGAGAAACCGAAAGAATAGCATCGTAACCTGTAAGATTAAAGGATTCAAAAGCATCCACTACCTCTGCAGTATCATTTCCTCCAATACCGGCCACTAATGGCAGGCGACCTGCTGCTTTTTCTGCAACAAATGAAAATACTTCCTGTTTTTCGGCACCATGAACAGTAGCACTTTCCCCCGTTGTTCCCAATACAACCAGGTATTCTACTTTTCCATTTATCCAAAACTCTACCAGCTTAGCAAAATTCTCCCAATCAATTGTTCCGTCCGCATGAAATGGAGTTACTACTGCAATACCTGTTCCGGTAAATTTATCTCTCAGCGACATTTTTATGGATAATTAAAAATTAATAATTAGAAATTGTTGATAGTATCAAAAGGCTGAATTCGTATTTCAACAGTTCATTCATGAACAGAACCATAAAGTGTGATTAATTAATTTATTCTCTTCCACTGGAAGAAAATAAATAACAAGCCTTCGGCCGCAACGAGATGCTATGAAAAACTAAAGCCCGGCACAATACCCACCCCATGCTCTCAAAGAAAATTGCTACTCTTAATTCACCCCTCCAATTAGGGGAAGTGTCTGAAAGAAAAACTATTTGCTTTGTGTATGTATACCACTCTAATAATTCTTACATCTAAGTTCCCCTTTAGGGACAGGGGCACTACACTTCTTCCCAAAATCCCATTTTACCAAACTTCTCTATTCTATCGTTTATTCTTTTCTCTGCAGGTATTTGTTTCAATTCTTTTAGCACGGGGATAAGATAGTCTTTGAGAATTTGTGCAGCCCCATCATAATCCCAATGTGCCCCACCAACCGGTTCGGATATAATACCATCAATCAAACCAAAACCCAGCATCTTTTCAGCGGTTAGGCGTAATTGCTCTGCGGCTACTTCTTTTTTGTCCCAACTGCGCCATAAAATAGAGGAGCAGCTTTCCGGACTGATAACAGTGTACCATGTATTCTCCATCATAAAGACTTTATCACCGACACCAATTCCCAATGCACCGCCGCTGGCCCCTTCACCGATGATGACACAAATAACCGGAACTTTCAACCGGATCATTTCATATATATTTCTTGCAATTGCTTCGCCTTGTCCTCTTTCTTCCGCTTCCAACCCGGGATATGCACCGGGGGTGTCTATTAATGTAATTACAGGTTTGTTGAATTTCTCTGCCAGCCTCATTAATCGCAGAGCTTTGCGATATCCTTCGGGATTAGCCATTCCAAAATTCCGCAGCTGGCGCATCTTTGTATTAATACCTTTTTGCTGGCCGATAATCATTACCGTTTCACCACCTAAACTGGTAAAGCCTCCCACCATTGCTTTATCATCTTTCACATTCCGATCGCCGTGTAGTTCTACAAAGTTTTCGGTCATTTTCTCAATATACTTCAGCGTATAGGGTCTGTCGGGATGGCGGCTGAGCTGTACCCGCTGCCAGCTACTGAGGTTTTCGGTAATCTCTTTGCGTTTATCTAATATTCCCTGCTGGAGTTTTTCAATGGTATCGCTGAGGTCAAGTTTGGTCTTTTCCTGGCGATGTTTCATGCTCGCAATCTCATCAATCAGGTCTTTTATAGGCTTCTCAAAATCGAGGAACTGTCTGTTAGCATCGGTTGGCATAGGCTCTAAAATGAGGGGCTAAATTAAGGATTAAATGATAATATGAATTTTTCTCCGGAAAGGTTGATTTTCAGTGAATAAATACTGGAAAAACTTTTGGCTGAAAAAGAATGCGGGGCTATCTTTGCCGTCCTGAAAAATGACTCGGGTTACGAATCATTCAAAGGCGTTGGATCGGTAGTTCAGTTGGTTAGAATGCCGCCCTGTCACGGCGGAGGTCGCGGGTTCGAGTCCCGTCCGGTCCGCAAACGAATAAAATGACGGTTGATTTGATGTCATTTTATTGCAACCAAAAAATCCAAAAACTGCCCGTTGAGAATTTATATTCTTTACGGGCTTTTTTATTGGCTGTTTTTTAACATAATAAACAGCTTATAGGAAAACACTAACAGCCTGATGACGTTATTGATATTAGTTGATTTTTTGGTTAACGGTTAAAAAGTAGCAATGAAGAAAAAAATTAAGGGATTCTATTTCCTTGTCTCATCTATTGTAATAGGAATTCTGCATCTGCCTTTTGCATTTGCAAAATCAGCAACAGGAACAAAATTTTTTTATCACCCGCCTGTTGATTCAACAAAAAAGACAACGGTTAGTACTCCACCCCCGATCCCAGTACTCAAATCAGTGTATGACAGTCTGCACCTGAATCTGAAAGGACTCAGCCAACAGGCCTTTGATTTTGCTAAAGAAGGATTGAGAAAATTAATTGAAGAAGGTAAATTATTAAATGATTCCCTTTTATCAATTGTTGATTTCAGCCTGCCGAGTAATCAAAAGAGATTATTTATAATTGATCTAAAGAATTATAATATTCTCTTTAATACATTCGTTGCCCATGGAAGTAATACCGGCCGTGAGTGGGCTACTACTTTTTCCAATCAAAACTCTTCTCACATGAGTAGTCCCGGTTTTTATATTACCAGGGAGACTTATGAAGGGGGTAATGGATACTCTTTAAAGCTGGAAGGTGTAGAGAGAGGGATCAATGATAAGGCATATGAAAGAGGTATAGTTGTTCATGGAGCCGGTTATGTATCCGAGGCACAGGCTAATTCAAGAGGTTATATCGGTCGTAGCCATGGTTGCCCGGCGGTTCCTACACAATTGAGCAAACCAATTATTAATACCATCAAGAACGGCACCTGTCTCTTTGTATATCATCCTTCTTACATTAGCAAATCGGTAATTCTGAATTAATTAATTTGTTTAAAACTCTCGGTTATCTCCGTTAGCCAATCTTTATCTTTGGGGATTAATAAATCACTATGCTCAAGATTGGCGTTTTTGGTGTTGGACATTTAGGAAAATTTCACCTGAATAACTGGAAGGAAATCCCTGGTATTGAGCTGGTTGGTTTTTACGACCCTCATGATGACACTGCGAAATATGTTTCTGAAAAATATCAGCTTCCACGGTTTTTAGATGCTGATACATTATTAGATATCTGTGATGCAATTGATGTAGTAGCTCCTACTACTTTTCACTTTGAATTATGTGAAAAAGCCATCAAAAAGGGAAAACATGTTTTTGTAGAAAAACCATTGGCCAACACGATGGAAGAAGCAAGACAGTTGGTGAAGCTGGTACAGGAATCGGGCATTAAATTCCAGGTGGGCCATGTAGAAAGATTCAACCCGGCATTCCTTGCTATAAAAGATATGCAGCTGAAACCCATGTTTATTGAAGTTCACAGGCTGGCACAATTCAATCCCAGAGGTACCGAAGTAAGTGTGATACTTGATTTAATGATTCACGACATAGATATTATTCTCAGCATCGTAAAAAGTGATGTAAAAAGTATTTCTGCCAGTGGTGTTGGTGTGATGACAGAGACTCCAGATATAGCTAACGTAAGAATAGAATTTCACAACGGATGTGTAGCCAATCTTACCTCCAGCCGGATATCGATGAAGAAGATGAGAAAAATCCGACTGTTTCAAAAAGATTCTTATATCGGTATTGATTTCCTGAATAAAAAAACGGAGATCATTAAACTGAAAGAGCCGCAAGATTCGAATGTATTTGCATTTGACATAGAAACTCCCTCCGGAAAGAAAACCATTGCTATAGCCAATCCCATAGTACCAGAAGTCAATGCGATAAAGAAGGAATTGGAAGAGTTCAAAGACGCTATTCTTAATAACACCCGGACTGTTGTATCAGAAATGGATGGCCTTGTGGCGATGGATGTAGCCCACCAGATATTAGATAAAATTGGCAATAATGTTATTTCACAGTAATGAATTCAGGGAAACAAATACCTGTTGCCTGGTATGCAGTGATAGATTTTGTTGCCGCATCATTGGCATGGCTTCTCTTCTATTTCCTTCGCAGCAGTTTGCAGAATGATAAGGGTGCTTACCCTATCGGTTACCAATCATTGCTTTACATCTTTTTGGTAGTACCTGTAGGATGGCTGATTTTATATACCCTTGCTGGTACTTATAACCGGCTCTATAAGAAATCAAGGTTAGAAGAATTCACCATCACTTTTATTTGCAGCCTTATTGGATGTATTACATTATTCGTAGTATTTGTTTTGAATGACCCCCAGCAAGGAAGTTCCTACTTCTACACCGCCTTTGCCGCCTTACTGGGAATACATTTTATATTGACTTTCACCGGCAGGTGGCTCTTTCTTAATAAACTGAAACGACAATTACTTTCCGGACAGGTGAAATTTAATACCCTGATGGTCGGCAGCCAGGAAAATGCTATTCGTATCTATAAACAAACAGAAAAGAATTTACAGGATGGCGGTTACCGGTATGTTGGTTTTGTAACACCCGATAACAATGGCAAGAATGGCATACATAAACTCATTCCAAAACTTGGATCAGTTAATGAACTGGAAACAATAATAGAAACTGAAAATATTAAACTGGTGGTGCTGGCCATGGAAAAATCAGAACAACCATTATTGGAAAATATTATCAACCGGCTCAGCGAAAAAGATGTGGAAGTAAAAATACAACCAGATACGTTGGATATTCTTTCTGGCTCTGTTAAAACCAGTAATGTGATGGGCGCAGCCCTTATCGACCTTCAAACTGGCCTGATGCCTGAATGGCAACAAAACATTAAACGGTTAATTGATATTAGTGTTGCCTTATTTGGAACCATTCTTTTATTTCCTCTTATGCTTTATGCAGCACTACGGGTAAAATTCTCATCCAATGGTTCTATATTTTTTTCGCAGGAGCGAATCGGGTACAAGGGCAAGCCTTTCAGCATGTATAAGTTTCGTTCGATGATCAGTGATGCAGAAAAAGAAGGACCGGCTCTTTCTTCTGACAATGATTCCCGTATTACAAACTGGGGCAAAACAATGCGTAAATGGCGGATTGATGAATTACCACAATTATGGAACATCCTGATTGGAGAAATGAGCCTGGTAGGCCCCAGACCTGAACGTCGTTTCTATATTGATCATATCATAGCACAGTATCCCTATTATAAATACCTGCTAAAAGTAAAACCCGGACTGACCAGTTGGGGTATGGTGCAATTTGGCTATGCTGAAAATGTGGAGCAAATGATTGAGCGAAGTAAATATGATCTGCTGTACATAGAAAACATCTCATTGGCACTTGATTTCAAAATAATGATTCATACACTGCGGATTATTTTTAAGGGGAAGGGTAAATAGAGGTTTGCTATTTCATAAATTTTTTTCCCTCTTTATCTCTCAACATATACCTTAATCCCAGTTGCATTCCATAAAAATCACCAGTACCCCATTGCTTTGCCCGTTGATCATTATTGCCGCTTCCATCATTATAATAAATGTCATACTGAGTGATTCTCAAAAAACCTTTTTGATAAGTGGCAGCAAGGGACAACTTAAAACGCTTGGACATTTTATAGGAGATATCTAATCCCGTACTGAGCATAGGGAAAATCGGGGTAAAGTTTTTCTTTTCAGTCCCCCTTGTAACAGAATCTATACTTGGATTAAATGCAATTACAGAATACTCTACTTTATATAGTCCGGCTATCCCCAAACTACCACCTCCTTTTAGCCGAATTTCGAATTTATCTCCTTTAATGACTGGGAAACACCATCTAACTATCAAGTGGCCTGCTATATTAGATGAGCTATAAGCAGCAAGATATTTACGTGTAGAATAATATTGTTGATAATTAGTAAAAGAAATATTAAACTCAAGTGAACTATTATTTTTATAATACTTGTTGACAGAAATAGAGGGAAAATAATTGTAGTTGGATTTTTGTTGATTACGGAAACCAGTTCCATAATCAATAGATCTATAACTCGACCAGAAGCGACCGAAATACATACATCCATCAATTTCTTGAGATTTGATTTTGGTAACACATAAAATTAAAAAAGATAAAAAGATATGTCTTATCATAATTAATTATGGTTTGAGTATCTCAGTGTAATTTCCAACACTAATTTGATTGTTATTATATTTCCAAATGAAGTCAGCGTTTAAAGCCAGTGGTAAAATTCGTTTTGTATAAAACTCTCCATTTATATCATAAGGTAGCTTTATTTTTTGCTTTTTATTACTAGTAGTAGAAAGGCTAAAAGTTTTATAGAGTTGTGTACAGCTGTAATAGGCATATGTATCACCTCGCAAATTAAGAGTAACTTTTCCGATAGACTTTGTTCTCTTCCAACGACTTCCATTCCATTTAGTAAATATACCTTTCGCTTTAACTCTTGTAATCCCAAACGTTGCATGGGGCATTTGTGCCAATTGGCATTCTAATCGGTAATTAGTACCATTTACATATTGTGATATCCCGATAAAATTTCTTTTAATATTATCACCCAAACAATATGGATGGTTACCAGAGTCTATGTAAACAGACGAATTTACAACCCAATTAATATTGGGTAGAAATGGGCAATTCTGTACTAAATAGTTATAACCTGAAGTTGGATTAGTTTGTGCAACTAATTGAATTTGAATATTAATATTTCGTATTAAGTATCCAGATACTGGCCATTGATATTGATGTGTAAATACATTATTGAAATACAATCCACAAAAGTTTGTACAATTCCATCGCCCCAATCTATAGTATAATTCGCTTTTACTGAAGTATAATTTTGAGGGTAATTAGGTAAGGATAAGCCATATTTAAGAAAAGTTGTGAGGTAAACTGTCTTACTGTTATAATTCACATCAGAACTAGCAACTGGATTAAAGTCATTGCAGCTTTGTGTTCCACCAGTGCCTTCTTGCTTAGCAGGCGTTACATATGACCCATTTTCTTCATTATAATAAAGTATGTCAGAATGCGCAGCGAAAACACCATATGCTCTTACGGAATCTAGGGCACTGACATTGTTGTTATTAATAACAGCATAAAGGTGGTTGTATAATGCTTTGTAAAACTTATTCCCAATCTTAACTTCTGCTCTTTCATTCATCACAGTTTGGTATTCATCATTATCAAGGCTTAAAGAGGCCGTATCTGCCCAATCATGGTTGTAAAATTCATTCAAATTGTACAGATGTCTTAATGATTGAAAACCCAGAACCGAGTCAAGTGCGTTAAGAGATTCTTCTCCGAGATGAGAAACCTCCAGAGGTGTATCCTCGTAATCTGTATCAGAATAAAGCCACAAATCCTCCATTAAATCAGTAGCCTTAATAAAAAAATTATAATCATTTATCGAAGAAAAGCAAAGCATACCGCCAGAATTAACAGGCGGCGTGTACGATGGAAATTCAACGTACCCTGAGGAATCAACAGGACAATCAGTACAAGTTGAATCCACTTGTATATACCCTCCGACACCCGTTAAAACTAGTTTTAGTAAATTTAGATTTGTCCGTGGATAAACCGAATTTCCTCCTCTTTCAAGCATTGAATTGCTAATTGGACTGCCTTCTGCTTTGCCCTTATCAGCGAAATCATTTTCAGATATTTTTTTACAGGAAATTAGGATAGATAGATAGATAGATAGATAGATAGATTATCTGCTTGAACGTTCTCATAGAAAAAAGATTAATTTTGAAATACATTGTAAACTACATTGCAAAAATCAAATGACAAAATATTTTTTACTCTTTTTATTCTTAACTGGTAAAAATGCCTTTACGCAGTCAAATTCACAATACTGGCAACAACAAGTCAACTATATTATTGATGTGTCATTGAATGATAAGGAACACACATTAGATGGCTTTGAAAGAATTGAATATATCAACAACTCACCTGACACACTTAAATTCATCTGGTTTCATCTTTGGCCCAATGCTTACAAGAATGATAAAACAGCCTTTACGGACCAGGTGCTGGAGAATGGAAGTACGAAATTTTATTTCTCCGATAAAGAAGATAAAGGATACATCAACCGGCTGGACTTTAAGGTTAATAACATAACTGCTGCCACTGAAGATCATCCGCAGCATATTGATATTGTAAAAATAATTTTACCTGCTCCTCTTCCTCCCGCACAAAAACTCATCATCACTACTCCTTTTCATGTGAAGCTGCCTTATAATTTTTCAAGAGGCGGGCATGATGGACAAAGCTACCAGGCCACCCAATGGTATCCCAAACCGGCAGTATATGATAAAGATGGGTGGCACCCGATGCCTTACCTGGACCAGGGAGAATTTTACAGTGAATTTGGAAGTTTTGATGTAAGCATCACGGTACCTGAAAATTATGTAGTGGCAGCAACAGGTGAAATACAAAATACAGCCGAAAAAGAATGGCTGAAAACAAGAACTTCTTTTACCTGGGAGCCGGTCAAAGGAAAGGAGAAAACAACTGGCGGGCAGCTAAAAACCACCTACCAACTTTTCCCAACGTCTGCGAATCAAAAGAAAACTTTACAATACAAACAAATTAACATCCACGACTTTGCCTGGTTTGCCGATAAACGCTTTATTGTCAACTATGATACTTGCCGTCTTGCTACAGGCAAAGTAATTGATGTAGTTACTTATTACACACCTCAATATAAAAGCACCTGGAATAATAGTGTTCAAAATTCTAAAGATGCAGTACGGCATTATTCCACTTTGGTGGGAGACTATCCTTATAATATTGTACAGGTAGTACAAGGCCCTGAAAGTTTTGGTGGCGGTATGGAATATCCAACAATCACCGTCATTTCTCCCGGGGGCTCAGCAAAAGATTTAGATAACACTATCACACATGAAATCGGCCACAATTGGTTTTATGGAATTCTTGCCAGCAATGAACGTAAGCATCCCTGGATGGATGAAGGAATGAATAGTTACTACGATGATAAATATAAAAAAGCTAAATACGGCGAACAGGTAAAACTTGAGCGGTTAGCATTTGAGACAAAATCGGTTACTAAAACTGATCAGCCGATAGAACTCTCTTCAGAAAAATATAGCGAAGCCAACTATGGCCTGGTAGCCTATTATAAGACTGCTGAATGGGTGCGTTACCTGGAATCGCAATTAGGAACAGCCGTTTTTGATAAAGCCATGCAGGAATATTTCCGCCGCTGGCAATTCAAACATCCGCAGCCCGAAGATTTTAAAAAAGTAATGGAAGAAAGTAGTGGTAAAAATCTTGATTCTGTTTTTTCCTATTTATACAAAACAGGGACATTACCTAATCAGTACCGGAAAGGCATCAAAGCCGCTTTTATTGGCAGCATAAAATCACTGACTGATTACGGTAAAAAACCAACGAAAGATTTGATTCTTTTTGGTCCGGCTATTGGTGCTAATACTTATGATAAATTGATGCTTGGTGTTTTCGTAACCAATATGAAACTGCCACCTCCAAATTTCCAATTCCTGATCGCACCAATGTATGCCACCGGTTCGAAAAAAATAACCGGACTTGGATTTGCTTCTTATAGTTTTTATCCTAATTCGTTATTCAAAACGATTGATGTTGGGGTAAGTGCTGCTACATTTACAGCAGACCAGTTTACAGATAGCGATGGAAATAAAAGCTTTTTCGGTTTTACTAAAATAGTACCCGGTATCAAACTTGCATTAAAAGAAAAAGATCCCCGAAGCAACTTTAACCGGTTTATTCAATTCAAAACATTCCTGATAAATGAAGATGGCCTTCGTTTTTTCCGTGACACGGTTATTACACAACCCGGGCCTGATACAACTATCTCTACCAAATACAGAACCATCAGTGAAAACAGGACACTGAACCAGCTACGTTTTGTTGTAGAGAATAACAGGGTGCTTTATCCTTACCGGGGTGAATTAAAAATTGAACAGGGCAAAGATTTCATCCGGACTGCCTTTACCGGTAAGTACTTCTTTAACTATGTAAAAGAAGGAGGACTTGATGTTCGTCTCTTTGCAGGTAAATTCTTTTACATGGGCTCAAGAACCACTACCAAACAATTTGCAACAGACCGTTATCATTTGAATATGACTGGTGCTAATGGTTATGAGGATTATACTTACAGTGATTATTTTGCAGGCCGAAATGAATTTGAAGGTTTTCTAAGCCAGCAAATAATGGTGAGAGACGGCGGATTTAAAGTAAGAACTGATTTACTGGCAGATAAGGTAGCCAAAACAGATGATTGGCTGATAGCGGCGAATTTCAGTACTACCATTCCTGATGGAATCAATCCTTTAAGTTTATTACCGGTTAAAATACCACTGAAATTCTTCTTTGATATTGGCACTTATGCAGAATCATGGAAACAAAAATCCACCACAGACCGTTTTCTATTTGATATGGGCCTGCATATTCCAATAATGAAAGAAACTGTAAATATTTATATACCGCTACTCTACAGCAGTGTTTACAGAGACTATATACAATCGACCCTTGCCAAAAAAGAACGATTTTGGAAGAAAATTTCCTTTTCCATTGATATTTCGAATTTCAGTTTCCGTAAAATTGACCGCAATTATAATTTCTGATGAGCGGTGCATCCAACATACAGTACCTCACCCACCAACAAATAGATAAAACCCGATGGGATGATTGTATTGCGACTGCTAACAATGGTCTGATCTATGGCTATTCCTTCTATCTTGATGTAATGACTGAACATTGGGATGCTTTAGTATTGAATGATTACGAAACAGTAATGCCTTTAACGTGGAAGAAGAAGTATGGTATCAGCTATTTGTACCAGCCGTTTCTCACAGCACAATTGGGCGTATTTGGAAAAAATATTACAAAAGAACAGCTTGAAACTTTTATAGATTTAATTCCCTCTCATTTCAAATTCGTAGAAATAAATCTTAACAGCGGTAATGCTTTAGCCATCCCGGCAGGCTTTTTTTCTGTCCGGAGTAATTATATTCTTAAACTGGACAAATCGTACAAAGATATCTATCAAAATTACCGGGAGAATATCCAACGAAATATAAAAAAAGCAATACAATTGGGTTGTACAATAGAAAAGGATTTTGACGCAGAGAAAGTAATTGAATTAGCCGTCCAGCAAATGAAAAGCCAGGGACAGGAAACGGCTGAAAATATTGAACGGTTCAGAAACCTCTATCAGCATCTTCATGACCGGCAAATGGCGATGACGTATGGAATTTCGCTTAAGAACGAATTACTGGCATCTTGTATTTTCTTCTTCTCCCATCAAAGGGCTTATTACATCCTTGTTGGAAACAGCCCAAACGGAAAAACGATCGGTGCATCACATATGTTGATTGACGCTTTTATAAAAGATTATTCCGGGAAAAATATTGTGCTGGATTTTGAAGGTTCTGACATTCCCAGCCTTGCTTTTTTTTACAGCAGTTTTGGAGCAGTGCATGAAACCTACCCGGCACTAAAAATAAACCGGCTCCCCTTTTATTTAAAATGGATGAAGAAGTAATTATACATTAATAATACTTTCCGCAATCAGCAAATCAATGGGTCTTGTAATTTTAATATTGTTCTCCTCTCCTTCCACCAGTGATACTTTCATACCATACGCTTCTACTACCGTTGCTTCATCCGTAAACTTATCCTTGTAGTCAATCTGGAAAGCAGGCAACAATATTTTACTATGAAAAGTTTGTGGTGTCTGAATCAGCATTACGTTATTTCTGTCGTAAGCTTCGTTACCTTCTTCTGTCACTAACCGGATACTGTCTTTGGAAATGATAGCCGGAATAGCTGTTCCTGTTTCTACTGCCTGTGCGTAGCAACGATGAATTAATTCTTTTGATAAAAGGCAACGGACTCCATCATGCACAAAAATGATTGCCTCATCGTCCACCAATGCCAGACCATTTTTTACTGACTGAAACCGGGTATCGCCACCGGCGGTAATTTTTATCCTTTCTTTATCAAAATATGCATCAATGATCTCCTGGCCCATGTCAGTAAATTCGACAGGTAATACAAGTATAATTTGTAAATCAGTATACGATTCCAGAAAAGTCTTTAGTGTGTAATAAAGTACCGGTTTGTCTTTTAGCAATATGAATTGCTTGGGAAGACTTCTTCCCATTCTTGTTCCTGTGCCACCAGCTACGATTATAGCATATTTGTTCATTATCTATCTACTTATAGATTGCAATAATATTTTTACCGCTACTATTTTTCATTCCCCTGTACATTCCTTCACTATTAAATACCATTGCAGTATTTCCGTTTGCATCTACCCCTATCATCCCGCCTTCACCATCCATCTTTATCAGTTTATCATGCACTACTACATTCATGGCCTCCTCTAATGATAGTCCTTTGTATTCCATCAGGCAGCTAACGTCGTAGGCCGTAACTGCCCGGATGAATGGTTCGCCATGGCCGGTACAGCTGATTGCACAGGTTTTATTATTTGCATAGGTTCCTGCCCCAATGATCGGGCTATCCCCTACTCTTCCAAACTGTTTATTCGTCATACCACCGGTACTTGTTGCAGCAGCAATATTTCCATGCTTATCTAATGCAGCAGCACCAACTGTTCCAAATTTTTTATCTGTCAAACTTACATTATGATCTAATGCAGCCTCATCTGAATCCTGCATCTGTTTCCATTGATCGTAGCGAAATGGAGAAAAGAAATAATCATCGGGTTCTGTTTTGATACCATTAAGTATCGCAAAATCATAAGCACCTTTCCCGTTTAGCATTACATGCTGGCTCTTGGTCATAACAGTATAAGCCAGTTCCACGGGATTTCGGATATTCCGGACAGCAGATACTGCACCAGCCATCAGTGTTTTACCTTCCATGATAGAAGCATCCATTTCCTGGCTGCCATCTTTGGCAAATACAGAGCCCTTACCAGCATTAAATAGAATGCAATCTTCCAGTGACATCACCGCTGCTTTAACTGCTTCCAACGAAGAGCCCCCGTTTTCAAGCAGGCCATAGCCAACCTCCAGAGCCTCCTGCAAAGCTAACAGGTAAGCCTTTTCCAAATCAGGTGTCATGACTGAACGCAGAATAGTACCTGCGCCTCCGTGAATAACCAGTGAAATTTTTGACATACGGGTAAATGGGTATTAAAAGACAGACGAAATTAAGTATTTTGGAATCGAAATAATTTTACTTTTCATGCTGAAAAGAAAGCTTACAATACCTGAATTTGCTTTATTACTGGCAAACCTGCTCCCCGTATTCGGGGTATGGTTTCTTGGATGGAGTACAACGGAAGCCTTTATTGTCTATGCATTGGAAACCCTGATAGTTGGCTTTTTAACTATATTGAAAATGCTGATTGTAACATTTACACGGCATAGAGACGAATGGCCTGCCAATGGAAAAGTGACCCAGCAAAGTGGTTTCTTTTTTATCTTCTTTTTTATCTTTCACTTTGGTTTATTCGCATTAGTGCAAACAACTATTTTTTCGCAGTCTGCCGGTATTACCCCCCCAGGAAGCGGCATGATGCATTTTTTCTTTAATTGGTATACTTATATTAATGAGGATATAGCTTATATGCTTGGAGCCTTCATTGTGGGTTACATTGCAAAGAGCTTTATTCCATTTATCATCAATGGTGAGTATAAAACTGTGCCATTGATAGTTCTTATGTTTCAGCCATATGGACGCATCTTCATACAACAATTTACTGTTATTATTGGTAGTATGTTCCTTACCCTGGGGCTTGGTAAAGTGTTTATTTTGATTTTCGCCTTAATAAAAATCGCTTTTGAACTATGGATTGATTATGACAGACTGTTGGGCAAGACCATGAGTGATATGAAAAAGAACTCATCCCAGAAGTAATTCACACTCCTGCAACAGCTTTTCTTTATTGACAGCCATTGTTCCTACTTCTTCACAAACCAGCCCTCCGGCAATATTTGCGACTTCTGCCATCAGGTGAGCATTTTTTGTAATGGCATATACCATGGAAGCGACAGCAATTACCGTATCGCCTGCACCTGATACATCAGCGATATTTCGCAGATGAGAAGGGATAAGTTTTGAATTACCTGCTTCCTGGTAAAAAACACCTTTCTCCGAAAGAGTAATAAAGGAAATTTTATGATGAAGGATATTCTGCAGTTCCTTATGTATATTTTGTAATAAGGGTTGGTTTATTTTATCCGCCAGCAGGTTTAATCCTTCTTTCACTTCCTTCAGATTTGGTTTAAAGATATCAGCCTGCTTGTAGGAAAAGAAATTGTTACGTTTCGGGTCAACTGCCGTTATAACTCCAGCTTGCCTGCATAATTCAATGACTTGATGGATTATGCTTTCTGTTAACACCCCTTTATTATAATCTTCAAATATGATAATATCCGGGTCTACGGTTGAAATAAAAAGCTGAACCTTATCGAGTAAACTCTTTTCATCCTGATCATTCAGGTCATCGGTCACTTCTGCATCAAGTCGCATCATTTGCTGGTTCCGGCTAATGATTCTTGTTTTGCTGGTTGTAATCCGATTAATACTCTTTAAAAGATAGGTGGTGTCAATATTACTTCCCTGAAACAATTCCTCGAGCAACAACCCTTCTGTATCATCACCCGTAACAGATAGAACTGAAACCTGTGCTCCGAGTGACTGGCAATTCAGAGCCACATTACCAGCACCTCCGATCCGGTATTCCTTTTTACTAAGGGCCACTACCGGTACAGGAGCTTCGGGAGAAATGCGATCTACTCTTCCCCACATATAAGTATCCAGCATAACATCCCCTATGACTCCCACTTTAAGTGAAGAGAAAGAATCAAACAATTTTTTGAAATCTTCCATAAGTACAAAATAAGGCAATATTTTTTGAACGGAGCTGTACAAAGGAAAACGTCTTTCCTTATACGGAAAGACGCTTAAAATATTAGCTGTATAGAACCTACTTATTATTCTTTGGATCTTTATAAAAATCGTTCAGCCCTTTTACTACATCAGTAGTTATATTATAAGCCGTATCTCGGTAATAAAATAATCCCTGTTCATATGAAATGATATAAGAGTAGTTTCTTGTTTTATTATAATCTTTCAGGAAATTTTCAATTTTGGTTTTAATCTCATTTTGTTTAGTCATCATATAATTATTGTACTCCTGGTCAAGCTGTTGCTTCCTGTTCTTCATGTCTTCGTCTAAACTTTTCATCTCCTTACTGGCGGCTTCAGATTGTGTTTCAGATAAGTTGCCGGATTGTGCCAGCCCCTGATAATAATTATATCGCTCTTGTAATTTCTTGGTCCGTGAGGTCATTTCAGCATTTATAGCTTCTTCTTTTTTTGTGAGTTGTGTCTTCAAATCTTTTACGAGGTCAAAATTGGTTGCTACCGAATCCATTTCAAAATAAGCCATCCGGAATTGCCTGTTTCCACCCGAGGTATCACTTCCGCTATTTTTTGCAGCAGTGAGGCTCCCTTTTTTTGAGCTGAATTGCATAACCAGTAAAAATCCAGCTGCCAGGCTCAGTATCACATTCCAAATAAGCATTCCATTTTTCATTCCAGCTATTTTAGACAAATTTAATCATGAACAGGTGGGCAAATATAAGGAAACACTTTACTTTAGGAAACCCTTAACAGCCCCGGCTAAGAGTAAAAAAGGAGTAAGAAAAATCTTACTCCTTGTATTATTTCATTCGCCTTTATAGCGAATATTTTCATCACTATTCTTCTTCATCAAAAGCCATTGCCTCACGGGTAGTTTGCAGCAATTCATATTCTTCCTTGCTACCCACTATCATATTCTCAAATTCTCTTAATCCCGTTCCTGCAGGTATCGGATGGCCGGTGATAACATTCTCTTTTAATCCAAGCATTTCATCCGTTTTACCATTAATTGCGGCTGATGACAACACTTTCGTAGTCTCCTGGAAGGAGGCGGCTGAAATCCAGCTTGGCACACCCAATGAAGCTTTAGTGATACCCAACAGCGTTGGAGAGGATGTAGCTGGCTTCGCATCACGATATTCAACAGGTTTCTTATCGTTACGACGAAGTATGGAATTTTCTTCTCTAACCTCTCGAAGTGTTACAATCTGACCTGCACGAAGTTTTGTGCTATCACCAATTTCAGTTACCACTTTCTTATCAAAGATGAAGTCATTCTCTTCAACAAATTCAAACTTATCAGTCAGGTCATCTTCGAGGAACCTTGTATCTCCCGGATCTACGATATTCACTTTACGCATCATCTGGCGAACGATACATTCAATGTGTTTATCGTTAATCCTTACACCCTGCAAACGATATACCTCCTGGATCTCATTCACAACGTACTCCTGTACAGCAAACGGACCTTTGATAGAAAGAATATCGAAAGGTGCAATTTGGCCGTCGCTTAATGAAGCCCCAGCTTTTACAAAGTCACCGTCCTGTGCCAAAATCTGTCTTGTCAACGGTACAAGGTATTTTTTCTGGACACCATCTTTTGCCTCAATAATAATTTCCCTGTTACCTCTTTTAATAGCTCCCATCGTTACTACACCATCAATTTCAGAAACTACAGCAGGATTGCTAGGGTTTCTTGCTTCGAATAGTTCAGTTACACGGGGAAGACCACCGGTGATATCTCTCAATTTACCAAGCACCCTTGGAATTTTTACAATAACCTGTCCCGCTTTTACGGTATCGCCTTCTTCCATAATGATATGGCTTCCGGTTGGAAGGTTATATGATTTCTTCTCTTTCCCTTCAACTAATATGGAAGGAATTTTTGTTTTATCTCTTGTTTCAATAACCACTTTTTCACGGTGACCTGTTTGCTCATCCGCTTCTTCCCGGTACGTAACACCATCCAATACGTTTTCAAATTTCACTGTACCGTTGATCTCGGCCATTATTACGTTGTTGAACGGATCCCATGTGCAGATCACTTCGCCTTTAGTAACTTTCTGACCATCTTTAACATTCAGGGTAGCACCGTAAGGAATATTATTTGTAATCAGCAAACGGTCATTTTTAGTATCAATGATACGAACCTCACCAGTACGTCCGATAACGATTGGTGTTTTCACACCCTCATTACTCTCAATGATAACTGTACGCAGACCATCAAACTGGATTGTACCATCAAACTTAGCCGCTAATGTAGATTCTACAGAAGCAGAACCAGCCACACCACCTACGTGGAATGTACGAAGGGTTAGCTGTGTACCAGGCTCACCAATTGATTGTGCAGCAATGATACCAACAGCATCACCTCGCTGTGCAATGTTTCCTGATGCAAGGTTTTTACCATAGCATTTTACACAAACACCTCTCTTACTTTCGCAAGTAAGTACTGAACGAATTTCAACTATTTCAATACCGGCATCTTCTATTTTTCTTGAGATATCAACAGTTATTTCTTCACCTCCTGCAACGATCATCTGGTCGCTTACCGGGTCATACACATCATGTAATGATGTACGGCCTGCTATTCTGTCACTCAATGGTTCAATAACGTCTTCATTATCTTTTAATGCAGAAGTAGCGATACCACGAAGTGTTCCGCAATCTTCTTCTGTAATAACCATATCCTGTGCAACGTCAACCAGACGACGGGTAAGATAACCCGCATCTGCAGTTTTCAGAGCTGTATCAGCCAGACCTTTTCTTGCACCGTGGGTAGAGATGAAGTAATCCAATACGTTCAATCCGCCTTTAAAGTTGGAAAGAATCGGATTCTCAATGATCTCTGAACCGGTAGAACCAGATTTCCTTGGCTTAGCCATCAATCCCCTGATACCTGCCAGCTGTTTGATCTGTTGTTTAGAACCTCTTGCACCAGAGTCAAGCATCATATAAACAGAATTGAATCCTTGTCTGTCATTTGCCAATTCACGGATTAACGATTCCGTAATTCTTGTATCCACACGGCTCCAGATGTCAACGATCTGGTTGTATCGTTCGTTATTGGTGATAAGACCCATATTGTAGCTATCCCAAACCTCGTCAACTTCAACCTTGGCATTATCCAGCATTTCCTCTTTTGTATCAGGAATGATCAGGTCATTAATACTAAATGACAAACCACCCTGGAAGGCTGTACGGAAACCAAGTGTTTTAATATCATCGAGGAATTTCGCTGTCTTTGGTACGTTGGTGATCTTGATAATGTCACCAATGATTTCCCGAAGATTTTTCTTGGTCAATAAGGCATTTACGAAACCTACTTCTGCAGGTACATGCTGATTAAAAATTACACGACCAACTGTTGTTTCGATTAATTTATGTTCGAGCAATCCATCAGCGTTGCGGATGTTTGCTTTCACTTTAATCCAGGCATGAAGATCTACAACACCTTCATTATAGGCGATGATCACTTCCTCATTAGAATAAAATGCTTTCCCTTCACCTCTAACGATTTCAGTCGGAGTAGTTCTTTTACCCTTGGTAATATAATAAAGACCCAGTACCATGTCCTGAGAAGGAAGGGTAATAGGTGTACCGTTCTGCGGGTTCAGGATATTATGAGAAGCCAACATCAGTAGTTGAGTTTCCAAAATAGCAGCATGGCTCAAAGGGACATGCACCGCCATCTGGTCACCGTCAAAGTCGGCGTTGAAGGCAGTAGTTACCAATGGGTGTAATTGTATCGCTTTACCCTCGATCAATTTTGGCTGGAAAGCCTGGATTGATAAACGGTGAAGTGTAGGGGCACGGTTCAGCATGATCGGGTGCCCTTTCAAAATATTTTCTAAGATATCCCAAACCACAGCTTCCTTCTTATCTACCAGTTTCCTTGCAGACTTCACTGTTTTTACGATACCTCTTTCAATTAATTTACGAATGATAAATGGCTTAAATAATTCAGCCGCCATATCTTTTGGTAACCCACACTCATGCAGTTTCAGTTCAGGCCCTACCACGATAACAGAACGACCAGAATAGTCAACCCTTTTACCAAGCAAGTTCTGACGGAAACGACCTTGTTTACCTTTTAGTACATCACTCAATGATTTCAATGCCCGTCCGCCTTCTGCTTTTACAGCATTTGATTTACGGCTGTTATCAAACAATGAGTCAACAGCTTCCTGTAACATCCTTTTTTCATTACGAAGGATTACTTCAGGAGCTTTGATCTCTAACAATCTTTTCAAACGGTTATTACGGATAATAACACGACGATAAAGATCATTCAGGTCAGATGATGCAAAACGACCACCATCCAACGGCACTAACGGACGCAGTTCTGGTGGAATAACAGGAATGTATTGCATTACCATCCATTCAGGACGGTTAGTAATCCTTGTATTTGCATCACGGAAAGCTTCTACAACACTCAAACGTTTCAATGCATCTGCTTTACGTTGTTGTGAAGTTTCGGTAGCAGCAGCATTACGGAGGTCGAATGATAACTGATCAAGATCTATTTTTGCAAGCAGATCATGCACAGCCTCAGCACCCATTTTGGCAATGAACTTGTTAGGGTCATCATCAGGCAAGTACTGATTCTCCTTTGGCAATGTATCCAGGATGTCTAAATATTCTTCTTCTGTAAGCAGGTCAGCAAAATTCTGACCTTTATCAGCACGGAGACCAGCTTGTATTACTACAAAACGTTCATAATAAATGATCGTTTCCAGTTTTTTTGAACTCATCCCTAACAGGTAACCAATTTTATTTGGCAACGATTTGAAGTACCAGATATGAACAACAGGCACCACCAATTTGATGTGTCCCATTCTTTCACGACGAACTTTTTTCTCGGTTACTTCCACACCGCAACGGTCGCAAACAATTCCTTTATAACGGATACGTTTGTATTTACCGCAAGCACATTCATAGTCTTTTACCGGGCCAAAAATTCTTTCGCAGAACAAACCATCTCTTTCAGGTTTGTAGGTACGATAGTTGATCGTTTCGGGCTTTAATATTTCGCCATAGCTTCTTTCCAGGATAGTATCCGGAGAAGCAAGACCGATGGTTATTTTTGAAAAAGCCGCTTTGGGACGATTCTCTTTTTTCATAGCCAATTATTGTTTCTAGTTTCTTTTTAAAATTTTGTTAGTGGTAAATAGTGAATGGTGAGTAGTAAACAAATCCAAAACTTCAGATATTCACTATTGACAATTCACTATTCACTTACTCGAACTTCAGATCCAGACCCAAGCCTCTCAATTCATGTACCAATACATTGAATGATTCGGGTACTCCGGCTCTTGGTACATTCTCTCCTTTTACGATTGACTCATAAGTTTTGGCACGGCCAATAATGTCGTCCGACTTAATAGTCAATAATTCCTGGAGAATGTTTGATGCACCATAAGCTTCCAATGCCCAAACCTCCATCTCACCAAAACGCTGCCCACCGAACTGTGCTTTACCACCCAACGGTTGCTGTGTGATCAGGCTGTATGGTCCGATTGAACGGGCATGCATTTTATCATCCACCATGTGGTGCAATTTGATAACATAGATAATACCAACGGTTGCTTTCTGGTGGAAACGTTCACCGGTTTCACCATCATACAAATATGTGTGACCATACATTGGTATATCCGCTTGCTTACAATATCCGGCAATTTCATCTACGGTTGCGCCATCAAAGATTGGGGTTGCGAATTTCAATCCTAATTTCTCACCAGTCCATCCAAGGATTGTTTCATAAATCTGACCAAGGTTCATACGACTTGGTACACCCAATGGATTCAAGACGATATCCACCGGCGTTCCATCTTCCAGGAACGGCATATCTTCATGACGAACAATTTTTGCAACGATACCTTTGTTACCGTGACGGCCCGCCATTTTATCACCCACTTTAAGCTTACGCTTAACAGCGAGATATACTTTAGCCAGCTTCAATACACCAGCAGGTAATTCATCACCAATGCTGATGTTGAATTTCTCTCTTTTATAACGACCTAATTCTTCGTTGAATTTGATATTATAATTGTGTAAGAGTGTATTAATCTGGTCATCCACTTTTTTGTCACCAGTCCAACCTAGTGGGTTGATATTTGCATAATCAAGACCCCGCAGATTTTTCTCAGTGAACTTGGCGCCTTTACCAATTTGGATTTCACCAAAATTATTACCAACTCCGGCAGATGTATGATTAGCTAAAAGTGTAGTCAGTTTTTCCAATAACACTTCCATTAAATCAACTTCATTCTTCTCATGCATTTTTTCCAACTTCTCCATCATTGCCTTCTCTCTCACTTTTGCATTCTTATCTTTCTTAGCCCTCTGGAAAAGTTTCTTACCGATAACCACACCTTCTACTCCATTTGGAGCTTTCAATGAAGCATCTTTTGCATCTCCGGCTTTATCACCGAAGATGGCACGGAGTAGTTTTTCTTCCGGTGTAGGATCAGATTCACCTTTAGGTGTAATCTTACCAATCAATATGTCACCTTCTTTAACCTGAGCTCCAATTCTGATGATACCGTTTTCATCCAGATCCTTTGTTGCTTCTTCAGAAACGTTAGGAATATCCGGGGTCAACTCTTCTTCACCCAACTTGGTATCTCTTACTTCCAGTTCATATTCAGAAATGTGAACAGAAGTAAACATATCTTCTTTAACTACTCTTTCGCTGATTACGATTGCATCCTCGAAGTTGTAACCTTTCCATGGCATGAAGGCCACTTTCAGGTTTTTGCCTAACGCTATCTCACCATTCTGTGTGGCGTAACCTTCAGTTAAGAAATCTCCTTTTTTAACCTTCTGTCCTTTCTTCACAGCAGGATTCAGGTTTATACAGGTTTCCTGGTTTGTTTTAATGAATTTAGTAAGTCTGTATATCCTCAAATCATCTTCAAAGCTTACGAGTTTCTCTTCGGCATCACGGTCATAACGAACATGAATTTCATTGGCATCCACAAACTCAACCACACCATTACCGTCTGCATGAATCTGGATTCTTGCATCTCTTGCTGCTTTTGCTTCTAACCCTGTACCTACAATAGGCACATCAGGACGTAACAATGGAACAGCCTGACGTTGCATGTTTGATCCCATCAATGCACGGTTAGCATCATCATGCTCAAGGAATGGAATTAAGGAAGCACTCAAACCAACAATCTGGTTTGGAGCTACGTCCATAAATTCTACATCCCCTTTATCAAGAATCGGGAAATCACCAGTCTCACGACTTACAATTTTCTCTTCTGTAAAGTTGCCTTTTTCATCCAGCGGCGTATTTGCCTGTGCAATTTTTGCCAGATCTTCTTCTTCAGCACTCAGGTAAGTTAATTCCTTACTCACTTTAGCATCATGCACTTTACGATAGGGTGTTTCGATAAAGCCCATATCATTGATTTTAGCATGTACACAAAGTGTAGATATCAAACCAATGTTTGGACCTTCCGGTGTTTCAATAGTACACAAACGACCATAATGAGAATAGTGTACGTCACGAACCTCGAAACCTGCTCTTTCACGACTCAAACCACCTGGCCCGAGTGCTGAGATACGACGTTTGTGAGTAATCTCTGACAATGGATTTGTCTGGTCAAGGAACTGAGACAATTGAGAAGTACCAAAAAATGAATTGATAACACTTGACAATGTTCTTGCGTTAATCAAATCCACCGGGGTAAACACCTCGTTATCTCTTACGTTCATTCTCTCACGGATGGTACGGGCCATACGGGCAAGACCAACACCGAACTGAGCATATAATTGTTCACCCACTGTACGTACACGACGGTTACTCAGGTGATCAATATCATCTATCTCCGCTTTACCGTTGGTTAAGCGAACAAGATATTTGATGATAAGAATAATATCTTCTCTGGTAAGCGTCTTCTTCGTCAAGGGTAAATCAACATTCAACTTACGGTTGATTTTATAACGACCCACTTCACCAAGGTCGTAACGTTTATCGCTGAAGAATAATTTATCAATGATACCACGGGCAGTTTCATTATCCGGCGCATCAGCTCCACGGAGCTGGCGATAGATAAACTGAACCGCTTCCAGCTCACTGTTTGAAGTATCCTTATTCAGGGTATTGTAGATAATAGCATAGTCACCACCTACATCTTCCCGTTGAATAAATACACTTTTAACATCCATTTCTGAGATGGTCGTGATGGCTTCATCATCCAGCACGGTATCTCTTTCCATTACGATTTCGTTTCTTTCAATAGAAACTACTTCACCGGTATCTTCATCAACAAAATCTTCTACCCAGGTACGGAGTACACGGGCAGCCAATCTCTTACCAATATATTTACCTAATGTTTTCTTGTCTGTTTTTACTTCATCAGCCATACCAAACAGTTCAAGAATGTCCTTATCTGTTTCGTAGCCGATAGAACGTAATAATGTGGTAACCGGGAATTTCTTCTTACGGTCGATGTAAGCATACATCACATTATTGATGTCTGTTGCAAACTCCATCCAGGCTCCTTTGAAAGGAATAACCCTTGCCGAGTAAATCTTGGTGCCGTTCGGGTGAACAGATTGACCAAAGAATACGCCGGGAGAACGATGCAACTGGGATACCACCACCCTTTCAGCTCCGTTGATAACGAAAGTACCACGGGGAGTCATGTAAGGAATGTTTCCAAGGAATACGTCCTGAACAATCGTCTGGAAATCCACATGCTCTTCGTCGTTACAGCTCAACCGAAGTTTGGCCTTAAGAGGAACAGCATAGGTCAATCCACGTTCCATACACTCTTCAATAGTGTAACGGGGCGGATCAATAAAATAGTCAAGAAACTCCAATACGAAAATGTTGCGGGTATCCGTAATCGGAAAATTGTCTTTAAACACACGGAACAATCCTTCTACGTTTCTCTTGTCCGGAGTTGTTTCTAACTGGAAAAACTCTTTAAACGATTGAATTTGTACTTCAAGAAGATCGGGGGTTTCAGCCAGGTGCTTGATTTTACCGAAATCGACTCTTGAGTTCACTTTAGTTGATGACATATGCGTAAAACCGGTTTTACAACGTTGAGGACATACAAATCACTGACAGGCTCTCATTCCTTTCGAAATAAAAACCTATGAAAGTCAATTACTTACACATGATTTGGGATGTCAAAATATATTTGGCCAAAATAAAGGATGGCAAAGGTAGGGATTTATAGTTCTTAACCAAGAAAAGTTTGCTCACAATAACCCGGCCAAAATACCACAAAGTGGGCATTTCCCAGGTTAGCCTGATACTGTATTTTGTATAAAAATCAGGTGATGAAGTGGAGAGAATTTATTACGGATTATCTCACATTTACCCGTAGGGATAGAATTGCTGTTCTAACGATTATTATAATCATCACAGGTATTTTTCTGTTACCTACAGCCCTTTCAAACAGGAGTATTACCACACCAGTGACGCCGGATACTGCATGGATAGCAGCTATGAAGAGAATTGAACAAAAGCAAACGGAATCCGGTCAACAAAACTACAACGAAGACAATAGTACAGCTTATCAATACGACCCTTCAACCCGGAATTTTCAAAGCAAAGCCAAAGGTGAATTATTTTATTTCGACCCGAATACTTTATCAAAGGAAGGATGGCAAAAATTAGGACTGCGAGACAAAACTATTGGAACCATTCAGAATTATATAAGTAAAGGTGGTAAATTCAGAAAGCCGGAAGATTTACAACGCATTTATGGTCTTTTCCCCAATGAATTTGAGAGAATAGCACCGTATATAAAAATCGAATCTGCCAGTGAAATAAATATCTCTAAAGATTTTACTGATAATAATGCTAAAGAAAATCAACCTGCCAAAACATACCCGTCCCGTTATTCAATAATAGACATTAATACCGCAGATACTACAGCTTTTATTTCCTTACCAGGCATAGGCAGTAAACTGGCTTTCCGGATTGTAACCTTCAGAGATAAACTAGGGGGCTTTTACTCAATTAACCAGGTTGGAGAAACTTTTGGATTGCCTGATTCTACTTTTCAAAAAATAAAACAATTTCTTAAACTGGAAAATGGCACTGTAAAGAAAATCAATATAAATACGGCAACGGTGGACCAACTAAAAGCACACCCCTACATACGTTATATTTTGGCAAATCCTATCATAGCATACCGGAACGAACATGGGATATTCTCTAAAATTGAAGACCTCAAAAAACTAATGTCGGTAACCGATGAAATTTACAACAAAATAGCACCTTATGTGACAGTACAATAAAAAACCCTCCGTAGTCACGAAGGGTTTTATTATTCTGTAATTTAAGAATTAAGCAATCTCAACATCTGCACCAGCTTCTTTCAATTTAGCTGCAATTTCTTCAGCTTCTGCTTTAGAAACACCTTCTTTTACATTTTTAGGTGCCCCATCAACCAGGTCTTTCGCTTCTTTCAAACCTAAACCAGTCAAATCTTTTACGATTTTAACTACGTTCAGTTTAGAAGCACCACCGCTCTTCAACACAACGTTGAATGCAGTTTTTTCTTCAACAGCTGCTGCGCCTTCGCCGCCACCTGCTGCTACAACTACTGCTGCTGCTGCTGGTTCGATACCGTATTCTGATTTTAAGAAGTCAGCCAGTTCCTGTACTTCTTTTACTGTTAAGGCTACAAGGCCTTCTGCTAATGCTTTTACGTCTGCCATTTGATTTAAATTTTTGCCGCCTTCATTGTTTTTGACTCCGGCGGAGTTATTAAAAAAATTGCCTTTGTTTACCCTCAGGCCTGGGTGTTTTATTTAAGTACAAAGTAAGAGGTACGAAGTACGTACTTCAAACTTCGTATTGCGTACTTATTCTGCCGCTGCAACTTCTGCACTGCCAGCTTTCTGCTCATGATGGTGCAATAAAGCAGCCAACACTCTTTTAGCAGGAGACTGCAACAAGCCGATAACTTCACCGATAAGCTCATTCTTAGTTTTGATCTGCGTAAGAGCTTTGAGGCTGCTGTCACCTGTGTAAACATCACCATTGATAAAAGCGGCCTTTAACTCAGGTCTTTCGCCGTTAGTTGCCTTACGGAATGAGCTGATGATTAATGCCGGATCTTTTGGATTCTCCGAAAACATCAACGCAGTTACTTTATGTAATGAATCATATACACCAGTATATTTTTCCCCATCCAAAGATTCCAGTGCTTTTTTAATCAATGTGTTTTTAGCCACTTTCATCTCTACCTGCTTGTCAAAGCATGCACGGCGTAATTTAACAACCTGCGCCACAGTTAATGATTCGGTATCAGTAACGTAGAAATTATTGTATTGTGAGAACTTGCCTTTCAGCAACTCAATCACTTCGTTTTTTTGATCTTTAGTCATGACTTTTTATTTGTCATCCGCCGAGGCGGACCGGTTTAGTTATTAATGAACAAATGTTTTTGCATCAATAGTAATGCCTGGGCTCATAGAGCTGGCCATACTAACACCTCTTACATAAGTCCCTTTAGAGGAGGAAGGTTTTGCTTTCAGAATTGCGTTGATCAACTCAAGGCTGTTCTCTGCGATTTTTTCTGGTGCAAAACTTACACGACCGATAGAAGCATGTATGATACCTACTTTATCAACCTTGAAAGCTATCTTACCGCCTTTTACTTCATTGATAGCATTTGCTACATCGTTAGTAACAGTTCCTGTCTTCGGATTCGGCATCAGGTTTCTTGGACCTAACACTTTACCTAACTTACCAATCTTAGGCATTACAGAAGGAGTAGCGATGATAACATCAACATCTACCCATCCACCTTCGATCTTTGTTACGTATTCATCCAGGCCAACATAGTCAGCACCGGCTGCTTTTGCTTCTGCCTCTTTATCAGCAGGACAAAGCACTAATACTTTTTTTGTTTTACCAGTTCCGTGAGGAAGTGACACTGTACCACGGATAGCCTGGTCTGCTTTTTTGGGATCAACACCCAAACGGATGTGCAGATCCACCGAAGCATCAAATTTGCAGGTAGTAATGCTTTTTACTAATGCAGATGCTTCCTTTAAGGAATATAATTTGTTGCTTTCCACTTTGGGATTTACAACTTTTCTTTTTTTACTGATGAATGCCATTGTAATTCGTTTTAGGATTCGCTAATTAATTTTCCCATGGGGCTTTACCTTCAACATTTAAACCCATGCTGCGTGCAGTACCGGCTACCATTTTCATGGCACTTTCTACGGTAAAACAGTTAAGGTCGGGCATCTTGTCTTCTGCAATTGCCTTTACCTGTTCCCAGTTTACTTTACCAACTTTTGCACGGTTGCTTTCTTTGGAACCCTTTTGAATTTTAGCGGCTTCCATCAGCTGAATAGCTGCGGGTGGAGTTTTTAGAACAAAATCAAAACTCTTGTCAGTATAAACGGTGATTAATACGGGAATTACTTTCCCTTGTTTGTCCTGCGTTCTTGCATTGAACTGCTTACAGAATTCCATGATATTAATACCCTTGGAACCCAGAGCCGGACCGATTGGAGGTGCGGGGTTAGCCTGGCCACCTTTACATTGCAGCTTTACATAGCCGCTGATTTCTTTTGCCATTTTTTATCTTTTTTGGTGTTAACGACCTTTAGCCTCGAGGGTTACTTAGTCTCCCAAATTCTCATTTTCCGCTTCATGCGGATTTTCGAAAGAACTAATTGGGGCGGCAAAGGTAGGGGGAAACAGCGGATGGGCAAAGGTTTTCAGGATATTTTTTGACGGAATTATTGCTCGATACACCGATTAACACATGTATTGGCCTCAGTATCTGCTTCCAGCAATAAAAAAGCCACCGGCATGCTGCAGATGGCTCTTTTACAATCTATTCCGGTATTTAGCTGATCTTTTCTACCTGCATATAGTTCAATTCTACAGGAGTAGAACGACCGAATATTTTTACCGTTACTTTCAATTTCTTCTTTTCGTCTGTTACTTCTTCAATTACCCCATTAAAATCATTGAAAGGACCTTCAATTATCTTAATTGTTTCTCCAACAATAAATGGTTCACTCATACTTACTCCACCAGCTTCAGCCATTTCATCCATTTTTCCAAGCATCTTATTTACTTCTGCTTTACGCAAAGCAATAGGATTTTCTTTGCCGAGGAAATGGATAACATTGGGAATATTCTTAATGATATCTCTTAGATCGTCTGTAAGTTTTCCATTGGCAATTTCAATCATTACATAACCGGGATAATAGTTTCTTTCCCGCATCACCTTCTTGCCATTGGCAACTTTATATACCTTTTCTACCGGTAGAAACACCTGCTTCACCTGGTCCCAGCCACCACGGGATACTTCCTTATCCAGGTATTCTTTCACCTTTTTTTCTTTACCGCTTACCACCCGCAGCACAAACCATTTGGTTTCCTGTTGTACGTTTTCCGTATTTGTTATAGCTGTTGCTTCCATTGTATATTATTTCAAAACGCCGTATATAAATTTCAACCCGTTGCCGACAACAAAGTCCATACCCAATACAACGAATGTAATAACGATGGTAGCCGCCAATACGATCATTGTTGATTGCTGCAATTGAGGCCAGCTAGGCCAGGTTACTTTTTCTGTGAGCTCTTTGAAACTTTCCCGGAAGTAAGTACCTATTTTATTCATTTTATAAATTTAAAAATGTGCAAAATACTCTGCACGGGCACTAGGATTCGAACCCAGATCAAAGGTTTTGGAGACCCGTATGCTACCGTTGCACCATGCCCGTAAGAATCAAAAGTCACCGGTCGTTCGGAAAATCCTTATGACCAATGACTTTTAACTATGCAAATATAAAAGATTATTTCAAAATCTCAGTAACCTGTCCGGCTCCTACTGTACGGCCACCTTCACGAATCGCAAATTTCAATCCTTTTTCCATTGCGATAGGCTGGATAAGCTTTACGGTCATTGAAGTATTATCACCAGGCATAACCATTTCAGTACCAGCGTTCAGTTCTACTTCTCCAGTTACGTCAGTTGTACGGAAATAGAATTGAGGACGGTATTTCTGGAAGAATGGCGTGTGACGTCCACCTTCATCTTTGCTAAGTACGTACACTTCACATTTAAATTCAGTATGCGGAGTGATAGAACCTGGCTTACAGATAACCATACCACGGCGGATTTGAGTTTTCTCAATACCACGGAGCAGTAAACCTGCATTATCTCCGGCTTCTCCTTCATCTAACAGTTTGCGGAACATTTCAACACCCGTACAAACTGAGTTAAGAGGAGTATCCATCAACCCAACGATCTCAACTGCTTCACCTACTTTAATACGACCTCTTTCGATACGACCTGTTGCAACCGTACCACGACCTGTGATAGAGAATACATCTTCCACAGACATCAGGAAAGGAAGATCAACAGGGCGAGGCGGCAATGGAATGTAAGAATCAACCGCATCCATCAATTCAGCAATTGCACCAACCCATTTTTCTTCACCAGCTAATGCGCCGGTAGCAGAACCCTTAATGATTGGAGTGTTGTCCCCGTCATAGCCACGTTTTGTAAGCTCATCACGGATTTCCATTTCAACCAGGTCTAATAATTCAGGATCATCAACCAGGTCAACTTTATTCATAAACACAACCATGCTAGGTACACCTACCTGGCGGGCCAGCAGAATGTGTTCTTTTGTTTGAGGCATAGGACCATCAGTAGCGGCAACTACAAGGATAGCACCGTCCATCTGAGCAGCACCTGTGATCATGTTTTTCACATAGTCGGCGTGACCAGGACAGTCAACGTGAGCATAGTGACGAGTATCCGTCTGATACTCAACGTGAGCTGTATTGATAGTGATACCCCTTTCTTTTTCTTCAGGAGCTCCATCAATATCATCATATTTTTTTGCTGTCGCCAGGCCTCTTTTAGAAAGAACTTCTGTAATTGCGGCAGTTAATGTGGTCTTACCATGGTCAACGTGACCAATCGTACCAATGTTTACGTGGGGTTTGTCCCTCTTAAAGGTCTCTTTTGACATTGTTATCGGTTTTAAATTGTGTTTTACTAATTGTTGTTTTTATTATAGAGCTGATTGTATTTCTACTTTCAGCCTTTATTGTATCGAAGCTGCCTGTCATTGGCTCTTCAGGGTCATGTTCTCAACTCAGACAGTTTCATCTTCCTGAAAAGAGAGCCGTTAGTGAGAATCGAACTCACGACCTCTTCCCTACCAAGGAAGTGCTCTACCACTGAGCTACAACGGCTTTTCCACTGCCGTCGCAGGCAGTTTAATGAAATGAGCGGAAGACCGGGCTCGAACCGGCCACCTGAAGCTTGGAAGGCTACCGCTCTACCAAATGAGCTACTTCCGCTTATTACCAGAACTACATCCGGTAAACTATTTCAATCCAGAATTAAATCTGGTTACAAAGAACTTTCTGTCATTGCTAAATCAATGACGGAATAAAGTGGGCAGAGAAGGATTCGAACCTCCGTACTCGTGAGAGAACAGATTTACAGTCTGTCGCCTTTAGCCACTCGGCCATCTGCCCCCGGAAACCGGAACTTTGTCCGGTAACTTACTTAGCATGGAACGGAGTTCCGCTATACCTGAGCCGAAAACTGGAGTCGAACCAGCGACCTACTGATTACAAATCAGTTGCTCTACCAACTGAGCTATTTCGGCTTGATAATGCACAACAAAGAACTACCCTTTTTTATTGGGGAGGCAAAGGTAAGGGAATTTGATAATTGGAAAAATTTTGAATAGAGAATTTTTTGCTTGTTTTCAGGCAGTTGTGAATAAATGATTGAAAACATTTGAACTATTTCAATAGGATATTTAGAGGCTGGAAATTTAGGTTGTTATTAGAAGAAGTTCATCAGTATGTCAATACCCACCCATTGTCATTAGATTTTGCCGGCAAAACTATTTTGTCGGGAGCAAAAATATATTTTAAAAAATTAGCTTATTTCATAATGAAAAGACCCCGCTTTTTAGCGGGGTCTGATTTTTTTAAGCGGCTTTCCTTTCTTTATTTTTTTTTATTTGCGCTACCATGGAGTCGAGTGCATCGTCAAACGACTGTTCAAATGATTTACTTGTTGATTTAACAAAAAAATTGTGTCCCGGTACATGTACCCTGATTTCTGCAATCTTGTCTTTAATAGCATGAACTACATTGTCAAGCTTCAGAAATACATTTACACGGATGATACGGTCATTGAAATTTTCTAACTTTTCCAGTTTACGGGTTACATACCCGATTAACTTACTGTCAGCATCAAAATGAACTGACTGAATGTTTACGTTCATAGTCATCATGTTTTAGTGAAACAATAAATAAAGAACTTATTATGGCCTTGGCTTTTCGCAGGATTCGGTTCTTTTATCAGCTTCAAGTTAGTATAAAAGAGTTCTCATCCCAAACAAAATTTTCTTATTTTTTATTGTGTAAAATTGAAAAACTCAAGCTTTGGGATGTGCATTTTTGTGAACATCTTTTAGTTTCTCGATGGTATTGTGGGTATAAACTTGTGTGGATGCTAAGCTGCTATGCCCCAGCAACTCTTTCACTGCGTTGAGATCAGCTCCACTATTCATTAAATGTGTGGCAAAGGTGTGACGAAGTATATGGGGGCTTTTTTTATCAAGTGTGCTTGTTCCTCCGAGTATGTGATTCACCAGCAAATAGGCATATTTGGGATACATTTTTTTCCCTTTGTCTGTTACCAGCAATACATCGTCTGTCTTTTTAAATTCTCTTCTTTTCAACTGCAGATAAAGTCGAATAGCTTCAACTATTTCTTTACTAACCGGTATTAATCGCTCCTTATTTCCTTTTCCCAGCACTTTAACCTGGGAGTTACTAAAGTCAACCTGTTTTTCTTTAAGATTTATCAGTTCACTTAATCTCATTCCAGTAGCATAGAAAATGGTTATAAGCATCTTTGTATTGAGTGTCTTCCAATTTTCTGTGGATTGATTCAACCCCTCCATCAAATTCGTTGTATCTTCTTCTTTCATAAAAACGGGAAGGCGTTTACCAATCTTTGGGCTGATTACTTTTGCCATTGGCGTGGCATTAATTGACCCGATTTTTAGATGATATTTAAAGAAGGATTTAAGGCTCGAAATTTTCCTGTTTAGTGTTTTAGAACTGAGCCCTTTTTCCTTTAAATGGGCCAACCAACTGCGGATATAGTTATGATTGACATCTTCTAAAGAACTACCGCCAAATTGGGTTTCCAGAAAATCAATAAAGTCAATGAGATCAGTTTGATAGGAAGTAAGTGTATGAAATGAATACCTTTTTTCGAATTTAAGGTAATCAAGAAAAGATTGTACAGATTGATGGGTTAGTATAGCCATAAAAAAAGACAGCTACAAAGCTATTAAACTTTGCAGCTATCCTTTAAATATATTAAGAGGCAAAAAATTAGCTTTCTATCTTGCCACTGGCCAGATTCTGCTTATAGATTGCTTTTAACACTTGTCCACGGCGCCTTACTGATGGCTTAATGAAAGCCTGACGTTCCCGGAGTTGCAACAAAACCTTAGATTTTTCGAATTTCTTCTTGTATTTCTTTAACGCTTTGTCAATGTTTTCGCAATCTTTTGAATCTATAATTAGCATAACTTATATACCTCCTTCGGTATTTTTTTGGATGGCAAAGATAGAGGGAAAAAATTAATAATTCAAGGTTTAATTGGCTAAAATTTACCCTTCTAAAAGCGATATTATTCAAAAAAGGTGGATAACTGCTAATTTGCAGTCATGTTTACAGGCATAATTGAATCAATTGGTATTATTAAAGAGGTCATTCTCAACGGTTCCAACAAAACTTTTTGGATCAAATCTCCTATTTCAATGCATTTTAAAGCTGACCAAAGTGTTAGCCATAATGGTGTTTGCCTAACCGTTGAGGAAGTAAAAGAAAACAGCCACCGGGTAACTGCTATAGACGAAACGCTGAAAAAAACTAATCTTGCCGGGTGGAAAGAAAGTAATCTCATCAACCTGGAACAATGCCTGCAGTTAAATGGCCGGCTTGACGGGCATATTGTGCAAGGCCATGTTGATGCAACGGGGATATGTACCAAAAGAAAAGAAAAAAAAGGGAGTTGGGAGTTTGAGTTCCGGTTTCCAAAAGAATTTGCCGGGTTAGTTATAGAAAAAGGGTCTATTTGTGTGAATGGCATTAGCCTAACAGCGTTTGATGTAAAACGGAAAAGTTTCAGGGTTGCTATTATTCCATATACATATGACCATACGAGCATAAAAGAATTGCAAGAAGGCGATAGTGTAAACCTTGAGTTTGACATCATCGGCAAGTATCTGCTCAGAACACTATCTTTATAGGAAATAACTAACCCCTTTAACTGCTGATGAACCCTGAAAATCCTAACAGGTTACATTATCCTGCCCTGGATGGCTTAAGGGGATTGGCGATTCTCCTCGTTGTTGTATACCATAATTTTGGCTTTATTAATGTTTTTTTCTTCGGCTGGCTGGGGGTTGATCTTTTCTTCGTTCTCTCCGGTTTTCTTATCACCGACATACTATTAAAAACACTTCATCAAAAGGATTATCTCAAAAAATTTTATATGCGAAGAGTACTTCGCATTTTCCCTCTTTATTATTTATGCCTTATTCTTTTTTTGTTAATCATACCACAATTAAACATAGCATTTGATATAAAGTATTACACCGACAACCAGGTATGGCTCTGGACTTATTTGCAGAACTGGCTTTACATTTTTAAAAACCCTGATCAAACAAATACTTTGAATCATCTTTGGTCATTAGCCGTAGAGGAGCAGTTTTATTTATTGTGGCCGCTTGTTATTCTGGTTATCAGAAAACCAAAACACCTTTTATTATTTATCTCTTTGTTGCTTGTTGCAGTACTTGGTCTTCGACTATGGATATGGACAAACCAGGTGGCGGATCTTGCTTATTTTAATCTCTATACTTTCACCCGTATTGATGGAATATGTATTGGATGCATGGTTGCACTATTATTAAGAATAAACAAAGGGTTTTTGAGCCGATACACTTCTTTAATTGTCCTATTTTTCGCAGCATTGAATTTTGCATTTTTCTTTATCAACCGCAGGTATAATTTCAGTTTCCCCTACCTGGCTTTAGCAGGCTATACAACTTTTGCAATGATGTTTGGGCTGCTGATCAATGAAGCTGTTACCGGAAAAACAAAACTGATCAACTTCGTATTTAATATCTCCTTACTAAAATTCTTTGGTAAGATATCATATGGCTTCTATATTTTTCACTGGCCTGTTTATATTTTGCTCGGCCCCTATTTATTTTCACGGGTATCAAAATTTGCGAGTGGCTCTTCGCTTCAATTTACAGTATCTGTGATCGCTACATTAGCTGCCGTAGGAATAAGCTGGTTGAGTTACCAGTATTACGAAAAACGTTTTCTAAAGCTCAAGGATAAGTTAGTATAAAGATAGCGGCATTTCATTATCATTTTTTTGATTGTATCTTTAGCCCAACAGTTATGGCTGAACAAATTATCATACTGACCCCCGTTTTTAATGATGGCGAATCATTGAATATGTTGCTTACTGAACTGGCAGAGTCACTTAAGAAATTCGGTAATTCAAAATTTTCTGTTCTGATAGTGGATGACGGCTCTACTGATAACTTAACAATCCTACCCCAGACATCTTTCACCATTCAAATATTACACCTTCAGCGAAATATCGGTCACCAAAAAGCTATTGCTATTGGATTGGCATACATAAAAGAAAATCTTTCCTGTGACAAAGTGCTGGTAATGGATAGTGACGGGGAAGACAGGCCTACGGATGTTGCTGCTTTACTTCGTAATTCAATAAACAATCCGGGTAAAATTATTTTTGCACAACGTAAATCCAGACAGGAAGGAACAGGCTTTCGTTTATTTTACCGGCTTTACAAATTTGCATTCAGAATTCTTACCGGCCGAAAAATTTCTTTTGGCAACTTCTTATTAATGCCCAAACCTCTATTAGACAAAGCCGTCTATTACAGCGAAATCTGGAATCATATTGCAGGTGGTATCATGAAAACGGAGTTGCCTTATTTAGCGGTCATTACAAATCGGGGAAAGCGATATGCGGGTAAATCGAAAATGAATTTTCTCTCCTTACTAATGCATGGTCTTGGTGCCATCGCAGTATTTATTGAAGTAATTGCCAGCCGGTTGTTAATTTTCTCCTTACTTCTCATCGGCATTTCATTGCTGGCTATTCTTGCATTACTGGGTATAAGAACATTTACAGATATGGCTATTCCTGGTTGGACCTCCACTGTTGCTTCTGCTATGCTAATAATCTTGTTGCAAAGTTTTCTACTTTCGTTATTTACCATATTCCTATACCTCTCCTCCCAATCACAAAGAAAATTTATTCCGGCACACCATTATAGAGATTATACAGGCACCATTGAATCCATCCAGTAAATGACCGAGTCTTTTAAATACCAGGGAGATGAGTTGGAGCTGTTTCAGCATGCAAAAAATTGGAAAAAATATTTTAGCCGGCAAATAAAACCCTTTATAAAAGGCAATGTACTGGAAGTTGGTGCCGGAATTGGTGCTACTACTCTTCTGCTGAATGATGGAACTGCCAGCAAATGGTTAATGCTTGAACCCGATGAGCAGATGAGTAATAGCTTAAAAAAGAAAATAGAAGGCAAAGAATTTCCGATTAACACCCAACTTCAAGCCGGAACAATTGATCATCTTACTGAAACTTTTGATACCATTATCTATATAGATGTGTTGGAACATATAGAAGCTGATGCGGCAGAAATGAATAAAGCAGCAACATTATTAAACCCTGGTGGACGTATAATAGTACTATCTCCTGCTTTTCAGTTTCTCTATAATCCTTTTGACAAAGCAATTGGCCACTACCGGCGGTATAATAAAAGAATGCTGAAAAAAATTACAGGCCCGGCATTACAAATTGTAAGTAACAGGTATTATGACTCCGCTGGATATTTCGCCGCCTTATTGAACAAAGTATTACTTCGTCAGAAATACCCGACCATAAAGCAAGTACTGTTTTGGGACAGATGGTTGGTACCTGTTTCAAAAATCGCTGACAAATTATCCTTTCACAGTTTTGGCAAAGCCATTATCGCTACCTGGAAAAAATCAGTCTGATATCCCGGTTTTCTTTTCATCGCTTATACATAGTTTTGCAACATACTATGCTGAATAATCTCGAAGGAATAGAGTTTGATGAAGTGGCGGATAATAACGGCACCAGCTATACTGTATTCAGAAATTCTTTACAACCCCATTACCGGACAGTTGCCTATGATATTTTAAAGGGATATTTTGCACTTTTCCTTATTACTGCATCTGTTATTATTCTTGATTATCATTTTCACTCTTATTGGTGGATCATCATCCCCGTCAGCAGTGTTTTGATTGGATACATTGCGGCCTACCTTGCCCTTTTTATTCATGAAGCAGGACATTTCAATATTCATCCTGACAAAAAAAAGAACGACAAGCTGGCCGAATTTTTTCTTTGCCTTCCCTTTGGCTTATCGTTAAAAGCATACCGTAAGATTCATTGGCAACACCACCTTCATTTAGGAACGCCACAGGATGCTGAGGTCTCTTATTTTCATGCACTAACCAAATTATTTTTTCTTGAAACTCTTACCGGTATTCACTTACTTAGAACAATGATGCGTAAGGAGGCAAATGATATCCTTACAAAAGACCAAAAAAAGCAAAGCCGGATCATGCTTTTGGCCGGAAGCCTTTTCCATATTGCGATTCTTGCTACGTCCTTTTTAACAGCGAACTGGATCTTTGCGATTGCCTGGATACTGGGTTTTGGTATTTTCTTTCCCTTCTTTGCTACTATCCGGCAAATATTGGAGCACAGGGATGAACTGGCCAATCATACTACTGATTTTTACAAAGTGCAGCATGGAAAAGTAAGCCGGTTGTTCGTTCATCATATTCTTAGCAGCAGTTTTGGCTCTGCCGGGTTTACCCGCCATATGATTCACCACTGGGATCCGCAAATTTCTTATACCCGTTTAAAGGATATTGAAAATTTTCTTTCAAAAAGCGAAAGGACCTCACAGATAATAAAGGATTCCAAAACAACCTACATCACAACATTAAGAAAATTATTAGCAGCTCCATGAGTTCAATGCCTGTATATTGCCCCGTTTGCAAAGGGAAAGATACCAGTACCTGGAGTGTGGCGAAAGACTATGAGTATTTTTCAACCGATGAAGAGTTTACCTATTACGGTTGTGATAATTGCAAGACGGTTTTCATTCATCCTGTGCCCCATGATCAATTAAAAAAGATCTATCCTTCTAATTATTATTCGTTTGTCAACAAATCAAAAGGTGTCGTTGTAAGGTTAAAAGAATGGCTTGACAAACGATTTTTCAAAAATATTTTGAAGCAACTACCTGCGCAAGAAATAAATATATTAGATATTGGCGGAGGTACAGGTTGGATACCTGATATACTGAAAAGGTCAGACAACCGGATCAGGTTTACACAAATCGTAGATATTGATGAAAAGGCTAAAAGCATGGCTGAAGAAAATGGGCATGCCTATTTTGAAGGCCCCATTGAAGCCTTTTCCACAGATAAACGTTTCCATCTTATTCTGATGCTTAATTTAATAGAACATGTTGCCGACCCATTAGTTATTTTACAAAAAGCACAATCCCTATTAGCACCTGGCGGGATGATTGTAATTAAGACCCCCAACACTGATAGTTGGGATGCGAGATTGTATAAAAAATCGTATTGGGGAGGCTTACATTGCCCCCGTCACTGGGTTATTTTTTCAGCTGCAAATTTTCAGTTACTGTTGCAGTCCACTGAATTGAAAATTAAAAAACTGATGTACACTCAAGGTGCTCCATTCTGGGCTTTCAGTATCATTGCTGCCTGGTATCGCAGAAAAATTGTTCATGTTTCAGCAACGAAGCCCCTAATCTTTCATTGGTCATTTGCACCGGTAAGTGCACTATTCGCCATATTTGATTTTCTACGCCGACCTTTTGCAAAGACATCTCAAATGTTTATCATCCTTACAAAAGAAGGTAAGACGTTCGAATCGTAAGGATTGTTTGACATTTGCCCCAAAACTGATAGCTTTATAGCAAATTAGCCGCATTTATTGCTTATGATGATCAGCATTGTTATACCTGTATTGAATGAAGAAGAACTGATTGACGAATTATACAATCAGACATCCGCAGCATTAAATGCTATTACAACCGACTGGGAGGTTATTTGTGTAAATGACGGATCGAATGACAACACGTTGAATAAACTAGTCAGCATTCATGAAAAAGATCGCCGCTGGAAAATAATAAGCCTTTCAAAAAATTTTGGTCATCAACCAGCTATCTGGGCCGGATTGAATTATGCTCAAGGAGATCATATCGGCATAATGGATGGCGACTTGCAGGATGATCCCGCAAATTTTCAAAAATTCATAGCACAGCTTTCTCCAACAGTTGATATTCTGTATGCTGTTCGTACTAAAAGAAAAGAAAATTTTTTTAAAAGGACCGCCTACAGGGGCTTTTATAGGTTACTGAAAAATGTATTTGGAGTAAAAGTTCCACTTGATAGTGGTGACTTCTGCCTGATGAAGAAAAAAGTGGTGGATGAAATGCTATCCATGCCGGAACATAGTTTGTTTATTCGTGGCATCCGTTCATGGGTTGGCTTCAACCAGGTAGGTGTTGACTGTGAAAGAAATGAACGATTTAGTGGTCAGCCAAAATATTCTACCCGTAAACTGATGAAACTTGCGTATGATGGCATGTTCAGCTTCAGTGATTTCCCAATTAAATTTTTAGGCAAGCTTGGTCTTATCATTATTATGGCCAGTATTGCATATGCAGGATATATTATTACAAAAAGATTTGTATGGGGACAAGTACCTGCCGGTTTCACTACTCTTATCATTGTAATTTTATTTTTTGGCGGTGTTCAATTAGTAACGGTAAGAATACTGGGGGAATATCTTCTTCGTATTTATAATGAAAGCCGCAAACGGCCTCTTTATATCATCAGCAATAAATATGGTCAGCTGAAAAACGCCGGCCAATAGATATGCAGACCGGTGTATTTATAAAAAACAAAAATACCGTTACTGATATTGCCCTGCTTATCATTGTAACTGTTATTGCTTACCTGCCTATATCTTTTTTTATTTTCAGCCTGAAGAATGATTCACTGGTTCAATACCTTCCTTTTCGTTATCACTTAAGCGAATCCATACAACACGGCTATTTCCCTTTCTGGAATCCTTATTTATACACAGGCTTTCCTATACATGCAGATATGCAAGGCATGACATGGAATCCCATTGTGCTAACCATTTCTTCTATTACAAAATATAATATGTCGGTGCTGGAATTTGAGGTACTAATATATCTTGTTCTTGCAGCAATTGGTATGTATAGCTTATTGAAATCATTTTCATTGAGCCCTCTTATTTGCATTCTTGGTGGTATCAGTTATATGAGTTGTGGTTTCATTACCGGTAGCGCATCTGTTATTCCATGGATTTCCAGTGCTGCATTTATTCCTTTTGTTTTTAAATATCTGAAAAGATTTTTAGAAAATTCAAATTGGAAAACCTCGTTATCATTCAGCCTCAGTCTTTGCATGTTGTTTCTGTGTGGTTATCCAACTTTTTTTATTTATACAAGCTACATTATTCTTGTTATTCTGATATTTGCAGCAATAACTCATTTCAACAATAAACCATCGCCGGTTAATCTCAAAACATTCAGTTTACTCTCATTAGCCGTGCTTGTGTTTCTCTGTATTTGTAGCCCCGCTATAATATCTTACTGGGAATTTTTACCCTATTATTCAAGAGGCTCGGGTATTACGGTGTCGAAAGCTGCTGAAAATCCTTTTACACCATTTTCATCCATTTCATTTGTTTTACCCAATACGGTGAGTAAGGATCATGAATGGCTGGATACAGATACAAGTATGCGGAACAGCTATGTAGGCTTGTTTGTATTTTTGCTTTTTTGTTTGTCATTCCTGGGAAAGTATAGCAAATGGCAAAAATTATTTCTCGGTATTACAATATTTTCTTTTTTATTAAGTCTTGGGTCAGTAACACCAATTCATAAATTGTGTTATTCCGTATTGCCGCTGTTCAATACGTTTCGGCATCCTGGCAATATCAGACTGTTTACTTCGATTGGAATAATTCTGCTGGCTGCTTTTTATGCGGAGCAACTAATTCAATCAGGCAGAGATGAGATCAAGAAAAAAATGATGCTGCTTTTGTATGTTATTGGTGCTTGTCTTGGGTTTATTGCTATTTATTTTCTGGCACAAAGTGAGGTGCGACAAAATATCGCTGTTGCATTAAAAAGTATAAAGCAACCAAAAGCCTTTCTTGATGCATTTGCTTTTACCTCCTTTCTGCTGATTCAATGTCTTGCACAAATTCTTTTTATCATTTTAATTTTGTATCAGTTAAGAAAGAAAATCATAAAGAGAAAAATAGTTGGGGGTCTCTTTGCATTGAACTCTGTGGTCTTTTGCTGGATAGCCTTACCCTTCAATTTTATTTCACAGATTAAAACAAGTGCAGTTAATCAATACGTCCAGTCCTTTCCTGATGGCTATCCTATGCCAGATATTAATTCACCGGTTGAAGCAGGTGTGATTTCTGATTCAACAGATATACATATTTATGGCTATGCTAATTTTTACAATAAAAGAATCACTGTACAAGACCATGTAATTACTCCCACTCTCAACAAAGATTATGAGACTTTTTATTTGAATAACAAGTTGGGTGTGGCAATGGCGAACTACCCGTTTGCATGGATAAATGATACGCTGCTGGATAAAACACCCGATTCGATACTAAGTAATAAAAGATTTTCTATCTGGTCAGATAAATTATCCAAGCCTGGTATTACTTCACAAACAGATGGAGCTGCTATCAAGCTGACGAGTTTTAGTCCAAATTCATTTTCGTTCAACGTAAATTCATCATCACCTTCAGTGGTTAGTATATTTCAGCAATACAATCACAACTGGAAAGTAAAAGTAAATGAGGCAGTTGCTCCTTTATTAAAAATGAACGTCGCTTTTATGGGTGTGCTGGTTCCTGCCGGAGAAAGCAAGGTTGAGTTTGTTTACAAACCACCAAAAGTGATTGCTGCCATCTGTTTATCATTAGTGGCCATCTTTATCGTTGTTTTATTCTTTATTTTAAGAGCCGTTAAATCAAGAAGGCAATGATAAAGAAAAAAGGAAATAATTGGTTGTTTGCAGCTGGACTTACCATTCCTGTACTTGCTTTCTTTGCGGGGTATTTGTTTAATTATAACCGTGACTATATACCGACGGGATTGATAATGGAGGACAATGCCTTGTATCTTTCTTATGCACGACAATATGCTGATGCAGATAAGCTGCATTTGTTTTATACCAATCCATTCAATGACTCTGGCAATTACTCACCTATTTACTTTCAAACACAAAGTATCTTACTTGCACTCATGATGAAAACCGGAATTTCAGCGGGGTTCCTAATGATCATCTTTGTTATCTTGTTTTCATTACTATGCTTCCGTCTCATTATTGAAATTTATGATGTATTAGTGTCGGAAGGAAAATATCGTACCCTTGGCATAATACTTTTTGCATGGGGCGGTGGATTGCTTGCATTATCCGGTATCCCTGTTCATTTTATGCGGCCACCTGATGGGCAGGATTTATTTGATAGAATGTTTTTTCTTGACCCGGGCTGGGGTTGGTGGGGTTTGAATCTCGGCCGGTCTTTTTTTATTACTTGTGAAGCATTCTATCATTTCCTTTTTCTTCTTTCCATTTTAATGGTTTTAAAAAAGAAATGGAAAGCCGCCTTGTTAAGCATTTTTATTTTATCTATTTCACATCCGTTCACCGGTATTGAATTGTTAAGCATTCTTGGCGCATGGCTGTTTATTGAGAAACTGGTTGTAAAGAATAAAACCATTCCCTGGTATTTTGCAATTGGTTCGGGTCTTATCATGGTTTTCCACATCTTTTATTATTTGTATTACCTCAACCAGTTTCCTGATCATAAATCGGTGAGTGAACAATTTTCTGTTAACTGGAGGCTTCGTTTCTTTAGTATGATTCCGGCCTATGCGATTGTGGCCCCGCTGGCTTTTCTAAGTATTTTCAAATTCAGCAAACCAAAACTATTCTTTCAAAACAGTCATAACCGATTTTTCTTATGTTGGTTAATTGTGGTGTTGCTATTAGTAAATCATGAATTGTTTATGAAACCACGGCAGCCCATTCACTTTACAAGAGGTTATGACTGGACCGGTTTCTTCCTTCTTGGCTTACCGGCTATACGCCCAATCTTTGATTATTTAAATAAAATAAAAAGAGGGAAGCTAATTCTTGGAATATTTGTATGCTTGTTTCTTTCTGATAATTTTCTTTGGATCACCAATTACATACGATTTACCGACAAGACAAAATCCGTAATGTATATTTCGCCCGAACAAAAAGAAATTCTTGGTGTCATAAAAGATAAAGGAGACAATAAAACTCTTTTCATCAGTAGCGACTTTGACGTATCACTTCTAAGTGCTGTGTATAGTAAAGCATATCCCTGGATATCCAACCCTTACACTACTCCCTTCTATAAAGAAAAGAAAGAATCTTTTGACAACTTCATTACAAAAGGCAAAACGGATAGCAGTTGGGCTGGAAGAAAAATAATTTTCCTTTTCAACAAGAAAGATAGTTTGGAAAATGCGGCAGCGAATAGAAATAATAGTGCATTACTGCTAAAAGAAACTTCAAACTATAAACTCTTTTCGACAGATTCGCTAATCAACCAATAGCATCAAATTTTTTTGCCTTTCATTGCGGTACTAATAGCTTCATCCATCAATCGTTCTGCATAAGGCCTTGAAATTTCATTTAGCTTCTCGATATGTCCTTGGATTTCATCCTTATTCCCTTTATCCATCAATTCAGTCAGTTTATTTATAGCAGACATTGTTTCAGTCAATTCTTCTACAGTTAAAAAATTCTTATTCTTACTAATAAACTGAGAGGTTGTTTCAATTATTTGTTTTGCTTCTGTTTGTGCTTCCACTAGTGCCCTTGTTTGTATATCCTCTTTTGCATGTGTTATAGAATCCAACAACATTTTCTCTACTTCGTCATCCGTGAGGCCATATTGAGGTTTCACTTCAATGCTTTGTTCAACACCACTACGAAGTTCTTTTGCTTTCACCACTAAAATACCGTCAGCATTTACCAAAAAAGAGACTTCAACTTTTGGCATACCTGAAGGCATACCGGGAATCCCAATAAGGCTGAACTCTGCCAACTTACGATTATCCTTTACTAAATCTCTTTCTCCCTGGTAAACTGAAATTCGCATACTGCCCTGCCCATCTTTTTGTGTAGTATACTGACGACCCACTTTAGAAGGGATTTTGGAATTACGGGGAATCAAAACATCCATTAAACCGCCCATCGTTTCAATACCAAGTGAAAGGGGTGTAATATCCAGGAGCAAAAAATCTTTATTGTTCCCGGCTAATATATCAGCCTGCACGGCAGCTCCCAATGCCACGACTTCATCCGGGTTCAACGAGTCATGCAATTTTTTATTAAACGATTCACTGACTGCTTTTTTAACAGCCGGCACTCTTGTGGAGCCCCCTACCATTATTACTTCATCAATTTCGTCCTTATTCACACCTGCGTCCAATAAAGCATTTTTACAACACTGTATTGTTTTCTCTACAAATGGTTTTATTAATCGTTCAAATTCAGACTTTGTCAACTGCATTTCATAATCAGCGATTTTACAGCTAAAAGAATCTTTATTGCTAAGGTGTTTTTTTGCTTCCTCTGCCTGTAAACGAAACTCCTGCATCAGGCTTTTATTATTATTTAATTCCTCTTCTGTTAACCCCAGTTGATCCGTCCAGTAGGTTGAAATAACCCTGTCAAAATCATCACCGCCGAGGTATGTATCACCATTGGTTGACAATACTTCAAAAATGCCATTGCTGATGCGGAGAATAGAAATATCAAATGTGCCTCCTCCCAAATCATAAACAGCTACGATTTTGGTTTCTTCTTTACTCATACCCATACCATAAGCAAGACTGGCTGCCGTTGGCTCATTCACTATTCTCAATACATCCAAACCGGCCAATTTCCCGGCATCTCTTGTCGCCTGTCGCTGTGCATCATTAAAATACGCAGGAACAGTGATTACTGCTTTTGTTACAGGGGTTTTCAAAATGTGCTCTGCCCTGGTTTTTAATTCTTTTAAGATAAAGGAGGATAATTCAACCGGTGAATAAAACTTATCGCCGGCCTGAATCTTTACAAGACTTTCAGTATTGTCATCAATAACTTTATATGTAAAGAAAGAAGACTGATCTTTTACATCTCCATAAGATTTACCCATCAATCTTTTTACAGAGAAGATGGTATTATGTGGTTGTGCAATAAGAAATTCTTTTGCCTTATCACCGACAGTAATGGCACCACGATTACCAAAATGTATGATAGATGGAACCAGCGCCGCACCATCATGCTCCTTTAGTACAACAGGTTTTTTTGTGTCAGGATGAATAATAGCTACCAGGCTGTTAGTGGTACCCAAATCAATTCCAACAATCATTTCGGGCTGTTGCAAACTTCCGGTTGCTATGTTGATGCCAATCTTCGCCATTTATGTCTTATTATATAGATTTAAATTTATGATTCGAAAAAAAGGATTCAGGGTAAAAAGATTTTTTGGTTTCAGAGTTATTTAATACCAGTTCCGCTGTCGTTTCGGGGATATTGCCGGCGTCTCTCCTTACAAAAAACAAGTTATATCCTTGTTTGTTGGCACCGGCTAGCTTATAACCTTTTTTAACTCCCAGTTTGCGTAAAGCTTCCACAGAAGCACCGTTAAACATTTCATCAACAGTATGGTGGTTAGCAGTTCCATACGGGACTGTAATACTTTTATTACCAAACTCCACTTTAGCTTCAATAATTACTATCTGGGGTTGTATTACATCTATTGCATCCCAAATCCAGTAATCATTTCCATCAATATCAATTGACAACATCCCGATTTTACCATTCATTCCTGTCTCCCGGATTAAGTTATTGACATTATCTTTTGTAACCGTTGCGGGTAAGAACTTTAAAAATAATCCTTTCCGGGTTTTCCATTTGTAAAAATGACGGCCTACTTCAAGCTGTTGCTGATTTTGATCAATAAAAACTCCTTCCCATCCGTAATGAACTACCAGTGTAGAAAAATTCCCTTTTATACAATCCCCTGCTCCGATATCAACAAAGGTTTTGGGAAAGTCCTGCAACTGGCTCAGCAGGTATAAAAGAATTCCATCCTCCCCATGATAAGTAAATACGTTGTATGATGCATCAGAAAGCACTGGTAAAGGGCTTTGGTTCAATCGGGTTAACCAATCTTCCAGTTCTTCTTTCCGGGCAGAAGATTTCAGTCGCCTGAAAATAAACGACCCAAAATGTTTTTTCACCCACCGTTTTACTGATTGCATAAGTGGCAAAAATCGCTTATCTATATCGTAAAAAAAAGTCCTGCGTGGGCAGGACTTTTCGTATTCAGGAATATTTTATCTATCGCATCAGGTACATTTTTCCATACCCTTTATTAAAGAACTTGTCGGTTTTATCATCCGGGCCTTTATACTTGTCCAGGGCTTTACCATTAAGATTAGTCACCACACGATACAAGTAAACACCATTGGCTAACTTTTGACCGAACTGATCGGTTCCGTCCCATTTAAACTCCGTGATATTACGTCCTATATGCAATGGCCCCAATTCATCCTTAGTGATCTCACGGACAATCTTACCGGTAATCGTCATGACTTCTATCTTAATATTCTGGGGCACTTCACTTCCGGTTACCGTAAATACAAAGGCAGTCGATGTGGTGAATGGATTTGGATAGTTAAGCATGTTTGAAATCATCGGCTTATTGATAACTTCAAAAAGCACCCTGTATTCAATATTATTTCCATTACCCACAGTATTATTGCTTCTGTCTTTACCAGTAACTATCATTTCATATTCCCCATCTTCCGGGAAGTAAGGTTTGAAGTTAATAGTAGCAGTATTGTCAGAATTTGGAGCATGCCCTGCGGGGTTAAATTGTAATGTATCGTTATTAAAAAAATACCTGCGGAGGCTTCCGTTCGGATAACGAATATTCAATGTAAGCAAAGAGGTGTCATCTAAAATCATCCATTTAGCCTCATCCTTCAGCTTAATAAGAATATCTGGTTTAGATGAAACAATATCCCTGTTAAGAATATGCACTCCATCGAAAGTTACATCCAGTAAAGGATTCAGGCTATCCGGCTTTACATACAAGCTCCGGTAAGCAAAATTGTTGAAATGATACTGTTCCAACTGGTCATCATCAGGGTTTGCTTCCAGGTACACCGTATTGGCACCGGGAATAGTGCCTGTATTAACCAATGCCCCCAGTTGCAGGGTATCATTTACTAATAAAGGTCTGCGTCTTGGTATTGGAATAATATGTGGCACATTATTTCTGTCCGTAATAACCATTTTGACTTTCAGGCTATCAAACGCAACATCACTTATATTTTTGAAAGCGACCTTATAGTCGAGTGGTTCACCTACTTCCAATGTATCTTTTACTTTCAGGTAAATATTCGGGGCTATTGCACCTTCCGGAACAGGTGTATACGTTATCCTCCAGTAACGAAGCTGGTAAGGTGTGTGATTTATGGAATCGGTAGTCTTCATTTGAAGTTTTACATAAGGATAAACTCCTGCATTAATAGAAGACACATCAAAATTTTGCTGAGCAGTTGTGATACCAGTAAATAAAACATCCTCCGTACCATTATTCTGAATACCTATCACATTTACAGTGGCGATATCACCAGTTACATCACCAGCTCCTCTCCATTTCAATTGCTTCCATTGTCTCGCAGGTCCAAACAGAGGTGAGGTAACATATCCAACTGTATCAGTAGTTGGGCAATCCACTGATAATGTTGGGTTATCAAACATTCCTTCTCCCATAATCCATTTTGGCGTGAATGAAGCATCTCCCTTTTTATATACAAGTGCAAAAGGTCTTGTTCTGTAAAAAGAATCCATGGCAGATAACCCATTATTCTTTAACAAGTGATACAATGAATTACCCGGCCCGTAATATGTAGTATCATTTTTCCATACATCAACAAAGGCTTCAGGGAAACCATAGATAGAGTTAAGAGAGAAATTACGAACTGCCACATAATGTCCAGTTGGTATAATATTATTCAAAAAATTCATAATTTTTCTCCTGCCTGCTGTGTCGGTGTACCTGTATTCAAAAGTAAAGGGCCTTACATCACCGCGACAAGTGTTAGCGGTACTTTCATATAACCCCAGACCAAGGCTGATGGGATAGTTATCTCCTTGTAGTGTTTGATTTTGCCAAGGCTTAAATGAAATCGGATCAAAAACATTAATTACGAGTGACGAATACCAGCAACATAAACGAATAGATGCAATTCCGTTTACGGCAATAGATAATGCTCCTTCCTGTACTGCACCGCTGGTAATCCATGTACCTTGTCTGACAAATAGGTTATTTGTTACCTGCCCATATTTTAATGAGCGGCTGGCCGAATCAAGTATTACCCTTTCATATGTTGATTTTGTCTGCTGATAAAAATGGGATTGGTTAAAACCATAGTCACTTGCATTGGGCCCAGCAGGATTCAGGTACACAAATGAGGATTTATTCCAAACAGGCTGACCGCTGGAAGGCACCGGTGCTACTCTCCAATAATAAACAGTGCTGTCGGTGAATGTAATACCCGGAGCAAACTCCAATAAACCTCCGGAAGAATTTATTGTACGGATAACTTTAGCCGGAGAATTAAAAAATTCTGTTGTATCCATTTCCATAGTGTACTGTTTCATCCCGGTAAAAGGATTAGCAGTGGAGGCCATTAACTTAATATCCTGCCTGTTTACAATTGCGAATGTGTAAGGGTAAACTGGTCTTGCTTCATCTTCGTAAACAAAAACATCCTTAGTGATACAATTATTGCTTTCATATAGTTCGTCCACCACATTATCAGCATCAATGCAAATAGAGATTTTATTTAATCCCTTGTCTCTTGTGGGTACTATATCAATTGTATAAGAGAGTGAGTCTATATAACGTATACCGGGAATTGTATCCCTTCGAATAACTTCTGTAGTCAGGTTTGGATAAGTTCTTTTTACTTCCACAACAATATTTCTGTTAATAGCCTTTCCAATATTCATGAACTTGGCATCCACTTTAAAATTTGTTTCTGCTACAGAAATAAACGAAGGGCTAACTTTTACCAACGGGTCTTCAATCACATAGTCGGGCTTGTTGGTCGAGCCATCTAACTTAATGGAAGGGTCTCCATGAATAGTTGTTTGTTCGCAATGGAATCTCGCATAATAATCATTTTGTGTTGTAAGGTTGAAGACCTGTGAAAAGGATTCAATTAATATTTCGCCAATTGATTTTCCATACTTTGAAACTGAGGCAGCATTATAAGTCCTGGTATTAAGAATATCAAGGTAGTGTACAATACCAAAATGGGTGCTTGCAATAAAGGCTATTGAGCCCCTTTGGTCTGCTAACACAAATTTTTCAGACAATGTCTCTTTTGTTATAAAACGAAGGGTATTATAATTGAAAAAATTACCGGCATTACAACCCATCACTATTGTAACCGGGTACTTACCACCATTATTGTACTGATCCGGATTATCGAGATTGAATTCTAATGTGGTGGCAGAAGAGTGACCGAAATAAGTCATTAAGCCAATACCTTCCTGAAACAGGTTTTGCAACCTCGTACTACTAGCCTGTTCTACCGGAGCTGCAGAAACTTTACTGAAGGTATTCACATTTGCTCCATATAATGTATCAGAAATAATTTGTGTATACCTGTTCATGTCATTTGTCAGGATAGCCCCAAGGCTTTCTTCACTTGCACCAATTACATGGACTACATTTTTAAGCCATGCCCTGTCGCTGATGAAAGGCGATGATAACTGCTGTGCCTGTTCATACTGAATTACTTTCGTCAGATATATTGCAACTTCTGCTGGTGTTATAGCAGATATACGGCCAATAGGCACTTTTGGTATTTGATCAGGGCCCGGGTCTGCTGCCAAGAGTTGATCTGATCCCGGCCAACCAAAAGTCGGAACAAAAGCAAGCTTTTCAACATCAGGATAACTTTCAAAGGCTCTGTATTGAGGATAGCTTAATCCTTTTCCAATCAGCAGCACATTACTGATCGGAACAGAATATGTATTCCTGGCCCATCGGATAAAATTGCGAAGTCCCAGAGGATTTTTTTTAATTCCAAATGCAAACTGGTCTATCAGTTCATCTGACATATAAATTTGTGCTGTATGGCTTCCTCCTGCTGCTGACCTGCGGTAATTCTTATAATCATTTACAGGATTACTGCCCGCTGCTCCCGCCGTCATCGCAGGGTGACTGATAATCAAATAATCTCCCTGGTTTGCTGGCAAGGCATAATTTATAAAGTTCCGTTGCTGAAATGTAGTTACAGCAAGCGGAACGGATGCATGTTGTGATACAAGGAGTAACTTTCTTTGTGTAGCTGAAGGTTCCAACACTACTTTAACCAACAAGGGGTTTGTAATATCACAAACATATCTTTTTCCATTTGCAAAATCATATAAAACCGGGTTGACACCGTTATGATTAAAGCCACTTATTTCCAGATAATTACCAGTAGCATTTGCAGGTAAAGTAAATTCAAACTTATCAGCACCACCAAAATTAAATACCCTGGCATACACTAATTCAGTTTGTGCTATTACCATTCTATCAGAGGGTGAGGTAAGGCATCTGTTAGTAGCTTCAATATTTACATTCCCTGTATTGACAACGGCTTGACTAATGGGAACTTCTGCTTTTATATAATCAAAGAAATCCAGGTTAATGTTACTGACGATATTGCCATTGGCCTTAATTTCCAGCGTTCTTGGATTTAGGGCATTCCCGGTTGCATTTATCTTCAAAACAGGATTGGGAGCCCCGGCACCAGTATAAGGGTTAAGATTTAAGTAGGGAATTATCCTTACGGCATTTGTGCCAATGTCCGACGAAGTCCATCCTTCGCCCTGGTCGTAAGCTGAGGAATAAACATATTCGCCAACAACTGCTGCATAACCAGCATTTAATTTTTCTTTATAATACAAACCTTCAGTATGAATAAAATAAGGTTCAACCGGAATAGCCGTTGGCAAACTATTAGCGGTTGGAACAAACCTGGCATTACCCCCGGATGGATTTACTGTAAGAAAAAAGGCAACAGTATCCGTCTCAAGACTCCACTTTTTATTTAATTGAAAATCTAAATTTTTGTATAGAACGCTGTCAGGTTTGCCATCATTCATTTCTCCCCAAAACTCAATATAATCGGCACCACCGAGCGGCCCTGCCAGAGTTGAAGTATACAATGGAATTTCTTTCCCATTCCTCCATAATTGAAACTGCTCGGCAGGTGTACTACCAATCCCGATAGAGGTAAGGGTAGACTGGCTGATCCTGTATAAGCCGGTAGTGGCTACTTTAAATTTGTAGTAAGTGCGGCTGTAATTAATCCATTCGTTATTATAAACCTGCGACTGTGCCAGCAAGCTTACAAAGAACAACAACGGAAGTAAAAATTTTTTCATGAATCAAAGTTTATGGAGTACAGGTACGGTTATTTATCTTTTTTATTACCAACTAAGTTTAATCGCAGAGAAAAAACATGGGTAAATAATGGATTTGATTGGTTGGCCAGGTTCGTAAAAGCATAATCAACGGTCACATTGGAAATCTTAAACCCGGCTCCGGCACTCGGCTGATAAATCCAAACTTTCTTCTGGTTCACCGTATCGCCGTCTGATAAAGCCTGTTGAAAATTGTTAATACCACCACGGAGAAAAAATACATTGTTTACATTCAACTCAAGCCCAAGTTTTGGATCAACACTTACCGGGTCAGAACTGATTACTGTGTTTCGTTGGCCGTCAAATGTTACATCAAAATTCGCTTCCGCAAGCAAGCTGGATTTTTTTCCTATCTTAAACTCATGGCCAACACCTAAGACCAGCCGGGGTGCGGTGAGCTCGGTTGACTTAACAGGAATTTCATTATTAGTAAGGTATAAAACTTCTTTTTCCCTTTCTGTAAATGTAAAAGACCAGGCGTTAAAAGTGCTGGTAATATCACGGGCCGCTACACCGAATCGCCATTGGTTGCGTAATATTTGTAATCCAGCATCCAGTCCAAAGCCCCATGCTTTGGCAAACTTGCCAACACTACGGTGTATGACTTTTGCATTTACTCCGAAATGCACATTCTTATTTTCTGTTTCCTTAAGCTTTTGTGCGAATGAAAAAATGAACGCATAATCTGCAGATGAAAAAGCCTGTATATTATTATAATTAAGAGAACCATCTGGCTCCACGAGAAACAACGTATTCATGATATCATCAACGGCAAAACGCAGTCCGGTGATTCCGATAGTTCGGTTTTTATTTGCAGTAGGTAATGCCAACCCTACATAGTCATACTTACCGATTCCGGCAAAATATTCAGCATGCATCAGGTTTAACTGCGGATAATCTGTAACGCCAACAAGTCCCGCTGGGTTCCAGTATCCCGCTGTGCCATCATTTACAGATGCCACCTGGGCACTGCCCATGGCAAGTCCCCTGGCTCCTGCACCAATGTTTAAAAACTCATTGGAATACTTTCGGAATTGTGCGGTGGCGGAAAAGAAAAAAAGAGTCGTGAATAGGGTGAGGTATAAGCGGTTCGTTTTCATTCATTGAATTTTCTAATAAGCAATAGATTAAATTATGCTTTCAATAGGTACGGTTGATTGGTAAAATTAGTCTTTAGGCCTGTAAAATCATAGGTTTGTGGAGCAAAAAGACTAATTGTTGAAAACGAATTGGTTAGAAAAATATTGCCCCTGAGGCCAGCCAACCTTATTCTGCCTTATTTTTGCTGAAAATCACTGATTTAGAAATGAATTTGATAGACGAATTAAGATGGAGGGGAATGGTACAAGACATCATGCCCGGAACAGAAGAGCAACTGCAAAAAGAAATGACATCTGCTTATATCGGCTTTGACCCCACGGCCGACAGTCTCCATATTGGAAGCCTTGTTCCCATTTTACTATTAGTTCATTTGCAAAAAGCTGGGCATAAACCCTATGCACTTGTTGGGGGTGCCACCGGCATGGTGGGTGACCCAAGTGGAAAAAGCGAAGAACGAAATCTACTAAGCGAGGATATATTGAAGCATAACCAGGAAGGAGTGAAAAAACAATTGATGCAGTACCTGGATTTTGATACATCAAAGCTGAATGCTGCTGAAATGGTGAATAATTACGACTGGTTTAAAGATTTTACATTTTTGAATTTTATCCGGGATGTAGGAAAACATATCACCGTCAACTACATGATGAGCAAAGACAGTGTGAAGAAAAGACTGGAAGGTGAAACAGGAATGAGTTTTACCGAATTCACATACCAGTTGGTGCAGGGCTATGATTTTTACTGGCTCTACCAAAACAAAAATTGTAAACTGCAAATGGGCGGTAGTGATCAGTGGGGAAATATTGTAACCGGAACTGAACTCATCCGGAGAAAAGTTGGTGGAGAAGCATTTGCTTTTACCTGCCCATTAATTACTAAAGCAGATGGTGGCAAGTTTGGTAAAACAGAAAGTGGTAATGTGTGGCTTGATCCCGTACGAACAACACCTTACCAATTTTACCAGTTCTGGTTGAATGCCAGTGATGCTGATGCAGAGAAATGGATAAAGATTTTTACTTTCTTATCGAAGGATGCGATAGACATGCTGATCCATGAACACAAAATGAATCCGGCAGCAAGGGTACTTCAAAAAACACTGGCGCAGGAAGTGACAAAATTTGTGCATGGAGATGCGGCATTGACTGAAGCATTAACTACAACAGAAAAATTATTTGCCAACCAGTCAGCACCTGCTGAAAGCCTTACCATAGAAGATTTGGAAGCTATGGAAGGAGTGGTAAAAATTGATTTTGCGAAGGATAAAGTCAAAGAAGGAATTGATGTGATTTCTTTTTTAGCAGAAACAGCCATTTTCCCCAGCAAAGGCGAAGCAAGAAAAACAGTACAGGGCGGCGGTGTGAGTATCAACCGTAAAAAAGTTGAGGGTATTGATTTAAAAATAGAAAACAGCCTTCTATTGCACAGTCAATATTTACTGATACAAAAAGGAAAGAAGAATTATTACCTGGTGAAAGTTATTTAAGATCTTTTAAGACTTTCCACATCGCATCGGCAAGAAACTGGTTGCCTTTATTATTCATGTGCACCCTGTCATACGTAAGAATATCTTTCTCTTTGTTTTCAGGATTATTATCTTTCAGGTAATCCAGAAATTTTTTTCGGAGGTCTACCAGTGGCAGCTCGTTTTTCTTCGCCAGGTCTCTTATAATATTGCTGTACCTGTTCAGGTCGCCGTCTAACGGGTTACTCATATCTGACTTCTCTCCCACTACGGCTGGTGTACAAAGTATGACTTTAATATTTTTGTCTTTTAATTTTTTAATGATAGCCTGGTAGAATTTTTCAAATTTATCGGCATCTGTTCCTGTACCCAACAATGTTTTATGCCACACATCATTAACACCTACATAGATTACTACCACGTCTGGATTTTTACTTAGCACATCATCTTCCAGCCGTAAATATAAATCGTAAACTTTATTGGCACTTATCCCTGAACCAGTTAATTCATACTGATCATCTTTTTTTTCCGCTTTCAACATACTGTCCATCTTTAGTATGTAGCCTACATACCTGTCTTTTTTTACTCCCAGTTCAGTGATCGAATCACCAAAGAAGATAACTTTTGTTTTCTTCTGGGATATAAATGCGAAACCTAATATTACAAACAAGATAAGCGACAATATTCTTTTCATACTATAAAATTAGAATTGCAATTTAAAACAAAAAAGCACCCTGAAAATCAGGATGCTTTTGCAAATAACAAGGTTGTACCAGTTTATTTTTTCACTTCTTCTTTTAAACGTGCGAGATGTTTAGCGAAAAACTTCTCCATGGCGGTATAAAAATCTATGGAGTTTTTTTCATTGGCAAATCCATGCCCTTCATCATCCTTTACCATGTACTCTACTTCAATACCTCTTTTCTTAAGGGCTTCCACTACCTGGTCACTTTCGGCTTTGTTTACCCTTGGATCATTTGCACCCTGGGCAATAAACAGGGGAACTTTAATTTTATCTACAAAGAAAACTGGAGAAGCAGCAGCAAGTAAAGCACTGTCTTTTACGGGATCGCCTACCATCTCATAAAACATGGCTTTGTATGGTTCCCAATAAGGCGGAATTGTTTTCATAAACGTAAACATATTGGAAACGCCGACATAATCAACCGCACAGCAATATAGATCCGGTGTAAATGTAATTCCGGCCAACGTTGCATATCCTCCATAGCTGGCCCCATAAATAGCTACTCTTTTGGGATCAGCAATTCCTTCTTTGATCAGGTACGCTACACCATCGCTGATATCATCCTGCATGGTTTTACCCCATTGCTTGTTTCCTTTCAACCAAAATTCTTTTCCATAACCAGTAGAACCACGGAAATTCATTTGTAACACAGCATAACCACGATTGGCCAGGAACTGTACTTCATTATTAAAACCCCATACATCTCTAGCCCATGGACCGCCATGGGGATTGATAACTACCGGGAGATTTTTCGCCTCTACACCTTTGGGCAAAGTAAGATATCCGTGAATGGTTAATCCGTCCCTTGACTTGTACTCCACGGCTTTCATCGAAGCCATATCGCCTTCTTTTAGCCATGGCCTTCCTTCTGCCAGGAATTTTGTATCCCCGCTTTTCTTATCATAGAAATAGAATTTCGAAGGCATTTTATCATTACCTGTCCATACAATGAATTTGTCTTCCTCATTATTATTTCCATAAATACCTATCTCATAGCCCTTGAATTTTTCTTTCATCTTATTGTAATCAGCTTCGGCCTCCTTATCCAGGAAATGTTCCTCACTTTTCCACGATGTAAAATATACTGCCTCAAGTACTTTTCTTTTTGGTGAATAACCAAGACCATCCACATCATAATCCGGATTGGTATAAATTTCTTTTATTTCTTTCCGGGCGGCCAGGTCATACTCAACGACGGCCGTCTTGTCTCTGCCGATATTAGTTGCTACATAGAGGTTCTTGTTATCGAAAGTAAAAAACTGGATAGCAAAACTTTCTTTGTAATTCGTTGTGAGCAATGAATCAAACGGGGCTGTCTCTGTAGCCCGGTGGTAAAAAGTAGTATTAACACCGTCTGTTTTTGAGGCAATCCTGATTACACCGGCATGGTCAGTGAACCATGAATCAAAGTTTTTATCATTCTGATAAACCACTTTCGTTTCACCGGTTTCAATATTAATACTGTACGGATCAAAGAAACGGGCATCTCTTTTATTCATGGTGATCAATATTTCTTTTTCTTTTCCCGGTACATAACGGAGATCATTCAAAATGCCTGTTCTTACCTTTGGAAAAGGTGTTAATGCCTTTTGATCTTTTCCGTCCATCGACACAGAAAATAACTGGTAGTTCTCATCCCCACCCACATCCTGTAAATAAAGAATACGATTACCCTTCCACTGGTAGTTATAAATATTCCGGACAGAATCATGTGTAACAGGTGTACCAACAGAGTCGGTAATTTTTCTTACAAAGACATTGGTATGTCCCATATGTGGTGACAAATACGAAATGGACTCTCCATCCGGTGAAATCTGCCAGCCGGATTTATCAGCATTTTTAAAAAAATCTTCCAATGGAACGAGTGGCGCCTTTTCTTCGTTAGTAGTTTTTGATTTGCATCCTGCCAGTAATAAAATACTGAATGATGCAATAGTCAGCAATTGCTTTTGAAAAAATTTCATACAAGTTGGTTTATGTTTAAAAAAAGGGAGAAACGGGGATTTGCAAAAGGCCGGATGGAGTAACAAGATAAACTCTTTTTAAAATGAAAAAGCATTCCACTGCCTGGTATGCTCTGAATATAATGTTAAAGAGGTTCGCTATTCTATATCCACCTGCTTCTTTATTACTGCCCCATCACTGGCTTCGGGTAAGTATTTTCTTTCTTTTATCAGGTAACCATTTCCTTTTTCGCAGAAATGAACTTTCAGGTTTTCTATGCTGATGGGATTGCCATCCGGAATATCAGCAATATTAGAATGCAGAATATCATGGCCATCAATAATGACCACTAATCCGCTGCCGATAGCTTCCATCTTGTTGCCCTCCGTAACCAGCATGCCCGTATCTTCTCCCAAACCGATACCTATACAACCGGGGTTAGAAGCCACAGCTTGTGCCAGCCGGCCGAAACGGCCTCTTTTTTCAAAATGTGAATCAACGATCACCGAATTTAAAAACCCAAGACCTGTTGTGATCTTTACTTCGCCTTTTAAATGTGCCCTCGCTGCATTGCCTTCATAGATCATGGTGTTACTCATGGCCATAGCACCGGCACTGGTTCCTGCAATCAAAAAATTTTCTTCTTTATATCTTTTTTTCAAGATAGACAGAAATTCTGTGCCTCCGTCAGTTGCACTTAACCGTAGTTGATTTCCACCACTGAACATGACTGCATCACATTGACGAATGCGATCTATGTATTCTTCGTTCATTGCATCCTGCCGGGTGCGGATATGCAACAACCCAATATTGGTACAACCGATTTTTCCAAAAGCATTCAGGTAATTTTCTCCTACTTCATAAGGGATCATGGAGGCGGTAGTTATTACTTCTATGCGGGAAGAAGGTCCGCCGGCATGTTCCACTACCTGGCGAAGAATACCTAGTTCAAAAAAATTAAGATTATTGCGATGAAGGCCATCTGTTTCGAGGTCTGTGCCCTTGTGTTCGGCGCCGCCTATCGCAATCAGTTTTCCTTTCGGATTACTCATTCATGGGAGTTTGATTACAGACAAATGTAACTTAAAATTAATTTAATGGTAATGCAGGTCTATCAGAATGTGGATTTGTGGAAAAGGAGTTTCCATTTTTTCGATAGATATAGGTGTTAAAGATTCTGGTTTGTTGCTAATCTAGCTTTCACACTATAAACAACAACCCCCACCACCGCAATAAAACTACCCCACAATGCAAACCAACCGGTAGAAATAAATAAGAATATCCAAATAGCCACAGAGAGAATGATTGGTACAGGAAATAACCACATCTTAAAAGGCAATCCTTCCGTACCAAATTTTTTGCGGAGCAATACCACCCCAACCCCTTGCCCTATAAATTGTACAATAATCCGCATGGCGAGAATAGAACTTATAACATCACCCAGCCGCATAAACAAACTGAACACAAAACCTAATGCACATAAAACAATAAGTGATATGTAAGGAAAATTTTTAGTGGGATGCAATTTTGCAAATAGCTTAAAGAAATTTCCATCTACCGCTGCGGCATATGGCACTCTTGAATAACCCAGCACCACGGCAAACAAAGAAGAAAAAGCGATACAAAGGATCAGCACCGTAACAATAATGCCGGCCTGGTGGTCATACAATTGCTCCATAAAAGAACTGACAAGATACCTGTCACCTTCTTTTACTGATTGCCAGGGCATCACTCCCATCACACTTATGTTCATCAGCAGGTATAAAGTGGCAATACCAATAATTGAAATGAAAATACTTTTGGGAATATTCTTTCCGGGATTCTTAATCTCACCACCGAGGTGACATACATTGTAATAACCCAAATAAGCATATACTGTTTTTACTGATGCCTGCCCGATGGCTGCCCAAAAAGCTAATGTGAAAAATGATTCGCTGCCTGTTGGTAGCAACTTTATGCTCTGTTGCTGGTTTGTCAATCCACTGATGATGATCCAGATGATGGTAAGCACAACTATACTCCCCATTATCACTGATATCTTTCCAATGGTTTCTATTTTTCTGTAGAGCAGTAAAAAAACAAGGATCACTAATCCCCCGGAAACAATTTTCAGTTGCCAGAAATTCAATGGAACGATATACGTAAGGTATTGTGCAAATCCAATAGCCGCAGATGCTACTACGAGGGGTGCCTGTATAGATGTTTGCCACACAAATAAAAAACTCATTAGCTTGCCGCCTTTTTCACCAAATGCAATCCGGTGAAAATTATAGGTACCCCCTGCTAATGGATACTTTGCTCCCAGCTCACTCCACACCATCGCATCCATAAAAGCGGTGAAGGCTCCGAATATCCAGGCCCAGATAAATAAACCGGAATCGAATTGCGCCACCACAAACGGCATCACTACAAACGGGCCAATACCGACCATATCTATCATGTTGATAGAAGTGGCTTGCAGAAGATTTATTTTACGGTTAGTTAGTGGTGTGGACAAGAAAGTCTGTAGTTTATAGTTTGTGAGTTATAGTTGATCCTCCAATTACACAACACTTAGCTCCTGGCAAAAACAGTAATTCCCTCTACTAACACATCCAAATTTTTAGTAGTCGTATAAACATTGGGTGTAACTCTTACACCAACAATATTTTCCCAAGTAATTGCTACGGTATGCACTTTATATTTATCCAACAGGAAGGAATCTAATTCACCCGGCTTCTTTCCTTCTATACCCACATTGCCAATGGCACAGCCAAATTTTGGATGCAGTGAAGTATTCAGTTTCACCTTCGGAATGTCTTTTACTTTTTCCATCCAGTAATTTTTTAAATAGTGCAGCCGTTTTTCTTTCCGTTCGCTGCCAATCATTTCATGAAACTCGATGGCTTTACCGATGGCCTGTTCAATATAAAAAGGCCGGGTGCCGAGGGCTTCAAATTTCCGGATGTCATCTTTTAAGGGGTTCTCGCTGGTAGCGAACATTGGATAGATTGTCTTTATTTTCTCCTTCCTTACGTACAATAATCCCGTTCCGATTGGCGCATATAACCATTTATGCAGACTCGCAGCAAAATAATCAGCGTCTAGGTCAGGTATCTTAAAATCAAAATGGGCAAAACTGTGTGCCCCGTCTACTACAACTTCTATTCCACGTTTATGTGCTTCGGCTGCAATTTTTTTCACCGGCAATATTTGTCCGTTCCAATTAATGACATGAGTAATATTTACAACTTTTGTCTTAGCAGTAAACGCATTGACATATTGTTGCACTAAATAATCTTCATCCTCACTTGGCAAGTTGAGGCTTATCCATTTCATTTTGATTCCATCTCTCAATTCTCTCTGCTTGTATGCATTTATCACATTGGGGTAGTCTTGCAAAGCAGCCACTACTTCATCACCGGCTTTTAATTGCAAACCGAATATGATAGTTTCTAATCCTTCCGACGAATTTCTGTTGATAGCAATTTCTTCCGGTGAACAGCCGGCCAGCCTGGCCAGATTTTTTCTTAATGGCTCCCGGCCCTGGTCTAATATTCTCCACATATAATAACTCGGAGCTTCATTGCAGAGGTCATAATATCGTTTCATAGCATCCTGTACCGTTTTTGGTGCAGGGGAAACGCCACCATTATTCAGGTTGATAAGTGAGGGTGATACGGTAAACGATTGTTGTATATAGTACCAGAAATCTTCTTCTGTAGCAAGGTCTTCCGGCGATATGCCTTCAGCATTTTTCAAAGCACTCCCGAGATTGCGGCTCCAGGCAGGTTGGGTTAAGGACGATAAAAATGCGGTGGCAGAAAATATACCTGCTCGTTGCAGAAAGCGGCGGCGGTTAGTTTCGGACATAAGAATTCGTTTTGATAAATGTAACGAAAAAGCTACGAGCTATTAGCTGCGGGTTTCGGGACGGTGGTGTATAGTGTGCCCCAACCCAACAGAATTTCCGGTTAAAAGGAACTCCGATCACATCGGGTGCAGGCCACCCGGACTGATAGAAGTACTACAGTTGGTCACATAATTAAAAAAAACTAACTTCCAACCTGCCTGCTGGTATGCAGGTGTAAACTAAATTATATATATGCAGATACTGGAGATTAAAGTGCTAAAAGGCCCCAATTACTGGAGTGTTCGTCGTACTAAATTGATACAGATGAAGCTTGACCTGGAGGAGAAGGAGAACATGCCTACCAATAAGATTACAGGATTCAGGGAAAGACTTGAAAAATTACTTCCTTCTTTATATGAACATCGTTGCAGTGTTGGCAAACCCGGTGGATTTTTTGAACGGGTAGACGAAGGCACCTGGATGGGACATGTGATAGAACATATCGCCCTGGAAATACAGACATTGGCTGGTATGGACACAGGTTTTGGAAGAACCCGGACTCCGGATGGAGAAAAAGAAGGTGTTTATTATGTAGTCTTTAGTTACATGGAAGAAGATGCCGGACTGTATGCAGCCAAAGCAGCCGTTCGCATTGCACATTCTTTAATTGAAGGAACTGAATATGATCTGGCGAATGATATTCAGCAGATGCGGGAGATACGGGAAGACACCAGGCTTGGCCCTTCTACCGGATGTATTGTGGATGAAGCGGCGAAAAGAGGCATTCCCTACATACGATTGAATAAAGCAAGTTTGGTACAGTTAGGTTATGGAGTAAATCAAAAACGAATAAGAGCAACGATCGCATCTACCACCTCTAATATTGCTGTTGATATTGCCGGCGATAAAGAAGAAACAAAAATGCTATTAGCAGCTGCTGAAATTCCGGTGCCAAGAGGAACTGTAATAAGAACAGAAGAAGCCATGGATGCAGCCATTGCAAAATATGGTTATCCATTAGTAATAAAACCGATCGATGGCAATCATGGAAAAGGCAATACCACTAATATTACCAATCGGCAACAGGCCATTAAAGCATTTGAAGCAGCAAAAGCATACAGCAGGAGTGTAATTATTGAACGGTTTCTTACTGGATATGATTTCCGGTGCCTGGTAATTAATAATAAATTTATTTGTGCTGCGCTACGTACACCGGCATCGGTCGTCGGTGATGGCATTCACAATATTCAATGGTTGATAGACGAAACGAATAGAGATCCCCGCAGAGGATTTGGGCATGAAAAAGTGTTGACACAAATCACCATTGATCAGTTCACACAAAAAATGATGGATGATGCGGAGATAACATTAGACCATATTCCCTCTAATGGTGAAAGAGTATTACTGAAACCAACTGCTAATCTTTCTACGGGCGGCACTTCAACTGATGTAACAGATGAAGTGCATCCAGCCAATATTTTTATGTTTGAACGAATTGCCAGGATCATCGGCCTTGATATTTGCGGTATAGATGTGATGGCAACAGACTTAAGAACTCCTGTAGCAGAAAATGGCGGTGCTATTCTTGAAGTAAATGCGGCACCCGGATTTCGTATGCATATAGATCCATCAGAGGGATTGCCCAGAAACGTAGCTGAACCTGTAGTTGATATGCTTTTCCCGAAAGGCAGTGCCGGTCGTATACCAATTATTGCTATAACTGGAACGAATGGTAAAACAACAACAACCAGATTGACAGCTCATATTGCAAAAAGTGCAGGGAAGAAAGTTGGTTATACCACCAGTGATGGTGTGTATATCCAAAACCAACTGATGATGAAAGGCGATTGCACCGGTCCTGTCTCTTCCACTTTTGTATTGAAAGATCCCACGGTGGATTTTGCAGTACTGGAATGTGCCAGGGGCGGGATTTTAAAATCGGGTCTTGCATTTCAAAATTGTGAAGTAGCAGTAGTAACAAATGTTGCAGCCGATCACATGGGGCTGGGGGGCATTCATACGTTAGAAGCCATGGCAAAAGTAAAAGCTGTGGTTCCCGAAACAGTTTTTCCGCATGGTTATGCTGTACTGAATGCAGATGATGACCTGGTATATAAAATGAAAAAGGATTTAAAATGTAATATTGGTTTATTCAGCATGGATGAAAATAATCCACGCATTAAAGCACATTGTGCTGAAAATGGTCTGGCTTGTGTGTATGAAAACGGCTATGTAACCATTATGAAAGGTAACTGGAAAATAAGAGTGCTACCTGCAAGGGATATTCCATTAACTTACGAAGGGAAAGCCGTGCATAATATTAATAATTGCTTACCGGCTGTCCTTTCCAGTTACCTGTTCAGGGATATCACTATTGATGATATTAAAACTGGTCTTCAAACATTTATTCCCAGCGAAAGCCTTACACCGGGTCGTTTGAATTTTTTCCATTTCAAACACTTTACCATGCTGGCCGACTTTGCTCATAACCCGCATGGATTAAAATTGCTTTGTGATTTTGTAAGCAAATTAGATTACCCAATAAAAATTGGGGTGATTTCCGGAACAGGCGACAGACGGGATGAAGATATCCGGGAACTGGGAGAGATTTCTGCCCGGTATTTTGATGAAATTATTATTCGTTGTGATAAAAATTTAAGGGGAAGAACAGCAGAAGAGATCATAGAGTTGTTGCAACAGGGAATAAGAAATGTAAACCCGGATATTCCTATTATCACCATTCCTAATGAAGACCAGGCACTGGATTACATTTATGAGAATGCAAAGCCCGGAGCTTTGTACACTATCATGTGTGATGTAGTAGCAAGAGCTTTGGATAAAATCAGGGAGCTGAAACAAAAAGAGGAAAAAGAGGGAATTACCCTTTCACAACCTGTATAATTTCTTAAAAAACCATTTGGGAGAAAGGCTGTCAAACCCTATTTTTGCACTCCCAATTGAAAAATTGGATACGGATTGACCCATGGTGTAATGGTAACACAACTGATTTTGGTTCAGTCATTTATGGTTCGAATCCATATGGGTCAACAAAGCCCCGCTAACCGGCGGGGTTTTTTTATGCAAGGTTATTTAAGCAGGTAGCCAGGCTTTCTTTCCAATCCTTTGCCCGGATATTAAACGCCTTTTCAATTTTTGTTTTATCAAGTACAGAGTAAGCCGGTCTTTTTGCAGGAGTGGGATATTGTTCGGTTGGGATTGGTTTTATCCGGCACTGGCTTCCCGTCATTTCTTTAATAGCTACAGCAAAATCGTACCAGCTGGTTATTCCTTCATTGCAGTAATGATAAATACCTGCCTCCCATTTTTGCGATGCAATAATCTGTATGATCACTTCAGCAAGGTCCGCAGCATAAGTAGGCGAACCAACCTGGTCATTCACTACACTTATTTCTTCCTTCTCCTGTTGCAACTTCAGCATTGTTTTGACAAAGTTTTTCCCGAATTCTGAATACACCCATGAGGTACGGATGATAATAGCATCAGGATTCAATTGCAAAACCTGTTTCTCCCCTTCTAATTTAGAGGCTCCATAAACTGATTGAGGATTGGTTGACGAATCTTCTTTGTAAGGAACATTAGCTGTTCCATCAAAAACATAATCAGTGGATATATGAATAAGCTTTGTATGGTTCTCTTTGCAAATAGCAGCCAGTACACCTGCTGCTTCGCTGTTTATATGGAAGACCCTGTCCTTTTCCTCTTCTGCCCTGTCTACCGCGGTGTATGCTGCACAATTAATTACATATTGCGGATGGTAACCTGTGAAATAACTTCGTACCATTTCAAAATGATGAATCGGGAGATCTTCTTTCGAAAGAAAAACAAAATCAAACTGAGGAAATGAAGATGCAATTTTTTTAAGTTCTTTTCCTAACTGCCCGTTAGAACCAGTGACTAGTATTTTTTGCAATGCGGACATCAGGTTTTAAATTCAAAATTATTATTGCATTTAGCCAATGCCGGAAGGTTTTTATCCTTTTCTGAAACAATAGCTTTTTCAATTGGTATTTGCCAGTCTATATTTAATGCAGGATCATTATAGACAATTCCGCCTTCGCTTTCTTTATTATACAAACCATCGCATTTATACAGCACTTCTGTTTTTTCACTCAATACAGAAAAGCCATGTCCAAAGCCCTTTGGCACTAATAATTGCTTCTTATTTTTCGATGATAATTTTTGGGCAAAAAATTTACCATATGTTGGAGAGCCTTTTCTTATGTCCACCACCACATCTAAAATTTTTCCTTTTAATACCCTCACCAACTTGGACTGTTCAAAGGGAGGTAACTGGTAATGCAAACCCCGGATAACTCCATACGTGGAAGAGGACTGGTTATCCTGTACCCAGCGGATATCAACCCCTTCCTTGCGGAAAATTGCTTCATTGTAAGATTCGAAAAAATAACCACGGCTGTCTTCGAACACATTGGGTTCAAAAACGAGCAATCCCGGTATAGCAGTTTTTTGAAATGGCATATTATAAACTCCAGTATGTTCTGTTAGTAATACGGTTTCGATAAATCCCTTTCAGATCTGCAATCATACCATGCGATTTAGTAATACTGGCAAAATAATCATCCCCGAGTTCCTTATAATCATTGTGGGGAACTGTTATAATTACAGCATCATAATCATTTCCTGTTTTTGCAACCAACCCAAATCCATATTCATGCTGCAACTCATCAGAATCTGCATGAGGGTCTTCCACATCTACATTTACATAGTAAGACTTTAATGCCTTTACAACATCAGCTACTTTAGAGTTGCGGATATCACTTACATTTTCTTTAAACGTAGCTCCTTTTATTAAAACCTTTGCCGATTTTACATCACCTGAATTTTTTATGATATGCTGTACCACTGCCGTGGCAACATATTTAGCCATATTATCATTGATATTGCGGCCTGCCAGTATTACCTCTGCATCATACCCCATCTCCCTGGCTTTATAAGTAAGATAGTATGGATCAACGCCGATGCAATGACCACCAACCAGGCCTGGTTGGAATTTCAAAAAATTCCATTTAGTACCCGCTGCTTCTAATACTTCATACGTATTAATATTCATCATATTAAAAATAATCGACAGCTCATTCATTAAGGCGATATTCAAATCCCGCTGAGTGTTCTCGATAATTTTAGCAGCTTCTGCCACTTTAATAGAAGAGGCCCGGTGGACTCCAGCCTTCACAACCAGCTCATACGTTTTAGCTATTTCTTCCAGTGATTCTGCATCACATCCAGCCGCTACTTTTACAATTGTAGCCAGCGTATGGTTTTTATCGCCCGGGTTAATTCTTTCAGGAGAGTAACCCAATTTAAAATCTATAATATTCTTCAGGCCTGATAATTTTTCAATGATTGGTAAACAATCCTCTTCGGTGCAACCTGGGTAAACCGTTGATTCAAACACCACATAATCTCCCTTCTTAATAACTTTCCCGATAGTCTCCGATGCTTTTTGTACAGGTGTAAGGTCGGGTACATTGTGTTCATCAACCGGGGTGGGAACAGCGACAATATAAAATTTTGCCTCCCTTAATACATCTAATGAATCAGTAAATGTAATATCACATCCTTCAAAATCCTTTTTCTCAAGCTCATTGCTGGGATCAACACCCTGCTTCATCATATCAATTCGCTTAGGATTAATATCAAACCCGATCACTGATAACTGGCGGGCAAATTCCAATGCGATTGGTAATCCCACATAGCCTAATCCAATTACCGCCAATTTTTCTTTACGCTCAATTAATTCTTTGTACATGTTGTTTTTTAAAAGTTTGTTACTTATGTATGAATTCAAGCACTTTTGAAGTAATAAAATTAAGTTGCTCCGCATCCATTTCTGTATGAATGGGCAGTGAGATAACTCTCTCCGTCAGCCAATCTGTTACGGGCATAACCTGTGAAGCTGTATTAAATTGTTGAAACATTTTTTGTTTATGCCCGGGCACCGGATAATAGATCATGGAGGGGATATTATAATCAGCCAGGAACTGCTTTAAACCATTACGATCCACTCCTTCCAATATTAAAGTATATTGGTGAAAAGCATGATTGGAATAGGCCGCCCTAAAAGGTGTTTTAATTTTTGGCTGATCAGCAAAAGCTTTGTCATAAAAATCAGCGACAGTTCTTCTTGCTGTTATATATTCATCCAAATGTTTCAATTTAATATCCAGGATTGCGGCCTGAATAGAATCTAACCGGCTGTTGCATCCAACTGTATCGTGATAATATTGCTTGCTCTGCCCGTGATTGGCGATCATTTTTAATTTAATTGCTAACTCACTATTATTTGTTGAAATGGCACCGCCATCACCAAAACCCCCTAAATTTTTCGAAGGATAAAAAGAAGTCGTACCGATATGCCCGATCGTCCCTGTTTTCTTTTTGGAGCCGTCAGAAAAAGTATAGTCGCAGCCAATTGCCTGTGCATTATCCTCGATCACATACAAATTGTGCTTGCGGGCAATCGCCATAATTTTCTCCATTGGTGCTGCATGGCCATACAGATGTACCGGAACTATTGCTTTTGTTTTTGGCGTAATTGCTTTTTCAACGGCGACAGGGTCTATACAAAAGGTTTGCGGATTCACTTCCACAAATACGGGCGTCAGCTTCAGCAACGCAATTACTTCTGTTGTTGCGATGTAAGTAAATGAAGGAGTAATAACCTCATCCCCGGGCTGCAGACCTAAAGCCATCATGGCAATTTGCAAAGCATCGGTTCCATTAGCACAAGGAATAGTATTTTTAACTCCCAGATAAGCAGATAGGTTAACCGAAAAATCCTGCACAATTTTACCATTAATAAATGCGGAACTTTCCATCACATCTATTACAGCTTTATCTACCTCGGATTTTATCTTATGATACTGAGTTTTAGTATCAACCATCTGGATGGGTCGCATTCGGATTTGTTTTTACTTTGAAATTGTCGCAAAAATAGTAAAATAAGGGTAGTTTACCCGATTGCTTTTACATTTGCTCCGTATTTATAACCTACACTTTGTCAATATTCCTCTACAATATTTTTTTATCGCTGTTCCGGGTCGGAACCCAGGCTGCTTCTTTGTTTAATCCGAAGGCAAAAAAATGGGTGCAGGGAAGAAAGGGCATTTTCACAGCATTAGAAAAAACTATCCCCGCAGGAGAAAAAATCATCTGGATGCATTGTGCTTCGTTGGGAGAATTTGAGCAAGGAAGACCCGTAATAGAACGACTAAAAGAACAGAAAACCGGACACAAAATTCTACTGACTTTTTTCTCTCCTTCTGGTTATGAAGTACAAAAAAATTTTGAGGGTGCCGACTGGGTTTTTTACCTGCCTCTAGACGGCCCCCGGAATGCAAAACGCTTTTTGGAAATCGTTCATCCATCCCTCGTCATTTTTGTAAAATATGAATTCTGGTATTACTACCTGAAAAAAATAAAGTATCGTAATATTCCACTGATACTGATATCTGCTATATTCAGAAAAGACATGTCGTTCTTTAAATGGTATGGAAAGCTGCAGCGAAAAATACTAACCCGGTTTGACCACCTGTTTGTACAAAACCACGAATCAAAAAGATTAATGGATGAAATTGGTTTGGCTGATATCTGTACCGTTTCTGGCGATACAAGGTTTGACCGGGTCATTGAAATTGCTTTGACCGCAGTAGCAATACCAGGTATTGAAAAATTTATCGGCTCTTGTAAAAGCATCATTGCGGGTAGTACCTGGCCCGAAGACGAGGAAGTTTTGCAAAGAGTATTTTCTGCAATCAACGATCCATCTCTCAAATTAATTATTGCGCCCCATGAGATTAATGAAAAACACCTTACTGAAATTGAATCATTATTTCCCAATTCAGTCCGTTTCTCCCAAATTCAAAATATAAATCCCCATCGGCAAACTAATTGCCTTCTTATTGACAACATTGGTATGCTTTCCCGGCTATATAAATATGCTCACATTACATATATCGGTGGGGGACTTAGAACAATGGGTGTACATAATGTACTCGAAGCTGCCGTATACAACAAGCCAGTTCTCTTTGGTCCATTCTACCACAAATACACTGAAGCAACCGATCTTGTAAAATCAGGCGGTGGATTGCCCTTCAGCGATGCAAAAAAAGATGGCAAAATGCTGAAAGAATTAATAACTGCATTACTGATAAATGATGAGGAATATAATTACAGAAGTAAAGCGGCCGGAGACTTTGTGCTTACCAACAAAGGAGCTACGAAAAAAATAATTCAATTCATTCAGGAAAAACGCCTCTTAACCAACTGATCAAAATGCTGAACGGAAGGCTGTTCATTATTCCAGCCTAATTTCAATTTCAATTCACGGCTTATCCAGTATTCTGCTTCCGCATAAATATTAAAACTATTGATGGTCTTAATACTGCGTTCATACATATTTTCATCCCCCCGAAAAAGCTCGTTAATAAAAAGAAAACGGTCATTGATACCTACGGCTTTGCGAAGATCCTTTACCGGCGTTTCTTTTAACACTTCTATCAATTCGGTTTTTCCCTGTTTCAATTTATCATTTAATGACTCGTTCTGTCCGGCTGAGTCATTTACTACTTTTTCCTTTGGCTGGTGCGATAAAGTCGGGATTTCCATCATCGGATCAAATACCATATCCAGTTGCCCATTTTTCTGCACTACAGAAATAGCTCCATCATCTACCAATAAAGTTTCCTTTACCTCTTTTATTTCTTTCACCTCCCTGGCAACTGTTTGTTCCGCCGGCTTAGGGGCATACTTCTCATAAGAGGCCGCAGCGCCAATCACATTGGCAACCGGCAACATTACAGCCACTTTTGCAGTGCCGAGGCTTTGCTGACCATTACTTTTCAGTTTGGTCAGTTCAAATTGCAGCAACTGAACAGTGCCCAGCAAAATGTTGGGGTCGGCCTGGTGGTCAAACTGTTCTTTTAATTTATTGATGAGAGTTTCTATTCGTTCCATTCTGTATTTTTGAACGCTGATGAATAATTGACTGATTGATTCGTTCCATTCAGCCAACGTAACAAGTCTTCTAAAATTACAAACAGTTTGCCAATAAAGTAAAAGTGATTACCCGATACTTAAATCTTAACAATGTTTATTGAACCCAATACAAGCGGTGAACGCCGCGGAAGCATAGAAGTAATTTGCGGCTCCATGTTCAGTGGCAAGACAGAGGAGCTCATCCGCCGCCTGAAGAGAGTGAAAATTGCCAATCTGAAAGTAGAAATATTCAAGCCCAGCATTGATGTGCGTTATGATGAAGTCAAGATTGTGTCGCATGATGCTACTGCTATTCACTCCACTCCTGTTGATAATTCTCAAAAGATACTGCTCATGGCCGGAGATGTTGATGTAATCGGTATTGATGAAGCCCAATTTTTTGACCCGGAAATCGCAAATGTATGTGACCAACTGGCTTTTCGGGGCATCCGGGTAATTGTAGCCGGCTTAGACATGGACTACCTTGGGAATCCTTTTGGACAAATGCCTTATATAATGGCCAAAGCTGATTATGTAACCAAGCTCCATGCTATCTGTATGCAGTGCGGCAATATGGCCAACTATTCATACCGCAAAATTCCCAATGATGACCAGGTGATGCTGGGTGCCAAAGACGTATATGAGCCCCGTTGCAGAAAATGTTATGAAGGGAAATAAAAAAGCCTCCGTCTGGAGGCCTTTTCTTTCAAATAGAAAAATTTATCAATTCGCTTTCCCTTTTATTTTTCCTTTTCCCGTTACTTCCACTGTCTGCCCTTCTGCCTTTACTTCCAGCTGCTGGTCATACGTTGCATTAATCATTAACCCGGTTTTACTATCCACCAGCATATTGCCGGTTTGTGTGCCCGAAATTCCCCCACCCCCATCGTTAGAAGAAATTTTTGTGTTAGTGGTCAATGTTACATGATCCCCTTCTATATCCTTCACATTATAAGTAGTAGTGAATTTGGCGGCCATTTTTCCACCGGTAGCGTATGATTTCTCCCAACTGTCTCCGACTTTAATTTCTTTATTAGGGAAAATAGTGAACACCTGTGCGAACTGGTCTTTTATAGATTGATCATTGAACTGTTCTTTCATGGAGGCTGTTACCTGCTTTTTCACATCCTCATCTACTCCCATTGAGTCCACCATATCAGTAAATATTTTATCAAAGCCTGTCACTTCCAGCACCTTCCCTTCCTCGTCCACCTTTATAATAAATTTCTTTCCTACAATACCACCTATTACTTTATTCATCATACCAATAGGATTCTTTGTTACATCACCATCACCATTATCCTGCACCGGCTTATCACTGTCAATATCTATTTCCATGCCCATCATTTTCATATTCATCCGCAGGCTTTTGTAAGCGGTTGTTACTGACTTTACATTGCCTTCTGTGGCAGTTACATTCATAGAATAAAGGCCCGCAATCGTCATGCTGATATTCTGTCCACCTGCCTTGGTATCGATGTCAAATATCATTTCATAATCATACCCTTTACCCTCTTCCAGGTTAAATTTGAACATTTTTGAGGCAGATGTTTTCGCAGTTGTTTTACAGGACTGGATGCCCGTAATAGTCATTATTATCAAACATGCACCAAGCAGTAACGATAGTTTTTTCATGAATTATTTTTTAAGGATGCAAAATAGATAATAAACAGTAGTCTCATACTACCGCTATTCAGTATTTTCGCACCAAACCACCTTTATCAGTACTGTAAAACATATTGTAACCCTGTTCAAAAAAGACCTGCTGCTTGAAATAAGACAGCAGTACAGTTTTTATGGCATCCTTTTGTATGTGGGGGCCACCATTTTTGTTTTATTTAATGCTATGGATGAGCCTGAAAGTAAGGTCTGGAACGGCCTCTTCTGGGTAATTCAATTGTTCATCTGTATCAATGCGGTAGCTAAAAGCTTTTTGCAGGAGAGTAAAGGAAGAATGCTTTATTTCTATTCCATTGCCAGCCCGGCTGATTTTGTACTCGCCAAATTATTGTTCAACTCATTGCTGATGTTATTAATGAGTTTGCTCAGCCTGCTTCTTTTCATTCTTTTTTTGGGCAATCCTTTGCAAAAGGCCGGACAATTTGTTGGACTTGTATTATTAGGCGGATGGAGCCTTAGCCTTGTATTCACTTTTTTAGCAGCTATTGCCGCCAAAGCTCAGCAAAATGCAGCCATCATGGCCGTTCTGGGGTTTCCAATTATCATTCCGCAGTTATTATTATTGATGAAATTATCCAGTGCAGCTTTTGCCCCCTTACTTATCATTCCATTGAATACGGTGCTGCTGCTGATCGCATTAGATGTAATGGTAGTGTTACTGGCAGTCATTCTTTTCCCATTCCTATGGAAAGACTAGGTAATATCACACAAAGAAAAAATAAGTAGTTCACCAATTGATTGACTACAAGGTTCCCCTTATAATTCCTTGTTCTACATTCTTCTGTTCGATATTCTCTTTTCCCCTTATTTTTGCCCTCACATTCAACAGGCCGATGATCCTTTTATTGGCCCCCCGATGACTGACACAAAAAACTATATGTACAAGTCCTGGTGGAAGATTGCAAGTATAATCTTGCTGCTTTACACATTTACAGCAGGCTTTTTGTTGGAAGTGCCCCGTCTTCCTCCTTTGCAGGAAACCATTCGTAATCTCTATTTCCATGTTTGCATGTGGTTTGCCATGATGATATTATTTACCATTTCGGTGGTAAATGCAGTCCGCTATCTCCGAACTTTTAATCAGAAATATGATATCTATGCCCGGCAATATGCTGTAATGGCTATTGTTCTTGGGCTGTTAGGTTATATAACCGGGGCTATCTGGGCTTCGTACACCTGGGCAGATCCTAATAAACCTGTAATGAATTCCTTTAGCAGTATAGCCCGGGATCCCAAGCTAATCGGCGCCGCTATTGCCTTGCTGGTCTATTTTGCCTATCTCATTTTAAGAGATTCTATACAGGACATGGATAAGAAAGCAAGAATCAGTGCCGTGTATAACATTTTTGCTTACGCCATTTTGTTTCCTGCCATCTGGATATTGCCAAGAATATTACCCAGCCTGCATCCTGGCAATGACGGCAACCCCGCACTGGATGTAAAGAATGATATCAGCGGAAATATGAGAATGGTCTTTTACCCGGCCGTAATCGGCTGGACATTATTGGCCGTATGGATAACCACATTAAAAATACGGTTGAGTTTATTGAAAGAAAAAAAGATGATGTCATGATGAAACTTAAAAAATTATTGCTGCTCTGCTGCCTGCTGACGGTTTCCGTTTTAGGTATGGCCCAGGAAAACAAAGTGGAAATGGCTGATACCATGCGGAGCAATGGAAGAATCTATGTGGTAGTGGCCGTAGTGGTTACCATCTTACTGGGTCTTATTCTCTATGTGGCAAGATTGGACCGGAAAATTACCAGGCTGGAGAAAGAAAATAAATAAACGGCAACTACACCTTTACTGCCGGTTGAATTCTATAACGATTGCTTAAATAAAAAAACAGGACTCATGTCAGACAAAAATTACAGCTTTTTTGGCGCCGTTGAAAGAAGCTTCGACAAAGCCGCCAAATACACTAAATGGGATGATGGAATTTTAGACCAGATAAAAGCCTGCAACGCAGTTTACAGAATGCGTTTTCCATTGAAAAGGGATGATGGCTCAATAGAAGTAATTGAAGCATACCGTGTGCAGCATTCGCACCACAAAACCCCGTGTAAGGGTGGTATCCGTTTCGCTGCTGAAGTTAACCAGGATGAAGTGATGGCATTGGCAGCCTTGATGACTTATAAATGTGCTCTTGTAAATGTTCCCTTCGGTGGTGGTAAAGGTGGTATCAAAATCAATCCAAAAAATTATTCCGCTTATGAACTGGAAAAAATTACCCGCCGTTATACTGCTGAATTAATTAAGAAAAACTTTATCGGTCCGGGTACAGATGTACCGGCTCCCGACTATGGAACAGGTGAAAGAGAAATGGCCTGGATACTCGATACCTATACTGCGATGCACCCCGGAGAAATTGATGCTGCCGGTTGTGTAACAGGTAAGCCCATTACCCAAGGTGGTGTTCGTGGCCGTCGTGAGGCAACTGGCCTGGGTGTTTTCTTTGGCCTGCGGGAAGTATGTAATATGGAAGATGTGATGAAAAGATTAGGCATGCCGATAGGTGTGGAAGGTAAACGGATTGTAGTACAGGGATTGGGGAATGTAGGTTATCATACTGCCAAATTCTTCCAGGATGCAGGGGCTAAAATTATTGGTCTTGCAGAATACGAAGGTGCTATCTGGAGTGAAAATGGATTAGATGTGGATGAAGTGTTTAATCATCGTAAAAGAACTGGCTCTATTCTCCACTTTCCCGGCGCTAATAATTTTGCCAAAAATGGTGATGCACTGGAAATGGAATGTGATATCCTGATCCCGGCAGCATTGGAAAATGTAATTGATGCAGAAAATGCACCGAATGTAAAAGCAAAACTCATCGGCGAAGCAGCCAACGGACCTTTAACGCCTGATGCGGATGAAATACTGGCAACAAAAGGAATAGTAGTAGTACCAGATATGTACCTGAATGCAGGTGGTGTTACCGTTTCTTATTTTGAGTGGTTAAAAAACCTGAGCCATGTTCGTTACGGACGGATGGAAAAACGTTTCAATGAAAACATGAACTCACACATCATTGGCCAGATAGAATCACTGACAGGAAAAGTAGTTTCAGAAAAAGAGAAAGAATACATCATGCATGGTGCGGATGAAGTAGATCTTGTGTACAGCGGACTGGAAGAAACCATGATATCATCCACTCATGAGATCATGAATACCTGGAAGAATAATCCAGACATTCCGGACATGCGTACAGCTGCTTATGTTGTTGCTATCAACAAAGTAGGCACCAGCTACGCTGAGCTAGGAATATTTCCATAATCTCACCACTGCCCTCTCCATAAATGGAAAGGCAGAACAAACCAATTGCTTATTATGGATCCCATTTGCGAAAGCAGGTGGGATTTTTTTTGTTGCCTCTATCTTGGTTAAGATAACAACAGAAAATTAATTAAATTGTGTAACAGACATTACGCAAATACAATTGTTATGGGCAACCTTAGACAGACAACACTAAACAGACACATATGCAGAAAATTGACTTTGTAAAAAACCTTGCGACAATTGTTGAGAAATTAAAATCTCAAGAAATCGTTACTCAATTTCAAGCTGGTTTTAGCCAACCAGGACAGAATTATAATTATTCGTTAATCAACCCACTTTTGTTTTTATCAAAAAGCAATTACGACCAAATTAAGAACGAATCAGAATATGAAGAAATATTGACAACCTTAAATGCACAAGATATTTATACAGAAAATAATTTATCACATTTGACAACAATCCTCAGAGCCGGTCCTGCACAAAATATAATGACACAAGCTAATGCTGTTGCTCTTTACAATTTTCACAACACAGTTATTCAGACTTCAAACTTATCAAAGAACATACTGCAAAGCAAGAGCATTACTGAAACCTTAATTAACGAAGTAGATAATGGAGTTGTAGTATTTCAAATCCTAATTGAAGGCGAAGGACTTGAGACAAGTCAATACATCAAAATATTTACTGCTATTAACGAACTTATAGAAACGATTAGTAAAATAGTTAACGAACAGGAACAGAAATCTGAAATTATTTTACTTGACAGCGGTAGCGATTCAAATGTTGGTGTTAAATCAGGAATTGAGACAGCTAAGTCCTTATTTTTAATATTTAAGGAGGTTTGGGACTTTGTGACAAATTTTCAGTTTTACAAGCAAAAACAAAAGAATCAAGCTTTATTAGAAAGTTTGTCAATAAGAACTGAAATACAAAGGAAAGTTGACGAAGGTATTTTGACAATTGAAGAAGGGAAAGAGTATTTGCATATGATTAAGACCAGAACTGACGACTTAATTGACATGAAAGTTCTTCCGAAGCAAATTGTTATTGAGAGTAATCAAATTGAAAACAAAAAACTATTAGCAGAATTTGAGGGAATGAAAATGCTTTCATCGGGTGACTAAAATAATGCTGACTAACATTGAATATGAATAGAAAGGCAGCCCTCGGGTTGTGCTTAGTTTCCAACTAACACATAGAATTAATACAATAGAAAAAGATACCGGGTCAAGCCCGGTATGACATCGCTTCGTAGTAGTAAAACCACTCCAAACAATCAATCTTTCCCAGTGCCTTGTTCCGCCGAAGTATCAACCTTTTGTTCCCCCCAAGCAACTCATCCCTTTCCCTCACCGTCCATTGAACCAGGATTCATTAAAATCCGAAAACATTACCTTCGCTTTTCAAATTTTATTTAATCATGAAGAAATTACTCGTTACCGTCCTCAGTTTTGCCATTGTATCTGCCCATGCACAAACAGTAGATGAAGTGATACAAAAATACGCTTCCGCCATGGGTGGATTGGATGCTTTTAATAAAGTAACCACTGCCAAATTTACCGGCACTCTTACCACACAAGGAAATGTTTTACCCCTCACCACTCAAATCATTAATGGCAAAGCCATGCGTACCGATGTGGAAGTGAACGGGCAAACAGTAAACAATGTGTATAATAATGGTAAAGGATGGAAAATAAATCCTTTTGCCGGTGCCACCGTTCCTACAGAAGCAACAGCCGCTGAATTAATAAATTTTAAAGCACAGGCCAGTCTTGCCAACAACCTGATGGATTATAAAGTCCGTGGCCACCAGGTGGAATTGCTGGGACAAGAAGATACCGAAGGCATAAAAGCTTTTAAAATAAAACTGACCAATAAGGAAGATGGGAAAATAACAACCTATTTCATCAGCAGCGTTGACTACCTGCTGTTAAAATCAGTTTCTAAAAGAGAGATAGCAGGTAATGAATATGATGCAGAATCTTTTTATACCGATATGAAAGAAATAAACGGACTTAAATTCTGCATGCACTTCTCCCAGAAAATTGAAGGACAGGTGCTGCAGGAAGTGACTTATGATAAAATAGAACTCAACATTCCAGTTGATGCAAAAATATTCGAGATGCCAAAATAAGTAAACCAATGTTTGGATAGAAAAAGGCAGCCCGAAAGAGCTGCCTTTAATTTTTTATCAACTGTTTTATTGATTGTGCAGGGGAATTTCCTGTACCGGGTTCAGCCCTTCCTCATTACGGATCCATCCAAAGCAACCTTCTCCATTGGTTACAATAAGATAGCGGACAGGCACACTGATATTGTACCTCAGCACCTGCTCCAGCACCTTTGCATCGAGTTTAATTGCAGTGGCTTTACATTCAATCATCATCCATGGCTGATGCTGGATATCATACACAAGAATATCAAAGCGTTTTTTTAACTCACCGAGTTTTATTTCTTTTTCGATAGCAATCAAGGAAGATGGATAATTCTTAACCTGCAAAAGATATTGTACAAAATTCTGCCTCACCCATTCTTCCGGTGTAAGTACCATCCATTTTTTACGAAGGGGGTCGAAAATAAAATCCCTGCCTTGCTCTTTTTTAATTTTAAAATCAGGTGCAGGATAATTGATAATCATTATGCTTCAAAAGTAAATGATTAAATTTGTCCATATGAAGACAAAAGAAGAAATAGTACAGAACTGGCTGCCCCGTTATACCGGCGAGTCGTTAGAAAATTTTGGTCAGTACATATTGCTGACCAATTTCAGTAATTATGTAAAAATGTTTGCGGAGTGGAATAACGTAGAAGTAATTGGAGAAGGCAAGCCGATGCAATGTGCTACTGCGAACAATATCAGTATAATCAATTTTGGTATGGGTAGTCCGACTGCTGCCACCATTATGGACCTGTTATCGGCGATTCAGCCGAAAGCAGCTTTATTCCTGGGCAAGTGTGGAGGGTTGAAAAAACGTAACAAAATCGGCGACTTAATATTACCTATTGCCGCCATAAGAGGTGAAGGAACTTCTAATGATTATTTTCCGGCTGAAGTACCTGCATTACCTGCTTTCGCATTACAAAAAGCAGTGTCCACTACGATCCGTGACTATGGAGTTGATTACTGGACAGGTACTGTTTATACTACTAACCGCCGGGTGTGGGAGCATGATGAACCTTTTAAAGAGTACTTACAAAAAGTAAGGGCTTATGCCATTGATATGGAATCAGCAACCATCTTTACGGTGGGCTTTTATAATAAAATTCCTACCGGCGCCTTACTATTAGTAAGTGACCAGCCTATGATTCCTGAAGGTGTAAAAACCGAGGAAAGTGATAGGAATGTGACAGCTCATTTTGTAGAGAATCACCTGAAAATTGGTATCGACTCTCTCAAATTATTAATGAATGACGGAGTGACGGTAAGACATTTGAAATTCTAAATAATGATTGGCATGAAACAACTTTTTCTTTATTCACTTATTGCAACCCTCCTTCTCTCTAACAGTGATTGCAGTAAAAAAAAAGATGACCGCTATAAAGGCCGGCTGGAAGTGGCCAGTATTTGTATGAATTATACTATTGGTGTAATAGAAGGAGATATAGATCCCTCCACCATCGTTAATAGCTGGACCGACGAGACAACAAATATTACCTACACAAATGTTTTCAAACTCGGTAATCCGTGTGATTTTCCTGCCGGCATTAAACAGGGAGATGAGTTTTATTTTACCATCGATACTTCAAAAGGAAAAGATTGTGCTGTGTGCATGGCTTACTATCCCACCCCATCAAAAGCACTTTCTATTACAATTGCGCCATAAGCATGCAGCCCTTACTACGTATACATAACCTGTCACTTGATTTTAATGCAGAATCAGGGATTGTCAATGCGTTAAAAAATATTTCCTTTTCAGTAAATAAAGGTGAAGTAGTGGCATTGGTAGGTGAGTCGGGTTCCGGCAAATCAGTGACGGCTCTTTCCATTTTACAATTACTGCCTTCTCCCCCGGCAAAATTCACAGCTGGTGAAATAATTTTTTCAGAAGATAGCCACGGGCAAACGGACCTGCTGAAAAGAAAACGGCATGAAATGCAGGACATCCGGGGCAATAAGATCGCCATGATATTCCAGGAGCCCATGACATCACTTAACCCGGTACTCACCTGCGGCGACCAGGTGATGGAGTCCCTGTTACTTCATAAAAAAATTACCAGGGCAGAAGCAAAACAACTAACCATTAATTGGTTTGAAAAAGTAAAACTGCCTGACCCTTTAGCTATGTTCAATCGTTACCCTCACCAGCTCAGCGGCGGGCAAAAGCAAAGGGTGATGATTGCAATTGCCATGTGTTGCGAACCTTCATTACTTATTTGCGATGAACCCACTACAGCACTTGACGTAACGGTACAGAAAACAATTTTGCAACTGATAAAAGAACTACAGCAGCAATCAAACATGGGTGTGATATTCATTACACATGATCTGGGTGTGGTGGCCGAGATTGCGGACCGTGCCGTGGTAATGTATAAAGGAGAGATTGTGGAGCAAAACACGGTGAAAGAAATCTTCTCCAATCCACAACATCCCTATACACAGGCTTTACTTGCTTGCAGGCCTGTGAATCATAAAAGAGGAAAACGATTGCCCGTAGTTAGTGATTTTCTCGAAAAGACGCCTGACAACAACCCACAGCCTATAGCAGAACCTTCAAAACACAGTGAATCTTCTATTGACCATGACATGTCATCAGAGGTGTTATTAAAAGCCGAACACTTGTCAGTCCATTTCCCAACCAGGAAAACAATGTTTGGTAAAGCTCTTTCATTTACTAAAGCCGTGGATGATATTAGTTTTGAAGTATATAAAGGAGAAACATTAGGGTTGGTGGGTGAAAGTGGTTGTGGCAAAACCACCTTAGGAAGAACCTTGCTGAGATTGATTGAACCAACAGCAGGAACAATTATCTACAATGGCATCGATCTGACCGCAAAAAAAAGAGATGAACTCCGGTCCCTGAGAAAAGAAATACAAATTGTTTTCCAGGACCCTTACTCTTCATTGAATCCCCGGATTACAATTGGTGCTGCCATTGCCGAACCAATGAAAGTGCATGGGATTTTACCAACTGAAAAACAGCGAAAGGATAAAGTAGCAGAGCTACTGGAGAAAGTAAACCTGAAAGCAGAACACTTCAACCGGTATCCCCATGAATTCAGCGGCGGACAAAGACAACGCATCGTTATTGCCAGGGCTTTGGCACTAAACCCTTCATTTATCATTTGCGACGAATCTGTTTCTGCCCTTGATGTAAGTGTACAGGCCCAGGTGCTGAATCTTCTCAATGACCTGAAAAAAGAATTCGGCTTTACTGTCATCTTTATTTCGCATGACCTTTCCGTAGTCCGTTATATCAGTGATCGCATCATGGTAATGAACAAGGGCAAGATTGAAGAAAGCGGCAAAGCTGATGACATTTATTTTAATCCGCAATCCGATTACACTAAAAAGCTAATTGCCTCTATTCCAAAAGGTGTACCGATCGGGTAATTACATTCTTTTAATCCATATAATCTGATGGCGAAGCTTTATCACTATCCTCATCATAAAAGTTTGCGGCACTCTTTCTTCTTGAATAAAGTATTTTTCTAAGCCTTTTCTTTAATTGATCCACAACCGCTTCATCTTCTTTCAATTTAGTGTCAGAAAATTCGGTAAACGAATACTTATTATATGTATAAGAAGAAAATGGTGCTGTATCGAATGGCGATATTGAATATGTAGTGCTGTCCTCGTACTCAAACTGTTTGGGATCTTCCGGCACCAACCCAACTGTAGCCAGTTTCCAGGTCAGGTCATCCTTTTTAGCTTTATACTTATAAAAATAAATGAAGCCTTTTTTCCCCTTGTATTCCGTTATAAGCCGGTCCACATAAACAACTGAGTCGGGTTTTCCGTATGTCTTTTTGCTCAGTAAAGAACTTTTACCCAAATCAAGATGATTGTTATAAAGCGCCGGGAACCTATCGGACACTTTCAATTGTTTCAGATCAGTATATAAGCTATACCGGTACTCATCAAGGCTGCCAAAAAATGTAAGCAGAGAATCCGGGAATGGCTTGTTATGTTTCAACAACAATAACATTGTATTGTACTTAAGCACTTTATCATTTGATTTAAGCATTTGCTGAATCAACGGCGAAACGGTTGTATTGGTCTCCCAATAAGGCAATAATAAAGTGGCGTACAAACTCAGGTCATCATTGCCTGTATCTTTGTCCGCATCATCATAATAAGAATAGACAGATACTTTTTTTTCTTCCTTATCAACTTCTGCTTTTTCAATTGCTTTCTTCTTTTCTGCAATAGACTGTTTTTTTAATTCTTGTTTTGCCTCAATCATTAATTTTCCGAAATACATTTCATAATCTTTCGGCTTCACCAGATTACTGTCTACCATTTCACCCAACAATTTCATAATTGCACTTTTATAATCCTCCAGGTTTAATAAAGGCAGCAGCGCAGGTAAAATAGTCCTTGTAAGTTTTAACGAGTCTGAGAGTTCATCCAGGAATTTCCCATTATCAAACCCACTTCCGGAAGCAGCCAACAAAGGGCTGTAATAGCGGTAATCAGCATAATCACCAATACTGTTAATAAGCACCGGTGGTTCTGTATTAATAATATCCCGGAAAACATTATAGGCATATTGTGTCTTGTGTTGCAACAGACTTTCCAGGGCATTGTATTGCAACTGCACGGTATCATCCAAAGCATAGTATAATTGCTTCAGGTAATCTGCCGAGGGTTTGGTTTTTATATCGCCGAGTTTATTTATAAGAGATGCTTTAGTATCAAGATATTTTTTTTCTTTCCAGTTCATCCATTCAATTACAGTCTTAAGCTGCGACAAATCGGATGAATCGAGGTCAATATCATTGATATGTTTAACAGCCCTCTTATGCAAGACACTGTCATTGCTTAAAAAATCTGCAAAAAAGAGATGTGACTTTTTTTCAAATGGATTCACCCCTTTCAATGTATCAGCCGGAACGAAGGATTCAAAAAAAGACCTGATAAAAGTACTTGGCTGGGACAAAGTATCAGTTTGAGTTGCTATGGAAAAGCCAACCCCATCCTTATAAAACGATTTTCTCCAAAATGCCCTGCTGCTTCCGGTATCCGTTACGATCAATTCCCAGGTCTTCATTTTATTGGGTAGTACCGATTTCTTTTTATACCGCACTATCCATGTACTATCGCTGCCAAAATAAGTTTCATTATCATTGTCAAACGATACACTGTCTTTTGTATAATAATACCTGGGTGACCGGTAAAAGGATACTAATATCTTTTCGCCAGTCGTATCATTATTAATAATTTTATTACGAAAGGCCCCACCTTCCAGCAAATCATCTTCCGATTCCTCGTCCCCATCATCATCGCCGCCATAAAAGTTATATTGAGGCATGTCTAATTTTATTTTTTTCTCTTCCGGGAAAACTGGTGTATTCACAGTGAAGTAAAGTGATGTATCCTTTTGTTGTTTCACTGTACCATATATATATGGTTTTATATCAAAAGAATTCAGAAAATTAGCCATGGCGGGTATTTCCTGTTTACCATGTGCTACCAGTGTATAATAATGAGGCCCCCGGATAATAAAACGGGTGAGATAAAGAAACCCGTTTTTGTCTTTATACTTACAATCAAGGGCAGGGTAACCCTTATACGTAAATTGTTTTCTCGTCAATTTTGCCTCTATAAAATCTGATGACATAAAACTTTCATCCATCAGGCTTAGGTCAAAAGTATCTTCTTCTGCAAAATTGTAATTGTGTATATCCGTTCTTACTATACGGTATTGCGTACCGGACACCTTATCAACAGCATCGTATATCCAGCTGCCATCATTACCTATATATGGCTGATGTGGCAAATCAACCACAAAGCCTCCATACGGAGGTGAATATTTTTTCCAGGCTGGAGTAGTGGTTTCAGCTCCATTTTTATATTCATTTAACTGGATGCTACCAAAAAACTTACCTGCTTCCACCCCATTCTTTACATAGTCTCCATTCCCACTCATTTTAAAAAACAAGATTTCAAATGGTGTAATGAAAATGTTATAGCGTTGCAGATCACCCCGCCGGGTCTTATTGGTTATATCAAAGCCTTTATAACCATTTTTAGTAATCGTTGTCTTTGAGATTATTTTACCGGGCACATTTTCATACAACAAACTATCAATCGTTTTATAAACATCTTCTGTGCTATGGTTCCACATCCAGGCATTCGTCATGATACGGGTTACCATATAATAGCTGCCATTTGACATATCAGCATATTGCTTTTGTTCCAATGCGGCATCATCTCCAAACTTGTAAAATTTACCGGGAATATCAACTTTAAATAAGCCGTCTTCTGCTGTTTCAGTTCTGAAAGTTACCGGTACCCGTATTTTATCTACCAGGTCTTTATCCTTGCCAGCCCTCTCCCCCATCTTTACCGGTCGCAGTTTGTAACCCTGCTTGCGGAGAATTTCAATAACACCTCTTTCTCCCGGCAAGTGTGCCGCTCCTACACCTACAAATAATGTTGAGCCCGACTTCAAAATGGAATCAATAGACTCAGCTTGTATATCATTTCTTTTATAAAGAAATTTTTCATCAAAAGCGGCAGAGACACTGTTGTATTTATTAATGGAATCCAGCAGGTCAAGATTACCGGTACGATAAGCTTCCTGTAATTTATTTTCGCCATATTCCTCCCCTGCATCACCATAACTTCTTTCCTTTCGTTTCTTGTCTTTAGCAGCATCCCTGTATGCTTCTGCCATCAGTTTCATACTCTTTCCATAGTCTTCTACGCCGGTCACTTTCTTACCCCATTTTTTTCCGCATTGAAAAATATACATATCGAGGTAGGTATCTTCTTCAAAATCGCTTGATTCATTGCCATAGGTTCTGTACAATAAACTGTTGATGGTGGATGGGTTACTGTAAAGGGAACGTTCAATCTTGGAATCGTATTTATAAAACTTCAAGGTATTAATACTTAGAAAATCGTTGGGAATGGACCGGTAAGTTGAATAGATGGAAGCATCGCCATATTTGTATGTTTCTCCCAAATCATATTTGCTCATGTCTTCCTGCCAGGTCTCGGGGTTCGTTTCTAATGCCACCACCTGGGCATTTCTCAGGGCTATGTAAAAAGAATCAGGAAGATTAAATGCCAACTTGCTGCTAACATGCATGGTTCCTATCAGGTAGGAAGGTTTTTTCATTCCGTTTCCTGAAATTTCCCATAACAGGCTGGGATATTTTTTCTCTTTAAGTTTTACCTGTGCGCCAGCTAAAAGAAAAGAAAAAGCACTCAAAAAAAGTATTAGGAATCGTTTCATACAGGTTGGTTTCATGCCCGGAGTAATAACTCAGACATTTTTTATTTACAATGAACAAATGTAAGATGTGGCAAGGCATCGGAAAGCATAAATTATTTTGAAAGCCAGCCTTTTAGCATGCATTTGGAGCCTTGGCTGAACTGTTTAGTTTTAAAATTCCGGTTGGTGGAAAGAATGTGAAAGATTAAACGGGATTTTGGGGCTGAATAGTGTACTTTTGCCGCCTTTAAATGCAGTCGCTTTGACCAAACCCGGCGCCGTAAGGCCGGACTTGTCCAACGAAGTTTATCAGCATAGTTGGCTTTCTGCACCTCCAGGCATTCTGCCCGGTTTGCGTCATAAGACTTTAAGATTAAACCATAGATAACTTATGAAGCTTTCACAATTCCGGTTCGACCTGCCCTTAAACCTTATCGCCCAAACACCTACTAAACGCCGTGAAGATGCCCGCATGATGGTGGTGCATCGCCATACCGGTGAGATTGAGAACAAACACTTCCGGGATATCCTTGATTATTTTGATGACAAGGATGCTTTTGTTGTAAACAACACAAAAGTGTTTCCTGCCCGTATGTACGGACGAAAAGAAAAAACAGGTGCCAAGATAGAAGTGTTCCTGCTGCGTGAATTAAACAGGCCCAACCGCCTTTGGGATGTTATCGTTGATCCCGCAAGAAAAATCCGTGTAGGTAATAAACTTTATTTCGGCGATCAGGAAGACCTCGTAGCAGAAGTAATAGACAATACTACCAGCCGTGGCCGTACCATCCGTTTTTTATGGGAGGGAAGCGAAGAAGACTTCCGGGCTCAATTAGAAAAGCTGGGAGAAACACCACTGCCTAAATACATTAAAAGAAAACCAGACGAAGAAGATAAAGAACGTTACCAGACTGTTTATGCAAAACATGAAGGAGCAGTAGCAGCCCCAACAGCTGGTTTGCATTTCAGTAAAGAGCTGATCAAGCGATTAGAAATTAAAGGTATCCGGTTTGCAGAAGTAACTTTACATACAGGGCTTGGTACATTCCGCCCCATAGAAGTGGAAGACCTGAGCAAACATAAAATGGATGCTGAATATTATCACATTGATGAAACCGCCTGTAAGATTGTAAACCGTGCAAAAGAATACGGACATCGTATCTGCTCTATTGGCACTACCACTATGAGAGCAATGGAATCTTCCTTTACTGCACAAAAATTATTAAAACCATCAGAAGGCTGGACCAATACATTCATTCACCCGCCGTATGATTTTAATATTGCAGATTCATTGGTTACGAATTTCCATTTACCAAAGACGAGCCTGCTGATCATGACTTGTGCTTTTGCTGGCTATGAATTAGCTATGGAAGCTTATAAAAAGGCAATTAAGGATAAATACAGATTCTTCAGTTACGGAGACGCCTTGCTGATCATCTAACTGATTCAATGTATCTAATAAAAATGCCCCGCAACAAACGGGGCATTTTTTATTTATTCATATGTATGCAATTCTATTTAAACTTCAAATTCATGGAGATAATATCAGAACTCATTCCATTCGTTCTTGTATAATGTCCATATCTCATCTCCAGCATATTTAAACGCTTTACGCCGAAAACACCTTTGGGTGGTGTAATCCGGAAGCCTGCACCATAGAAATTGCTATTGAATTTTGATAAATCATAGTTACTGGTATAATACTGATCAGCAGCAGTATGCTTGTTATACGGCGCAAAAAAATCAACCGCTGTTTGTGTGTAATACCTGTAGAAAGGAGTGATAGAGAGGAAGGGAGTAATCTTAACCGGTGTTTCAAGGTCAATGGTATGTCCGCTCAATCCCCAGTCGTCACTATAGTACCTGTAAAATCCACGGATAATGACTTTGTCACCCATGAAATAATTGGCTCTAAACCCAATTGGTATTTTCATTCTCGTATCCGGCATATTCTCAATTACTGGCAACGTGGCACCACTGAAATACACCCTATGGAAAGGCAAACCAAGATAACCTTGCTGATATATGAGATCAGCAATGAACATTATTTGTAATCGTTCATTAATTATTTGCGAATAGGAAAGCGATCCGCTAAAAGAATTTCTTGACTTAGAAGGATAGTCACTCCGGCTGCCTTCTCCATCTTCATTTATAACGCTGCCCGGGGGCCTGAGTTCTACCGGGAGGATATAGGCCATATTGTCAAGATAAGCCTGGAGCTTTGCAGAAAATTCGCCACTCCTGTTTTTTGTTTTTTGAGCAAAACTCAGATTTACACCAAATGACTGGTAATCAAATTCTGTAGATGAAGAAATACCAGCACCAAAAGTGGAACCCTTTTTTTCGTTTTCGACAGACCAGGAGAGAGAAGGGAAAAGTCTTGTATCAGAATAAGAAGCAGAAGAAATGGTCTGAGGATTCACTTTGTCTGAAGAAGCCGATGTGTAATGATCAATTCCAACTTCCAGGTCAAAGCTATGTTTCCTGTCTTTTTTATCCCACTTTGTAAACTTTACATCAATCGTATTGGAAATATCACTGAGTTTTTGTGAGCCAATACCACCCGTAACAGCGGCATTGTCGCCATCCTGCCGGTAATAACTGGAAACAAGGTTAGCTTCTTCGAAGGTGAGCTTCCGGCTCTTATATTCAGTTGAATCCTTTGGTGTGGTTTGCGCAAAGGAGGCGAACAGTGTAAGGAATATTCCTACTACTGATAAGCAGATTTTTTTCATTTATTTGAATTGATTTTGGAAATAAAGAATTAATTACAACCGCATCCACCACCTGTCTTACCACCATTCGCACCAGAGCTTCCCTCCCGGTAACTCTGAAAACTGGATTCTGTTTTTTGAATTTTTCGGCTGCCCAATGTCATTTCCCCATCATTCAATTTGTTTTTCTGATACTCTTTTACAGTAGTGCAGGAGCCAAGGGCTGTTGCAGTTACGATTACAGCAACAGCGATGCTGGTTGCAGTTTGCCGGTGTCTGGTTTTTTTCATTTCAGGTTTATGTTTTTTGATGTGTAGATTTTATCATTTTCATCAACAATGATACAGGCAAGTCCTTTTACCTGGTTCACCATATCCAGGCCAACTTTTATTCCCATAATCATAACAGGTGTTGCCATAGCATCGGCCACTTCTGCATTCGGACTGATGATCGTTACACTTTTAATTCCGGTAACGGGTAATCCTGTTTTAGGATCAATGGTATGAGAATATCTTTTCCCATTAATAGTAATAAATTTTTCATAATTACCGGAAGTTGCGATGGCCATATCTGTTATACTGAGATAAGAGAAAGGATGATGGGCTGAATCGGGATCAGCAATGCCGATTGTCCACTCTTTGCCATTGGGCTGATAGCCCCATGCAGTAAGATCACCGGCTGCATTTACAATTCCGCTTTCCACTCCTTTTTGTTGAAGAATATATTTTGCCCGTTCTGCTGCATATCCTTTGCCTATTCCTCCAAAGCCAATCCGCATCCCCTTCTCTTTTAAAAATACAGTACATTTTTTTCCATCCAGTATCACATTCCTGTAATTAATAAGGTGTACCGCTTTTTTGGCCGTTTCCGCATCGGGCAAAGAAGTCATATTCTTATCAAAATTCCAGAGTTTCTTGTCTACTGAACCGTAGGTTATATCGAAGGCACCTTGGGTAACATCTGATATTCTTTTGGAACGGTGTATAATATCAAATACTTCTCTATCAACTTTTACAGGGGCTATACCGGCATTACGGTTGATAAGATTGGTCTGACTGCTTTCGTTAAAAGTGGTCAATAATTTTTCAATCCGGCTGATTTCAGCCACTGCATCATCAATCTTTGCCAATCCTTCTTTTTCATTATCTGCTACTACTGTAATCTCAAACCTGTTACCCATCAATTTGAGCACTTTGCGTTGAAGTGTTGGCAATATCGTGAGTGTATCACTTATGGGCACTGACTATGTCATTTAGTTGCCTGGTAAATTCCTCTGCTGTCATATTGGGGAATCCCTCCCATGATTTAATAACTTTACCTTCTGCGTTCAGCAATAATGTGTAAGGGAAAATGCCTTTGGGGTTGTATTTATCTGCCAGCTTATTGTTCTTCTTTTGAAGATCTTTCGAAAGCTGGTTCTTTTTTAGCCGGGGGAAATTCGCATTGATCAATACCAGGCTGCTGTCAGCATAGCTTTGGAAAGCAGGAGTTTCAAAAACCTGTTTGGTGAGTTTAATGCAGGGAATACACCAATCGGAGCCTGAAAAATTAAGAAGAATCAGCTTATGTTCTTTCTCCGCTTTTTTCTTTGCATTCTCAAAATCAGTTTCCCAGCCAGTTATAGAAAGTAAAAAAAGACCAAGAAACAAAGATGAGAATACCCGCATACAATAAAATTAAGTACCAAATCTAACGTTGATGTGATATGTAAAGTATGACTTTTGTCACATTAACAAAGGATTACATTTATCACTCTACAGATTTTATCCCTTTTTTTTACTCCAAACCAAACATTCCTTTATTGAGTTGCTGCAATATTTGTGTCTTGTATTGTGCAGGCAGCAGTAGTGAAATATTATGTGGGCTTCCTCCATAAGAAACCATGCGAACAGGTATGTTCATGATAGAGCCGAATAGTTTTTTCACCATATCTTCTGTCCGGGATATCTCATTTCCTACTACTGAAATGATAACCTGGTTCTCATCTACTTCCACGGTTCCAAATGGCTCGAGTTCTTTTAATATCTCTTTAAGATGAGTCGGATTATCTATAGTTAATGATACTGCTACTTCAGAAGTAGTAATCATATCTATTGGTGTCCGGTATTTTTCAAAGACTTCAAATATCTTCCGCAGAAAACCATAGGCCAGTAACATGCGGCTGCTCTTAATGCGGATGGCAATGATATTATCTTTTGCTGCCACAGCCTTCACCCCCACACTACCAGCTTTTTCTGTGATTAATGTTCCCCTGGCATCAGGTTGCATTGTATTGAGCAACTTAACCGGGATATTATATTGCTGTGCCGGCCAGATAGAAGCCGGGTGCAAGATCTTTGCACCGAAATAGGCCAGCTCTGCTGCTTCATCAAAACTCATCTGTTCTACCGGAACCGTTTTCTTTACCACTCTTGGGTCATTATTATGCATACCGTCAATATCTGTCCATATTTCACAAACAGTTGCATTGATAGCAGCAGCAATCAAAGAGGCGCTGTAATCACTACCACCCCTTTTCAGATTATCCACTTCTCCCCTTGCATTGCGGCAGATATAACCCTGTGTAACAAAAAATTTCTTGTCATTATGTTGTTTCAGTAGTTGCGTAAGTTTTACTTTAATACTGCCGATCTGTGGTTCATCATAATTATCAATGGTCATAAACTCCAGGGCAGGTAATAAAAGATGATTGATGCCCTGCTCTTCCAGGTACACACAGAACAACTTTGTAGAAAGTAGCTCACCCTGAGCCAGGATGTCTTTACTCAATGCTTCGCTGTAAGATATTTTCAAAATGATATTCAGGAATTCAAAATGTTCGGCAACGATAGCTTTTGCTTTTGCAATAGTTGCTGGCTTTTTTACGAGGTCAGTAATAAAAGACTGGTAATGCGCTTCCAGTTTGTCAATACATTGTTTGGCCGTATTACGATCGCCATTAGCAATATGATTTCCGATCTCTACCAATGCATTGGTTGTACCGGACAATGCAGATAATACTACGATTACAGGTTCTGTTTCTTTTGTTACCAGCGTTACGATCTGGTGCATACGTTCAGGCTTCCCCACACTGGTACCGCCAAACTTCATTACTTTCATGTTAGTCCCCCTTCAAAATTTACAGGATGATTGAATAAGCAGGCAAGTCCGCAAAGATAAGATTCACGGATAATACATGAACAAATAACGCCGTACTGGTTAATAGCAAAGGAAAGATAATCCCACAAATAATACTTAAATCGTTTTATAAAAAAACAACACCTTATTGGATAGCTGAAATCCTGCCGTAGTAGAATAAATAAATTTAACCGGATATCCGTCGCCTCTATAGGTATAAACATATGACTCCGTTTCAAGTGGGCCGCCCATCTCCATATATTGAATCTGCGATGGATTATTCTTTTGAACCAACCAGCTTTGCCAGTCCGGAGTATCGGCTTCGGGATATTTTGTTTTAAATGCCTTTAAAATCGGGTTGGGTTTAGTATCATAAACTGCCTGTACAGATTCAAAAGTGTTTGTCCCGGTTACCAGTGTTTGAGAAACTAAATTTCCGGCTGTAAAAGTAACAGTGAGCAATGAGTTATTGCTGGTTTGTAACACAAAGTTGCCCCCGTTAAAGTCGTAAGTCCTGAGACCCTTGCTGACAGTTGTACCTGAAATACTGTACTGCCTGACAACTGCCCCGATCACACTATTTGTATTATCATGTGTTATAGTGGAATCCTTAACGATAAATCCATTGGAATAAGTATAGTAGGTTGTATCGGTATAATCCCACAAACCGGTATATACTTCCCGGCTGATTTTTTTGTAGGGTAATGTATCGTTACCAGCATATAAAAAGTCTGTTACCGAGGAGGCAATAAATCCGGTCCCGTATAGCTGGGTACTCTTGCTTAATCTTTTTACATTATCATAGCTAAAAAACATTTTTTCCGTTGTATCTGCACCGGCAGGAAGAGTAGTGTCCAATGCAATTATCTTGTCAATAAAGCTGCTGTCGCTTTGGATTAAAACAGGCAAATTTCCTTCCACTTCTTTCTGACAGGAAGAAAAGGAGGACACCATAAATAAAGCAATGATTAAACTGGCAAATAATAATCTCATAAAATAAAGGCTAATTAATCAGTAAAGATATTGAAACCCTTTCAGCTAATTTATTCAGATCTTCTATTACTACATCCAATAAAGGTATCCCCTTGTTCATCCTTTCAATTTCAAAACCCCTCTCAGGGTCACCCGGCACTAAAACTTTTTCTTCCCCGGGAATTGTTCTACAGGAACGAAACCCCTGTATCCAATGGTCCATATCTTTTTTAAATTCAGTCGCCGGACGAAAGGCATCTATTCTCATGGCTCCAAGAAAATGGCCGATACCTTTTCCGGGTTGTTGTGCTGGCATCGGTACATAAGCAGGAAACGGAGGCACCCACGGCGCATAATTGGCTCCACTTAGCAAGGCAGAAAAAATATCAACGATTGCACCCAATGCATATCCCTTATGAGAACCATGTTCCCGGTCACCGCCCAATGGTAATAATGCACCGCCTTTCTTTAAAATATTGGCATCCGTAGATGAGTTGCCATCAGCATCCTGTACCCAACCAGTTGGTGTATCAGCATTTTTTCGTTGCAAAATTTCTAATTTACCATTGGCAGCAGTGGTAGTGGCAAGGTCGGCTACAAATGCAGGTTCGCTACCGGCAGGAGCTGCTACACAAATTGGATTTGTACCAAGCATTTTGTCAATAGAAAAAGTAGGAGCGACTAACGGGCTTGCATTAGTCATAGCAATACCCATCATATCATATTGTAAAGGCATCATTGCATGATGAGCTGCAATTCCAAAGTGATTACTGTTTTGTACGCTTACCCAACCAGTACCAACCTGTTTTGCTTTTTCAATAGCAATCTCCATGGCGAACGGAGCAATCACTAATCCTAATCCGCTATCACCATCGACCACTGCTGTTGATGGGGTTTCATGAATGATTTTTATATCAGGTGTGGCATTTATTCTTTTTGCTTCCCACAAACGTACATAGCCGCTGAGTCTTGCCACACCGTGTGAATCAATTCCCCGCAGATCGGCAGACAATAATGCTTTAGTGGCAGTGTCTGCATGTTCATCACTGCAGCCAATTGTTTGAAAAACTGATTTTGTAAAATCAAATAATTGCTTATAGGAAAATAGTTGTTCACTCATAATACAAAGAAAGGAAAAAATTACCGCTGGGGCGAAACTTGCCTACCGGAAGGTAGGGACGCAGTGTGATTGTATTTCTGCACCTCTGCATCTCTGCGGTAAAAAATCATCGCACCTTCATATTAACAGGATCCCAATTAAATACTTTCTTTTGAAAATAACTTTCATTACAAGCTAAACAGGGAGCCGCAGCCCGGAAACCAAAAGTGGCATCTTCCACTACCGGCTTGCCGTTGCGTACGGATTCAAAGAAATTGACAAAATGATCGAACCGGTCATCATAACCTGGTGGTGCCATAAATCGCAGTGGTGGCGCATCTTTAGTCTGCCCTTCTGCATCGGGGAATTTTTGTTTATAGTTTCGCCATATCTCTTGTTGCATCGCTTCCGGATAAGTATCCAGTGCGTCCCACCCACCAATATTCGGATGCTTTGAGAATTTATTCCGGTAAATCGTAAAATCATTCCAGCCAAAATCAATTACACCTTCGGTTCCGTAAAATTTTACTTTGCCGCTTTCTACTTTTTCTGCTCCACTGGCAAGATTTACTTTCAACAATACCTGGAAAGCCGGATGTTCTTTACTGGCTTTGTATTCCATTACACTGGTCATAACATCGGGAACGTTGCGGCCATCTTTCCAATAACTTAAATCACCGGTGGCAAAAATTCTTGATGGTCCTTTCGAATCCGTTAAAAAATGAATGCCGGACAAAAGATGTACAAACAGATCACCCGCCACTCCAGTACCATATTCTTTATAATTGCGCCACCAGAAAAAACGTTTGGCATCAAAAGGTGTTTGCTGATTAGCTTTTAAATATTTTTTCCAGGCAATGGTTTCTGTACCGGCATCTAAGGGCATTGTATACTGCCAGGCACCCAGGGCGGTATGACGATCAAAAGAAGCTTCAATACAATTCAATTGTCCTATCTCGCCGGCTTTATAAAATTTCTTTGCCTCAGCATAAGCAATGCTGCTAACCCGTTGACTGCCCACCTGCAACACAACTCCAGTTTGTTTTTGAACATTGATCACTTCCCATCCCTGGCTTAACTGGTGTACCACTGGTTTTTCGCAATACACAGCTTTCCTTTTCCGCATGGCATCGATAGAAATTTTATCATGCCATTGGTCGCTGGTGCAAATAATTACTGCATCAATATCACTACGGTTCAACAATTCTTCATATGACTGCGTAGTAAAAAATTGTTGACCATATAATTCCTTAGCTCTTTCCAATCTCCCTTTATACAAATCACAAACAGCAACCAATTTTACACCGGGCACTTCTAATATAGTTTTAGCATTCCGGTTCCCCATAATACCAAACCCGATAATGCCGACATTAATAGTATCTACAGAAGTAACCTTTTTCCCGTAAGGAATAATCCTTTTCTCAATTTCTTCTTCACTAACTCCGGCATAAGAAGTTAACGGGGCTGCTAATGACGCAGCTCCGAATTGTTTAAGAAATTTTCTTCTTGATGACATATACGTTATTACAGCTTTCCCAATTGGCCGAGATAATATAGAACATTCTGCTGCATATCAGCCATATTCTTAGCGGGGTTGATTTCATACTCAAGCGAAATAGATCCTTTAAACTTTTGCCGCTTCAGCTCTTTCAGCACTTCTGGTATATTACAAACTCCCTGTCCCAGTAAAGTATCTTCGGCAGCAGCCACATTAAACTGCTTTATATCCTTTAAATGCAGCCCCCAAATTTTTCCATCCAATTTTTTCAAAGCAGCTTGTATATCCACTCCACTTCTTGCCCAATGCCCAATATCCGGCCAGGCGCCAATATTTTTTCTTCCGTTCATTGCCGCTACCATTGAATCCGGTTGCCAGTAGTGGCTGGAGGGTTTGGGATGACAATGAAGTGCTACTTTTATTTTATACTTCATACCCAACCTGTTGAATTCATCAAGGTCAGCCCATTCCGGTTCTGCAGTGATGACCGGGATATCCATATACTTCGCAAATTCAAAAAACTTTTCAAGGTTATCTTTATTATAGTAATATTTATCTATCACCCCGAGGGCAACGATTTTGACCTGCCGGTATGTTAAAAACTCTTTTATCTTATCCCTGGCAATTTTATCCATTGTATAACTAAATACACCGGGAAGATCGGCACCTACCCGCTGACCGGGATACACTTCCAAAGATTTAACTCCCAAACTATCTGCCTTCTCTACAGATTGCAAAAAGGTGGATGTATGAAACGTCCATGTCTGGATAGAAAGCCGCCAGTCTTTTTGTGCTGTTACAAAAAATGCAGAGAGAAAAAAGTAAAAAAATAAAAAATGTTTTTTCATAAATTAAAATTCACTGTATTTAAAACCCATTTTACCGTTTATATCCATTGGAAGATTCTTGCTGCCGAAAAGTAATATACAGTTATCAAGCATGACACAAAGTTCTTTTCTTGTAATAAATCGTTCGGGATTAAATTCGTTTAATCCCCATTTTTCCCAATGTAATTTTAAATCTTCAACTTTTGATACTGTATGAAAAACTTCTTTCCACCAAAATTTTCTTACTCCCTTCAATTTACTAAAACAGTTCAATATTGTTCTTTCTTTACCCGGAGGCAACCTGAATCCACCCCTTGTTCCAAAATATTTACCAAAACCAAGAATGATCTCTGTATCCGATACCAAACTATCCGGATAAAAAAACATTTTATTTGCCCAGCCTTCCGCTTTACCAGTTCCTTTTAATATTCCTGTCACCCCAACCTTCTGTATCGCTTCCCAATGAGGGTCTGTGGGTTTTACATCAATAAAAGGCATTAAATAAGCTTTGGCTTTCAACAATTCTTCTTGTACAAATCTAACGGGTACTTCTCTTATTTTCTTTTTCAACTGCACCGATCTTGCGGCCAGCACACCAGCAGCTTGTCCTGTAAGTAACACAACAGGTTGCAACCTCGTAGTCCCGTTTACAATATTAGTAACCGAAATTCCTTTTTCACAAACGATCAATCCCTCTATTCTTTCGGGTATCAAAGTACCCAGGGGTATATTGTAAGAAGGTATATGCGGAAACTCTATTGCCGGCACCTTACCCGGATACCGTGCATGATGATGGTCTACCGGATAATCACCTACGGATATTCCGGTTCTGTACAATGTATAATCATACGGATTCTTTATATGATTAATATTCACCCGTACAGATCCTTTTAATCTCCTTCCTTCCCGGTTGTAAGGGATCAATGCCATACCTCCATCCAGTTCATCATCCGCTAGTCCGATATTTTTCATTCCCAATTCTGTCTGCATGAAATAAATAAAGCTCAATGTGTGTTGTTTCGCTAATTCATAACTCTGCTCTCTTAACTCCGAGCTTTTCTCCACTACATTCAAATAAATATCATTGCCGAATGGCGGCCAGTTCAGCATATATTTATCCTGGGTGGCGCCTGGGCTGCGTGGCAGTTTTCCATAATTAAGCATTTTAAATTTATCGCCATTCCAGGGTTTGCTTTCACAAGGTGCATCGGTGCAGGTGCAATAATATTTTTTTGCATCATAGCCATCCGGTTTGGCAATTGTTTTATCCGCATCCTTGCCATAATCTTTCAGTATAGCAGCCCAGGTAAGGTCTTGTATAATATCGTTTTTTTGCCTGGCTTCTTTTTCGCCGCTAATGGCCGGGTCATCCATTCCTAAATCGTATGCCGCACCTGCTGCAGCTAACACATCACCAAGTTCAGTTGCATCAATAGTAACACCAGCTTTTACTTTTATGGCTTCCGTATTTTCTTTATTTCGAAATGATGCACCCGTAACGATATTATCTTTCTTTTGAATCGTTTCAAATTCGTACTCCAAAAAGACGGTCAGGTTTTTTTCCTTTGCCGCCCATGCTTTGAAGATGCTGTCAGCAACCCGGGGTTCAAAATTGGTATTGCTTACCCAACCCGTATTCAAACGGTTTCTTTTATAATGCTTATACAATGCCTGTCGGAATTCTTCCCACATACCACTGGGTAATTGGTCATTTCCATCGGTACAACTTACACCGGCAGCCGTCAGCATACCGCCAAGCATAAGTGTAGGTTCTATCAAAATTGTTTTTACTCCCAGTCTTGCACTTTGAATGGCGGCAGCAGTACCACCAACACCGCCACCAATTACCAATACATCGGTCTCCAAACTTTTTACCATCCGCTGAGCAGGTAATAAAAATGGCAGTGCTAAAAAGGCAAACGATAACAATCGTTTCATATTTCAATATACATTTTTAACCAATAAAAAAGCCTTTCCAAACGGAAAGGCTATGTGTTAGTTTTTAATTGCGACCTAGAACGGGAGGTCATCCACCGGCTCTGTTATTTCGCTGGGCGATGGAACATGGCTGGTATTACCGGATAATGCAGAAGAAGCATTGGAAGGCTGCTGGTAAGAACTGCCACCGCTATTTTCATTCTTACTGCCCAGTAACTGTACTTCTCTTACACGAAGTGAAAGTGATGAACCGGGTGTACCATCATTCCGTTGAAATGATCTTGCTTCAGGCTGGCCTTCTGCAAAGACCTGTGTGCCTTTGGTAAGATACTGGGCCAATGCTGTACGGTCTGACCAGTAAGCACAATCCACCCAAATAGTTTTTTCCTGTAATGTACCCTGGCTGTCTTTGTACTTTTCCGAATGTGCAACAGTAAAGTTCATTACATTTTTTCCGTTTACTGTGTTGACCACACAGTCTTTGCCGAGGCGTCCGATAACTTGCATTTTAATCATAGTACTCAATTTTTAAAGTGACGTAATTATTATTTTGGACAGGCAAGATAAGATTATTATTAAAACGAACCTGTGCAAGTATCTGACAACAATAAAATGTGAATAAATAAGAACTTACTCTTCCGTTCTTCCACTCGCTGCATCAATGAGCCTTCCGAAAAAAATGGCATTCATAAAAAGCTTGCTGCCACCCAGCCAAAAAGCCCGGAAGTTGGGGTTATCAGCTATATTGATAACCCGGCCATTGCCGACTGTATTTACAATCACTGCTGCAGAATTTTTTATTGCTTCGCTATTCTCTTTACTTACCCATCCGCTTTGTAAAGGCTTACTGCCATAATAAAAGGGAGTGGCAAAAGGATTCTTACTTTTCTCCATAAATACTTTGTTGGCTTTAAAAAGACTCACCGTTTTTTGGTTATAGCCATAAGCCAGTGGATGAGCAAGATCTACATCGGCCCCAAAAATGGCACCCTGTATTTGTTGCGACCCTTCAATTTGTGATCTGTCCACATAAGAAAGATTCTTTGTACTATCAACAGCTGTCTTTGCTTTTTTAAACTTTACTTCGCTGATGCCATTTTGCGAAGCCCAGCTAACGGCTTCTTCTGTTACTATTAAAGTGCCTCCTGCCTGCACCCATGCTTTCAGTTTTTCTTTATTTATATCGGGATAGTTACCACCTACCAATATTAAAGTGTTATACTTATTCAATTCCGCCCGGTTAAAAATAGTTGGTTCAAGATGTGTGGCTGTCATATTCATTCGCTGGTCCAGCAAATGCCAAACCTCTCCTGCATCGGTGGCATTAACACCCGGACCTGTAATCATGGCAATAGAGGGTTTGGCAATGGTTACAAACCTATTGCTTCCTAAATCACTGCCACTATTTACATTACCGGAGGCAACTGCATAGGTTTTCAACCTGTACTTCTCCGTAACACCGCTAACCTTTGCAAAAACAGTTTCAGTATCATTATCCTGCATGGTAACAGGTATAAGGATGGTGCCGTAACTAAATTTTTTATTGCCTCCGCTCACACCTGTTTCAAAACTATTGGTGGCCACTTTAGCTACTAGTCCCGCATTTAATAATTCATTTAATGCAGCAGGAGCATACAGTTCATCCCATTTTATCAAGTAAGCATAGTTGCTGCGGCCACCAATTATACCAGCCTTAGGTGTTTTTAATGATTCAACTTTATTCCCCAATGCAATGGCACCTGTTAATTCGGCATAAGGAATGCCAAAAGCCAATGGCATGGTCCAGGCTGTTATATCATAAAACAGGCTGTCCTTATAGTCATAAGTTTTTTCGAAAATGGCCCGTATCAAACTATGCTGGGGTTGGTTAAGAGACACCATATAGGCCGATTCTTTTTCAAATCCAGCATCACTCCAATTGTCCGGTAATTCATTGATTTCAATTTGATGCCGCTTCAGCATTTCTGCAAAATGAAATGTTTTCGCCAGATCGTTTTTATCGCCAAACACATAGCCCTTTACGGGATAAGCTGCCGCCCTGTTAGCAGCAAGCTTATAAAAATCCCGTTGGTATTCTAAAAATTCTTTGCGTAAAACTTTTGCCCCTTCCAGGGTAGACAACGTCGTTACAAATTGATTTTTGATAGTGGCAGGAAAACTCAGTAACCCATTAGCTGTTAGTTGCAAATGCCCTCTTGAACTTGCCTGTTCAAAAAGAATTCCGATGGCACCATTAACATCAGGATAAGTAGAGCCCTTGCCATAATAAAAATCATCATAGTTTTCTTTGGTAAAATATAAAGAGCCGATACGGTCTAAAAACTTTGCATGGAATTTTCCCAGCTTACCCGTCAGGTCCTGGTTTTTATCAGGTGTTAAAGGATTTACCCTCGATGGCACACCAGGTTGAAAAAAGAAAGTGGCATTACTTCCCTGCTCATGATGGTCAGTCAGAATATTGGGTTTCCATTTATGATACCACGTCAAGCGGTTCTGACTTTCTATATGCACAGCCGGTAACCAATCCCTGTTTAAATCAAACCAGTAATGATTAAACCTGCCACCCGGCCATACTTCATTAAACTCTCTTGAATTAGGATCACTGACTAAATTTTTACTCTTGTGCTGGTTTGCCCAGGTAGAGAAACGTTGTAATCCATCCGGATTAAAAGATGGATCGAATAATATCACTACATTTTCTAACAACTCATCAATTTGTTTTCCCTGTGCGGCGGCCAGGTAGTAAGCACTTACCAATGCTGCATTAGTACCGCTTGACTCATTACCATGAATAGAATGACCGATATACACCACTACCGGCATATTTTCAATATTTACCGAAGCCGATTGAGAAGGGTCAACCAGTTTTATATGCTGTTGTCGTATTTCTTCTAACCGCTGGTGGTTTTTAGGTGAAGTAATAATTAGTAATACCTGGGGGCGACTTTCGTAGGTAAGACCCATTGTTTCGAGTTTTACCCGTTGCGGTGCAGCAGTGGCGATGACTTTCATATAATTCACCAGCCTGTCGTGGGTTACATGCCATTCACCTACTTCATGATAGATAATATCTTTAGGCTTTGGAATAGACGGATCATAAGATACAGAGTCAGGCAGGTAATATTTTAAATCCTGGCTAAAAATTAATCCGACAAAAAATAATTGGGCAAAAAGGAAAGACAATTTCTTCATATATCAGTAGTTGTGTTTAAATATGGAAATTAAGCAATTAAGCTATAAACCAGTAACCTCAAAAGGACAATAACCGGCCGGAGTTATCGTCGTATATTTGCTGCTTGCAAATTTCTCAATTATGAGCAGAAAAGGAAAAGTATTAGTGGCAATGAGCGGTGGTATTGATAGTACCGTGGCTGCATTAATGCTGAATGATGAAGGCTACGAAGTGGTGGGCATTACCATGAAAACATGGGACTATGCCGCAAGTGGTGGCAGCAAAAAAGAAACAGGGTGCTGCAATATTGATTCGTTTAACGATGCCAGGCAGGCAGCCGTAGAACATGGTTTTGCACATTATATTTTAGATATACGGGAAGAATTTGGCGATTTTGTTATTGAGAATTTTGTGGATGAATATATTGCCGGCAGAACACCGAATCCCTGTGTGCTTTGCAATACACATATTAAATGGCGGGCTTTATTAAAAAGGGCTGATGCACTGGGTTGCGATTTTATTGCCACCGGGCACTATGCAAAAATCCGTCAGCATGACAACGGACGATTTGTGGTTAGCAAAGCGATTGATGATACCAAAGACCAGAGTTATGTATTGTGGGGATTACAGCAAGATTTATTGAGCAGAACATTATTACCTCTTGCTCCTTTTCGCAAAACGGAGATACGGCAAATGGCATTGGATTATGGTTATCCTGAACTGGCTAAGAAAAGTGAGAGCTATGAAATTTGTTTCGTCCCGGATAATGATTACCGTGGTTTTTTAAAGCGCCGGGTAGAAGGATTGGAAGAAAGAGTTGCAGGGGGTAATTTTGTTGATAAGTACGGCAACATCCTTGGTAAACATAAAGGCTATCCCTTTTATACCATTGGCCAGCGTAAGGGTTTAGATATAGCATTCGGGAAACCGGTATTTGTTACAAAAATTAATCCTGACAATAATACGGTGGTATTAGGTGACGAAGAAGACCTGGAGCAAAATGAAATGTTAGTAGGTAAGCTGAACCTGATTAAATACGATACTATCACTCCCGGCATGGAAGCTACTACCAAGATTCGTTATAAAGACAAGGGCAGCTTGTCTAATATTTACCCGGAGGAAGGCACTATGAAAGTAAGGTTCTACGAAAATGCCAAAGGTATAGCACCAGGACAAAGTGCCGTATTTTATGAGGAAGATGATGTGATTGGTGGGGGAATAATACAGTCGGGATCCTTGATTATTTAATCAGAAGATGCTGAAAAAAGATGGCTTAATTAATTGGCGCAGTACGGAGGCTATCAACTGATTATCAGGCAATAAAGCATTGAGAAATTCGTTTTTAGGCGTTGAAGTTATGTTTCCCCGCTTTTTGTTTGTAGCTTTAAAAATCCGAACACCCTGGTAAACAAGTTAATAAAACGAACAAATTATCCGTGAATACAAGAAAACCACTTATGAGATTCCAGTCTATTCTTCGCTTTAGCCTTTTATGTATTACCGTATCCACACTTTTTTCCTGCAATGAGAAAGAAGAGTTTGTCACAGAGCAATTAAATGAATACATCCCGCTGCAAGTCGGCAAGTATATTACTTACCGCATTGACTCATTAGTGTTCACCAACTTTGGACGCACCATTGAAACTCGCCGCTACCAGGTAAAAGAACAGGTGGATGCACAAATTACCGATAACCTCGGACGGCCCAGCTTTCGTATCTACAGATACCTGAGAGATTCATTAGGAACGTTGCCCTGGCAATCGGCAGGCACTTATTTTATTACACCCTTATCAGACCAGGTAGAGATGATAGAGGATAATCTACGTTTTATTAAAATGCACATGCCGCTAAAAGAAGGATTTAGCTGGAAAGGCAACAGGTATTTGCCAACTGGCCCGTATCAACCAAAATATAATTTTACCATTGATAACAATATTGACGATTGGGACTTTTATTATGACAACTTCTCCCCCACATTCTCCTATCGGGGTATCAACTATTCAAACGTCTGGAGTATTGAAGAAATTGATGAATCTTTTAATGTACCAATCACCAGCGCCGGCTCCTATGCTTACCGGTTAAGGTCTGTTGAAAAATATTCTAAAACGATTGGCCTGGTTTACCGGGAATATGAACTATGGGAATACCAGCCAAATACTGGTGGCCCGGGTGGTCCCTACTATGCTGGTTTCGGCATAAAGAAGTGGATGATCGACCACAACTAATTCCATGCGACTGACGTAAATTTGTTTGCTGGCAAAAAAAGCCTTTGTGTACATGAAAAAGTTATTACCCCTTTTATTATTGCTGATAGTAAGTGAATCACAGGCTCAGTTTACCCGATACATAATCCGATTAAAAAATAAAGGGGGTACGCCTTATACATTTTCTTCACCCCAGACATATTTATCACAACGGGCTATTGACAGAAGAACAAAATATAGTATCGCCATTGATAGTACCGATTTGCCGGTAACACCCTCCTATATCACCCAGATAAAAAACATTTCCAACGTTACAGTATTGAATGTTTCCCGATGGATGAATGCTGTTACTATTCAAACCAGCAGCCCCGCTTCCATTACCGCCATCAATGCACTGCCATTTGTACAAAGTGTAAACGGCATTGCAGCCAGGATTACTGACAATGGAAGACCTTCCCGGAATAAATTTGAACTGGAAGAAATCATTACAGACCTGCCACCACAACAGACAGGAAGAATAACGGCTGATTATTTTAATTACGGTACAAATTCATACAATGAGATACACCTTCATAACGGTGAGTTTCTTCATAACATTGGTTTAAGAGGACAGGGGATGCAGATTGCCGTACTTGATAATGGATTTAATAATTATACAGGACTCAAAGCATTTGACAGTATCAATACCAATGGCCAGGTTTTGGGCACTTGGGATTTTGTGGCCAGGGAGCAAAATGTTGCCAACGATGGAAGCCACGGTATGAATTGCCTTTCTACTATTGCAGCTAACATACCCGGACAATTTATCGGTAAAGCTCCTAAAGCCAGCTTCTGGTTATATCAAACAGAAGATAATGCCAGCGAATACCCCGTTGAAGAATTTAATTGGGTTTGCGGAGCCGAAAGAGCAGATAGTTCCGGAGCAGATGTTATGTCTTCCTCTCTCGGCTATTATGATTTTGATAACGCAACACTGAATTATACCTATAGCAATATGAATGGCAATACTACCATAGCTGCTATTGGTGCCGACCTTGCTGCAAAAAAAGGGATAATTGTTTTTAATGCAGCGGGCAATGAAGGTAGTAATGCCTGGCATTTTTTAATCACTCCTGCTGATGGCGATAGTGTGGTAGCAGTAGGTGCCGTTAATACCAACGGTGTTGTAGGTAGTTTTTCAAGTTATGGCCCCTCATCCGATGGTCAGATAAAACCTGACATGGCATCTGTTGGTGTCGCCGCTATGGTACAAACGACATCCAATACCATTGGCTTTTCTAATGGAACTTCATTTGCCTGTCCTAATATGGCTGGACTCGGAACCATTTTGTGGCAAGGATTCCCGGAATATAATAACATGAAAATTATTCAGGCCTTGCGCCAGGCTGGTAGCAAATTCACTACACCAGATGACAGGGTTGGTTATGGCATTCCCAACATGAAACTTGCCTTTGCCAACCTCGTTACTGAGTATGCCACATCTTCTTCTGCAGTAACCGGGTGCCGGGTTACCATTAGCTGGAACAGCAAAGATGTTCAGTCAATGAAATATGAAATAGAAAGAAAAGCTCCGGGTGAATCGGTATATACAAAAGTGGGGGAAACGATTCCGCAGGCAGGTTTGTTATTAGCTAACAGGAGTTATCAATTCAATAATGACCTTACCAGCGGATCGCTTGGAAACTATTCTTATCGTATCCGCCAGATATTAGATACAGCCGTTGCTTCTTTTTATGCTGCTTATATAGACACTACCAATATCAATATTACATCAGCCTGTATTGTAACCGGCACTACCAACCCAAACCCCAACGGTGAATTGGTAATGGTGCAGCCAAACCCTGTTACAGGTGGAATGGTAACACTGGTAATTGAAACGCCGTACGCCGTAACCAATATGCCCATTGCGGTGTACGATGCAAAAGGAAGGCTGATGATGCAGTTGAAAGAATCGAAAGGAACCGGCAAAAAAACAATTGACCTGAACATCAGCAGGCTCGCAAAAGGGAATTATTATATTAAAGTCCTGAATGGGCAAAAAACGATTGGCACTGCCGGTTTATTACGTTTATAGGGGCTTCTTTAACAAAGCTGCAAACATTGTATCAGCTTTTTTATCATAACCTTTAAGTATTTCCATTTTGATTAGTTCAAGATGGAATTTTTCTTTGATAAAATCAATAACATCTTCATTCTCTTTTTTAAATACTGAACAGGTAATGTAAAGCAGGTGGCCGCCGGGGATAAGATGAGAGATAATAGTTGTTATGATTTTCTTTTGCAATTGGCAATATTCCTCAATTCTATTCTCATCAAAATAATATAACTGCTCTGGTGTGCGGCTCCAGGTACCGCTGCCGGTACAAGGTACATCAGCAACTATAAGGTCGAATTGATTATTACTTAAAATTGAAACAGGTTCTGTCAAATCTGCAATAAAACTTTTATAATGCTTAATCCCTGCTACTGCAAAACGTTTTTTCAGGTTGCTAAGAATAGATTCTCGTATATCAGAAACCGTCAACTCAATGTTCCCCAATATATCTTTTGCCATGATAGATTTGCCACCACTGGCTGCACAACAATCCCATACCCGAACCCCGTCTGATTGTCTCCGTCTTCCGAGTTCAGCGTTGACAACTTCTATAAACTCTGCCACCCGCTGCGAACTATAATCTTGCACCACAGCTTCTTTGTCTGGTTCAATTATTTCATCCAATTTCACTGTAGTGGCAATTGATATAGCTGATGGAAGCATACTCCTGAATGCAATATCAGCTTTCAGCAATTTTTCTTTTACTAACACTTCTTTCCCGGGTCTCATCCGAAGAAATAAATCTGGTTGAATAAAAAAAGAATTGCAAAATTGTTCAAAGTTGATACCGCCAGCTAGTTCCTTCTCCCATGGAAATATATCAGCATTTGAAAACGTATTGCCAACCAGTTTATACTTCTCATCAACTGATAATGTGACGTTGTCATTCCACTCGGGTCTTATTTGCCCGAGTAATTGGTTTGATGTAGTAGTACAAAAAAACAATGCTGTAAGTATTCTATCTTCAACGGGCAAGTTGGGCAAAGCCTTTCCTAACCTGAAATAACAATAACATAAATGACTCACCTGTTTCCTGTCAGTTGATCCGAATTTTTTATGCTCGGAGAAATATTTTTTCAGAAAAGATGCAAAAGGCTCTTCTCCAATATACAATGAGAGAATTTCCTTTGCAGAATTAAGATATGAATGCCAACGGCTCACCCTGCAATATAATACAAGGAAAACCTCCTGAAAAAACGAATTAATAATCCCGGCTTATTGATAAAAATATTTTGTTCCTGTTATGGCCCCACCCGGTGTTCGGGTACCATAAGAAGAGTCAGGCTTACCGGCAGTATTATACTTGTAGGTATAATCCATCGTGTAATCGTTGGCAGGGGAAGCAGTATTAGTAACTACTGTCTTTGCTATATTATTTGCATTATACAAGCTTGACCGTATTAACAGTACTGCTTCAGTGGGGTTTTTGAGTGGATTCACTTTCAAATCAAATGTATAAGTCTGCGTAGAAAAGGGTGAAAGTGGTCCTCCGGGTGTCGTAGCAGCATCCTGTTGTTGCATTTCCAGGTTTGATCCCGAAGCTGAATAGGTATAATTATTTTTCAAACTTAATACTGGTGGCAATGGAATTGGCAATCCTGTTATTTTTAAATAATGTGCATCAGTGATTATTTTTCCGGCTGCATCATATGTGTAAACAGTACTATCTGTAACCGCAAATCCAGGAATAGATAAATCGAAAACAGAAGATGTGTACCTGGCAGTTGCAGTATTATAATTATACCTTGTTAGGATGCTATCAATACCGGTAGCTACAAGGGCATCAGCTTTTTGAACAGTAGTCAGGATAACACCCGAAACATTTCTATTAATTACTAATTCACTATTAAGTGACTGGCCGCCTGATAACCCGGTGGTTTTTTCTCTAACCAGTCGTTTAGCCGCATCGTAAAAATATTCAACCAAAGAAGAGTCTGTTCCCGTATGAGAATTTATCTTAACCAACAGTAGATTTGCAGGTGTTGCCAAACCCCAGTCAATTTCTTTCTGGCAAGAAACTATAGAAACCGTGATGGCAGATAACATTACAACCAACCTTCTCATGTAAAAATATTTATAGCTCCAGTAATGTTTTGACTGGGTCTTTACCAATTAATAATTGTTCCGGATTTTCTAACAGTTCTTTTACTCTCACCAGGAAACTTACGGACTCCCGGCCATCTATTATCCTGTGATCATAACTTAATGCGAGGTACATCATTGGCTTTACAACCACCTGCCCGTTAATGACCATGGGCCGTTCCTGTATTTTATGCATCCCGAGAATAGCACTCTGAGGTATATTGATTATCGGTGTACTCATTAATGAGCCAAATACACCGCCATTGGTAATAGTAAATGTGCCGCCCGTTAAATCTTCAGTTGTTAATTTACTATCCCTTGCTTTACCTGCCAGTTCCACCACTTTTCTTTCCACATCAGCCATACTCATACTTTCCACATTCCTCATCACCGGTACCGTCAATCCTCTTGGTGTGCTAACCGCAATACTGATATCTGCATAATCATGATAGATTAACTGGTCTCCATCAATATAAGCATTTACCGATGGCCATTCGGCTAATGCAACAGCACAGGCTTTAGCAAAGAAACTCATAAAGCCCAATCCAACACTATGTATCTCTTTAAACTTGTCTTTATACTTTGTTCTTATCTCCATGATACTGCTCATATCCACTTCATTAAAAGTGGTGAGCATGGCTGTAGTGTTCTTAGCTTCAACTAACCTTCTGGAAATTGTTTTCCGCAAGTTGCTCATCTTCTCTGTTCGTACATTTCGGCTGAATAGTTCACTACCTGCAAATGCTTTCTTACCAGGATTTGCTAACGCAGCCAGCACATCATCCTTCAAAATTTTGCCGGCAGTACCAGTGGCAACAACTGTTGTTGGATCCACTTTTTTATCAGCAATAATTGCTGATGCAACTGGTGATGCTTTTATATCATTTGAAATACCTGTGACAGGAGCAGAAAATTTCGCTTGCCTGTTACCTTCTTCTTGTGACTTTGCAACAACTTTTTCACTTGCTGATTTTGCTGTTGACTGTTGGTTGTCAACAGTTGACTTTTCCGGTTGCCTAGCAGTTTCATCAATACTCGCCAATAAATCACCAATCTTAATGGTGTCACCTTCCTGAATACCCCCCAGCTTTAATACACCAGCCTGTTCAGCATTGACTTCAAAAGTGGCTTTCTCACTTTCCAGTTCAGCAATTACTTCATCTCTTTCCACATAGTCACCATCTTTCTTATTCCATTTCAGCAAGGTCACCTCGCTGATCGACTCGCCGACTGTAGGAACTTTAATATCTATCATAGAATCTTATTTCAAATTTATAAGCTAAATGCTGTTTCAATAATTTCTGCCTGCTCCTGCTGGTGTACTTTATTATAGCCGGTGGCAGTAGAAGCAGAAGGTTGCCTTCCTATCATACCGTAATTTATTGTAGTTAGGTTCATTTTCAGGAATGATGCAGCCCCCATATTCAATGGCTCTTCCTGCACCCAAAACCAGGTTGCCTTATTGTATTTTTTATGTAATGCTTCTAATTGCTTATAAGGTAAAGGAAAAATTTGTTCAAGGCGGATGATAGCAACATCACTGCGACTTTCTTTCTGTTGTCTTTCTGCCAGGTCAAAATATACTTTACCACTGCAGAATAATACTTTTTTCACTTTACCTGTATCAGCTGATGCATCATCAATTACTTCTTTAAATCCACCGCTTGTAAATTCTTCTATACTTGAATAACTTCCGGGATGCCTAAGGTTTGCCTTTGGAGAAAAAACAATTAATGGCTTTCTGAAAGGCCATGCCAATTGTCTTCTTAGTGCATGGAAGAAATTAGCTGCTGTTGTAATATTTGCTATCACCATGTTTAATTCAGCACATGATTGAAGAAAACGTTCCATACGGGCACTGCTATGTTCAGGCCCCTGCCCTTCATATCCATGCGGCAACAATAGAGTAACACCATTCATACGGTTCCATTTTTGTTCTCCCGCTGCAATGAACTGGTCAATCATTATTTGTGCACCATTAACAAAATCTCCGAACTGTGCTTCCCACAATACAAGTGCATTTGGGTTTGCTAATGCGTAACCATATTCAAATCCCAGTACACCATACTCACTTAATAAAGAATTATAAATTCTGAATTTACCGGTTGCACCAGAAATATGATTAACCCTGTTATAGGGCTTATCTGTATTCTCATCTCTGAGTACTGCATGACGGTGAGAAAAAGTCCCCCGTCTCACATCCTGGCCGCTCATTCTTACATCTTTTCCATCCAGCAACAAACTGCCATAGGCAAGTAATTCACCGGTTGCCCAATCCACTTTCTCCTCGGTATCAAACAATTTTATTTTATCCTGCAATATTTTCTCCACCTTTCTTAATGGTTTGAAATCAGCAGGCCATTTCATTAATGCAGAGAATACTTTTTTGAAATCATCGCTGCTGATGGCTGTCACAGGCGACATATCAAAGTCTTCTGCAGCTGCCTTGCGCAGTTTTTTCCATGCTACTTCAGGTGGCTGATATTGGTAAGGCAAGGGATTTTGCTTCACCTCATCCAAACGTTCCTGCAAGTCAGCCCAGAATTTTTTTTCCATCTCCTTCGCCAGTTCCTGCGCATCAGGCTCTCCATTCTCCAGCAAATATTTTACATACACTTCCCTAGGATTAGGATGTTTATCAATCAACGCATATAAATGTGGTTGGGTAAATTTCGGATCATCGCCTTCATTGTGTCCATGTTTACGATAGCAAACCATATCAATAAAAAAATCAGAGTTGAATTCCTGGCGGAAACGGGTTGCTATCTCCACACATTTCACAACAGCCTCGGGGTCATCTCCGTTCACATGCAGTACCGGCGCCTGTATAGCCGAGGCAAGTGACGTACAATAGTCCGAGCTTCTTGCATCATCAAAATCAGTAGTAAATCCTATCTGGTTATTAATAACAAAATGAATGGTGCCCCCCGTATAATACCCCTTCAGGTAACTCATTTGCAAAACCTCATAGACTATACCTTGCCCTGCTACAGAAGCATCTCCATGTATCAGTATGGGGAGTATTTTATCAAAATCGCTATGATACATAACATCTGCTTTCGCCCGGGAAAATCCAACTACAACAGGATCGACCGCTTCAAGATGCGAAGGGTTCGGCATAAGTTTCAGGTGAATATTCTTATCATTCATTGTTTGCACCACACTTCCATAACCCATGTGGTACTTTACATCTCCACTACCCATTGTCTGGTCCATCTTCGCAGTGCCTTCAAATTCGCTGAAGATCTGGGCATAGGTCTTACCCATAATATTAGCCAGCACATTCAGTCTTCCCCGGTGTGCCATACCTATTACTACTTCCTGCACTTCATTATCAGCAGCTGTATTGATGATGGCATCCAATGCAGCGATGGTTGTTTCGCCGCCTTCTAATGAAAACCTTTTTTGACCCACATACTTGGTATGCAGGAATTTTTCAAACATTACTCCCTGGTTCAGTTTCTCCAGAATTCTTTTCTTCTTATTCAGCGGAAGCGGTTCCAGCATTTTTTGCTCCACTTCATTCGTCAACCAATCTATCTTTTTCTGATCGCTGATGTATTTAAACTCAATGCCTATATGTGTGGCATAACATTTTTCAAGGTGGGTCAGTATATTTCTGAGGGATGTGGTTCCAAGGCCAATCAAATTACCGGCATGAAATTCCTTATCGAGATCCGCTTCAGAAAACCCAAAGAAGGACAACTCAATATTGGCCCCCCTGTCCTTCCGGGTACGAATAGGATTGGTCTTTGCCAGCAGATGTCCTTTGTTACGATAACCAAGGATTAAACGATATGCCCTCAACTCCCTCATCCACCCGATATCTATCGGGTCAACATCAACACTAACAGGTTTCTCCAAAACCGGCAAAACGGGTGCTGCTCCAACACTTTTACCATTTCCATTAGCCACCACATTACTCAAAGCGAAATCAAACCCTTCAAAAAACTTCCGCATCTCAGGGTCAACACTTTCCGGGTTGTTCACAAAATCCCTGTAAAGGTTTTCGATAAAAGCCGGCGAAGAGTTGGTGATATAGGAGAAATCCTTCATGAAGGGGAAAATTTGAGAATAATCAATAATAGAGCTCACAAATATCGTCGAAAAAACTGAAAATACAGGCTCATTTTGAGGGATTTACACCCTCCCCGGACCTATCTGGTCTTCCCCAATCCCCAATCATTTCGACTGGCCAAACTACCCGGAAAATAGCCAATTAAATTCTTGAAAATTTGGTAGTTAAGGCACTCAACCCTACCTTTGCCGTCCCTTAAAAACAATAAGAATGGCTAATCATAGTGCAACAAAAAAGGATGCCCGTCAGGCAGTAAAAAGAACTGCAAGAAACAAGTATTACGGAAAAACTACCCGTAACGCCATCCGTGACCTTAAGGCATTGAAAGGAAAAGAAATGGGCGAAAAATTCCCAGATGTTGCATCCATGATTGATAAATTGGCAAAACGTAACGTTATACACAAGAACAAAGCAGCTAACCTGAAAAGTAAATTGGCCAGAAAAGCTAATGCAGCTAAATAAACTAATAGTGTAATTTATTTAAAAGGCATCTCATTTTGAGATGCCTTTTTTAATTTAAGTCGGCAAATATTTTAGCCCCCATGGTATATGGCTGCTATAGTCTTTCTTTCCACTCATTGACTGGTAGTTTTATTATCTTTCAAAAACCTTTTAATACTTCTCGAAATATAATAATTATGCAAAAGACGTTTGTAACACTTATACTTTTCATGTTCGTAGCTTCTTTTTCTTTTTCACAAAATATTAGTACCAGGTTCGAACAATCAAAAGGCACTCAGACACCCACCTACTTTGAGATCATCGACTGGTGGAAAAAGCTTGACGAAAAGTCTGGCAAAGTAAAAATGCTCACTATGGGTATGACGGATGCAGGTTATCCGCTTCATCTCATTCTTGTATCAAACAACGGAGATTATAATGTCGACAACATTCGAAAAAATAATAAACGAATCATCTTAATCAACAATGGTATTCATCCCGGAGAACCAGATGGCGTAGATGCAAGCATGCTGCTCGCAAAAGATATCGTTACCAATAAATACAAAATAACAGACAATGTTGTAATGGCCTTCATACCAATTTACAACATTGGTGGCTGCTTGAATAGGAGTGCAAATTACCGGGTAGATCAGGAAGGGCCTGAAGAGTTCGGTTTCCGGGGCAATTCCCAAAACCTAGACCTTAACCGGGATTTTATCAAATGCGATTCAAAAGATGCAAGAGCATTCACCGAAATATTTCACCTTCTCGATCCCGACGTATTTGTAGATAACCATGTAAGTAATGGTGCCGACTATCAGCATGTAATGACTCTTCTAACTACACAGCACAACAAACTGGGCGGTGTAATGGGTGATTATCTTATGAAAGAATTTGAACCGGCACTCTATACATTGATGAAGCAAAAAGGATATGACCTTGTCCCGTACGTTAATTCCTTTGGTGATACTCCTGAGAATGGCTGGCCGGAATACTGGGACAGCCCCCGATATGCCAGTGGCTACGCAGCACTGTGGCATACATTTTCTTTTGTTCCTGAAACTCATATGTTAAAGCCATATGATCAGAGAGTAAAAGCAACTTATACCCTGATGCAATCATTTATTGAATTCACTGCAAAAAATAGCCAACAGATTAAGTCTCTTAGAGATCAAACCAAAAAAACAATGCAATCGGCAACATCTTTCCCCATCAGTTGGGTATTGGACAGATCACAATACAAAGAGGTTCAATACATGGGGTTTGAAGCTGGACGTAAACCAAGTGAGGTTTCGGGTCTACCAAGGTTATATTATGACAGGAGCAAACCCTTCGAAAAGACGGTAAAAATTTTCAACTACTTCGCAGTGAAGAATTCTATTGTAAAACCCAAAGCCTATATCATACCACAGGGCTGGTGGAAAGTAATTGAACTGCTTAAATTGAACAAAGTACAGATGACGCCATTAAAAAAAGACACAACCTTTGAAGTAGAAACTTATAAAATTGACGATTACAAAACACTACCCCGTCAGTACGAAATGCATCATATCAATTCTGAAGTAAAAACTACTACCAGTACTCAATCTATCTCCTTTAAAAAAGGGGATTGGTTCATTACGATGAACCAGGTGGCAAATCGTTTTTTAATAGAAACGCTGGAGCCACAGGCTGAAGATTCATATTTTACGTGGAATTATTTTGATGCCATCCTTGGTCAAAAAGAGGGTTATTCAGCCTATGCTTTTGAAGATATAGCCGCAGAGTATTTAAAAAATAATTCTGACATCAGAAATAAACTGGAACTGCAAAAAGCAAAAGACACAGCCTTTGCCAAAAGTGGGAGAGCACAGCTAAATTTTGTTTATCAAAATTCTCATTGGTACGAACCAGCACATATGAGATATCCGGTTTATCGCATCATTAAATAAACATTAAACGATTTCTTGCATGAGGTCTTGCTCCAGTTTTGTTTTAGCTTGTTGGGATTCCATTTTCCGGAATATAACACGACCAAAAAATAAACTCATTATCAGTACTAATATACTTAAGTAACCCACCCAATTGTAATTATGAATCTTCCCTGTCTTATCAGTAAAGACAATAGCACCTGCACAAAAAGCAGCAATACCACTGCCTAATTGCTGTATACTTCCATTTACACTCATAAAACTTCCACGCTGAGCAGGAGTTACCACTTCGCTTATCATTGCCTGGGCAGTAACAATACGGCCGGTAGCCACAATAAACCATATTGCGAAAAATAACAGTACAACACCAAATGGAACATTCGGCATCCTGGTAATAATTAATACCATAAAAAGCGAAAGAAAAACTGAAATTGAGAAAACAACTAACTTCCCCCTCTTATCAGCAAGCTTGCCAAGGTAAATAGCTGCTAGTAATGAGGCCGCACCCCCTGCCAGGTAAATCCATGGTGTAAGTTCTTTTGAAAACCCCTTATTAAATTCGAGATATGGATTAATAAATGGGATAATCAAAAAATGCCCCATCATAAGTAGACAGGAAAATATGAGGGCCGAACGTTGAGCAGGTACTTTACACACCGTTATCAAGGCTTTAAAAAATGAACTTTTACTCTCTTCTTTTTTAATGTGACTTTTCATACTGGGAATGATCCGGATAATTAAAGGAATTAAAACAACGCCAAGTCCTCCAATCAATAAAAAAGGAACATGCCAATCCTTTTGAAAAAGATTAGTAAGATTTAATGAAATTGGTACTCCAAGGATAGATGCACCGGCAAAACCTCCCATAACAATCCCCATAGCCCGGCCCCTTCTTTCATAAGTGAACATATCGGCCACAATAGATAAAACCTGTGCGCCAATAACCCCGCCAAACACACCAGCAATAATTCTTGCAGTTAGTAAAAGACCGTACGTAGGCGCAAACCCACAAGCAATAGTACCTAATACAAAACCAACATAAGCAAATAAAAGCGACTTTTTTCGGTCAAATTTATCTGTGAACATTGCAATAGCAAGACCTGAAAAAAAAGCTGCAATTGAATAAGCACCTACCAATATGCTGAATTGCATAGTACTGATACCAAAATAATCAATTAGATAATTCCCAAGAGGCATCATAATCATAAAATCCAGGATGTGGGTAAAATTTAACCCAGCTAGCAATAGTAAAATCACCTTTTCCTTTTTTTCCATAAGCAGGTAAAGTTCGGAAATAGAGATTAAAGTAGTCAATAAGTTTCTAGTTAGCCAAACTCATTAATTAAGTAAAACATTTAGATTGGATGTTCATATTATTGAGTGTGTAATTAAAATATCATCATTACACTTGGAAAGAGGGCAGCTTCTAAATAATCTTGAGTGGAGACACTGCTAATATAAAAAAAGGCAACAAATTTAGCTTTTATATAAAGTTCTTCTTGAACGCCAGATAATAAGAAAAGATCTTGCGAAGGTTATTTCAATCCTTTTCTGGATATTAAAGTAATTAAATTCCTTTTCGTCTTTTTAGAATTTATACTCATTTATCCGGCTGGAATACAATCGCTAGGTACTGAGCAAAAAAAAACCTTTCAGAATAAACTGAAAGGCTTTTAATAAATATGGCAGCTACCTACTCTCCCGCATTGTGGTGCAGTACCATCGGCCATGAGGGGCTTAACTACTCTGTTCGGTATGGGAAGAGGTGAACACCCTCGGAAAAACCACCATAAGAATGTAAATCTTGATATCATATCAAGACAATAAAGTCATATTGGGAAAGTTAGAAGGAATCTAATATTTCTCATTTTTTAGAAAAATAAGTAAAAAAATTAAAGCGTACGGGCAATTAGTACTACTTGGCTTTACTGTTACCAGTTTTACACCTATAGCCTATCAACGTCATAGTCTTTGACGGCCCTTAAAAGTAAACTCATCTTGAGATAGGTTTCACGCTTAGATGCTTTCAGCGTTTATCCTGTCCGTACATAGCTACTCAGCATTGCACCTGGCGGCACAACTGATACACCAGCGGTACGTACGACCCGGTCCTCTCGTACTAAGGTCATGTTCTCTCAATTTACTTGCGCCCACCACAGATAGGGACCGAACTGTCTTGCGACGTTCTGAACCCAGTTCACGTGCCACTTTAATCGGCGAACAGCCGAACCCTTGGGACCTTCTCCAGCCCCAGGATGTGACGAACCGACATCGAGGTGCCAAACCTCCCCGTCGATATGAGCTCTTGGGGGAGATCAGCCTGTTATCCCCGGAGTACCTTTTATCCTTTGAGCGACGGCCCTTCCATACAGAACCGCCGGATCACTTTAGCCGACTTTCGTCCCTGCTCGGCTTGTATGCCTCACAGTCAAGCACCCTTATACTAATGCGCTCTACGTACGATTACCAACCGTACTGAGGGTACCTTTGCAAGCCTCCGTTACTCTTTAGGAGGCGACCACCCCAGTCAAACTACCCACCATGCACTGTTTCCCGCAAGGGATTAGACTCTAAATCAAAGAAGGTTGGTATTTCAACGACCGCTCCACCCTACCTGGCGGCAAGGCTTCAAAGCGTCCCAACTATTCTACACATCCGTAATTCAAAATCAATGCAAAGTTGTAGTGAAGGTTCACGGGGTCTTTCCGTCCCGTGGCGGGTAACCGGCATCTTCACCGATACTACAATTTCACTGGGCTCGTGGAGGAGACAGCGTTCAACTCATTAGACCATTCGTGCAGGTCGGAACTTACCCGACAAGGAATTTCGCTACCTTAGGACCGTTATAGTTACGGCCGCCGTTTACTGGGGCTTCAGTCAGAAGCTTTGGCTTGCGCCGAACATCCTTCCTTAACCTTCCAGCACCGGGCAGGTATCAGGCTCTATACGTCATCTTTCGATTTTGCAGGGCCCTGTGTTTTTGTTAAACAGTTGGTTGAACCATTTTACTGAGACCACCCGAAGGTGGTACGCTTTATCCCGAAGTTACAGCGTCAATTTGCCTAGTTCCTTCTCCACGGCTCACCCAAGCGCCTTAGAATACTCATCCCGTCTACCTGTGTCGGTTTGCGGTACCGGCTGCTATACTCGCTTTTCTTGGAAGAGCTTTTATCACTTCGCTTTGTCCGAAGACTCCACTCAGGCGTACATATCCGTCAGTACGCAGCGACCACGGCTCTCCGTCACTTTCATTGTATAGCAGGCGCAGGAATATTAACCTGCTTTCCATCATCTACCCCTTTCGGGTTTGACTAAGGACCGGGCTAACCCTGATCCGATTAACGTTGATCAGGAACCCTTAGACTTTCGGCGATAAGGTTTTTCACCTTATTTATCGTTACTTATGCCTACATTTTCTTTTGAAACCGCTCCAGCATACGTCACCGTACACCTTCGATGCAGTTTCAATGCTCCCCTACCGATCATCCGCTTAGCGGCGATCATAGAGCTTCGGTTAGTAGTTTGATGCCCGATTATTTTCCGTGCGGGACCTCTCGACCAGTGAGCTGTTACGCACTCTTTAAATGAATTGCTGCTTCCAAGCAAACATCCTGGCTGTTATAGAAGTCCTACCTCGTTTGATCAACTTAACTACTTATTAGGGACCTTAGCTGCTATTCTGGGTTATTTCCCTCTCGGCCACGGATCTTAGCACCCGCAGCCTCACTCCCGGTAAAATCTGTTAGCATTCGGAGTTTGTCAGGGTTTGGTAGGCGGTGAAGCCCCCTAGCCCAATCAGTAGCTCTACCTCTAACAGACTAAAAAACCGAGGCTGTTCCTAAAAACATTTCGGGGAGAACGAGCTATCTCTCAGTTTGATTGGCCTTTCACCCCTATCCACAGGTCATCCCAAGACTTTTCAACGTCAACGGGTTCGGTCCTCCAGTTAGTTTTACCTAACCTTCAACCTGCCCATGGATAGATCACAAAGTTTCGCGTCTGCCCCCACTGACTAAACGCCCTATTTGGACTCGCTTTCGCTACGGCTCCGTTAATTACGAACTTAACCTCGCCAGTGAGGAGCAACTCGTAGGCTCATTATGCAAAAGGCACGCCGTCACTCATTAACTGAGCTCCGACCGCTTGTAGGCGCACGGTTTCAGGTACTATTTCACTCCCCTTGTTTAGGGTGCTTTTCACCTTTCCCTTACGGTACTGGTTCACTATCGGTGTCTGAGGAGTATTTAGCCTTACCAGATGGTGCTGGCAGATTCAGGCAGGATTTCTCCGGTCCCGCCTTACTCAGGATACTGCTCGTCCTCATCAATTTTTGTTTACGGGGCTATCACCCTCTATGGCTCAACTTTCCAGAAGATTTTACTTGATGATGATTTCTAAATGCAGTCCTACAACCCTCAAGCGGCACGCCGCTCAAGTTTAGGCTATTCCCATTTCGCTCGCCACTACTCAGGGAATCACTATTGTTTTCTTTTCCTCTCCCTACTTAGATGTTTCAGTTCAGGAGGTTGGCTCTCTTTCGAGTACTATACCTTCAGTATAGTGGGTTTACCCATTCGGAAATCCAGGGATATAATACTTGTGTGCAGTTTCCCCCGGCTTATCGCAGCTTACCACGTCCTTCATCGCCTCTCAGACCCAAGGCATCCACCATGCGCCCTTAATTGCTTTAAAAAAATTAGAAACTAGAATTTTTGTTATTCTTGTAGTTTGTTACCCGACCACATTTCTTCAGACCAACCAAATAATGGTGTGATTTAGTAAAAAATATGTGATCGATATAATATTAGAAAACCATTCTAACATTAATTTTCCCAATATGTCAAAGAACTTATCACATTTGTGAGTGTCAATGTGTTGGACTTGAACCAAACGATCCGCCTAACGAATCACATCGTCATTTAAAAAAAATATACTCAAGTTGGTGGAGGATATCGGAGTCGAACCGATGACCCTCTGCGTGCAAGGCAGATGCTCTAGCCAACTGAGCTAACCCCCCCAGGTTAATTATAGTAGACCCGAGCAGATTTGAACTGCTGACCCCTACATTATCAGTGTAGTGCTCTAACCAGGCTGAGCTACGGATCTTTCTATGTAGCCCCCGTGTATCGGGTTACTTTATATAAGAGCTTAAATTGAAAGTTATAGGAAACAATAGCTGATAAGTTTTTGCTCTAAAAAGGAGGTATTCCAGCCGCACCTTCCGATACGGCTACCTTGTTACGACTTAGCCCCAGTCACTAGTTTTACCCTAGGCGGCTCCTTACGGTTACCGACTTTAGGTACACCCGGCTTCCATGGCTTGACGGGCGGTGTGTGCAAGGTCCGGGAACGTATTCACCGTATCATTGCTGATATACGATTACTAGCGATTCCAGCTTCATGGAGTCGAGTTGCAGACTCCAATCTGAACTGAGAGGCGTTTTTTGGGATTAGCTTCATATCGCTATGTTGCAGCCCTTTGTACGCCCCATTGTAGCACGTGTGTAGCCCTGGGCATAAAGGCCATGATGACTTGACATCATCCCCTCCTTCCTCACGTCTTACGACGGCAGTTTCACTAGAGTTCCCAGCGTTACCTGATGGCAACTAGTGATGGGGGTTGCGCTCGTTGCGGGACTTAACCCAACACCTCACGGCACGAGCTGACGACAGCCATGCAGCACCTTACTGGCAGTGTATTGCTACAAAATGAGCTTTCACCCACGGTCTCCCAGCATTCTAGCCCAGGTAAGGTTCCTCGCGTATCATCGAATTAAACCACATGCTCCACCGCTTGTGCGGACCCCCGCCAATTCCTTTGAGTTTCAATCTTGCGATCGTACTTCCCAGGTGGGATACTTAATGCTTTCGCTCAGACACTTACAGTGTATCGCAAATGTCGAGTATCCATAGTTTAGGGCGTGGACTACCAGGGTATCTAATCCTGTTTGATCCCCACGCTTTCGTGCCTCAGTGTCAATATTCGAGTAGCCAGCTGCCTTCGCAATTGGTGTTCTATGTCATATCTAAGCATTTCACCGCTACATGACATATTCCGCTGACCTCCACGGTATTCAAGACTGATAGTATCAATGGCAGTTTCCAAGTTAAGCTCGGAGATTTCACCACTGACTTACCAACCCACCTACGCACCCTTTAAACCCAGTGAATCCGGATAACGCTTGCACCCTCCGTATTACCGCGGCTGCTGGCACGGAGTTAGCCGGTGCTTATTCATATGGTACCGTCAGACGACCTAGAAAAGCCTTTTTTCGTCCCATATAAAAGAAGTTTACAACCCAGAGGGCCTTCATCCTCCACGCGGCATGGCTGGTTCAGACTTTCGTCCATTGACCAATATTCCTTACTGCTGCCTCCCGTAGGAGTCGGGCCCGTGTCTCAGTGCCCGTGTGACTGGTCGTGCTCTCACACCAGTTACTGATCGCAGACTTGGTGAGCCATTACCTCACCAACTATCTAATCAGCCGCACAGCCATCTTCAAGTGATAAATCTTTAATATTAATAAGATGCCTCATCAATATGCTATGGGGTATTAATCCAAATTTCTCTGGGCTATTCCCCGCTCGAAGGAAGGTTCTGTACGTGTTCCGCACCCGTTTGCCGGTCGCCATCAACTGTATTGCTACAGTCATGCTGCCCCTCGACTTGCATGTATTAAGCCTGCCGCTAGCGTTCATCCTGAGCCAGGATCAAACTCTCCATTGTAAATGATGTTTGATACTGACAGTATAAAATTCTCAAGAGAAAATTAACGTGTCAAATCGAATGTATTTCGCTTGACTTACCTTTTGTTTTTTTATTCCGATGGTAATCGAAATAAAATGCTATTGTTTCCTAACTTTCAAAGATCTTTTGGCTTTACCAGCCACCCGTTTTTAAACGGGAGTGCAAAGGTAAGGGCCTGTATATTTCTACCAAATTTTTCATGATTTATTTTTCAATAAAATCAGAATTCTTTGGAATGAAAATCAATTTGTTTTGTGAAGAACTGACCTCTTTTTTTGAGGCGGACGGCAAAGTTACAACAATGTAACTTACCAGCAAATTTTAAAGATCTGTTTTGTTCACATTTGCCTCACAGTGTATTCACAATCTTCAGAGAACTATTCCCGTTTTATCTGAACGGGCGGCAAAGATAAGGGTGTGGAAGTTGCTAACAAATAAATTTGAAAAGAAAAATGTTAATAATCAATGGAATGCAGTACAGGCAATGGATTGAGAGAAGTAAAAAATTTTAAAGAAACTTAAATAATAAAAGGGAATCGGAATAGTTGGACTATGCAAATAAAAATAGATTCTGGACAGTTAGCGCATTTAAGTCACATAGATTACATAATACTAAAATTGATATAACTTAATGTAGATCTTGACTTTATTGAAATTGGAACATATTCCCATATTGGCTTCACCTCATTTTGGGGTATTCTACTTTCATTAGAAACAACCCGTGGGCAGGTACAGCGAAACTGGCTTTAGTACAATCCTTTGCTTGAATAATTACTCTAAATTCATCTAATGAAAGCTTATTCCGGCCTACCTTAAGGATAGTCGCTGTAAGAGCCCGAACCATACCCCGCAAAAAACGATTTCCTTTAACATTGTAAACCAAACAGTTGTCTTGAAATAACCATTTGCTTTCAATTATATTACAATCAAAACTTTTGACCTGAGTATTTCTCTTTGAGAATGATGTGAAATCAGTGTATTCCTTAACTATAGCAGCAGCTTCCTGCATTTTATCTATATCGAGCTGGTAAGGGAAAAAGAAGGCTCTATCCTTCAGAAATGGATTCTTCTGTTGGTAGATATAATAATTATACTCCCGGCTTATGGCATCGAAACGACAGTGTGCATCAGCAATTACCGGTGAAATGCTTTTTACAACAATATCGTCAGGGAGAATTGCATTGACCTTATAAACAAAATGTGGATGGAGTACCGGTTCATAATCGAAGTGAAAAAAATTTTGCAGGGCATGTACCCCTGCATCTGTTCTAGAAGATCCCGTCAAGATTGTCTGATGGCGCTGAAGTACAGCAAAAGCTTTTTCGATTTCAGCCTGAATGGTATTAGCATTATGCTGAGTCTGGAAACCGCTATAATGTGTGCCTTTGTATGAAACTTCGAGGAAATACCTGGGCATAGCGATTTAATTGCGAAGCATTGCTTTGAATCGAGTAGTATAATATTCATCTTTCAGCTCTCCCTGCAAGGTGTTGAATATTTCTGCATCTGAAACAAATTTGTATGCAGCATCAAAGAATTTGTATTTTCCCTCATCTGTCAAGAATAAGGTGCTAAGATTCTTTAGTTGCCCTGTGCTGAAACATTTAACTTTAAAATATTTTTTCGCTTCAGAAATCATATCGTCATCACTTTCTGTAGCGGCCATCTTTTTGCGAAGCTTAAAAAAATCACTTTCGACTGCAATCTCACTACAATTATTTTTAAGGACCACTTTCTCAGTAGGTGATTCTACAACGGGTTTTGTGTCCGTTATTTTATCTTCTTCTTTCCTGGTAGAATCAGTATTGATATCCAGAAATTTTTTCTCTTCCTTTGCTGCTTCTGGTATTATATCTACGGCTACCGCCGGTTTAGGGTTGGGAATAACCAGCCGAATTGTATCCTTAATACCATTTTCGTAATCGTCAATAAAAACGAGACCAAAACCTTCGGTCGTAGAACTTTCTGACCACTTTTTTACCAGTGAAATTTTATATACGTCATCGATTACAGTCCTGGTTTCTTCCACAGGGGCTACAGCCTGTTCTTTCTTTTCAACTGAGTCTTCTTGTTGTGCAATTGGTTGTTCTATGCTTGTTACAGGCTTTGTTGGTGCTTCTTCTTTTACTTCAACTTTAGTATCATCCTTTTTCACTGCTGGTTGCTCTATAATTTCAGTTGGTTTTGTAACTACTATTTCTTTCGTTTCTGTTTTAGAATCTTCTTTTTTTATAGCAGCCGTTTCAACAACCTCAACTGGTTTAGTAGTTACGGGTTCTTTTATTTCCACTTTAGGTTCTTCATTTTTTATTACTTCCTGAACAACGACTTCTGTTTTCTTTTCTTCAACTTTTGGCTGAACAGGTTTTTCCTTTAGAGTTGGGTCATCAGCAGCCTTTGAAAGAATTTCTGTAAATACAGAAACATCGTTGTTTTCAGTTTTAGGAACTTCCTCTATGCTTGCTTTTCCATTTATGGCCATTTGCACTGACAGTAATTGCAAGTCAAAAAGCCCCCACCCTTTTTCATTAAAATTCTTTAGCAAAAAGCCATGATCTTTTTTACTAACTGATACTGAGAAATTTTGTTCCGGCCATTTATTTTGCGGAAACCCAATACTAAAATTGTATGTGCTGTCTAATAGTTTCGCCAGAATAATATATCCCGAGGCTGTAGAACTCTGGACCTTTTCATTCATTTTCACAAAAAAGGGTTGTTCGGATTCTGTTTGTATATAAACAAAATAAACCTTTTGAGAGGATGCCGTAAATATTGCCAGGGAAAATAAAAGACAAAGGTGGAGTTTTTTCATTTATTCCTGTATTGGTGATCAAAACAAAATTACTCCAAATCTCCCGACTTTACCTACAAGAGCCTCAACAAGTTGTTAAATAGTGTAACCTTTTATCCCTTTTATGGTTCAGAAAGCTACCGAGTACTCTAAATTTGCGCCACACAAATTTTTTATCAATATGAAGAAATTATTGCTTGCTATTTTATTTCTCAACTCAGGGTATGTTTTGATAGCACAACCCCCTGTGGATACTTCCTGGAAAAAAGAATACCGGGAGACAGCAACGAAAATCAATAACCTGGTACATACAAAACTGGAAATAAGACCGGACTTCAGTAAGTCTTATTTGTATGGAAAAGCATGGATTACTTTGAAACCTCATTTTTATTCAACAGATTCTTTGAACCTGGATGCAAAAGGAATGGAATTGAAAAAAGTAGCACTTGTAAAAGGCACTCAAATGATTCCGTTGAAATTTGAATATGATGACTGGACCATCCGGATTAAATTAGACAAAATTTATAAAGCAAATGAGAGCTATACTATATATATAGATTATACTGCCAAACCAGATGAATTTGACGAAAAATACGGCCAAAATGCGATGCTGGGCATAAAAGGAATGTACTTTATCAATCCCAAGGGAGAAGTGAAAAATAAACCGACACAAATATGGACACAAGGTGAAACAGAATCAAGTTCAGCCTGGTTTCCTACCATTGATAAAACAAATCAACGGTGTACACAAGAGCTTACGGTTACTGTGGATAATAAGTATGTTACTTTATCTAATGGGAAGTTGGTTTCGCAAAAGAAAAATACAGATGGCACCAGATCTGATTATTGGAAAATGGAATTACCCCATGCTCCTTATCTATTTTTCCTTGGTGTGGGAGAGTATGCGATAGCAAAAGATGTATGGAAAGGCAAAGAGGTGAATTATTATGTTGAAAAAGAATATGCGCCAGTTGCAAAAAAGATTTTTGGTAATACTCCTGAAATGATGACTTTTTTTTCCAAAATAACAGGGGTAGATTTTCCGTGGATTAAATATTCACAAATAACCGGTCGTGACTATGTAGCCGGTGCGATGGAAAATACAACAGCTACTATACACCAGGAAAGTGCCCAGCAGGATGCAAGAGAACTGGTGGATGGGAATAATTGGGAGGGCACTATCGCCCATGAACTTTTTCACCAATGGTTTGGAGATTATGTAACTACAGAAAGCTGGAGCAATCTTACACTGAACGAATCATTTGCCGACTACAGCCAGACGCTTTGGGATGAATATAAATATGGCAAAGATGCGGGTGATGCAGAAAATTTTCAAGGCATGCAGGGATATCTGCAAAGTGGTAGTGACAAAAAAGACCTGGTTCGTTTTCATTATGCTCACAGGGAGGATATGTTTGATGCCGTAAGCTATCAAAAGGGCGGACGCATACTGCATATGCTGAGAAACTATGTTGGTGACAGTGCTTTTTTTAAATCCATAAACAATTATCTAACAACTAATAAATTCAAATCTGCAGAAGCTCATCAGTTGCGTCTTGCTTTTGAAGAAGTGACTGGCCGTGACCTGAACTGGTATTTTAACCAATGGTATTTTGGAAGTGGTCATCCATCAGTAGATATTGATTATATATATGATGATGCAGCCGGGAAAGTACATGTGATTGTAAAACAAACACAAAAAAGTGGCAAAATTTTCCAGCTTCCTTTAGCAATTGATATTTATAACGGCTCTAATAAGATTCGTCAGAATGTATGGGTAAAAAATGTGGTCGATACTTTTACGTTTAACTATTCAAAACGACCCGACCTTATAAATGTAGATGGAGACAAAATTCTATTGTGGGTTAAAAAAGATAATAAAACACTGGATAATTATATTCACCAGTATAAATATGCAGGGAACTATGTAGACAGAAGAGAAGCGATTGACTTTGCGGCAAAAAAATCAGATGACCCCAATGCGGTAGAACTTATAAGAACAGCATTGACAGATAAATACCAGGGACTCCGCATTTTTGCCATCGGGAAAGCTGACTTGAGAAAAGAAATGATTAAAACAAGTTTTGAACCTGTATTACTGAGTCTTGCAAAAAATGATAAGTATGCAACGGTAAGAGCAGCAGCAATTCAAAAACTAGGTGAGTATAAGAAGCCAGAATATATTGCTTTATTTAAGTCAGCTACCAATGATTCTTCCTACACCGTAGCAGGCAATGCTCTTGCTGCATTAGGAAAAGTAGACCCGGCTCTTGCCACGGCTGTGGCTAAACAATTAGGCGAAAAACCATCTAAAGGTTTGCTGAGTGAAATTATCATGAACGAAATTGTAAAATCAGGTGACGAAAGTATGGCCGATAAAATTATTGGTGATTTCGAAAAAATGCCGATGAGCCAGGGGAAGTTTCAGATGTTAAATACTTTGAGTACGTATTTATCAGCAATTAAAGACCCGGAGAAAGTTAAACGGGGAGTTGACGAGATTGTAAAATTCAGAGATGCAGTCCCTGAAAATTTCAGAAACCAAACAGATCCTTTTATCAATGGAATGGTTTTGAAAGGGATTTTAACCAAGAAAGATAAAGATGCAAAAGAAAATATTAATAATGCTGCAATGAAAGAATTAGCAGAATATATCAAATCTAAACTACCGGAAGAAGATAAGAAGGGATTTTAAAAATCCCCAACCTCTAAAGGGCTTTATAATCTTAAAGAAAAGGCCTTCCTATTTAATTAGGAAGGCCTTTTCTTTGTATTGAAATTTTTACCAGCTTCCGCTTGATCCTCCCCCACCTCCGCTGCCCCCACCGAATCCACCAAAGCCTCCGCTGCTACCACCGCCCGACCAACCACCGCCACCGCTTCTACCACTGCCACCAGTCCAGCCTCCAAATCCACCTCTTGATACATAAGTACCACCACCCGGTGCAGCACCTCCAAAGATGATGAACAGAACTATCAGGATTATTAGAATGGTGCCTGCACTTAGCCCTTTTTTCTTTTTGCTTCCATAATTGGCGGGAGCTTGGTATTCTCCTGCAGCTGCCTTTATAATAGCATCTGTACCCTCGTCAATTCCACGATAATAGCTTCCTTCTTTAAAATTGGGGGTAATATCATTGTCAATAATACTGCTTGCAGTAATATCAGGGATAGCTCCTTCAAGTCCATACCCGACTTCAATCCTTAACTTCCGGTCGTCTTTTGCTATAAGGAATACAATACCATTGTTACGGGCTTTGTTACCAACACCCCAGCGCCGTAATATCTCCAACGCCACTTCTTCTACAGAATAATTACCCGTTGTTGGAATGATAATAACAGCAACCTGATTTGAGGTGCTGTCATCATAAGCAACCAACTTGTCTTCCAACGCCTTTTTCTGAGCCTCTGTAAGAGTGTTCGTAAAATCGTTAACCAATCTGGGAGGGCTTGGTCTCGATGGAATCACTTCTTCAATCTGCGCCATAGCACAAACTGACAAAAGCAGTGTAAATATGAAGAGGATTTTTTTCATGGATATTATCTTCCAAATACTATTTCGTCCGGCAATTCATTTTTATCTGATTCCCTTTCATAAGGGAAGTGGGCTTTTAATGCATCCCCAATTTGAATCACACATTCGGCAATTCCCTTTCCATAATGGCTGCTATTGAAATTCCTTAGCATCTCCGCTACTACATTATTCCACCATTCGGTACCTACCTTTTGATGAATGCCTTCATCTCCAAATACTGCTAACTGCCTATCTTTCATCGCTACGTATACAATTACTGCATTTCGCTGCTCCGTTTTCTCCATCTTCAACGTATAGAAAATTTCAGCGGCCCTGTCCATGGCATCCATCCAACTACAGCGGCTTTCCACAAATACCCTGACTTCTCCGCTGGTACTTTTTTCAGCCTGCCGAATAGCTTTGACAATAAGGCGGGTATCTTCTTCGGGGAAGAATTGCTTTTTCTTTCTAAAAAGTGAAAACATTGGCGATTTGTCGGTGATTACTTAATATCAAATTTGATTTCAGGGTTTTTCTCCGAGCCTGGATCGGCTTTATAGTAGGCCTTTTCCTTAAATCCAAATATACCAGCCAGCAAATTATTCGGGAATCCTTTTACTTTAAGATTATATGTTTCAACAGATTTGTTATAGTCTTGCCGGGCAACATTGATACGGTTTTCCGTTCCTTCAATCTGAGTTTGAAAATCCTGGAAAGCCTTTGTTGTTTTTAAGTCCGGATAGTTTTCAACAACTGCAAGCAATCTCCCAAATGAACTGCGTAAATCACCTTGTGCCTGTTGATATTTTTCCAGTGAAGCAGGATCATTAATATCGACATTTATTGATGTAGCCTTTGCCCTTGCATCCAACACTTCTCGAAGGGTGGATTTTTCAAAATTGGCAGACCCTTCAATAGCTTTTACAATACTACTATAAAGATCTGTTCGTCGCTGATAGTTGGTCTCTACATTACTCCAAAACTTTTTTACATTCTGGTCGCCTTTCATAAGTCCGTTATAACCATTACATCCCCATACGCCCAGTATGAGAACAAGACCAAGAACAATTAATAAAGTAAGATTGCGGGTTCCTTTCATTTTAGTTTGTTTTTATTAGATAGTAAAATTAGTATTTTCGACAGTTCGCCAAGGGAAATTTTCGGTTTGCCAAGTTATAATACCGGTGAAACGACAAATAGGGCAACTCTGCGCCATAGTTTTAGCACCGGATATCCAATACAGGCTTTCACAATTAAAGTTAAATGAGAGACATCTGCGTTTTCACCAGTAATGGTGGAAACAACGGCAAAATTATTGGAGTGAAGAATTTGTTAGTTTAACTATTAACAGCGGCAATACCGGGCAACACTTTCCCTTCAAAATATTCCAGCATAGCCCCACCACCAGTGGATACATAACTTACTTTTTCGGCAAACCCGAATTGGTTGATAGCAGAAACGGAATCTCCTCCTCCAACTAAGGAAAAAGCTCCATTCTGAGTAGCTTCAGCAATTGCAACTGCTACTGCTTTTGTGCCATGCTGAAATTTGGACATTTCAAAAACACCCATCGGCCCATTCCATAGTATGGTTTTGGAATTTTTGATAATGTTCGAAAATTGTTCGCAGGCCATATTACCAATATCCAATCCCATCCAGCCATCAGGAATATTATTGCTTGGAGCAACAGAAGTCTGTGCATCCGCAGCAAAATTATCTGCAATAACCGAATCAGGAGGCAGGTGAATGCAAACACCTTTAGCTTCTGCTTTTTTCAAAATATCCAGGGCCGTTTGTAATCTTTCTTCTTGACATAAAGAACTCCCAATTTTTCCACCCTGGGCTTTCATAAACGTGTAAGCCATTCCACCACCAATAATAATATCAGTGGCTCTTTCGAGTAAATTTTCAATAATGAGAATTTTATCACTCACCTTGGCTCCGCCTATAATAGCAACAAATGGTTTTTCTGCTCTGTGTAATACTTTTTCTGCACTGGCTACTTCGCCTTCCATCACCAATCCAAACATTCTTTTTTCAGCGGGGAAAAATTGTGCGATAACTGCCGTAGAAGCATGTGCCCGGTGGGCAGTTCCGAAAGCATCATTCACCCATACATCGCCGAGTTTAGATAATTTTTCAGCAAACTTCACATCCCCCTTCTCCTCTTCTTTATAAAAACGTAGATTCTCCAATAACAGCACCTCACCCGGACGCATCATATTAGCAGTAAGGTAGGCCTGCTCGCCTACGCAATCATTGGCAAAAAACACTGTTGTTCCGCCAAGCAGTTCACTGAGATGTTTTACTAAATGTTTCAAAGAAAACTTATCCGTTGGGCCTTCTTTTGGTCTTCCAAGATGGCTCATTAAAATAACCATACCCCCATCACTTATGATCTTTTTAATGGTAGGAACTGCCGCTCTCATACGGGTATCATCAGTAATTTCAAATTTATCATTCAACGGCACATTAAAATCAACACGGATTAATGCTTTTTGTCCTTTAAAATTATAAGCTGAGAATTCTGACATGCTTTTTCTTTAAGAATGAATGATTATTGATGATTAGCTTTTTGTTTTTCCGCCTCTCTGAATAGTAAATGACCTGCAACAGTTGCCATCACTTCATCGGTTACATCATGACCTCCTTTCATATTTCTACGTATACTTTCAAAAGTATATTTAGGTCCAAAAGGAATTCCCCACCAACCAAAAATGGCAGCTGTAAAAGTCCAGGGAAATCCTCTGCGAATGGCATTTTCATCCTCCCGTATAAGGTAAACTCCCGAGGTCTTTTTATAGGTAACAACTATCAAAGAAATTGTATATGAATAATAGACAAATCTACCGCCTTTCTTTACTTCATTTTGTAAATCTACAGCCGAGAGGCCGTCAATATTCTTAATCTTCATACCCTTTGATTAAAATAAAATACCGCAACAAATCTGGTGAGAGATTCCTTGCGGTATTGAGGATTATATTACTTATTTATCAACTTAGCGAAATAATTTACCGTTCTCACTAATTGACTTACATAGCTCATCTCATTATCATACCAGCTCACTGTTTTTACTAATTGTTTATCTCCTACTGTTATTACCTTGGTTTGCGTAGCATCAAACAAGGAACCGAAATGAATACCGATAATATCACTACTTACAATTTCATCTTCGGTATAGCCAAAACTTTCGTTAGCAGCAGCTTTCATGTCAGCATTAATCTGTTCTGTAGTTACGGTTTTACCAAGAATAGAAGTCAGTTCTGTCAGCGATCCAGTGATAGTGGGAACCCGTTGTGCACTACCATCCAATTTTCCCTTTAATTCAGGCAAAACCAGGCCGATTGCTTTTGCAGCACCTGTGGTGTTGGGAACTATATTAGCTGCAGCAGCCCTGGCCCGGCGCAAATCACCTTTAGGATGTGGTGCATCCAATGTATTCTGGTCATTGGTATAGGCATGAATAGTTGTCATAATACCTGTCACGATACCATATTTATCATTTAGTACCTGTGCCATCGGTGCCAGGCAATTCGTAGTGCAGGAAGCACATGATATGATGGTTTCACTACCATCCAGTATGCTATGATTTACATTAAATACCACCGTTTTCAAATCGCCGGTAGCCGGGGCTGAAATGACTACTCTTTTGGCTCCTGCGGCGATATGTGCTGCTGCTTTATCCTTATCAGTAAAAAAGCCGGTGCTTTCAATTACCACATCTACATCATGACTTCCCCATGGTATTTGAGACGGGTCTTTCTGCGCATATATTCTAACGAGGTCTCCGTTTACAACTATTGAGTCTTCGGTGGCTTTTACATCAGCATCAAAACGACCTTGTGCACTATCATACTTTAAAAGATGGGCCAATACTTTCGGACTGGTCAAATCATTGATGGCAACTACATCGATTCCTTTCATATTATAGATCTGGCGATACACCAGTCGACCAATACGACCGAACCCATTAATGGCAACTTTAACTGTACTCATGACTAATTATTTAATTTATTGAGGTGCGAAGGTAATAAAACCAGATGTGTTTAGTCGTATGAGATTTGCCCCAAATAGGTCTTAAAGTGAGGTGAAAGACAAGGGGGAGAATAACGCCAAAAACATTTGGCTAAAAAAGTTGACAGGACTATCTTTGCCGTCCCTTAAAACGGCCCGTTCGTCTAAGGGTTAGGACACCACCCTTTCACGGTGGTGATACGAGTTCGAATCTCGTACGGGCTACAAAACATAGTAAACCTTATACAACTGTATAGGGTTTTTCTATTTTAGAAAGAGCCGTTTGAGAGTCGGAAATTAAAAAATCCTGATTTGAGATTTGCTTAAACTAAGAACGTAGTTCCTTGGTTTTACTTTTCTACCCAGGGAGGATTGGATTCCCTTAAAAAAGTCACGATCATCCTGTCCGTACGGCATTTTTTTTCCTAATATTTCCATCTTTAGGGTCTTCTTTTCTCATCAAAGTACCCGTCAAGGGCATGTGTCCGTTTGTTTTTCTTCTTCCGGCCCTTAGTTCTGTTATCATTTTCTGTGTCTTGTTCATCCTCGCTGATTGAATGCTCCACTTCCGGAATTCATATTCTTTTTGTTAGTAATGCTTCCCGTTTGTTAGTAATGCTTCCCGGCTTGACTTTTTCTTTCATCTGCTTCCCTACCAGTCGGGTATGTATTATATGATTCTACAACATGGGAACCTCATTACTCAACTGGGTCGAAAATACATGGATTCGACTGACTTTGGATGCGGCATACTAATTGGGAATCAGGAAAAGAATAAAAATATTAATACAATGGCTGATTTGAAAGCTTCAGATGACATGTCATCGCTTATTACTTGTCTTGCTAAAATTGTAAAGGATGGCTATACAATTAATTTCTCCGTCTCGGAAGCAGGACTATCAGATGTGGCAGGTGGCAAAATCTATACTCCGGAAGAAATTAAAGTGAGTAATTTTTATCGATTCGAAGGGCCAAGCGATCCATCGGAAAATGCGATACTTTATGTGATAGATACCGCCGATGGAAAGAAAGGTAGTTTGACGGATGCATACGGGGCCTATGCAAATCCAGAGATTTCGGAGTTCATGGAAAAAGTTACTGAAATTGAAAAAAAAGAACCTGTCTAAAACATAGATGAAGGCAAATATTTCTTTGCCGCATCGTTAATTAATTACACGAAAATTGTATTAACACGTCTAAAAGCATTGTGGCCGGGGATTTAAGATAAAATATAACCACTTCCATGAAACAATTGAACAATATTTTATGTGATTTTATCAATACTTTTCAACTGGAGCACCCCACAAAGGGGATATGTTTTGAAGCAATAGTCCACCTTTTTACGGAAAGTTTAAATATAAAAGTAAATAGCGAAATTCATATTATAACCATTAATGGCAAAGGGTTAGATGTATTATATATTTTAAACCCTGAATTGGGTGAAGATTTTCAAACCATGTTTGTGATAGAAGATTACGAAGTCAGCTTTAATCACAAACATGGTTTAAAATTAAAAGGCTCTTCGGCAGAATGGGGTTCTTTCATATTAGTTATACAACCTATAGGAAAAAATTGTACTGAGCCAACCTACCAGGAATTAAATGCAAAAGCCTTTAATTAAATTTATTAGCATGATGGCAAAAGAATACAATTACATTTTAGCATAGATAGCATCCCCGGTAATTTAAGTTTACAATCCACATACCACCAATCAAGACAGTAAGACCCGGCAAATCCATGTAATTGGCATTGGCCTTTTTGAATATCATATGAAAATGATCATTGGCCTGCGATGTCATAATCTTAAACCCATTTATCAAACCATTGGAGCCAAATTTCTCTGACACCAGGTTCAAAACGATATAAGTGGTTAAAAGATCGCCGAGTATCAAAAAAAAACTGTATCACATCTGTATATCGATCACCTTCATACCACCCAGTGTAATAAAAATGGCAAAGATGGCCAGCATGTACATGCAAAGTGTTTTATCAATGCCTGGTATACTTTCAATGGCCTATGAACCGAGATAGAAAATAGAAGTAAGATTAACCACTACATATAATAATAACCAGAACACCTCCATTATCATAGCCACGGTGCTATTGTACCGCTGGTTTAAAAACTGCGGCATGGTATATATTTTATTCTTTAAATACCCCGGAATAAAAAATATAGCAACTATTAATAAAGTAGCGGCAGCCATCCACTCATATGTAGCTGTTGCCAGCCCTATTTCAAAACCACTGCCGCTCATGCCGATAAATTGCTCTGTTGAAATATTGGAAGCAATCAATGATGCTCTAATAGCCCACCAGGTTAAAGACCTCACTGCCAGAAAATAATCATGAGAAGCTGAAACAGATGCTTTCGTTTTTCGCCTGTATACCCAAAAAACTATAACCGGCCACTGCAATAAAATAAAAAAGGAACACTAAATATTTCTGAGTCTGCAAACTATTCATAAAGCATATACTTAGAAATGATTAAAAAGCTATGTATAACGATTGATAATGTTTTCAAGATATTCTTTTTTTCCACTTTTAATGGCGGTTTCGCCATTCCCAATCGCAGAAAATGGAAACTAATAAATTCCATGAATGAAATTTTGGAAGTAACTTTCATGAAATTTATTTTAATGAAAAACTGGCTTTTAATTCTTATTAGTTCTTTATTGATTGTATCCTGTCAGAAAGAAAACAATCCGTCTCCGGCAATAGTAGCGGCTAAAACAGACCTGAATATTTCGTATGGAACTGATGCTTCTCAAAAGATGGACATATATCTTCCGCCAGGAAGAACCGCTGCTGCCACAAAGGTTATTATCCTGATACATGGCGGCGGCTGGAGTTCGGGTGATAAAGCAGATTTTGCTCAATATGTGGACACCCTAAAAAAAAGGCTTCCGGCATATGCTATAATTAATATTAATTACAGGTTAGCTACCGGCACTTCCAATCTATTTCCGACACAGGAGAATGATGTAAAAACAGCTATTGAATTTATTTATAGTAAAAGGACAGAATATGCCATCAGCGATAAGTTCGTATTGCTGGGTACAAGTGCCGGTGGTCATCTTTCCCTATTACATGCTTACAAGTATAGTACCCCTGTAAAAATTAAAGCAGTAGTTGATTTTTTCGGCCCGACAGATCTTGTTGATATGTATAACAATCCCGCCTCGATACTTGCCTCGCCTGCTGCACTTGCAGCGGTAGTGGGTGCCACCCCAACTACCAACCTTACTTTGTACCAGCAGTCAAGCCCCATCAATTTTGTTGTAGCAACAAGTCCTCCCACCCTAATTTTACAGGGAGGTGTTGATGTGGTGGTTTCCCCTTCACAATCGGCTACCTTAGCTACTAAACTGCAAACATTTGGAGTAGTACACCAGTATGTCGTTTATCCAACCGAAAATCATGGATGGAGCGGAGCTAATCTTATTGACTCCTTTAATAAAATTGATGCTTTCCTCGCCGCTCATGTTAATTAAATCTGTTAAAAACAATTTTCAAAAGCATCCGCCAATACCGGGTGCTTTTTGATTACTTTCATTTCATGAATCCGAATGTGCCATTAGCAGAACGCATCCGTCCCAATTCTTTAGCGGAATTGCTCGGACAAGAACATCTTGTTGGCAAAACAAGCATTCTCCGTACTGCTATTCAGCATGGAAAAGTGCCGTCGATGATTTTCTGGGGGCCTCCGGGTACCGGCAAAACAACTATTGCCAATATTATTGCACACACCTTACATGTTCCCTTTTTTCAGCTTAGTGCCATCAGTGCAGGGGTAAAAGATGTAAGAGAAGTGATTGAACAGGCGAAAACTCAGCCAGGTTCTGTCTTATTCATTGATGAGATACATCGCTTTAATAAAGGTCAGCAGGATGCCTTATTGGGTGCAGTGGAAAAAGGTGTCATTACTTTAATAGGCGCCACCACAGAAAACCCCTCGTTCGAAGTAAACAGTGCCTTACTTAGCCGCTGCCAGGTATATGTCCTAAAGCCATTGGAAGAAAAAGACCTGGTGAAATTATTGGAGATTGCGATCGAAAAAGATGAGTATCTAAAGCAGAAAAAGATTGAATTGAAAGAAACAGCCGCACTACTCAATATATCAGGTAGTGATGGAAGAAAATTATTAAACTTGCTGGAAATAGTTTGCGATGCTTCCGGAGAGAAGGTGATAATCACAGATAAATATGTGATGGAAGTAGCGCAAAAGAGAATTGCTCTTTATGACAAGAGTGGTGAACAGCATTATGATATCATTTCTGCATTCATTAAATCTATCCGCGGCAGCGACCCTAATGCCGCCATCTATTGGTTAGCCAGAATGATTGAAGGTGGTGAAGACGTAAAATTCATTGCCAGAAGATTAGTCATATTGGCAAGTGAAGATATTGGCAATGCCAACCCAACAGCTTTGGTTATGGCCAATGCGTCGTTTGACGCTGTAAATAAAATCGGCTACCCGGAAGCAAGTATCATTCTTTCGCAATGTGTTACCTACCTGGCCGCATCACCAAAAAGCAATGCCGCAGTTGCTGCCATTGGTGAAGCCCTTTCCGCTGTTAAAAAGTATGGCGACTTACCAGTGCCATTGCATATCCGTAATGCCCCAACTAAACTGATGAAGAATTTAGATTACGGGAAAAACTATGAATACTCCCATAGTTATGAAAATAATTTTTCTCCCCAGGAATATTTGCCAAAAGAACTGGAAGGCAAAAAATTTTATGAACCCGGAAAAAATGCAAGGGAAGAAGAACTTAGAAAATTCTTAAAAAATTTGTGGAAGGATAAATATAATTATTGAAGCATCAATTTTGGGTCAAATAACAATGGGAAAAATTGCCCTTGTATTTTTTCTCCTTTTTTAATAACAGGCACCCCTTCAAGCAACGGTTCATTTGAATCTGAAACAACTCCATCGGCGATTACATTAATTACAAATGCCCTTCTCGGCTTAGTAGAAGTATTGGCACCAGAACCATGCAGGGTCAATGAATGATGAAATATAGCTTCGCCTGCTTTTACTTCAGCCAACTGCGGATGTTCAAATTGTTTTTTCTGCTCTTCCGTTAAAAAGTCCCTGATGCCTTGTAATTCACCGGCAATTACAGGCTTGGGTAACAAACCCCAGTTATGGCTTCCTGGTATATATTGTAAACAACCATTCTCTTTTGTTGAATCATCCAGACCGCACCAGCAAGTTAAGTGTGCAATTGGTTTTGTTCTTGTCCAATAAGAAAAGTCCTGGTGCCAGGCAACCACACCCCCCTGTTTAGCCGGCTTCCAGAAAATCTGGTCGTGCCAGAAACGAACCGGAACATTACCTGATAGTTGACTGGCAGCTACTAAAAAACGGGGGTTCCACAAAACATCATGCAATCCATTTGTAATTCTCCATGCACCAAGTGCATGAAATAAAATAGTGGAAGGATCTGTTGATTCGTTGGAGTGAAATTCATAAAACAAATCATGCGCCGGATGTTGCGGGTTGGAGATTTCACCTAATTCAGTCCTTATCTTTTCGACCTGATGCTCATCCAGCATTTTGATACCACTAATAAACCCGTTTACCCTGAAAAATTCTACCTGCTCATCACTTAATGTATATTGCAGCCATTCATCCCGGGAGGTGGGCCAGTGAAATAAGTCGCTTATTAGCTGGTGAACCAGGCTAAGGTCTTTAACCGGCATAAAAGTGTTTATTTAAAAATACTGTTTTACTTTCATTGAAACTTTACTTCTCTACATTTATTATTCAGACAAGTATATGATCAACTGGTTTTGTAAAAAATTTGACGAGCTATCTCCGTATGAATTGTATGCTATTTTGCAATTAAGGAATGAGGTTTTCGTAGTGGAACAAAACTGTCCTTACCAGGATGCCGACAACAAAGACCAAAGCTCCTGGCATTTGATGGGATGGCTGGATGATAAATTAGTTGCTTATACCCGTCTTCTGCCGCTAGGAGTTGCCTACCCGGAAATGCCTTCTATTGGTCGTGTAGTGACTTCACCATCTGTAAGACGAAGTGGTATAGGGAAAAAGTTAATGGAAAAATCCATAGAAGAGTTATATAAATTATTTGGTAACACCCCCATCAAAATAGGTGCACAACTATACCTGCTCAAGTTTTATACTTCACTGGGCTTTCAGCAAACCAGCGACATTTACCTGGAAGACAATATAGAACATGTTGAAATGCTGAAATCATAGCCTTATTTCGTAGAACTCCTAAGTAGAACAACTTTTATTGGTGATAAAATAAAAAAAACACCGCCTTTCATTCTATATCTGTTTTTTTCTTTCTCTATTTTTATTCCAGAAATCCAATAGTAGAATAACCAGAAATCCGATACCAATGAGAACACATGTACCTACAGTACGTTTATCCGTACTTATTTGCCTGTTCGCTTTCTTTTCTTTGCAAAGCAACGCACAATCAATCAGCACCCGAAACGGTAAAGTTGAACTCGGCCTTGGAATTGGCCCCATGTTTTTTCTTGGCGATCTGGGTGGCAGTGCCGGAATTGGAAAAACATTTATAAAAGACCTTGACTTTCCTCTTACTAAATTAAATAAAGGGCTTTACCTTAATTTCTATCCTACAGAATTTATCGGTCTTCGTATTGCAGGAAATCTTGGTCAGCTGGAAGGAGATGATGCGCAAGCACCGGCCAAAGGTGGTGCAGAAATGGATCGCCGGGAAAGAAACCTTCACTTCAGATCGAAGATAAGTGAAGCCTACGCTGCCGTTGAAATATATCCTACATTTTTTCTTGAAAAATATGATGGTTTAAAAGGTAAATTACGACCCTACTTTTTAGCCGGCGTTGGTATCTATCACTTCGATCCTGAAACAAAAGATGTGGATGGAAGTTGGGTAAAAGTGGCTCCCCTGCGATTAGAGGGACAGGGTTTTGCTGAATATCCGGATAGCAAGCCTTATAAACTGACTCAAAAAAATGTATTAGGAGGAGTTGGTTTCAAATACTACATTAAAGAAAACGCCTACATCGGATTTGAAATCCTGCACCGCAAATTATTTACCGATTATGTTGATGATGTAAGCCACAACTATTATATCGACCCGATTTATTTTGATCAATATTTATCAGCAGCCGATGCTGTAAAAGCACGGAGATTATATTATCGTGGCATCTACTCTTTCCCGGCTACCCGTCCTTATGAAGAGTTTGCAGAAAGAGGTGACCCTAAAGAAAACGATGCTTATTTCTCCAGCATCATAAGATTTGGCTGGCGGATTGGTGGAATTGATGCCCGCAGCAAGCAATTAAAATGTCCTGTTTTTTATTAAACTGATATAACCACAAAACCCGAACCCCCATGAAACAAACATCTACTAAACAACATTTCAACACTATTCTTGCACTAAGCGTCTTTACAGGCCTGTTTGCTGCACAACCGGTGTTTGCTGAAGGAAAGCCTTTTAGAATATATGGCCTCACAGCAAATAAACCGGAAGAAGATAAGCCGGCTAAAAAAAATAAAATAAAAGCTGCCGCAAGAACATTCTCATCCCTTAACAATAACGCAGTAAAAATCTACCCGGATATTCTCAAAAGAGATATGCATGTGGTAGCCAAGGAAAATGATGGCCGTGAAATAGATTTTTTTGTATTTGATGTAGAAGGCACCCTTGTACAGCATTATAAAATGAAAGAAAAAGACCACTACAGAATTGCTGGCCTTTCCAGGGGCACTTATGTCTACCGTGTTTTTAGTGGTGATGAAGAAACTGCCACCGGCAAATTCGAAATAAGATAAACTTTATAGAATAAATTCAACTTTGTCCTGTAAGCGGCGGAGAGCTTAATAAAATCTGATACCCTGGTTGATAAAACCTAATCCGTTCTCTATTGGTACTCTCATTCGTATAAATTTTATTAAACACTCTCTGCCCTGCTTATGGGCTTCCGATAGCTATCGGAATTCTCAATCCGAGCTCTTTTAATTGTCATAACTAAGAAACCCGTAAAAGGCAGGAGCGTTGTTAAAATCCGGTATCCCGGGTGAAAAACCGTTTTACAGACGCACCCTTCTAAAGATTTTACAATGTTATCTTGCCTTTTGCTGCGGGTTTTCTGCCTAATCTCCCTCCAACTATCTCCACTATTAATTCGTTGTGATCAATCAGTTTAAAAAAAAGCGGCCTTGCCTGTTTTGTTTTTACAAAAAGTACCTATATTAGTTTTATAATTAAACCTGAGGGTGACCTGAACCCACAAAACAGGGGCGAATGCCGAAAAGCCAAACGAGTAGGTACCAAACCAAAATCAACTTACTATGAACCTTATTGACAGGGCAAAAAAAATTCTTTTGACCCCAAAAACAGAATGGGATGTAGTCAACAGTGAAACACCGAACACCCAAAGTATTCTTACCACTTATGTTATTCCGTTAGTGGCAATCGGTGCTATTGCATCCTTCATAGGATGGGGATTTATTGGAAAGTCTTATAGCTATGGATTTGGAAGCGTAAAAGTATCGGGTGTATCCCTCGGCATCAGATATGCCCTGATTGCACTTATTGGCGGAATCGCAGGCTGTTTTCTTCTGGCATTCGTTATCGATGCCCTGGCTCCTACATTTAAATCAGAAAAGGATTTTGGGCGGTCATTTCAATTAGCTGCCTATTCTTCAACTGCTGGCTGGGTTGGTGCCGTATTGAATATTCTTCCTTCACTCGCAATAATTGGTTCATTGGTGGGCCTTTATGGTTTATACCTTTTATACTTAGGATTGCCAAAGTTAAAAAAGACTCCGCAAGAGCAAAGCACTGGTTATTTTATTGCAAGTCTTGTAGCAATGATTGTTGCTTCTTTTGTAATTGGCTTAATACTGGCAGCAATACTGGTCCCCAAAAGTTCCATCTCAGCCGCCAACATTAACTTTTAGTCAACTCTTATAATAAAATAAAAAAATCCCGCTAATCAAATTGGCGGGATTTTTTATTTCAATTCCATTTTCAGAAACTGTGCAGTATAACTTTCTTTATTTTTTATCATCCCCTCCGGCGTTCCTTCAAACAAAATTCTCCCACCTCCATCTCCACCTTCGGGTCCCAGGTCAATAACATGATCAGCCACTTTTATTACATCCATATTATGCTCTATTACCAAAACCGTATTACCCCTGTCAACCAATTTATTTAAGACATCCAGTAAGTGCTGAATATCTTCAAAGTGTAATCCTGTTGTTGGTTCATCCAGTATATAAAAAGTTTTACCTGTATCTCTTTTAGAGAGTTCAGTTGACAGTTTTACCCGCTGCGCTTCTCCGCCGCTTAATGTTACGGCTGATTGCCCCAGCGTAATATATCCTAACCCCACTTCTTCCAGCACTTTTATCTTGCGGTAGATATAAGGAACGTTCTGAAAAAATTCCACCGCTTCTTCCACGGTCATTTCTAATACGTCTGCAATAGATTTTCCTTTATACCGTATCTCCAATGTTTCCCGGTTGTATCGTTTACCATTACATTTTTCGCAATGCACATATACATCCGGCAAAAAATTCATTTCAATCACCCTCATACCTCCGCCCTCACATACTTCGCACCGGCCGCTTTTCACATTGAAAGAAAAACGGCCCGCCGTATAACCCCTGATCTTTGATTCCGGAATAGAGGCAAACAATGTCCTTATCTCTGTAAAGAAGCCACAATAAGTTGCCGGGTTGCTCCTCGGTGTTCTTCCAATGGGGGACTGATCTATTTCTATTACTTTATCGATATACTCTAATCCGGTTACCGATTTAAATTCCAACGGAGTCATTTTAGACCCATAAGCATGTTTGGAAAGAATCGGATACAGCGTTTCATTAATAAAAGTTGATTTGCCGCTACCGCTTACCCCGGTTACACAAATAAATTTGCCTAAGGGGAATTTTGCTTCCACATTCTGAAGATTATTTCCTTTTGCACCTTTTAATTCCAGGAATTTTCCATTGCCGGCTCTTCTCTCTTTCGGAACAGTAATCCGATGATGTCCATTCAGATAACCTGAAGTAAGCGTATCCAACTTTAATAATTCTGCAGGTGTGCCCTGTGCTACAATTTTACCGCCATGAAAACCTGCTTTGGGACCAATATCAATTAAATGATCGGCCGCCAGCATAATATCTTTATCATGTTCCACTACTATAACGCTGTTACCAATATCCCGGAGATTTTTTAATGCATCAATCAACCGGTGATTGTCCCGTTGGTGCAACCCGATCGAAGGTTCATCCAATATATAAGTGATACCCTGCAATTGTGACCCGATTTGTGTAGCCAGCCGTATCCGCTGCGATTCCCCACCGCTCAATGTTTTAGAAGGCCGGAATAAAGTGAGGTAAGTCAAGCCCACATCTAAAAGGAACTGTAATCTTTCTCTTATTTCTTTTAGTACATCCTTTGCAATCGCCTTCTGCTTATTATCAAGCATCAGCTCAATACCATCAAACCAGGCAGCAAGATTATCCAGGTTCATATTGCTGAGATCGGCAATATTTCTCCCATTTACTTTAAACCAAAGACTTTCTTTTTTCAATCGCTGACCATTACAAGTAGTACAATTAGTAAATGTCATAAACTGCTGCACCCATTCCCGTAAAGCCTCGGTACTGGTAGATGAAGCAAACCACCGTTTAAGCATCGGAATGATACCTTCATAGCTGCCGGTGTATTCATGCGGAATAGTTTCATCGTTTACATCCACTTCCAGGGATGGACTTATAGCTTTATCACCAAATAAAAGTAAATCCAGCTGCTCTTTAGGAAGCTCTTTAATAGGTTTATCTAATTTAATCTTATACTGTTTGGCAAATGCAGTTACCTGATTAAAAACACTGGCATTTCTCTCTTCACCCAATGGTGCAATACCACCTTCCTTTACACTTTTGGATGTATCGGAAAGCACTTCACTCAAGTCAATGGTATATACATTTCCCAAACCTTTACATACCGGACAGGCACCATAAGGCGAGTTGAATGAAAATGCATTCGGAGAAGGTTCTTCATAACTGATTCCTGTGTCTTCACACATCAGCAACTTGGAGTATTGGATAAATTTTGAATCGTCAATGAGCAAAAACATCAGGTCTTTCCCCAGTTTCAATGTTTGTTGTACACTCTGGCTCAATCTTGATTTCAGTTCATCCGTTACCTGCAACCTGTCCACCACCAGTTCTATATCATGAATTACATACCTGTCAACCTGCATTTTTGGGGCGATGTCTTTTACTTCTCCATCTACCCTCACTTTCAGGAATCCTTTCTTTCTCACATCCTCAAATAATTCACGGTAGTGTCCCTTGCGGCCTCTTACCAGTGGAGCCAAGAGGGCAATTTTCTTGCCTTTATACTTATTAAAAATATTTTCAACAATTTCCTCTTCGCTCCATTTTACCATTCGCTTCCCGGTGTTGTAGGAATATGCCTCGCCGATCCTGGCAAATAACAGGCGGAGAAAATCATATATCTCCGTAACTGTTCCCACTGTTGATCGGGGATTTTTGTTGGTTGTCTTTTGTTCAATGGAAATAACAGGAGAAAGACCGGTGATTTTATCTACATCCGGACGTTCCATATCTCCCATAAATTGCCGGGCATAGGCACCAAAAGTTTCCATGTAGCGTCGCTGTCCTTCCGAATAAATGGTATCAAAAGCTAATGAAGACTTACCGCTGCCACTTATACCAGTAATAACAACCAGTTTATTTTTGGGGATAGAAATGTCAATATTTTTCAGGTTATGCACCCGGGCACCAAAAACCTCAATAAATTCATGATTGGCCTGCTCTTCCGTAGTTGTTCCGTTATTCTTCTTTGTTGCCATAGTAATAGGGGATTGCGAAGATACTATTTCGTTATCCTTATGAAGACATTGGTTTACCACCGGTGAAAGACAACAGAGGTGACCGAAATCAGCCGGTCCGGTAGCTGTAATCATAGCCAGCTGTTTAGGATTTAAGTTGCTTTAATGCTGTGACTCCTCCACAACATCCCCCAATAATTATAAACAGGCCATCTGATCTCCCAGGAATCAAACCTCCTGAAAATGCACTCAAACAATGGAAAGCAAAAGACATTGTGAAATATCATGATGCCCTCCTCTCAGTAATGGCATGGCCGGAAAATAAAGAACAACTGCAGCAGGCAAAAACAGAAATGGTCCGGTTGACTTCCATCATAAAGGAAATTATTTCGGTTGACAAAATGATGGATTACAAGTTGAGCGGTTCAGGAATAGCAGGTACTGAGCTTACAGGCTGTTTCAGTTATGCAATTACCAGGTGGCTGGTGAACGATTTTAGTAATGATTTAGAACTGCACAGCAGCGAAGCCAACCCCGAAACAGTAAGGCTGTTTTTTCTTCAACTGATTCCTTCTATAGAATATGAAAGCGTTACAACCGGAGAGTTGGGTCTCATACAACGGATCAGAAAAATAAAAGGAAAGAATAATTCCACGGACATTAAATGGTTAATAAGTCTTTTTGAAACGGTTGCCATCTCCTATCATGCAAAAGAATTCCTTTTCAATGAACTAAAAATATTTGTTACCTGGAAATTGAATCTTCCTTTCGCTAGCCGTAGCTATAGCTGTCTGCCGCAAAAAAATATTTTTTATGATCCAAAACTCCTAAAGGCCACTGATGTTAAAAAGATTGGGCAAAGAAAACTTCCTTTACCCAACCGGTTATCCATCAAACAAAAAAAACAGCTTGTTGATGTTGCAAAATCAACATTACTTTTTATCTACCGGGAAACAGATCCATTCACATTTGCTTCTGCCGATGCAGTAAAATTATTTACGCTGGAAAAAGGTTACAGTATTGGGTTGTACAGTATGCAAAAGGGGCACCGGCTCTCCATCGAGTCTTATATCGGATATCTTGTTTTCAAAAACGGGATACCCGTTTCGTATGGAGGAGGTTGGATATTTGGTAAACGCTGCCAGTTTGGAATCAACATCCTTGAACCATTCCGTGGTAGCGAATCGGGGTATATTTTTTCTCTATTAATCAGGGTATATCATCAATATTTTGACGTAAACAGATTTGTTGTTAAGCCCTACCAATTTGGTAAAAACAATAAAGAAGCACTAAAATCCGGGGCTTTCTGGTTTTACTATAAACACGGCTTCCGGCCTGAAGATGTCCAGTTACAAAAGTTGGCAGATGATGAGTGGGATAAAAAAGCAATAGATAAAAGATACCGAACGTCCATTGATCTGTTAAAAAAATTTACTTCCTCTAACCTTGTACTGCTACTTTCTAAAAAATCAGTTCCGGTTTTTGACGCATCAGTGGTCAGTCTTGCAATTACTTCGTATATCAATCAACAATTCAATGGTAACAGGAATAAGGCTGTAGCTGCATCGGAGAAAAAAACAATAACAGAATTAAACATAAAGAATCTCACTAGCTGGAATACATATGAAAGAGAAGCTTTGATACAATGGAGTTTATTAGTTCAGGCCATGCTGGATCTTAGCAAGTGGAAGATGGAGGAAAAGAAACAGTTGCTAAAGCTTATAAAGTCGAAGGGAGATGATGAGGAACTGAACTTTATAAAAATGCTACAAGGACACCGTCGATTATGGAAAGAACTCTGTAATAAATTGAGCTGAGTTAGCTTAATAGTTGATAAATATTCTTCTGCTTCACTAAGAAAAAGTATACATTTTGCCAACCTTTCTTTATTCTTGAAAATGTACCTTTGCCCCAACATTCAAAACCATGCGGGAATTATCAGTTGTTATCACAGTAATGAACGAGGAGGAGAATATTAAACCTTTGTTGGAATCTGTTCGTTCCGCATTAAGCGGTATTGATTACGAAGTGGTACTGGTAGATGACGGTTCAGCAGACAAAACCAAACAACAGATACTTGAACACACTGATGACAGAACAGTTTTAGTGGAACTGAGAAAAAACTACGGGCAAAGTACGGCTATGACTGCAGGCATTGATTATTCCCGTGGCAGGTATGTCGCCCTGTTAGACGGCGATTTACAAAATGACCCCACTGATATTCCTGCTATGCTGGAATTACTAAAAAAAGAAGATTGGGATGTAGTGGCTGGCAACCGGAAGAATCGCAAAGACGGATTTATTCTCCGGAAAATACCGAGCAAAATTGCCAATGCACTTATTCGTAAGATGACCGGCGTTTATATAAAAGACTATGGTTGCACATTAAAAATTTTTAAAAGAGAAATTGCAGAAGAGCTTGGCTTGTATGGAGAATTACATCGCTTTATACCGGTCCTAGCCAAACTTCAGGGTGCAAAAATTACACAGGTAGATGTAAAACATCATGCCCGGATTCACGGGAAAAGTAAATACGGCATCAACCGTACTTTTAAAGTGATGAGTGACCTGGTGCTGATGGTATTTATGCGGAAGTATATGCAAAAACCCATGCATCTTTTTGGACCTATTGGTTTCGTAAGCTTCGGCATTGGTGTCCTTATTAATATATACCTGCTCGCCTTAAAAATAATGGGCCAGGATATTGGTGGCAAACCCCTGCTTATCCTTGGGCTGATATTACTGATAGGTGGCATTCAATTTATTACTATTGGCATTGTAGCTGACATCAACACAAGAACGTATTTCGAATCACAGAACAAGAAGACGTATAATGTAAGGAAGGTTTATCATGCTAAAAAAGAGATCAACCATACATCAGATGTGATGATGTAATTACCGTAACAACAACTCTTCATTTTCCTTAAACCACTCATAGAATTTTTTTAACCCGTCATTCAGTTTAGTTTGCGGATTATAGCCTAACAGTTTTTTTGCCTTTGAAATATCTGCAAAAGTCGTTGGTACATCGCCGGGTTGTTCAGGATATCTTTCAATTACAGCTTTTTTCCCAATAACCTCCTCGATGGCAACAATAAGATCTTGTAACGAAATAGTATAATTATTACCCAGGTTGATAATCTCAAAGTCAGATTGATCATATTTCATTGCTGCCAGTATTCCCTGCACGGTATCATCTACATAGGTATAATCACGGCTGGTGCTTCCATCACCATACATGGTAATCGGGTCTCCCTTAAGGATAGCTTTTGTAAATTTATGGATGGCAAGGTCGGGACGTTGCCCCGGTCCATATACCGTAAAGAAACGTAAGGCAATGAAACGAATCCCAAAAAGCCTGCTATATACATGGCCCAGCATTTCGCCGGACAATTTAGTCATCGCATAAGTACTGATTGGCATCAATTGCTCATCTTCTTTCCATGGAAAATGATCATTAATACCATACACACTGCTGCTGGATGCAAAAACAAATTGCTTCATGTTTCTTTCTCTGGCAAGCTCCAGCATATTTTGCAAACCGATAACATTGGTTTGCTGATAAGCCAGGGGATTTTGAATACTTGGCCTCACTCCGGCCTTTGCAGCAATATGTACAATCGTATCTATCGTTTCGGGAATTAATGCTGACAATTCCCCTGCAGCGGTAAGTGCAATGTCGGTATATAAAAAATGGAAGTCCGGATTCGATTTGAACTCCCGGATATTAAACTGTTTTATATCGGCAGAATAAAACGGATCGAAATTATCAATACAGGTAATTTTTACCCCGGCATTGTCCTGAAACAATTTCCGGATAAGATTACTGCCTATAAATCCCGCCCCGCCTGTTATTAAAATATGCATGAGAAAATGAAATATCCCGCAAAATAGAAAATCCTGCCAATTGGCAGGATTTTCTGAGTAAGTCGGGAAGACAGGATTCGAACCTGCGACCCCCTGGTCCCAAACCAGGTGCGCTACCGGCCTGCGCTACTTCCCGAACATTTTGGGAGTGCAAATATAACAGCTTCCTGTCTTATTTACTGTTTATTTTTAAAGAAGATCTAAAGAAGAAAAATGCGGGAACAAGCTGATAAATCAGCTGGTTCCCGCATTAAACTATATGAACACCATTATTTGGTGACGCTTAGTGGTGTGGTAGTGGAGAAATACATCAATTTATCCATTTGGCCGTTCTTAACATCATCGAGATACACTGCAAAAACAATCATTACTTTTCTTCCATACAGTTCCGGCATTTGGGCAAAAGGGAAAAATAATTCAAGATTCTTTTTGGCTGTTTTATTATAACTGATTTTTGAATTAGGCAGCAGGTTCATTTTTAAATAAGTTGCTGCTGTTCCACCCCAGTTATAATATTGATTATCTGTTTTAATATAGTATCCGTCCTCATCCGCCAACCTCGCCACCACATATACCTGCCCAAGTTTTGAGTTCGTTTTTAAATCAAATTCGGGATAAATTGACAAGCCGCCTTTAGCGGTATTGCTAACCACAGACAATTTACCAAAATTGCTAATGTCCACTTTTGGAACAATCAGGGCAGACTCTTTTTTGTCTTTTGGATAAAGAGCTCCTATTATTGCTTTATCACCAGCAGAAAGTTCGTAATTCTGTTTCACAGAATATCCATCAATTGTTTCCCAGGTATTAATGGCGTAATGCATAATTGATTTGGCATCATAGCTGGTACCATTTGTATAAAACTGGCTGGATACTTCGAATACATTGAAATCAACCTGCTCTTTCGTCCATCCCTGTGTTTCCCTATAGTAATTATATATTGAATCTGTCCTTTTCCAATTCACCGCTCCCGGGTAACTCTGTTCATGCAGCAAACCTAATGAATGGCCAAACTCATGTACAACCACCCGCCGCATTTCCGGAATACTCCAATGATTGGGGTCAATTCTCATCTCTGTTATTAACTGATTTAAACTATAAGGAGGTTTACTTCCTTTGGCTTCTAATTTTTTTACATAATAATCGCCATCAGCAAAGAACAGCGTATCAAAATTCATTGTTTGGGTAGACTGGGGTCTGAAATTAGCTTCTGTACCGACTGCAGAATTATGACCTGATCCCTTTCCAAGTTTGATCCTGATATGGGTTTTACTGGCGGTGTCAGATACAAATCTTAAAGTAATATTGGCATATTTCTCCCATTCCTTTGCATAGGCCATTACTTTATTCCTGAGATCCTTGCTGCCTCCGGGCATAAATTTTACTAAGATCACCTGCCCATTGGCCCAGGTACGATAGTTATCGCTAACTCCTCTTTGTTTTGTAGTGTCGACTTCTTTGAGCATGGCATCGCCTACCAAAGTGGTACAATTTGCACGGGGAAAATGTTGAGCTTTAGCGGTTACACCAAAGAAAATAAGACCAATTGCAATAACCAGAGCCTTTTTCATATTACTTGATTTTTATTATCGAATATAGTACGCTTCGTTTGAACGGTTATACCCGTTGTACGGTATTTTATTTTCTTAACTTTTCTATTGTATCACACTAAGCGTTTCAAAAAAAAACCAGCCTATGCTTAAGCTTCGGCTGGTTTTGGCGGAGAGAGTGGGATTCGAACCCACGGTACAGTGTGACCCGTACGACGATTTAGCAAACCGTTCCTTTCGGCCACTCAGGCATCTCTCCCCGTCCCCTTTATTCAAGGGAGGCAAAAATAAAGATTTATTGCTTTCCCACCACACTGTTTTCACTATATCCTAATAAAAAAACCCCGGAGATACCGGGGTTAGTATTTTAATACCTATTGAAATGGTCCAATTATTTTACATCGCAGCCAATTGCACTTTCTGCTGTAGTTCTAAAACGTTTTCCCTGAATACTCCATCCGTATCCATCAAATCCTTAACCGTCTGGCAAGAATGGATAACAGTGGTATGGTCACGGCCGCCAAAATGTTCGCCAATTGTTTTTAATGAATTTTTGGTAAACGCTTTAGCCAGGTACATAGTAATCTGCCTTGCCTGAACGATTTCTCTTTTGCGGGTTTTTTGGAGAAGTTTGTCATAGGCAACATCGAAATACTCACAAACCATTTTTTGAATGGTTTCGATGGTAATTTCCTTGCTGGATGATTTTACAAAATTTCGTAACACTTTTTTGGCTAAGTCTAAGTCTATTTCCCTCCTGTTTAGCGAAGATTGTGCCAACAGTGAGATTAAAGCACCTTCCAGTTCCCTTACGTTGTTACTAATATTATAGGCGATGTACTTAACTACTTCTTTGGGCATTTCCAACCGGTCATTCTTCATCTTCTTCTCTAATATCTCAATGCGGGTATCATATTCTGGCACTTGTAAATCAGCACTTAGTCCCCAGCGGAAACGGCTCAGCAACCTTTCCTGTACACCGTCAAGATCTTTAGGTGATTTATCCGAAGTAAGTATTAATTGCTTATGCGACTGGTGGAGGTGATTAAAAATAGCAAAGAAAGCATCCTGTGATTTCTCAGCTTTGGCAAAAAATTGCACATCATCGATAATTAGCACATCGATCAACTGGTAAAAATGGATAAAATCATTTATCGCATTGTTACGGCTGTGGTCCATAAACTGGTTGATGAACTTTTCTGAGCTTACATACAATACCACTTTATTGGGATGCATCCTTTTCACTTCATTCCCGATGGCCTGTGCCAGGTGTGTTTTTCCCAAACCAACCCCGCCATAAATGACCAACGGATTAAAAGAGTTGGTTCCTGGCTTTTCAGCTACTGTTTTACCGGCACGACGGGCTACCCTGTTACAGTCGCCTTCAATAAATGCTTCGAAAGTATAAATATGATTTAGCTGCGGGTCAATCTGCATCTTCTTAAGACCCGGAATAACGAAGGGATTCTTAACAGGATTATTTATGACTAAGGGAAAATCCATTTCGTTATTTGAAAAAGTTTTAAAACCCTGGCCGCTTACATCCATGGTAACAGGCTTATTCTTACTGTTACCACTGTCTACCATTATGCGGTATTCGAGACGGGCATCTTTACCCAGTTCTCTCTTTAATGTCTTCGCTAATAAATTTACGTAATGTTCTTCCAAATATTCGAAAAAGAATTGGCTTGGCACCTGTATAACTAAAACATTATTTTTTATGGATACAGGTTTGATGGGTTCGAACCATGTTTTGTAATGCTGCCATTCAACAATGTCTTTGATGATTTTTAAACAACTGGTCCAGATTTTTTCAGCATTCTTCTCCATCAGATTAGTAAGCAGTTTATGTCGGGTTAACTATAGTTGTTGTTCTTCGAAAATTGTCCCCAAAAAAATGTTCACACAATGTCAGTAAAAAAAGTTGGACAGGGAGGCGAATATCATCATTTCTTTTATAAAAAAAAATTTTTATCCACCTGTTTTTTGTGAAACAGAAATATTGTGATTTTTAGTTAATTTTTTCCCTGAAAATTTGGAAAATTCAAAATCTAACCTACCTAAAATAATGCCGGCAAAACCTACCTGGTTTACGATAACATCATCGCCTTTTTTGTTTTTATAGACAATAGGATCATCTAAAAAAGTGTGAGTATGCCCGCCAATTATCAGGTCAACATTTTCTGTTTCCTTTGCAAGCACTTCGTCACTTACTATGTTACTCTCTTTATATTTATACCCCAGATGAGATAAACAAATAATCATATCACATTTTTCATCCGCTTTTAATTTACCGGCTACTTCATTTGCTTTTGAAATGGGGTCCAGATATTTTGTAGCACCGAATAAACTATCCGGAATCAAACCTCGTCCCTCTATACCTACACCAAAAACTCCAATTTTTAATTTCCCTTTCTTAAAAATTTTATAAGGCTGCGTTTTGTATTCCATCGGTGTACCCGTAAAGTCATAATTGGCAATCAGCATTGGAAAATTTGCATGCCTGGATAATTGTGTTGCCAGGTTTTCCATACCTGCATCAAAATCATGGTTACCTATGGTGGTGGCATCATACTTCATCGACGACATGGCTTTTATCTCCGGCTCCCCTTTATATAAATTAAAATAGGGAGTTCCCTGGAAAATATCTCCGGCATCAAATAATAAGACCTGCTCTTCCTGTTGCCTTATCTCAGTAATTAGTTGTGCCCTGGCAGCGATGCCCCCCAGCCCCTGATTGCGGCCTCCATCCATGGGAAAGGGCTCAAGCCGGCTGTGTGTATCATTGGTATGCAGAATAGTAAGTTTCAGCGGACTGAAATATTCTGCGGCATTGACAATGGAAGGCCCTGCCAACATAGCTCCGGCCGATAAGGCCGCCTGGCGGATAAATCTTTTTCTACTGAGCATTGGTTACCCGGTTTTCAATGTTAGCACTGATATTTTTTCCCTGGCTTTTCAATTTTTTAATATAATCGAAGATGGCATCCCGCATCAAATAACCATTTGTTATCTGGGGTATCGTACGCAGCATGTCAGCATTATCACCACCATTTGCTATAAAATCCGAATTGACGGTGGTATAAGTTGCATTGATGTCAAGCGGCTTTCCTCCAATCATAACATTTACGGCTTTCTTGTCTTTTATCTGCATCGTAAGGCCCGCCATTGGATATCCCCCTCTGGCAGCTGTTAAATCCAAAAATTGTTGCAGCACATCGCCTTTTAATTTTTGCAGTATTAATAAATTATCAAAAGGCATTAATTCAAATATTTTTCCATTGGTAACATCGCCGGCTGGTATTTGTGTGAGCCTCATTCCACCAAAGTTTAAAAAAGCAACATCAACTTTTGTATTGTATTTGTCGGCAGCCATTGATAAAAAAGCATCCACCATAAAATTACCCAGTGTACTTTCCGGTTGCTTTTTATCCAGGCTTATGTCAGCGATACCAACGACATCATTCATTGTTTTATTTACATTATCGCTGTAAGGTTTCAGAAATGACAACACAGAAGAATCTTTTCGCTGCGTATCACTGATACGGTAAGTTTTATACTGCAAAGCCTGACTCTGGTAAGTAGTGTTGCAGGATAAACCCGTTAAAACGACAAGTAAAAAAAAATATATAAAGGAGGAGTTTTTTTTCATATACGCCGGTCTCGTTTGAAGGTATAAATATTTTATGGCTGCAACAAAGAATTATTATAGATATTCCCGGTTTTTTATTTGCATCTTTACTACATCATTTCAGGATAAAAACCTGACAACATGCAAAAGACCATTTCCCTGAAACTGCTTCCCTCCGAAGCAGCAAATGAAACACGGATAAAAGAATATATTGCCCAATCGGCGGCAGTAAAGCTGTATTCTGTTCGGGGTTTTACTATACTTAAGCATTCTATAGATGCAAGAGGCAGGCAAGTATGGATTAATCTCTCCGTAAAAGCTTTTATTGATGAACCCTTCCGGCAACGGGAACTCATTTCCTTTCATTTCCCGGATATAAGGACTGCTTCAAAACAGGTAATAATAATAGGTGCAGGCCCGGCCGGATTATTTGCTGCGTTGCAATTGATTGAAAAAGGTATCAAACCCATATTACTCGAACGAGGAAAAGATGTGAGGGCCCGCAGAAGAGACCTTGCTATACTAAATAAAGAAGGAAAAATTAACCCTGAAAGCAATTATTGCTTTGGAGAAGGTGGTGCCGGTACCTACAGCGACGGCAAACTTTACACCCGCAGCAGCAAAAGGGGCGATATTAACCGTATCCTTAACTTATTTGTTCATTTCGGAGCCGAAGAGCAAATATTATATGAAGCACATCCGCATATAGGCACTAATAAACTGCCGCAGATCATCTCGGCCATGCGAAAAAAAATTACAGATTGCGGTGGTGAATTCTTATTTGAAAAAAAAGTGATTGATTTCATAGTAAAGGATAATGCCATCAAAGCAGTGAAAACTGCCGATGGAAATACTTTTGAAGGGGATGCTGTTATTTTAGCTACCGGCCACTCGGCACGGGATATTTTTGAATTGCTTCATGAAAAAAAAATATTGATTGAGGCAAAACCCTTTGCCTTAGGTGTACGGGTAGAACATCCTCAGTCATTAATTGACACAGCCCAATACCACTGTGCTGTAAGAGGAGAGTTTTTACCCCCAGCGGCTTATAGTTGGGTGCAGCAGGTGGATGGCAAAGGCGTTTTCTCCTTTTGCATGTGCCCGGGAGGTATCATTGCACCCGCAGCTACTTCACCGGGTGAATTGGTGGTAAATGGCTGGAGTCCTTCGAAGCGTAATAATCCTTTTGCAAATAGCGGCATTGTTGTATCAGTAGAAGAAAAGGATTTTCAGTCCTATAAAAAACAGGGGCCGCTTGCCGCCATGTTTTTTCAGCAATCAATCGAAAGAAAGGCTTTTGAAGCAGGCGGAGGCAAATTTGTTGCCCCGGCACAACGGTTGGTTGATTTTGCAGATAATAAAATATCTCCTACCCTGCCAGGTTGTTCCTATCTGCCCGGTCTTCGTTCTGCATCATTAAAAGAAATATTGCCCTCCTTTATTCACCATAGACTGCAGCAGGCATTTAAAGAGTATGGCAAAAAAATGCGGGGCTACCTTACCAACGATGCACTGGTAGTAGCCACCGAATCAAGAACATCATCTCCCGTTCGTATTCCAAGAGATGCAGAAACATTACAGCATCCGCACATTAAAAATTTTTATCCCTGCGGTGAAGGAGCAGGTTATGCCGGCGGAATTGTTAGCGCCGCTATGGATGGCGAAAGGATTGCGAAAGTAATTGCTTCTTTATACCAATTAAACTAAAATAGTATAGCAACTATTCCCGCACTTTCTTTCTGGCTATCAGTAATTTCTTTTGTAACAATTCATTTTTCCGGTAGGACTTCTTTTCTGCTTTGAGTATTTTTTTATCTTCTTTCATAAAGGGTGTGGAAGATAAATCTGACAAGTCTGGTTTCCCGGCATCCACCCAGGCAGTGTACCAAAAATCCGCAATAAGGTTGCTGGAACTTAATAGCTGCTCGTTGATGGTTTTTCCAAGCCGCTTACTGTACGCTTTTGCAAAAGCTGATGTATACGATTTTACAGTCCGTCCATTCCGAACCTGTGTTCTGTACTTGGTAGAATCAGTAAAACCTTTAGTGGCTTCTGTTTCCTGTTCAAAAACATCTTTAGTCAATGTATATGACCATCGTATTACTTTCCAGATTGCTGCTTCAGGGTCAGCAAGGTAGGTAGCGTTATGGCGACTATATAATGAATACTGGTCCAATTCAATTTCTGGCACCATACTCTCCCACAAACTATGCAGCCCTTTCTGGTCGGTCAGTTGACCATCATAATTCAACGTGGTGTGCAGTGGCACATTAGCATCGCCGATATAGTGTCCCAGGTCAGCGGCATAAAACAAAATGCTATCCTTATTTCGCATCCGGAATGCTTGCGTCAATTTATTCTTAATGGTAATAATGTGATAAGGTACATATCCATACTTCAATAATGTGTCTTCTGAAAAAATCTTCACCGCATCTTCCCATTTTGCCGGCATTTTCCAGGCTGCCGAGTCACCATATACTTCGAGGTCAATAAAATGGCGGGTAGCTTCCATAGAATCTGTATTGCGCCGTGTATCAGGCCTGGTTGAATTTTCTACCAGGTAATCCATATGCCGGTAAAAAAAGGGCTGAATGGATTTCGGTAGCTTATATATGGCTAACTGGTTTACCGTGCGGTGCACCAAAAAACCCCAACTACTGAATAAAACAATAACTATTGGAATTAACAATAAACCAAAGAATCTCCTTTTCATATATTAAATTATATCATTCTGGACTTCTGAAAAAAAACGGACAAAAATCGTTGGGTAAAGAATACATGCATTTTACGCCAATATTATGACTGTTCACCTAATTTTTACAACCATACCACTAAGACAAGTATTTTTGCCCAACAAATCAATACTATGCCTATCCTCGAATTGCATAATCTTAAAAAGTATTTCGCTACACAAAAAGCCGTAGATGATATCAGTTTCTCTGTAGAACGGGGACAGATATTTGGTCTTTTGGGGCCCAATGGTGCCGGTAAAACAACGCTTATCCGGATGATAACAGGAATTTTTTACCCGGATGAAGGCCAGATAATTTTTGACGGAAAAAAATTTGACCCTGTTAATGATGTGGCATATATCGGCTATATGCCGGAAGAAAGAGGTCTTTATAAGAAAATGAAGATTGGTGAGCAGACCCTGTACCTGGCACAACTGAAAGGATTAAGCAAAGCGGATGCTTTGAAAAAAATCAAGCAATGGTTTATCCGGTTTGAAATGGAAAGCTGGTGGAATAAAAAGGTGGAAGACCTGTCTAAAGGCATGTCACAGAAATTGCAATTTGTCACCACTGTATTGCATGAACCTAAACTTATCATCCTTGACGAACCTTTCAGCGGTCTTGACCCGGTAAACAGTAATCTGATTAAGGATGAAATATTCAACCTGGCAAAAAACGGCTCTACTATCATTTTCAGTACCCACCGGATGGAACAGGTGGAAGAAATATGTGACCATATTGTACTGGTAAATAAAGGGAACAAAATATTGGATGGCACGGTGAAACAGATAAAACAGGATTTTAAAGAAAATCTTTTCAGCATCGGTGCAGAACAAATTGCATCACTCAATGGAGAGGAGCCTTTTGAAATTGTAGGTACAAAAAATCATTCACATATTGTAAGGATAAAAGAAGGAAGCAAACCGAATGATGTACTGCAATACCTTTTGAATAAGGGTATCTCCATTCATTCCTTTAATGAAATATTACCCTCGCTGAATGACATTTTCATCAAACTGGTGGAAGGCACACCAACGGCCCGCCAGTTTCAAAAAATATAACTGTACGCAAACCAACTAAACTTATTTGTCATGCATAAAATATGGCTTATTATAAAAAGAGAATACCTGACAAGAGTTCGTAAAAAAACTTTTATCATCTCCACCTTATTATTTCCGCTGCTATACCTGGCTCTTATTTTTGGAATGGGCTATATCGCTGAGAAAAGCAGGCAACACCTGAATGTGGCCGTCATTGACTCTTCCGGCTATTTCACAGCAGAGGCGTTGGAGAAACAAAACAGCATTGATAACAGTTCTACCTTAACCTATATAAAAGATAGTGCTGATAAAATAATAACTGATCACAAAGCAGCGGGGTACGACGGATATATTTTAATCCAGGCCATAGACTGGCAATCTGCAAAAACCGAATCCTTGCAGTTTAAGTCAAACAAATCATATGGCAGCGGCACCACTGCTGGTGTGGAGGCCAAGCTGAACCGTATCTGGAATGAAGTCAAAAATCAGAAATTGGGTATTGATGTGGAGAAAAGTAATATACTGACGAACAGCCGGATCTCCCTTTTGGCTACGAACATAAAAGATGAGGCTGCGGATGCCAAAACAGCCGAAAGCATTGCATTTACCTGCGGCTTACTTATCTACCTCATACTGCTTATTTATGGTTCGCAGGTGATGATGGGTGTAATGGAAGAAAAAACCAACCGTATTGCAGAAGTAATTGTTTCCTCTGTAAAACCATTTCAAATGATGCTGGGCAAAATCCTTGGAATAGGAATGGTGGCACTTACCCAGTTCTTTTTGTGGATTGCCTTTGTGTTTATTGTTTATAATATTGGTAAAGCATCTGGAAGTGGCGGTATGGCAAATGCGATGGTTGGCAATATGCAGGCAATGTTTTCCAGTGTGAATGTGCCGTTGATACTGTTCTGTTTTGGTTTTTACTTCCTGGCAGGTTTCTTTTTCTACGCATCTTTATATGGTGCCATTGGAAGTGCTGTTAATGAAGACATGCGGGAAGCTCAATCACTGAGTTTTCCCATTACCATGCTTGTAGTTCTTTCAATTGCCATTATGACGTCCACCATTGCAAACCCTACCAGCCCTATTGCTGTTTGGGCCAGTATCATTCCTTTCAGTTCACCCATTGTAATGATGGCCCGGATTCCGTTTGGGGTGCCTAATACGGTTCCCTGGTGGCAGTTGGGGCTTTCTATGGCATCACTGATAATAGGCTTTATCATTACTGTTTGGTTTGCCGGCAAAATATACCGCACAGGCATTTTAATGTATGGTAAAAAACCAAGCTGGAAAGAAATGCTGCGTTGGGCTTTCAGAAAAAATTAATTACTTATCTCTTATAATAAAAGCCATTCCGTAAAAAGCGGAATGGCTTTTTTGTTAAAATTTTCTTTTTACTTCTGTTGAAACAATTTAATACGAAATCAATCGTATATTTGTACGAAGTATTTCGTGAAAAATAAATTACAGACAACTAAAAAAAGAAAGTATGAAACCAACAACCTTTTTAAACGGACGATTATTATTAGTACTGCTGACAACAGGTCTTACCGTTGGCCTTGTATCGTGGGATTATCAACAAAAACCCGGCAAGTATCAGCAATCTGCTAACGACACAACCCCTAAGAAGAAATCAGCCGACAGAGATAAGAAAATCCGGGACCTGGATGATGTACTGGAGGAATTGAATACAATCGATTTACAGGAAGAAATGCAAAAGGCTCAAAAAGAAATTGCTGAAGCCATGAAAAAAATTGATGGCGATAAACTTAGAATGGAGATAGATAAAGCTATGAAAGAAGTGGATATGGCTAAAATTCAAAAAGAAGTGGAGGAATCACTGGCGAAAGTTGACTTCAATAAAATAAAAGAAGAAATAGCCGATGCCATGAAAGATATAGACATGGCTAAGATCCAGCAAGAAGTAAAGGAGTCATTAGCTAAAGTAGATTTAAACAAAATAAAAGAAGAACTGGAGAAAGTAAAAGAAGTTGATATGAAGAAACTGGACGAGGATATGAAAAAACTAAGCGAAGAAATGAAAGAACTCGGCCCAAAAATGCAAAAAGAAATGGAGAAGGCTAAAGTTGAAATGGAGAAAGCAAAAGCGGAGATAAAAGAATATAAAGGTTTTGTGGATGGCCTCGAAAATGATGGTCTTATCAATAAAAAAGAAGGCTATTCGCTGAAGCACAAAGACGGCGAACTATTCATCAACGGACAGAAAGCCTCTGAAAAGACTTACAATAAATACCGCTCTTTCCTGGAAAAGCATAAAAAATTCAATATAGAAAAAGACAATGATGACTTCAATATAGATATCGACTAAGAACTGTGTTTGCCAAAGCCAGCCATGAAAAACAAAAGCCCCGTTTTGAGATGGGGCTTTTTGTATATGGTAAGTTGATGTTGATCAGAAGTCAGTAAAATGAAATGGTGAAGGCAGAATATCAAAATCATTTTGTGTAATCATCTCAATATTTAACTGGAAGGCCTCATTAGTCTTGATGACCACTTTCTCTTTAGTAATTTTCTTGAACCCGGCTTTCTCAAAAATAAATTTATAGGTACCCGGTTTCAATTCGTCAAAAGCATACGTACCATTTTCCTCTGTAAAAACAATTTTCTCTTTTTTGGAAACTAACACAGCCGTTACACTTACATCCTTCAAAGGTTTTTTTGTATCTGAATGAACAACGGTGCCATTTAATTCATCCTTCTTCCCATCACCGGGACCACCGTTATTGGCTTTAACTGCAACAAACCCGAGCAGGGAAATTGCCAGCATAAATAGTTTTTGTTTCATTGTACTTTTTTGAATGGTTTATAAATAACCTTTCAGCACTGATCGTTGTTCTGTTGGTGGATGCTAAAATTAAAACTTTTTAACCGGATTTGCCAAACCGTCTGTAAACTCCTTCCACACATTTTTTACGATATCCCCGGCGGGTAAAATACTATCCAGCAAAGCACTTACCTGTCCTATTTCCAGTTCTCCCTCTGCCAAATCGCCTTCAAACATTCCCTTCTTGGCTCTTGCTCTTCCTAACAAGGCATTTAACTCCTCCACGGTTGCCCCTTTTTGCTCCGCCTCCTGTACCTGTTTAAAAAACTCATTCTTCATGAGCCGTACCGGTGTCAATTGCTTCAAGGTTAACTGTGTATCACCTTCCCGGGAATTCACCACTACGTTTTTGAAATTGATATGGGAAGATGCCTCTTCACTGGCCACAAACCGACTCCCCATCTGCACTCCTTCTGCTCCAAGCACCATGGCCGCCAGCATTTGACGTCCGGTGGCAATTCCACCTGCCGCAATAACCGGCACTTTTACTGCATCAACAACAGATGGTATCAGCACCAGCGTTGTGGTTTCCTCTCTCCCATTATGCCCACCTGCTTCAAATCCCTCCGCCACTACTGCATCACATCCCGCCTCTTCTGATTTCCTGGCAAACTTTGAAGAACTAACCACATGCACAACGGTAATACCTTTTTCTTTCAGGATGTTGGTCCATGTTTTTGGATTCCCGGCAGAAGTAAAAACAAGTTGAACTCCCTCTTCAATTATTATCTCAATATGCTTGTCAATATCGGGGTATAGCAATGGTACATTAATACCAAACGGCCGGTTGGTGGCAGCTTTACATTTACGGATATGCTCCCGCAAAACATCTGGATACATGGAACCGCTGCCAATAATACCCAAGCCTCCGGCATTGCTCACCGCACTGGCAAGCCGCCATCCGCTGGCCCATATCATTCCCGCCTGGATAATGGGATAATCAATGTTGAAAAGTTTGGTGATTCTGTTGGAGAAAGGAGTCATGAGTTAGTAGTCATTAGTCTGAAGCAAAGATAACTATTGAGTTGGAGGAACTCCTGACTCAAGGCTAATGACTCCTACTCACATTATCCCAGGTCAATACTTGTATTATCCCCGATATTAAGCGACCTGGTTTCTCCCCGCAGGTTTGTGTCGCTTCCTATTATTGATTCATCTAAAACAATATCTAAAAGATTAGAGAACGAGCCGATGATGGAATTTTTAACTATGGAATAATCAATGGTGGTGTTCTCTCCTATAGATACATTGGGCCCGATGATAGAATTTTTAATATTACAACCGGCACCGATGCTCACCGGTGGAATGATAACTGTATTCTCAAACTGGTTAACGTCCGTTTTAGGAGCAAATTTTTTCAGGAGTATCGCATTTGATTCCAGCATGGTTTCCTTGCGGCCGCAATCAAACCAATTTTCTACTTTAAAAGATTTAAACTTTGCCCCCATCTGAATCATGCAATCCAATGCATCCGTAAGGTTGTACTCGCCATGGCTCCGCAGCCCCTGAAGGATATTATTTTCAAGGCATTGAAACATTTGCTCACTTTCTTTCAGTTTGTACACTCCCACCATGGCCATATTTGACTTGGGTATCTGTGGCTTTTCTATTACATGACTGATAAAACCATCATCTTCAATTTCAGCTACCCCAAATTCTCTCGGATCGTCCACTTTTCTTACCCCTATCATAGAATAAGGGCTGTTCACCACTTCCTGTACATCATACTCGCAAATTGTATCTCCAAGTACAACAATAACTTCATCCTGGTTCACAATATTTCTTGCCAAACGGATAGCATGACCTATCCCCTGCCTGTCCACCTGGTGTACATAATGGGCTACCAGGTCAGGATGTTTTGATTTTACATAATCCTGAATCTTATCTCCCAGGTAACCTACAATGAAAATAAACTCGTTGATGCCGGCACTTTTCAACTGGTCAATAATAATACTGAGAACCGTCTTTCCTGCCAGGGGAATGAGAGCTTTGGGCTGAGTGTAACTATGTGGACGCAACTTGGTGCCTGCGCCGGCTACTGGTATGATAGCTTTCATTTATGGAGCTACATTAATTTGGTAACTAATCAAAAGCCAACGAAAGTAAGACTTTTAGAATAAAACAAAATCCTGTACAGTTTACTCTCATTCCTTCATCCTCGCTTATTTTTGCGCTATGCAAAAAGATACTTTGGTTTTTGACCTCATCCGCAAGGAACTTGACAGACAGCGACATGGTATTGAACTCATCGCTTCTGAAAATTTTACTTCCCTGCAGGTAATGCAGGCGATGGGTACTGTTCCCACCAACAAATATGCAGAAGGCTATCCCGGTAAAAGATATTATGGTGGTTGCGAAATAGTGGATGAAATTGAAACATTGGCTATAGAAAGATTAAAGAAAGTTTTTAATGCCAGCTGGGCAAATGTTCAACCACACAGTGGTGCACAGGCTAACGGTGCGGTGTTTCTGGCGGTGATGAAACCGGGTGAAAAATTTTTAGGGCTTGACTTGAGCATGGGTGGTCACCTTACACATGGCAGCCCGGCCAACTTTAGCGGAAAAACTTACCACGCATTACACTACGGTGTTACCAAAGAAGGTATTGTTGATTATGACCAGTTAGAAACCATTGCCCGAAAAGAAAAACCAAAGATGATCATTTGTGGTGCATCAGCTTACAGCCGTGACTGGGACTATAAACGCATCCGTGCTGTAGCAGATGAAATCGGGGCTATTGTCTTTGCCGATATTGCACACCCGGCAGGATTAATTGCAGCCGGCTTATTAAACGACCCGTTTGATCATTGTCATATCATTACTTCTACCACACATAAAACACTGAGAGGCCCAAGAGGTGGTATCATTACATTACGTCATGACTTTGAAAACCCCTGGGGCCTAAAAGACCCGAAAGGAAATTTAAGACTGATGAGTTCATTACTGGACCTGGCAGTTTTTCCCGGCACACAAGGTGGACCATTGGAACATGTTATTGCTGCAAAAGCCATTGCATTTGGTGAGATTCTGGATCCTTCTTTTAAAAGCTATGGTCAGCAGGTAATTGCCAATGCACAGGCCATGGCAAAATCATTTGTTGCAAGAGGATATCAACTTATCAGTGATGGAACAGACAATCATCTTATGCTGATTGACCTGCGCAATAAAAACCTGACCGGGAAAAAAGCACAGGAAACATTAGATAAAGCACATGTCACCCTGAATAAAAATGCGGTTCCTTTTGATGATAAATCACCTTTTGTTACGTCCGGTATACGGGTGGGTGTACCGGCCATCACCACCCGTGGTATGAAGGAAGAGCACATGGATACTATTGTGAGTATGATTGATAAAATACTGATGAATGCCGATGACACAGCAGTGATAGCAGCGGTAAAAGAAGAAGTAAAAATATTTATGCAGCAGTTTCCTTTATACCCGGAATTGGGTTAATATTAATTTTATTAAATAGCCAGAAAAATTTCTGTTATGATTCAACGTCAGCAAACACTTTGGTTGGTACTCGCCACCCTCGCCGCCCTTTTTTGTTTTATGTTTCCTTTTGCCACCGGCAAAGGATTAGAAAAGGGACTGGTAGCCGATAAAGAAATTAAAGCTGGCAGTGATTTTTTATTGCTGATTGCAACGGGTGCTTCTTTAATATTGTCTGGTGCTATAATATTTCTATACAAAGACCGCAAGCTTCAAATAAAACTTTGCCTGCTGGGTCTTTTAATTTCCGTTGCGATAGTCGTACTCTATATTTTTCAGTTGAACAAATTGACAACATCCACACTGGCACTTTTTTCCATTCTGCCATTCATCATCGTCATCAGTTATTATATGGCTTTCCGAAATATCAGGAAAGATGAGAAGCTGGTAAAATCATTAGATAAACTGAGGTAGCCGCACTCAACATCGCTGGCCCGTACAGCAGCCAACAAATTTTTTAATCCTGGCGGGCGGGCTTTCAAAACCGGGGGGGGGAAAAGGGGGAGAAAAAATATTTGTTTTTTTTCAGGGGGGGGGGGGTCCCCGTTTTAACTCCCCTTTTGGGGGTGTTTTTTTTGTTCCCAAACCAAAAGGAAAAAAAAAGGGGTGCTGCAGGAGATATTTATTAAGAAGTAAAAGATCCTAAAGAGGCGAAGAACACAAAAATTTTTTTCTACTTAGTGTCATTAGTGCTTTTGGGGGAAACAATAAAAAAAAGAGGGGCGATAATGCCCCTCCTCAGTTTCATGCTCAGTCCCTTTATATCTATTGTATAATCAATTTGGAATTGAGAACCTGTTCGCCACCTGTTACCTGCATATAATAATGTCCGGCAGGTAACTGACCCGGCAACTCAATAGTTTTAGAATAAGAACCACCCGGGTGTATAATGGTTTCTGTTTTTACCAATTGCCCGTTAGCACCAAATACCCGAAGGCTATAGTTGCCTGCAACAGCATTTAGTTGCAGTGTAACCTGTTTACCAGTAACCGGGTTTGGATACACTACCATGTCTGCCTGTAGCTGGTTGCTGCCTGCCACTTTTACAATCGGGCTGTACACAACTTTACCATCTATACCTTTTACTTTAATGCGGTAATAAGTAACCGGGCTGTTTTGAAAATCAACCGCCATATAATCTTCCCGGCTGCTGGCATTGCTTCTTGCTTCCAATGAAGACATGGTGACAAATGCAGTACCATTTACAGACCGTTGTACTTCATACACCGCCACATCAGATTCGGTAAGGTTGGTCCATTCTATTTTATTGCTGCTGCCATTGCGATACGCTTTTACATTCACTAAAGTAACCGGCAACGGATTGTTAAGTGCACTGGTGCTGCCAAGGGTAAATGGGCTGAATGTATTAACACCAGTCCAGGTAAGTGCCAGCCGTAGGCCATGGTGCGCCAACTGCACTTCCTAGTCCGCCATAAGAGTCCCACTGTGTTCCATTAAAATGAGCTATACATAATGTAGCTGCATTGTTTACATAGGCAAGTATGCTGCAATTACTAAGATTGCTCCATGATAAAATTACATCAACCGTGGGAGAGCCAGGTCCATCTTCATCAATATCCCAATATTCACAATTACTTACATGATGTAAGGGGGCAGCACCTGCGGATATGGAACCTAATGCCGAAGCACTGGCCCTGAAAAATTCTGCCGTAAAAATATCTCCTGTACTACCCGGTGCAGAAATACCACAAAATCTGTATCCGGCACCTGTTTTACCAACAGGAAAAGTAAAGGCATCGTTACCTTCTTTTCTAACCGGACCATTTACATAAGACGGCACTGCACCATTGTTGGCGCCAGTTGTAGTAGCATCATCACTAAACGTTAATAGATTAGTGGATGTAGAATTAACTATTCCGGCAGTAAAAGTACCAGCACCATTTATTCTTGTGGGCCTGTTAAGCGTAAGGCTGTTAGCTTATTTATTAACCGTAAAATTGTGAAAAGTGGTTGAAGCTGAACCTGTAATTAGTTGTGCAACGCTTCCATTAAAAGTTACAGTTGCTGCTCGCTGTGTGAAAGTTCCATTATTAATAAAATCATGCCCTACAAATAGATTATTGTTATTTATTGAAGCGTCAAGCCCTCCACCAGTATTAATTGTCACATCATTTAATACAGTAGTCGTAGCCCTTATTTCTCCAGTTGGACTATTTGTACTGTTAATTGTCAGATTATATAAAGGAGCTGTTGAATTTATCCAATAATTAAAAGTAGGCACTGGTGATGATGCATTTCCAACCTGAAGTGTTCCTCCAGTAACAGTTGTTATAGCCCCTGCAACATTCAATGCCCCCCCTTCTATTGTTAGTATTGCTCCATTTTGATACCATAACCACCAGTCAGCAGCATTTCCTATATTATAAGTTCCTGCACTAATTCTTATAAGGCCATACAAGTAAGTATCTCCACCCTGGCCAGTTACTGTTACATTAGCATTATTTAACCATATACCTTCATCTGAATTAATTGTTGGGCTAGCTGTATTAAAAAAAGTATTAGTAAAAGTATAGCTACCCGACATTTTAATAATACCTCTTGTAAGTGTAAGAAAACCTGCAGCAGCGGTAAAATTAGTAGGCAATATTTCCACTATATTATTATTGGCAGCGCCAGTGTTGCTAACTGTAATCCGGTTAAAATCGGTGGTTGCACCGGCACCACTAATAGTTTGATTAGCCGCACCATTAAAGGTGACATCACAATCAGCTGTTCCAATATTCATATCAAATGTTCCATCATTAGTAAGATTACCGCCTATATTTATGACGTTCCCACCATTTCCCGCTGTATTTAAAGTAGCTCCTGCATTAACAACAATATTTCCAGTAACCGTTAGGGTTCGATCAGTATTATTATTGCCGATTGTCAATGAACCGGAAGTCCCTCCTCCAATTGTCAGAGAAGCGACTGTTGTACTTGTATTAAGTATAACGGTATAAGTATTACCTATTGTAACGGTCTGGGCAGCAGTTGGCACACCATTGGGATTCCAATTATTACCATCCCCCCAATTATTTGTTCCAGCACCCCCATCCCATGTTTTCTGGGCATACGAGTGCACATGAAAGGCAAGGCCAATAAAAACAAAGAATAGTCTTGAAATACGAAATGTAAAAAGCTTCATAGTGTAAAAACAGTTAATAGGGATTAAAAAATGCGGCCTTCAGCGGAAAGGGGATTTTGGTACGGGTTTCCAGGCAGAAATGCATGGTAAAACCAACAGAGGGTAAAAGTATATTACCGACCCCATTTATGCAAGCTTTTACTTGAGTTTTTTACGGATTATAATGCGTAGAAATACGATAGTGGTACTGTTTTTTTTTATAATTATAGTACCTTAAGAATGTTTTACTACAGATAGGCAGCCGTATGGCTGGCTTTTATTTTTTTAAGATCGGCGGGTTTTCCTGCAAACACTAATTGACCACCATCATCCCCTGCTTCCGGTCCAAGGTCTATTACCCAATCAGCACTTTTTATCACATCGGTATTATGCTCTATTACCAGAATGGAATGGCCTTGTTCTATCAACGCATTAAAAGAAGCCAGCAACTTTTTTATATCCATTAAAATGCAAACCCGTAGTGGGCTCATCAAAAATGAAAAGGATTTTATTGTTAGCTCTTCCTTTTCCCAAAAAAGAAGCAAGCTTTACCCGTTGTGCTTCACCCACCAGAAAGTGTGTCAGATGACTGGCCGAGTTTTACATACCCTAATCCCACATCACTCAGTGGTTGAATGGCTTTCGCCAGGTTTTTTTCATCGTAGAAAAAATTAATGGCTTCATCCACACTCATCTCCAGCACATCAAAAATGCTTTTTTCTTTGTACTTCACTTCCAGTACTTCTTCCTTAAATCTTTTTCCCCCGCACATTTCACAGGTCAGGTGTACATCGGCGAGGAACTGCATTTCCACGACCTGTTCCCCTTCACCTTTACAGGTATCGCATCTTCCCCCATCCACATTAAACGAAAAATGTTTTGGCTGAAAGCCCCGCATTTTGCTCAGCGGCTGGCTGGCAAATAATTCCCTGATCTCATCGTATGCTTTGATATAAGTAACGGGATTACTTCTGGACGATTTACCAATGGGATTCTGGTCCACCATCTCTATTTGCCCGATGCCATCCACATCACCGGTAATTTGTTTATGAAAACCAATCTTATCACCAAACTCTCCTTTCATTTTTCGCAGGGCCGGGGAAAGAATTTGTTTTACCAATGTTGTTTTACCACTTCCACTTACACCACTCACCACACACAGCACATTCAGCGGAAACTCCACGGTAATGTTTTTGAGATTATTATGTCTTGCCCCTTCAACAATTATAGAACGGTTCCATTTGCGTACCTGTTTGGGTGGATCGATCGTTAGTTCATGATTTAAATATTTACCCGTCAGGCTCATGGGGTTGGAGATGATTTCATCATAATCGCCTTCAGCCACCACTTCGCCACCAAGATGTGATGCCATTGGCCCCATATCAATAATATGATCTGCTTCCCGCATCATCATTTCATCATGCTCCACAACAACCACTGTATTTCCAAGATCTCTCAATTCTTTCAACACTTTAATAAGATTGGCTGTATCTCTTGAGTGCAGGCCAATAGAAGGTTCATCAAGAATGTAAAGTGAATTGGTAAGATTGCTGCCGAGACTTCTTGTCAGTTGTATCCGCTGGCTTTCTCCACCGCTTAATGAATTGGCAAGACGGCTCAGCGTTAAATAACCTAAGCCAACTTTTATTAATGTATCAAGCCGGTTATGCAGTTCTAGCAGTATTCTTTTTCCTACTTCCTTATCATGAGGGCTGAGTTTGTTTCCCAATACATCAAACCAGGCTTTCAGGTCCCGGACCGGCATAGTGCTAAGCTCACCTATATTTTTTTTATTCACCTGCACATACAAAGCTTCTTTCCGTAAACGGTAGCCGTTGCAATCGGGGCATTCGGTTCTGCCACGGTAACGGCTTAATAAAACCCTGTACTGGACCTTGTACAATTGTGACTGCACATCCTTAAAAAAATCATTGATGCCCATTACCCCATCGCTTCCTTCCCATAATTGTTTGTATTGCTTATCAGTAAGGTCGGCAATGGATTTATGAACCGGGAAGTTGAATATTTTAGCCCCCTTCACAAAGTTCTGTCTCCACCAATCCAGCTTCTCTCCTTTCCACGGAGCCACGGCACCGTCATACACAGTTAATCTTCTGTCAGGAATTACCAGGTCAGGATCAATACCCAATACTTGTGAAAAACCTTCACAGGTAGGGCAGGCACCAAAAGGATTGTTGAAAGAAAAAAGATTAGGCACCGGTTCTTCAAACTGCATCCCATCTGCTTCAAAGCGATTGTTGAAATGGAGTAGTGAATTGTCAATAGTCAATGGTGAATGGGTCGTCGAACTCCTCGTTTTTTTCTGTAGACTGTGGACTGTCGACTGTTGACCAGTTTGTATTTCAAGATACACATCCCCTTCGCCTTCATAAAAAGCAGTGCCAATGGAATCAGCTATCCGATGCTGATCATCCTCATCAAAACTTTTCACTACAATTCTGTCAACAAGAATATGTGTAATTTTTTTTGTCTTTAATTCTTTGTCACTTAACTCTAACAACTCTTCAATTCTGTAAGTCTCTCCCGGCTGTTGATTGCCGGCTGTGGATTGTCGACTGTGGACTCTTGAAAATCCCTTCTGTACCAAAATATTCAACTCTTCTTTTATCTCCCGGTTTTTATGCTGCTTAAAGGTGGCGAGAATAAAAACTTTATCGCCTTCTTTCAATTTTATTATTGCATTCAATACATCGGTCACATCATCCTTCTTCACTTCTTTTCCGGAAATGGGAGAAATGGTTTTCCCGATTCGGGCAAACAGCAGCCGCAGGTAATCATAAATTTCTGTCATACTGCCGACCGTACTCCTGGGAGTCCTGGTAATTACTTTTTGTTCGATGGCAATGGCCGGACACAATCCCTTAATATAATCCACATCCGGTTTGTTCATCCGGTTCAAAAACTGCCTGGCATAAGCACTCAGGCTCTCTGCATAACGACGCTGCCCTTCTGCATACAATGTATCAATTGTAAGAGATGATTTGCCTGAACCAGATACTCCAGTAACGACAATCAGCTTGTTACGTGGAATTTCCACCGTAACGTTTTTCAGGTTATGTACCCGGGCACCCTTGATAAGGATGTTTTCTGCGGAAATTACGGTCTTCGATTTGGCGGGATTTTTCCCTTTTATTGTCTTTTCCATTAATATATTGGCAAATGTAAACTCTTCTAAACCCTTAAGGAGCATCGTTTTCCGGGTGAATTCTTAACATTTCTTTAGCACCTATTAATACATTTTACTTTTACAAATGTTTGGCATTTTAATGAAATGCCCTATTTTTAGTTTCCAATAATCCGAAAAATGAAAAACATAAAATTTAACCTGCCTATTGCATAAACTTCTACTTGTTTTTTTAACCGAATTTTTATCGCAACCAATATCCTTGAATCATTCCGGATGGTTATGTCCATCCGGGAGCAACCTAAACTGTAGAAGTTATGAAAGCCTTACTGAAAAAAACGGACCATGAACTGATTCATCTGTTTACAGATGGAAATGTTGACGCTTTGGAAATCCTGGTGCTGCGGCATAAGGATAAACTTTATACGTCTATTCTGTTCCTGGTAAAAGACAAATACCTCGCCGAAGACATCTTCCAGGATGCCTTTATACGTATTATTGATACCATGCGGGGCGGCCGCTACACCGAGGAAGGTAAATTTCTTCCCTGGGCCATGCGGATAGCACACAACTTATGTGTGGATCATTTCCGCAAGGTAAAACGTACCCCCACTATCCGCAATGGTGAAGACAAAGACATCTTCGAAGTGCTGAACTTTTCAGAAGACAGTGCAGAGACAGTGATGATGAGAAGACAAAGCCACGACAGGGTTCGTGACATGTTACAAAGTTTGCCCGAAGACCAGCGGGAAGTTATTATATTGCGTCATTATGCAGATATGAGTTTTAAAGAAATTGCGGCTGCTACCGGGTGCAGTATTAACACTGCCTTGGGACGTATGCGGTACGGATTGATTAATTTGCGTAAACTAATGACACAAAAACAAATTGCCTTATAGCCTCACCCCAACCCTCTCCATAAATGTAGAGGGAGAAGCTCTTGTCATTCTGTATCTCCACCCGGAGTAAAAAAAATTCTGATGAAAAAGAATTTTCGTTTGCTTGCCATACCGGAAGGCTGGTACAGAATGACACCAAATTGAAAAAGCCCCCGCTCTAAAAGTCGGGGGCTTTTTTTATTGCTGTATGTTATAAATTAATTTCCGTTTCTCTTTTTGTATTCTGCCACTACATTATCTAGATGCCTGACAAATTTTTGAACACTTGGGTCAAACCCATAACCATCCGGTGCTAATTTTTTTTCATCCCCATCCAGGAAAATATAAAAGGGTTGTGACACGGATCCATAGCGGCTTGCCTGCAAATGCATGAATTTCTCTCCCACTGTATTCACATGTTCGTCCAGTTCTTTAGAATCAAACTCTTCATTCTCCGGCAAACTAATCCGCACATCTGTGTATAATGAAACAACAACGAAGTTTTCTTTTAACCGTTGCATTACTTCGGGGCTGCTCCAAACCTGTGCTTCCATTTTCCGGCAATTGATACAATTAATGCCGGTGAAATCAAGCATCAGCGGTTTCTTTAACTGTCGTGATGCAGCCAGGGCTTCGTCATAATCAAAGTAGGTAACTAGTCCATATCTTCTTACCACCTCAGGTTCATAAGGTCCCAACTCTTTTACATATTTTGAAGGCTGGTTGGTGCCAGCAGTATAATGCGCTGTTGTATCACCACTTCCTCCCCCGGATGATGGTAAAAAATCCTGTGTTCCGTAAGGCGGCAAAAATGCACTGATACCGTTTAAGGGGGCACCCCACATACCCGGTATCATATACACCACAAAACTGAAGGTGGTAATGGCAAAGAACAAACGGGTAACCGTGAGATAAGGAAGACCAAAATCATTTTTTGGCAACTCATCATCATGATGAAATTTTAATTTTCCGAGAAGGTAAACACCAAGCATCAGGAAAATAGCAATCCAGAGTGCCAGGAATATTTCACGGTCCAGCAATCGCCATCCTTTTACCAGGTCAGCATTCGATAAAAATTTTAATGCCAGGGCTAATTCCAGAAAACCTAATGTAACTTTTACTGCATTCAACCAACCTCCGGCTTTGCCTATTTTATTCAGCATACCCGGGAATAAAGCAAAAAGCGAAAACGGTAAAGCAAGAGCTAAAGAAAAACCAAACATACCAACCATCGGACCTACAAAACTTCCTTTGGAAGCAAGAACTAACAGGTTACCAATAATCGGCCCGGTACAGGAAAAAGAGACCAGCACCAATGTTAATGCCATAAAGAAAATACCCCAGAAATTTCCGGTCCCGGATTTTGCACTGGCCTTATTCGTCCAGGATGATGGCAGGGCAATTTCAAATGCTCCCAGGAACGAAATACCAAACAGAAGAAATAACGCAAAGAAAACAAGATTGGCGATCCAGTTTGTAGCCAGCTTATTCAATGCTGCCGGGCCAAATATCAGCGTAATGAGGAAACCAAGAAGTGTAAATATCAGGATGATAGACAGGGAATAATAAAAAGCATTTTTAATTCCTTCTTGCCTGTTTTTACTTCTTTTGGTAAAAAAGCTAACCGTAACCGGTATCATCGAAAAAACGCAGGGGGTAAGAAGGGCCAGTAATCCGCCGCCAAAAGCCGCAATAAAAATCCAGAACAAAGAACGATTCTTCAGGTTACCACTTAAAGAACCATCATCACTATCCGTTACGGTAGTTGTATTGGCATCCTTTACAATTGTTATTTTAAAAGGCTCTTCAAAATTATTATAGTCCTCTCCTGTTTTTACAAAATAGGCGATCGTTCCTTTTACCACTACACTATCCGTAGTCGACAAAACAATTTTTTGCTGCCATTCAACGGAGTCTGAAAAAAAAGTGACCGGGGTATTATTAAAAGTAACATCCTTTTCCGTTTGTGCAGTCCCGTTTTCAGTAAGAGAATCCTTCAGTAATTTTTTTGCCGCTGAATCAAAACTGATTTGAGTATTTATCGGGGCAGCTTCTCCAAAATCTTTAACCGAGTATAGCTTGCTGCCGGATGCAATGCTGGCTTTTATTTTTATAACATATTCATTGCCTTTGTTTTCCTGCTGTATACTAAAGGTTACGGGTTTGTTTTGCGCATGGGAAAAGGCAAATAAAAAAAAGAACAGGCAAAAAGCAGTCAGTGGTTTCAATATCCGGAACATAGTAATGGTATTAAAAAATTAACGGGTCTCTTTTACAAGAACCCGTTATATCTGGAAAAAGTTTAGCCCATGGTTCATTTAATAGCAACGCTAAAGTTAACCTTTTTTGGCGGCAGGCATTGATGGTCATCACAGGTCTGGTATTCTACATTGCCGGTAAAATTGGTTTTTACATTGGCCTTCAACTTTATTTTCTGTATAAAAGTTACGGTCTTTGAATATTGGTTGGCAGATACACCCAGGTCAGCATCTGTAAATTTTTCCACCTTTCCCACTTCCTTAATTTTACCTTCCTTTGAAAACAAAGGATTAGCATTTATCGTAAAAGTAGTGGGAATGGCAATTGCATCATCGGGTTGTGTTTGTGAGTAGAGATGCCACTTGGTCTGGATAGTAGCCTTCATTTCAATTTGGTAAAGCTTATCACCAATTTTTTTGGCTGCAAAGCTCCAGGTAATCGGATTTAGCTGTGCCTTTCCGCTTAATGCTCCAAAAAGAACCACGGCCAATAGGAATAACTTTCTCATGTTTTTGTTTTGTATACCCTGCAAAAATCCTGCTTTTAATGGTAGAAAGCTGTTAAAATTAATATACAACAATAGACCATCAGGAAACCAACTGCTCCGCCATCAATAAAGTCCTGATAATTTCCCTCCCATCCGTATTAGCCAATACCGTGGAGCAGGCCCTTTCAGGGTGTGGCATCATTCCAAATACATTCCGGTTGGCATTACAGATACCGGCAATATTGCGGATAGCTCCATTGGGGTTGGAGGCCGCTGTTTTATGGCCCTCTTCATCACAATAGTAAAAAATTACCTGGCCATTGCCTTCTAGTTCATTCAGTGTTTTTTCATCCGCATAATATCTTCCTTCCCCATGCGCCACCGGTATCTTGTAAACTTTGTCAGCTTCATTCCTGATGAAAACATTTTTACAGACGAATTGCTGGTTGCCATTGCGCAGCAAAGCCCCGGGCAATAAATGCGATTCGCATAATATCTGGAAACCATTACATACACCAAACACTTTTCCACCAGCATTAGCAAATTCAATTACACTTTGCATCATCGGGCTGAAACGGGCAATGGCGCCGCAACGCAGATAGTCGCCGTAAGAAAAACCACCGGGAAGAATGATACAGTCTTCTTTATTAAATGCCGAGAGGTCCTTGTCTTTATGCCAGAGCATCGTTACGTCCTGCCCCAGGTCATCAGCCAGCGCATCATGCATATCTCTGTCGCAATTAGAACCGGGGAAAACAACTACGCCAAATTTCATGTCAGTTCGTTTAATAATTTATAGAAGCGTAAAGATAAATATTTTGAAGATAGCATACCGACCTGCACCATTGACAATTACTATTCACCATTCACCACCTTACCATCCAATCTCATAATACTGGTAGCCCAGGATATAGGCTACCGTTAGCCAGAAAATAAGCAGGGGTATGATACGTAAAGTTGAATAGAGATAGGTACAGGCATGAAAAGCAGCAAATGGAATGGCAGCCATTACCCAATTCTCAAAATTATCGCTGCTATTGACAAATGGAATAAAAATAGCTCCCAACAGGTATAAGAGTAAAAGACTCCAGCCCTTCCTTACCTGTATCAGCATCTTTCGCAGGTTATCCTGCACATAATAGCCGCCACCGAGAAATGGTACTACCAATAAAAAAGCACTTCCCGCCAGCCAGGCAGATTGCTTGATGGCAGGCATGCTAACAGAAAAATGTGGCCATAAATGCTGCCAGCTCCACTGGTCCGTAATAAAAAGATAAATGGCATAAAAATAAAAAGGAGTGGTAATGCCCACTATGCAAAGCATCCATTCATTAATTTTAAAAGGCCGCATCACCGCTAATGCCAGCAGTATCCACACAATAAATGTAATGGCCGGGAAAAACAAAAAAGAAGCAACACCAAGAGCCAGCCCGATATTGAAAATGGCACCTTTGGCATTGGGCTGATTGTAAATTTTAAATAATCCCGAAAGGACAAATAACAGAATAGTATTAACGATCAGCGGCGCAGAGAAATGGTTCCATTCAGGTAGCAAAGAAGTAATCAGCATATACGCCATACCGGGAAAATAAGTAGGCCGGCTCATCATACGCTGTATATTGATAAACCGGGTAAGCATGACAGCCTGGAGAAATAGTAAGGAGAAAGCAAGGAAGGGATAAAGTGATGGGGTCGACTGGCCGGTAGGTGCTAACAACTGTAACACTTTACTGAAAAAAACACCATCACTGTTTTTGGCCAGTGGTATGTGCGGATGCAGGAACATCGGGAGCTTTAATACAACTCCGAGAACCAGCAATAAAAAAATATTGACCGGGGTCTTCTGTTTAAAAATACCAATCACGGATAAAGGACTATATTAATTAGTTCTGTGTATAATCAATCTTTGCAAAGCAAATATAGTTACGATACAGGCAGGGAACAATCATTTGCCGGGAACTTACCTGCTTGCCGTATTGGGGCATAAACTCATATCCTTTATCAAGGTTCTTCAAGGTTGGGCTGCGGGTCATCACCCCATCCGGTGTAATGCTGTAATCAGACAACAGATTATTACGCCTCTCCTGTTGATTAAATAGAAAATGGATTTGTCCACCCGTATTCATCAGTTGATATGAAAGTAAATCGTCCGATTCATCATCATACTGGCTTTTACCCATCACATTGGTCCATTCCAGTTTGCCCTTATTGTCAAAAGAAAGTACCGCAATATTATCAGCATGGTAGCGGACTGCCTGGTTATTAGACCGGGATCTCCAGAAATAATTGCTGTAATAAGGCGAGTAATAATAGCTGTTGTTAAAGGAAGACATATACGGCGAGCCATAGAGATAATCCCAGCGGTTCCAGTTATTGAAACGGGAAGTCGTGTAATAAGCCTCAGTGCCGATAAGAATACCGCCATCTTTTCTGGTAATGATATTCCTGATAAAATAATCATTAAAAGCCATTTTCATACTGGCATCACCCCGTGCCTCTTTTCTCAATTCATCACTAAAGGCACTGGTAGTTTCAAAAAAAGGCTGGGCTGTTGTTTTGTCCCATATATAAAAATAAAACCCGTCTACATTACCCTTCCGCTCCTGGAAGTAAAACGATGTAAGAATGTACCGCTTGTTATAATTATCCACCTTAATGTGAATTTCATCTAACCATGTTTTATCAATATTCAATTCGTTTATTGTAAGGGTGTCTGCCTGTGCATACTTGACTACAAAAGCCGCCTTGCTTATATTATCATTATTTCCCCGGTAGAATTTGGTAAACACCATGTCGCCTTCATTATCAATATAAAAATCATTGATATAATCATTCCGTTCTTCCATGGGTACAGTCAGGTGGCTCTTCTTGAGCAACTCAAGTTTATCGTTCATTAAAAAAGATGTCATCAGGTATAGCCTCTTATTCTTGCTGTTTATTTTAAAGACCACCAGCTTACTCTTATCCTCGCTACTTAGAACGGTGTATATTTTGTTGTTGGCGGCAAAACCAATATGGGTGGTATCCAGTTCTATGATGCTCCCGATTTTATTTCCATCCGGGCCGATTTTGGAGGCCATACAATACACCACATTTTTTTTCTGGTACTGGTATATCATGTAGCAAAAATCATTGTACGGGAAAAAATCAACATTGATCACCCGGTCATTATCAGGTACATACTCCTGCTCCACTTTGGCCAACTGCTTCATATCATTATCCAGTACGGATATCCATACCTTGTTCCTTGTATTTTTATAAAGCAGGAAATTGCCCCCGATTTTACCGGCAATCTCAAAATCCATCCGGCGGCTGTCATCCCTGTCGGGTTCGGAATAGACAATTTTTTGGGCATTGGCCAGCATTCCGGTACCAATAAAAAAAATAGCCAGACATAACCGTTTGCCAAACATAATATTTTGATTTTTTGCTGATTAAAGTTACACCATGCCCGCCAAAACCGGGCCTGATATTTTACGAGTGATGCAGTTTCTTTGTTAATTACATCAACGAATAATAAAACAGCCCGGTTCAATCACCAGCCTACAATTTTATCCACGTTGATTAATATGGACGAGCGGTAAAGTTTAAAGGTTTGTTCTTTGGAATTGGTTTTTGCTATATACCTTTGCCGGCGACCTACAGCAGAAATAAACAACCTGTACCAGGCCCCAAACAAATAATTACTGAAAATTGAAAATACCGACTAACAAGGTCACCGGCGCCGGGTTACTTATCGCCTTAGGAATTATTTACGGAGATATTGGTACTTCACCACTTTATGTTTTCAATGCCATCATCGGGGGAAGAGTTATCAGTGAAGACCTGATTCTTGGAAGCCTCTCCTGCATTATCTGGACACTTACACTACAGACCACTATAAAATATGTAATACTCGTTTTGCGGGCCGACAATAAAGGTGAAGGTGGAACCTTTGCATTATTTGCCCTGGTAAGACGAAGAAGAAAGTGGCTCGTAATACCAGCCATGATAGGTGGAGCGGCATTGTTAGCCGACGGTATCATTACCCCGCCCATTTCCATTACCTCTGCCATTGAAGGTTTAAAAGAACTACCAACATTGGGCATTGAAGATGGCAGCGATACGGTTGTAATTATTGTGTTAAGCATACTGGCACTTTTTTTCTTCACGCAGCAGTTCGGTACCGCCTCCATCGGAAAAATGTTTGGCCCGATCATGTTTATTTGGTTTACCATGCTGTTGATATTAGGAGTAGTTCATGTTTTTGATGACCTGGCCATTTTTAAAGCCCTCAGCCCTCACTATGCAGTAAACTTTCTCAGCAATTATCCCGAAGGCTTTTGGCTCTTAGGGGCAGTGTTTCTTTGTACGACAGGGGCGGAAGCATTATATAGCGACCTGGGGCATTGTGGACGTGGCAACATTCGTTCATCATGGATCTATGTAAAAACCTGTCTGCTGATTCACTATTTTGGACAAGGTGCTTATTTATTACATACTTATCCGGGACTAAAAATAACTGAGGAAGTAAAAAACTCCCTCAGCATAAATGCTTTTTATGACCTGATGCCACAATGGTTTATTATCCCGGGAGTAATAATTGCCACAACCGCAGCAATCATTGCCAGTCAGGCAATGGTTTCAGGTGCCTACACCCTGATCAGTGAAGCCATGCGGCTGAACCTTTGGCCGAAATTAAAAATCCGTTATCCATCAGAAGCTAAAGGACAATTGTTTATTCCTGCTATCAACCTGCTGATGTTTACGGGTTGTGTCGGCGTTGTGCTTTTCTTCCGGAAATCATCCAACATGGAAGCCGCCTATGGGCTTGCCATTATTGTCACCATGCTGATGACGACTATTCTTTTTGCCAACTATCTTGTATTGAACCGGGTAAAATCGGTGTGGATTTATATTTTCCTTGGATTATATCTTTCGGTAGAAACGGGTTATCTCGTGGCGCTGATGGTAAAGTTTGCACATGGAGGTTATATCACTTTAATGATAGGTATGGTGATGTTTCTTGTTATGTATATATGGTACAGGGCAAGAAAAATTAAAAACCGCTATGTGGAGTTTGTACGGATGGAACATTATATTCCGAAAATCCAGGAACTGAGTAATGATAAATCTGTTCCAAAATATGCCACACACCTGGTGTACCTCACCAGTGCTAATAATCCAAAAGAGATTGAACACAAAATCATATACTCCATATTGAACAGGAAACCCAAACGGGCGGACATCTACTGGTTTGTTCATGTGGATACAGTAGATGACCCTTACACTTGTGAGTACAAAGTGGAACATATTATCCCTAACGATATTATCCGGGTGGATTTCAGGTTGGGTTTCAGAATGGAACCACGAATCAACCTGATGTTTCGTAAAGTGGTGGAAGACCTGGTGGCTAATAAGGAAGTAAATATTATCAGCCGCTATGAAAGTCTTGCCAGCAGTAATACGGTCGGCGACTTCCAGTTTATGGTCATGGAAAAATACCTGAGCCAGGATAATGAACTGCCATTTATTGAAAGGGTGATAATGAAATTCCATTTCTGGTTGAAAGAACACAGTCTGTCCGAAGAAAAAGGGTTTGGCCTCGATGCTGCAAATGTTACCGTTGAAAAATTCCCATTAATTGTGGCTCCGGTCACTAATTTGAAGTTGAAACGGATTGAGGATTAAGAAACTTTACCGTTTGTGTTTAGTTGCTTAATTTCAGAAGCATAAACCAAACACTAATTTGCCCACCTTCATCTGGTATATACTCGGCGGTATTATTATCCTGTCTGTAATTGCATACTTCCTGCAAGAAAAATTAATTTTCAAACCAGAGAAATTAAAGCAGGATTTTGAATTTAAATATGATGCTCCTTTCAGGGAATATTTTTTTGATATAGAACCCGGCGTTCGGATTAATGGACTTCATTTTTACCGGGAAAATCCGAAAGGACTGATTTTGTATTTTCATGGCAATACCCGGAGCATAAAAGGCTGGGCCCGGTATGCCAAAGACTTTTACCGGTATGATTATGATGTTGTGTTATTAGATTACCGGGGTTTTGGTAAAAGCACCGGCAAACGAAGTGAAAAGGAAATGCTGAGTGATATGCAGTTCATATATGATAAACTCAAAGAAAAATATTCCGAAGATCACCTGATCGTATATGGCCGTAGCATGGGCAGCGGCTTTGCCAGTAAACTGGCATGCGATAATAGCCCCCGTTATCTTATCCTCGATGCTCCTTATTTCAACTTTTTACGGGTGATCGAAAGGTTCCTTCCTATTCTTCCGGTTCGGGTGGTACTCCGGTTTCATCTCCGTACTGATTTATGGTTACCCAAAGTAACCTGTCACACTTACATTATTCACGGAACGAAAGACTGGCTCATTCCCATCCGCCACAGCCAGGCTTTACAAAAGATAAATCCGCAGAAAATCACCCTTATCCGCATCCATGGAGGCGGGCATAATAACCTCCCCTCCTTTGACGAATACCACAATTTTGTCCGGGACATTCTGAAATACTAAGCTTATTGCTTCCTATCTGTTAATGATTTTCTAATTGATAACGACCCCTGTATGTATGGACTATTATTTGAACGTCTTACATAAAAAAGGAGGTCTTATGAAATCAAAACTCTACATTTTACTTTTTGCAGGTATCAGTATCCTTGCTTTCTCCTGTAAAACCGCCAGCAAGTTGTATGAAAAAGGCAACTATGATGAAGCAGTTGAATTAGCTGCTAAAAAACTGCAAAAGGACCCCAACGACCCTAAACTCCTTGACATCATTCAAAGTTCTTATCACTATGCAGTGAATGACCATGAAAGCCGTATCCGCAACCATGCTGCCAGCAATAATGAACTGAAGTGGGAGTGGATGTATAACGACTACGTTTCCCTGCAACGGATGTATCATGCGATTTACAAAGTACCCTCCGTGTTTGAATTGGTAAGGCCGTTTGACTATTCTTCGCACCTGGTTACCTATAGCGAAAAAGCCGGTGATGTACGTTTTGAAAGAGGCATTGCATTTATGCAACGCTACGACAAACAAAGCTACCGCAATGCATACCGTGAATTTCAGGCAGCCCTGAGTTTTAAACCCGGTGACCGTGATGCTGCACAAAAACTGAATGAAGCCTATGATTATGCAGTAACGAATGTAGTAATACTTCCAATGCAGCAACAGGGCGGTTATGTATATAGTTCTTACACAGTAGGTGGAGACAATCTGGATGATAAGCTCATCCGGAATCTGCAATATAACAGTGGAAGTGAATTTGTAAAATTCTATTCTGCCTGGGATGCCCGGAGCCGGAACATCAGGGTGGACCAGGAGCTGGATATGCGTTTAGTAACCATTGACATTGGCCGTTACTATGATAGCCGCAGCACCCGGAGAGTATCTAAAGAGATTGTTGTAAAAGAAACTGTTTACAAGCCCGATTCCGTGGTAAGAGAATATGCTAAAGTATATGCCGATATTGTTACAACACGCAGAACTATGAATTCAAATGCCTTGTTGCAGGCGAATCTCCGTGATGAAAATGGCAGGTGGATATGGAATGACAACTTTGCTGCCAGCCATAACTGGAGTACTGAGTTTGCCACCTTCACCGGTGATGCCAGAGCATTAAGCGAAGCAGATAAACAATTAATAGACAGAAGAAGAGAATTTGCACCAACAGAAAACGAAATCGTACAATCTATGTTGAATGAAATAAGCAATACTGCGTTATACAGGATAAAAAATTATTTCACCCGGTTTTAATAAAATAATAGCCCTATGAGCAAGGACATGAAATTCATGTCCTTTTTTCTATCTGATAGAACATTTACTAATTATAAGAGAAGGAATGATGAGCCTTATCTTTGCACAGTTTTTATGACAACTAGAACAATATTAAAAAAAACCTGGAAATGGTTTCAGATAATTGCCCTCATCTACATTATGGTTGGAGTTGCATTATATTTTTTGCAGGATAAATTTATTTTTCACCCAAAGAAATTGCCAGCTGACTATACTTACCAGTTTGATATCCCCTTCCGGCAAATTGACCTTGCTGTGACCAATGATAAAAATCTGAGTATTATCCAGTTTACCGTTCCTGATTCTGTTCGCAGGGGCATTGTGCTATATTTTCATGGAAACAGAGAAAACATTAATCGCTATGCTAAATATGCTGCCAACTTTACCCGAAACAACTATGAAGTGTGGATGATGGACTATCCGGGTTATGGAAAATCAACGGGGAAAAGAACTGAACAAATTTTGTATGATGATGCTGCCATCTTCTATAAAATGGCACATAGCAAAGTTCCGGCTGAACAAATCATAATTTATGGAAAGTCGTTGGGAACAGGTATAGCAGCACAATTAGCATCTAAAAAAGATTGCAGGAGGCTAATTCTTGAAACACCTTATTACAGTATGGATGCATTAGCAAAGAATTATTTTTTTATGTATCCTGTACTGCCAATGACAAAGTATGCATTACCGACTTATCAGCATTTTGAATATATCAATGCGCCAATCACCATTTTTCATGGAACCAGGGATGGAGTAATTCCATATAAGCAAGCAAAATGGCTGGTGGAGAAGAAACCCGGCACCGAGTTAATTACATTGGAAAAAGGCAGACATAATAATCTTCCTGGCTTTCCTTTGTTCCGGCAAAAACTTGATTCTTTATTGAATATTAAATAACAAAGGATACCACTTTTGAGGTATTGTCTGTAGTTGCCGATATTTTTATCTTAGCGGTATGAAGAAATTGATTTCAATATGCTTTCTTTTATTTTCATGCTGTGCTATGGCACAGAATGACACTTCCTATGCAGCCATGCTGAATTCCACACAGGATATCCAATTAACTGATAGTCTGGAAATTGATGCCAGAGCATGGAAGCTCCGCCGCCTTGATACAGTCGATGTAAAAAAATGGTTTTCCCCGATTCTTGGCTCTGCTAATAATAACAGGCTAAAAAACCGGGGTTATTATCTTGCTGGCAAAATTACCACCCATGGAAATTTTGACGTGGTGATTTTATTGGAAGAGAAGAAAAAAAATGACACTACGAATACTGCAGTTCAGGTTATTTACTTAATTACTTTAAAGAAAGATGGTAAATATATTGCCTCCCTCGAAGTATCTGTAACCGGAACAAAGAAAAAAACCAGTTATAAGACATCCTCCTGGCTTTACAAAGATTTAAAGATTATCAAGGATTCAAAAATTACGATAAATGACAAATCGTTTGATGATCTGGCTTTTTACAAAATAAGCGGTGGCGGCAGATTTATTTTATACCCTAATTATTAGGAGGCTTTTTATTTACCCATTATCGGAAGAGACCCCTGGATATAGGCGCTGGATTTCCTTTGTAAAATTTCCATCCTCTTTTTATAGTGGTTCTGTTTAATAACTGTAACAGGTAGGTAGCTCCCAAATACAATACTAAAACATAACCGGCTGCAATAGCAGGCAGCCCAACGATAGCAAATCCCCAGGCAGATTCAAAAACAGCTCCCTTTGATGTTACAGCAAGTATTCCAACTAAAAGAGCAACAATAGCTGCTGCAATACCTATCATCTTACGTTCCTTTCTTTTCAATTTGACAACTCCTGTTATTGATGTGATCGCAATATTCCGGTTGACCTTCCCGTTTCCAAAAGAGCTTATTTCCAATGAGTCCGTTCCCACCAACGTAATAAAACCTCTCACTTTTTCACCGTTGTATAACCACACTTTTACTGCTTGCCCCTTTGAATAATAACGGACTCTGCCATTTTTCTCTGCCATTAATACAGCCGGATAATCAGTAATGCTACCAGGCCTTATACTTACAGCATCAGCCGAAATAGTCTGAAACAATAATACTGATAATAGCAAAGAAAATAAAGAAGTAGCTTTCATAACAGATGCGTAAAAATGGTTTACTCTTCTAAACACACCTTTCTCCCGGTAACTTTTAGTTTATACCTCACTCCTATTTTCAATGCATAATTCCTGTCTGTATGACTTACAGGAAAATCAAAACAAACCGGGTAATCATACTCTTTTATTATATCCCGGATAATTTCAAATACGGGTTTACCAAAAGGCCGTTCTGTATCCTTCATATCAGTGAAGCCACCGATAATTAAACCTGCCAGTTTAGATAGCTTACCGCTCCTTTTTAATTGATAGAACATCCGGTCAATATTATAGCTATACTCCCCCACATCTTCAATAAATAATATTCTTCCCTTTGTTTTTATATCAGAACAGCTACCTGTTAAATGGGCCAGCAACGCCAGATTACCACCAACAAGTTCGCCGGTTGCCTCCCCTTTTTTATTAAACTCATGTACCGGGCAGTCATATTTTATCTTTTTACCTTCCAACGCATTCTTCAAGGACAGCACAAATTCATTTTTATACCCTTCTTCATTAAATGCCCCGGCCATTGGCGAATGAAGTGATGAAATATAATAGTTAGTATAAAGGTGACAATGTAAAACCGTAATATCACTATAACCAATGATCCACTTGGGATGTTTTTTGAACTGCTTAAAATTGATATCATCAATAATACGACCCATCCCATACCCTCCTCTTGCACACAACACAGCATGAACTTCTTTATCATCCAGCATTTGTTGAAAATCTTCCAGCCGTTCTTTGTCGGTACCTGAAAAATAAGTTGGTGAATCACCACCGACAGTTTTTCCCACTTTTACTATATAGCCCCACTCCTGCAGTTGATTAATGCAGGTCTCCACTTTTTCCAGGGGCATATAACCGGCAGGACATACTAACCCTATTGTATCTCCTTTCTTTAAGCTGGGCGGTACTTTAATCATAATTGCTTTTTTATTTTTTGCTAACCTTTAAGTTCTAAAGTTATCAGAAATCGTTCATTTTGGGCAATGGTTTCTATTCCGGTATTTTTGCAACCACTAATCGCAAAGACGCAGAGAAATTAAAAACGACTTCTGCGACTCTCCGCCTCTGCAGTTAAAAATTAACGTATGACCGACCCCCAACGATATTTAGTTACTTCTGCGCTTCCCTATGCCAATGGTTTAAAACATGTGGGCCACCTGGCAGGTGCTTACATCCCCGCTGATATATATGTCCGCTACCTGCGGGCACAAAAAAGAGATGTGGTATTTGTTTGCGGCAGCGACGAACACGGCACAGCCATTCCAATACAGGCGATGAAAGAAGGTACTACCCCGCAAGCCATTATTGACAAATATCATGTGGCCATGAAAGAAGATTTCAATGACCTTGATATCAGTTTTGACATTTATCATCGTACCAGTTCCCCGTTGCACCATGAAACAGCACAGGAATTCTTCACCAAACTGAATGACGCAGGTGAGCTGGAAACAAAAGAAACAGAACAGTTTTATGATGAAGAAACCAAAACATTTCTGGCAGACCGCTATATAAAAGGTACCTGTCCAAATTGCAGCAGCGATAGGGCATTTGGTGACCAGTGTGAGAATTGTGGCACTACATTAAGCCCTGATGAACTGATAAACCCGGTTAGTACATTAAGTGGGAAAAAACCGGTAAAGAGAAAAACCACCCACTGGTATTTGCCATTGGGTAAACATGAAAAATTTCTGAGAGAGTGGATTTTGCAGCAACATAAAGATGACTGGAGAGGAACTGTTACCGGCCAATGCAAAGGATGGATTGAGGGTGGATTACAATCGAGAGCAGTAACGAGAGATTTAGACTGGGGAATAAAAGTTCCACTGAAAGAAGCAGAGGGAAAAGTATTGTATGTATGGTTTGATGCCCCCATTGGGTATATCAGCGCCACCAAACAGTGGGCTATCGATAATAATAAAGACTGGAAACCTTACTGGGAAGATAAAGACACCAAACTCGTCCACTTTATCGGTAAAGACAATATCGTTTTCCACTGTATCATCTTCCCGATTATGCTGAAGCTGCATGGAAATATTCTCCCGGATAATGTTCCGGCAAATGAATTTCTCAACCTGGAAGGTGATAAAATGAGTACCAGCCGCAACTGGAAATTAGAAATGCGGGACTATATCAATGATTTTGTAAAAAAAGATAACGGTGGCGGGCAATGCGTAGATATGTTACGTTACTACCTCACTCAGATTGCACCTGAGACTAAGGACAGCGAATTTACCTGGAAGGGCTACCAGGACGCAGTTAACAGTGAGCTGGTTTCCATCTTCGGCAATTTTGTAAACAGAACATGGGTGCTCATGCACAAACTTTGCGGTGGTAAAGTACCCCCACTGCATATGGACATCTTAGATGATAATGATAAGACGTTAATTGCAGATATTGAAAGCACAAAAGCTGAAGTACAATCTGCGATAGAATATTATCATTTCAAAGATGCATTATTCCAGGTGATCGACCTTTCCCGTAAAGGCAATCAGTATATGCAAAAGAAAGAGCCATGGATTGTGGCAAAACAGACCACAGACAACAGTCCACAGTCGATAGCCGCTCAAAAAAGCATTGACAATTGCTTACACATTTGTTTACAACTTTGCGCCAACCTTGCCGTCCTTATAAACCCATTTTTACCTAACACAGCAAAGAAAATGATCTACATGATGAAAGTAGTAGACAAAATGCTGGATTGGGAAAATGCTGGTAAGCTGAAATTATTAAGTGTGGGTTATAGCTTAAGAGAGCCACAATTACTATTCAGAAAAATTGAAGACACGGAAATCACTGAACAAATTGAAAAATTAAAAGCAGGTCTGGTCAACAAAACAACTAAAATGGAAGAAACCAAATCCGTAGCAAGCAAATCCGAAATTGTGTACGATGATTTTGCGAAGCTGGAATTAAAAGCTGGAACTGTTATTGCTTGTGAGAAAGTTGCAAAAGCCGATAAATTGCTGAAACTGGAAGTAGATTTAGGCCATGAAAAAAGGACCATTGTTTCAGGCATTGCCCTGCATTATAATCCTGAGGAAATGGTTGGCAAGCAGGTTATTGTTGTTACCAATCTTGCTCCCCGCAAAATGAAAGGGATTGAAAGCCAGGGAATGATTTTGACTGCTGAAGACAGCAATGGAAAATTACAGTTACTTACACCTGAAAATCCCGTTACACCGGGGTCAAACGTAAGCTAACGGGCAAATATTACCCCAAATGCAGTATTCCATCACTTTAACTGAGGTTTGGTTTAAAAGCAGCATGGTTTTGGTTAAATTCATGGTTAAATAATCTCCGAACCTTGACTACCAAACGTCTGGGAATTAAAATTCTTAAAATTACAGGTATATCGCTGGCAATACTAATGTTGTTGCTGGTAGGTTTTCACTTTTGGTTTAAAGCCCATGCCCTGCACCTGCTGGAAGATATGGTGAGCTCCAAATCAAAAGGAAAAGTGAAGCTAAAAATTGAAAAATTACGTTTTAACTATTTTACCCGGAAGATAGATTTAGAAAAAGCCATCTTTTATAATACGGATACAGTTGGGGGATCTACCGCTTATCGTTTTAGTGTGGAGAAAATGCAACTACAGGTAAAGGCTTTTCTTCCACTTGTTTTAAAAAAGGAGGTGCTAATTGATTCTCTTACTCTGCTGCATCCGACGATAGAGGTAACCCGTCTCAGGGCCATCGAAAAAGACACTACAATTAAAAAAGATGTATCCATCCCCGAAGAATTGGGAAAAGTGTATAGCTCTATCCAGGATGCGTTAAAAGTTCTGCATGTAAAAAGGTTTCAAATTGACGATGGAATATTTACGCTGATCAATAAGATTGATCCCAGCCAGCTGCCATTAACTGTTTCCAATATTCATTTTCATATTGACAATTTGCAGGTGGATACGGCCCGTTTAACAGGAAACGAAAACCTGTTATTCAGTGAAAATGTTGTGCTGAGAAGCACAAATCAAAATATTGTTTTCCCCGATGGCCGGCACAGCCTTAGTTTTAGTCAGTTTCGGATTAATCTTAAAAACAGGGTGGTAGAGTTCGACAGTTGTACCATTGCTGCAACGAGGGGAGACAGTGCGTCAGCGTCCTTCAAAGTTTTTTTTGATGCGCTGCTACTCACTAATATCGATTTTGATACCCTTTATAAAACAGAAGTCATCAAAGCTGATTCGGTGTATTGTATTAATCCCAAATTTTCTCTGGAGGTAGATATCAGCAAAAAGAAAGGCATCAAAAAACCACCACCCAAACTTGAGAATATTATTCAACAATTAACCGGTAACCTGCAACTGGGCTTTGTAGTAGTAAGTAATGCCGACTTTAATATTAAAACAGTAAAAGACGGTGTTCCCAGTTCTTTTACTTTCAGCAACAATAATTTTGAAATGCAGGGGCTGAGCGTTGATCAGGATGCACCCAAAGCTATAATAGTTAGAAGCTTTGCAATGGCTATCCGTAACTATGAGAATTTTATCAAAGACAGCAGCTATAGTGTAAAATTTGACAGTGTATTATTTAAAGATGATCGTATAACGCTCAGTAATTTTTTATTTAATAAACTGAAGAATGGTAAAATATTAAATACGTTCAGTGTTCCCCAGTTTAACCTTGTCGGTTTATCCTGGGATGACCTGGTTTTTGATAATAAACTCAGAGCTGACCAGGCCATCATGTTCAATCCATATATCAGCTATACCTTTACTCCGGGATCGGATAAAAAAAGAGGTAAGCAAAATATTTTTCAATCATTAGGAGTGGTAAATGAATACATGGATCTCCAGCAATTGGATATTATTAATGGTGATATAGACCTGAAGCTAAAAAACAATCTCCGGGTGAAGCTAAATGATGCTACACTTTCTGTTCAAAGCCAATCGCTGCTGGAATCAAAAAAAATGGCCGGAATAAAAAACTCCCTTACACAATTAAAATTTGAAGAGGGAACTATCCATGCTGGCAATATGGATATAGAATTACACGATATTGTCTACCAGGGAACCAGTGGCCAGTTTGGGGCCAGTAGTATCAATGTTAAGAATAAAGACAATGATTTGCTAATTGACCTGCACGATGTAACTGTAAAAAAACTGCTCGTTGATGAAGCGTCTGGCAACGTGGATGCTGAAGGGATAAGGTGGATAAAAGCAGATGTAAAAATAAATTCATTGGTTGGTAAAAAAGGAAAACCCCGTTCCTCCATAAAATTAAATGATGTGCAGGGGTCTAACACATCAATAAGTGGTTTATTTGGTGGAAAAGCCGTTTCAACAATTCTAAGTAACGTTTATTTCACCAGATTGGAAAACAAACCAGGTGGCACCCTGCAATTGGATGGCCTTGATATTACGGGGAAACAACTGCAGGTAAAGGGGAGTACAATTGATCTTACAGTTGATGAGTATGATATTACAGATAATAATAAGTCAACCTTTCGACGGGTGGCATACAAAGCGAACAATGGCAACCTGGATGCCGGCATTTTCATACCTGCCTTAACAGTGACACCACATATACAACCACTGCTTAATGGTGATATTGCCCTGGATGCCATTCAAATGACAAAGCCTGTTATCAATCTATCAATTACTGAAAAAAATACTGTCAGCAAAAAGAAAAATGGGGGTCTGCCCAAGATGGATATCAGTGAACTGCACATGGTACAACCGAAGATTAATTTTACACAGGTCAGTAATAAAGGAACGCTGAGTCTTAACTGGCAGGGCGATAAGAATACCTCCAATTTTCTTCATGCTAATAATTTACATACTAATAGCGGAACAACCTCTGTTGGTAGTATCAAATTTTACCTGACTGATTTAATTTTTTCCAATCCCGTAGGCAGGTCCATTAATACCGGCGATGGAAAGGTGTCCGCACAAATAAATAATATAAAAGTAGAACAGGAGGAAAACCTGCCATTGCAATGGGCTGCGAATGTTTCCACTTTTGATGTCCTTGATTTTCGGTTCGATAGCCTGGGCAAGTCAAAGGCCAACCTCTTGCTTAATAGCGGCTCCCTGAAAAATTTAAATATAAGTTCCACTAACATCCTGGATCTTCAGCACCTGGTGGGCACTAACTCGGCTTTTCAGGTTAGCCGGCTAACCGGGCTTTATTCTACTACCGCTACTAACTTTAAATGGTCTAATGCATCTTTTAACCGGAGCAATAATATTTTCACATTAGATTCTTTCTCGCTGATACCTGCTCTCTCAAAAGATTCTTTTCTAACCACACAAAAATTCCAAACCGACTATATTACTATCCAATCCGGGGCTATCCGGTTGGGCCCGGTGGATTTAGAAACGTTTGTCAAAAACAAATCGCTTTATGTAAAAAGGGCAGCTATTGATAAATTAATATTTACAGATTATAAAGACAAACAGCTGCCGATGAACCCCGGAATCATTAAACCCCTGGCAGTAAAAATGCTAAAAAAAGTTCCGTACAAAATTGCTGTTGACACGGTGCTGGTAACCGACGCAAATGTTATTTATACGGAGGTAAGCGAAAAAACAAAACTAGCAGGTACTATACCCCTCACCCGGATGAACGTAAAATTAACTGCGGTAAAAAATTTCAATATTAAACCAACTGACAGCCTGGGTATAGTAGCAACGGGCTACCTGATGGATACTGCCTGGGTACGTTTACGGGTAAAAGAATCTTACACAGACACACTTGGTAGTTTTCTGATGACGATGGTGGTGAAACCATTTGACCTCAGAATTTTAAATCCAGTTCTGATTCCACTGGCTTCCGCAAAAGTAGAATCAGGCTTTTTAGATACCATAAGTATGCGGGCCATCGGAAGAGAGTATCTTTCATGGGGTGAAATGCAAATGTTCTATCATGACTTAAAAATCCGGATATTGAAAAATGGTGATGAAAAGAAAAAAGGAATTTTAAATGGCCTGATAAATTTTCTTGCCAATAGCTTCGTTATAAAAAATAAAAACACTTCCCGTACAGGTAATATTTTCTTTATAAGACAAAGAGACAAATCAGCGATTAATTACCTGATCAAAATCGCCATGAGCGGCATGGCCAGTAGTGTAGGAGCCAAGAATAATAAAAAAATGTTGCGCCGGTATAAAAATGAACTGAAAGAACGCAACCTGCCTCCGATTGATTTCGAATAACAGCTGGTCCTTGGACTCTCCCTTCTATACATACATTTTTTCATCTGCAAGATGGATACAGGTATTAAAGGATTTATGTACCTTAAGCATTCATTAATATTGTTGAAAATATGGTTCCTATCTTTTTCAAGCGGATCACTTTATTCCTGCTCTTAACTACCTCATTACTTACTGTAAATGCGCAGTCACAAGAAGATTTCAATACCAGGCTTTCTGATGTGTACACCAATGCTGCCGACAAGAAAAAAGCATTGACTATTGCCAGGGAGTTGTACAACATGGTGGAAAAGAAAAAAGACCTGCAGACATATGCTAATTATTATTTGCTGAAAAATATTTTTGAAAACCAGGCTGAAGATAAAATATTGGCTAAAGCCTGTGATGAAAAAGCCACCAAAGCCATGAATGCAATGGTTGGCTTAGCTACCACCAACACTGCAGACACAACAAACAATCCTTTTAATCAATGGTACTATGTTCTTTACCCGGGCTTGTTTACCAATAAAGATCCTGAAAATGCAACTAAGGCATTAAACTTCATTAATAAGAATCCGTCGTTTAAAACTTTTGACAGCTATTACTATATTGCTTTTTCATTTGAAAGAAAGGGTGATTTTTTAAAAGCAAAAGAAAATTATGAAAAAGCCATTGCGCTGGAAGGAAATGATAAAGATGCTTACCGGACCTATCTATATTATGTAAATTTTTTATCAAAATCAGGCGATTACCTGAAAGCGGAGGAGTATATGCAAAAGATGGAACTGCTCTCGCAAACCGGCAACGAGATGTTCCGGAACTCTTATAAAGCAGAGCTGATGGGCGCCAAAGTAGTTTACTATTTAAATATCGGCGACTACCAGGCATACGTTGATGCTTCATTAAAAAATTTTGAATATAGTGCAGCACTATGGAGAAAAAACAATTCCAATCCCTGCGATCCCTACCCTGCTTATCCCTTACTGACTGCCGGCTTTGGTAAAGAAATGATGAGAGATTATTCCAGTGCTGAAAAATTGTATAAAAGCCGTGATTCTGCCAATTATATCTGGGTCACTTGTCATAACCAAACATATCCTAACAGTAAATATAATCCACTTTCAGTTTACCCGGTGTTGATGGCAAAAAGAGGAAAACAAAAATTACTTCCCAAGCCGTTATCCTTTTACATCCGGGAGACGGAAGAACATTATAACAGCTACAAACAGTACGCAGATATCAGTGTGAATTATATGTTAGCCTCTCAACTTGGATTTTTAGGAAGTCCGAAGTATACAGAATTATTTAAACCCTTGCTGGAGCAAGTTAAAAACTACCGGAATTTCAGGGAATCAACACAACCCCTTTCAGATTTTGCCTATTTCTCAATGAGGGACCGCAACTTCGAAGAAACAAGAAAAGTATACCACGATTTATTTACCATCAATGCCGACTGGATAAACGACATCATCTTTACGTTTGGCGAAAAGGCATTTGTAACATACTATAATTCAAAATTAAAAGACGGGTATGAAAATTATCACAGTTTTGTAAAGCTGGCAAAGGAAAAGCAGCTTCCCCTCTATCCCGAATTGGCCCGCCAGGCTTATAATAATCTTCTTTTCACCAAATCAATATCACTGAAAGGAACTGAAAAAAGAAAAGAAGCTTTTCTGAATGGAAACGACCCATCCATTAGTAAACTATATGAACAGTGGATTGATAAAAAGCAGCTACTGCTACGTCAATATATGAAGGCCAGTGAACCTGCTGGTGTTGATACTCTTAATAACACAAACCAGGATGAGTTAAAAAAAATGCAAGCGGAAGTAAATCACCTGGAAAATGAACTGACAACAAAAGCAAAAGATTTTAAAAAATACCTGAAGCTTACACCCCCCGACTGGAAAACAGTAAGGGACCAGTTAAAAGAGGGCGAAGCCGCTATTGAGATGATCCGTTTTCAATGGCGGGATCAATTATATTATTCTGATACCAATTACTATGCGGCATATATCATAACTAAAAACAGTGAACAGCCTGAAATAATCTATCTGCCGGATGCCGCCGCTGATTTAGAAAATAAGTATTATAAAAATTATAAGAATAATATAAAACTAAAACTGGATGATAAAGATTCTTACAACCGCTTCTGGAAACCCATCAAAGACCAATTAAAAGGAGTCAATAAAGTTTATTTTTCTCCGGATGGCATCTATCATCTTGTCAATATTTCATCACTGAAAAACCAGGAAAGCGGTCTATTCTTGCTGGATGAAATAGATATTCAATATACTACCTCCAGCATTGATGTAAGTAACAGGACGCCGGATAAGGATATCCGGACAGCTGTACTGTTTGGACGACCTTCTTATAAAACAGGCACAATTAGTACTGTTCCCGTTGCGGATGAAAGGACAAGATCGCTGGTAAGAGATTTCAAAAACAATAATATTGCAGACCTGCCCGGAACGGAAGAAGAAATTTTAATGATTAAAAAAGAAATGGAACTTGGTAAGGTTGGTGTGGCATATTATTTAAAGGAACAGGCTACAGAGGATAAGGTTTACCAACTGCACAGCCCAGGTATCCTGCATATAGCCACACATGGATTTTGGTCACCGGCTGGTTCTTCTGCAACTGATGGTTACCGTACATTTAATGCAATGGTTAATTCAGGATTACTGCTCAGCGGGGTGGTAAACTATTACAGTTCTGCAGTGTATCCAAATACATATGATGGAATACTCACAGCGTATGAAGCACAAAATCTTGATTTGAAAAATACTTCGCTGGTTATCCTTTCGGCCTGCGAAACAAGCCTGGGCTACCTGGATGCGGGGGAAGGTGTGTATGGATTACAACGGGCCTTCCGTTCAGCAGGAGCCGCCAGCATCATGACAAGTCTTTGGAAAGTAGATGATTTGGCAACAAGAGACTTTATGATTTATTTCTATCAACAATACCTGAAAACAAAAAATAAAAATGTTTCATTTATTGCTGCGCAAAAAGCAATGAAGGATAAATATAAGTATCCCTACTTCTGGGGAGCATTTGTTATGACAGGAAATTAGAAGGCGATTAATGGACCGGGAAACAAATCTCCAGGGTGCAGCCATTACCGGGAGAAGAAACTACATTCACCTTACCATTATATACATCAGCACGGCTGATAATATTGATAAAACCAATGCCATTTGTACTCGTATCAGATGGATCAAAACCTACACCATCATCGCTGATAACCATACGAAGCATATTATTCGCCTCATTAATCATTATCTGGACCGACCGGGCTTCTGCATATTTAATTATATTATTTGTTTGTTCCTGGATAACCCGGAACAGCATTAATTTCTGATCATCTGACAATTTATCTTCCACTCTTTCATTAAATATAAATTGCACATCCAATGCTGAAAGTAGCTTCATGTTATTCACAATATCATTTACACTTTCCCTTAACCCAATCGTTTTTACATTAGAAGTACTAAGTGATTTAGACAATTTCCTTATTTCCTGCAAAGCCAGCAATTGGTATTCAATCGCTTTATCCAGTAATTCATTGCTTTGTTCCGGTATCCTCTTTGCCGTGTCCATAAACAGTTTGGCACTCATCAGTATCTGGTTCACATTATCATGCAATTCCCGGCTGATATTGGTTTTTTCTTTTTCCTGCGCTGCAATGGTTGCCTGGGTAATGGCTTTATGACGCTGCACCTGTTCATCAGACAATTGCTTCTCCAATTTCTTTTGCTCCGTTAAATCCCTGATCGCTCCAAGCATCCTTACTGGTTTTCCACTTTTGTACAAGACAATACCTGAATCATGAAGAAATTTATAACTTCCATCTGCACACTCAAACCGGTATTCATCTTCCCATCTTTCCACTCCACTATCCACAGCACCGTTTAATTTATTTTTTACTCTCTCCCTGTCATCAGGATGCACTTTATTAAACCACCAATCCAGTGTAGAATCAATTTGTTCTGATGCATAGCCGGAGAAACGTCGGAAAGCACCGCTCCGGTAAATCTTTCGGGTGCCAAGGTCAATATCCCAAATAGCATCAGAAGTTACTTTAGAAATATGATAAAACCGTTCGTTGCTTCTCCTTAGTTCCTCTTCCGTTTTTTTTGATTCCGTAATGTCTGTATACGAAACAACAACCGCATATGGTTCAAATTCACCTGGGCGTATCAAGGCCTCTGAATTTACCGATACCCAAACAACAGAATCCATTCGCAATTGAATACCCATTACAACATTACGTTGCGGGAAGCCCGTTTGTAAACTCACCACCGCCGGAAATTCCGTCAATGGAAAAACAGAGCCATCGGCCTTGATAGCTTTCCATGTAGAACTGGCGACCTGTTTTCCTACAGCTTCTTCTTCCGTAAGACCAAATATGTCAGCACCTCTTTTATTACAGGCCTCAATTTTCCCATCAGCATCTATCAGCATCACCCCCTGTGGCAGTGTATTCATCAATATGCTGTACTTTTTCTGTTCTGTTTCCAGTTCTTTTTCCTTATGCTTTACATCTGTTACATTATGGCTGACTATCATTACAGCCACCGGCCTGGCTGCTTCGTCGATGATATAGGTAGCTGTTGTTTGAAAAAAGATTAATTGCCCATCATACCGCCGGAAGATAACCTCACCTGCCCAGCTACCATTTTTTGAAAGCTCATGGCGAAGTTCATCCACACTACCGCTTATAAAATCAATGTCGATAATATCGAAAAGGTTTTTGCCCATTGCACCCGGCTTTCCATATACTTGCTCGGCATAGGCGTTCCAGCCTGTAATTGCAAAATGGAGGTCTGTTTGTAATACAGCATCATATAATGAATGAGCATCCGTATTAGTAAAAGGAGCTTTGTGTATGACAGACAAATGGTCTGTCCCTTCAGAACGGACAACGTTCAGTTTACTCATAGATATTGGTTAACAGTTGGTATAAACGCTGTTTTGCACAGGAGATTGTGTAAAACGCATTATAAAGTAGCGTTTTTACCGTGAGACTTCAGCGTAAAATTGCTCTTATTTTCGTTTAATGAGTAAATAAACCTGCCCAACAAATGGGATTTTACTATTTACAGCATTTATCTCTTTCCCAAAAACTCTTATCTTCGATTTCCAAATAGTTGCATAACTAACTAATTTTAGTCCTTCCAACCTCCCCGCAAGGGTAGGCTTAAAATGACAATATGAAACGTACAATTAAAAAAGTAGCTGTCTTAGGCAGCGGCGTTATGGGTTCAAGAATTGCCTGCCACTTTGCAGGTATCGGTTTACAGGTTTTGTTGCTGGATATTGTTGCCCCCCAGCCCCCTGAAGGGGGAGCAAAAGCTCCTGACAGGAATAAGATTGTTAATGATGCACTAACTGCTGCTATCAAGTCAAACCCATCGCCGGTCTACACAAAAGATGTTATAAAAAAAATAACTACTGGCAACTTTGAGGATAATATGAAAGACATTGCCGGTTGCGACTGGGTGATTGAAGTAGTGGTGGAAAGATTAGACATTAAACAAAAAGTATTTGAACAGGTAGAAAAATACCGTAAGCCTGGCACACTGATTACTTCTAATACGTCCGGCATTCCTATTCATATGATGGCCGAAGGCAGAAGCGATGATTTTAAAAAACATTTCTGCGGTACTCACTTTTTTAATCCCCCGCGGTATTTACGGTTGTTAGAAATTATACCAACTCCACATACCGATCCGGAGGTTGTTGATTTCCTGATGAACTATGGTGATTTGTACCTGGGTAAAACAACGGTGCTATGCAAAGACACTCCTGCGTTTATAGCCAACCGTGTAGGTGTATTTGGTATGATGGCCATTATGAATGTAAAAGAGAAATTGAAACTTAGTATTGATGAAATAGATGCACTGACAGGGCCGATCATTGGCCGGCCAAAATCTGCCACCTTCCGTACGGGTGACGTAGTAGGTCTGGATACATTGGTAAAAGTGGCGAAAGGTGTAGCTGATAATTGTCCGTATGATGAAGCAAGAGACCAATTTAATATTCCGGTTTGGTTAGATAAAATGATTGCTAATAACTGGCTGGGTGATAAAACAGGGCAAGGATTTTTCAAAAAAACTAAAGGTGCCGGCGGCGAAAAAGAAATATTGACGCTGAACCTTGATACCATGGAATATGGTCCAAGAGTAAAACCAAAGTTCGCCACACTGGAAGCGGCCAAACCGGTTGACGATTTATATACCCGATTAAAAATGCTGGTTGCAGGGCAGGACAAAGCTGGTGAATTCTATCGCTTATTCCATTATGGTTTGTTCTCCTATATCTCTCACCGCATTCCTGAAATAAGTGATGAATTATATCGTGTTGATGATGGTATGATGGCAGGTTTTGGCTGGGAGATTGGTGCATTTGAAAGTTGGGATGTGCTCGGCGTTGTTAAAACAACCGAAGCCATGAAAGCGGCTGGGTACAAAGTAGCTCCATGGGTTGATGAAATGATAGCCGCCGGAAATAAAACATTTTACAAAGTAGAAGGCGGTAAAAAATATTGTTACGATCCGGCAAGTAAATCATACAAAGTACTCCCCGGTGGTGAAGCCTTTATTGTAATGAGTAATTACACCGATAAGCAGATCTGGAAAAATGGAAGTTGCAGATTATATGATTTAGGTGATGACGTACTCGGTTTGCAATGGTTCACCAAAATGGGAAGTATTGGCGGCGATGTACTGGCAGGCATGCAAACAGCCATCGATAAAGCAGAAAAAAGTTATAAAGGATTAGTGATTGCAAACGAAGGCCCTAATTTTTCTGCCGGTGCCAATGTGGGCATGATATTCATGCTGGCCATTGACCAGGAGTATGATGAACTGGATATGGCCATCCGAATGTTCCAGAACACTATGATGAGAGCAAGATACTCTTCGATACCTGTTGTTGTGGCTCCGCATGGATTGGCATTAGGCGGCGCCTGTGAATTAAGCTTGCATGCCGATAAAGTTTGTCCTGCTGCGGAAACATATACGGGATTAGTTGAACTCGGCGTTGGTTTAATTCCCGGTGGTGGTGGAACTAAAGAATTTGTATTAAGAGCTTCTGATGAAATGCATGAAGACGAGCCAGAAACAATCACACTAAAAAATCGTTTTCTTTCTATTGCTACCGCAAAAGTTGCCACCTCTGCACAAGAAGGCTTTGGTCTTGGCATTTATAGAAAAGGGTTAGATGAGATAGTAATGAACCAGGGACGTCGGATTGCAGAAGCAAAAAAAACAGTCATAGAAATTTATGACAGTGGCTATACGGCTCCTGTACAACGAAAAGATATCAAAGTACTCGGGCAATCAGCTCTCGGTGCTTTATACTCTGGCATCCATGCCATGCGGACAGCTAACTATGCAACAGAACATGATTCTGTTGTTGCTAAAAAATTAGCCTATGTTATGTGCGGCGGCGATTTGAGTGAGCAAACTTTAGTATCCGAACAATATTTACTGGATCTGGAAAGAGAAGCATTCCTTTCTCTTTGTGGTGAAAAGAAAACTTTGGAAAGAATACAGAGTGTGCTGAAGAGCGGAAGGCCCATTAGGAATTAATGCTATCTTTAGCAAAACCAAAACCATTTCGCCATGCAAGTTACCGTAGTTGATTTTGCCAAAGACCGTGTTATCTATAATATGACCGGTTGTACAAAAGAAGAATTAGACAATAAACTGAACTTGTTCTTCACTTCTGAAGGCTACACACTTAAATCTACTGAAGGAGAAACTACCACTTATACAAAAGGGAATCGGGTGCTCCGCATTTTATTTGGCGCTTTTGTTAAATACCATAAACAAAGTGTAATAGTGAAAAATGAGGGAGAACTTTTTTCTGTTATGCTGCATAAAGATTCAACTGGCATGTCAGGTGGATTGATAGGGATGAACCAGGTAAAAAAAGAATTTGCCCGCCTTTCTGAGGCCTTCAAAGCTTACTTTAAATAACTACTTATATATTATCGCTACTAAAACGAAGGAGTATGAAAAAACTGTTCCTTATCACCACTATGTTATTCGTGGCTGTAATCAGCCAAGCACAAAACAACTATTCAGGCGCCTATGGTTATTCATTTAAACCAAATGGTAATACCGGGAATGATAAAGATGCCACTGGCCCGGCTGGTAATCTTGTACTGTTAAAAATGGATGGCGATAAATACAGGTTCTGGCTGGACGTTACTATTGGCTGGCCCAATTATAATGTTGGTGAAACAGACGGCACCATCACTATTGTTAATGATACTGCTTCCTTTGATAATACGTTTGAAGAGGCTACCAAACCGTGTATACTAAAATTTAAAATTGCCGGCAATACAATCCACATCAATAGCCTATCCACTTCTTTTAATTGCGGATTTGGTAATGGGGTAAATGCTGATGGCGATTATACGAAACTTAAAAATCAACCCGTATTGAATAATGCCTGGCTAAAAAAAGAGTATCACCAATCTCCTGCTATTGTTGTAACATCAAACAGGGCAGAGGTTTTCCAGGATGAGAATTGCCAGCATGCGTTTACTAAAAAACAATATTTTGTAAAAGGCGATAAGCTACTCAGCATTGCCGAAACAGAGAAAACTGTTTACACAGAGTATATCACAACAGCCGGTAAATTTATTTATGGCTGGATGAAAAAGACAGATATAAAGATTGTTGATACTGAATAAATAATATGGGTTCCGTAGAGTTAGACAACCGGCAATTAATCATTTATTCGCATATTATTACTTATGGCAATGCTGCCAATGCGGCTCTCACAGAAATGATGCGGGATGAGATTGAAACCATGTGGAATGAACCAAAAGTCAGTTTAAAGTTCGATGGTTCGGCGTTTGAAGTCCGGTTCAGGATTACTGCCTCATTCGAACCAGCAATTGCAGATATTAATATTTACCAAAATCTTGACCCCCGTAATAATTATTTCAGGATTGAAGAATTTGCACACGGCAATATTTCATTTGTAGATGGATTAGGTTGCAATACCGGTTATTTTAAACTGGAGAATTTATACAAGGCTTCTACCACAGCGGCACATGAATATGGACATACATTAGGTCTGGAACATCCTCATGACCTTGACCTGAGAGGCAAAGGAGTTCCCGGTATTATGTACCCGAGAGGAACATTGGTTGATCCGCAATACCAATATGAACCAGATAAACCAGCCGGTGCGAAGGGCGGCACTTTATATCCAATTTACAGAAAGGTATTACAGGCAGACATTGAAAAATTAAGGCTTGACAAGCTGGAATTTGAAAATAATAAAGCGGTGCTGGGTGAGTTCAGCAGTGTGTGGCATCCTAACCATTCAGATATTGATTGGAATAACTACAAAGCATAATTTTTTAGTTGTTTGTCAAGGCATCTTTAATTGTTGGAAAAGAAAATTGAAACCCGGCCTTCTGAACTTTTTTACTGCTTACCGTTGCACTTTTCAAAATTTCAACACTCATTTCACCCAGCATTATCTTTAAAACAAAGGTGGGAACATGAATGGGGATAAAAAATTTCTTTCTTGATTTAGCTAATTGAAGTGTTAGCTCTTTATTGGAAACAGGATTCGGAGCCACCGCATTATAAGTTCCCTGCCATGTTTCATTTTCCATTGCCATAATAAATAGCCGAACCAGGTCATCAATATGAATCCAGCTGATGATCTGTTTACCACTTCCCAGGATAGCGGCAACACCGAATTTCAGCGGCTTAATAAATTCTTTCAATGCGCCGCCATCCTTACTCAGGACAATTCCAATTCTTAACTTCACCAATCGTTTACCCGATTGAGTAACCGGTTCAATACTCTCCTCCCATTGCCGGCAGGTGCTGCCTAGAAATGATTCATCCGCCGGGTCACTTTCTGCAAAAGGTGTAGGGTTCGGAAGGATCCGGTCTGGCCCATACCAGCCAATCGCTGATGCACTAACCACTGCCTTTACTTTATTTGAAATCGTTTTAAGACTATCTGCTAATAGTTTACAGCTCTTCACCCGGCTGTCAACAATCTCCTGCTTTCTTTTCTTTGTCCATCTTTTATCAGCCACCCCTGCACCGGCCAGGTGAATGATATAATCTGCACTGGCGATGGCATTTTCATCAATCGTTTGGCTTTCAATATCCCATTTGGCATATTGAATTCCTTTTATTGATTGTGGACTATGATCCGTGGAAGGAAGAGTCCGGGTAAGTATGATAATATGGTAACCTTTCGCCAGCAATGCATGTCCCAATGCCTTGCCCACTAAACCTGTTCCACCTGTAATGATAACTGTAGGCATTAAAAGTTTTTTTATGAAGTTAGTTTTTAAATAACATACCAATAGTCATATTGTTCTAGCTGCATATTATATAAACTTCTATCTTCATTCTAAATAACAGTGTATGAGTGTTGTCCTTTCAATAAAAAACCTCGCTAAATCATATGGTGCAGTCCGGGCACTGAATGGAGTATCGTTTGATGTGCCCCAGGGAAGTGTGTTTGGAATATTAGGCCCCAATGGTAGCGGCAAAACAACTTTGCTGGGCATTGTGATGGATGTATTGCGGGCTAACAAAGGTGAATTCTATTGGTTTGGCCAACCGGGTGGTTCCCCTGAACAAAGAAAAAAGATCGGCTCCTTATTAGAGACACCCAATTTTTATAGCTATCTCTCCGGAACAGATAATTTAAAGATTTCCCAGGCCATCAGTGGCCGGGGTACCCGGAAAGACATTGATGAAATACTGAAAAAAGTAAATCTGTATGATCGGCGTTGGAGTTCTTTCAAGTCCTTCAGTCTTGGTATGAAACAGAGGCTGGCTATCGGCGCTGCTTTATTAGGCGACCCGAAAGTCTTGGTATTAGATGAGCCAACGAATGGTCTTGACCCTGTAGGTATTGCAGAAATAAGAAACCTGATTGTTGAATTAAAAGACAAGGGGCATACCATCATCATGGCAAGCCACTTGCTGGATGAAGTGGAGAAAGTATGCACCCATGCTGCTATTTTGAAAACAGGTAATATAATAACCACTGGCACGGTAGAAGATATAATGAAAGATGAAGATGTTGTGGAACTCAGTGCTGCGGATATCAATGTATTGTTGAAGGTGTTACAAAATATGGGCAAAGAAGTGCTGTTGGATGAAAAAGCAAACACTGTTCAGATCATTTTTCCAAAAGGAATGGCAAAAATGGAAGAGATAAATCGCCACTGCTTCGATAACGGTGTTGTATTAACTCAATTAGTCTTGAGAAAGAAACGTCTGGAAGCAAGATTTTTTGAGCTTACAAGTAACTAAATACCTGTCCCAACAAAATATAGAATATATGATTACGCTGATACGTACAGAATGGCTGAAGATGAGAAAATACAATGCCTTTTGGTGGATCATCGGCATTACAGCACTCTCCTATCCGGGGATCAACTACATGTTCTATAAAATTTATGAGGACATCACCAACAGGCCATCCAATGTGGGGGACATGGCTAAGCTGGCATTGGGAAATCCTTTTGCTTTTCCGGAAGTATGGCGAACAACCGCTTTTTTCTCTTCCTGCTTTGTGTTTATTCCGGCGGTAGTAGTGATTATGCTGGTATGCAATGAATATACGTTCAGAACACACCGGCAAAATGTTATTGATGGGTGGAGCCGCAGCCAATTTATTACCAGCAAATTATTGGATGTAGCTATTGTATCACTCTTGATTACATTGATATATGCAGCAGTGGCTTTAATAACAGGTTTTGCCAGTCAGACCAGATTGATTCAAGACACCTGGAGCCAGGCTTATTATATCGGATTATTCTTTTTGCAAACTTTTGCTCAACTCTCCATTGCATTTTTGCTGGGCTTCCTTATAAAAAGAGCATTTTTAGCCTTGGGTGTTTTTCTATTTTACTTTATTGTATTGGAAAATATATTTGTGGGGCTATCTGAATGGAAAAATCTCAAATTCGGAGAATATCTGCCCTTGCAAATTTCAGATAAAATTATTCCCCGTCCTGCTTTCTGGGGAAAGCTGGACCAGGAGGCCTACAATAATTCCTTAAATGTCATTCCCCAGCATGTTATTCTGACGATTATTCTAACCTCTATTATCTGGGCTGTTTGTTACCGGATAAATAGTAAAAGGGATTTAAAGTAATCCCGAATATCTAACAATGATAGTGAGTATCTAATTCCCCATTTATAATCTATTTTTTGGCAGATTGCTTTACAGCAAGCTGGTATCCTGTTTGACTACAGATGGCTGCAACCTTTCAACAAATTTTTACTTCAATAAGCACAAATCAAAGCAAACATGAAAATTTCAACCATCCTTTCTTTAATCGTTATCCTTGCTCTCGGAAGTAGTAAGGTTACGGCACAGTCAGCCACATTTACCTGTCCTTCTAATATTATTATTAAAGCCGACAACAATATGGAAGGTGCTACGGTTGTTTATCCTGAATTTATTACCAATGCAGATTGGGGAACGATAATTTATTCCCCCGCATCGGGCTCTTTCTTTCGTCTCGGCTCGCATACCGTTACGATGACAAGTTCCAGGGGACAAAAGTGTTCCTTCACAGTTACGGTTACCGATACTCAATCTCCCGTATTATCTGAGATAAAAATCTCTCCTAAAAATTTGTGGCCGGCTAGTAATAAAATGAAAAAAGTCAGTGTTAATTATACTGCTACTGATAATGCGCAGGAGGTGACCACTGAATTATTCGTAAGTAGTAATGCCATTGATGGTGTAGCAGATTGGGAAATTATTGACAACCACCTGCTAAAATTAAAAGCCACCCGTTTGCCCGATGGCACTCCAAGGGTGTATATTATTACTGTAACAGCCACCGACAAAGCAGGAAATACAACAACAAGAACAACAAGTATAGCAGTTTCAAAAACCATGATGGCGGTTGCTTCTATGTAGAATTTTCATATTAAGGAATTACACATAAAAAACCCTCCGGTAGAAACCGGAGGGAACAACTAAAAAACACTAGCGTATTGCTACCGTTTCATTGGAACGAACTATCATCAGTCGGGTTTTTTCCCGTCTAAAAACGTATTGATGGTGCTTATTTGTGTTTGATTGTTTTGGTCAGTTTTGACCTCGTAGCTGCTATAAAAGTTTTCTACCTGGGAGCTGTTGTGATGCAATTCCATATTGCGGCGGATATAAGCCGGCACAGTTTCAAACTCATTATTGGGGTCAGCAGCGTTAACATTGAATGACAAGTTTCTCAACTTGTGCAATCGTTCGGCCGCCCTACGTTGTTGTTCTTCGGTTTCGTCCTGCATCGCAGAATCCTCAACCTCCGGGAACAAAGGTGTCTGAGCCTGATGGGCCATCGGCATATCCGCCGCTGGAATGTCATCCCTTTCTATTATTTGCATTTGCAATTCAAGGAGTTCTTCCTCTTCATTGCTGGCAAGTGGTAAAGGGACCGGTTTCTCGGCAGAAGTCATTGAGGTAACGACCTCTGGTTTAGATTCTGCGTAGATATTGGATGGTCTGGCCAGATAACCTCCCGATGCTGCAGACACCGGGGTTGTACTAGTACTATCTTCTTTTACACTGAGGATTAGCTCAGCGTCTGTTTCTTTAATTGTTGGGGGAACGGATTTGAGTTGCGCTATCGAATTTATACTTTCCTCTTTTCCCGCAATTGACAATTTGCCAACAGTAGTTGTACCTGCTGCTGGTTCCGTATTTATACTAAGTATTTTTTCTTCCTCCCCAACTGATTCATGTTGTTCAGCTTGAAGTACAAAATGAATAATAGCTGGTTCTTCTTGTTCCTTCATATCTGTTATGTCAATAACCGGCGCCTGTATTACTGGCAACGCCTCCTCTACCAGTTGCGGAGCTAAGTAATTTTCTGCCACTACAGGTTGCAGTGAATTCTCCATTTCAATTACTTCCTTTTCGATAGCAATTGCCGGTAATTCAAATTTTGTTATCACCGGAATTTTATCTTCCACCTGGCCAAGTACCATGACAATTTTTTCTTCTGCCTTTGGTTCTTCTTTCTTCACAACCGGTTTTGCAAACGGGTCTTTATGTTCAAAACCGGTTGCAATTAAGGTGATTCCAATCCTGTCACCAAGAGTACTGTCATAACCCATACCCAGGATAACATCGGTATTTTCTCCCGCCTGGTTAAGCAGGTAATTTTGTATCACTTCCACTTCATCCATGGTAAACTCATGGTCACCCGCAGCGGAATTAATATTAATGAGTATCCATTTAGCACCGCGGATATCATTGTCATTAAGCAATGGAGAATTCATGGCTTCTTCAATTGCTTGCTGTGCCCTGTTTTCACCAGATGCTTCTGCATTACCAAGTATTGCCACACCGCCATTACGCATTACTGTACAAACATCTGCAAAGTCAACATTGATCTGACCAGTACTATTAATAACATCTGTAATACATTTAGCGGCGGTCGCCAGAACATTATCAGCTTTTTCAAATGCTTCCCGCATTTTTAAATTGCCAAACTGGTGACGTAATTTATCATTGCTGATTACAAGTAGTGTATCAACATACCCTTTTAATGTTTTAATTCCCTCTTCTGCCTGTTGCTGACGTTTCTTTCCTTCGTAAGCAAACGGTGTTGTAACAATACCTACTGTAAGGATGCCAAGGTCTTTACAAATTTTAGCAATGATGGGTGCCCCGCCAGTACCGGTACCACCACCCATGCCGGCAGTGATGAAAGCCATCTTCGTATTTACTTCGAGAATACGTTTTATTTCTTCCAATGATTCTTCCGTTGCCTGCCGGCCAATATCAGGATTGGCGCCGGCACCCAGACCTTGTGTAAGGTGTGGGCCAAGTTGTATCCTGTTAGGTATGCCACTATTGGCCAATGCCTGTGCATCTGTATTACATATAATAAAATTCACACCATCTATCTGTTGCCCGAACATAAAGTTCACCGCATTGCCCCCGCCACCTCCTACTCCAATCACTTTCAGGATAGACGATTGTTCTTTTGGCAGATCAAAATGTATCATAGTATTTTGAATTTAGCTGGCTCTCATTAAGCCGTTTGTAATTGGGTTAGTATTTTTTGGATTGCAGTCATTATAAATGCTTGTCTTCTTCTTCTTTAAACAAATCAATAATCCTGTCTTTGAATTTGCCCCAGAAGCCTGTCAGGTTCTTGCGTTTATTCATATCAGCTTCACTTACCACTTCTACTGATGATACATCAGGCACTTCCTGTCCGGCATGTTTTAATCCATCGGGCACTTCCACTTTCTTGTATTCCTTTTCAAACTGTTTGCGGTTATGCTCATAATCATCATACCCTTTAAGAATAAGGCCGATACAGGTAGAATAAGTTGGCTTCGCCAATTCTTCAATATGTCCGCTTGCCAGGTGTTCATTAGGGAAACCAATCCTTGCATTCAATCCTGTAACATACTCAGTAAGCTGGATAAGGTGTTTTAATTGTGACCCACCACCTGTTAAGATGATACCACCATTCAATGCTTTATTATCTAATCCAACTTGTTTCAAATGATAAGTAACGAAATCCATTATCTCACTCATTCTTGCCTGTATAATATTAGCAAGGTTCTTCACACTGATTTCCTTGGCTGGCATTCCCCTTAATCCCGGAATGGTGATATACGCATTTGCTTTTGCTTCATTCGCCAAAGCACTCCCAAACTGCACTTTCATTTGTTCTGCTTGTGTTTTCAATACACCCAGACCGGTCTTAATATCATTTGTAATGTTTTCTCCGGCAAAAGGAATAACAGCTGTATGCTTTAAAATTCCTTCGTAGAATACTGCGAGGTCAGTTGTACCGCCACCGATATCCACTATCGCAACACCGGCTTCCAGGTCTTCCTGTCCCATTACGGCAGAGGAAGAAGCTAACGGTTGCAACACCAGGTCTTTTGTTATTAAACCTGATTTCTCAACGCTGCGGTTAATATTCTTAATTGCATTTTTATCGCCAGTGATAATATGGAAATTGGCTCCAATCTTCACACCGCCATATCCGATTGGGTTAGGAATATTTTGAAAATTATCCACGGTGAATTCCTGCGGTATCACATCAATGATCTGGTCACCGGCAGGAATGTAGGTTTTGTATTGATCATCTATCAGTTGGTCAATTTCTTTCTGGGTTATCTCTTCTTCCGTTTTCTGGCGTACAATATCGCCACGGGTTTGCAAACTTTTAATGTGATGACCGGCAATACCGACATACACATCCTTGACATCAAGATTAGGATTGGATGCGAAACAATTTTCTAAAGCACTTTTAATGGCTTTGATCGTTTCATCAATATTCAGCACCTGTCCGTGCTTTACACCGTTGGAGTTGGATTTTCCGAATCCAAGTATCTCCAGTTTGCCAAACTCATTTTTGCGCCCGGCAATAACTGCGATCTTGGTTGTTCCAATGTCCAGACCGACAATAATGGGTTGTTCGTTGTTCATGATTGTTGTTTTTAGTTGTTGTTGTTTTTATCGAAATAGTTGTTTGTTATTAATTATATCCGCCATTCTCCTCCTCCGTTGTTTTTTTGGGCATTACCGCCTTCGGTTCTTTCTTTTTCTCTTCCTGCCTTGGCTTATTCTCTTTTGCCGGTGGTGGAGTATTTTTTTTATTATTCACCACTGGTTGAAGAGGTGTTTTCACAGAAGGTTTTGCAGGAGAAAGAGATTTCAAAGGGTTGGGACTACTATTTTTCTCAGGGGTAATCACTTTATCATCCTGCAGGGATGGATCGGAAGCTATGGCTGAGTCAGCTTCCAGTTTTATGATTGGAGCTACCGCTCTTATTATTGTATCATTCTCCGCTTCGATAGATTGGCGCAACAACTTTTCCACATTTTTTCTCAATTGAACGGAATCAACTTTTGCATTACCAGCATATTTTGATGCTACTACCTGGCCTTTATATTGCACATCAATCACTTTATATTTATCAAAACCGGTTTTGCTTAATACCTGTTTATAAAATACCATCAGCCGATGGAATTTTTTATCGATGTCCTCTCCGTTACCCAATTTTACAATATGATTACCAACCAGGGGGATCATTTCAAAGTTGTTGTCCGGGGTAATATCCACCTGTGCTACCTGTGCCATCCAGAAGGGGTTATTAATAATATAATTGGCCGTTACTTTTATATCATGTAGCAAAGCACTGTCTACTGCTTTCATCTTTTTTCTCTCAGCATATCCAGTAAAAACAGGGACTCTTGCAGTCAACTTATCTGACAGCGGCATTTTTCTTCCAAGACTATCTATATAAAAAGAATTTCCTGCTGTTGTAAAAATCCTTGCCACCGGTTCTTTTTCTGTAACAGTGATATGCAATACGTCACGGTTATCAAAATAAAGCTCTGCGGCTTCGATCCAGGTGTTATGCTCCAGCATCAATTCCAGTTCATGCAGGTTGAAGGAGGCTATAGGTTCTCCCTTAATATTTCCTTTTGTTGCTTTTACCAGTAACTGTTCTACATCTTTCTTATCAATAAAGAAATTGTTTTGCGCACCTTTCAGGGTGATAGTATAATCTTTACACTGACCTTTATTTTTTTTACTTATTGCTGCTAACAGCAAAGTGAGCATACCTGCCCCGATGCAGAGCCAGACTGCGATAAACAGAACTTTTTTTATGGTTGATCTTGCATTCACTCTTTATATATCTTTTAATTCATTTTTTATTGGTTCTATCAGCATATCAATATCACCGGCTCCAGCTGTTATCAGCACTTCTCCAAATTCCTTATTTATTGTATCTGCATATTCTTCTTTAATCCAATCCAGTAAAGCATTTTTCGACATCACACTTCTATTATCATTTTTCATCTTATGCATGATCATTTCACTACTTACTCCTTCTATCGGCAACTCCCTTGCCGGGTAGATCGGTAATAGAATGGCTTCATCTGCTAAATCCAGCACTTCGGCAAACCCATCTGCCAGGTCCCTTGTTCTGCTGTACAGGTGTGGCTGAAATATCACCGTACATTTTTTTTGTTTGAACAAGGCTTTAGCTCCATTTATCAAAGCCCTCAGCTCTTCCGGGTGGTGAGCATAATCATCAACGAATACTAATCTTTCATTTTTAATTATATACTCAAACCTTCTCTTCACTCCTTTGAAATTTTCTACTGCGGTTTTGATCTTTTCATTTTCTATCCCTAAAGAACTGGCTACTGCAATTGCTGCAACTGCATTTTCAACATTGTGCATTCCTCCCATATTCAACCTCACATTCTCCAACCTGCTATCCTTTATTATAACATCAAACTCATAGCTGCCATTCATCATCCGTATATTGGCTCCATATACATCAGCACTTTCATTCTGCAAGCTGTACGTCAATTGATGACCAGCCTTCAATTCCTTTCCTCTCTTTAACCCGAACTGTTTTATCAATAGTCCTTCAGGCCTTACCCGTTTACTGAAATCAATAAAGGCCTGTTCCATTGCCTCTGCCGTTCCATATATATCCAGGTGATCAGCATCCATTGCTGTGATAATGGCCACATCCGGACTTAATTTCAAAAAGCTTCTATCGTATTCATCCGCCTCAATCACACATACATTTTTTTCACTGCTCCAGAAATTCGTTCCGTAATTCACCGCAATGCCACCCAAAAAAGCATTACAACCAAACCCACTGTCACGCAGCAAATGCGCCACCATGGTAGTAATAGTTGTTTTGCCATGTGTCCCGGCGATACATATATTAAAAGAACTTTCACTTATAATCTGTAAAACATCACTTCTCTTTATCACTTTGTACCCATTACTTATGTAAAAAACCAACTCTTTGTGTTCCTCAGGTATCGCTGGTGTGTAAATAACCAGGTCCACTTTCTTAGGAATCAATTCCACATTTTCTTCATAATGAACAGCAATACCACTTGCCTCCAGTTCATTTGTCAGTACAGTTGGTGTTTTATCGTATCCACTTACTTTCACTCCGCCAGCATGAAAAAACCTGGCAATAGCACTCATCCCAATTCCTCCGATACCGATAAAATACACTTCACTCATCTTCTCTATTCCCCGAAAGGGGGTATTCATAAGGACAGTATTAGTATCTCCCGTTCCCAAAGGGGAGTGAGGAGATAGTTTTCTTATCGGGTATTCGCTATTCAATTGTCACATATTTTTTTCAGTATCTAAAGTCTCTCTCCAGGGACATTTAGAGGGTTTTAAAAATTTCTTCCGCTATTTGCTTATCAGCATCAATGATGGCCAACGCAGCAATATTTTTTTTCAACTCCTCCTGTTTGCTTTCATCCATTGACAACTCAATGGTCATAAATACCAGTTTTTGCATCACTTCATTATCTTTTACCATCAGGGCTGCATTTTTATTCACCAGTTGCATTGCATTTACCGTTTGATGGTCTTCCGCAGCAAAAGGATAGGGTACGAATAAAACGGGCTTTTTAGCGACACATAACTCAGCAACTGTCATAGCCCCGGCACGGGCCACCACAATATCAGCTGCGGCATATGCATACTCCATCTGCGTAATAAACTCATTGACCCACACTGATTGCTTTCCATTAGCTCTCTCTTTTGCTTTTGCCGAATAAGGTTTTCCAGTTTGCCAGATAATCTGTAGCCCTGCTTTCAACAAATCATCCAACCCTTTATCGATTGCTTCATTGATCGATTTAGCTCCAAGACTGCCACCAACAACCAGCACTGTTTTTTTTGTTTCATTCAGTGAAAAAAACCGAATCCCTTCACTTCTTGTTACTGATGCACCAGCTATCGCCAACCGCACAGGGTTTCCAAGTACCAATATTTTTGTTGCCGGAAAAAATTTTTCCATTCCCCCTGTACCCGTAAAAATTTTTGTTGCATTTTTCCCCAGCATTATGTTTGCTTTTCCCGCAAAGGAATTTGACTCATGAATAAATGTTTTAATTCCCCTGGCCTGTGCAAACCGAAGCACCGGGAAGCTGGAGTATCCACCAACACCGATGGCCGCATCCGGCTTAAATTTTTTAAAGATGGTACGGACCTGCAAAAAACTTTTTACCAACTTATAAGGCAAACCAATGTTCTTTATCAAAGAGCTTCTGCTAAAACCGGCGATATCTAATCCTTCAATTTTATATCCGGCCTGTGGCACCTTATCCATTTCCATTCTTCCCTTTGCACCCACAAATAATATTTCGATGCTACTATCAATTTTCTTCAACGCATTGGCGATGGCGATTGCCGGGAAAATATGCCCGCCTGTTCCTCCACCTGCTATGATCACTTTCTTGCCCATGCACTTATTTTACTACTTCTGCTGCAGCCTTCCCTTCCAGCTGCTCCACATTTCTTGACACACTTAATATAATACCGATCGCCAGGCAAGTGAATATGAAACTTGTTCCTCCCATACTTACTAATGGCAGTGTAACACCAGTTACCGGGAATAAATTCACCGTAACCGCCATATTAGCTACTGCCTGAATAGCCAGTGTAAAGCTTAATCCTAATGCGAGAAATGCACCAAAAGCAAAAGGGCATCGTTTGTAAATTCTTATACAGCGATATAAGAACACCAGGTAAATAAACATAATGAATGCTCCTCCCACTAAGCCGTATTCTTCTATAATAATTGCATAAATGAAATCATTATATGCCTGCGGCAAATAATCCCTTGTGGTACTGTTACCAGGCCCCACACCAAATACACCACCCTTAGCTATAGCAATTTTTGCCTGGTTTACCTGGTAAGCATCACTGTTAATATCATCCCGGCTACCATAAATAAAGCTTTCCATCCTCCCAATCCAGGTATCAACACGGCCAAATAAAGTAGATGAAGATTTTGTTGTTGCAACGACGGCATCCTCACTTTTTTCTTTTCCATGCCTGATTACTGCCGCTGAAATAAGAAATACAATTGGTATCAGAGCAACTCCGATTGTTATTAATATATGCCTTGTACTTACACGACCGATAAACATCAGTAACAAACAACTGGCACCCAATAATAATGCAGTTGATAAATTAGCTGGTGCAATTAATGCACAAGTAACTACAACGGGAGCCAGTATTGGCAAATACCCTTTTTTAAAATCCTTGATAACATCCTGCTTCTTGCTAATTAATCTTGCGAGGTACATGAATAAGGCTAACCTGGCAAAATCAGACGTCTGCATTGTCATATTAATTAATGGCAAACGGATCCAACGGCTTCCTTCATTCATCTTCACTCCAAAGAATAATGTATAAAACAGTAACGGCAATGAAATCAGGAATGCAATTTTGGCTGCCTTTGAATAAAATGTATAGTTAACAAGGTGAGCAAAATAAATAACCATAATACCCGCCAGGATAAAGGCGATCTGTTTGAAAAGATAGATTTCCGTATTGCCCCTGTAATTTTTATAGGCCAACGAACCGGTCGCACTGTAAACAGCCAGCAATGAAACTAATGTAAGCAACACCACGAGTGCCCAAATAACCCTATCTCCCTTTGTCTTACTGATAAGGTTATTTGCGTTGAAAGTGTTTTTCAACCCGCCAAGTCCTATGTCTCTTGTAGCTTCCATTATTATAGTTCTTTCACTACTTGTTTGAATTGGTTACCTCTGTCTTCATAATTTTTGAATAAATCAAAACTTGCACAGGCCGGACTTAATAGTACTACATCACCTTTAGCGGCAAAATGAAAAGCCGCATGGACTGCTTCTGCCGCTGTTGATGTGTTGACAATGGTACCCATGGTGTTGCCAAATGCTTCATGAATTTTTCTGTTGTCCGTTCCAAGACAAATAATTGCTTTCACTTTTTCTTTTACTAATTCCTCTATCAGTGAATAATCATTCCCCTTATCTATACCACCGAGTATTAAAACAGTTGGCTTTGTCATACTCTCCAATGCATACCAGGTAGAGTTAACATTTGTGGCCTTACTGTCATTAATAAATTCCACGCCTCTAACAGTGGCTACATGTTCCATCCTGTGTTCCAGGCTCTGGAAATTCTGCACAGCATCCCGGATTTTATCCTTACGGATATCCAAGGTTGTAGCAGCTACGCAGGCTGCCATAGTATTATACTGATTGTGCTTCCCTTTTAAAGCAAAATCAAATACACTCATATTGGTAAAATCCTGTCCTGTTCTTACGTACATGTCCCCGTCTTTAATAAAGGCTCCGTTTGGCAGTTCTCTTTTCATACTTATTGGCAGTTGGTTAGATTGAATATTGAATTTGTTTAGATATTTCATAGTTACTTCATCATCGGCGCAGTAGATGAAATAGTCACCTGGCTGCTGGTTCATAGCAATTCTAAATTTGCTGTTGATATAATTTTCAAATTTGTAATCGTAACGGTCCAGGTGATCTTCAGTTATATTCACCAGGATAGCAATATCTGGTCTGAATGTTTTGATATCATCTAACTGGAAACTACTGACCTCTACTATGTATAAAGGCTTTGGATCTACTGCAACCTGTTTGGCGAATGAATCACCGATATTTCCTACCAGTGCACAATCAAGGCCGGCCGTTTTACAGATATGATAAGTCAATGCGGTGGTGGTTGTTTTTCCATTGCTGCCTGTAATGGCAATTATTTTACTGTTGCCTTTGAACCGGTAGGCCAGCTCCACTTCACTGATGATATCAATTCCTTTTGCCCGTATCTTTTTTACAATTGCTGCTTTTTCAGGTATGCCCGGGCTTTTCATCACTTCATCAGCATTCAGAATTTTCTCTTCTGAATGCTGCCCTTCTTCGAAATCAATACCTGAAAGCATCAACTCGTTACGATACTCATCTTTCAAAGAACTTCCATCAGAAAGGAATACGTCATATCCCTGTTGCTTCGCCAGCAGTGCGGCACCCACACCACTTTCACCTCCTCCCAATATGACAAACCTTTTACCCATGGTCAATAATCCGTGTACGGAACACGGCTCTTCACAAGTATTGGACTTTCAAATACAACTGCACCACAATTCGATTGGATCAGAACATTCGTCTTCAACAGGTCTTGGATTATGGGTTTTCCAGTAATATTTTCTCAACAACAATTAGTAATGACTTACCTCAACTTCAGTGTAACGATACTTAATACAACCAGCAACACTGTCACTATCCAAAACCTCGTTACAATCTTTACTTCATGATACCCCTTCACCTGGTAATGATGATGAAGCGGTGCCTTCAAAAAAACTCTTCTTCCTATTCCAAATCTTCTTTTTGTGTATTTGAAATAACCTACCTGCAACATCACACTCAGTGTTTCCACGAAAAACACACCACAGAAAATCGGCAACAACAATTCTTTATGAACTATAATGGCCAGCGATGCAATAATTCCTCCCAATGTCAAACTACCCGTATCTCCCATAAAAATTTGCGCCGGGTATGAGTTGTACCACAAGAATCCAATACAAGCCCCAATCATTGCTGCAATAAAAATGGACAGTTCACCCAGGTTCGGTATGTACATAATGTTGAGATAATCGGCAAAAACCAGGTTACCACTTGCATAAGCGAATATGCCGAGCAATACGCCAATGATTGCTGATGTTCCGGTTGCTAATCCATCTAACCCATCCGTCAGGTTTGAACCATTTGATACAGCCGTGATAATAAAAATCACCACCAATATGTAAAGAACCCATGTATAATCTCTCCACGAAGCCGGCAACAATTTTGAGTAATTAAACTCATGATTTTTTACAAATGGAATCGTTGTCAGCGGCGTCTTCGTTTCGGTAAAATATTTCGTTGTACCATTCACCTGTTTTGCAAAGACCGTTGAATCAGTTGAAGCTGGTTTACCGATAAACTCCCGCCAGATTTTTACATCACTGTTGAAGTAAAGTGTGGCTCCCACTATAATCCCCAATCCCACCTGTCCGAGAATCTTAAACCACCCTGCCAATCCATCTTTTCCGCTCTTTGTATATTTCTCTCCTTTTTGCTGAGCATCTCTCTTCCCTTTCCATTTCAAATAATCATCAATAAAACCAATAATGCCCATCCACACCGTACTTATCAGCATCAACTGCACATATACTTTTGTCAGATCAGCCAGCAACAACGTAGGAATAAGAATAGCCAGGATGATGATGATACCACCCATTGTCGGGGTACCTTTCTTTTTCTCCTCACCCGGTAATCCTTCTTCCCGTATACTTTCCCCAATCTGTTTTTTCTGTAAGAACTTAATTAATTTTTTTCCATAAAACGTTGTTATAAACAACGACAACAAGACCGCCAGTAACAATCGAAAAGTGATAAATTCAAAGAGTCGGCTTCCAGGGAACTTTATTCCTTCACTATTCAGCCAATCAAATAAGTGATACAGCATTCTGGTTATTGGTTATCTTATTATTTATCTAACAGTTCGAAAAATTCTTTTACTATTTCCTTATCGTCAAAATGGCTTCTTACTCCTTTTATTTCCTGGTACTTTTCATGTCCTTTTCCGGCAACCAGTATTATATCTTCCGGCTTCGCTAAACTTATTGCCGTTTTTATTGCCTCCTTCCTGTCAACGATTGAGATATACTTTCTTTTAGCTGCTGCACTCAACCCTTCTTCCATATCTTTTATTATCTGTGCCGGATCTTCGCTTCTCGGATTGTCGCTGGTAAAAATCACTTTATCACTATGCTCACAAGCTGCTGCTGCCATCACTGGTCGTTTTGTTCTGTCTCTGTCTCCACCGCAACCCACCACCGTTATTACCTGTTCAAATCCTTTCTTCAATTTTTTAATCGTAGCCAGCACATTTAGTAAAGCATCTGGTGTGTGTGCATAATCTACAATCGCAATCACTTTATCTTTTGCTGAAACCATATAATCAAATCTTCCTTCAGCCCCGGTAAGTATACTCATCGCTGTCAGCACTTCCTGTTTCTCTTCTCCTAAACAAACCGCTGTACCAAATACTGCCAGCAGGTTATACGCATTGAATTCGCCAATCAACCTGAAATGCACTTCCACATCATTTACAATCATCATCAAACCACTCAGGCTGTTATCCAGAATCTTTCCTTTGAATTCTGCAACCGTTTTCAAACTGTAGTAGAATTTCTTTGCACTGGTATTCTGCAGCATCACCGTTCCTCTTTTGTCATCTGCATTGCTGATGGCAAATGCTGAGGATGATAAAGAATCAAAGAAGGCTTTCTTTACCCGGATATATTCATCAAATGTTTGATGATAGTCCAGGTGGTCATGTGTAATGTTGCTGAAAACTCCACCTGCATATTGCAAACCTGTTACCCGATGCTGGTGTATAGCATGTGAACTTGTTTCCATGAACACATGTGTACATCCTTCATTCACCATCTGACTTAACAATTGGTTAAGACTAATGGCATCCGGTGTGGTATGCGTTGCAGGCACTACAGTTAAACCAATCTGGTTTTCCACAGTGCTAAGTAATCCGCATTTATATCCCAATCTTGTAAAGAGCTTGAATAATAATGTCGCAATAGTTGTCTTACCGTTTGTTCCTGTTACTCCCACCAGTTTTATTTTCTCTGATGGCCTACCGAAAAAATTATTCGCCATATAGGCAGCAGCACTTCCACTATTTTCTACCTGCACATAAGTGAGTCGGGAGTCCGGAGTCGGGAGCCCTGATTCCTCATACACAATTACCACTGCTCCATTCTCAATTGCTTTTTCAATGAACTGATGACCGTCTGCTGCTACTCCTTTTACCGCTATAAATACTGCACCCGGTTTTATCTTTCTCGAATCAATTTGTATATCATTCACTTCAACCGATGTATTTCCCGCCACCGACCTGATCGCTACCTTATATAATACATCTTGCAATAACACGATAACAACAAACTTTAAACTTCAATCTAAAAACTTTCCTAACTCAACTCCAGTATTACTGTAACGCCTTTTGCCAAAGCTGTTCCCGGGGCTACAGATTGCATTGTTATTTTTCCTCTTCCTCTCACGGCTACTTTTAATCCCATATTTTCCAACAGGTATACCGCATCTTTTAATCCCATTCCTCTTACATTCGGCATCACCTGCTGTCGGACTGTTGCGGCCTTCATCACCGGTTGATAATTATTGGCATACACACTGGCCCAATTATTTTCTGCTACGGAATCTCTGTAAGCCATATTCATTGCTTTGAATACATTCTTTATATCTTTTGTAAAACCTGCATAGAAATACCCTGAGCTATCTTTTGTGCCTGCATACCTAGAAGGATTTTTCTTCTCGACATACATCGCATACAATTTGGTAGCGATTTCTCGAAACACTGGCGCCGCCACTGTGCCACCGTAGTGAGAGGCTGCATGTGGTTTGGTGCGGACAACAACTATACAAGTGAACTGAGGTTTATCCGCAGGAAAATATCCAACGAATGTGGCCTGGTACACCCCATCTCCATATTTAATCGGACCATCAGATACATGTGCTGTTCCTGTTTTTCCTGCAACTGCAAAGGGCATACCCTTGAAAACACGGGTAGCTGTTCCATCAATTACAGTTGCTTCCATAGAGGCTCTTGCTGCCTGAACTACATCGGGCTTGCAAAGTTTTTCTTCAAGTACAATGGGCTGAAGTTGTTTTGTAATAAGGCCATTACTCTGGATAGTATTTACCAGGTATGGTTTCATCATCTTGCCATTATTGGCAATTGCATTATATAAGGTAAGGGTATGTAAAGGGCTAACCTGTAATCCATAACCAAAACTCATCCACAACATATTTCCTTCGGCACTTCCTTTCTGGTTTAATGGTGCCATTGTTGGTTTGGGAACATCACTTAAATCAATCGGTGATCTTACATCCAGGTGGAACCGATGCAAATATTCTTTCAACTCCTCCGGTCTTTGAGCAAAAGCTTTGTAGGCGAGTTTACTCATTCCTACATTTGAGCTATGAGCAAAACATTCCTTTACTGTTAAAACAGCCCTTGGCGACCGTTCAGCATCAGTTACCATTTTACTTCCCACTTGTAAACGACCAGCACCACCCACCTCTACTTTATCATCAATTTTACTCGTTCCTTTTTCCAGTACAGATAATAAGGTTGCCAGCTTAATAGTGGAACCGGGCTCTGTAGCTCTTAATGCATAATTATCATCCTCCCAATACGAACCATCCGGCCTGCGACCCAGATTCGCCATCGCTTTGATCTTTCCGGTATTGGTTTCCATAACAATGGCAGTACCATAAGGTCCCTCACATTGCAGCATCATCCGCATCAGGGCAGTTTCTGCAATGTCCTGCATGTTTACATCTATTGTAGTATAGATATCTTTACCATTAACAGGCTCTGTCTCCGCACCTTCCACCGGTATCAATGTTCCCCCGGCAATACGGCGTACTAATCGCTGTCCATCTTTTCCACTTAAAACAGAATCATAACTTCTTTCCAATCCTACATTCTGCTTTTTATTTTTCTTATCTCCATCTTTAAATTCCCTGGCTAAACCAATGGTTCTATTTGCCAGCAAGCCGAATGGAGGTAATCTTTTACTGCTTGTTTGAATAATAATACCACTCTTATTTCTTCCCAACCTTGCTAAAGGAAAATCACGGAACGATTTATACTCATCAAAACTTAATTTTTTCTTCAACGGATAATATCTCGCATTTTCCTTAAATGCAAGCTGCAACTCTTTCTTATATTGAGTTGCGGTTTTATCGTTAAAGTAGTTTGCTAAAGAAATAGCAAAGGAGTCAACATTTTCATTAAAACGTTTTCCTTTCTTTTCTCTTAAACCATCTGCATTAAAATCAATGAAAACATCAAAAGTGGGAATTGAAGTACTGAGCATTTGTCCGTCTTCACTGTAGATCGTTCCCCGTTCTGCATCTAGTGTAAGAAACTGCTGATGCAGGCTGTCACTCATGCTCCGCCAGTGATTTCCCTGGAACCGCTGAATGTAGAAAGCTCTGCCGAGGACAAGTACACTAATCAGTACTATGCCGATAAAGCTGAGGTAAACCCTCCATAATATGTCCCGTTTAACGTCCAATGTCCGTTGTTAACCACCAGGTTTAGCCTGCCGGTTTGATTTAGTTGTTATTAGTTGTATTCGTCCACCTTTCTTTAGTCCGTTAGAAAGGAATTTTTAGCCATCTTTCTGTTCGTATTCATCCTCTTCAGTTCCCCTTCAGGGGACTGAAGTACTATCTTTTAATACTACTGGTGATTCCGTTAGTTCTTTCAATCCCAAAGGCACTACCACTTTCACCAGTTCACTTTGTTTACTCTGGTACATCACTTTACTCTTAACCGCTATATACTCGTACTTCAGTTCTTTTACTTCTTTTGCTGTGCGGTTTATCTTCCTGATAGTCTTATCTGCATAATGACCATTAAAAATGTAAACCACTGCTAATGCTGTGAGGAACAAAAAGAACGGCACCTGCTTTACGATAGACTGATAATTCAGCCACCGCTTCCATCCTGCCGAGGCAGAATTTGGTTTCAGGTCCCGTTCTTTTGGATTTTCTTGTTCCGTCATAAAATGAGTTGTTAGCTCGTTGAATTTTGGTTTCTCACTTCTCCCATATTGACAGGAGGGTTGATTTCAAAGGATATAGATTTTCCAAATCTTTATCTTCTGGTATTACTGTTATGAATTCTAATTCTCTTAGGCCATCATCACTTTCTCCGCCACCCGCAGTTTAGCACTTCTAGACCTTGGGTTTCTCTTCATTTCACTATCTGCCGGTACTAATGGCTTCTTTGTTATCACTTTTAATTCACTCACTTTTTCAGTATTGATAAAAGGATTTTCATCCGGCTCATCAAAAGAACCACGACGAAAAAAATTCTTTACCAATCTATCTTCAAGGGAATGAAATGTAATAATGGCTACTCTTCCTCCGGGCTTTAACAAGGATGGGATTTGTTCCAGCATTTCTTTTAACGCACCTAATTCATCGTTCACCTCGATTCTCAATGCCTGGAAAACCTGGGCGAAGTACTTGTTGGGATTTCCTTTAACTATTTCCCGGACTGCATTCTTAAAACCATCAATCGTCTTGAGTGAGCTGGCACCCCGAACATCAACAATTTTTTTAGCTAATGTTTTAGAGTTAGTCACTTCACCATACTGTTCAAACAATTTGTGCAATCGTTGTTCTGTATAAGTGTTCACCACATCATAAGCAGTCAATGTTTGGCGTTGGTCCATCCGCATATCCAACTCAGCATTATAGCGAATTGAAAATCCTCTGTCTGCTTCATCAAACTGGTGGCTGCTCACTCCCAGGTCGGCCATGATGCCATCTACTGCTGTTACTCCCTCTAACCGTAGAAAACGTTGCAGATGTCTGAAATTTTGTGAAACAAAAATTAATCTTTCATCACCAGTCAGGTTTTGCCGGGCATCCGCATCATGATCAAAGACAATTAGCTTTCCATTGACACTCAGCTTTTCGAGAATCGCTTTAGAATGTCCCCCCCCCCCAAATGTGCAATCCACATAAATGCCATCGGGTTGAATGTTGAGAGCTTCTATCGTTTCAGCAAGCAGAACAGGTATGTGATAGGTATCGGTTAATTCTTTAATTGGTTGATTAGTTTCTAAAGCTCCCGGTTTCCTTTTTTGTTTCTGGTTTCCCATAGCCTGATACCTAATTAACTATTTATCTAATTAACCATCCTGTTTTCCGCCCAACACCTGGTTACCCAGGTCACTTAATGCATCCGAAGAAATTGAATCAAAGAGCTGTTTGTACTTATTACTATCCCAGATTTCTATTTTATCTCCTGTTGCCATCAGCACTATGTCTTTCTCTAACCCCGCATAAACTTTCAAACTCGGGGGCAACAGTATCCTCCCTGCGGTATCCGGCTCCACATAAGTGGCTCCGTTCAGAAAGGCTCGTCTGAACTCCCTTTGTTTTGGGTCAAATTCGTTCAGCCCGGAAATTTTTGCAAAGAGCGGCTCCCAGGTCCTCATCGGGTAGAGAGCTAAACATTGTTCAAATCCCCTGTTGATAACATAACGACCAGTTTCCGCTTCCGGCAATTGCTTTTTGAACCCTGCCGGGAGGAGGAACCGCCCCTTGGCGTCCAAAGTAGCCTCGAATTCTCCGAGAAAGCCTGTCATTATCAGTTGATTGAGTCAAGTTTGTTTTAATTGACACAAAATAACACTTTTTCCCACTTAACCACCAAATATTTTTGATTTTCTTTTATCCCCACCTTTTTTTTGCCCGAAACACAATACTGTAAAGGGTTTGATAGAATGTTAACCGATTAAGAACTCTTTTTTACTGTATAGACTGTGAATTGCTGTGGATAAGCTGGGGATAGAGTAAGTTGATAGAAAGTATGAAGTAGAGAGTTGATAAATAGATAAATGCTTCAATGAAAAGAGTCATTTATTCAGAAACCCATAAAAATAAACGATTGTATTTTCGCCCCTCACCAAATACAACAGTTTGTTGTATCATGACAAATCCCAAGAATTTATCCATCAACGACTACACCTATTCTCTTCCCGAAGAGAGAATTGCCAAGTATCCTTTAGCAGAAAGAGATGCTTCCAAATTGCTTATTTATAGAAAAGGAAAAATAGACGAAGATGTTTACAAAAATATTGCTGAACACATCGCTGAAAATTCTTTACTTGTTTTTAATAACACCAAAGTTGTGGAAGCAAGATTACTCTTTCAAAAATTAACTGGTGGGGTAATCGAAATATTTTGTCTTGAACCACACGAACAATATGCTGACATAACCACTGCCATGTTGCAGAAAGAAAAAGTATGGTGGCAATGTTTGGTGGGTGGTGCTTCTAAATGGAAAGCAGGGCAAATCCTGGAAAAGAAAATTCAACAAGATGGACAGGAAATTATATTGTCTGCGAGGTATGTGGAGAAACGAAAGGAAACATTTGTCATAGAGCTTTCATGGACACCTTCAGCTTTAAGTTTTGCAGAAGTATTGCATTATACCGGTGCCATACCTTTGCCACCTTATATAAAAAGAGCCGTTGAAAAATCGGACCAGGAAAGATATCAAACTGTATATGCTCATTTTGATGGTTCAGTAGCTGCTCCAACTGCAGGTTTACATTTTACAGACCATATTTTTAATCACCTCAAAGAAAAAAATATTCAAACTGATTTCGTTACACTGCATGTTGGCGCCGGTACTTTTAAACCGGTGAAGAGTGAAACCATGCAGAAGCATGAAATGCATGCAGAGTTCATTGATGTCGCCAGAACGACGATAGAAAATATTATCGCCAATCTTAAGAACAACATCATTGCAGTTGGTACTACCTCACTCCGTACAATTGAAAGTTTATACTGGCTGGGAGTGAAGTTGTCGACAGTCAACAGTCAACAGTCAACAGCAGTGTCTGATAATTCATTTAATCTTTCCCAATGGGAAGCTTATGAATTGAGTGGGAAATATATTCCTGCTAAAGATGCACTAAATGCTTTACTGAATTGTATGAATGAGAATAAACTGGAACGATTAGTTACAAAAACACAACTACTAATTGCTCCGGGATATGATTTCAAAATTGTAAAAGGTTTGATTACCAACTTTCATCAGCCACAATCGACTTTACTTTTATTAGTGGCAGCATTAATCGGAGATGATCTGCCTACCGGACAGGCTGGCTGGAGGAAAGTGTACGACCATGCCCTGCAAAACGATTTTCGCTTCTTAAGCTATGGAGATGGAAGTCTATTATGGAAAAACAATTCTTAAGCTTTTTTCAATGGAAGGTCAACAGTGAAAGTACTGCCTTTGCCTAATGTACTTTCGGCTTTTATATCACCATCATGGGCTTCTACCATTGTTTTTACATAACTGAGACCCAGGCCAAAGCCTTTTACATTGTGAACGTTTCCGGTATGAGCCCGGTAGAAGCGTTCAAATATCCTTTTAATGGTATCCCGGTTCATTCCAATTCCGTTATCCTCCACTTTCATGGTAAAATATTTGCCGTTGGAGTGTGTCGTTAATTTTATAACCGGCGGCACATTTTCTTTTGCATATTTTACCGCATTATCCATAAGGTTATTGACAAGATTAGAGAAATGAACCTCATCAGCATTGATTAAATCATTCGGTGCATTCAGCAATAATTCAATTTTTCCTTTTTTATCCTCCAGCTGCAGAATAAAATTATCGACCACATCATTAATTACTTCATGCACATGAACAGGCTTCAGGTTTAAATCAACCTCCTGCTTTTCTAACTGGGATGCTTTCAAAATTGTTTCCACCTGTCTGTTCATCCGCTGGTTTTCTTCTTTAATAATACCACTGAAATAACCAAGTTTAGTCCTATCACTGATTACCTTTTCATTTCGCATGGCATCTACTGCCAGTGATATGGTGGCAATGGGTGTTTTGAACTCATGGGTCATATTATTTATAAAATCATTCTTTATTTCACCCAATTTTTTTTGCCGGAGCATTGTTCGAACGGTAAGATAGAAAGCTGCCAGGATAACTAATGTAAAAGCAATAGAGGTTATAATTCTCCAACGAAGTGATTTTAATACAAAATTTTTTATATTCGGTATCACCACAATAAACGCTTCATCGGAGGAAAGATTTTCACCGGGGCTACCGCTGGGAGGAGTCAATAGGGTGATAATAGAAGTATTATGAAGGGAATCCTCATAAAAGGCAGCAAAACTTTCCGACTGTCTTGTAAAATAATTTTCTATCCCGTTTCTGTCAAAAGATGCGACACCAAACTCAAATTGAACATCCTTTAAATTATTTTCCAAAAAGGCTTTTTGCAATTTTCTTTTTATATCATCCACACTAAACTGTTGTCCGACTGAATAAGGCTTTAGAAAATCCAACGAAAAGTTGTCTTGTTTAATTTTTTTATTACCACCTGCAGCATAGCTTCCCTTGTGCTGTGCTAATTCCTCGGCCACCGTTTCTGCCGCCTTATTCACCCTTTCTTTAATCTGATCTTCCCTCAACAGTACCATATTTTGTATCCAGGATATCTGGATGAAGATGGTGCCAATCAATGATAAGCTAACTAAAACTGTAATTATGGTAAAAATTCTTTTCACTTATTGTAACTATTTGCTGCGTAAGATAAAAAACCCTGCCAATCTACAAAAATACATTCCCTGTATCGGCTACCATACCGGCAAAAGGGTATTTAAGGTATTTTAACGGTGATTTATAACATACAAAGACAATCTAACCTTTCAGCCAGTCATTATCTATGTCAACTGATAGTTATTTTGAACAGAAATTTTGAAAAAAGATTTTTCGCCTTAAATTGAAGCATGATTGATCCTGCCTCCGGCATTTTGTTAATCGCTGACCCTTTTCTCAAAGACCCCAACTTTTTGAGAACGGTTGTTTTTTTGTGTGAACACAAAGAAGAAGGGAGCTTTGGATTTGTTTTGAACCGGCAATATGATAATACGCTGGACGAACTTATCCCTGAGCTGGAAGGGTATAAACTACCGGTCTATTATGGTGGACCAGTCCAGATTGATTCTATTCATTTTATTCATCAATATCCCAATGAAATACCCGGCGGCCAGGAAGTCATTAAAGGTGTGTATTGGGGTGGTGATTTTGATGCTGTAGTCAACCTGATAAAAAATGAAACTATCGATCCCAATAAGATTCGTTTTTATATTGGTTACTCTGGCTGGGGAGAAGGGCAACTTGCTAACGAAATGACAGAAAAAACCTGGCTTACCGTAAAAGCAACCCGCAAATTAATTTTCCATACTAACTATGAAGAAATATGGAAAGACTCTTTGAAACACTTAGGCGGTGATTATGAAATGATGGTAAACTTTCCAATTGACCCACAGTTGAATTAAAGCCAGTCCCGGAAAGTAATCAGGCAAATAATTCATCTGTATATTTTGATCTTACCGAACAACAAACTTTTCTTTCCCGAATATTCTAATTTTCTCATTATGAAACGTACACTTCTTATATTTCTCTTTTCCCTTTCAATTTTCTGGTCGTACCAATGCAATACTTTAAAAAAATTAGGGCTCATTCCCTCCGAACTGGAAATGGCCCTGGGATTAAAAGATGCTCTATCGCAGGGACTGTTTAAAGGATTTGATGCGTTCGCTGACCCGGATGGAAATCCATTGGTACGCTTTGCCTTTCCCGGTGAAGCAGAAAAAATTGAAAAGACCCTCCGGGACATAGGTTTTGATAAAGTGATGAACCAGGTTACCGGAAAATTTACTAAAGCCATGTCATCAGCAGTTGCTATTTCAAAACCACTCTTTGTTGATGCGGTAAAGAATATGAGTATTCGAGATGCTGCAAAAATTTTAGTGACTGATAATATGCATGCTGCTACTGATTATTTTAAACTGGAAATGAAACCGGGCCTGATGAGTGGTTTTCGCCCTATTATAGACAGCACAATTAAAACAGAGGGTGCCGATAAGGAATGGAGTTCCATCACCAATGTTTATAACAAAATTCCTTTTATTAATAAACCGTTAGAAAATAATTTAAGTGATTTTATTTCGGCAAGAGTGATTGATTTAATTTTTGTAATGGTAGCCAATGAAGAAGAGCAAATCCGCAATAAATATGAATTAAGAAAAACAGATATGATGAAAAAGGTGTTTACCTGGGCAGAGAAAGAAGTGCAAAAGAAAATACAGAATAAGAGTAATTAAAATTTCTTATGCTTAGAATACTTATTGTACTTGTCTTTTTTTTCTTCTTGTAATAAAAATATATACTCTAAGAAGGGTGATGATGGCAGCATTAGACATCTTTCTTTGCTATGGAAGAAATCAGGGGAATATCGTGGAGCTTTCGCTGCGTATAAAATAAATCAATATAATTGGTCAGGGGTCACGGTATATAAATCAGATTGCGATTCTTTTCGGATTGACCGCTGGCAAAAATTGAGCGGAAATAAAAAGGCTAATATCAGGTTCTATTCTGTTTCCAGAAAAGGGAAGGCCATGGCCGATTTTTCAGCACCCGAACTACAACTTTTAAAGGAGTTAAAACAAATTGCTGATTCACTAAACTGGTGTTGTTTCAATATCCTATCCAACCCCGATTCATTGTTCCTGCATGAAATACCTGGAAATAAAAAAACCTCCCGATAAATCAGGAGGTTATAATTTTGTTTTCACAATCCCGGAAGGGTCGGTTTTTCCAGCCTGCCTTAAGGCAGAAAAAATTCTTTATTCTACCGGCGCTGCGCCTTCTACTAACACAGTTACTTTATTATTGAGCACTTCCACAAATCCACCTTGGATATCGAAATAAGCAAAATGATTTTGTTTATCCTTCAGCACTTTTACCCTGCCTGCTTTTAAGGCACTTACCAGCGGAGCATGTTTTTCCAGCACTTCAAACGAACCGCTGATACCCGGCATTTGTACACCATACACTTCGCCGCTGTAAAGCTTACGTTCGGGAGTCAGAATTTCTAAATTCATAAATCAAAAATATTACGCTGATAAGTTTGTCCTCGTACAAAATCGCATTAATAATTATCCCTGTGCAGCTGCCATCAACTTCTTACCTTTTTCAATAGCATCATCAATAGTTCCTACCAGGTTGAATGCTGATTCCGGATATTCATCCACTTCCCCATCCATAATCATGTTGAAACCACGGATTGTTTCTTCAATCGGAACCAATACCCCTTTCAAACCGGTAAAAGCTTCTGCCACATGGAATGGTTGAGATAAGAAACGTTGTACTTTTCTTGCACGGCTTACTACCAGCTTATCATCATCACTCAATTCATCCAATCCAAGGATGGCAATGATATCTTGTAATTCTTTATAACGCTGCAACATTAATTTTACCCTGTTAGCACAATCATAATGAAGGTCACCAACAATTTTTGGCGTTAATATTCTGGAAGTAGAATCCAACGGGTCAACCGCAGGATAGATACCTAAGTCGGCAATTTTTCTTGACAATACGGTAGTAGCATCCAGGTGAGCAAATGTAGTTGCAGGAGCCGGATCGGTCAGGTCATCCGCAGGTACATACACCGCCTGCACAGATGTGATAGAACCATTTTTGGTAGAAGTAATACGTTCCTGCATGATACCCATTTCAGTAGCCAGGGTAGGTTGGTATCCCACCGCTGAAGGCATACGACCCAAAAGGGCAGATACTTCAGAACCAGCTTGTGTAAAACGGAAGATATTATCAACAAAGAAAAGGATATCACGGCCTTTACCAGTGCCATCACCATCACGATAATATTCTGCAATTGTCAATCCGGAGAGTGCCACCCTTGCTCTTGCTCCGGGAGGTTCGTTCATCTGTCCGAATACGAAAGTGGCTTTAGATTCGGCCAGATCATCCATATTAACTTTAGACAAATCCCATCCGCCTTCTTCCATGCTATGCTTGAAAGCATCGCCATATTTCATAATACCAGCTTCAATCATCTCTCTCATCAGGTCATTTCCTTCACGGGTTCTTTCTCCCACACCGGCAAATACAGATACACCAGCATATGCTTTTGCGATATTATTAATCAACTCTTGTATCAATACTGTTTTACCAACACCGGCACCACCAAACAATCCAATCTTACCACCTTTTGCATATGGTTCGATGAGGTCAATTACTTTAATACCAGTAAATAGGATTTCACTGGCCGTACTCAGGTTTTCAAATGCAGGGGGTAAACTGTGAATGGGACGACCACCGACTTTACTTACCTGTGGTAAACCGTCAATAGCATCACCGGTTACATTGAACAACCGTCCTTTAATTGCATCACCAACAGGCATGGCAATCGGAATACCAGTATCCACTACTTTGGTACCACGAACAAGACCTTCGGTACCGTCCATCGCAATGGTACGAACACTATCTTCACCCAGGTGCTGCTGCACTTCCAGAATCAGTTTTTCACCGTTTTCCTTTGTTATTTCCAATGCATTATAAATCTCAGGAAGTGTGCCGTCAAACTGAACGTCAATTACGGCGCCAATAACCTGTTTAACCTTACCTACGTTTGCCATATAAAGTGTTTATTTAGAGGGTTGCTTTTCAGGCCGCAAAGGTAAGGGGGCGGGGGTAATTTGCCAATTTGAAAGTGAAAGATTTTGAACTGTGGAAAATGGGTTGAAAACCGTGTTTTAGCAAGTATTATCAGGCCAATCTGGCTACTTTTGCCCATTCCTGAAATTGTATGCAACTAATCGAAGTAACGACTAAGCCACTCGCCAAAGATTTTCTACGGGTTAATGTATCTATTAATAAAGACAGACCCGCATATATCATACCCCTGGAAAAGGATGTAAACGATGTGTTTGACACAAAAAAAAATAAAACCTTCCGGTTTGGAGAGGCAATTAGATGGGTGCTAAAAGACAACGAAGGAAAATTAATTGGCCGTATCGCTGCCTTTATTAATAAAAAATATAAGAATAAAGGAGATGATGGCCCTGTTGGTGGTATTGGATTTTTTGATTGTATCAATGACCAGGTGGCTGCTGATATGCTTTTTGATGTAGCCAAACACTGGCTGATGCAAAAAGGGATGGAGGCCATGGACGGGCCAATCAACTTCGGGGAGAGAGATCGCTGGTGGGGACTGGTCGTTAAAGGAACTGATCTGTCGCCAATGTATTGCATGAATTTTAATCCCCCCTACTATCAGCAATTGTTTGAAAACTATGGGTTCAGGAATTATTTCAACCAGATCTGCTTTGGTATGAAAGCCAATGTCCGCATTCAACAAAAATTTTATGACCGACATGCTGATTGTGCCAAAGACCCGGGATTTTCTTCTGCACATATTAAAAAGAATCAATTAGAAAAATTTGCAAAGGATTTCACCATCGTTTATAATAAAGCCTGGGCAGGTCACGGTGGCCTGAAGCAGCTTGACGAAAAAGTAGTGTTGAAAATGTTCCAGTCTATGAAACCGGTGATGGATGAAAGGATAAACTGGTTTGTATATTATAAAGGAGAGCCGGTCGGCATATGGATAAACCTGCCCGACCTCAATCAATGGTTTAAATACCTGAAAGGAAAATTCAGCCTTTGGCACAAACTGAAATTCCTTTGGATAAAGGCAACTGTCAATAACAGAAAATTTACCGGGCTTGTTTTTGGCATCGTTCCGGAGCTACAGGGCCGGGGAGTTGATAGCTACCTGATAGTGGAAGGATGCAAAGTGATACAACACCTGACCATTACAAACGGCGAATACAAAATCGGGAAACCAATCTATGACGACTATGAAATGCAGTGGATTGGCGAGTTCAACCCTAAAATGGTGAATGTAGCTGAATCAATTGCCAACAACCGCAGCAGAATATTGACTACCTACAGGTATCTGTTTGACAGAACAAAAGAATTCAAGCCACATCCCATTCTTCATTAAAACTTATTCACAGTAACTATCCTTTTTCAGGAAGCCGTTCGGGGTTTCTTAAATTGCAGTCGGTATGGAAAAATTCATTGTTTCAGCACGGAAGTACAGGCCGCAGACTTTTGATACAGTCATTGGTCAATCGCATATTACCACCACCCTTAAAAATGCAATCAAACACCAGCAATTAGCACATGCATTTTTATTTTGCGGCCCAAGGGGTGTTGGCAAAACCACCTGCGCAAGAATTTTAGCCAAAACCATCAACTGCGAAAATCAAACAAAAGATGGTGAGGCCTGCGATAAATGCCAGAGCTGTACTTCTTTCAATGATGGGGCATCTATGAATTACTTTGAGTTGGATGGTGCTTCCAATAATTCAGTCGACAATATCCGTGACCTGGTTGACCAGATCCGTTTTGTTCCGCAAACAGGTAAATACAAAGTATATGTGATTGATGAGGTACACATGTTAAGTTCTTCTGCCTTTAATGCTTTTCTGAAAACATTAGAAGAACCACCTCCCTATGCGATTTTTATTTTAGCCACCACAGAAAAACATAAAATCCTTCCAACAATTCTAAGCCGTTGCCAGATTTTTGATTTTAAACGTATCACAACCAGTGATACGGTTCATCACCTGGAAGAAATTTGTGAAAAGGAAGAAATTAAGGCTGAAAAAGCAGCACTCCAGATAATAGCCCAAAAAAGTGAAGGCTGTATGCGGGATGCGTTGAGCATTCTTGATAAGATTGTGAGTTTTACCAATGGTGAACTGAATTATGCCAACACATTAGAACACCTCAACATTCTTGATGCCGATTGCTATTTCAAATTTTTGGAATGTATGCAGCAACAAGACCTCTCCGGTGCCATGTTGCAATATGACGATATTAATCGCAAAGGATTTGAAGGCGACCTTGTATTAAATGGCTTCGCAGAATTCATTCGCAACCTGCTGGTATGTAAAGATGAAAAAGCCGCCGTTTTACTCGACGTGGTAGAAAGCTTTAAGGATAAATATATTTCGACCGCAAAAACGGTCTCCCCTGCTCTTCTTATCAGCGCCTTAAATATTTTGAATGAGGCAGAGATAAATTATAAAGCAGCAAGAAACAAACGACTGCATGTTGAATTAGCCCTTATCAAACTTTGCTACCTGCAACAAGCTATTTCTATAACAGCAGATGGAACTGGTGTCAGTAAAAAAAAAATAGTTGATGCGTCATTAGCTTTTCGCACTTCAGCAATTAAACCATTTGCAGGTTCTTCCTACACAGCAACTCCCGGTTCAGAATTTACCCCGGCTACTACTACCAACAAACAAAGCAGTGCAAAACTGATCATCGACACAGCTAAGGAAATAATAGTTATGAAAGAGGATTTGGCGGTATATTCTCACCCTGAATCCATCAGCTTACCTGCCGGAGATGATGGCCCCAAAAAAGTAAACACAAAAATTTCTGCTTTAAATAAAATCCGCCAGCAATACCAGGATAATGGCAACAATGGAAATGGAAATATTAATCATGCATTACAACTGGCAGATTTGCAACAAGCATGGGCGGAATATGTAGTTAAGTTGAAGGAAGCAAAGAACCCGGCAGCACAGTCTTTTGAGCTGGCATTACTTCGTGTAAAAGATTCCAACTCGTTTGAGGCGGTTACTGCCAACACCATTGAGAAACAATTTATCGAACAGGACCGAAACAAATTGTTTGCATTTCTTCAGGACAGGCTGCAAAACCGTTCCTTACAGTTCAATGTAATGATTGAAGAAAAGGCGGAAAACCGTCCGCAAATAGAAATCACCCTGAGCTCAAAAGAACAGTTCCTGAAAATGGCAGAGCAATACCCGATGGTGAAAGAATTAAAAGACCGGCTGCGGCTGGAACTTGACTATTAATCTCCGCTCTATGACCTATGTGCCCGATAGGCAGGTTCAGCATTTTACCTTAATTTCGGCGAAAATAATAGGCAATGGCCGAAGAGATATTGATGCCCCGATTAAGCGACACCATGACTGAAGGTGTAATAGCTGCATGGCATAAAAAAGTCGGAGATACTGTAAAAAAGGGTGACCTCCTGGCTGAAATAGAAACTGATAAAGCTACCATGGAACTGGAAAGCTATAAAGATGGCATTCTCCTGCATACCGGTGGCGATAAAGGCACAAAAATTCAAGTTGATGAATTATTAGCCATCGTTGGAAAAGCAGGCGAAGATGTTTCATCGTTGTTGAAAGCAGGCTCTTCGCCAGTTAGCAACCCACAATCCGCAACTACTCCAAAAGAATCGGCAGTTGCTACCCAATCACCCAATCAACCTATTAACCAATCTGCTCCCGATATTTCCAAAATGCCTGCCTCGGCGGCAGACAGGGAAGAAGTAGTATTGATGCCAAGATTGAGTGATACTATGGAAGAAGGTGTGATTGCTTCCTGGCACAAAAATGTTGGAGATACAGTGAAGAAAGGTGAAGTACTGGCAGAGATCGAAACCGATAAAGCCACGATGGAATTAGAGAGTTATAAGAATGGCACATTATTACATATTGGCGCACAGAAAGGTGAAAAGATTCCTGTGAACGGATTATTATGTATTATAGGTGAGAAAGGGAAAGTAGATGTGGATGCGATTATTGCTGCTACAAAAGGGGGAGCTATTAGTCCACAGCCTGCAGCCAACAGTCAACAGTCGGCACCTGAAAATGCAAAAGTTCCTGCTGAGTCAACTCAAACTATTGCTGCAAACTCATCTTCTACTGAAAATGGAAGAGTGAAGGCTTCGCCACTTGCAAAAAAATTAGCAGCGGAAAAAGGGATTGATATTAAAGCGATAAGTGGTTCTGGTGATGGGGGAAGAATTATTAAAGCTGACATTGATAATTATAAAGAACAAATCAGTGCCCCGGGTGGAAAAGGTGCTTCAACCAGCGGCGGCGTAGATATATTACCGTGGTCACACAAAGAATCCGATGGCGCAAAAGGACAAGAAGGTTTCACTGATATTCCAAACTCACAAATTCGCAGCATAATAGCCAAACGACTGGGAGAAAGTAAATTCAGTGCCCCGCATTTCTATCTTACGATGGAAATCAATATGGACAATGCTATAGCGGCAAGGGTACAATTGAATGAAGTAAGTCCTGCCAAGATCAGCTTTAATGATATGGTAGTGAAAGCAACAGCATTAGCCCTTCGTCAACATCCCGCAGTCAATGCTTCCTGGCTAGGTGATAAAATAAGAAGATATAGCCATATCCACATCGGTATTGCAGTTGCTATTGAAGAAGGTCTTATTGTTCCGGTGATTCGCTTTGCAGATCAGAAAACATTACCACAAATTGCAGCAGAAAGCAAAGAGTTAGCCGGAAAAGCAAAAAACAAAAAATTGCAACCCAATGAATTTTCAGGTAACACTTTTACCATTTCTAATCTTGGTATGATGGATATAGATGAATTTACTGCTATCATCAATCCACCTGACAGTTGCATCATGGCCGTGGGAAGAATAAAAGAAGTAGTAGTAAAAAAAGGTGATGGGTTTGGGGTAAGCAATGTCATGAAGATAACAATGAGTTGTGACCATCGCAGTGTGGACGGTGCTGTAGGTGCGGCTTTCCTGCAGACATTCAAAAAATACCTGGAGAACCCTATTACAATGCTGCTATAAAGTATTTATACGAGGGGTAAACTATGTAAAGCTACTCTTTGGGGTAGCTTTTTTATTTCCGTTTCCGGGTCTGGCAGATTTGTTGTGATGAATAAAATACTTATTACCTGTAAGAGTATGGCTTTAAAAAATCACAACTTATGAGAGAAGATGAAATGAATGAATTTTCATGGTCGATGCTGTTTATCGTTACTGCCTGCAGTTCCTTCATTTTTAATCTGCTCATAAAAATAATGGATGGCCATTTCTCTAACTTACTTTTAAAAGTAGGCTCCATTGCTACTTTATTGGCTGCCTTAAATTGGGCGATAAGCAGGATAGCGAAGCAATCCTTGAAAAAAAGAAGAAGCCGTCGTTTTACTTCCTGAATATGGCTGATTCTTATCATTCCACCATAACAATCCTTTCCCTTCCCTCAGAATTTGATCATGCTGTCAAAACAGGGCTGTCCTCAAAATATATTTTCAATAAATTTTGAAAATTTAAAAACCACCTGTAGTTTTGTCAGATGAAACTCACCGAAGCCAAACAACAGTTTATCAGCAGCTGGGGTGCCTTTGGCACTCATTGGGGCATCAACCGTACGATGGCACAAATACATGCCCTCTTACTTATCAGCCCGGAACCTCAAACGCAGGACGACATCATGGAAGAGTTGAACATAAGCCGTGGCAATACCAATATGAATATACGGGAACTGATTAACTGGGGCCTGGTAGATAGGGTATTATTAACCGGCGAACGAAAAGAATACTTTACCGCCGAAAAAGATATCTGGAAAGTGGTAAAGCAAATTGTAAAGGAAAGAAAAAAAAGAGAGCTTGAACCAATGCTTCAACTGCTGGATAAACTGGAAGAAGTAGAAGGTGACAAAAGAGATAAAAGTGTAAAAACATTTATAGATACTATCAGCAGTATAAAAAAACTGGGAAAACAAGCCGATAAAACACTAGACGTAATGATAAAAGCTGAAGAAACCTGGTTTGTTGGCGCCCTGATGAAAATATTCAAATAATTCTCCGGATGAAAAGGTATAAATCGATTGACTTTTACCTGCAGGTTATTTCGTTATTGATGATAGTGGCCACCACCGTCATCAATAAACCCGGCATTGCAAATCCTGTAATTTATATTTTTCTTTTTGCATGCCTGCAGATTGTCAGCATTCTGCTGCATTTTTTTACAGGATTGCAAACCTGGAAAAAATCAATTTGGAGAAAATACCATCTTATTGGTACGGCTATCGTATTACTTTTAATTGTAGCGGCACTTATCCGGGATTCTACCGGCAGATCCTTTGATAAAGATGATAAATATGGTATGCCGGGTCTGGAGATACTGATTTGGACAACTATCCCTGCCATATTAGTAAGTCTATTCTATACATTCATCACCTGGAAGGAATGGCGAAATATAAAGCAAAGGGAATTAACCCAATTCAGATAAGGGCTCGTAATATTTAAATAGTTTTACCCGATGAACGAAAAGAAAACACTGGTACTCGGCGCTTCTGATAACCCATCCCGGTATAGCTATCTGGCCATTCAACGCCTTAGAAGCCATCATCACCCCGTTGTTGCTGTAGGAAGAAAAATTACACAGGTGGCTGATGTAATTATTGAAAAAGAAAAAAAACAATTTACGGATATTGACACCGTAACACTTTACCTTAATCCTCAACATCAGCAGGAATACTACGATTATATTTTATCTCTTCATCCCAAACGGATTATTTTCAACCCGGGAGCCGAAAACGATGAACTGGCGGGACTTGCACAGGAAAAAGGGATTCAAACACTGGAGGCCTGCACACTGGTAATGCTAAGTACAAACCAGTATTAATAGTAAATCACCATTTCATTTCCCGGGCTTTTACGAATCACTGCGGGTACTACTCCTCAATCTTTCCAATTGTTTTGTGTGATGCTTGGAAGTTCTCAAAACTTTCACAAATCTTGTATCACCGTCCCCACTGAAAACTGCAACCACAAAATCCAGGTTGCTTAACAATATCCTATTGACTTTAAAAAAAAGTTCAAATGAAAAACCTTCGTACCGCCGCATTATGCGTAAGCATTTCGCTTTACAGTCTTAGTTCAGTTGCTCAAACAGGAGATATTCCTATTAATGAGCCGAATCTCAACAAACCCAAATTGTTCCAAAATCTGCCGGATATTATTCCTGTAAAAATGAATAATATCACTGTACTGATGGGTGCAGAAGTGGGCAGGCCTGTCAGCCTTAGTCTTTCTGATGCAACAGTCTTTCAGTTTGAAGGTATTATTGTTTCATCGGTAAGCAAATACGAAAACACTATCCAGAGCATAGTGATTCGTTCTACTAACTTTCCGGGAGCTACTTTGACTGTCTCAAGAATTACTGATGATACAGGCAACATTTCCTATATCGGAAGGATGCTTAGCATGCAGCATGGAGATATGTTTGAGTTGAAAAATGAAAACAGCCAGTTTTTGCTGGTAAAAAGAAAATTCTATGACCTGGTTAATGAATAAAAAATCATTCAGTTAAATTGATTAATGGCCCGTTTTCCGTCCGTATCCTATCCTACAGTACCTATTGAAAAACTTAAAATCCCTTGTTATGAAAACCTATTTACACACCGTACTTATGGCATTGTCGTTTACGACAGCCATTACCGCAACAGCACAAGTACCGATTCTCAACAGCCTTCCGTCGGCACAGGCAGTTATACTGCTCGACTTCGACGGGCATGTTGTTACGGGAACTTCCTGGAACTATGATGGTCCGATAAATTGCAATTCTTCGGGCCTTGACAATACACAGATAACAACTGTGTTCAACCGGGTGGCAGAAGATTATCGTCCATTTAATATTAACATCACCACCGACCCTGCAAAATTTACGGCCGCTCCTGCCAACAGGAGAACCAGGGTGCTGCTTACCACTTCATACGAGTGGTATGGATCAGCCGGTGGGGTAGCTTTTATTGGCTCCTTTCTTTGGGGCGATGATTCGCCTGCTTTTGTATTCACCTCGCTGCTCAATTTTAATGTGAAAAATATTGCTGAAGCCGCTTCACATGAGGCCGGTCATACACTCAGCCTTCAGCACCAGTCCACTTACAATACCAGTTGTGTTAAAACATCTGAGTATAATTATGGACAGGGAGCTGGTGAAATTGGATGGGCACCAATAATGGGAGCTGGCTATTACCAGAATCTTACCTTATGGAATAATGGCCAGAGCTCAATGGGATGTACCAGTATTCAGAACGACCTCGACGTAATAACCACCGGCAATGGTTTTGGCTTTCGAACAGATGATCACCAGGCTACTTTTGCTGCTGCTACCAATGCGCCATTTGTAAATAATCATTTTGATATCACTGGTGTAATTACTCAAAACACTGATCAGGATATGATCAAATTTACACAACCAGCTGGCGGCAGATTCCAGTTAAGTGCTATCCCATATAATGTGGGTACCGGCAACTCAGGTTCAAATCTTGATTTACAGGTTACCCTGTATAATAGCGTACAAACCCAGCTTAATGTTTATAATCCGGGTGTATTACTGAGCTCTGTAATAGATACAATGCTGGGTGCAGGAATATATTATCTGAAGATAGAAGGTAAAGGAAATGTTTATGCTCCCAACTATGCCAGTTTGGGTTCCTATGCACTGGCTGGTGATTTTTCATCGGGTACTTTACCACTGAGAAAACTGGAATTGCAGGGTGAAATAGTTAGTGATAAGCACCGGCTTACCTGGATTATAGATGCAGACGAAGCTGTAACACAACAAATCCTCGAGGTGTCAACCGATGGCAGAAACTTTACCCCGGTAACCCAAACAGACAATGCTCAACGTTTATTTATGTACAAGCCCTATGTAACAACCACTGCACAATACAGGCTGAACGTTACATTCGACAATGGACATAAGTATTATTCCAACATTGTTTCATTGCGCAATACCGGTACTACCTACTGGCCAAAACTAACCGGCAATATTGCCCACAGCAATATTACCATCAGCAGCCCGGGCACCTTCAGCTATGCCATTTATGAAGTGAGTGGTAAAACAATAAAGCAGGGACAACTAACAAATGGCCTTACTACCATCAACACATCGGTGATGACAAGTGGTATGTACTTTATCCGTTTTGCCAATGGCAGCGAACAATGGGTTGACAAATTTGTTAAACAATAATTCAACTTTTTCAGTCCGCAGCAGCGGACAATAATCCGTACCCCCTATTGCTAATCAAAGGTTTTCCTGTAACTTAGGAAAACCTTTTTTTATGCGATGGAGAAAATTTAATGGCGACCCGATTGAACTACCGATTATTGACGCCGTGGAAAATGCCATCAAACGGGAAACTGAAAAAGGATTTCGTTTGAAAGTATGTATCGGCACCGATTCACAGGTAAAAGGACAGGAAACAGAATTTGCAACAGTTATTGTCTTTCTCAGGGAAGGACATGGTGGTTTTATGTTCATTCACAATGAAAAAAGCCGTCACCAGTTCACTATCAAAGAACGAATGCTGACAGAAGTAGCCAAGAGCATTGAAATTGCTTATGAGCTTTGTAACCTGTTTACTGTGTATGATGTGGATATGGAAGTTCATGCAGACATTAACACCAACCCACAGTTTAAAAGTAACGATGCGCTGAAAGAAGCAATGGGTTACATTCTTGGAATGGGCTTTGCCTTCAAAGCTAAACCCGAAGCATTTGCCAGCAGCAGTTGTGCCAACAAGGTGGTGAACTAACCGGTGTCCGCTAAAGCTTTTGTAAATGCGGAGAGTTCCTCCGCCAGTAAAATTGACTCCCCTATTTTTTCCGTCTTCTAAGTCCGATAATCAAGACGATAAGGAATGCCACTCCGATACCAATGCGGATAATAGCCGCTTTTTTTTGTTTGGCATTTCGTTCTTTTTGTAATTGCAGTATGCCATCCATATTCCGGGACATGTTTTCCTGCACCTGATTGTTTTCCCTGGTTTGAATAGCATTGGCTACGCTATCTTTTAATTTTTGTAATCGTTGAAGAGAAGAATCGTCAAAAACAAGCTTCTTTATATCCTGCCCCTTCCGGGTTGTACTGTCGGATTGAGCATGGCAAAAAGAGGATGAAATAAATAATAGAAAGATGAAAACCCTTCTCATGGTTTTTTGAATTATCGATGGAACAGTATCCGGTTATGGTAATTATTTAGCGGAAAAAAAAGTTGCACCGGGGGTTACCGGGGCTTCCTGCTTTTCGGTAATGAGTGGTGAATTGGTGTTCGTTATAGCTGTGCTGCTCTTTTTTTCCATTTTCTTACTGTCTTCCTGGGCAAGGGAGAAAGTGACCAATACCATGACAAAAAGTATAACGACTATATTCCTTTCGGATAATATTTTTTTCATAACTAAGCTTGTAATAAGGTCTAATGAGCTTGCAAAGTAATTATAAATGCCTATATGAATGATACCACAAATGGGGTATTTTTCCACTAAAGCCTGGTAAAACTACGATTTAATCCGCCGATATAGTCCAGCAAAGGCTTTCTACCTTCTTTTGTTGTGGCCGATGTTACAAAATAAGGCGGACTCTCCTCCCATTTATCAGACAGCACACCAAGAAAATTGGCCACATTCTTTTCCGTAGCACCCGGTTTGTTTTTATCACTTTTGGTAAAAACCAGCACAAATGGCACTTGCCACTCCCCCATCTGCTCTATAAATTCCAGGTCTATTGCCTGTGGTGGCAGCCGGCTATCAATCAACACAAACAAACAAACGAGGTTTTCCCGTTTCCGGATGTATGATTCAATCATATTACCCCAGTTATTCCTCGCTTTCTGCGAAACGGTGGCCGCATATCCATAGCCCGGAAGATCGACGAGGTACCATTTTTTTTTGTCGGAGGAAATAATTTCAAAATGATTGAGCAACTGGGTTTTTCCAGGGGTTGATGAAATTTTAGCCAGCCCTTTTTTATTGGTCAGCATATTTATCAGTGATGATTTTCCCACATTACTACGGCCGATAAATGCATACTCCGGCTTATCTGCCGGTGGACAATCTTTATAGCCGGGACTGCTGATAATATAAGCTGCTGATACAATTTCCATGGCCTGCAAGTTAACAGTAAACCAGTGGTTTAAAAACCTTCAACCTGTCAACCTTAGACATTAAACGTTGTTATCTTTGCACCCCATGTCAAATCCATTACCTCACGACCATATTACACCGTTCAAAGAATCGGAAAAAACCAAGAAAGAGCAGGTCGCCGATATGTTTGACAAAATAGCCGGTAAGTATGATAAAATGAACCGGTTTCTTTCTGCCAGAACAGATATTGGCTGGCGCAAAAAAGCCATCCGGATGCTGGGGAAAGATAATCCCCGCCACATTTTAGATGTAGCCACCGGCACTGCTGACATGGCCCTGCTGGCCTACAAAATGCTGAAGCCCGATAAAATTACCGGGATTGACATATCTGCAGGCATGCTGGAGCTCGGTGTTAAAAAGATTGAAAAAGAAGGACTTGGGGATAAAATCCACTTACAACTGGGTGATTCAGAAACAATAAACTTTCCGGACAATACGTTTGATGCCGTGATGGTGGCATTTGGAGTACGGAATTTTGAAAATCTAGACAACGGCCTGGCAGAGATGCTCAGGGTATTGAAACCGGGCGGACGTTTGATAGTACTTGAATTTTCAAAACCAAAGCAAAAAGCAATTAAAAGTTTTTATAACCTGTATATGGGCATTGTGGCACCACAGGTAGCCCGTTGGTTTAAACAAAATAAAGAGGCCTATCGATATTTGAATGAATCGGCCAAAGCTTTTCCCGACCGTCATTTATTTACTGACATTTTAAAAAAAGTGGGCTACTCCGACACGGCGTTCAAACCACTAAGCTTAGGAATATGTTGCATTTACTCCGGACAAAAACCTCTTTAAGAAAAATAGCCGTATCACTATTGCTATGTGGCAGCCTGGTACTTTGCCAATCAGGCAGGGCACAGTTCAGCCGGGTAGAAATGAACCGCACCGACCAGGACAGCAAGCCCTATTATTTTGGTATGAGCCTCGGCATTAACCTTGCCCGTTTTCAAACGCAGCTTCATCCTGTTTTTTTACAACACGACAGTGTGTTTGTTGCAGAGCCCACCAACTCTGGTGGCATCACCCTTGGCTTCCAGGTTACCACCCGCCTTTCCAACCGGTTTCAACTTCGTTTTAATCCGCAACTGATGTTTGTGGAAAGGAATATACATTACCAGTTAAAGTACCCGGATATTGATGGTGATACAAACGTTACTAAAAAAGTAGAATCGATCATTGCTGCTTTTCCTTTCCAGTTAAAATTTCAGAGTGACCGTATCGGCAACTTCCGGGTATATACCTTGCTGGGTATTAAGGCGGATATAGATATGGCCAGTAATGCCCGTGCAAAAAAAGCGGAGGAGCTGGTGAAGATTGAAAAATATGATTTTGGCCCCGAGTTCGGTATTGGGTTCAATTTTTATTTCCCCAGTTTTATTTTTTCTCCTGAAATAAAAATCAGCAACGGCCTGCGCAACATACATGCAAGAGATGCCAATCTCAAATTCTCCAATGTGTTTGATAAAATACAGTCGAGGATGATTGTGTTTACGATTCATTTGGAAGGGTGATGCATTATTTGCGATAAACCTCTCCTTGATCTTTCACCAATAAATATGGCGAAGAGTAATTTGTAAAAATGTCATTGACGCAACTACAATTGAAATGGCGAAGATCAATTGATTGAAAATCAATAGCCATATATTTTGAATGGAGTATTTGAGTGTCGTATATTTATTTGTTAGCGGTAAGCTTAAACAAACATTCTTTTAAATTGGACATTATGAAATGGATATTCTCATTGTTAACTCTTTACATTAGCATCAGTTCAGAAGCTCAAGTTGAAAACACTTCATACGTCAACAAGTCGACCGAGAGAGTACTTCAGCTTTCCATTGTTGTTCCATTGGAAGTGCAAGAGGTGTGGAAATACTTTTCGACAGATGCCAAACTTTCCGAATGGATAGCGCCTATCGCACATATTGAATTAAAAAATGGAGGCAGCATCGTTACTAACTATGACAAGACGAAAACACTTTCTGACAGCAGTTCAATCAAACTGGGAATTATTAGCTACCTAGAAAATGAACTTTTGATTTTGAAAGTAGACTTAAATAATAACTTTTCTAAAAAGTTGCAAGACGAAGATCAGCACCTCCAAGAGATAATTCAATTTGTTTCTGGTGGCCCTGGAAAAACAAAAATTATTTCCTCAATGATTGGATGGGGACAAGGAAAAGATTGGGAAAAAACTTATGATTTCTTTTTGAAGGGCAATGAATGGACTTACAAAGAACTTTTAAAAGTGATCAAATAATTAAAGCTGCAAAAGCCATACCGCTAACATGGGGTTTTATGCAAGTTGGGCTTGACAAACTAAGCTTCAGCTAATTGCAAAGCCAGGCTTTAGTTCGGGCTGGACAAACATCGCTGAGCTTTTGTTCTTAACTTCATCAAAATATTTTCAATCAGCAGCGGCCCGGGCAGACGGAATGCTAAGTCCCAACCTGCATAAAGCCCTGTTCGTTACCGGCAAGCATAATGACATACACTACTAATGCAAGGAGAAATTAAAAAACAAAATTCATCTGGCATAGTTCGCTTACAAGGCGACAAGGTTTTTTGGGACTATGACAATAAAAATATTCTTCAAATAGACATTAAAGACATTGTTGTTATCGGAGAATATACAAACTCTGACGGGCCATATTTAGATGATTGGTTTTTACTTTCGTAACCAAGGACGGACAATGGCAAAGTATTCCATGGTATGCTGACAACATCGACGAGTTGACACAATATTTGAGTGATAAGTTTCATCAAGACCTTAACGAAACTTATTTGGCAAACTCAACAGAATGGAAATCTATCGTTCGATACCCAACGCATTTGAAAGAAAAAACACTTTTTACTTTGACACCTTGTGCTACTTACAAAGAACCAAAAACATTTCTTGACAAAATTTTATCGTCAGTTGGTTTTGGTAATTTGGACACAACACAAAATATTACTTTGACAGAGGAAGTACAAACCGAATTAACAAATGCCAGCCGGTAACAAAAGGTTTTGCGCAATTGGGGCGGGACGTTGAAGCAATCATCGGCAGTGTGTCTCGTCCTGAAATAGGTTGACTAAAAAACAACGATTTTATGGACTTAACAGAACAGATAATTAAAGAGTACCTGGAGCAAGTCCTGCTTGTTTCGTAAACCCACCAGGAAATAATAAACAGAGATGATAAAAATGAATTTTCGAACGACCCTTTTGGGACTTGCATTCATTACTTTGACTAATTGCCAGTCGATAGCACAAAAGTCAAACAATGATGTGAAAATTATTGGTGCCAGGAAAAATGTAATGTGGAAAGGACAACTTTATGGAAACATACATCTTGACACCATTGCCAACAAGACAAACTTATACGGACTTGGACCAGTTGAATATTTGGCAGGAGAAATTTTAATCATTAACGGAAAATCATACAAATCAACTGTATTGACTGACACGACAATGAAAGTTGAGGAAACTTTTAATATCAAAGCCCCATTTTTTGGATATGCTAATATTGAAAAATGGACAGCCCAAAACGTACCCGACAGTGTGCAGACAAATGAACAATTTGAACCCTACCTTGACAAGATAACTAAGTCGTCAAAGCGACCTTTTATGTTCAAACTGACAGGCATTGTTGAAACAGCAACTATTCACATTGTAAATTTACCAAAAGGTTCAACAGTCAGTTCACCAGACGAAGCACATAAAGGACAAACAAACTTTCGTTTAGAAAATGAGCAAGTAGAAATTGTAGGATTTTCCTCAACAGAGCATAAAGCAATTTTAACACACCACGACACATTTTTACACATGCACTTAATTACAAGCGACCGGAAAAAAATGGGACATTTAGACCCCCTATTACTGAAAAGGGGAACTGGAAAACTATATTTGCCAACAGAATGAAAAGACAAAACTTCCGATCACTTCCCGAAACGTTACCTGCAAGGCTGGTTCTCTACCCTAAAATAAATTACGTCACAAAAGATTACTAATTAATAAATACAGTAGATGAGAAATTTGATATTCTTTATGCACACTTCACTGGATGGTTTTGTAGCGGGGCCCAACGGAGAAATGAATTGGATAAAATTCGACGATGATTTGTTTGACTTTGTTGGAACAATGACTGACCAGGCAGACACGGCACTCTATGGACGGGTAACGTATGAAATGATGCAGAGCTATTGGCCAACAGCAGGCGAAAAACCAAATGCAACAAAGCATGACATAGAGCATTCAACCTGGTATAACAAAGTGTCAAAAGTTGTATTATCTAAAACTATTCAGGAATTCGGACTTCAAAATACCAGAGTTATTAACGACCAACTTTCGGACAACATAAACAAGCTAAAGCAACAGGACGGAAAAAATATATTAATTTTTGGAAGTCCCGGCGCTTCACAATCATTATTAAACCTGGGGCTAATTGATGAATTTTGGCTCTTTGTTAATCCAATTATACTAGGTCAAGGCATGCCGCTATTTAAAGATATAACCGGGACTACTAAATTGAAATTAGTAGCTTCTAAAACGTTTGCATGTGGCGTTATGGCACTGCATTATGAAAAATTGTAACAAACGGGCGGTTAATAAAACACCAGCTGGCAACACTGTATTTTTTCGCAGGTTAGCCAGAGTCAATAAAAATCGTCCTTGTATCGTTTTGGCATAAACGCCAAATCTGTTATATATCAGCAATTTTTTTACTCTCTCTTTTAAAGATATAATGGTTAATTATTAATATCAACGGAATAAAAAGATAACAGATGCCGGCAACCATTGTCAGATGAAAGCAGGCAAATAATAAAGCAATCAATCCAACTAACAAGTTTCCTAATGCCCCTCTTACTTCTTTTTGCGTCACCAGTTTTTCAAACCGGGTGAAAGCAAACAGTTTCGACAACTGTATAACATGCAGATGTAATAAATAAATAATCAGCCAGATTAAAAAATAACCTATACTAAATAAAATTATCAAATCCGGAAACTCTTCATTGGTTAGTATTACCAGGCCCTCTTCATTTGCTTTTGCAAAAAGATCCAGGCCACTTACAACAGAAATAAAAAGAGAAAATAAAAATTTCAATGGAAACACATAAAATATAATAACGACCAGGTAAGCTAAATTCAATAAAATAGTAATAAAATCATTAAGTCCATACCGGCGGAAGAAAATATACTGACGGTACCAGAATAGAAAAATCAATGTTACCGTGAAAAAAAAGGGAATAGACCCTTTCGTAATCATTTTTAATTCATGGAAAGTCTGAGGCACTTCCAGCGAAGCTGCAAGAAGAGATACAGAAAATGCAAATACTGCATCGCTTAAAGCTTCTATCCTGAAAATTTCGTTGCCCCTGTAGCGAAACTTATCCTGTTTATTGAGACGGGACAATATTTTGCGTATCATCTCCCTTGTTTACCACAAGTTTAGTTTATAGCCATCAGGTGGCTATGAGAAAAATCAGATCTGAAAATAATTTTAATCAGTTGGTCTGCCTTATCAATAATCAAACTCCCTTCGGTGCATATTCCACCGGAGCCCGAAAGAAATAACGGAGGTGTTAGAAGAAGTAATCGGTGGTGTTTTTGTATCCTCTTTGCGATAGACCGCATTTAATTCCAGGAATAAATTTTCCCGCCACTCGTACGACAACAGGAAAGATGCATACAACACATTTGTCTTCCAGCCGCTGCCGATACTGTATCCAAAATCACCATTTCTGAAAGGTGGTGTATTGGGTAAGATGATATTGCTGCCATAGCTCTGGCTGCTGCTGTCACGGCCCTGTTGGTAATAAATAATTTTAGCCACTGCCAGCCATTTAGGCGCAGGCTGGTAACGGGCTATTCCAATAAACTCACTGAAGTTGGCTCCCAGCGGATGTGCCAGCGGCTGGTTATAATGAGTGTAGTTGGCAACTGAATCACGATGGGAATATGCAAAAGGACGTACCCTGTTATGCTCCAGCTGTAAATCAAGATTGCTGATACCGAATGCATCAATGTATTTGGCTCCTATTTGTATGCCCCATTTGTTAGCCCACCAGCCCCGGTTCTTTTTTATTTCTGATAATAAAAATTCATCGAGTGATAGCTGGCCGTACAGCTGAATCTTCCTGTCTATATTGGCCTTGGCATCTATACCCAGCACGGAGTTGTCAAAGCTTCCGTTTTGCTGTTCAATAGAACGATAAAAAATAATTGGATTCAGGTATCCAAAATCAAACCGGTCTTTCCGGCCAAAGATCACACCTTCAAACAAGCCGATATTCAGCCATTTATTAATGGATACATCAAGATGGTGCATCGCTGCATACTTTTTCCCGATCAGCCTGTCGCCGGTCCTGTTGTCTGCATTATGCAGCTCCATAAAAAGATTCTGGTAATTGATTTTCCAGATACGGGTATTCAGTTTGAAAAAAAGATTGCTGTTGCCGGCATCACCCAAAAACATACTGCGATAACCATTGCCGATAAAATTTTTATCGTACCCAAAAGTAGCATCAATGTATTTGGTAATATTAAAAGTAAAATAACCCCGTGCATCAAAATAATCATAGCCGGTTCCTTTAAAGTCTTTGTAAAAGCCCTGTCCGGGTACCGCTTTGCGTCTATTTACCCAATCCCGTACATACATCGGGTCTTTTTCCTGGTTATCGGTAATGTAGGCATAGAAGCCAATCTTGTTCGCAATCTTTCCCCGCAGGTTCAGTCCTCTTGTATTGAGGTATAATGTTTCATCATTATCCTTTTCTTTTGATATTACAACCTGGATCACCGGGTTGATGACCAGGTCAAAATCTTTGATATGTACCTCGTAAAGATTAGCTGGGGTCTGGTAAAAACGTTTGGCGATAGGTTTCTTACTTTTAAACCTGCTCCAGTCGCCACCGGCAAATTCAATATTATTCATCATCAGACTGTTCAGGTTGTACTGGTCAACCCTTGACAACTTTACCTTATTCAGGCCGGGTGTACCACCCTGGTTTATATTGCTGATGATACTATAGCGGCTGAAGGGGCGGGTTTTTGAAAAATTAAGGGCGGAGTCGTTCTTCCTTTTTATCTCCAGCCTTTCTATCAATATATTGGCCTTATCGCCTTGCGGAAAGTAAGTAGTTTGAGAAAAAGCAGAAAACGGAAGGAGGATAAGTACAAGTCTTACAAGGGTTTGTTTAAATTGCATGGGTATTGAATTTTGTCTGAATTTTCATCGAACAAGATATGCAAAAATACCTGATTAAGAATATACAGGTTGTCAACGAAGGCCACATTAAAACGGCAGATGTGTTGATAACAAATGGCAGGATTGAAAAAATTGCTGCCAATATTGATACCGTTGCCAACGAAATTAATGGGGAAGGAAAATACCTATTTCCCGGTTGTATTGATGACCAGGTGCATTTCCGGGAGCCGGGGCTTACCCATAAGGCCACTATATATACAGAAGCAAAAGCGGCCGTAGCCGGTGGTGTTACCAGTTATATGGAAATGCCGAATACCATTCCTAATGCACTGACACAGGAATTGCTGGAAAATAAATACAACATTGCTTCGCAGCACTCGGTAGCGAATTACTCATTTTTTATGGGTACTGGCAATGATAATGCGGAGGAAGTGCTGAAGACAAATGATATGAAAAAAGATGTTTGTGGTATTAAAATATTCATGGGCAGCAGTACCGGAAATATGCTGGTGGATAACCCCAATACATTAGATAAAATATTCAGAGAAAGCGAAGTGCTGATTGCCACCCATTGTGAAGATGAAAAAATAATCCGTCAGAACCTGGAAAAAATAAAAAGTACCGGAAAAATATTAACGGCTGCTGACCATCCCATCATCAGGGATGAAGAAGCCTGTTATGAATCTTCGCTGTATGCCATCCAGATTGCTAAAAAGTACAATACAAGACTTCATATACTGCACATAAGCACCGAAAAGGAATTGCAGTTGTTTACAAATATGTTTCCACTGAAAGATAAACGTATTACGGCTGAAGTTTGTGTGCATCACCTTCATTTCACCAGTGATGATTATGCAGCTTTAGGCAACCAGATAAAATGCAATCCGGCCATCAAAGCCCCGCAAAATAAAGAAGCATTATGGAAAGCCCTTTTAGACGACCGGCTCGATGTAATTGCAACTGATCATGCACCGCACACATGGCAGGAAAAAAACGAGTCGTATGAAAAAGCACATGCCGGGTTGCCGTTGGTACAACATTCTTTATCATTAATGCTATATTATTACAAACAAGGAAAAATCAGTTTGGAAAAAATAGCTGAGAAAATGAGCCATGCCGTATCGGATTGTTTTCAGATAAAAAACCGGGGTTACATCCGGGAAGGTTACCATGCCGACCTGGTAATTGTTGACCCGAACCAATCTACAAAAGTTACAAAAGAAAATATTTTATATAAATGCGGGTGGAGTCCTTTAGAGAAATTTGACTTTCCTGCATCTATTACTCATACGTTTGTAAACGGCCACCTCGTTTACAAAAATGGTATATGGGATGAATCCCAACAAGGGCAACGGCTTAAATTTGACAGATAAAAGTGAGTGGTGAATTGTCAACTGTGAATCAGTACCACTTAAAACTGACAATTGACCATTGACAATTCACTATTGACCAATATGCAAATAGATAAAATCTCATTCAGTGACATTTCTATCTTTCATCCGGAAGAAGAATTTTCTATTTTTCATAAGCTCAACTTTACCCGTACCACCGGCGGCAAAGAATGGCTGAAAAAATTTTTTAACGAACCTCATAGTGATATAAAGAAAATCATCGGTACTCAAAAGATCATCCGCACCTTTATGGAGCATGTCGGGGACTGGCCCACCAGCATTACCAATGGAACTGTGCTGATGATGGACAAGTTTATGGATTACTCCCTGGACCCGGTTAGTGAAAATGCCAGCTCATTAAACAACCTGCTTTACAAATGGCTGCACAGCGAAGACTACTCCATGATAAAATATTCGGTGATTCATTTCGCTGATTTTTATCGGGGGATTAAACAGATTGCCGAATTATTAGAAGGCCTTGAACTGCCGCCGGGTATCCAATTTTATTGTGACAGGATCAACAAAGTGCTGAAAGAACCGCCACTGCAAAAACTTTCAGACTCGGAACCGGGACAAAGATTCTCTTCCCGGCAACAACTTTTCTTTGCCTACCATCTGCGGGGACGGTATAAAACAGATACATTAGAACTGATTGACATTTTCAGCCGGCTGGATGCCTGGTATTCAATGGCTGTAGCAGTCAAAACTTATCAACTCAGCTTCCCTGAATTCATAGAACAGGAAACTGCCTTAGTGGATGCAAAAGGATTGTACCATGTATTGCTTCCCGAACCAGTGGCCTACGATTTGCAAATGAATCCCGAAAATAATTTTCTCTTTTTAACCGGAGCTAATATGGCAGGGAAAAGCACACTGATAAAGGCGGTGGGTTCTGCGGTTTTCCTGGCCCATATCGGGATGGGAGTACCGGCCACAAAAATGAAACTCACTTTATTTGACGGGCTGCTGAGTAATATAAATGTAGTGGATAATATTGCTAAAGGCGAAAGCTTCTTCTTTAATGAAGTGCAGCGGATAAAAAATACTATTGAAAAAATAAACAATGGCAAGAAATGGCTGGTACTGATCGATGAACTTTTTAAAGGAACGAATGTGCAGGATGCCATGAAATGTTCGCTGACAGTTATAAAAGGGCTGATTAAAATAAAAAATTCCCTTTTCATTCTTTCTACCCACCTGTATGAAATTGGCGAGGAACTGAAAGACTATCCCAATATCTCGTTCCGTTATTTTGAAACCAATGTAAAAGATGAGCAATTGGAATTCAGCTACCAGTTGAAAGAAGGTATCAGTAATGATCGTATTGGTTATGTAATTTTGAAACGGGAGAAGGTGGTGGATATGCTGGAGAAGTTATAAATACGATACCCCTTTCCTGAACCATTTCCCCTGCTATGGCATGTGTTGAGTGATGCTCATGAAACGAAAAATTGAGACACCCGTTGAAATTCTATTTATATACCTTGAATGTAGAAAAAGTACGACAGTGAATATTACTTTTAAATCTTTACATTTAAGCAAGTTTTCCATCACCAACAACTGACTTATGAGTAGCAAACTAAGGTTAAGGCTTCACGGCTTCCTGTTTATTATTACGGGGCTTCTGTTTTTTCAAAAATCAAATGCGCAATGCAGTACTGGTAACCCGGCCGGATGTTCTTGTCCCGGAGGCGGTACCACCTGCCTGTTGTTGCCGGATATTACAGCTGGTAAAACATCACTAAATGCTACCACCGGGTGGACCGAATATACACAGGCAGCCGGTTCTCCCAACAAAGGTTTACTCCGGCTCGATGTTTCCACACCTAATATTGGCTGGGGTCCTGTAGAAACAGTCTCTACCAACAATTATTTATGTGGTACAGATACCTTGTTTGATTTTGTTCCACCGTCTGGTTTTCTTTGTCCCGACGGTTCTTTTCCAAAAAGACTGATCAAGCAACGGCTCTATCAAAAAAATGGAAACAGTTTTCAATTTATTGACAGAGATGCAGGTTGGATGGTGTATCACCCATCGCATGGGCATATACATATTGAAGGATGGGGATTGTATACATTACGTTTAAGAGATTTAACTATAACAGACACCTTGCAATGGCCTGTTGTAAACAGTGGAGTAAAGGTTAGTTTCTGCCTGATTGATTTAACTACCTGTAGTGGCAGCCCCGGCGATTGCCGGGATGCAAATGGCAATACACTGCTGAATAATAACTTTCCCAATTACGGACTGGGAGGAGGATACAGTTGCAACAATATTAAACAGGGAATCAGTGTGGGCAAAGTGGACATCTATCATCAATACCTCGACGAAAGCTTTGTAAAAATTCCTTACGAAGCCTGCAACGGTTCTTACCATGTGGTAGTGCAGGTAGACCCGGATAATCATTTTTTGGAAATGAATGAAAATAATAACTGGCTGGCTGCTGCTACTGCTCTTACAAAACAACGGACAACCAACACTAATCCTTACGCTTATATCTTCAGTAAAAAGGGTAACACGGTATGCCAGGGAGGCACACTGCAATTAGAAGCCAGTGGAGCCAGCAATTATGTATGGAATACGGGAGCCACTGCACAAAAAATTACTATCAGTCAGCCGGGACGTTATTGGGTAAGAGCTACAACACCCTGCGGAACAACGACCAGTGATACGTTAGATATCGTTCAATCGGGTACCAGTGCTTTTCCTGCTATTACAACCAACGATACTATTTGCGCCGGCGAAAGAGCCAACCTCTATGCCAGTGGTAATGCACATTGGTATGATGCACCCGTTGGGGGAAATCTTGTTTTTATCGGTAACAATTATCAAACAGGGAGCTTATTTAATAACACCACTTTCTATGTGGCAGACCAGCCCTCGGTTTTAAGCGGAAAAATGGGTCCGGCTACCACTACCTTCAGTGGTACCGGTAACTACTCAGCAGCAAAAACTGAATACCTCATCTTTAATGCATTCCTCCCATTCAAGTTAAAAAAATTAAGAGTCGATGCATCAACTGCCGGAATAAGAATTATACAACTGAGAGACCAGTATGGTCTTGTGCTCCAGGAAAAAAGTGTAACCCTAACTGCGGGTTCACAGGAAATTATACTTGATTTTTTTGTTCCCTCCGGATTAAATCACCAATTGGGACTTTCATCCTCAAGTCCTGTTGCCGGGTTATATACAAGTACTACTGCTAATCCTACTTTTGGTTTTCCATTCAAACTAAACAGTGTTGCCAATATTGTTGGTTCGTCCTTTGCAGCAGGAGATAAATCATATCCATTCTTTTATGACTGGCAGGTGGAAGTAACATCGCAAGCCTGTAATAATGGACAAAGAAAACCTGTCATTGCTTACACGGTTCCTGCACCAGCAGTAGTAATGTCCGGTTTACAGCCTGCCTACAACCATGCTGCCTTTGGTGTACAACTTATCGGAACTCCTGCGGGTGGAACGTTTAGTGGCAATGGAGTAGTTAACGGTTATTTCTATCCAAGAGTAGCCGGTTTAGGCTCACATATTATTACCTATACTTATAGCAATGGATTCTGTACAAGTCAGACAGCTAAAGAAACAAGAGTAGTACTTGATGAGACACTACTTGATAACGGCTTTTCTGTTCAGCTCTTAGACCATCCCGGCAGCCATCCTGTATTATGGGTAGTAAGTAACGATAATTCCACTATTGAAATAGCACTCCTTACCAATACCGGGCAAACATTGATGACCATGCAAAAAGCCGTGTACCCCGGAGGCAACTTTATTAATATTGACGTGGAAAAGTATCCCAAAGCAGTTTACCTGCTCAAGGTGAGGCATGCTGCCAGTGGCAAAACGAAAACATTAAAATTACTGAACTGATATTCACAATAAATTACCTGTTAAAAACCTGTAAAGATCACTTACAGGTTTTTTAGTTTTTTGTTTTGAAACAAACAGGTAACTTTTGCAAAATTTGTCTCTGTGAGAATACTCTTTTTTATTGTATGCCTTGGTTTTGTACTGGCTGCTAATGCCCAACGAAATATTGATGTGTTGCATTATCGTTTTGAAATTAATCTAAATGATACGACAGATACTATTTCCGGGAGAGCTACCATCCTTGTAAAATTTCTGGAAGAAACCGATCGCCTGGCATTTGACTTTACTTCTGTATCGAATGGAAAAGGGATGGTTGTTTTTTCTGTTATGGAAAAATCTGATGATAATAAAATGTTTACGAATTCGCATGCCAAGAATAAACTGACTATCAATTTGCCACAAAGAAAAAAAAGTGGAGATACCAGTACTTTTTTTATACGATATAAAGGCATCCCCGCCGATGGGCTTATCATTTCCAAAAATCAATATGGCAGCCGTACATTTTTTGGCGACAATTGGCCTAACCGGGCACATAACTGGTTGCCCTGTGTAGATGATATAGCAGATAAAGCCACAGTAGAATTTATCGTTACTGCTCCTTCGCATTACCAGGTCATATCAAATGGAGTGCAGATAGAAGAAACTAATTTACCGGACAACAAAAAACTTACGCATTATAGAGAAGATGTACCACTACCCACCAAAGTGATGGTAATTGGTGCTGCTGATTTTGCTGTTAATAATGTTGGCGATGTTAACTGCACACCGGTAAGCAGTTGGGTATTTCCTGAAAATAAGAAAGATGGCTTCTACGATTATGCTATAGCTAAAGAAATTCTTGCCTTTTATATGGATTATATCGGACCATATGCTTATAAAAAATTGGCCAATGTACAATCCAAGACGAGGTTTGGTGGTATGGAAAATGCAGGAGCTATTTTTTATTCTGAATACTCTGTAAATGGTTACCGCGGTGAAGAAAGATTGATTGCACATGAAATTGTTCACCAGTGGTTTGGTAACATGGCTACCGAAAAAAGCTTTGCACATTTCTGGCTAAGTGAAGGCTTTGCCACTTATCTCACCCATATTTACCTGGAATCGAAATACGGCATGGATAGTTTGAAAAAACGAATGCAGGAAGACCGGGATGAAATACTCTCCTTTGTAAAATCAAGTAAAAGACCCGTAGTTGACTCCACTTCAAACTACATGAGCCTGCTGAATGCCAACAGTTATCAGAAAGGTGGCTGGGTATTGCATATGCTCCGGCGGCAGTTAGGCGATTCTGTTTTTCATAAGGCCATCAGGCAATACTATGCAACGTATGCAGGAAAAAATGCTGATACAAAAGATTTGCAAAATATTTTTGAATTGGTCTCCGGAAAAAAACTGGGCAAATTTTTTCAACAATGGCTTTACACCCCTGAGAACCCACGTTTAGATGTAACCTGGAAATACAATAAGACAGAAAATAATATAGCCATAACGGTAAAGCAACTGCAAGCCTCCGATTTTGAATTGCCGCTTGAAATACTGGTACAAGAATCGGCAGTAACGATGCCCCGAAGAATGATAAAAACAATCAGTAAGAGGACGGAGACTTTTATTTATCCTGTCAAGTCAAAACCAGTAAGAATAGAAATAGACCCGATGGTCTCCCTCCTTTTTGAAGGAACTATAACGGAGGTAAAATAAAAATGAATACCACTTTCAGGTAATAACCTATACCGTTATTTTATCTACCTTCAATCCATGCTTGTAAAAACTTTTGGCAGTGCTGTATATGGCGTTGAAGCTATTACTATCACCATTGAAGTGAACTGGCTTAGTACTTCGGGAAAAGATATGATGATTGTCGGCTTGCCTGATAATGCCGTTAAAGAAAGCCTGCAACGGATAGAAAGCACTTTTAAAACAAATGGTTTCCAGGTGCCCCGTACTAAAGTAGTAGTCAACCTGGCCCCTGCAGATATAAAAAAAAGCGGTACTCCATTTGACCTTCCCATTGCGTTGGGGATATTGGGCGCATCTGAACAATTAGAAAATAAAGAGGCATTAAGCAATTATGTTATTATGGGTGAGCTTTCACTTGATGGTGAGATCCGTGCCATCAAAGGAGCTTTGCCGATTGCTATCCAGGCGAGAAAAGAAGGGTTTAAAGGTTTAATTGTACCCGCCATGAATGCTAAAGAAGCCGGCATGGTGAACAACTTAAAAGTTTATGGAGTAACACATATCAAAGAAGTAATTGATTTTTTTGAGAATGAAGAAAAAGGCCTCGAGCCAATTATCGTTAATACAAGAGATGATTTTTTTAATGCACAGTATGATTTTGAAATAGACTTTGCCGATGTAAAAGGCCAGGAAAATATTAAAAGGGCATTGGAAATAGCAGCAGCCGGCGGACACAATGCCATTTTGATTGGCCCTCCTGGTGCTGGCAAAACGATGTTGGCTAAACGATTGCCTACGATTCTTCCCCCACTCTCTTTACAGGAAGCTTTAGAAACAACCAAGATTCATTCGGTAGCAGGAAAATTGCCGGAAAATTCCACTTTAGTTTCTAAAAGGCCGTTTCGTTCACCACATCATACCATCAGTGATGTGGCCCTGGTAGGTGGTGGTGGTAATCCGCAACCCGGCGAAATATCATTGGCGCATAATGGCGTTTTGTTTTTGGATGAATTACCTGAATTTAAAAGAACAGTGCTGGAAGTGATGCGACAACCGATGGAAGAAAGAAAAGTTACTATCTCAAGAGCAAAAGTGGCAGTTGACTTTCCTGCATCCTTTATGCTGATGGCTTCCATGAACCCCTGCCCCTGTGGTTACTATAATCATCCTGAAAGAGAATGCACTTGTCCTCCCGGAACAGTACAGAAGTATTTAAATAAAATTTCCGGCCCACTACTCGACCGGATTGATTTGCATGTAGAAGTAACCCCTGTTGCATTCAGTGAATTATCTGCTACCAAACAACAGGAAAATTCTGCCAGTATCCGTGACAGGGTAATTATTGCCCGGGAAATACAAGCCAACCGTTATAAAGACAATCCGGGAATTTATTGTAATGCACAAATAAGCAGCAAAATGCTCAAAGAAATTTGTGTGATCAACCAAGTGGGAGCTAACTTATTAAAAATTGCGATGGAGAAATTGAATCTTTCCGCCAGGGCTTATGATAGAATATTAAAAGTATCGAGAACAATTGCCGACCTTTCCCAAAGTGCCGATATAAAACCAGAACACCTTGCAGAAGCCATTCAATACAGAAGCCTTGACAGGGAGGGATGGGCAGGATAATTTTAATAAAAAGTCCGGATTAGCAGATTTAATATGACGAAAATTCTTTTTTTATCAGTTATGAATGGTTCTGCCTGGGGTGGTAGTGAAGAACTTTGGTACCAGTCTGCAATATGGATGGCACGCCGCCAGTACGATGTGGATGTATGCTGTTTTGACAGTGCAGAGAAAAGTGGAAGAATGAAAGAACTGGAAGAAGCAGGTTGCCAACTATTTCTATTACCCGGAAAAGAGGAAACAAAAAAGCAATTATTATTAGGAAAAATAAAATTGAGTAAAGCTGTTGCTGAGGTTCCCTTTGAGCAATATGACAAAGTAATTGTGAACCAGGGTGGGTGGAAAGATGTAACACATGGACCTTTTAAAAAGCTTTTTCATAGAATGAAGGAGTATGTACTCATCTACCACAACTATAACACTAATGAAAAATTTTCTCTCCGTAAATTTTCCCTGTTACAAAAATGGGCAGATAAGGCATCAAAAAATTTAGGTGATACTCCAAAAATATTTCGGGCCCTCGAAGAAGCGTATTCATTAAACATTCCCAACCAGGAAAATATTTTCAATCCGCTTACATTTGATGTTCCGCCAACCCCGGCTCCCTACCCTGAAGTAGTAGATGGGAAATATATATTTTCAGTTTTCGCTGCTTTAGATATAGAACGAAAGGCACAGGATGTATTGATAAAGGCCCTGGCGGGGTCTGCCTGGAAAAGCAGGAACTGGCAACTTCATCTTTATGGAGCAGGAAAGGACAAAGAGTTGCTTCAAAAAATTATTCTGGAGCACCAACTACAGGCGAACATTATTTTACATGGCAATGCGACAAATTATAAAGAGGCCATTCGACAATCTCACCTCGTATTACAGGTAACCCATATTGATGCAATGCCCATTACCGTAATGGACTCTTTAGCAATGGCAAGACCAGTAGTGGTAAGCAATGTTGGGGATATGCCATCCTGGATTAAGACAAATGTAAATGGTTGGGTAGTTTCACAGGTAACCCCTGCAGCTATCAATCAGACATTAGAACAGGCCTGGGAGCAGCGCCATAACTGGGCTGCAATGGGCAAGGAATCATTTTCCATTTTTCAACGGAATTTTCCAGTCAACCCGATTGAATATTTTTTGAATCAAATAGCCGTCTTACATTAATCTGTTACCCCGTAAGCACATTATTCCTATCTTTCTGACCCCAAAGACAACACCAATCATCTTTGAGAATTTAAATTTTGGTTATCGGAAACGGTTTACTGGCCCATAGTTTTGAATCCTACAACAAGGACGACAAGTTCCTCATTTTTGCATCCGGCGTCTCTAACTCAAAAACCAAAAATCCTGAAGCCTATAGCCGGGAAATAACATTGCTTAAAAAATCTATCGAACAACATCGGGATAAAACTATCGTTTACTTCAGCACTTGCAGCATTTATGACCCGGATGAAATGAAATCTGCATATGTACAGCATAAATTAAAAATTGAAAATATTATTCAAACCACCGTACCGCTGTATTATATTTTCCGGGTATCCAACGTGGCAGGAAAATCACCCAACCCCAATACTGTATTAAATTATTTTTATTACCATATAAATAATGGAATCAACTTTGACTTATGGACGAATGCCTGCAGAAATATCATTGATATTGATGATGTATTTTTCATTGCCAACCAACTGATGAAAAATAAGTTGGTAAGGGATCGGGTCATTAATATTGCAAGCCCGGTAAATTACCCGGTAAAAGAAATTGTAACTGCCATTGAATTGTTCCTTAATACAAAATCAAATTATGTTGAAGTAAACAAAGGAACCTGTTTTGAAATAGATTTATCGGCTATTCAACACATCATTGAACAGCCCAACCTGCATTTCGACAACAGATACCTGCCACGTTTACTTGCTAAATATTATTAGTTACGGCAAAAATAGTAAGGGCTTTATCGGGAGTTAGTGACTTTTCTCGCCATTTTTCTGAACTCATTGATCTTACTGATATAATTTCTTCGCCAGATGGGAAACAGGGTTCTTTGATGCCGGACCAGTAACCAGAAAAGTGTCCAGGAAAACCCATTCTCCAAACTTCTATATGCTGAATAAAGTTTCGTCATAAACGCTTTGTCAGAACAACTCCCATTATCTTTCAATAATTCAATCCGCTGTAACTTTTCCTGATATTCATCATATTTCCTGTTCTTGTTTTCCTTTTTTTGCTTGTTTTTTTCCAACATGACGGCAGTAAATGAATCCTGGTGCTGACGCCAATTTGTCAACGGCTCATCAACATAATATATATGGGAAATGGAGGCTGCCGTATAAGCCAGCCAGGTATCGTAGGGCATTTTATCGGGGATGGGCAATGCATACTCAAGAAGTTCTTTTTTTAATAAGATGCTATGTCCCCAGATAAAATCATAAAAAATAAATGCATCGGGGTTGGGGCAATCATGCAGACGAAATATATCACTGATTTTTTTTCCTGTATCGTTATTGGTCTCATTTATATAAGCTGAATCTGAATATACCATCATGGCATTGCCGATGGCATTTACCAAAGTGGTAATTTTATGTGGCTTCCAGACATCATCATGATCAGCGATAGCAATCAGCTCGCCATTGCAAAGAGACAGGCATTTTTCAAAATTCTTAATATAACCAAGGTTTTCATCGTTCTTGTATATCGTAAATATCCCAGGGTGTTGTGCCTTGAATTGTTCCAATGTTTTCACTGTATCATCAGTACTCTTATCATCACAGCATATAATCTCAATATTCTTATAGCTTTGTTGCAAAAGACTTTCCAGCAAGGTTGTAAGAAACCTTCCGGAATTGTAGGTACAAAGTGCAATAGAAACTAAGGATGACATAGTTTGGTGATAATGACAATATCAAAGATATGACCTGATATTATTAACTTGCTGAAACAATCGGGATAATGAAAGACGAGGCCTTTATCCGGGAAATATTGCAAAGGGGAAACCTTGCGAAAGAGAAAGTTCAGGCAAGTTTCGGCCACCTTTCCTTTGCACAACTAAACTGGAAACCTGGAGACGAAAACTGGAGTATAGGCCAATGCCTGGATCATCTTATTGTTTCTGATTGCCTATACTTTCCTTCTTTGAAAAAAATAGCAGAAGGGAAATTTGAAATGAACTTCTGGGAAAACTGGAATCCTCTAAGTGGCTTGTTTGGAAAAATGTTTGTCGATCAAATACAGGAAATCCCCAAAAAGAAGTTGAACTCCCCTACAATATTTTTACCCGCTAAAAGTGATATTGACGGTGTAATACTGGAACGGTTTCACAAACACCTTGACAGCCTGCTTGATTATATAGCAGCTTGCACCCACCTTGATATTGATAAAATACATATCACTTCACCAGTATCAAAATTGGTGACGTTGAGTTTGCGAAGAACAATAGCCCTTCTTATACAACACGAACACCGGCATGTTAACCAGGCCATAAAGGTCATACATGCAAAAAATTTCCCCGCCTTGTAACTGGTCAATACGTCAATGGTTCTTTATCTTTACTGCAATTCTCCCCTCATGCAGGAATATTTCCAATTGCTTAACGACTATTACGACAAAATATATGTACTCAGTGTGGAAGCTGCTGTTACCCGGAGAGAACTATTTGCTGAACGTTTCAAAGGATTAGACTATACTTTCTTTTTTGGAGCCGATAAAAATCAATTCACTGTTGAGGAAGTGCAAACCAAAGGTCTTTTCAACGAAACATTTACCCGTCAGCATCATCGGTTCAGCAAAACAATGAAGCATGGAGAAATTGCCTGTTCCTGGAGCCACCGGATGATGTATGAAGAAATGCTGGCGAAAAATTATACCCGGGTGCTGATTTTTGAAGATGATGCAGTGCCTGATGAAAAAATGTTGAAATGTATTCCTGAAATATTGAAGGAAACGCCTCCCGATTGCGAATTACTGATGTGGGGTTGGGATAAAAACGGGATGAATAATCTGAGTACCCGATTCAAAAAAATAATTTACCATATTCAGCATTCCATTAAACAATTAAAGTGGGATCACCAGGTAATCAGCAATCTTTATGCAAAGCCATTTTCGCCACACCTGAAAAAAGCCGGCTTTCATGACTTTACCTATGCGTATGCCATCAATAAGTCGGCAGCCCGGAAATTGGTTCAACTGCAAACGCCGATTCAATACATTGCCGATAACTTGTTGGCATATGCCGCAACAAAAGAAATAGTGAAGAGTTATATTGTATACCCGCAGGTTTTTCTGCATGACAGTTTGCCCGATGGAACAGCAAGAGATTCGTATATTCGATAGGCTGCTGCCAAAAAAGGAATGCCATAATTACCTGATTAACTATTCACATGATTTTTGCATAGCCATTACTCTTAATTTTTAATAGCTGACATGAAAATACTTTTTAAATACCTGAAACCTTATAAATGGCTCGTTGGACTTGTATTGCTGCTGGCTGCCATCAACATTGGATTCTCACTTGTTGATCCGATCATATTCGGAAAATTGGTAAATCTTGGAAGCTACCACCAAAAGGTAGCGCCTTTGAGCTGGGATGATTTTCTATTTACCCAACAAGAATATATAGACACCGGGGTAAAACTGGATGCAGCAGGTGTTGTACAAAAAACTGCTAATACCAAAAAAATTTATGGTGTTGTCTGGCTGCTGGTTGCCTCTATTTCCGTGGCCATGGTAAGCCGTATTGCCAAAGCGTTCCAGGATTATTTTCTCAGCCTCATTACCCAAAAATTTGGAGCCACCATTTTTACGGAAGGATTACAACATGCTATGAAACTTCCTTACCAGGAATTTGAAGATGCAAGAAGTGGTGAAACGCTGAGTATCTTGCAGAAAGTAAGAATAGACACTGAGAAATTCGTAGCCTCCTTTATAAATATTCTTTTTCCCGTTATAGTAGGAATAGCTTTTGTAGCCGTCTATGCAACGACCATTCACTGGAGCCTTCCGCTGGTTTATTTTGGGGGTATCTTTCTTTTGACAATTATTTCTAACCTGCTTAGTAAAAAAGTAAAAACTATCCAGAAAAAAATAGTAGGTCAAACTACCGCACTCGCAGGTGCCACTACAGAGTCTCTTCGGAATATTGAGCTGGTAAAAAGTCTGGGCTTAACCAAGCAGGAAGTAAGCAGGCTGAATAAAAATACATTTAAAATTCTGGGACTTGAGCTGACAAAAGTAAAACGCATCCGCAGCATCAGTTTTGTGCAAGGCACTTTTGTGAACACACTCCGGCAGGTAATTTTATTTCTGTTGATGCTCTTCATTTACCAGGGAAAAATGGATGCTGGTCAGATCGTAACCATGCAGATTTTCTCCTTCTTTGTATTTGGACCGTTACAGGAAATAGGAAACATCATTCTCACCTATCGTGAAGCACAAGCCTCGCTGGAAAATTTTGACAACCTGATGAAAAAACCGCCTGAGCCGCAGGCTGCTAATCCCAAACATCTGGGCCAGATACAAACACTGGAATTTGACCATGTAGCATTTAAACACCAGACTGCAGCACATAAAGCCATTAATGATATTAGTTTTAAAGTGAAAATCGGTGAAACGATAGCTTTTGTAGGACCGTCGGGTTCCGGAAAAACTACCTTGATGAAATTGCTGGTTGGACTTTACCGTCCTCAGGAAGGAAAAATTTTGTACAACGGTATTGACGAAAACAGTATTGACTTTGAAGACTTACGGAATCAAATCGGCTTTGTAACCCAGGATACCCAGCTTTTTTCCGGAACCATTAAAGAGAATCTGACATTTGTATACCCCGCAGCCAGTGAAGAAGATCTACTCGATGCACTAAACAAAGCAGCCTGTCAAAATATGCTGTCAAGAGCGGAAAAAGGATTAGAGACTATGATAGGTGAAGGTGGATTAAAATTAAGTGGTGGCGAAAAACAACGGTTGTCCATTGCAAGAGCATTGCTGCGTAAACCAAAACTGCTGCTATTTGATGAAGCTACTTCTGCACTCGATTCTTTAACAGAGGAAGAAATCACCGATACCATAAAAGATATCTCCCTGCAGGGAGATCAAATCAGCATCCTGATTGCACACCGGCTTTCCACGATCATGCATGCCGACAGAATTTATGTTTTGGAAAAAGGTGATGTGGTGGAAACAGGTAATCATGAAAAACTACTAGCCGAAAAAGGATTGTATTATGCCATGTGGCGCCAGCAAATTGGTGAAAGAAAAATAAAATCAGTGTTGTTTAATTTATGGGAATACTATCAGTTTTTGGTTTCGGCTCCGGTAAAATTAAAAGTGCCTTACGAAAAGGAGCTCTCATCATTGATGTAAGGACAGGTATTGAATATGACCGGGGCCATGTACCCGATGCATTCAACATTCCTGTAGACAGGATTTCAGCCAATGCCCAAAGATTAAAAGAAGCAAAACTCCCTGTTGTTCTTTGTTGTAATTCCGGAGCCAGGAGCCGAAATGCCGTGCAGCAACTCAAAGCAAAAGGATTGAAAGAAGTGTATAATGGAGGAAGCTGGGAAAATGTATTAAAATTGATGCAAAGTCTTTAATAAATCAGGGATTCACTTTTACTGAAACGGATTTAGTTGTTGTATTAGCTCCATGATCTTCAAAAGAAACGGTGACCGTATAATCAGAGGCGGCTGCAACGGAAGGAGTATAATTAAGATTGAAATTATATAATTTTTGTCCATGTATCTCATAGGCCTGGTTCATTAACACAATTCCCGTTCCATCATTAATTACTTTAATCGTACCCCGGTATAAACCAAGATCATCAGTTATTCTTCCCGTCATATTAATCACATTGCCACTGCTAAAGACCTGGTTGGCTGTTGGTGTAAAAACGAAAATTTCAGGTGGTGTATTATCCTCCGGTGTTACTACATGCGGGCTATCATCGGTGACTACTCCCCCTTTTGAACAGGATTCAAAAGTCAATACAGTAACTATGCAAAGTAATATTGAAAACGAAAGTTTTTTCATTCCGGTAAATCTACAAATCTTTTTTTTCATTGCTGCCAGAAATAAAGTTCGAAAAGAAATTCGACTTTTCTAATTCCTCCATATCGCTTAGTTCAAGTTCTAACGCCTTAGTGCTTAGAAAAATCTCTATTAACGAAATAATCAATGATGCCAGCAAGCTAAGCAGGCTGGCCGCAAAAATATATTCTGCCACTTTCATCCATCCTTTATAAATACTGAACATACAAACAACACAGCATAGAAAACTGAACACTCCCACTGCCTGCATACTTCTTACATAATTGATCCGTCTTTTCAGGTTACTTATCTGTTGAAACAATACTTTATTTTTCTTGCCCTGGATATATTCATCGTGCAATTTTCGAATCAGGCTGGCCAGGGCTAAGAATCGATTTGTATAAGCCAACAACAATAATGTGATGGCGGGGAATAATAAAGCGGGGGTATTAAAGGTGATTTCCATCCTCCAATTTACTTCATAAAAAGAAATCAGGGGCTGGTAAAAGAAATAGAGGCTATCTCTCCACTGCAATAGTCAATTATTTTTTGATAAAGCCCAATGGCACATTCAACTTTAATGAAAAATTACGACCCGTGTTGAACACTCCGTTCCGGCCTGTCACCCTATTCTCAGCAGCATACTTCAAGCGGCTCAGGTGGTTTTGATATGCGGTGTTAGCAATATTGGTGACTGCAAAATGCAAGCTGAAAAGTATTTTTTTATCCCTCCGGATAATATCTGAACCAATACCGGCATTCAGCACAGTGTAGCCTAGTGTAGCGTTTTCAGTATCATAGCCGGTAAAAGGGTTATTCTGGGAAAAAGTTCTATCTGCCTCTACTTTCGCATAGAGATTAATGAAGGCCTTCCCGGCTTGTTTAAAATCTCCTCTCAATTCACTTATCCATCGGGCAGCAGGAATCAATGGTAAATTACTACTGCCGTCAATTGCATTATCAAATTTTCCCCGAACAAATGAAACAGTATTCTCAAAATGTAACCAGTGTATGGGATGCGGATGAATATCAATGGAAGCTTCAACTCCGGCCAACTTTGCATGTTGCTGGTCAAACTGAAAAGCGGTGATATAATCGCCATCTACATTTACCAATGAATCGCCACCAAAAGCCGATTCCAGTTTCCGGTAAAAAATAAAATCGTTCATGCGGTTATAAAAAGCACTGAGGCCTAAACTAAAATGCTCGTTGTCTATATCTACTCCTCCATCCAGTTGCAAACTGGTTTCAGATTTCAGGTTTTGACCGCCATACTCATAGCGGTTGGTACCTTCATGGGCTCCATTACTTGCCAGCTCGGCTAAGCTGGGTGCCCGGAAACCTCTCGCAATATTAGCTTTAAAAGTAAGAGCTTCTGTTGGCTCGATGCTGATACCAGCACTTCCGGAAAAATTTGAAAAGGATCGTTTGAAAGCAGTAAATTTTTGGTCGGCTCCTTCAAAAAATTCTTTCGAATCAACCGACCGGTTATCAAACCGAAGACCACCGCTGAAGGTTGCTTTTTTAAATATGCGTTGTACATATACAAATCCTCCAATATCGAAAATGCTATACTCTGGTATCAATACCTCCACACCTTTGTTCTCATTACGCTGCCGCATACCATTAACACCAATAGTAGTATGCCACTCTTTCATTTCGGGTAATTGCCATTGCACATTATAATTGATGGTTTTCAGATCAAAGAATAAACTTTTTTCTTCCGGGCTTTCAGGATTACCAAATTCCTGTCGCTGATTATCCTGGTAACCAAGATTAATCTTCAACCGGCTTTTTTTAATTGCAAAATTATTGTCAAGAATAAGTTTATTGTGCTGCACCCTTTGCTGCGGAACTAATAATGCTCTCGAATCCAAATCGGCTGTTGCAGCAATTCTTTCTAATGGAGAACCGGCATACAAAATAAATTTTCCGGTAGCATCATCCCGGTCACCTTCCACCAGGCCAAGATGCTGATTAAAACGACTGAATATTAAATGTGTATAGCCCCAGCTTTTATTGATACCAATATATCCACCAAAATTTTTCTCATTGAACCGTGAGTTCAGCACTTTGCCATCATATTTATTTTTATAATCACCTGCAGATTTGAAGGTGCCGTATACGTTCCAGTTGAATCCATTCTTATTGGCTGCAAGGCTACCGTTTAAAGCAAACAAACCATTATTACTTTGATAATTTGTCAGAATATTTCCTTTCATTGTTCCTTCGGCAACAGGTGTATTGGTAATAAAATTGATAACACCGGCCAGTGCATCACTTCCATACATTAAAGAGGCTGGGCCTTTTAATACCTCTACCCTTCCCACACTGAGCTCATCTATTTCCACTCCATGTTCATCACCCCACTGTTGTCCTTCTTGCCGTATACCTTCGTTTACCACCACTACCCTGTTATAACCAAGCCCCCGGATAAAAGGTTTTGAAATGGCAGGGCCTGTTGAAAGTTGTGATACGCCGGGAACATGGCTCAAAGCGTCTATAATATTTGTTGATGAAGATTGTAATAAGGCTGCTTTCCGGATTGATGTAACTGGCACAGGTGTTTTACGGATGCTGGTGGCCCCGGATACCCCGGTGATAATGACTCCCCGGTTCTCCACAACCACGGATGAAAGTTTAAAATCTTTTTGCAGGTCACTGTTAAGCTCCAGATGCTCAACTAATGTGGCATAACCGGCATGTGAAATTTCAATAACATGGTGACCGGGCGGAATATTCGCCAGGATGTAATTACCATTTCCATCAGCCGATGTACCGATTTTATCATCGGCAAAATAAACTGAGGCACCCGGAAGCGGTTCACCGGTTTTTTCATCGGTGATCTTACCAGATAAAATAACTTTTATTACCGGTTCTTTTATCGCAGTACGATTTTCCGATCGGATATCAATATTGGTTTGTGTAATGCCGGCAAAAGGAACAATACCTATGAAAACAATAAAAAAAGCAGCTTTTTTCATATTTTTATTTTGATACATTGTTGCAAATATAAAACTAAATGTATCGTAGTTGCAAAAAAAATATAATAACCAGTGAATTTCGTTAAAGCATTGGCAATATAAATACCTGTAAAAGGTCTGCAATTCACCTACAAATTTTTATCTTGTTAAAACAAACCCTTCACCTGTTTAAACCCGGTGAAGATTACTTATTCAAAGCCAGCTATGAAACTAAAACTGATTTCTTACTGCCTGTTGGCCGGCCCTTTGTTATTCATTGCCTCCTGTAGTAAAAAGGATACTCCGGCACCCGCCGACCCTTGTACTGGTGTCAGCTACAATGTTACATCCACAAAAACAGAAGCAATCGGTGCTTTAAACAATGGAACGATTACAATATCGGAACCAAGAGGCGATACTATTTCCTATAAAATTGGTAGCGGTGCTTACCAGCCATCCTGGTACTTTACCAACCTGGCTCCCGGCAATTATGTAATTACTGTAAAAAATCAAAAGGGCTGTACTGATACTGCCCAGATTACTATACTAAATTATGGGCCTAAGTATGCGGCCGTTAAACAAATCATATTGGGTTATTGTGGCCCTTGTCATCTGAACGGTGCTATAAATGGCGGCAAAAATTTTGATACGGATGCCAGCATCATCAATAGTTGGGATAGAATAAAAGCCCGGGCGGTTGACAGCAATCCTTCGCAAATGCCGGAGATACCCAATGCACCGTTAACAACAGTAGATAAACAAAAAATTACAGATTGGGTAAATGCCGGGCACCGGCAGACCGATTAGCGAATCAGATAAAAGAATTAAAAATCCCTTGTAAATTTTCTACAAGGGATTTTCTGTTTTATATCCTATTTTAATTATCTCACTTTCAGCATCGGCCTCACTTTCTGTATCACTCCATTCTGTAAACGGGCATAATAGATTCCTGTAGGCAATCCCTCGGCATCAAAAGAAACAGTGTTTGTACCTGCTGTTGTATAGTCTCTTTCCAGCAACGTCTTAATAACCCTGCCCAGTGTATCAATAATTTGTATCAATGTGTGGCCACCTTCAGTATGAAACTTAATCGTTGTACTGGTAGTGAATGGATTTGGATAGTTAGTGATAATTGCATCAAATGCAGGGTCAGGTGGTGGAGTAACCCCATTACAAGTGATACTACTCTTAAACAAAGGCAATGATTGTAATTGTGTATTGATACCCGGAGGATATAAACCATCCACCACTGTTTTATCTAAACAGAACCATTTTTCCAGGATGGTGGAATAAATACTTCTGAAATCATACTGCATGGGAATATTATCATTCACCGAAGCGTTAGCTGGTATAGCTGGATTATCACCTAAAACACCGGCCTCTATTTTACTTCCGAAAAGGAACATGGGTGCAGCAGCACCATGGTCAGTGCCTACGCTGGAGTTAGATTTAATACGACGACCAAATTCGCTGTATGTCATGCCTATTACCCTGTCCTGTACTCCCAGGAATTGTAAATCATCCTGGAATGCTTTGCAGGCATCAGAAACTCTTTGCAGCAAAGTAGCATGAGCACCGGTAGTTGTATCGGCAGCATTAACCTGAACAGAGTGGGTATCAAAGCCACCAAAACTCACCATATATACTCTTGTCTTTAATCCCCCTTTTACTAACCGGGCCACAATCTTTAATTGATCAGCAAGGCTATTATTAGCAGGATAGGTTGCTTGTTGTGTTACTGCGTTAGCTGCATTGCGGATAACAGTGGAATATTTTTGTGTTTGCTGGGAAACCAAGCGAACATATTTCAGTTCTTTCCCGGCGGGTGTATCAGGGACAGGATCGGTGGTTCCATTTAAAAGATTATAAAAAGAAGTGGGATTGGTAATACTCATGGCCATATTTACTGCAGGTCCTTGTGTAGTTAGTGTAGTAGTAGAACCAATCTGTATAGCTAATGGATCCGGTGTATTTACATTCGGATAACCCGTTGGAAAATTAGGATATTCATAATTCAGGTAACGGCCTGCCCATCCGCTAAATACTTCCTGGTTGCTGTTAGATCCGCTCATCCAGATATCAGTGGCACGGAAATGGGAAAAATTGGGCTGGGGATAACCTACGGCCTGTATCACTTTCATCATTCCATTATTATGCAGCGTATGTAAACCTGTCATGGAAGGATGTATGCCTGCACCACTGCTGCCCAAAGCAAGTATCCTGTTTTGTGGAATCGCCACATTTGATCTTGCATTAAAATAGTTGGAATAAGTAGAAATTGGAATAACAGTATTCAACCCATCATTACCACCGGACAGCTGAATAATAACAAGCACATGATCTGTATCAGTAGTGCTTTGTAGCAGAGCCTGCACCAAGGGTGAGTCGGCTGCAAAAGCTTTGACAGAATATCCATTTATCAGTGCGGGCAGCAATGTGGCTGCCGGTAAGGTTTTTTGTAAAAAATCTCTTCTTTTCATTTTTGGTTTATTAAGATGCCCGCCCGGATGAACCGTTCGGACGGGAAAAAGGATTTATGATAATTGATATTCTGCCAGGTTAAAGAAATATTGAAACAATGATTTCAGCCTGTTATTCACAATGTTGAAATTTGCTGTAGTAGGGCTAGACATATAAGCAGCCCAGGCATTGGTCCAGTAATAATCCCATTGCTGATTACTTAACAGTATTTGTGTCTTGATCGTTTTCTTTGATTCATACGACAATTGGTTACGGAATATAAATTTCAGTGCATCATCAATCAGGTCGTTAGGATTACCAGGATTGCTGAATTGCTGAACATAGTTGACAAAATTGAAATTAACCCGTATACCATTTCTTGTAAAGCCGTTATTAGACATAGCATCAGTAAACTGATTTCTCTTTGGCAGGGAGTCAGAATTGATCCATATTTCATGGTACAATGGTTCCTGGTAGTACGCCGGCATACCTGCTACGTTGGGTGGATCATGTAAGTTCAACCCGGTATTTACCATGGTAGAATAAAAGAAATTCCACATACCGTAGTTGGTATCCCAGTCTGATAGGGCAGGAAATACAGTATTCATTTCCCGCAAGGAGCCTATCACATGATCCGCCGGATTTTTGATATAACAATTCTGGTTCAATACATCAAAGAAATGTTCACTTTTAAACAGGGCAGAAAGCACTGGCTTAATATCATAATTATTGGAACGGAAAATATCTGCCAGTGGAGTAATTACATTATTTTCTGTGGCTGAATCAATAGTATAATAAACAAAGAAACGATAGAACTTACGGACGATAAATTTTGCTGCTTCCTGTGTGGCAAAAATCATATTAAGCAAATCCGTTAGCTCGAGCTGGCCCGCAGTTGCACCGGTTCTTCCCGTTATAACAGTATTATTAAAAAAAGAAGAAAATGTTTTATTAACAGTTGAATGCCGGGCCGGGTTAAATACAGATGTATATGTAGTGCCATTAATTTGCCATCCCGTTAATACTTTAGCTGCTTCTCTTACATCGTTTTCGGTGTATTGTGAACCAGGGCCTTTACCCAATGTAAATAACTCCATTAATTCCCTTGCATAGTTCTCATCAGGCGCCGATGCAATATTGAGATACCCGTTCAGGTAACGTAGCATCATTACATCTTTTGTAATAGCATCAACCATTTGTTTGAAATTGCTCAACGCATATTGACGGATAAGATTTTGTTGCGTATAAGCCCAGTTACCGTTACCAATATCGGCTGTTTCATTTCCAAAATGGTCAACCCAGAACATTACTATCTTTTCCCGGATACTTCGGTCCTGGTTTATCATAGCGCCTGTCCACCATTTCTTATAAGAACCTCGTCTTTGTGATTGAACCGTGCCGTCATTATTAATATCATTCACCCAGGTAGTTCCCTGTGCAATATTAGCATCAGGAGTACCGGGTTGGGTTGAAGTAACATATTCCTTAATTGGAGGAGCTGGTTGTGGGGCTGTAGGATTTAACAGCTCATCTACAGATTGGCTCATTGTCCGGCTCCTGAAATAATCAACATCGGCTTTTTTGGCACCGAACATTGTTCGTTTGAGCAGGTGAACAATCTCATTCTCCGTCCAGGGACCGGAATAGGGATTGATACCAGAAGTAATATTACGGGATGCCTGCTGAGATAAGGCTGGCGTTTTTTTACGTTTAGCTGTCAGAAAGTCTCTTCTGTCCATAGCAATGATTTTGGGTTCAGCGATGAATACTGACTTTGAAGGTACTCAAAGGTTTACTCAAATTTTAACAAATGCCGTGCTTTTATCCCGTTTTAAAGTCTAGTAGAAATACTATATGGGAATAAAAAGAGCTGGCACAAAAGGCCAGCTCTATCAATATGTCTTTTTAAATACCCGGTATTTATAAATTCTCAATAATACCGGCAATACCCTGACCTCCTCCTACACAAGCGGTTATCATACCATACTTTTTATTCAGCCGCTTCATATCACCAAGATTCTGAATAGTAAGTTTGGCACCCGTACATCCCAATGGATGACCGAGGGCAATAGCTCCGCCGTTAATATTTACTTTGGCAGGATCCAAACCAGCTTCTCTTATTACAGCCAAAGCCTGGGAGGCGAAGGCTTCATTCAATTCTATTAAATCTATATCTGATAGATTCATACCTGCCTGCTTCAGTACTTTGGGTATAGCAGCTACCGGCCCAATACCCATTATGCGGGGATGAACACCAGCTACCGCACTGTTCACTAATCTTCCAATAGGTTTTAATCCAAGCTGGTTCATCATCTTCTCTCCCATCACTATTACAAAAGCTGCTCCATCGGATGTCTGGGATGAATTACCCGCAGTTACCACACCACCCGCAGCAAAAGCAGGTTTTAATTTTGCTAATGCTTCAATGGAAGTATCTGCCCTTGGTCCCTCATCAGTATCCATTGTATAATTTTTCGTTTGTTTCTTACCTTTTGCATCCAGATACACTTCTTCTACAGAAATAGGCAGTATACCGGGTTTGAAATTCCCTTGCTGTATAGCTGCAATGGCTTTCTGGTGTGAGTTATAAGAAAATTCATCCTGTGCCTCACGACCGATATTATACTCTTTTGCCACGGCTTCAGCAGTTAATCCCATACTTAAATAATAATCAGGTTCGTCCTTGGCAATTTTATACGATGGAACAGTTTTCCATCCTGCGGTAGGTACCAAACTCATACTTTCTGTACCTCCGGCTATGATGCAATCAGCCATTCCCATTCTTATTTTGGCAGTAGCCATTGCAATCGATTCGAGGCCGGATGCGCAATAACGATTGATGGTTATACCGGGTACTTCTATTCCTAATGCCCTTGCGGAAATTATGCGGCCAAACTGCAAACCCTGTTCCGCTTCCGGCACGGCATTTCCTACTATCACATCGTCCACCAACTTTGCTTCCAATTGAGGTACGGTAGCCATCAATCCTTTGATAACTTCTACAGCCAGGTCATCAGGCCGGTAAAAACGGAACCCACCTCTTTTTGCTTTACCTACTGCGGTTCTGTAACCGCCGATTATGTATGCTTCCTGCATAAAATAAATAAAAGTTGTTTATGCAACTTTCAATATCAAAATTAACTGTAAAAGACATTGGGAAAAAAAGTTTTTGCGAGCCGACCCTGAAAGGGTTTCTTTGGAAAAAATTATAGATGAAAAAGCTGTTTTTTGCATTTATCGTATTGATTTTCTGTGCTTGCGGTTCTTCTAAGAAGAAAGTGACTGACACGGGTAATGGTAAAGAAGCTCCGCTGGAGAAAAGGCTGGCAGATTTTATGAAAGTAAACGACGAAATGGATTTTGAAAAAGTGATGGATTACACCTATCCCAAACTTTTTACCCTGGCTCCCCGGGAGCAACTTGTAAAGGTAATGAAAGATGCTTTTAGTAGCGAAGAGGTGAAAATAGAACTTGATTCGATGAGGGTTGATACTGTGTTTGCAGTTTTTAAAATTGGTGATGGCAGTTATGCAAAAGTGAGATACTCCATGAACATGCTGATGACTTTAAAAAATGATAAAGACAGCGCAGCAGCAGATGATTCGGGGGTCGATTATGTTCTACTAAGTATTGCAGAAAAATATGGTTCAGAAAATGTAAGCAAGGATCTTAAAACGGGTGTTATTAAAATCCGCAACACCAGCGATATGGTGGCCGTAAAAGATGAGTATGCAAAAGAATGGTCTTTTGTAAACTTAAATAAAGAAGACCCGATGATCAATAAGTTATTTTCAAAAGAAGTGCTGGACAAGCTGGATACTTATAATTAGTCATATTAAAGGGCATGTATAGTATTCTCCGTAATATTCTTTTTTTCTTTCCCCCGGAATGGGTTCATTATTTCTCAATGAACAGCTTGAAATTTTTTTGCAATATTGGTTTAAAAAGGCTGATCCGTTCTTCTTTTGCCCCCGGGCCGATGGTTAATAATGAATGGTCAATGGCAGGACTACAATTTAAAAACCCCGTTGGACTCGGTGCCGGGTTTGACAAAAATGCAAAATACCTTCGGGAACTGGAATGCCTGGGGTTTGGTTTTGTGGAAATAGGAACTGTAACACCGCTGCCACAGGCCGGCAATGAAAAACCAAGATTGTTTCGCTTGCCAAAAGATAAAGCCCTTATCAACCGGATGGGATTTAATAATGACGGAGTGAAGATAGTTGCGGAGAGACTACGTCGATGGTCAATAGTGAACCCGCCTGTCCGGCAGGCAGGTAGTCAATCTAAGTCCTCCGATTCACCATTGACTATTCACCATTCACGTCTTATCATTGGCGGGAACATTGGTAAAAACAAAGCCACTCCCAACGAAGATGCCTGGAAGGATTATGAAATTTGTTTTACAGAACTGCATCCGTATGTTGACTACTTTGTTGTAAATGTCAGTTCCCCCAATACACCAGGCCTGAGGGAACTACAGGAAAAAGAATCACTGAGAAAAATTTTAACACACCTTCAAACAATCAATGCCACACAAAAAAATCCGAAACCTCTTTTACTAAAAATAGCACCCGACCTTACGCAAGAGCAAATAAATGATGTAATAGATCTTGCGTTGGAAATAAAACTTGACGGATTAGTGGCCACCAACACTACAATCAGCCGTGCTGGTCTTCATACTCCAGGCGCCAAACTCTCTTCTATCGGTGCCGGTGGATTAAGCGGTTTGCCTTTAAAAGAAAGAAGTACCGAAGTAGTGAGCTACATTTCCCAAAAAACAGGCGGCAAAATTCCGGTTATCGCCAGTGGCGGTATTTTTACGGGGGATGATGCCAAAGAAAAACTGGCTGCAGGTGCATCTTTAGTACAGGTTTGGACCGGTTTTATTTATATGGGGCCGGGTATTGTAAAGAAAATTTGCAGGGTCTTATAGAAAAAAGCCACCTTTAGTTTGTCAAGCAACAATAAATTATATCTCTTTTAAAAATTGAACCATGAGTGAAGAAAAAAAAGACGACAGTTTTATAGACAAGGTGAAAGAAAAAATGGAAGAGCTAAAAGAAAGAGCCGATGATGTGTGGGAAAAAGCAGAAGAAAAAGCTGAAGCTGCGTGGAATATTACCAAAGAAAAAGCGGCTGAAATAAAAGAAACAATCAGCGAAAAGATTGATAGCCTGAGAGGGAAAATTCCCGATACAAAACCGGAAAATACAGAACAACCGGTGGACAACTTTATGGATGTTGCCAGCGAAAAAGTAGCCAATCCGGAACAGCCCGTCGTTGATAAAAACAGTGAGTTGAAAGTCAATACGGAAAATAAGGATGAAGCAACTTCATGACCGTCCTTTGCATTTGTAACCCAATCTTTTTTTCCGCAAATTATTAGTCACTCAGCAGTAGTTTTATGGAACACCTCTTTACCTCTGAAAGCATTATCAGTTTTTTTATACTTGTTGTACTGGAAGTTGTGCTGGGTATAGATAATGTAATTTTTGTCAGTATTATTTTAAACAGGCTGAAAGGAGATAAAGCACAGAAAAAAGCCCGTCGCTTCTGGATGATAACAGGTATCCTTTCCAGGAGTTTAATGCTGATGGGGCTTGGCTGGTTGCTGTCACAAAAAGGAAAATCGGTATTTACTATTGCGGGTAAAGGATTTGATCTTGCCAGTATTGTAATGCTGGCAGGTGGATTATTCCTTATTTATAAATCGGTAATGGAAATACATCACAAATTAGAAGGTGAAGATCCGAATGAGACTTTAAAAAGTAAACCACCCCTTTCCTTTGGCAAGGCCATCGGGCAGATATTACTGATTGATGCAGTCTTTTCTTTCGATAGCATCATCACTGCAGGCGGTACGGCCAAACATGTGGAAATAATGATAGCGGCTGTTGTTATTGCCATGACAGTAATGTTTTTATTCAGTCCTAAAATCTCTGCGTTCATTCATAAACATCCTACACTGAAAATGCTGGCACTTTCCTTCCTCGTAATGATCGGACTTAGTTTGGTTATTGAAGGATGGAATCCGGCTGCTGCACATGATTTGAGTCTGAAGAATTATATCTATTTCGGCATGGCCTTCTCTTTCGTAGTAGAAATGCTGAACATGACCATGATGAGCCGGGCCGCCAGGAAAAGGGCTCATGTGGTGAAACTAAATGAACCGGTATTACAGGAAGAAACAAAGAATGAATCTGATATGGCAAAATAAAAACCGGGTGTCTGCCTATTCAGTTCACCCGGCTGATTGAGCATGAAAAAATCTTCCCTCCTTTCAACTTATGTTTAAATACTTTACTTCTTTTTGCCTCCAGGTTTTTCCAATACTTGGTTAGCGTTTAATGGGTTTTCTTTAAAACAAATTTTGCGATTCCACCACTCAGGTAAACATAAGTTCAAAACAAAAAATCAACCACTTTTTTGTAATTTAATATAATTAAAATGCACGAATTGCTCGTAGTCGTGGACTGCTGCTACCCTTGAAAATATTAATCTGTATAGTATTGATATCTTGGATCCAGGCGTTACCGCCATCAAATTCCGTGGAACTCCAGTAAGTGCTGTTATTATTAAAGCCGCCAACAATCGCATGTTGAAGAACTAATAAATTTAATTCATATTTAGATGGCAAATACCAGTCGCCATAGGTAATACCGTTAACTGTAACAGAATAATCGGCACATAGTTTTGCAGCAGGATTTGCTATTTGTGAATCATCCATCTGTGAGGCTACTATCATTGCCGTATTCATGGCACCGGCATTCAATCCATCGCCGGTACTGCCTGTAAGCGGATAAAAACCATTTGCCAAAAAATACCAGTTTGTCCCTGTGCTTTGGTCAGCAGTTGAAGCGATTAATCCATGCTGCCCGTTATCATATACATAAAAAACAATACCGCCCCCGTATCTTTCTCCAATGTAATGCACGGTAGAAAACCAGGCAGTACCACTGTAAACCTGGAAAGCTTTGATGCTGGTATTATAAATGGTGAGTCCTTCAACCGGGGAAATGATTGCATTACGTTGGGTTGAATCCATCCGTGGCGGTAAAAATCCTTTGGTGGTGCTATGTACATCCAATTGGGCCGATGCCTCCGGGGATAGGGTACCAATACCAACCTGTGCCTGTATGCTAACTGTTGCTAAGAGTAAAAAACCAAATAACAAATGTTTAGTGTGTTTCATTCTGTAAAATTTTTAAGCATATAATTTCTTTTGTGTAAAGCTTTTTATAGTATCTCCATTTTCTTTACTTCAGTTTGCAAAAAACAATTAAATCTGTAATTCCCTTTGACATTAACAATTAAGTGGTATTGTAGAACCTTCGCAATATATTTTCCATTAAAGCTCCGGCTTACAACACTACTGGCCAATACCAGTAATTCAGCAATTTTAAGCCCTGAAAAATACCTGAATGGAGGTAGAGAATTTACCCGTTTAGTTTTTATCTTCCGAACAGCGTAATGAACAAACCAATCATCAACCAACTGCTTATGAACAGCAATGCTCCAAAATTTAGAAAATGTATACTTAGTTTTTTTCTTCCCTTTGTTTTACTTAACTCCGGAAAATCACAGCCACCAAAAGTGAATGAAGTTGATAGTATTTTCAATATTATTAAATCGGGAAAAGATACAGCTGCTATATCAGCCTATGCCGGGCTCAGCAACCTGTACTATTTTAAAGGGCAACAGGATTCTGCTATTTATTATAGCAACCTGGGAATTACATTATCTAAAGCAAACAAAAATTATCAGTTAACCCGCCTGTTATTGGGTGCAGCAAGATGCTATTATATGAAAAGCATCAACGATTCTGCTTTGCTCTTATTGGCTGAAGTAAAACCGTTCCTGGAAAAAGAAAACACGGCAAACAAGCTGATGTATAATAATGTTCTTGCTTCTGTTTATCTCGACCAGTCCCGAACCGATGAAGCCCTGCAATTGTTCATCCACTCTGCAAACATTCTGGAACAACCCGAAAACCAGCATCTGAAACATAAATTATTTGGTGCCTACACAAACATCGGGCAAACTTTCCTTCGGGAAAAAGAATACAGCAAGGCAGAAGAATACCTGGACAAAGCGATGAAGATGCAGGAATATGCCGAAAACAAATCACAACTCATCCAGATTTATCATAAGTATTTTATTATCTACAGCAGTACAAACCAGTTAGATAAAGCAAAAGTTGTAATGGATAGTGCCATGGCAATAAGCAACGTTGTAAATAATCTTGAACTGAAGCAGGCTGTTTATGTAAACTTTGGTCGGTTGTATGAACTTCGCTCCGAATATCAAAAAGCAAAAGATTATTACCTGATTGGCTTAAAACTTACCGATACTATTAACAACAATAGTTATCGCTCCCGCATATTGAACAATTTAAGCAGTGTAAGCAATTCGTTAAACCAAATGGCAGATGCTGAAAAATTTGCTGTGGAAGCGCTGAGATTTGCAAAAGAAATAAACAGCTTTGAAGATCTGAATTATGCTTATGGCAACCTGAAGCTGGCCGAAATACATAAAGGAAATTATAAACAGGCACTTGCATTTGCCCAATTGGAGTTTGCCTATGCCGATAGCCTGAGCAGTACAGCCAGTAAAGAAAATGTTCGCCAGCTGGAAGCCAAATACCAAACGGAGAAAAAAGAAAAAGAAATTGCCGACCTTACTCTTATAAAAACAGCAAATGAACTAGCCCTGGTAAAGCGAAACAGGCTAATGTTGATAGGTGGACTGGCAGCTGTTTCCTTATTACTGGTGCTGGGGTTACTCTATAGAAACAGCAAACAAAAAAACCTGATTGCCCAAAAAGAAAATAACTACCAACAAGAGCAAATTAAATTTCTTGAACGACAACAACAGGTTGTTTCGTTACAAAGCATGGTGAACGGGCAGGAAACAGAACGAACAAGGATAGCCAAGGACCTGCATGACGGATTAGGTGGCTTATTCTCCACCATCAAAATGCTGTTCAGCACCTTACAACATGAAAAATCCGATCTTAAATCAGAGCCTCTTTTTCAAAAAAGTTATGATATGGTGAATACAGCTTCTGAAGAAGTTCGTCGCATTGCACACAACATGATGCCGGAAGTCTTAATAAAACTCGGACTGGTGCAGGCTGTGCAGGACCATTGCAATAGCATCAATGCCGGTAAACTGCTCGAAGTATCTATGCAGATGTATGGAATGGATAAAAGGCTGAATGCTTCCACTGAAATTATGCTGTTCCGCATCATCCAGGAATTGCTGAACAATATCATTAAACATGCCCATGCTTCTGAAGCCATCATACAGTTTAACCGGGATGGCAACAGGCTGAGTGTAACCATAGAAGACAATGGCCGGGGTTTTAACCTGCAACAAACAGATAATAAAACACATGCCGGTCTCAGCTCGGTGGAAAGCAGGGTGGCATATCTCAATGGAAAACTATCTATTGATTCGCAAAAAGAAGTGGGCACAACCGTGATGATGGATTTCCTGATCAATGAAGAGAGATGATATATTACGGCTAACCTTTTGTAAATTTATTTTTTCTATGAAACTATGATTACAATACTGATAATAGATGATCATCCGCTGGTAGGTGATGGTATAGCTATGATGCTGCGGGAAGTGGAAACACTAACTATAACAGAAGTGTGTAAAACAGGGAAAGATGCTATGGAGTCTTTATCTAAAAGCACTCCTGATATTATTCTGCTTGACATCAGCCTGCCAGATATAGATGGACTTGAGCTCTGCTCATTAATCCGGAAAAAAAATAAACATTCAAAAATAATAGGGCTTACTTCTACCAATGAAGCAGGAATTATCACACAGTTGCTGGCAAAGGGAGGCAATGGCTACCTGTTGAAAAATATGGAACGTTCCGAATTGCTGATGGCTATTGATGAAGTATTGAATGGTAAAATATTCCTGAGCAAAGCAGCTAACCAGAAAATACTGGAACAGTTTAACTCCGTAAACGATGCAGTGAAAAATACTCCGTTGCTGACAAGGCGGGAAAAAGAAGTTTTGAAACTGCTATACGAAGGTCTGACGGGTCCGCAGATTGCTGAAAAATTATTTCTCAGTCACTATACCATAGAATCTCATCGAAAAAACCTGATGCAAAAGCTGAATGTAAATTCTGTTCAGCAATTACTGAAAGTGGCCGGAGAGAATAAATTGATATAGTACTTTTAGAAATAAGCCCGGCTTTCTTCTTATATCTCATGTAGTAAATAGTTTCGTTTGGCAACACGGCTTTAAAATTTATCGGCAGCCACCACTTTATCTACTGGCCCGGTAATATTTATGGATGTCCATTGGCTGCCTACGAGGAGATCATACTTTAACACCCGTAATTTGTCATTTGCCTGAACAACAATATGGTTCTTTTGTCCATTATCATACACATTTGTAACAGGATTTGCCAATGTGTTTGTAAGAACTTGCATACCATCAATAGTAAGCGGTACAAATGAATACAGATTAGTGGTTGTATGAATAATCGCCACATCTGCATTTGCATAAATGGTGGCTTTGCTTCCCGAAATTGGGACGGATAGCAAATCGTTACCATCTGTATAAAATGCTGATGTACCCGCAGTAAAAATTATACGTTTTCCTAACACCCTCAGGTTGGCAGCTGTTGATGGTAAAGTTGTGGTAGACCAGGTGGCTCCCGAAAGCCTGAACCTATATGCGGTATTCCCTTTTAGAAGTACTGCTGTCCCAAAAGCATCTGTTGTTATTCCCATATCCGCTATCGTACCACTTGTAAGTGCCTGGGAGCTGATTTGAACAAACCCACTGTTGTCTTCATAGATGGCATGTACATTTGTCTGTGTAACAAAAACAATGACTTTATCAGTACTACAGAAACCCTGTAATGGGCCAGTGATAGGAAAAGTGGTCCATTGGTGCGTTGGTCCAGCAGTATAATTAAGAACATGCACGGCCGTGGCTGTAAAAAAGGCAGTGAAGTTTACATTTGTATTAATAACAGGATCAACAACACCCCATTGTCCGTAGTTATCCCTGTTGGTTACAGTTTTACCGGTATGTAAGTCCTGCACCAACAGTCCATCTGCAGTCTCCGTTATTCGGCTTCGTTGAAACTCTGTTAGCCGGGGTATCAAAACTCCTTTTGTAGAAGATCGTATTTCCAGTATGGTAGAAGTATCCGGTTTGGATGTTCCAATTCCTACCTGGGCCCGCAAAATACTTTTACAAAGCAAGGCTGCAAAAAGTAAAACGGTTATCCGTGGATTAAGCTGTATGGCTTGCATTACACTTTATTTTTATTGATAAATTCCAGTCACCGCTTTTATTACCGGCCAGGAAAAACAGGCAACTAAGCTGATGATTTAAAAAATAAAGTTGAGCATAAGGAAGTATAAAATTAATACCTGCAACAGTTGAATTTTACAGACAATAATTACCTGAATTCAGGGAGAAGAAAAATCAGGGCCGCTATTAAAAAAGAAAAATCAATCCTCCAGGATCAGTCTGCCGATAGTGGTTACCGGGTAGGTATTCCAGCGCATAAAATTTAATCCTACGCCAAGATCACTCCCTACGGAGGCAGCATAAACAGCATCAGTAAAATAAAAATTATTAAAGAGAATTAAAATATGATTAACCCCATTATCACCATCAACACCACCTACATCATCACTGGTACGCCACCTTCTGCTACCAGCATTTGTATAAAAAAGCGTAGTACTAATTGATGCGCTTTCAGTTATACCGGGCCCCCAGTTAGTCATAGTAATTGTCACCTTGCATCCATCATCATCTGCACATAAATCATCGACAACAGATTGTGGTATGGCAATAGATGACCCTATCGGAATGGCCGAATTAATTTCCCAAATGTATCGTCTTGGATTGATATTAAAAGTGGTATAGGTACTGCTCCCGTTTATTGATTTAAGACCCATATCTCCGGAGAGTTCTATCCAATTTGCACTTTCGCTAAACCAGAACGAATTAGTCTCCGTATCATACACCATCAGGCCATTGGTAGCTGCTGTAATGCCAGTCCGTTGTGCTGTAGTCATCCTCGGCATTAACAAACCGGCAGTAGTTGAGTTGATTTGAAGTGCGGCAGTAGCATCAAGTGTGGCACTCCCAATAGCAAGCCTTCCGATACTATCCAGTATCATTTTTGTATCTGAGGTTAAAAAACTATTTCCATAAACCCAGCTAAAATTCCGGTTCTGGTTTAAACCAAGGAACCAGCTCTTAGCCCCCGTACCGCTACCCCCTGCATTTCGAAAACCCAGAGCCGCTTCGCCGGTAGATACATTAGTGTTCTCGATCAGTAAAGATTGGTCTGTACCACTATTGCCACCGACCGTAGAAACAAAATGCAGTTTTGTTTGTGGTGTAGTAGTCCCTATACCAATATTTTGTGCTTGAGTGGTTATTACCAGTGTTAAAGAAAGAAAAGAAAATATAAAGAGTTTCATTTTTTTATTTTAAATAAAAATATAATTTAAGTTGGAAATGGTAAAGTAAAGTTTCTCCTATAGAGAATTGATTTAATACTTCTTGTTTAATAAACTTAAGGGGTGTCACATACGTCTAATTCAACACCTAATTTAAGAATAATGGTGTATGCGGTTACTAGTATACATACAAAATTGTTGCCGCTACAACTTCAGCCATTTCTGTTCGCAATCTTGTATTACCTTACCCGTTGAAATATTTTCTTATCGCTGCCTCCATTGTGTAACAACAAGCCGCTTTTACTTACTGAATAAAGTGTATACCCATCATCTTTTGTAACAGGGTCAATAAAATAAAGTTTATCGTCATCTGTGTACCATTCTCCCTTACCAGCATTAGCTTCATCACTATCCATCGACATACCTGATCCGGCACTCCTGCCGGTCCAGCTTAACATGGTGCCATCTTCTTTAAGCTCCATAAAATATTCAGTGGAGAAGGACATATCTCCGCCACCCAACATTTCAGTATTTTTCCAAACACCGACCAGATCCGGATTTCGTTCTTTGGATGAACTTCCGGATTTAGCCCCCTGATCAGAAGCATCTGTTGATGAGGAAGGAGAATGCTCTTTTCGGTACATGATCAACTCAACCGCCTGGCTATTATCTTCATCTGAAGTACAAGTAAGTCGAAGTTCATCACCATCAAGACTGCCAGTATAATTATACAACTGGCCCGTTTCTTCGTCTTTCAGTGTGCCGGTAGTAGAAAGGCCATCAATAGTTCCATTGATGGTGGCTACTTTATCATTTAAAGTCACTTCACCTCTTAGACGGTTACCATCAACCCTTAAATCAGCTACAGAAGATATGCCGGCATGATTGCCTTTATAGCTGCCTTCAAAAACATTTTCAGCATTTTGATTGCTCTTACACATACTAAATGAAAATAAAAAAAGAAATAAAATATTTTTCATTTAAAACCATTTAAGGATAAATACTATTGGGCTGGCCTGGCTACAATATTGCTGTTATTAACAACTATAGCTGCGCATTTCCCACTTCCTTTAACATCAGCAAAGAAGATTCCCTTATCGGCCAGGTATGGAATAGAGGTACCCGTTTCATTGGGCAAGAAAGCATTACCGGTAGAGCGACGTACGGTTACACCCCCGGCATTTACAACAATCGCATCAGCTCTACCATCACCTGTTACGTCAGCAAAAAAAGTTCCTACGGAGCCATAGTATGGGTTTGAAGTCCAGGTTTCATTCGGGGCGAAAGCACTCCCGGTTGAGCGGCGTACGGTTACCCCCCCGTCATTTACAACAATTGCATCGGCTTTACCATCTCCTGTTACATCAGCAAAAAAAGTTCCCCGGCTACCAAAATATCCAATCGATGTCCAGATCTCACCAGCCAGAAAAGATGAACCATTAGAACGGAAAACTTTTACCCCTGTTGTTTCAACCATGATGGCATCTGCTTTACCATCGCCAGTTACATCAGCAAAAAAAGTACCTTTGGTAGCTCCCAGAAAACTATTACTCCAGGTTTCAGCTGAGGTAAATGATGCGCCATTAGAACGTCTGACCACCGTTCCGTTAATATTAAGAGCAATTACATCGGCTTTCCCATCTCCTGTTACATCGGCAAAAAAAGTACCTTTTTTGCCAACAAAATCGTTATTAGTCCAACTTTCGTTAGGGTTAAAAGAGACGCCATTGGAACGACGTACTGTTATTCCGGATTGACTATTGCTAACAATTGCATCAGCTTTCCCATCTCCTGTTACGTCAGCAAAGAAATTTCCACGGGATCCCCAATAAGGCCCGGTAGTCCAATTTTCATTGTCTTTAAAAAGATCATTAAATAAAGGAAGCATTAACCTTTCAGAAGGCCTGTTGGGATACATTTGATTTAAAGCACTAATATCACCGGTGCTAAGTGTATTGTTCCCCAAATTTTTATTGGAGGGGTCGGAACGGCGTTCTATAGTTTGCAGGCTGGCTCTATTTACTACGATTCCGAAGGCATTGAATTGGTAATGCATAATCGATCTGAAATCGTAAGGCCCTATCTTTTTTACAAAAAATGAATGTTTTTGAAAGTTGTGTAGTTTATCGGGTTCAGACCTGTCTATATTAGCTTCAATGATTCTTACAAATTCATCCCTGTCATCTCTTGACTGCTCATGGTAAAGCCCCAGGCTATGAAGTGTTTCATGTTTTATTATGTCACTGGCAAGGCTGGAAAGCTGTATTTCCTGCCTATTACCTCTTTTTCCAATTGGTGAACTACCCCCGCTAAAACCAAGTTCAGCAACAGTCATCTTTTTATAAAAAATATAATCGGGTTCGGCACCGTGCAACTTAAAAATAAGATTGGTTGGTGTCATGATTTCGTTAAGTGCAGTAATGATCTGATTTCTTTCTGATAACTGAAAACTGTTATCAAATTCTATCGGTACTATGCCATTGGGCCATCTTGTTTGTGCAATAAAATTATCATCGATTGCAAGAGCAAAAGCCAGGTTTTGGTACCGGTTCAATTCGGTGGTATCGCCGAGGTAAATATCGCCATCCAAATACACATTTTTACCAAATATTGTACATCGAAAAATACTGTCTTTGAGTTCCCAGAGCGGTACTTTACGATAGGTTTTCGTATGCTGTTGAGCATTTACTGAAAACGAAAATAAAATAATAGCGATGAGAGAAAGCCAGAAATGTAATTTTTTCATACTGTTTGCTTTAAAAGATAAAATGAGATAACCAGTGTGTTTATTGAGTCAGGAAAAAATCATAATATTTTATTGATTCGGATTGATTTGATTGCCTGAGTTGGAGTTGAAATTTCAACGAATTGGCGCCACCGCCAAAAACCGAAACATTACCGACTCCAGGAATATTTCGAACAACCGGAGTGCCCGGGGCCATTTCTATGCGAAACACATGTGTGTTTTGGTCGCTTGAAACAACCTTGTATGTAAAGCCATTAATCAAATGAGATGGCACATTCCAGAAAAATGAAATACCCTTTGCTTCAGCAGGTGCAACAAAATCAAACCCTCTTATCGTAATATCAGTATTGACTGGAACAGAATTAGTATGTGAAATTGAAGTAATTCTTGGCTCAGGTACTATTATTATTTTTTGAGGAATCCTTATTGTTCGCCCCCCGTTTGAAATTTCGATATGCCCTGAGTTGGCACTATAGGGTATAGCAACCTGTAATTTTTGATTACCATCTTTATCTGTTGTTCTACTAACCCCGTCTACCGTTTCCCCCAAAAGATAACTGGCTAATACCGTTTTATTTAATTTTACCACAGCGCCTTTAAATCCTTTGCCTATTATGTTGATAGTGGAGGGATGAAGCCCAGGCTTGACCAGAACAAAATTCGTACTATCCGATTGTCCTTCAATTTTAATAAAATGCAATGGTGGAATCGGTGGTTCCAGTGTTGGAGGCAGTGGTGCCCATTTTAAATGCAGGTTAGGCGATATGACCTGTTGAAGACCATCAACAGTTACAAATTTTAATTTCCATGTGCATTTATCCTTTCTCGAAGAAGGATAAAAATGAAAAAAGTATCCATCTTCAACATTATTTCCGTATTGATATTTTGCATTAATAGAATCAACCGCCTGGAATGCGTCATTTACAATAAATGTGATTTTTGTACCATCACCATTTATTCTATATGAACTTTTTTCAATTCCTATTAACTTGGGTCCTAAAGTTTTATAAGATCGTATTTTTTTTAGCCTCTCCGCATTAGTACCCTTGAATGAACTATTGTCAGAATTACCATCTTTCCATTCTTTTAAATGCCTGTCTGTTAGCTACTACTACATTCGTAAATGGCATATCTGCCCCAGGTTCCAGAAGTATATAATCAAATAGAGTATTTTCAGACGAAAAACTGTTAGATGGAGTAATATTACGGAAGTCTAATGTTGTTAAGGAGTCAATTTTTTGCAAAGTGTGTTTTTTGAATTCAACAAAATCCAAGCTGGTGCCAGTAACTGTTACTTCAGTACCAATTGTTATATTGTCAGGCTGAACACCAGTAATTATTGGCTGACCAATTGGTCTGAAATTATTCTCCAGTGTAACTGTATTAGATGGCTGTCCATGCCCGATCTTAAGCGGACCAGATTGTGTTCCGCTTATTTTTGCAACAACCTGGCCTTCTGTGGCAGAAAGAATTTCCAAAGGATTTGTACCGATAAAGACTTGCACAGCTTCCGGTTTAATATCCCTACCAGTAAAAGTGATGGTGCCACCAAAAACAGTTCCTTTTTCAGTAGGATAGTAGTTAAGTATATTTGGAATGGATGGAATCGAATTGACTGTAAAAACGGGCCCTACACCCAGCTTGCCGCCACCAGCACTCACCACCACTGCATAGTTCCCTTGCGCCAGCGTAGTGGGTACATCCCAATAACATACACCATAGGCATCTGTACGGCTTTTAATAACAAACACCCGGCTAATGCTATCAAGTGGAACAAGATTACCCATGCGGCTCATTTTGGCCAGTAAGTCGCTTCTTTGTGCCTGCGTAACCAACAGTACATTTACCAGCGAACCAAAACGAATATCGCTGTTACAGGTCCAGTTACATGTGATAAGACTGCCGGGATAGACTTCTGTTGTAGCGCCGGGTGATGTAACGGTTATGGATGTTTGCGGAATCAATTCAACTGCTGTCAATACTTGTTGCTGTGCTTTTATAAAATGCTGGCACAGCAGAAAAACGGAAATGCTGAATAATATTTTTTTCATATGCCTTGATTTAAAATGAATAGTTTTTGGAATTTATTTTAATGTATTAATAGAGATTGATTGGGTTCGCAACCCTATTTTAACCCGCTGAATAGTTTGCTGGTTACTGCTGTAGCTGGTTGAGTAAGAAATGATCTCCAGATCACCGAGGTTTATTTCCAAGATCGTATTCTTCATATCAGGGCTAAGCAACTCCAGTGTACACGGTTCTTTTTTTATCCCCCCGGCGCCGGTCATAAACCAGTCGGCCCATTCTTTTGATTCCAGCAACGACAACTCTATGAAGAATGCTACCGGCTCACCGCTATTACTTCCAATAGTCATGCTACTGATCTTTGAAATCCTGATGCCTGGTAACCTGCCTGCATTGAACCTGTAAGCAGACGTAACTACAGAGCGTTGCGGCTCTGTTTTAGAAATACTGATCTTTGTTTTTGTATCATATTTTAGAGATGCCGTTCCTGCTTTAATTTTTATCCTGATTTTTGCAGTAGCCCTGGCTGATGCTTCTATTTCCGGAAGTATTATTTCAGAGATTGTAACACTGTTCCATGTTCTTTCCTCCATCACCTCCATGTTGGTATTTACCCTGCTGAGCACCAGTACAGCAATTGTATTTCGCTGTGCACAGGTTGTCAGCAATTCGCTTAACACCGATTTTGTTTCACTGGCACCGTTGGGGATGATATCAAACTCTGCTGTGTACAATACACTATTGCCGGGATTAATTGAATCTGCTATAACAAGATTATCAATAGTGGTAGTGCTGTTACCTAATGTTAGATACCTGTTGCTTCCCTGTGCCACCACATTGGACTTATTCAACAGCAATACAATCAATGCAACTGCAATTAGTTTAATTGGCTTTTTCATACTGATGATGATTTATTGTTTACTATTTTTTGGTATTTGATTTTCCCCTTCGCTGTAAATATTCATCTGACACATGCCCAAAGCAAAGCCGGTCATATATCGATTACTTCCTTCTGTAAATATGCGGGATGTTATAACGGAGGGCAATAGCTGAATGTAGCTATACCAGTTTATTCTTATGCGCCAGCGCCACGGCTTCGCCTAAAGAATGTACCTGTAATTTTTCGTATACCTTCTTTACATGATTGTTTACGGTGAAATAACTGATACCCATTTCATCAGCAATCATTTTATAGCTGAACCCTTTGGCAAGGTGTTTCAGCACTTCAGTTTCTTTGGGAGAAAGGTTATACTCGGATGATTGAGTAAGCGTCTTTCCAAAATGCCTCATTACTTTTAAGGCAATGGAAGGTGTCATGGCAGCTCCACCTTTTATCACTTCATCAATGCATTGTGCGATCTGGGTAATGGAAGCTGACTTTAAAATATACCCCTCTGCCCCGGCCTGCAAGGCAGAAAATACTTTGTCATCATCATCAAAAGCTGTTTGCATGATGACTTTAATGTGCGGATATTGCAGCTTTACTTTCCTCACCCCTTCGAGACCATTTACCAACGGCATTTCAATATCCATTAAAATTATATCCGGTTTTGTTGTGACTACGTCCTGTAAAATAGTAGAGCAGTTTTCAAAACTGCCTGCATGTTCCAGATCAGGCGACATAGTTATAAATGCCTGCAGGCTTTCCCGCCTGGGTTTGTTATCATCATAAACGGCCACTCTTGTCATTGCACAAATGTATTGGTAAACGTTGTCAACCTGTATGGCTAATAATAGCTATGGGAAACCGGCAAAGGATTTTCACTCCTTGCCCAATCGTTGTATCGATACTACAATGGCCGTTCAATTGCCTGCAGCGTTGTTCGATATTGCCCAATCCATTACCGTTACCTGCCTTTGCTTTATCAAACCCTTTTCCATTATCGCTGACAATCAAAAGCATCTCTTCCTCCTGCTGCTGCAAACTGATTGCTGCTGCTGTAGCATCACTGTATTTGGCAATATTATTAATAGCTTCTTTAGCTATCAATAAAATATTTTTCCTTACCAATGGGTTTATAATTTGTGCTGTCACTTTTTCATCTATGACAAAATTGACAGCTATGCCTTTCCCTGCCAGCAAGTCCTGGGTGTAGTTTTTTAGTCTGAGTGTAAAAGAATTCTTTTCTTCACCGGGAGATTTAAGGCTCCATACAATATCACTCATCCTTGCCATCAGTTCTTTGGACTGTGCAGATATTTTGCCCACCATCTCCTTGCTTTGTTGTGGCTGAGTATCCCAGGCATTGCTGGCAAGGTCGCCATAAATATGCATACTGCTGAGAGTAGCTCCTACATCGTCATGAAGATCGGCGGTGATACGTTCCCGTTCCGATTGTATCGCCATTTGCTTTTCCAGTTTTTCTTTTTGCCTTCGAAGTTTTGAACGTACAATTAAACGAATGCCCACAAATAATAACAAAATAAACAAAACCAGTAATAGCACACTGAACCAAAGAGTTTGCCACCAGGGAGGAAAAATGGTAATATCGATCTGTTTGGAGTAGTAGGTTTTACCGGACTTTGGATCAACTGCCCTTGCTATGAATTTGTATTTCCCGGGTACAAGATTGGCATAATAAACAAAATTTCTATTGTCAGCATTGATCCATGATTTATCGGCCCCTTTAAGCCAGTAGGCATATACAGGCTTTGCTTCTGTATTGGGTCGCAATAAAGAAAATTCTATACTGATGTCATTCTCGAAGTAGTTTACTTCAATATTATTATCAACCATATTGTCAATAATAACATCCTGTTGTCCTGCCTTTACTGATGTGAGCAGAATTTTTGAAGGATATTCACTATTGAAAAAATTGTCAGCCTGAATCTCTACCAGCTTATCTTTCCTGAAAAAAATAAAATTCCCTTTCGGACCCCTAAATATATTTTGTAGTACATCGTTATTTAAATCAGGTAACTGTATACCTGTTCTTGTTATATCTTCCTTGCCGGCAGGTTTAAAAAATATTTCTGTTGGTGTAGATATCCAAAGATTTTGATGATTGTCCATCTCGGTCTGAAAAATAAAATCTGATTGCAGACCGTTGTTACTAGTATAGCTTTTGAAGGAATTTGTTGCTGTATTGTACAACAATAAACCTCCGCCGTATGTGCTCAGCCATACTGAACCATCTTCGTTCTCCGTTATATAATTTATGGTATTGGCGGCTCTTGATTCGGGCAGGCTCACATTTACAGTATAATGACTAACAGAGCCATCGCTTATACAAAATTTAGAAAATCCCTTGCCGCCATTATAACCAATCCAGATATATTTCTTGTTCCTTGATAAGACAGCGCAGATGATCCAGTCATATCTTAACTTTTCACCAACTGATGCGGTGAGATGCTCTTTCAAAATGCCCTCTCGGTCCAAAACGTATAAGCCTTTAGTCCATGTAGCAACATATATTAAACCATTGTTACCATTTATAATTGATTGAACCTTACTTTCAACCGTCAGCGTTTTTGAAAGGCGTTTACGGGTAAGATCATAGCAGTAAATTTTACCTTCTGCTGCATACCATAATATATCATCGGTTGTAAGAAATAATTTATCAGTATGTAATTCGCCGGCAAAAGGCAACTTCCTTAAACTAAGTTGTTGTCCGGGTATATAAGAGAAAATTCCAAGAGTTGTAGCTACAAAATAGCTGAAGCTGTCTTTTTGGACAATATCTCTTATCTCAAATTTTTTATGGCCTATTTCATTGCCATCTAAAAAAGAAGTGATGGCAATTGCCTGTATGGCTGGGTTATAAATATTTATACCAGTGGGAGACCCAATCCAATAACAACCGGCTTTATCTATATAGAGATTATTGCTTTCCTCTGACAAAGCTGATTGGTCATGCACATTCGAAAGAAAAGAAGAGTCAATACTATTGGTTTTTGTATCCAGGATCAGTGTTTTCCGGGCAAAGAAATGCAACCATAATTTACCGTTATTATCAAGGCTCATTTTACGTAGCCCTTTTCCTTCAAGGAGCATTTTTTTATTAATAGAATTCAACCGGGAATCATAAAAAAATAATCCTCCATTTTCCTGATGTGTTGAAAACCAAATTCCCTTTCCTTCTTCAATAGTAAAATTAATTATACCTGTGTATTCAAACAGTTTGGATTGCTGAGTATGCTCCGGGGTTGAATAAAATTTCTTTTGCCTGATATTGTAAAAGGCGAATCGTTGCCCTGCCAACGCCCAAATTCCATTTAGCTGCCTGTCAAAGGCAACCTGTATAACAGTTCCTGCAGGAATACTGTAGTTATCTTCTTTGCTATTTTCAAATAATGTCCATTCTTGAAGGGAAACATTGAAACACCACAGGCCGCCTGCAGCCACCCAGATGTTGCCCTCTTTGTCCATGTCAACGGACCTGACAATATTATTGTATCCCGGAGAAATCCCCGGATGGCTTAAATAATAACGGGTAAATTTTCCAGTTTTTTTATTATACCTGTTAATACCCTGGTATGTACCGATCCAGATATTACCCTGCTTATCTTCCAGTAAATTATAACTCAGATTGTTGGATAAAGACAAACTATCATTGGCATTCTTTCTGTAATTTTTACAATGGGTTCCGTCAAATCTGCTGAGGCCATCATCAGTGGCTATCCAGTAGTAGCCTTCTGAATCCTGTAAAATACTATTACACCTGTTGGATGCGAGACCTTGTTCAGCCGTTAGATGATGAAAAATGGAACCTGATTGAGCATTGATTATATCTGGAAATAAAATACCAGCTAATAAAAACAACGATTTCGTATAAACGTTTAGGCTTGCTGGCATCCGGGAATTAAGATAAGGAAAAATACATTACCTCAAAAGTATAACAGCAGCGACTACACCTGCCGTTTCTGTCCGAAGCCTGGTTTCACCAAGTGCAACAGGTATAAAATTATTTTGCAACGCAATCGCTATTTCCTCTTTGGTAAAATCCCCTTCAGGCCCAATATAAATTAACTGATGAGCTGATTGGTTCAACTCCTGATGAGCCAGCTCCTGTTTTTTTCCTTCCTCACAATGAGCAATAAATTTTTGAGTTGCCGTTGATTGTAAAACGGCTTTGCTGAATTCAACCGGATCCTGCAATACCGGCAACCAAACCTGCTGACTTTGCAACATGGCACTGATCACAATTCCCTGCAATCTTTCGTAGCGGAACTTTTCTTTCTCCGTTCTTTCGCAAATAAGTGGAATGATTTCACTGACACCTATCTCCGTTGCCTTTTCCAGGAACCATTCGAAACGATTAGTATTCTTTAAAAGAGAGATAGCAATAGAGACTTTCCTGGCAGGCTGTTCTTTACACTTTTTTTCTTTTACTTCTACTGCACAATGTTTCTTGTTATCATCAGTAATCGCACAAGTCAGTAGATGCCCTTTGCCGTCTGTGAGATTCAACTGCTCGCCTGATTTCATTCGCAACACCTGTACGACATGCTTAGAAGTATCTTCATCCAGCACAATTTCTTTTTGTGTACCATCATATTGACTGATATAGAAGAAAGGCAGTTTCATCGTTAGTTAAATACAGCTAATAAAATTCTTTCTTTGGATGGAGCGGAAGGCAACACTAATTTTCTCCCGTTAAAATAAATGGTGTTTCCACTTTTTTTATTAACTGGCAAGCTTATATCCACTCCTCCTATAAAAGGGGCGGCGCTAAACTGCTTCAATCCTTTACCCGTAGTTTTTCCATCCCCATCATCAAAGATAAAACTGGAAATAATGGTTTTATTGGCCGGTGTTAATGTCACAGAGGAAACAGGGATTCCATTTACCGTTACACTATCTCTTCCTGCTATCATGGCCTTATTGGCAGAATACACCACAATGGCAGACTGGTCATCTTTTGCGGGCAGACTACCCAGCATCATACCAATCATATTGCCCTGCGGAAAACCGCGGAGATACACATACCGGTTAGATTGTGTAAAAGGTTCAAAAAAATAAGAGATAGTACGTTGCGATTTTTCATCTGTCGTCAATTCAAATTCATAATAAGTTTTTTTGGTGGCTGTGAATGCTCCCCAATGGCCTTTTTCATTTATTGTAAAAATAGCATCCGGTTTGAGCGAAAGCCTTGTACCCGTTTTAGCATTGAGGCGGTATATATTTACCAATCCATTCAATACTGGTTCATTATCTCCAAGCAATACGGCCTTACCACTTATCTGAACACTAGTAACTTTTTTTGATTTTCCTTTAACCGGCAAATTCCCCTCATTTAAAAACTTATACATCGCCTCAAATGTTTCTTCACTGGTAGCCACTTCATAATGGTCTTTGTCTTTTAAATCCAGGTTAACAGCCCCTTCCACATTTCCGCCAATAGTTCCAATCACTTTATCACCGGCTGAATAAATATTCAAGCACCGATTATTTTTAAACCAGTTAAATTCATAAAACCATTTACGGCTGCCCAGGTGTATATAATGTGCTACTTTATCTGCACTGATTGAATCAATCAGATAACCTCTGCCCAGGCCCCCGCCGGCTGAATGCCCAACGAGGTCGATTTGCTTTGCACCGGTATGGCTCAGGACATTGTTTATAAAAGCACTTAACAAACTATCTGTTTTCTTTCCATTGCCACTAACAGAATTCCAATCAAATACAAATAATTGGTCTGCACAATAGCCTGTGTTAATAAAACGCTGAATTTGTCCTGCGTAGGTATCGCCACTTGCCAAAAAGCCATGTATGAAAACAATAGGACGTTTCATCGAGTCGCATTGAGCATAGTTCACTATAGCAGTGCAACAAAAAAGTATTAACAAGAAAAGCTTTTTCATCATATAATCTGTAAAATAAAAAAGTCCAACGAATATTGGACTTTGTTTTATCAGTAATAAATTTTAAAAAGGTGTGTCTTCATCATCCTGCGGTAAATCGTTCATCTTACTGCCGGTTTGTATAAATACTTTAGGCCCACCATCCCCATCCACATCACTTACTGGCTTCCAGTTTCCGGGCAAGCCTGTACCTCCAACGCCGCTACCATCATCTTCTATAAATTTCTGAATATGCAATAAGGCTTTCAGTTTTACTGTTTCCAGCGAACCATTACGGTGCTTGGCAATTCGTACTATAGTTTCACCACGGTTATTTTCGCCCATTTCATTCTGGGTAATATCATAGTACTCGGGCCGGTATAAAAACATGACCATATCTGCATCCTGCTCGATAGCTCCTGATTCACGGAGGTCACTCAGTTGCGGCATCTTATTACCATCCTTACCTGCACTTCTAGTTTCCACCGCACGGCTTAACTGTGATAGTGCAATAATGGGAACACTTAATTCTTTGGCCAGGGCTTTCAGATTACGGGAGATATTACTGATTTCCTGTTCCCGGTTACTGTTTCGGTTTTCACCGGTGCCACTCATCAATTGCAAATAGTCGATGATGATAAGACCAATATTATGTTTGTTTTTTAAACGACGGCATTTAGCCCTCAATTCAAAAATGTTCAGGGCAGGTGTATCATCTATAAATAAAGGTGCTTGTGCTAACCGCTGAATACCTCTTGCATATAGCTGCTTCATTTCATGTTCTTCCAACTTGCCTCTTGCAATTTTCTCCAGCCATATTTCACTTTCTGCAGAGAGAATACGCTGAACCAACTGGCCTGCACTCATTTCCAATGAGAATAAGGCAACCGGAGTTTGTTTCGAAGCATTCATTACTGCATTACGGGCAAGGTTAAGAGCAAATGCCGTTTTACCAACCGCTGGTCTTGCCGCTAATATGATAAGGTCAGTATTTTGCCAGCCATACGTAACCCGGTCCAGTGATGGAAAACCACTTGGCACTCCGGTTACATCTTCATTCTTATGACGAAGGTCTTCAATACGCTGAATTGTCTTTACTAATACGGAATCTATAGTATCAAAATTTTTGCGCAGGTGATTATTGGTGATCTCGAATAATTTACTTTCTGCATCATCGAGTAAATCAAATACATCTGTCGAATCTTCATAGGCATCACCAATAATTTCTCCGCTGATGCGAATTAATTCCCGTTGAATAAATTTTTGGAGGATGATCCTTGAGTGAGCTTCGATATTTGCAGAAGAAACAACAGCATTGGTGAGTTTGGTTACATAATAAGCCCCGCCGATCATCTCCAGTTCTTCTTTAAAACGCAATTCTTCCGCCACTGTGAGAATATCTATCGGCTGGCTTTTATTCGAAAGACTTTGCATGGCACTGTAGATACGCTGATGTGCTTCAACATAAAAACATTCGGGTTTCAATATTTCCACTACGGTATCAAATGCACTTTTTTCCAGCATGATGGCACCCAATACTGCCTCTTCCAGGTCTTTGGCCTGTGGTGGCACTTTACCATACACCATGGTGCCCATGTCGAGTGAGGATTTCCTTCTTTGCTTGCGGTCTTTGTTGATGTTGGTTAGGTCCATTGTTCTGTTACGGAGATAAAGAGTTAAACCATTGATTTTATACCAATGACCTTAGGTGCATTATCCAATATTGCTTTAAGAAATGGTTATCTCTTGGTTAGTGGAATGTTTCCCTCAGTCAGTAAAGCGAATTACGGTGCAAAAAAGTTTGGAAAAAAATTTTTCTTTCTGCACTATTTTTTCACTCTGAATTTCGGGTTATCCACATAAGAATTTGCACCCAGGCCAATATCAATTTACCGAAAAGTCATGGTAAATACCCGGAAAGATCAGCACAGTTGTGCAAAATAATACACTTATTATGACCTGTTTTTAACCCCCTTGTACAATAAAGCGGAAGGCTAATAGTTATTAGTATAGTTCTAGTCTACCAAAGCTGCTGCAAAACAAGTGTTTTTAACTCTTAAATGCAATACTATGCAAACTACAAAGCAAAGCAGCCATCCCATTCTTAGCCAAACCGAGAATAATACCACTCTTTGGATTGGTCATTTACAGACTGATCCTAACGACCATTTTGCCGGGCAAACGTTCAAGTGCCCGGCTGACGGCCAGGTAAATAATATACAGGTGTTTTCCTCTACCGTTCAACAGCCCGGTGATGTGGGGCTGACGCTGCATGAATTTGATACATCTTCTAAAACCTGGGGACCCGCCATAGGTGATGCCACCATGTTCTTACAAAAAGGAGATGATGCCCGGTGGGTACGTTTCTGCCTGCAACCTGTTTCCTTAAAAAAAGATGCGACCTATGGCTTTCGGCTCCAGTCAGATAATGCCCTCATCGGTATAGGCGAAGCTGCCAGCCATTCTAAACGACCTTTTGATTTTGGCAAAGAATGGAAAGGAGCCAGTAACAATGAAAAAGGAGATTATTACAGTTATTTCAGTTTAGCATTCAAAGTGGAGCTATGTGCTTAACTTAATAATATCAGGCCATGAGCATGTTGTGAGAGAACCCGGCCAATTGCCGGGTTCTGTTTTTTTAAAAATGCCCCTAAAGTAGTATTGGTACTCTGCCGGAGAATTCTCAACTTAGATTATTGCGACCGCTTGCTACAAGTCATTCTTTTCATTTTGCTTTACCCTTTCCGTAAATATGTAATAACGAAAACAACTATCGTTCATCAAAAAATTATTTACTATGAGAAGGTTTTATTGCTTCATTTTAATGCTGCTGCTTCAGAAAAACCTGCGTAGCCAGGTTTTGGTTTACCAGGCACAACAAGTGGTACTTTTTGAACATGCTAATTATACCGGACAGTCTAAATCATTTGGGCCGGGACAATATGTGCTGAATGATTTTAATGATGTGACATCTTCTATTAGAGTACCTGCAGGTATGGTAGCTTATATTTATGAACATGCCACCCCTACACAGGGCTATGGTATATCAGTAGACCTGCTGGAAAATGTGGCTGATTTGTCTGTTTATAATTTTAATGACAAAGTTTCTTACCTGACTGTTTTTTATGCTTCGAAAGACAACAAATATGACTGGATCCGTAATAAGATGGTTAACGGACAATTTGTATCCGGTCACTGGGAACGTAAAAGAGCTGCACCTATTCCACCGAACTCAGTTGCAGTAGTATCACCTCCTATTGCAGGGCCACAGTCCACCGCACCCAGTGTGCTCGCAGTGAATGGACCGAACACTACTATCAACAGCCTTGGTGTACAGACCACCGAAGGCCGCATGTTGTGGGACAAAGCCATGAATGACCAACTGGGAGTAATCGGCAATGATTATCGGGGGATAGAAGAGATCGGATCAGCAGCATTTGAAAGAGCTTCATACAATACTTTCATCCCGGATAATTTTAATTTCTGGTACCCGCAAAAACAACCCAACGATCACCGTTCCGTAGTTTATTATAAACGTACACTCACTGGTAAGGTTAAAAGTGCCCGGCAGGTGAACATCGCCGGTACTTACCAGGATTATGATGTGAACATAGACATCATACCTAATCCAAAATATATGTACCTGATCAACGACGGTCACCGTCGGGAATATACCGGGCTGATGAGTTCACAATGGACATTGAGTGCCCACCAAAGTGGTAAGCCTGATTGTGACTCACCGGGAGATATAGAAGCATTTACCCGGGTGGAATGTGAGATTGCAGAAGATTACTGGCCACAGGGTGATCATACATTTGGCCGGGCACGACTGACTGATATTGCACTGAATCGGACAGGAGGTGAAATGTGTGCTTACGGGCCCTGGATTTATGATGCAGGTCATTGCTGCCAACCTGAAATACATCCCTGTGAACAGCTTTGGTGGAGTCAACCACAAGACAATGGAAAAAAATACAACCTGAATGTGATATGTGATGCAAGCCGCCGTTTTTTATGGAGAAAACAAATGGATGACGGGACCAAATTAAAACCCTGGGCCGAGCCACCGATCAAAGGTTTGTTTGCCATTGCATTTGAATACAATCTCTCCGACAGGGACGTTACCAATCAGTATAATACTAAACAATTTGAAGTGACCAATTTGCATCATTACAATGTAATTGAATATCCCAATGCTGATCAAACGTATAACCTTGTGTATGGGGGCAAAAATATTATCAGTTTTATTCCTCATAACAATGCGTTCAAAGTCTCCTTTGAACATGTTGGCATATCAGCTGCTGAACCGAATAAAATAAGAGGTTTTTTAGTGATTGAAACTTCAGTGGGGATGACCACCCAGGTTGCAACATCCATCAATGTAGCTAACCTGACAGGCGGTGGTTTTACTGTTGTGAAACTTCCTGCTAATTCCCGGCCAGAACAGTCACCTCAGCTATTTGAAGACCGCTTCTTTAAAAAAGAATCCGGTTATTATTATTTTACTGTGAATGAAAAAAGTGTAAGATCCGGAGGTGCGGTGCTGGACCGGTTTGATGGCCCCGTAAGAAGGGGTGGTAATTAATCAATGTTGAAATTTCATCGACGGTATTAAAAAGGGAAGGGAGCCCATAGAGGCTCCCTTCCGTCTATATACAACTGCAAGACTGATTTATTTTCGAACAACAAACTTGATGCTCTTTTCTTTTACAAGTGCTGAAGTGGAACGAAGTACCAGCAGGTAAATGCCATCTGGTAATGAGCTGATATCCATCCTGGCTGTGCTTGCATTGACAGACAGCTGCTGCAACCGGGCACCCTCCATATTATATACGGCCACCCGGTCATACTCTTCAGGATTAATGTTGGAAACAGTGAGCTGGTTTTGAACCGGGTTAGGATAGATCACTAATTTTGTAGTCAACGCTTCCTGCTTTGCAGATATTTCTTCCTCTTCCGTCAACATCTCTTCTTCTCCTCTGCCGTAGCAATTATTATTATTGATTCCGAACCGCAGGGCAAAGGAACGGAAGTACGTACTGCTGTAAGTGGTAGAATCAAAATCGTAAGTGCTTCCTATTGCGATAAGCCGGTTGTTATTATCGGTAATGCCATCTGCCAACCAATGTGAACGTTGAAAAGCCACACTATCCGGTGCTGGAAAACGGCCATCCATTTGTCCTCCATTCTTTTTTAACCGCACTGCAAAACCCTTGGAAAAATAGGTACAACTCCTTCTTTCACCAATTGCATAAATGCGGTCATTGTCATTTATTACTAATCTCGTCAGGTTGCAACTATCGTCAGTATAATTCATATTACGGTTCCAGATAATACTTCCATTGGCAAGCTTTATACGACTGATTTTACATTTCTGGTTTTCAAGTCCAGTGTTCTGTGTTACCAACGTGAAAATATCACCATCCCGATCTAACTTAAAATCATTCACCTGTGATGATGGTGCTTCAAAATGTGTTTTACTATACACCACACTACCCGAAACCCTTGAAATTCTTTTCAGGTACATGGCCTGCGATGAGCCACCAACGGTTTTACCTCCGTACATAAGTATGTTATCATCGTTATCCAATAAGGTAGTTACACTGTAACGTCCCGCATCTGTTGGCACTGAAAATGTAGATAGTGACTGACCGTTGGAAGTAAATCGCTTTATATATACTTGCGGAAAATTTGCATAATAATCTACTACCACCAGCACACGGCCCCAGCGGTCAATATGCACCCGGCTGTAAGATGTTTGTGTTGAATCGATCCTGCGCCAAGCATCGACTAAATTTTTATTGGTCTTTATTACAAATGAAGCCGGGCTTGAATAACCTGTCGCATCCGGGTACTGTCCATCACCGGCCAAATACACATTATTAATATCATCCAGCTCAAAAGAACTGATATTATAAATATAAAAATTATTGGGAAATTCAATCGTCCGCTGCGCTGATATATTCAAATTAGCATCCAATTTATATATGATGTATTGCGGGGAATAATCCGGGGTAAAACTCCGTTCAAAAACATATACTGTATTATTTTTTCCCACTTTACATTCTACTGTTGCAGAAGTAGCGGTGATAAAAAACGATTTTAGTTCAGCACCATTGGTATTGCTTTTAGAAATCTTCCAGGTATTTAGTTCGTTCTCTGTGCGCCAGAGATAACAGGCAATAAAGGTATTGGCACTAAAATGTTGTACTGTAGTTGCAACGGTGCCATAAGGCTGTTCATTATTTCCATCCTGATTTTGATACCACTGTACCTGTGCAGTCAGGTTTAGCTGTATGGCGAGCAGCCATAGCAAGAGAATTGGTTTTGGGGTTTTCATGCGTTGGGTTTTAGGCATGCCTTACGGCAGACGGGGTTACGGATTCGTTCAGTTGTTACAAGTTATATCACAACAACTGTGCAGAAAATCAAATTACAGTGTATTTCCGAAGCAGTTATATCAGTAGCAATTTGCAGGACTACTTATGTACAAGAGATTTTACGAAGTAGAGAAGTAGTGGGAGAAATACTGTTCGTCTACAAAAGAATTACTTAAGTTATATGTTTAGCAGTAGCCTGTTTTTTCTCAGTTAGAATCTTTGTATCCGTTGTTAATCTGTTACAAAAATTAATTCATCACCATTTCCCTGGCATTTTCCATAGCAGCCGCCGTCGGTTTTTCACCGCTTAGCATTTTGGCAATGGCAGTTATTCTTTCTTCTGTAGTAAGTTGGCGGATATTTGTTTTTACTGCATCCTTCACTATTTCTTTATATACAAAGAAATGCGCATTGGCCTTTCCGGCTATTTGCGGTTGATGTGTGATACAGATTACCTGTCGTTTAGTCGCCAGGTCTTTCATAATAATACCGACCTGCCTTGCCGCTTCACCAGAGATTCCTGTATCAATTTCATCGAAAATTAGTGTTGGCAAATCAATAGACTCTGCCACCAATGATTTGATACAAAGCATCAGGCGGCTGAGTTCACCACCGCTGGCTACTTTTCGTACGGGTTGAAATTGTCTGTTCTTACCTGACTCGCCGGCAGGCAGGTTAGCATCAAACAGAAAATCAATATTATCTGCACCGGATAGGCTTAATTCAGTTGCCTGAATTTTCACTTTCATTTTTGCATTCGGCATTCCTACCTGGACCAATAACTTGTTTACCTTTATTTCGAAAGGGCTTGTTTGCTTATGCCGGTTATCAGAGATTTTTTTTGCCAGCATGGATCCCGCCTGATGAATTTTTACGAGTTCCTCCTCTTTTTGTTTAATTGCTTCATCGATATTAAGGACAGCCTGTAGTTTTTCTGCTAATTGTTTTTGTATACCAATTAATTCGGCAGTGGAGTTTACACCATGCTTCTTCTGCAATTTATAGCCGAGCGACAACCTTTCATTTAATTGTTCTATTCTTTCCGGGTCATAGTTGATATGAGTACTGATCCGATCCACATCATCTGCTATGTCTTGCAGTTCTATTTGGGCTGACTGTAATCGTTGAAGTACGGCAGGTAAATCATGATGATAAGTCGAGTAAGCATTCAACTGGTTCAGTAATATTTTCAATTGCTGCACAACCGGTGTTTCATTTTCTTTCAGCTCACTATACACTTTACTCAATGCGGCCTTGATGCCTTCAGCGTTATTGCGCAGCTTCAGTTCCGCATCTGTTTCTTCCAGTTCATTTTCTTTAAAATTGGCTTCATCCAGTTCTGTAAACTGAAAACGATTATAGTCGGCTTCTTTATCAAATTGTTGCTTCTGTGCTTTTAACTCTTCGCTTTCCTTCTTTGTTTGTTGCCATTGGTGAAAGATCGCCTGATACTCTACTACTAAATTACTGTTGCCCGCCAGAGCATCCAGCACTTCCCGTTGAAAATCACTTTCGCCTACTGCTGATGTATCAAACTGCTGGTGTAAGTCTACTAGCAGACGGCTAAGTTCATTCAGTTGTGATAATGTAACTGGTGTATCGTTAATAAAAGCCCTTGATTTTCCATTGGTACCAATTTCCCTTCTTACTACCAGTTCTTCACTGCTGTCAAAGTCATTATCTGCCAGAAATTTTTTTATTTCTTTTTTATTCTCCACATCAAATATTCCTTCCACAATGCATTTCTTCTCTTTATTCACCAGGGCTGTAGAATCGGCTCTTTCACCCAGTATCAAGCCAAGAGCACCTACGATAATGGATTTACCGGCCCCGGTTTCACCAGTAATAACAGTAAGCTGATTGGGAAAATCAATTTCCAATTGGTCAATAATGGCATAGTTCTGTATGGTAAGGCGGGACAGCATTTCTAAAGCAAATTAAGTTTTTAGCTACAGATGAAAACAGATTTTTGGCACAAAAAAAGCTGCTGAAAATTCAGCAGCTTAAATATAACTTCAAAATCAATAATTTATTTAATCTCTACAGCGCTATGCAATTCCTCGTCAGCCAGGATACGGCCGCAATTCTCACAGATAATAATTTTCTTGTGCTGTTTGATTTCACTTTGCTTTTGAGGAGGGATTGCATTGAAGCACCCGCCACAAGCATCTCTTTCTACAGAAACCACTGCTAATCCGTTGCGATAGCTTTTACGAATTTTCTCATAACTCGCCAGCAGACGGGTATCCACATGAGTTTTGGCATCACCAGCCAGCTTATTAAAATGTTTTTCTTCTTTCTCGTTAGCTGCAATGATCTTTTCGAGTTCACCTTTTTTACCAGACAATACGCCTTCTTTAACAGCAATGTTCTTTTTTGCTTTATCTAAAGCCACTGCTTTTTCAGAAATCTCTTCTGTAGCATCTTTAATATGTTTTTCAGCCAGCTTGACTTCTAACTGCTGCATCTCCACTTCCTTATTGATGGCTTCAAACTCACGGTTATTTTTTACGTTGCTGCTTTGCTTCTCGTATTTTTTGATGAGGGCTTCCGCCTCTTTGATAGCTTCTTTGCGTTGTTCAATAAACTCCGTAACCCCATTTATTTCTTCCTCAATCCGTGTCTGGCGGGCATGCAAGCCTGTAATCTCATCTTCCAGGTCAGCCACTTCCATCGGAAGTTCGCCTTTCAGGATATGGATTTCATCCAGTTTACTTTCTATCTTCTGAAGGGTAACAAGTGAGGTTAGTTTTTCTTCAACCGAAAATTCTTTAACGTTTGCCATTGTAGTATTTGAAGTTTAAAGGCTCAGCTATAATAAACCGGGTTGGTTTCTACAGCTGTTTTAAGGACGGCAAAGGTAGGGAATTTTTGCTCTAAAATCTCTTGCAGCAGGTTGATTGTGAATTGTTCACTTTCATAATGGCCAATATCGGCCAGTAACATACGGTTATTAGCATCAAAGAACTCATGATATTTAATATCAGCAGTGATATAAGCATCTACTCCTGCAGCTAAGGCTTTGGAAATCAAGAAACTTCCAGCCCCTCCGCAAAGAGCTACCTTTTTTACTAGCTTGCCGGATAGAGCTGAATGCCGGACAACCGGCACCTTAAAAACAGCCTTTAGCTGGGCCAAAAATTGCTTTTCTTCAACAGGCTCCGGCCAGTCCCCAATAACACCTGCACCTAGATCCCGGTTAGAATTAGAAAGAGTAACCACATCATATGCCACTTCTTCATACGGATGGGCGGCTATCATGGCAGCAATGATCCTGCTTTCTAAAAAAGCCGGGAAGATGATTTCTATCTTAACTTCTTTTTCCTGGTGCTGCTTACCTATTTCTCCAACAAAAGGATTTGCACCATCGCCTGCTTTGAAAGTGCCAACACCTTCTGCATTAAAACTGGTTTCGCTATAATTGCCAATATGCCCGCCACCTGCAGCGAAGATGGCAGTACGAACCTGCTCCGCCTTATCAACCGGCGCAAAAGTGAAGAGCTTTTTTACTGTATCATCTTTGTGAGAAAGAATCGAAACATTTCTCAATCCCAGCATGCCCGCCATTTTACCACTTACACCATGAATTACATTATCCAGGTTAGTATGAATAGCATAAATAGCAATATCATTTTTAATAGCTGTGATAATCGTTTTTTCTACATAATTTTTTCCATTGATTTTTTTAATCCTCCGAATATGATGGGATGATGCGCCACGATGAGATTACATTTTTTTGTAATGGCTTCCCGTACTACTTCTTCTGTTGCATCGAGAGAACAAATAATCCCGGAGCATTCCCATCCGGCATCGCCGGTTATTAATCCGGCATTATCATATTGCTCCTGTAATGAAGGATGTGCCTGTGATTCAAGGAATGAAACAATATCAATAATTTTCATAACAGCAAGTTAAGTAAATGATGGTTCTCTGCTAAGTCAAAGCATTTCTTTTTGTATCTTCAAGACTATGGCATTGAATCCCCAACATCAAAGCATTATTATTCACGAAATCAAAAAATCGCTGGGTAAAAAGGATAGTGAAGGGCTTAGCAAATATGAAATGGCCAAAGGTGCCTGGCGTTTACGAAAGACCATTCGCCGGGAAATCAAGTATGCTTTCATGATACTGATAGGTATCTTATCAGCCGGGTTTGGGTTAAAAGGGTTTCTTATTCACAATGGTTTTATCGATGGTGGTGTAATGGGAATTTCCCTGCTAACCAACCGGGAGACAGGAGTGTCCTTATCATTACTGATCATTGTAATCAATCTTCCGTTTCTTCTGCTTGGCTGGAAGCAGATAAGCAAATTATTCAGCCTGAAAAGCATAGGAGCGATTGCATTACTTGCATTGGCGGTGGAATTTTTTCCCTATCCGGAGATTACTCATGACAAATTGCTGGTCTCTGTTTTTGGCGGATTTTTCATTGGGGCTGGAATAGGTCTTTGTATCAGAGGTGGTGGCGTTATTGATGGAACAGAAGTGCTTGCAATTTATTTAAACCGGAATAGCAGTTTATCCGTCGGTGATTTTATCCTGTTATTTAATATCGGTATTTTCTCGATCGCAGCCTACCTGCTTTCAATTGAGGCTGCTTTGTATTCTATCCTTACTTACCTCGCTGCGTCCAAAACTGTTGATTTTATATTGGAAGGTATTGAGGAATTTACCGGTGTCACTATCATTTCTCCGCACAGCGAAGAAATAGCCGATTTCATAAAACATAAAATGGGCAGAGGTCTTACCATTTATTCTGGTAAGAGAGGCTACGGAAAACGAGGCGAAACATATACCAACACCGATATCATTTTCACTGTTGTAACACGGCTGGAAATAAGCCGGTTGACGAATGAGGTCGAAAAAATTGACCCCCACGCCTTTGTGGTAATGCAAAGTATACGGGATACCCGTGGCGGTATGGTTAAGAAAAAGCCATTACATTAATTATTGTTCATCCTATGCCAAAAACAATGTTGGCGGTTACAAAATCTTTTGTACCTTTTCTGTCCTTCCCCACCCTTTGTTTAGCTTACCTTGTCCAATTAACAGTCAAAAAATTACTTATGCTCAAAAGAACCATGGGTCGTTCTCTGCTTACACTCCTTGTTATAACAGGACTTGCCGGAACAATCAATGACAGTTCACTCTCTCAAAAAGAAAGAAAATTTGGCGTTAATATGTTTAAGGAAACAAGAGACGCTGCCCTTACAGCCACAAAAGGTCTTTCGGAAGGCCAGTTAAATTTTAAGACTGCACCTGATAAATGGTCAATAAAAGAATGTATGTTTCATATCGCCGCTGCAGAAAAATTATTATGGACGATGTTTGAAGGTACCATGAAAGCTCCGGCTAACCCTGAGAAGCGGTCTGAGATAAAAGTAACGGATGAACAAGTGGTACAAATGGTCCAGGACAGAACTAAGAAAGCTCAGGCACCAGAAACTATACAACCTAAAAACACTGGATTTAATTCGCTGGAAGAAGGCATTAATGATTTTAAAAGGAACCGGGGTGAGCACATTAAATATCTAAAAAATTCTACGGAAGATTTAAGAAACCATGTTGTGCAAATGCCAGTTGGTTATATAGATTGCTATCAGTTTTTATTATTTATGGCCGCACATAGTAACCGCCATACTCAACAAATAAATGAAGTAAAAGCAGATCCCGGTTTTCCTGCCAACTAGTTTTCACCGGTTGAAAAACCTGAAGCCCCGCTGTTCCCGTAAGAACTCCGGGGCTTTTCGTTAAAATCCTTTTGTGGCCGGAGCAATTGTTTTTTCGATGAATAACATTTTCCCCTCCGAAGTCATACCTTCCACAATTATTCTGAATTTTTTTGTTCTGTCGTTATTATAAAACCTAATCGGAAATTTTATATCCGCTCCGTCAATAATAATATCTGGCTGCCAATACAGGGTAATCCGGTTATCTTGTTGGGATTGGGTACTATGGATTGGCGATACGATTGCATAATCAGGTGAGTAAAATTCCTTCATAATGGAATATCCCTTGTATTGAAAGATATCAGCGGAAGTAGAAAGTGCATTCGTAAGATCAGCACCTTTCTTTGTATAAATAGCCAGCACCCCGCCATTTCCATTTCCCTCTGCCCCTACAAAAGAACTGTACACTTTAATCATCGATACCTGGTTGGCCGGTATCGTTGCTACTAATCTGGCATCTGTCAGCATTTCGTTGAGGAATATCTGCATGGGGATGGGGCCGCCAGTAAGTGAAAATCGTTGCCGGTAAAACAATTGATAGTTAAGACCATTTTTCTCCACTTTTATACCAGCCACACGGCCTTGAATGTAGTCGAAAATATTATTTTGATAAATTTTTTCCGTGGTATTTACCAGATCAATAGTCTTCTCTGTTAACCCCGAAAAAAGACCGCTTGCATATCGTTCTTCCAGCTCCTGCACAGCCGATTTTTTTTTCACTTTAAAAGTAACCCCTTCGAGCATTTCTCCGTTTGCTTTTAAAATACTCTCATAATCGTAATTCAATTTTGAAAAATCATACCCTGGCCGGGTGTTTTTGGTCCATAAAAATTGTTGTGCATCCAGGGCCGACAATGAGGAAACAATTCTAATTGAATCCATGTCGGGATGTATATCAAGCCACTTGCTTTTCTTTCCCAGCATATCGCTTACAAAAAACCTTGTCTTACCAAAAAATACCAGGGAATCCATTCTAAACCGCCCTTCCGCATCAGTTCCCATAAATTGCATACTACTGTTCAACGAATCCTCAAAAGGGAAAAGCAATACAAATAATTCCTTTTGAGTCAATGGTTTTTTTGTATCACGGATATTCACTTTACCAGAAATAGTTATAAACCCTGCATCTTTATAAGACAAAGGGCGGGAAGAAATACCTGCCAGTTCTGTCCATTTAAAACGACGCCATCCATGTGTCATCATTAATATATCAGCAGCATAGGTGGCAGAATCTACTGCAGCAGAAAAATAATAAAACGGATTATGGATGTATCCTTTCAGGTCTGCTGTCAGCAATAGGCTTGAAATAATGTTCTCTTTCTTTGCTATTTCCAACGAATAGTCAGGATCAGTAATAGCCACAGAAAAACTACCTCCTACCGTATCAGGAAAAGAAAGTGTGTAATGATTAAACCCTCTTTCTAAAAAATTAAGCGTATCTGTAATCAACTCCGCGGACTGCAGGTATTCTTTATTGTCAATAAATGAAAGCCGTTCTGCCAATGGCATATCATCTTTATTAAAAACAGTAACCTGAAGGATACCTGATTTTAATTCTTTTGTACTGATAAAACCATTGAGGTCATTTTTTTCGCCATTCAATTTCATTTTAAAAACAACCCGGTGCTGCATTTGCCCGATCAAATAATCCGGCTTTAAAGAAACATTACCCGGTTGCTGGTATATTTCAAAATACCTCCCCTGTGCATTAGGAATCAACCGAAATACCATTCCTGTGGAAGAAACAGGTGGCAAATAATATTTAGTCCGGGATTCATCATTATTCAGCAACACATAATACTTAACGGTACCGGAAGGTTTAAAGTCAAACATACCCATACCATCATGATAGCAACTAAGTTCAGCGACACTGTCTCCTGCTTCACTTAATACTGTCCCGGTGGTATTGACCGGCGAGCCATACAGATCGGTGATCTTAAATGCAATAGTGTTCGGTAATCCGGCGACAAAAGTTCCGCTTTCAGGAAAAAACTCAACTTTCATTGCACCCGTAACAGGAACTGGTACAGTTTTTTGCTTACTGCCACTTACATAAATAGTCTGCTTAAATAAAAACTCGTCACTATGATTAAGCATAGTTAGTGAGTAGGCCCTGATAAAGTAATAACCGGTTGCTAACGTATCGGGCAGTTCAAACTGCCCTTTTGTATTACCATATACTACAGGTAAAATTTTTACTGATATCGGTACCGAAGATCCATTTAACAATTCTACGTATAATGTTGTACTGATAGTATCTGGATAGAAGTCAGAATAAAGATAACTTTTAAACCAAACTGTTTCTCCTGCTATATAATTATCCTTGTCTAAATGCAGATAAACTTTCTCTACAGGAGATTTATCCGACCAGTTAGTAAGTAGGTCCTCCGGCTTCTGACCGCTAACACTAAGACCCCATAAAATAAACAGAAAATGAAAAACAATAAATGATTTTCTGATCATATTACTAAAGCTGTTTTTATTATTGAGAAATAATTTTTTCAATCATCAGCATTTTCCCATCCAGCGTCATTCCTTCCACTACAATTTTAAAACGTTTTGTCCGGTCGCTATTATAGAAGGTGACAGGGATTCTGGGATTAAGGTTGCTAATTAAAATGTTGGGTCTCCAGCCCAATGTAATGCGATTATCTGCTTGCTCTTTAGCCGATTTATCTACGGCATAATCCGGTGCATAAAATTCTTTGATGACAGAATAGCCATTATACCTTACCATGTCAGCAGCATGCTGCATCACATCACTCATATCAGACCCCTTTTTTGTGTAAATCGACAATACACCACCTGGGGCATTGCCCGTTGCCGCTGCAAATGAACTATACAACTTTACCATAGCTACCTGGTTAGCCGGTATGGTTGATATAAAAGCAGCATCAGTTTCAATTTCATCGAGATAAAGCACCATGGGAAAGTTTCCGAGTGAGCTCATACTAGCCTGCTGCCGGTAATACACTTCATAATCAAACCCGTTAACTTCAATCTGAAGACCGTTAACTCTTGTTTGGAGATAATCAAAAATATTATTGTAAGCCATTGCATCATCAGAACTTACCAGGTCAATAACCTTGTTCGCATCACCGGAGAACTGACCATTGGTATATCTTTCATCCAGTTCCTGAAGCAGGCTTTTTTTCTTTTTTGCCTTTAGTACCACTTCTTCCAACATCAGACCAGCCGCCTTTTGAATGGCATCATAGTCAATATCCATTTTTTGCTGAGTCGTTCCGGCAAAGAAATCAACCCCTTTAAAAGGCGGGAGAATTGGGGGAAGAAAAAAAGTTCTTGACAATGAATCTGGAGCCATACTTACATCTATAAACTGGCTTTTCTTACCTCGAATATCACTAAATAATATCCGGGATTTTCCGAAAAGTAGCATAGAGTCTAGCCGGAAGTTTCCCAATTTGTCTGTAGTAGCCATTTGCATACTCCGTGAAGAATCTGCTGCCATCAGCATCATTAATAAAGGCTTTTCGGTAAATGGCTTTTTTGTATCTCTCAACGTAACTTTTCCCGACAATGTAATAAATGAACCATCTTTATATTTTCCCGGTTGATTTACTTTTTGTGAAAGTTCAGTCCACTTAAACCTTCTCCATCCGTTGGTCATCATCACCAGGTCCAATGCGGTTTTTACAGAATCATTATCGCTGGAAAAATAATAGGCGGGATTGTTAATATATCCTCTCAGATCTGCAGTTAGTAACAGATTTGAAAAAATATTTTCTTCCCTTTCTGGTAGAAGGCTGTATTCCGGGTCAATAATAGAAACAGAAAAACTTCCCTGTACCGTGTCTTTTAATTGTAAACTGATACGATTCTTTCCTTTCGGAGAAAAATTAATGGTATCCGCCATAATCTCACCCCGCAGCAGATATTCTTTGTTATTGACAAAACATAATCTTTCGGCCAGCGGCTGATCATCCTTATTAAAGAAGGTGACTTGTAAGACTCCTGAATGAAGGTGCTGAGTATTAATGATACCCTGGATTTCTTCTTTGAATGTTTTGAACTCCTGTTTGAATACAATATGATGCTGCATCTGTCCGATCATATACGCTACCTGGAAAGCGGGGTCATCTTTTCGTTGTTTTAGTTCAAAGAAATTCCCCTGCGGATGCGGAATCACCATCAATGCGATGCCTTTATTAGTTTGTTCTGGAAGGACATATTTTTGCTTAAAGGCATCAGCTTCCATTACAGCATAGTATTTTTCGTTTGGTGCAGGTGTTAATTCAAACATTCCCATTCCATCATGCAGGCTATTGAATGACGTAACTATTTCATTTTTTTCATTCAATATATTGCCTTTAGCCACTGCTGGCAACCCGTTCTCATTTGTTGCTTTAAAAGCAACCATATTTAAGAACCCTGTGATTAGATTTCCCCCTTCAGGAAAAAATTCAAGCCTTGTGAATTTTTCTTTTGGCTGAACTGAGGGATTGTTCTTTTTTCCATAGATAATAATATTTCGTTTGCTGGTAAATTCAGCATCCTGATTCAGCATAGTAGGTGAATAGGTCCTGAATAGATAAGAACCCGTTTTCAAGGAATCAGATAATTCAAAATGCCCATTGGCTGTTCCGAGCATTACCGGCACTATTGCCCGGCTGATTACAGTACCCGCATCGTTTATTAATTCCGTATACAAACTGGTAGTAATGGTGTCGGGCTGATAATCTGAATACAAATAAGCTTTGAACCAGGCTGTTTCACCAGCGATGTAGTTGTCCCGGTCGAAATGCAGGTATACTTTTTCGATGGGTGATTTAGCTGACCAATTAGAAAGTAATTGCTCAGGTTTTTGGGCCTGGCTCAGCAAACAAATAAAGAAGGTAAAGAAAATAGTCCCAGTCTTTTTTTTCATGAATAACAGTTAGGGCATGAAATTAAGCCTTATCGAAATACCGCAAAAGCATCTTTATGTTAATGGTAAAGGAAACTTTACCGGAGATTGTTCCGTAATTTAGCCATTGTAGAAACCTTGAGATATACCTAACTTGTGTACCTTATTCAATGAAAATGAGAAAACTCATCCTAATTGCCTCACTAACAATTCTGTTGTCTGCATGCAATAAAACACCACTTAACCAAGAAGACCTTGTGATACTCGCTATGACCGATGGTAAATGGGCTGTTACAATTTTCACCCTGAACGGAAATAATATTACCGCTGACTTTTCTGCTTACAGGTTTAAATATTATAAAAATAAAACCGTTGACGCCATTAATAACGGTACTGTTGAAAACACAGGAACCTGGGATGGGAATTCCGCAACCAGGACGACATCAGCAAATTTTACAGGAGCCGTCTACCCTCTGAACCTGATTAATGGCAACTGGAATATTGACCGTAATGGCTGGACCTATGTAGAAGCTTCACAGACTATAGGAACCGAAACCAAGACCATGAAACTGGTAAAAGAATAATAAGCAGCCTGATTTTTCATTTTATCCCATCTACAAAAAAGCCTCCTCTTTTTTTATTCTTTTGTTTCAAACAATCCTTTCCATACTAATGCTGCAAGCACCCCACCAGCAATTGGTGCAGCAATAAATAACCATAACTGTGTTAATGCTTTTCCTTGTGCAAAAATGGCCGGACCAAAACTGCGGGCAGGATTAACTGATGTGCCCGTGATTGGTATTGCCACCAAATGAATCAGTACCAGCGTTAATCCAATAGCTAGACCGGCCATTGTACTATTTCCCCATTTAGAAGTAGTAGCAAAAATTACAAAGAGGAATAAAAAAGTCAGCACCGCTTCCGCTAGAAAAGCAGATGTCATGTTGTAGCCACCAAGATAACCTTCACCCCATCCATTGGAGCCCAATGCCCATTCTCCCATTTCAAAACCGGGTGCTCCTTTCTGAATTACATATAAAACACCTGCAGCCAACGTTGCCCCAATCAATTGACCAATGATATAATTAATGGCTTCGCCTGTTTTTATCTTTCCTGCAACCAGCATGGAAATGGTAATGGCCGGGTTAATATGGCACCCGGTTATGCCCCCGATTGCATAGGCCATTGCCACTACAGTGAGACCAAAGGCGAAAGAAATTCCTAATAAGCCAATACCATCCGGACCCGCAGCGGATACTCCTGAGACAACGGCTGCACCGCATCCAAAAAAGACTAGTGAGAATGTCCCGATTAATTCTGCTAATAGTTTTTTCATGTTGAGTTGGTTTTGGTTAAAAAAGACAAACAAAAGGACAACTTATTTAGAAGTTATTTGTTTCTCCGATGTATACTAATGTACGATAATTTATACTTTTCATTCCCTCTTCAAAAAAGACCCATGAATATTGAAATTGGACAAACCGCCCCTGATTTTATCCTGTACGACAGCGATAAAAATAAAGTAACCCTTTCTGAATTAAAAGGCCAGCCCGTTTTACTATTATTTTTTCCACTGGCTTTTACCAGTGTCTGCACAAAAGAGCTATGTTCGGTAAGAGATAATATAGGATGGTATAATAGTATTAATGCAAAAGTGTTTGGGATTTCAGTAGACGCATTGCAGACATTAGCTAAGTTTAAAGAGGACCAGCAATTGAACTTCACCCTTCTCAGTGATTTTAATAAAGAAGTTTCAAGAGCTTATGGTTCAATTTATGAGATGTTTGGTTTTAATATGAAAGGCGTATCCAAACGATCTGCTTTTGTAATAGATAAAGACGGAATCGTTCGTTATGCTGAAGTGCTCGAGAATGCCGGTGAAGTGCCAGATTTTAAAAAAATTCAGGACTGCCTCAAAAGCCTTAATTAATATATCGTTAAAAACTATTGATAATTCTTATATAAGAAGCTGATTATCAAATATTTTTAAAATATAGTAGTTTTACGTTGCATAGAAAAAAAATCTGGCTTACTTTTCGAATAATAAAAGTAAATTTGTTTCGTTGAGACGGATTCTACCCATATTATCCTTTATTCTGTTGATTGCCATTCAATCGCAAGGTCAATCTTCAAGAACAATTCCCGGTTCTGAAACAACCGACAGGATAATTAAGCTATATCCTAATCCTGCCACTACCATCATCACTTTTGATTTACAGAAAGGCTACGAAAAAGGAATGTCAATTCAGATATATAGTTTCCTTGGTAAGAAGATGTATGATATGCCGAACGCCCCGCAAAAATCCACCATTAATTTGTCTGAATTTAACCGTGGGCTTTACATGTATAACCTGCTTGATGCTACGGGCAAAGTTGTAGAATCAGGAAAGTTCCAGGTCACCAAATAAATTACTCCCCTCTTTTCATTTTTACTGTACCTGTATAATCAGGAATTTGAGGTATTCTGTATTATCCATTCCACGGATAACAGGATGATCACCAGCCTGAGTCTGAAAAGTCACCTGTCTTATTTTTCTCCGTACATCCTTTGCAGCCATATCAATTATTTGAAGAAACAATTCCGGGTTCACCAAATTTGTACAAGAGGAAGTAACTAAAAAACCTCCGGGCTTCACCAATTTCATTCCCCGTAAATTAATTTCCTTATATCCCGTAATGGCTTTTTGTATTGTTTCCCTGCTTTTAGTAAAAGCTGGCGGATCCAGCATAACGACATCATATTGCCGGCCTTCTTTACCCCATTGTTTCAACACATCAAAAGCATTCGCCGTTTCAAACCGGCATTTATCACTTACACCATTTAACTCAGCATTTTTATTGGCCTGATCAACGGCATTAGCAGATATATCAAGTCCGAGTACTGATTTAGCTCCATAGCAAGCCGCATGAATTTCAAACGTACCAGTATATGTAAATGCACCCAATACATCTGCCCCCTTTACAATATGCTGAATGGCACGCCGATTGTCCTGCTGGTCTAAGAAATAACCTGTTTTTTGCCCATTTTCGATATCCACATAAAATTGAAGGCCATTCTCGGAAATAACGATTTTAGTATCAAAGGGAGCTGACAAAAATCCTTTTTGTTGCGGCAAACCTTCCAGTTCTCTTACAGGTACATCATTACGTTCATAAATTCCTTTAGGCTGAAAAATCTCATTCAACGCCTTTACAATCGCCGGCTTCCAAATATCGATTCCCAACGCCAGTGTTTGAATAACAAAATAATCGTTGAACTTATCGATAATTAATTGTGGTAACGAATCCGCTTCCCCAAAAACCAGTCGGCAGTTCTCCGTATATCCTAATTTCTTTCTGTAATCCCAGCATTTAGCAATTTGATCAAAGAAAAACTTTTCATTAATCTCTTCTCCTTTATTTCGGGTAAGCAGGCGAACAAGTATTTGTGATTTCGGATTAATATATCCTTTACCAACAAATTTCTTATCATACGTAAACACTTCAACAATATCACCTCCCTGTACTTCACCATCAATTTTATCCACCTCATTATTGAATATCCAGGGATGGCCATTAACCACACGGGGCGAAATTTTTCTTTTCAGGTATACTTTATTCATAAAGGGCTGCAAGTTACAAGAAGAAAGCCAGAAGGTGCCGCACTGTGATTTGGGCAAAACAACAGTCAGATAAAGGTACTTCTTGTCACCTGTTCATTGACACTTGTACCTTGTTAAGGTCACTTTGTCCTGATATCCGCAGTCAGACTGCCGAAAGGAAGGTTGGCAATATTCTTGACAACCTTACCTTTGCAGTCAATTTTAAAAAATGGCAGCAAAAAATATGAAAGCGAACCCCACTAATACCCCGGAAAGTAATATCGGTATAGATATTAATACCGACGAAAACCAGAGCGGAACATCCCACTTAAATGAACCTGTTGGGGAGGAATCGGACCTGGAAAAATTGAAAGGAGAGCTTGAAGAATCAAAAGACAAATACCTGAGAAAAGTAGCCGAGTTTGATAACTTCAAACGTCGCAGTGCGAAAGAAAGAATAGAACTGATACAAACAGCAGGCCGGGATGTAATTACGGATATGCTGGATGTACTGGATGATTGTGACAGAGCTCAAAAACAATTGGATGCCAGTGATGATGCGAAAGCGATAAAAGAAGGTGTTATGCTGGTGTTCACAAAACTTCGGAACACATTGCAATCTAAAGGTGTAAAAGCCATGGACACAGTTGGCCAGGAATTCAATGCTGATCTTCATGAAGCAGTTACTGAAATTACCGCTCCATCAGAAGAAATGAAAGGTAAAATTATTGATGAAGTAATGAAAGGTTATTATCTGAATGATAAAATCATCCGTCATGCAAAAGTGGTGGTGGGTAAATAGTGATTCGTTAATTGGTTAAATAAAGAAATGTCAAAAAGAGATTTTTACGAAATACTTGGAGTCGGCAAGACTGCTTCTACGGATGAAATTAAAAAAGCATACCGCAAAGTAGCCATGCAATACCACCCTGACCGTAATCCGGGTGATAAAGCAGCGGAAGAAAAATTTAAAGAAGCAGCGGAAGCTTACGAGATACTAAGCGATGCTGATAAGAAAGCACAATACGACCGTTATGGTCATGCCGGAGTAAGCGGACAGGGACGTGGAGGATACAGCGGTGGCGGCGGGATGAACATGGAAGATATCTTCAGCCAGTTTGGTGATATTTTCGGAGAAGATTTATTTGGTAACTTTTTTGGCGGCGGACAACAACGTGGAGGCAGAGGACAACAGCGCAGCCGTGGTGTAAGAGGAAGTAACCTGCGGGTAAAACTAAAACTAACCTATGAAGAAATTGCAAAAGGGGTTACTAAGAATATTAAAGTTAAAAAATATGTCAGTTGTGCTACCTGCAGTGGCAGTGGTGCAAAAGATAAAGGCAGTGTACAAACCTGCAACGCCTGTGGAGGCAGTGGCCAGGTAAGAAGAGTACAAAATACTTTCCTTGGGCAAATGCAAACTGTTACCACCTGTCCTACTTGTAATGGCGAAGGAACAACGGTAACAGCTAAATGTACAAGTTGCAAAGGTGAAGGAAGAGTATATGGTGAGGAAACCGTCAGTATTGATATACCGGCTGGTGTACAGGAGGGAATGCAAATGAATGTTGGCGGAAAAGGAAATGCCGGCGAAAGAGGTGGAAGCCCGGGTGATCTTATCATCCTGATTGAAGAAGAACCGCATAAAGAGTTGCACCGGGAAGGATTGAATGTTGCTTATGAATTGCACATCTCATTTACGGATGCTGCATTTGGTACACAAGTGGAAGTGCCTACTATTGACGGAAGAGCAAAAATTAAAATACCTGCGGGAACACAAAGTGGGAAAGTATTCAGGTTAAAAGGTAAAGGCTTTCCGGCCGTTAACTCCTATGAAAAAGGGGATCAACTGATACAAGTGAATATCTGGACACCACAACACCTCAGCAGCGAAGAAAAAGCGATGCTTGAAAAATTAAGCGGCTCACCCAACTTCAAGCCGCATCCGGATAAAAATGAGAAAAACTTCTTTGATAAAATAAAAGATATGTTTTCGTAATTTAGGAACCAGCAATGCTGGTTTTTTTATTTCTAATATATCGGTATGTTATTTAAATATGTATTGGCTGGTTTTCTTCTGTTTGGGTCCATGCGAACATCTGCCCAAAGAATCATTATAAATGGTGAAGAAACTTCCAGACTGTTGAGATGGGATGATTTTCGTGGTAGCCCTGATCATGGCTCACCATACTTTGCCTTTACCTACTGGAATACAAGTTATAAGTACGACGGATTTGTTTTCAAAGGTGATACAGTGAAATGGAAAGTACAGATCACTCTAGATTTAGGCCAAAATTCCTGGAAGAAAAAAGATAAAGTAACTGATAGCTTGCTAAAACATGAGCAGGGGCATTTTGATGTTGGTATTCTTTGCGCCATGGAGTTGCAGGAAAAATTCAACAAAACAGTTTTCCTCAAAAACGATTACCAGGCCAAGCTAAGTGCTATAATAAAAGAGACCGTTGATAAGTATAAAAAGATGGATTTGCTGTACGATGATGAGACCAATCACTATGCAAACCGGGAGCAACAATGGAAATGGGATGCATTTTTTGACAGTAAGATTAAACGGGCAAATTAGTACCAGATTTATCGCAGCTTCTATATTTTTTTCTTAGGATTGGTTATTAAATAATATTTATTTATTTTCATATTCAGCTAATTATACCATTATAAACTGAGATATGAAAAATAATACCCCCCCCCGCATTTTCTAAACTAATTCTGATAATACTAATTGGCTCATTAACGATGCTTCTAATTAATGCATGCAGGAAAACAGATATAAAACCAGAACAGGTACAGAATAATGAACTCGCATCAAAGTTCTTTAATTCACACACATCAACTGACCCACATATACAAGCCCTTAATAAGTTTTTAAAAGCAAAGAACGAGAAATATAATTTTATAAGGGGAATAGTAAAAAAAGTGGGTTTCCCATACTGGAACAAATCTCTTTCTGTATCTAAAGCAGGTTCACAAGTTAGAAATTTAACAGAAAATGAAACCCTGACTTATATTCCGTTTGTAAGAGATAGCCAGTTTTATGTAAATGCATCTCTAGTTATTAAAACCACCCCTACCGATACTACTTATCAATTTCTTTGCGACTGGCAATATTCCAGTTTTGGATATGATACAACTAATACTGGCTGGAATGCCTTGAATGTTTTTCATGTTTTTACAAGGCTTGATAATTCAGTATTTAACAGAACCAAGTTCAGAATTACGGATGAAAACCTTTTATCACAAAACGTAAGAAATAGTTTAGCTGGAATGGGATTACCGTTTGATAGTGCCAACATTACATATATGCTTAAAGAACCTTCAGGCGGCACAGCAGGAAGAAGCCATTTATGGACCCTTGTAACCTGGTGTGATGATTATGACATATGTATTAAGGCAATTGACTATACCTGGCTTCGATCCAATGCGACTACAAGCTCGTCATTACCCTGTAGCAGCGGTACATTATTAACTGTCACAATTTGTACTGACACCTGGGAATACATACCCAGCAGTGGCGGTGGTGGGGGTACTGGCGGCAATTCAGGTGGTAATACAGGAGGAGGCGGTAGTAGCGGCGGCTCCACCCCACCTGGTTGTGAAGGAGGAGTTCCAGCTAACAGATCTTCACTTTACCAAAATCCATGTGAACCTGGATGGGTACCGGTTGATGAACCAACAATTAATCAAATGCTGCAATCATGGGATGATAGTATTATACTTCATTTTACAGTCCGCCCATGTATTGAAAACATATTAAACAAAATAAGAGATACAGATTCTGGTACAGTTGCAAAAATAATTACTGTCCTTTCTGGAAATACTCCTGGCTTTGATTGGGAAATAGAAGAAGTCCCTCAGATAAATCCACCACACGATCCACTTGCAAATGCCGTAACTGCTTTTTTACCCAATTATCGTCGAGCAATAACTTGGTTAAATAATAGTCGGATGCAAAATGCAACAAACATAATGGTAGCCCAAACTCTCCTACATGAAGCAGTTCATGCATTTTTGTATGACTATTATCATAATTCTCTAAACCTACCTACATCAGTTCGTGACAGCCTGCTTGGTTTACCATATGTAAAGTTGCTAAAAGATTTCATGAAGAAAAAAGAATCGACTGCAAGTAACCTTCACCATAACATAATGATTAACTCGCTTAGAAATCATATAAAAAATGCTTTGAAAAATGCCTGTCTTATATTAGGGTTTAATTTGACAGGCACTCAACTTGAAGAGTTTTGTAGTGACATGTCATGGGGTGGATTAAATGAGGATCAATCACCAACGTCTGCTTGGATGGATCCTTCGCTTGGATTAACTGATGAGGACAGAGCAAGAATTACAAAAAGGTTAGACATTGAATTAAATAATCTTGGGAATTTCTCCGGAACATACGGAGGCTATTATCTTAATATTCCACAAATAGGTACAAAAGCTTGTCCTTAATTAGTATATGTCCATCTGTAAAAAAATAATTACATTGTTTCTTTGCAGTATTTTAGTTATAAATACTCAAGCACAAAAAGTTAATATTATTGATACAAATATTAATGAATACAAAGGAACTTTTATAATAAGAGAAGTTAAAAAAAATAATTTACTTTCTAAAGACTCGTCATTATTTAATCCACAGTTTTTTAGACCTTTTTGTTACCGCCTAAAGGCAACACCGTACCCAAGATTAATACTATGGATTGATTCAACTACCTATAATATCAATATTGATGGCAGTGTCAATATAAAACTTACTAAAGGATGGCATACAATTTTACTTCAATCGACCTTGGATCAAAAATTCAATCCTTTAAGGAGTGTAAGATTCAAATTCAAAAGGAAAAAAAGTTATAAAGTTGATTTTTATTTACCAACAGCATTCCCTATAACTTACCATTAATATTTATTACGTAATTAAAATGACAAGGCGAAAACTTACCATATCAATTCTATTTATTCTTATACTCAGTAACACTAATTTATGTATTGGGCAAGTAAAAGCGAGATGGTCAAATAAGGACAAAGGGACGTTTATAATATCGCCCCATTCAAGCGGTAATTTCGATACAACAATTTGCGGCATATCAATAAGACTATATGAGCTATCAGAAAATGGATGCCACCCGATTGAAGGCAAGATTGTAATAAATAACAAGGAATACGTCACCTATGATAGCTCGAAATATGTGGACCGTGAAGGTTATCATAATTTATCGGACTTTTTGTATATTGATATGTCACCTGGTATCTATACCATCACCGCTTATGCAAATAATAAATATTACAAAGTAAAAACCGGGAAGTTAAAATTTGAGGGTGCCCGATTCTATGAAATTGAATTTTACCTCATCCGAAAAGATGCGTTAAAGAGAAAATAATTATCACCATTGCGCTGTCCCCCCTTTCTTCTTTTTCACTTTTAAATAAAGTGTCTTTGCCTGGTTTAGTATTCCCAGGAATTCTTTTTGGAGCAAATCATCTTTCCCGGAAGCGGCTTCTGCCAGTGTAATTATCTCATTCCACCCGATATTTTTTAAAAATGGTGAGGTGCGTAATAAGGAGCCAAACATGGCAACCGATGCAGAAAAAAGATAGTTCTTATCGAGTTCTGCCAGCGGTATAAATTCAAAACGGCTGGTAAAATTATAATTGCAGGCCTTCGTACTATTGGGCAGGTGATAATTCAATTTTATATCTGCAAACTTTCCAGTGGTAAAATTATCCTTAATAGCTCCTTTATTAATTTCCGAGGGAACTATTTCAAACAAAGCGATCATCGAGTGACCAGAGCCGATCTCACCACCCTCAATAATGGACATAGAATCCCGGAGAGCTCCCACTTTATTATCAAACCCTATAAGCCGATATTCTTTAACATACTCCGGGTTAAAATCAATATTCATGTATACATCGTCTGCCACCGAGTAAAGCGTCTGGGTAAATTCTTTCAGCAATACTTTCTCGGCTTCTTTAAAATTATCCAGGTAAGCAAAATTTCCGTTACCCTTTTCTGCCAGCAGGTGGATCTTTGAATCCTTATAATTTCCCATACCCACACCAAGACAGGTAAGGTAAACACCCGTTTCCCGTTGGGATGTAATCAATTCATCCAGCTCTGTTTCAGTTTTTAATCCCACGTTAAAATCACCATCCGTTGCTAATATCACACGGTTGTTTCCGCCTTTTATAAAATGATTGCGGGCCACACTATAAGCTAATTTTATTCCCGACTCCCCCGGTGTAGAGCCTCCGGGTTCCAGTTCATCAATGGCTTTTAAGATTTTTTCTTTTTCCCCACCACTGGTAGTGTTCAGCATTACTCCCGTTACACCACCATAAACAACGATGGCCACCGAATCTTTATCCCGCAGATTATTCACCAATAACCGGAATGCGGATTTAAGTAATGGCAACCTGTTGGGCATATCCATAGAACCCGATACATCTATTAAAAAAACAAGATGACTTGGCGGCAGCGTATCTAAGTTTAATTTTTGCGAGGAGAGGTTAATATAAAATAACTGGTTGTCCGGGTTCCATGGGCAGGTGCTTAACCTTGTTTTAATATCGAAAAGTTTATCATCGTCAGGTTTATTATAACTCAGGTTAAAATAATTCAGCATTTCCTCAATCCGTACCGCATCTGGCGGCACCATTGATTTCAATGTGATGAACCGGCGTATATTACTATATGAAGCCCTGTCCACATTCAACGACATTCCGGTGGTGGGAAATTTCTTCGCATTGACAAAATGATTCTCCAGAATGCTGGCATATGTTTCATCGCCGGTGAACCAGCTTTTTTGGTCCTCCTTTGCCAAATCTTTTGTTTGTGAAGAAAGCTTATCTCTCCGGCTATTAGCAGCAGAACCAGTAAGGCGTTTCATTTTTACACTCAGGTATTTTTCTGCATCCACTTCTATTTTTTCTTTCTGGTAGCCTTCAAGAAAAAAGCTGAACGTATCCACCTGCTGGTTAGCTACAATACCAAAAGTTCCTGAAGAACCACTTCTGAAAACATAACCTGTTTTGTGCTGGAGGATGGTCACATTTTGTAATACGTTACCCGTTTCGTCCTTTACCTCGCCGCGGGCATAAAATTGCTGGGCAAATACGGACGAAGACAACAGGAGAAAGATTGCTATATGACAAGCGGCCTTCAAATGGATATTTTGGAGCGATAAAATACAAAAAAAGCCGGATAGCCCCGCTGATTTTATACTAACTGGTAAATCTCCTTCAAATTACGGCCCAGGCCATCATAATCGAGGCCATACCCAACTACAAACTTGTTGGGGATACTAAAGCCTACATAATCCAGTTGCAGCGGGTATTCTGTGGCATCTGCCTTATGTAAAAGCGTTGCTATTTTTAGTGATTTAGGCTGCTGATGCATCAATTTTGGAAGAAAATTGTGCAATGTCTTGCCGGTATCAACAATATCCTCTACAATAATCACTTCCTTGTTAAAAAGGTCATCCTCGAGCCCGATAGAAGTAACCACATTACCCGATGATTTCATCCCCTTATAAGATGCCAGCTTAATAAAGCAAAGCTCAGCCTCAATATTTAATTGCTTAAAAAGATCAGAAGCAAACATGAAAGACCCGTTAAGAATGGCGATGAATAAAGGACGCCGGCCTGCATAATCCTTGTTGATTTCAGCAGCAATTTCCTTTACACGTTGTAAAATAGTTTCCTCAGGGAGATATGTTTCGAAGGACTTGTCATGTACAGTAATGGCAGGCATAAGCAGTTAGTGGTTTTAATTAACGGGCTGCTTATTGGCAGCAGGAATAAGTGAGTAGTTTTCATTAACTGTCAGTTTAGGCATGGAAGACGATTTTGATTTAAGGCTCAATTTTTCACCAACAGCTGGTTTCTCATCTCTCTTCAACCAATTTAATTCTAACAGGCTTTCCAACCGTATGGCCTGTTGCTGAGCAATAAAATGTAATGTTTCTCCGGGTTGTACTATATGAAATTCATTATTGCCTGTTTTTCTTTTTCGTTGCAGATAAATCAACTGGTCTTTATCGGAAACTTCAGTGCGGGAAATTTCATTAAACTCAAAAATTTTAGAGAGGTCTACATCATATTGCTTTGCAACAGATAAATAAGAAGTTCCTCTTTTAACGTAAACTACTTTTGTTTCGTTGATTTTAAATTCACCGGTTGGATAAGAAACTTTTTCGACCGGGGCATCAGGTACCTTGTCAGCTTCCGCCGGCGCAACAACAGGCACAATACCTATAACGCCGGGTTCGGGTCTAACTTCATCTTTATTATTCTCATTTGATATTTTGCCCATGGCAATGAAAGTGTATTCCTGCAACCCATAATCCTCAATTAATTTTATTAATACCTGGGGATATTTTGGATTGGTGGCATAGCCGGCATTTTTCAATCCATTGGCCCAGCCTTCATAATCGGTGGGGTCGAGAGAAAATAAAAAAGCATATCGTTGCCCATTTCGTAAAAAATCAGAATGGTCTTTGTATGAATCTTCAGAAGCCGGGTATTTGCGGAAACATTCTCCTTTAGCATCATCATCATGTTTTACCGACTCACCAGTCCAGTTAGATTTGCATTTGATACCAAAATGATTATTGGATGCTGTCACTAATTTACTGGTACCTGCCCCAGATTCATGTATGCCCTGTGCCAGGGTGATTGCAGCAGGAACGCCGGTTCTTTTCATTTCAGCAACGGCGAGGTCTTTAAACTCACTTATGTACTTACTTACTGCTTCTTGTTTTTGAGCATTAGCAGCAGAAGTTATTATTACCAAAAGAAGTAAAATTCTGTTTCGCAATGTTTGCATTTTGCCACTATTATAATTTCCGTAGCAGGTAAAGTCCGTCACGGATGGTTAATACTACTTTTTCTACATCAGTTCTGTCTTTTATAAAATCATTGAATGCTCTGATTCCTTTTGCACTCTTGCCCTTAACTTCTGCTTCCAGCACCTGGCCATGAAAAAAAATATTATCTGCTAAAATAAAACCGTTTTTCCGCAACCGGGGCAAAACGAGGTTAAAATATTCAATATAAGCCGGTTTATCGGCATCGATAAACACTAAATCCCATGTTTCATGTAATTGCGGGATGATATCTAACGCATTTCCTGTATGTAAAATTATCTTGTCAGCATAAGAAGAACGGGTAAAATAAGATTGTGCTCTCCCGGCATCAGCTGACCGAAGTTCAATTGTATGCAACTGCCCATCATCGGTTAGTCCTTTTGCCAGGCACAGACCGCTGTAGCCGGTAAAGGTTCCTATTTCTAAAATTCTCCGGGGCTGTATCATACAACTAATCATCTCCAGTACTTTCCCCTGCAGGTGACCACTCAGCATTACAGCTTCTGAATGATACTTCATCGTATATTCATTCACTTCTTTGAGCAAAGCATCTTCTGCAGAAGAATATTTTTCTGCATATTCCTGTACCAATGGATGAATTAAATCCATTACAATTATTTATTTACAAAAATACTCAGTTAGTGCCATAGTCGATGCCTTTAATAGGTTACAGGAATAAAAAAACCGGGCAACTATTAAAAGTTGTTTACCCGGCACTATTTGTAAAAAAATGACTTCTGAGACTACTCCATTCCTTTGTCTTCAACAGAATTTATCTTTCCTCCTTCCCAGCAGATATTATACTTTCTTTTTGTGAGGCCTGATGTACACTCCAGCAAATAACAATTGCCTTTTGTCTCAAGCACTTTAGGTTTTTCCAGGTCATACATATCCATATCTTTTCTGTCCAGGCCGGATACCCCAAAATCATCCAGTGCAATTTTTACAGAAGCAGACCTTCCATTGAAATTATTCATGAAATCCTGCATTTCAGAAGCGACCTGTATATCGGCCTTCTTTTCCGCCCTACCACCACATGCGGTGAAAATAATTGAAACCATAAATACTGAGGCAACTAAAACTAACTTTTTCATAAGTGCTATTTTGAGTTAACGATTAAATCAAACGGCTTGAAGTTGTATGTCATTTCCCTTTTTACCTGTGGAGATAAACCATAATCCCAGGAAAGTAAGAATACCATTTATTAATATCAGCTCATTCCCGATCTTATAGCCATTGAAAATAGATTCAGAAATACTTTGCAGACCAAGGTCTGTATGCAGCTTAGCATTGTACCATAGCGGATTGCTGAGCATATCTATTCCAAGAGCAAGCAATGGTGCAATGATACAGACTGCCCAAATCAGTTTTTCGTTCAGCTTTCGCTTTGTCAAAATACCGAAAGCAAATAAACCTAGTAACGGCCCGTAAGTTATACCTGCAAATTTGAGAATAAAGTCTATGATCAATTTGTCGTTTATAGCTTTAAAAAGGAGTACCATTAAAAAGAAGATAAGGGCAAAAGTAAAATGGACTTTCAACCTTGTACTTTTCTTTTCCTTTTCTGTTCCTTCTTTTTTATTGATACCAAGAATATCAATACAGAAACAGGAAGTGAGGGAAGTAATGGCACCATCCACACTGGGAAATAAAGCTGAAATAATAGCGATAACAAAAATAATACCAATGACTCCACTAAACGTATCACTTAAAGCAATGGTGGGAAACAAATCATCGGGAGCCGCAGTAATTCCTTTTGAACTGGCATATAAATAAAGAACGCCGCCCAAGACAAGGAACAGGAAATTGACCACCATCAGTACAGCAGTAAATGTCATCATGTTCTTCTGAGAATCTTTCAGATTTTTTACACTGATATTCTTTTGCATCATTTCCTGGTCAAGGCCTGTCATAGCAATGGCGATAAACATACCACCAATAATATGTTTCAGGGCAAACCGGCCATCATTCACATCCCAATTAAATATTTGAGTATAGCCCTTGTCAGCCATCATCGTCCAGGCACCGCCAAAATCAGTTCCCAATGCTTTTACAATTACAATAATGCAGACAACCAGCCCTACCAGCATTCCTGTTGTTTGTAATGTATCGGTATAAATAATGGTTTTTACCCCTCCTTCAAAAGTGTATAAAAGAATCAGCAACAAGATCACAAGTGCAGTGGCTTCAAAAGGGATATTCAGTTTGTTGAAAATGAAAATCTGTAACACACTTATCACCAGGTATAATCTTGCTGTGGCACCAACCGTACGGGAAAGAATGAAAAAAAATGCTCCGGCTTTGTGGGCATTGATACCAAACCTTTTCTCGAGATAGGTATAAATACTTGTCAGGTTCATTTTATAATACAGTGGTAACAACACAAAAGCTATAACCATATATCCCAATAAATAACCTAACACAATCTGGAAGTAATAGAAATTTCCGCTGGCAACTCCGCCAGGCACACTTACAAATGTGACACCCGATAAAGAAGTACCAATCATACCAAAAGCCACCAGCATCCAGTTACTATTGCGATTGCCTATAAAAAAAGATTCATTATTGGAATTGCGGGAAGTAAACCATGCAACAGCAAGTAAAAGGACAAAGTACCCAATGACAAAAGAAAAAAGAACAACTGGTGACATACAGCAGGGTTTGCGTTAAGTAATAATTATCTCTGTAAATGTGCAGTAATGAATTTTGAAGATAAAGAAAAATGTTATCCCTTTGCCCCAATTTATTTTAATTATGGCCATACAATCACTTGCCGTTTTCTGCGGTTCAAAAAAAGGCAACAATCCAATATTTATTGAACATGCTGTTCAGTTAGGAAAGTTACTGGCGGAGAATAACATCCGGCTTATTTACGGTGGTGGTAGTGCTGGCCTTATGGGCTGTATTGCCGACAGTGTGATGCAATATGGGGGAAATGTTACCGGTATAATTCCTAAAATACTTATTGAATGGGAAGTGCAGCATCTCGGCCTCACAGAACTAATTATCAGTGATGACATGCATGAGCGGAAAAGAAAATTATACAGCCTCAGTGATGCCGCTATAGTATTGCCAGGTGGGTTCGGCACACTGGATGAATTATTTGAAATAATAACCTGGAACCAATTGACCATTCACGATAAGCAGATTTATATTCTGAATTCCGGTGGTTTCTATAATCATTTGCTGGCCCATATCCGGCTGATGAAGGAAGAAAAATTCTTATATGAGGAAGCAGAAAAAAGGATAACCGTTATTGATGATCCTTCTGATCTGCTTAAGTATATTTAAGTGAAAATCTAATTGTCTCTGTTCTTTCTGCCCAGGTAAAAAATAAATCCTGTCCGGAAAACAGGCAACACCCTTCCAAACTGATCCCGGTAGGGAGAATCAGGATCGTTCATTGCATCTATCATAATGCTGGTATAAAATTGCGATTGACCGATCATGCGGTTGCCATAGCCAAGCCCCAGTAAAAGACTTGGTGCGGTGGCCGATTCTAACTTTGTTACTACGTTATTGAGCTTTTCACTGATGCCGATTGAATTGTATTCAAACTGTGCTCCCACAAAAAACATTCTGGCCGGCCATAAACGTACAAAAGGACCTCCCCCAATAGCTGTATAACGCAGGGAGTAATTAGACTGCTGGCTCCGTTGTGTTACATAAGTAAAATTAAAAGCAATACCGGCATCCAGTATTTTACTGATACTATAACCTACTTCCGGATTAAGACCAATAATGAATCCGTTGGAAAAACCAAGATTAATACCGGATCCAATAAAAAGATGATTGCTTTTCCAACCTCCTTTTTCTTCCTCCTCATCCTGTGCCAACAGAAATGTTGATGCTGCAACAAATAATAATGCGGATAAAATTAGTTTTCTCATAATCATGGGGTATTTATGTATGTAAGTCAAATATTTTTCCGGCATTCAAAATATTATTTGGGTCGAATGCTTTTTTAATATCCCTCATCAATCGGAAATTAGCTTCCCGGAAAATAATATCCATATAAGGTTTTTGTATCAATCCAATACCATGCTCACCACTGATGGTGCCACCAAGACTTTTCACCAGGTCAAATAATTCCCGCAGGGCGGCAGTCATAACTGCATTACCATGGCTATTGGGAATGCCTTCTTTCCTGATCCTGATATGAAGATTGCCATCCCCGGCATGCCCATAGCACACCACTTCAAAATCATGTTTCTTTCCTAAATCTTTTGCTCCCTTAATTAATGCCGGCAATTCTGCTCTCGGCACAACGGTGTCTTCTTCAATAGTGTAGCCAATAAGTTTCACTGCTTCAGCCACTCTTCTTCTCAATTTCCACAGCTCCGCTTTCTGTTGTGCATCATCTGCAAAATAAATTTCGCCGATATCATATTGTGACAGCAGGTTGCTGATGGCTTCCATCTCTCCCATCAGTAAATCCATATTGTTACCATCCACTTCAATAATAAGATGAGCAGCGGTATCGTCTGTTATGGCTATAGCTGTGCTATCAACAAATTTGCTTACTATTTTCAACGAATCTATTTCCATCAATTCCATGGCACTGGGCACAAAGCCAGCCCTGAAAATGGAACTCACTGCTTCACCTGCCTGTTCGAGATTTTTAAAAGGAACCAGCATCAGCACATCATACGCCGGCAATGGAATAAGGCGCAATACAATTTTAGTAACGATACCTAAAGTGCCTTCGCTGCCAACAATTAATTGTGTAAGATTATAACCTGTAGAATTTTTTAAAACGTTAGAGCCTGTCCAGATTATTTCACCGCTGGGTAATACCACTTCAAGATTCAACACATAATCTTTTACCACTCCGTATTTTACTGCTTTTGGACCACCGCTGTTTTCCGCAATATTTCCACCGATAAAACAAGACCCACGGCTGCTTGGGTCTGGCGGATAGAATAAGTTTTTTTCTTTTACGGCATTCTGCAATACCTCTGTTATTACTCCGGGTTCAGTTGTTACCTGCAGGTTACGATCATCAATCGATAAAATGGAATTCATTCTTTCTGTTGACAACAATACACCTCCTAAATGAGGTAATGCGCCACCACTAAGACCTGTTCCTGCACCACGGGGGGTGACGGGTATTCTTTCCTTATTACAAATTTTTAATATCGCACTGATTTCTTCAGCCGTTCTGGGTTTAATAACAACCTCGGGTGAGTAATGAAGATTTTCAGTTTCATCATGGCCATAGTTGTTCAGCGATTCTTCGTCTACAAAGACAAATTGTTCACCCACTATTTTTTTGAAAGACTCAATATGTATTGCGGTAAGCGATGGAGTGGCCAATGTTTCCATAATTGTGTTTTACAAACGATAATGCTGTAAAAATCGGGATAATTGGGAATATGCAAAAACGAAATGATTAATAGGTTTTGAACGAAGGGCACATTGACTCCCGTCTGTTACCATTGTATTTATCTGCCACTCCCTGTTTGATGATGGAAAACTCAATAGCACCCCGACCGTTGTTGAAAGTCTTCAAGCCTGATTGTGTTACATCATAGGTAAAAGTCAGTGTATAATCTTTAAGCCCAAGGCCTACCATGGGAATGATAGCATCCTTATAACGGTAGTAAGCCCCGGCGATCAATACTTTCTCCCCATCACCCGATAAATTATAATGAGCATTCAGGCCGCCAACGATTTCGTAAGATTTTGCCTGGAGTGATGCATAGATATTCGGATTTACGATCACCCGGTCATTAACCATAAAGCTGCCGTTTAAAAAACCGGTATAGCGAACCGGGACCCTGTTGTCAACCCCCTGCTGTTCATCAAAAAAGGTTTCTCTTGGCCTGTTTACATGCATGGCAGAAAATCCTGCATTCAGATATACTCTTTCTGTTGGGAAATAGGCGTAATTAGCGCCTACCTGTATATCAAGGTAATTGATATTATTAGCACCCAATTGAGGTGCCACCGTTACATTATGTACGTCAAAAAACCTACCATTCCACTGGCTTGGAAAAGAAAGGTTGGAGGTGTTTATATTCTTATTAGCCCACCCAACATTAAACCCAAGGCTCACCAAACTTCCGGCATTTACCATTTGATGATAGGCGATGGAGCCATAGATTTTAGTAGAGGTAAGAGTACCTGTTCCCGCAACATCCCGGAGTATTACGCCGCCCAATCCCATCCAGCCTGTATTATCGCTGTTCTCCATCGTCTGTACATCGCCAAACACACTCATTGTTTTATAAGGAAATGCTGTAACACTGGCCCACTGGTTACGATAGTTAGCCCCAAGCCTGAAATCCCCATCGGGTATAAAGCCGGTATTGGCAGGGTTTGTCAACAAAGGCGAATTCATGAACTGGGAGAAATGCAAATCCTGTGCAAAGGCATCCTTCGGCAGGCTCAGGGCTGCAAGGCACAAGACACAAGACATAAATGCTATTTGATTTTTTATTCTCTTCATCTCTTTTTCTCCTTTTAACTCTTAGCTCTATCTTATTAACGTTATATCACCCTTCTTAGTTGTTTTAGTACCGTCGAAAAATTCAATACTTAATGTATAAACATATACATCCATCGGCTGCACCACACCTTTTACTTTTCCATCCCAACCCTGGAAGCGGCTATTGGTTTCAAAAACTTTTTGTCCCCATCGGTTCCAGATGGTGAATTGAATTTTTGCAATACCGAAACCCTTCACCAAAACCACACTATTTATATCTCCGCTTAGTGGTGTAAATGCATTGGGGACATCTACTACAGGCAAAATGGTGGCATCCACCGGTTTACAAATAGTGCTGTCGCAACCTATTGCGTTATATGCGGTAAGACAGGCATTGAAAGTGCCGGTAGCATTATACTGGTGCGAAACTGGTGCCCTTGATGTTGTTAATAATGTATCCCCATCCCCAAAATCCCATTTAAAACGTACCGCATCAGGAGATGAAAGGTTAGTAAATGTAGTGGGTGTATTTTCCTGCGGGGGAACAGGTGCAAAACTAAAATCAGGTGTAGGCGAATCAAACACCGTTATTGTAAATGCAGCGGTTGTATCCGACAGGTTACAGGTATTCGGATTAAAGGCAATTAATACAACATTATAAGTTCCGGCTGCGGCGTACAGATGCATTGGCTCAAATGCCGTTGATGTTTGTCCATCGCCAAAATCCCACAACCATGTTTGACCAGCCAGTGAAGTATTTTTAAACACAGCATTATATTGCACACATCCGGTGGCCGGTGTGGTGAACTGGGCTTTTACATTAGCCGCCACACTTAACGCAAGTGTAATTGAATCGGGAGCATTGCAATAAGCTGAGTCGGGCAAAATTAATTTTACATTATAGGTGCCTGCCCCGGCATAATTATGAAACAAAGGGCCCGGACCGGTTTGTACTCTTGGTGTGCCATCGCCAAAATCCCAGATAAATGACTGCGGTCCAAATGGCCGGGTAGGCGGTGGTACCGAGAGGTTATCAAACCGGTATTTAAAGGAATCGCAGGGAGCCAGTTTAACTGGATTAAAAGCCAGAGCAGCTTCTAAATTACCAACCCTGATATTCAGAAATGAACTATCTCTTACGTTACAAGTGTTGGGGTCAATGGCTACCAGCATTACCTGGTATGATCCTATTGCATTATATGTATGCGAAGCATTAGGTGTAAGAGTTACCAGGTCAGGTGGACTGCCCGGCACATATTGAAAATACCATTCATAACTTTGCGCCGTTCCAATTGTATCCCTGAAATCAACCGTAAGTGGCACACAACCGGCCGTGTCTCTTGGTGTGCCGTCAATAGCGGATTGAATACCACCGTTGACACCTGCAAGGTTCATGGCAATCTTAATCATCGTCAGGTTACAATTCGAAGAATTATTAACGGTGGACCATGCACCAGCTGTTGTTGGATAATTTAAGGGCGGTAATCCTAATTTACAATTGCCACAAACGGCTTGATAGATTACTCCATCAGCATCAAACCGACTAGTCCCACCATCCACATGGTCGCATCCGGCATTACTTGGATTGTTCTCTCCGAAGAAACTTCCAAAGAGTTGTGCAGTCGCATTTCGTTTCAGAACAAAGAAGTAAAGGTCCTTGCCATCAGTAGTACTTTTTATAGCATCTGGGGTAACAGGCAGACCACCGGTTCCCGCCATATTATAATCATTATTCCCAAAGAAAAAACCTCCCCAACCGGAGATATAAACATTTTCACATCGATCTACCAGGAAAGCAATTGGAGAAATATTTGGAGTTGATGCACCGGACCCAAAGGCTGTTGAATAAACATAGGATGAAAGATCAGGTTGTAATTTGGCAATAAATTGTTTGCCCCCGGCATTGCTATATGTTGCATTAACAATAGGCCAGTTACCTGTTGTTTGTCCCATTACATATGGAAATCCGTTCCTGTCAAATTGCACACCAAATACCTGGTCAATACCATTAGTGCCGATATAGGTTGTGCGAAGAATAGCCGAGCCATTATTGCTTATGGTTGAAACAAAACCATCAATCCCTCCGTGATTGGAAGGCCCTACTGTTCCTACAGTGCTTCCGGGTAAATTGCTGCTTTCAGTTCCTCCACCTACATATATATTTCCATTAGGAGCCAATGACAATACATAGGCCGCATCACTGCCTGTGCCCCCTAAATAACTGGCAAATGATACAGCATTAAGGGTTGGGGTTAATTTTATAATTACACCATCCTGCAGCCCCCCGCCAAATGAGCCTTGGAAAGGCAAACCAGATGTGGGAAAATTAGCTGATTGTGTGGTAGAAGCTACATAAACATTTCCTGCACCATCCAATATCACTTCACTACGACCATCATCACCATAATTTCTCATCAACGAATTAGTACCTCCAGCCCGGTTATCTGTTATATTAACACCGTCATCACCACTGCCACCAATTTTTTTGGAGCCGATGAGAGCAGTACCTGTTGCATTCAATTTAGTCACTACTATATCAAACCCACCACCAACACCAACCTGCCCGCCAGGATTTACGGTGGGGTAATTACCGGAATTAGACCGGCCAGCAACAACAAGATTGCCCTGGTTATCAACTATCAAACTATGTGGCTGTTCATTACCAGCCCCACCCAGGTATGTTGCATAAACCCGGGTAGATCCTGTAGGATTTAATTTGATAATACCAATATCGATAGCCCCTGCAGAACCAGTGCTTATACCACCCTGAAATGTTGTTTGAAATGCTCCCGGAGATGCTGGAAAGGCTCCGCCCCCATCTAATATAATACCACCACCATACATGCTGCCATCGGGGCCATAAGTGGCGGTGAAACCCCAGTTATCAGCCGTACTACCTGAAAAAGAACAAAACACTACTACCGGGTCAATTATTAAGGTAGCGGTGGGGTCATAATTTTTAATTTCAAATCTTACCACATTATCCTTCACTACATATTTACAACTGATTTCATTTTTACCTGAACCAGATGGCTGATAAGTATAAGGAGATGATTCTTTCATTTCTCCCACTGATGTAGTTAGTAATAATTCTTTATTCTTTACATGGAGTTTATCTACTCCATCATATTTCAGGGCTATTTTTGAAACATCGCCACCCGGTTTTACAATTATATCATATTTAAGAAATCCATTGTCTGTGTAATAACGAACATCAATGTTTGGATAAACATCTTTCAATGTCATGGCCTGGTAGATGTTACATTGAGAAGCCCATTTGGAGGGGTCATTTCCGTGAAAATAATTATTGTAGGTTGAAATTTTTTTATCCGGAACTGCCTTACTGGTGGGTGATGCTCCTAAAAAGTCTACATGCCAGGCATGAGAACGAAGTATAAATTTATCGGTGGGTTTTACCGGAGAACCATCTGCATTGTGTCCATGCAGGTACCTGGAAACACCGGCATAATCAACTGGATTATGCTGTACTACTGTGAAGCCACCCGAACGGATAAAAAAAGTTCCATTACTGACATCGCCTTTGTATTTGACCCGGCTATCCCACTGCCCTTTGTTCTCGATGAATTCAATATTATTGTAGCTCTGTGCAATAGCTGCAAAGGCGGTAAGGGTAAGTGTGGCAAGAAAAAAGAAGTATTTCAGAGTAAAATTATTTCTATTAAAGTAACCAAATTTTGGTGGAAATGGATTGAAAACTTCTGTTAAGAAATGTCGTCTCATAGTCATTTATTTTCTCGTGGTACTGATTCCGGTTTTAAGAATAAGAACAGGTCCCCTTGTTAAGAAATTTTACTCCACATTACCGCCCCTGTCTGTTGATGGAGAAATTGCTTTAACTGCAAATTGTCTGCCGAAACAAGGTCTGGGTCTTCTTCGAGCAATTTAGCAGCTACATTTCTCGCTAACTCTAAAATGGGACGGTCTTGGACTATACTGGCAAGCTTAAAGTTTAACTCTCCGCTTTGTCTTGTTCCCTGTATATCACCAGGCCCCCTCAGTTCAAGGTCTTTTTCAGCAATTTCAAAACCATTACTTGTTGCCGTCATAGTTTTGATACGTTCCCTTGCGTCATTACCCAATTTTGAACCTGATAAAAGTATACAATAGCTTTTTTCGGCTCCCCGACCTACCCGGCCTCTTAATTGGTGAAGCTGAGACAAGCCAAACTTTTCCGCACTTTCAATCACCATAACCGAGGCATTGGGGACATCTACTCCCACTTCTATAACGGTGGTGGAGACCAATATCTGCGTATCATGTTCAACAAATCTTTTCATATTTAGTTCTTTCTGTTCTGCAGGTTGCCGGCCATGCACCATACTTATCCAATATTTAGGCTCCGGGAAATAAGCTTTTACATTTTCGTAGCCCTTCATCAGGTTTTCATAATCCATTTTTGCACTTTCTTCTATCAAAGGGAAAACGATATAAATCTGCCGGCCTTTGTCAATTTCTGCACGGATAAAATCCATCACTTTACTCCGGTGTGTTTCATACCGATGCACAGTGGCGATTGGTTGCCTGCCCGGAGGTAATTCATCGATCACACTGTAATCCAGATCTCCGTAAGCTGTCATCGCCAGCGTCCGGGGTATAGGCGTTGCCGTCATTACCAAAACATGTGGTGGGATGCTGGCCTTTTGCCAGAGCTTTGCCCGCTGCGCCACACCAAAGCGGTGCTGTTCATCAATAATTACAATACCGAGATTTTTGAACTGCACCACATCTTCAATTACGGCATGGGTGCCAATAAGGATTTTTAAAGTGCCTTCCTGCAGTTCATTTAAAATTTTCTTCCGCTCTGCAGTTTTGGTTGACCCGGTTAATAATTTTACCGGGACATTTATTTTAGCTAATGAATTACTTATTGTTTTGAAATGTTGTTGTGCAAGTATTTCTGTCGGTGCCATCAGGCATGCCTGGTAATCATTATCAATAGCCAGTAACATTATCAGTACTGCTACAATCGTTTTCCCACTTCCTACATCACCCTGCAACAATCGGTTCATCTGTTTGCCTTTTGCCGTATCATTCCGTATTTCTTTTATCACTCTTTTTTGTGCACCAGTCAATTGAAAAGGCAAATGATTTTGATAAAAATCATTGAACAAATCACCCACCTTGTCAAACACAACGCCTTTGGAAAACCGGTGCCGTTGGCTACGTAATAAATTCATCCGTAACTGGGCAATGAACAGCTCCTCAAATTTTAATCGCTTTACTGCTTCATTGTATTCTTCTGCTGTTTGCGGAAAATGAATTTGCCGGTATGCTTTAAAACGACTTACCAGGTTCATTTGCTTCAAAACTGCAACAGGCAGGTTCTCCGAAATATCTTTTTCATGTAACATCCCCATCAGCAATTGTGTCAGCTTTCCAATTTGCCTGCCACCCAGCCCTCTAGCTTTTAATTTTTCAGTAGTGGAGTAAACAGGTTCCAGGAAATTTTTACCTAATGGCTGGTTGGGTGATAATAATTCTAATTCAGGGTGCACCATCTGTGGTTTGCCATTAAAAAAAGTGACCCGGCCATAAACGAGATATGACTGACCTGTTTCCAATATTTTTTCAACCCAGCTTAGTCCCTGGAACCAGGTAAGTTCGAGAAATCCTGTTTTATCCTTAACCTCAGCTATTAATCTTTTACCAGCTTTCTGACCGGTGATGCTAAAATTCACCATTACTACCGCTATCTGCACAAAATCTGTTTGTGCTGTTATTTCACTAATGAGATTGACTTTGGTTCTGTCAATATGACGATAGGGATAATGCTCCAGTAAATCACCGAAGGTGAAGATGTTTAATTCTTTTTTCAGCAAGTCGCCCCGATGGGGCCCAACCCCTTTCAGATATTCAATTGGACTTGATAATATGTGAGACAAAGAAGAAATAATTGATTCGTTTCTTACAAAAATAGCATTTGAAAGTTTGTTTATGATGTGAATTCCATGCGGCCTACTCCACCACCTGGCGCAACGATTTTTCCCAAAGTACCGATTGTCTTCCTTTTAAAAATTTTGCAAATCCCTTTACGAGACAATAATTCATAAATACAAAATAAAAGGGGATTGAAAAAAGCCCCGCTCTTTTCCCCCGAACGAATAATCAGCCAACCGCAAACAGCGAAAGCATAAAAAATTATCTGCGTGTAGAAAGTCCAGTAAAAAATTGCAGGAGAAGCCTGTGCTACCAGTAAGCTATTCGACATAAATAAAATAAGCAACATGACGGGGCAAAATATCCAGCGAAGCAATCTCCGGGAGATGTACTGAAAACTTAACAAGGGATACTTAAAAATATTAAGGCATTCTTTTAAATACCCGATTGACTGGTAAGCCCCGGCCGATATCCTTACTTTCCTCTTTTCTTCTTCCTTAAGTGAAGAAGATGGCAGTTCTGTAGCAAAAGCTTCAGGTTCATATTCAATTTTGTATTCTTGCAGGCAAATTTGCATCGATATCACAAAATCATCTAAAATAAGCTCATCATCCAACTCTTTGAACAAGGCTGTACGAATGGAAAATAATTCGCCGGCAGCACCTGTCACCGTATTGAATGCAGCATCCAGTTTCTTCATAAAGGATTCATACTGCCAGTACAACCCTTCCGCTTCCCCAACAGCAGACACCCCTTTATTACGAAGTATCTTTTTCTCGCCAGCCACCCCGCCGGTTTTAGGATTGGCATAATGTGAAGCAATTTTGGTAATACAATCAACGTTCAGCATTGTGTTCGCATCGCTGAAAACAACAATGGGTGTAGTTACGAAGTGCATAGCTCGTTTAACTGCAGCATATTTTCCCTTTCTCTCAGGCTGATGCAGCAAGTGGATGAACGGATACTGCTGAACAAGTTTTACCGTATCGTCTGAGGAGCCATCAGTTATAAAAATAATTTTCAATTTTTCTGATGGATAATTTATGGCCTGGGTATTTTTTATTTTTTCTTCCAGCACCTGCTCCTCATTATATGCCGTCACAATTAATGTTACGGGAATAATTTCTAGAACCGGTTTTACTTCCTTTATATTACTAAAAATTTGTTTTAACACAGTAAGAAAATAAATAAGAATTCCATACCCAATATAGCAGTAAAACAAAATAGCTAAGCTTGCCCAGAATAATATTGATAGAATTGTTACCATCCCTGGTGGTGAAAAATACGGTTCAGTTATAGCAAATATCCCAAGATGATATCTAAAAACTGCAACTTGTTAAGGGGAAAAACAGTTTTCACACAAAACAATAAAAAAAACCTTGTCATTTCGGGACTACCTCTCTATTTTAGAAGCCAGAACCAATATCCACCGCTATGAAGCGGAACCAATAAACCTGAGAGATGAAAAGCCACCTTTACTTTTTACAGTTAGAGCTGTATTTCAGCAACTATAAGTTTGCCTTATTGTGCTTTATTACTGCATTTGTAGTAACACTGATCACTATTCCACCTATTATAACCCTTGTTAAAAAATACCGTTTGTATGATATACCCGATGCCCGGAAAGAACATTCTGCTCCCATTCCAACCATGGGTGGTATAGCTATTATAGCGGGGATGATGATGGCTTTATTTCTATGGTTTCCGTTTAGTACTGGAGTGGCGCAAATAAGCTTCTTCTTTTCTGTCGCTGTCCTCTTTGCATTAGGTATTATGGATGACCTGAAAGACCTTTCTGCAAAATACAAATTCATCGTTCAGGCGGGACTAGCTGCATTAATTGCTGTCTCGGGCATCCGTATCACTTCATTTGAAGGCTTATTGGGTATTCATGAATTACCCATAATGGCACAATATAGTTTCACTTTTCTAGCAATAGTCGGTATCACCAATGCTTTTAATTTGATTGATGGTATTGACGGACTAGCAGGCGGTTTAGGCTTTATGAGTCTTATTACACTCGGCATTTTTCTTACCATGAGTGGGGATGTAAATACGGCTCTCATTGCATTTGCACTGGCGGGTGGAATACTCGCTTTTATGTATTTCAATCTTAACCCGGCCCGGATTTTTATGGGAGATACAGGCTCACTTGTATTAGGGTTTGTTGTTGCAGTATTATGTATCAGATTGATGCAGGTAAATGCATTTACTTTTAACCCTGTGCTGCCACATGCACCTGTATTTGTACTGGGGCTGGTTCTCATTCCTGTATTTGATACTCTTCGTGTATTTGCCACCAGGATATGGGTGGGCAACTCACCCTTTAAAGCCGACAAAACTCATATTCATCATTTAATTACCAACCAGGGTTTTAGTCATGGCTTTGCAGCTAAAATAATTTGCTTTATCCATGGTTTTATTTTGCTGGAAGTTTATTGGTTAAAGGAATTAAGGATGGAATTAGTTTTAGCCATTTTAATTGCTTTTATGCTGCTCACAACCATTTTGCTAAAAAATCTTGGACTATTGGTTAGAAAGAAAGGGCATTTGAGTACTGGCTCGTTCCAAAATAACGATTAGGTTACTTTCCGATACAGAATTTAGAAAAAATATAATCCAGCTGATCTTCATTTGTAATTTCTCCGGTTATTTCCCCCAGATAGTGAAGACAGTGGCGAATATCCAGGGCTAACAAATCACCTGGTAATTTATTATCTAACCCTTCTTTGATATCAGCTAACGATTTTTGCACTTCTTTCAATGCATGAAAATGCCTGGCATTTGTAATGATTGTATTCTCCGCTTGTACCCTGCCCTGCAGAACTGTATCCACCATTCTCTCTTTCAGCACATCGGTATATAAATGTTGCTTGGCAGAAATAAATATGACTTTTCCCATGTCTCCGAATTTATCCCTGGCAAATTGTTCTCCGACTTCATCAATTTTATTTGCCACCAGTAAATAATTGAGTTGTTGTCTTTCAAACTCCAACTTCTGGGTTTGGATCACCGCCTTTCCCTCCGCTGCATCAAATAAGTACAATACCAAATCAGCCTGTTTCATTTTCTCCAGGCTTCTTTCCATTCCGGCCTTTTCAATTACGTCTGTACTTTGTTGACGAATTCCGGCAGTATCAATCAGCCGAAAGATTATACCATCAATATTTATAAGTTCCTCTATTGTATCACGGGTCGTACCGGGAATTGCACTTACAATAGCCCGGTTTTCATTGAGCAGGCTGTTGAGCAATGTAGATTTACCCGAATTTGGTTTACCAATAATAGCTACACTAACCCCATTTTTTATCACATTACCCAAGGAAAAAGAATCGACCAGCTGATTGGTGGACTCAGTAAGTTCATTGATTAATTCATAGAACTTTTTTCTGTCCGCAAATTCTACATCCTCCTGTGAAAAGTCCAGTTCAAGTTCAATGAGAGCGGAAAAACGTATAAGTCTTTCTCTTAGGACAGAGAGGTTTGCTGAAAAACCACCCCTGATTGTGTGCAAAGCAGCTTTCTGCGATGCTGCTGTGTTGGAAGCAATCAGGTCAGCTACTGCTTCTGCTTGTGCCAGGTCCAGTTTTCCATTCAGGAATGCTCTTTGAGTGAACTCACCAGGTTTCGCCAGCCTCGCTCCATTTCGTATACAAGCATCTATTACCCGCTGTTGCACATAAGGAGAACCATGGCAACTGATTTCAACCACATCCTCACCCGTATATGATTTTGGATTTTTAAATATTGAAACAACTGCTTCGTCAAGAATATTTTCACCTTCCTTTAAAAATCCAACATACAATGTATGCGAAGGCTGATCCTGCAAATTTTTGGATGGGAATAAACCATTAACGATAGTAATAGCTCTGCTGCCACTAAGGCGAATAACACCTATAGCCCCAACTCCGGGCGGCGTAGCCAATGCAACAATAGTATCATCCCAACCAGCAAGTTTACTTATCATGCTTTCAAAAATAGACGAAATAGTATTGTGTCCCCCGACAAGGGGTTATTATTGTTCAGTAATGCATAAAAAAAATCCCCCCGTTTTTGAACGAGGGGATTGAATATTATAGTCCTATTTTATTCACCCGTTACCTGGAAAGTGATGGGCTGTTTACGATAGGCTTTTACCTGGCGGCCATTTTGTACGGCTGGTGTCCAGTTCGGACCTTTTTTAATTACCCGTACTGCTTCTTCTTCCATACCATAACCGTGGTTGGTCATTGCCTTTACATCACTGATATTTCCTTCTTTATCCACTACAAATTGAACCACCGTAGTGTAAGTACCTTCAGGAGCCCCATTATCTGTAGCTACCTGGGCGTTACAGTTTCTTTCCAGGTACTGGCGCCATTTGCCATCACCACCGGGAAATTTGGCTTCGATTTCAACCTTGTCAAATATCTTATTCTCATCGTCTTCCTTCTTTTCCTCTACAATCTGTTTTCCTTCATCAATTACAACAGGGGTGGCAATATTTTCATCTTTGATACCTTCCTGGTTAACTTCTGCAATTTTTACATCTTTTAGTTCTTCCTGAGGGGGTGGTGGCTTTTCCACATCTTCGTCCTTTTTGATTACAGGAGGAGTAAATTGTTTCATTTCCACTTTAGGAGGCTCTACTTTAGGCGGAGGCGGTGGGGGAGGAATTATTTTCTTTTCCTCCTGTTTTACTTCCGTTAAAGTTACTTCCTGCATTTTCACTTTCTTATCACTACTGCCTTTCAAATTACTGGCGAGTAAGGACCCTCCAATTGCTATAACGGCTACAGAGGCAGTGATAATTAAGGCACGGGTTATCCTTTTGTTATAAGTTTTTCTCAGGTTATAAGCACCGTACTCTTTATTCTTGCCTTCGAAAATCAGGTCAAGAACATCTGCTGATAAAATTTTGTTGGCTTCCATACTTAGCGTTTTTTATTAGATGCTGTTAATTCATTATTCCACATACATCAGCAAATTATTTTATTCCATTTGTTGCCTCGGTGGCATTAATAAGATCTACTTCTTCTTTAAGGATTTTTACCATAGCATAAGTTCTTGCTTGGTTAATCGTCATTTCATCTAAAATGTCCACTGTATTTTTATACGTAGCATCATTATCAGGTTTGATAATCACAATAAAATCCCTGTCAGCACAGGCTTTTTCCCAATCTGGGTCACCTTTTCCTTTAGCCCGGTCCTGTGTCTTTTTGCAGGTTTCATCATGTACATGACGACTTATTACGTCCTTTTTCTTGGCAATAATTATATCCCGTATTCCTTTGAAAGTTGTGGACTTAAAATTATTTCCTGTGGCGTCTACTACCAGTTTTCCCTCATAGTAATACACCTGGTCGCCCTTGCCCAATAAAATAGTAAGCACACCTGATTCTTTTGCCTCTGTTTGATCCTTTGGATCTTTAATATCCTTAGGCATATTAAGGTCAAGGGTGGTAGGAGTCGTCATAGTAGCAGTAAAAACGAAAAACGTAATGAGCAGAAATCCCAAGTCCACCATCGGAGTCATATCCACCCGGGTTGAGAGTTTCTTGGCCTTTTTTACACCCGGACCTTTTTTGTGGCCACTATCGCCACCACCAGAATCTATACTTGCCATATATAATGAGTTTAAAATTAAAAAATTACTCTTTCAGGTTTTTTCTGTTATACAAATCCAGTTCAGAGTTAGATGGGATATCATCTAAAGCTGTTACGAGGTTGTACTTAAATTCATCATTGCGTTTCAAGGCACTTACAACAGCTTCAAAAGTTGGATATTTTGACTTTGCATCGCCTTTGATAAGGTAGTTCAATTTCTCTCCGGCAAATGCTTTTTTTGCTGCTGAAATCCACCAAAACAACTGGTTATTTGCCGTATCCAGTACTGGAATACCTGGCACTTTAAGAACTTGTTGTTCTTTAGGAGCCATAGCCAATAACTCCTTTAAATTGCCAAAAGGCACCCCTACTGCAAATGTCTGTTTGTAATTAGCCATCTCAGCGGTTGATAAATTAAGGTTCTGTGTGCTATTGATATCCTGAATAATGGCATCAAATTTTGTTTTATCCTTATCTGACAAAACAGAAAAAAAGACCCTGTTAGCTGAATCTACAACTATCATTACAGCATTACTTTCTGGCAGTTTTTGAGAAAGAACCGAGCCCGGTGTAGTAATCTCTACCGGCTCTGGCGGCTTGAACTTAGTTGCCATGATAAAAAAGGATAGAATCAGGAACGCTATGTCCACAAATGGGGTCATATCGGTGTCCGTACTCTTCCTTGGTAACTTAACACTTGGCATGTTGACAATAATTTAGAATTGAGATGAATAGGTTTCCATTTTCCATATAATATTACCCTGGTTTTACAGGATTATTTATAAAGGGAAGCAAAACTTTGTGTCAAGGTAAAACCTGATTCATCAATGCCGTAAGTAATTGAGTCAATCTTAGTAGTAAATATGTTGTACATAATAAGGGCCAGGGCGGATGTACCGATACCTAACGCCGTATTATACAATGCTTCAGAAATACCAACCGCCAGTTCACCAGCTGCACCAGCACCACCTTCAGCACCAAGGGCAGAGAACGACCTGATCATACCGATTACCGTACCTAACAGGGCTACCAAAGTACCTACTGAAGTAATGGTTGAAAGAAAAACCAAATTCTTTTGCAGCATTGGTAGTTCAAGTGCTGTAGCTTCTTCTACTTCTTTTTGAATGGAAATTACTTTTTGCTCCGTATTCATTCCACCCTCACTTATCATTTCCTTATAACGGCGAAGACCTGCTTTCATAACATTCCCTACAGAACCTCTTTGTTTGTCACACTCTGACAGTGCTGCGTCCACATTGCGGTTAGCAAGGTGGTATTGCACTTTTCTTACAAAATCATTGATAGAGCCATTTCCCAATGCCTTACGAATAGTCAGGTACCTTTCGATAGAGAAAACTATCACCATCAGCAACATTCCAATCAGCAGCGGTACGATAATACCACCTTCATAAATTCTGTGCAATGCATCCTTAGGGCCTTTATGGGCTGGCCAGAATCCGCCACTTTTATCCGGATTTTCAAATCCACTAGCACCCCCAAGAATAAAACGCCAGATAGCATAACCGGCGATAATACAAACGACTGGGGCAATCCATGAAATAGCATTGCTGCTCTTCTTTGGTTGAACTGATGTACCCTTAACTGATGCAGTTGGTTTAGTCTCTGCCATGATCTTAATTTTTTAGTTTTTTAAATGATAAATTAGAGCCCTTATTTTTCAGAGCTACAATGCTATGAAAAAAGTTTAGAAAAAACATCCCATCCTTCATTTTTTTAGATAGGGCCTTCAAGTTAAGGATTTTTTAATACGGAACAACTTCCAGATAAATAATTTGATAGAAATTCATCCTGCGCAAACAAACGATTGCAATTATTTCCCCAAATAATCCTATTCATACCTCAATGCTTCTATAGGGTTGAGTTTCCCTGCTTTTAGAGCCGGATACAAACCAGCCAGTAACCCCACGATAGTGCAAATAATAATGCCATAAAAAACCCAGTTCCATGGAACTACAAACCCAGTACTCAGGACAATGGAAAAAAGATTGCCAACCAAAATACCGAGTATAATTCCAAACAATGCCCCCAACATACTTATAATAACTGCTTCCAGTAAAAACTGGTGGCTTACCAATTTTCTCTTTCCGCCAATAGCTTTAATGAGACCCACCTCCCGGGTGCGTTCTGAAACGGAAACCAGCATTATATTCATCAACCCAATAGCAGCACCTATTAAAGTAATAAGCCCTATGATTGTGGCTGAAACAGTAAGAAACCGTAAACTGTTCATTGCTTTTTCGGCAATACTATCACTTCGATCCAGCACAAAATTATTATCCTCTGTTGTACTTAATTTACGGACGCCTCTGAATGCACCCTCTGCTTCTCCCATAGCCGCCTGCACTTTTTGCAAATCAGGAGTCATAATGCCAATAACAAATGAAAAATTGGAGGGAAAGTTTTTCGCAACATTAGAATAGGTTGTGATAATAACATTATCCCGGCTAAAGCCAAAACTAGAACCCCTGCTTTTCATTACTCCCTGAACCCTGTATGGAAGATTATTAATACGAATAACAGCATTAACGGCCTTATCAACTCCTCCTTTAAATAATTTTTGAGCAACATCATAGCCCAATAAACAAACATTATAGCCGGTTTGTACATCTGTCTTGGTCAGGTTACGGCCATGCTGAATAGTAAATCCATTTAGCAATAAATAATTTTCATCACCCCCGAACAAATAGACATTCGGGTTTGTCTTCCGGATATTGAAAGATGCAACATTAGTACGACCGCCAAAAATAGAAACACTTTTAATAGAAGGAAAATCAAACCCCTCCACAAAAAGTTCCGCTTCCTCTCTTGTAATTAGTTTGCCAAGATTTGATTTTCTATTCTTTTTTTGAGTTTTTTTTGAGAGCTCAATATCATTTTTATTGCCCCCGCCAAACCGGATATTCCTTTCCTTGTAACGGATAGTAAAAGCATTGGCCCCCATCGTGGAAAAGCTTTCAGTGAACTTCTGATTCATTGCTTTAATGGCAGTAATGATACCTATTAAAGCCATTATGCCAAATGCAATAATAGACACCGTAAGACCTGTCCGTAATTTATTACTGCGTACAGACCGGAAAGCCAGGGAAAAGACATCACGAAAATTCATATCAATAAACCGAAATTACGCAAAGAGAAAGATGCCGACATTGAAATCATTGTGAGTGTATTAAAAATAATACCAGGAAAGTAACAGGTTGGGGAAAATGCCGAGAAGTATAACTGCTGCAGCTAATACCACTAATGTCCATTTAAAAACCGGGGTTGTTTCAATTGGCTGAGGATTTCCTTCTTTAAAGTACATGGCTTGTATAACACGGAAATAGTAATAGACACTTACCGCCGCCATCAAAACTGCAAAAATAACAAGCCATAGATTCTTTCCTGTACCCATAGCTGCTTTCAGCATATAGAATTTAGAAAGAAAACCGGCTGTTAGCGGTATGCCAGCCAATGATAAAAGGAAAATAGTAGTTGTTGCCGCCAGTAAAGGTTGTTGTTTGGCAAACCCGTTAAAGCCATCAAATGTATAGTCCTTCATTTTTATCAGTACTGCAAAAATGCCGATCGTTGCAAAACTGTAAGCCACTGTATACAACAATAATCCTTCTTTAGCGTCGGTGTTCATGGCATATAATGACAACATCATAAAACCTGCCTGGGCAATGCTTGAGTATGCCAGCATCCTTTTTACACTTTGCTGAAAAACTGCAGTGATATTTCCTATAAAAAGAGTTGCTACTGTAAGGATAGCAATAAAGAGTTGCCATTGTTTTTGCTGAAATCCGAATGACTCATCAAATAACCGGATGAAAGCAATAAACACAGCGGCTTTTACAATAGTGGCCATAAATGAAGTAAAGACTGTCGGCGCCCCATCATACACATCCGGTGTCCAGAAATGAAATGGTGCAACGGAAGCTTTAAATGCCATCGAGAATAATAACAACAGTATACCTGCAATAAGCAATGCAGAAGGTGTAGTTCCAGTAAATGCACCTATTACAGAAGTGTCGAAACTTCCTATAGCTCCATAAATCAGGGCTATACCCATCAGCATGAGACCTGTAGAGAAAGATCCCAGAAGAAAATACTTTAAGGAGGCTTCGTTACTTTTCAAATTTCTCTTATCGCTTCCTGTTAAAATATAAAGTGGGATAGAGATGATTTCGATACCAAGGAATAATATCAATAATGACCTGAAAGAAGATGTAAGCGTAATACCGCAAAGTATAAAAAAGATAAGGGCAAAATATTCGGCATAATTGACTCCCACTTTCTCCATATCCCTTGCTGATAACAGGAGGTATAATAGTGTTGAAATAAAGGCGATACTGTTGAACAACAGTGCAAAATTATCAAAGGCCATCATTCCTTTTGTATCAATCCTGAAAAATACCGTACCCGACATTTCAAGAATATTGACAAGCAAAAGAATGCTGATCCCTGCAATAGCAAGATTTCGCACAGCAGCTTTTGATTTCAGCAAAATGCCGCTGAACATCATCACAACTCCCAATATTGCCGATAATAATAATGCGTTCATATATTTCTTTCCTATTACTTCGGTATAGTAGTATAGCGAAGTATTTCGAATTTTTTAAGTATTGGTTCTGTTACTCCGCTTATCTCATTCAGCATACATTGCGGATAAACACCGTTCCAGAAAATAATCAGTACAATAATTCCCAGGGCCAGTTTTTCATTCCACTTTATATCTTCTGCTGCCGCCGTCAGTTCATTGGTATTACCATAAAAAACCCGACGGATCATATTCAAGGTGTAAACAGCCCCGAGAATAATACCCATACCCGCCATTAAAGTAAACCACAGGTAGTATTTCGTACTTGAACTAAAGATGCCGTTAAACATCAAAAACTCGCCGGGAAAAGCATTTGTCAGCGGGAGAGCAATATTTGCCAATGCTACTATTACTAATAAAATAGCCAATGCCGGAGCTTTTTGAGCCAATCCACCCAGCTCAGATATTTTTCTTGTTCCAAATTGTCTTTCAATTAATTCTACTACAATCCAGAGACCGATGATATTAACCCCGTGATTGAACATTTGAAGTATCAATCCTTGTAAACCACTTTCATTTTGTGCAAAAGCGGCGGCGCACATCAAACCAATGTGAGCTATGGAAGAATACGCTACTAATCTTTTTAAGTCATTTTGCTGAATAGCAATCAACGAAGCGTAGATTACTCCAATCAATGCCGCGGAAGTAATAAAATCACCCCATTGGTAAGAAGCAGTCGTGACAACCGGGAAAAGCCAGCGAAGCATTCCAAATATTCCCATTTTCACCATCACGCCACTCAATATCATTGTCGTGGCTGTTGGAGCCTGTTCGTATGTATCGGGTTGCCAGGTATGCAACGGGAATATGGGCATTTTAATAGCAAACGCTACGAATATTAACCAGAAAACCAATGTTTGTTCCTTATTTGACAAGACTACATTGTAAAAAGATTCTATTGAAAATGAGTGGTCTGGGGTTTTGGAATAAATATATAGTAACCCTACAAGCATTAATAAAGAACCAATAAATGTATAAATAAAGAATTTGAATGTTACCGCTATTCTTCTCTCGCCACCCCACTGTGAGCATAAGAAATACATGGGAATCAATGCAAGTTCCCAGAAGAAATAAAATAATAATGCATCCGTAGCAAGGAAAACACCCATCATACCTGCCTGTGCCAGTAACATGAGGGCAAAGAAATTATTGGATTTTTTATAAGAACTATTCCAGGTTGCAAGAATAACCAATGGATAGGCTACCGCATTCAATAAACAAAGTAATTGGCCCATTCCATCCAACTTCACCGAAAAGCGACTACCGATTGTTTGAATCCACTCACAACTATGCTGTAAGTATTTTTCTTCCTTCAGTAGTGTTAATCCAAGAACTGATATCACTAAAGTGATAATAGCAGAGAACAAAGCCCATAAACGAACTGCTTTCTCGTTCTTGAAAAAGAAAGTTGCCAGGCCGGCCAGCAATGGAATTAATATCAGTAAAACAGGAACCATATATCATTAGCCCCATCCTTCGTTAAACTCAGGAGGGAATTTGATTTTAAAAAATTTAAATATTCCTTTCTTGCTCATTACCTCTCTATCTTATTACTTTCTCAAAAAGAATTGTATAACAAAAATTATCACCATACTTACCACCATCAACAACACATAATTGCCCACCTGGCCACTTTGCAACAACCGCATCTGACGGCTTCCATAGTTTACCATTTTGCCTACTCCATTTACCATATCATCAAGAACAGATTTCTCAAATATGGAGCTGAAAAAACTACCCAACTTATTCAATGGATTAACGATTATACTTTCGTAAAGCTCATCCACATACCATTTATTCTCCAGCACTTTACCAAAACCTGTGGCTTCACTGCGCTGATAGTTTTTGAATTTAATCCATGCAAAAATTATCATTATTATCACCAGTCCGGTTGATAAACCCATCAACATATACTCAGTGGAATGAGAAACCTTGTGCCCGTCATGTGAAGCAATAACTGGTGATAAAAATTCACCCAGCTTATCCCCGCCATGCATAAACACTTCGGGAATTCCAACAAATCCGCCAATGATCGACAGCACTGCGAGAATTATCAGTGGTACAGTCATTGATACGGGGCTCTCATGCAAATGATGCTCCTGCTCCTGTGTTCCCCTGAATTTCCCGGTGAAAGTGATGAATAATAACCGGAACATATAAAAGGCAGTAAGCAGTGCAGTGAATAAAGCTATCCCGTACAATACAGGGCTTTTTTCAAATGCACTTAATAAAATAGCATCTTTAGAAAAGAAACCACTGAACGGTGGAATACCCGCAATAGCAATACACCCAATCAGGAATGTAATAAATGTAATCTTTAACTTCTTGCTTAAGCCACCCATATTTCTAATATCCTGTTCTCCCCCCATGGCATGTATCACACTACCACTTCCAAGGAACATGAGTGCTTTAAAAAAGGCATGAGTCATTACATGAAATACTGCTGCGGTATATGCACCGCAACCTAATGCCAAAAACATAAAGCCTAACTGGCTCACGGTAGAGTAAGCCAGTACTTTTTTAATATCGTTTTGCTTGAGAGCAATGGTAGCTGCCAGCAATGCAGTAGCCAAACCAACATAAGTGATTATGTCCATTGTTATGTGGGACATTGAGTACAACAGGTTGCTACGGGCAATCATATAAATACCCGCTGTTACCATGGTGGCAGCATGGATAAGTGCAGAAACCGGTGTTGGCCCCGCCATGGCGTCAGGCAACCAGGTATAAAGAGGTATTTGAGCACTTTTCCCAGTGGCACCGATAAAAAGCAATAAAGTTATAATGGTAATATCTGTAGCTTTTAGTTTGGCAAGATTCGCTGCACTAAATACTTCTGTATAGGAAACACTTCCAACTTTTGCAATCAACCAGAAAATGGCAATCAAAAATGCGAGATCACCAATCCTGTTCATAATAAAAGCCTTATTAGCAGCTTTATTATAGTCCTGCTTCTTAAACCAGTAACCAATTAATAAATAAGAACATAGTCCTACTCCTTCCCAACCGATGAACATGATAACGAAGTTGGCGCCCATCACCAGGAGGAGCATAGAGAAGATGAAAAGGTTTAGGTAGGCAAAATACCTTCCGAAATGTTCTGTCTTTTCTTCCTGCATGTAAGAAGTAGAATAGACATGAATGAGAAACCCAACTCCTGTTATGATTAAAAGAAATAGAGAAGATAGTTGGTCGATTTGTAATGCAAAAGGAATTTTTAAAGCTCCGACTGAGATAAAATTAAAATAATCAGCGACATGGGTATTACCACCTTTAACCTGTAAGAACACCCAAATGCTCAATACAAACGAAGCAAGGATAGTTCCGCACCCTATCACACTTATCATTGATTTAGATAAGTGCTTTCTTCCTAAACCATTAACCAGGAAACCGATTAAGGGTAGTAATGGAATCAAATAAACAATTTGCAACACATTCTGCATAACTATCTTCTAATGCTTCAGTCTGTTTAAAAAATTAATATCCACCGAATGAATATTTCTATACATCATTACAATAATAGCCAATCCAACACTTACTTCTGCTGCAGCCACCACCATTATAAAAAACACAAATAACTGCCCGTCTGTTCCGGCTGTTGTCATTGCATCAGCTGCTGCATTTTTGAGGTAATGCATTTTTGAAAAAGCCACTAACAACAAATTAACCGCATTGAGCATCAACTCTATGCACATGAAAATAATAATTGCATTGCGGCGTGTTAGCACACCGACAATACCAATACTGAATAAGGCCAAAGCCAGGAATATGTAATAATTAATCGGCATCTTACTCTTTTTTTCCAATAACAACAGCACCAACCATGGCACTCAAAAACAAAATACTGCTTATCTCAAAAGGCACTACATACTTGGTGAACAATTCTTTTCCGAGGTTTTTAATCAGCCCGATATTTCCTTCATTCACCAAAGCCTGTTGCTGCTTTATATCGGTATCTTTTAATGCAGCTACCAATACCAGCAATAAACATCCCCCTGCTACGGCACCTGCCATTTTCAGCCAGCGATTTTTTTGTGGCTCGGTTTCTTTGTTCAGGTTCATCAGCATTATCACAAACAGGAACAACACCATAATGGCCCCAGCATAAACAATAATATTAACTATCGCCAGGAACTGGGCATTCAATAAAATATAATGCCCGGAAATAGCAAAGAAGGTGGCAATAAGCCATAGTACACTATACACAGGGTTCTTGCTGGTAATCACCATCAAGGCGCTGAATATTGCCACCACTGAAAGGAACCAAAATAATATTTGTGTAATATTCATTCTTGTAAGCCGTTAATCGTTCTTAGTTTTTAACAGGTTTATCTCCCAATGCCTTTTCATACGCTTCTTTATCCGTAACGGGATTCGGTATCAATAAATCTTCTTTCTTATAAATAAATCCTTTTCTTCCATAATTGGCCGGGGCAAAGGTCTGCGACAGGTAAATCGCATCCTTAGGGCAAGCTTCTTCACACAAACCACAAAAAATACAACGCAGCATATTTATCTCATACTTCGCCGCATACTTTTCTTCCCGGTATAAATTTTCTTCCCCTGGTAGTCTTTCTGCAGCCTCCATAGTAATGGCTTCTGCGGGGCAAGCCACTGCACATAAACCACAGGCAGTACAATTCTCCCTTCCTTCTGCATCACGGTTCAGTACATGCAGGCCACGGAACACTTTTGAAAATGTTCTCGTTTGTTCAGGGTAATTTATTGTTGCCTTCTTTTTAAACAGATGACTGATAGTAATACCCATACCCTTTACGATATTCCAGAGATAAATACTCTCCAGGAAAGTCATCGGTTTACGGTCTACTTCTTTTGCTCTTTGTGTTAACATACTTTATAAAAGTTCGCAAATATATTGTTCTCAATCCGAAAGACGGGTGACCGAAATACGGAAGCTGTTTCTTTATAATCAGTTTTTATCTTAAGCCTCCGGACTTTTGGTCGTTCGGACTTCAGACTCTTTATTTATTCAACCACAATATCACAGCCGCCGTAATCACCATATTCAACAACGCCAGCGGTATCAATTTCTTCCATCCAAGGTTCATCAATTGGTCATAACGGAAACGTGGAATTGTCCACCTTATCCATAAGAACACAAATAGCATGAAAGAAATTTTCATCATTATTACACTAAAACTTATGACGGTCATCCAGAAAGAGCTCAATCCCCACGAAGCTTCATTTACAAACGGAATATCATAACCACCGAAATATATGGTAACCATGATGGCACTGCTGATAAACATATTAATATATTCAGCAAACAGGTAAAAGCCCAGTTTCATGGATGAATATTCCTGGTGATACCCAAAGTTTAATTCATTTTCTGCTTCTGGTAAATCGAAAGGTGTACGGTTACATTCCGCCAAAGCACAAACAAAAAATATGATAAAGCCTAACGGCTGGTAAATAACATGCCATCCATGCTGCACCTGGTTCGCCACTATCTCACTCATCTTTAATGAGCCGGTCATAAATAAAACAGCTATCAATGCCAATCCCATTGGTAATTCATACGACACCATCTGGGAGGCGCCACGAATGGCAGCCATCAATGAGAATTTATTATTAGATGCCCAACCCCCTATCATAATTCCGTATACACCAACACTTACAATACTAAATGCTAATAAAATACCCATATCCACATCTGCTACCTGCATAGGTATCACATTTCCTCCTTTTGTTATAAAAGGAGTTGCCCACGGTATTACGGTACTTGTTATTAAGGCGGTTATCATCGCCAGGGCAGGGCCAAGTATAAATAAAAACTTATTCGCCGCTAAAGGAATGATCTCTTCTTTGAAAAATAATTTACCGCCATCTGCTAATGGTTGAAAAATACCAAATGGGCCTGCCCTGTTGGGGCCACGGCGATCCTGTAGCCACGCAGCCACTTTTCTTTCTGCTAAGGTGGTGTACATAGCAATAAAGAATGACAGGCCGATGATACCGGCTATCAGTAAAGTCTTTTCCAAGATCAACCACAAGTCTATAACTAATAAAGTCATACCCTAAATCCCTAAAGGGACTTTTAGTGTTTTAAAGAATAAAGAACCACACAAAACTATACTACCCTAAATACAATACTTCAATTCCAATTATTATTAAATCCCTCTACTCCCCTTTAGGGGCAGGGGTAAATGTTTTGCTCGTTGCCGGTCCGGGCAACTCACTCAACTCGACTTTGTTCACATCACTGATACCATGAATATCCATCAGCAATTTAGGTTCTCTGCCGCCCATTACTTCTGCAATCGTTTCTTTTGGTTTTTGCAAACCCAAATAATGACCTTGCGAAATAACCGAATGACGGTTAATAGTAGTAGGCCCTTCAATTACCCAATCCTTTGCATGTTTCTTATCAAAACGACAAGTGTTGCAAATCCAGCCGGGCTTACTATCATAGCTTTGCACTTCACCCCACTCATCCTTTCTGGATGTAACTCTTAGTACATCATCACCCCGTTGCCACAAGGTTACTTTACCGCAGCATTTGTCACAATCACGGTGAGCATCTACGGGTTTTGTAAACCATACCCTGTTTTTAAACCGGAATGTTTTATCCGTTAATGCTCCAACGGGACATACATCAATCATATTTCCGCTGAAGTCATTATCAATGGCTTTGGAAATGTAAGTGGAAATTTCTGCATGGTCGCCTCTGTCCAGAATACCATGTACCCGGTTATCAGTTATCTGGTCGGCCACATACGTACAGCGATAACAAAGAATACACCTTGTCATATGCAATTGTATATAAGGGCCTATATCCTCTTTTTCAAATGTTCTTCTTTTGAATTCGTAACGGGTGCCTTCTTTCCCATGCTCGTAGCTTAAATCCTGTAAGTGGCACTCCCCTGCCTGGTCGCAGATGGGGCAATCCAAGGGGTGATTTATTAAAAGAAATTCTACCACTCCTGCCCTCGCTTCCTGCACTCTTTCACTGGTAATATTTTTTACAATCATACCATCCATTACATTGGTGCGGCATGATGCAACTAATTTCGGCATTGGTCTTGGGTCGGCTGTTGAACCAGCAGCCACTTCTACCAAACAGGTACGGCATTTACCACCGCTACCTTTTAGTTTGCTGTAAAAGCACATAGCAGGCGGCGTTACATCACCACCAATCTGCCTTGCAGCAGTTAATATAGATGTACCCGGAGCCACCTCGACAGTAATGTTGTCAATTGTTACTTTAAAATTTGCAGGTGCTTCTTTTTTTACTTCGTCAGCCATATGCCCCTATCCCCTAAAGGGGAATTTTAATTTTTCTAAAATTTGTTACTCTATACAATATTTAAAAGCTAAATATTCAAATACAATTTCAAATCTATTTTACTCCTGCCAACTCCCCTTTAGAGGGTGGGGGCAACGGATCTGCATAATGCATCAATCCATAATTCCTTCTTTGTGCATCATCCGCATTGGTGATATGCCATTCAAACTCATCCCTGAAATGCCGTATCGCTGCTGCTACGGGCCATGCCGCTGCATCACCCAACGGACAAATCGTATTCCCTTCGATCTTTCTTTGTATATCCCAGAGCAAATCAATATCACTCATCTTTCCCTTTCCGTTCTCAATATTCAGCAAAATTTTTTCCATCCAACCTGTTCCTTCCCGACAAGGAGAACATTGCCCGCAACTTTCATGACGATAGAATCTTGCCAATGTGTATGTATGTTTCACCACACATTGTGAATCATCTAAAACAATAAATCCACCCGACCCCATCATAGAACCAGTTGCAAATCCACCCTCCGCCAAACTCTCATAAGTCATCATTCTTTTTTCACCCTTCGCTGTTGTTAACAACAAATTCGCAGGCAAAATAGGAACAGATGAACCACCGGGAATACAAGCTTTCAATTTTCTTCCGTTAGCGATACCACCACAATATTCATCACTGTAAATAAATTCTTCTACAGAAATTGTCATATCAATTTCATACACACCTTGCTTTTTGATATTTCCACAAGCTGATATCAATTTAGTACCGGTTGATTTACCAATACCAATTTTTGCATATTCATCTCCGCCTTCATTAATGATGGGAACAACAGCAGCAATTGTTTCTACATTATTCACCACAGTTGGGCAATCCCACAAACCTTTTACCGCAGGGAAAGGAGGCTTAATTCTTGGATTACCTCTTTTACCTTCTAAGGATTCAAGCAAAGCAGTTTCTTCTCCGCAGATATAAGCACCGGCGCCACGTTGCACATAGATTTCCAAATCGTAGCCTGTGCCTAAGATATTTTTACCAAGCCATCCATTATTCTTTGCTTCCTGTATAGCTTGTTCCAATATGTCAACTATCCATGCATATTCTCCACGGATATAGATATAAGAACGATTAGCCCCTAATGCATATGAAGAAGCAATCATTCCTTCAATCAACAAATGAGGAATGAATTCCATTAAATATCTATCCTTAAAAGTTCCGGGTTCAGATTCATCTGCATTCACCACTAAATAACGGGGTACACCTTCAGGTTTAGCGAGAAAACTCCATTTCATACCCGTTGGAAAACCAGCACCACCACGGCCACGAAGTCCGCTTTTCTTAACTTCTTCTGTTACTGCATCCGGGCTCATAGTTTTCAATGCCTTCTCCACACTACGATAACCACCTTCACGGCGGTACACATCATAAAGCCTGATGTTTTCAATGTGAGCCTTGTCTAATAATAATTTTCTTCCCATATACCCCTATCCCCTACTAAAGGGGGATTTTAAAATCTTGTATATTAAATTTTCTTATTCTTGAAAACTATTCCCTAACTCCCCTTTAGGGGTTGTGGGCTTACCCTCTCACCGCTTGTCTCGCAAACAACAACCATCTCTTTCCTTTCTTCACCCATACTTCCAGCACTTTCAAGTGATAAACAACAGTATTACCACCATTCAATGAAACTTCGTAATCCCCAACAAACCTTGCATTGGCCACATTTCCACTTATCACTACCTGCAAGCTATCTTCTTTTATGCTTTTATAGCTAGTGTAACGTGTTTCCAGATTCTTTATCATTTCTGTTTTTGTTTCAACCCAACCATTACTATGCCCGTAACTCAGCGCCTTTTCCGTTTGCTGGTTTATAGAAATAATATTCTTTTTTACCAGCGACTGGTGAAACTCTTTTATTGTTGTTGTCAATTTTTCTTCATCCGTCTGTGCATTTACAAAAACAACATTGAGTAAAAGAACTATGGCTATTAATTTTTTCATTCCTAATTTTTAGCCGCTGCATTATTTCTGCATTCTGCAATAATTGCATCCACTTTTTCTTTTGTCAAAAGCTCCCGATAATTTTTACCCATCTGCATCATCGGGGCGTAACCACAAGCTCCCAAACACTCAACGGTTTTCAAGGTAAACAACCCATCAGCACTTGTCTCACCTGGTTTGATGCCTAACTTATCATAGATATACTTTACAATGTCATCACTTCCGTTAAGCATACAAGGTCCGGTCTGGCAAACTTCAAACATATATTTACCAATGGGTTTCAGATTATACATGCTGTAGAAAGTCGCAACTTCATATACTTCAATCGGGGCAAGCTTTAATAAAGAAGCCACATAGTCCATTGTTTCTGTGCTCAGCCAGCCGCCAAATTCCTGTTGTGCCAGATGCAGCACAGGAATAACGGCACTTTTCTGCTTCCCTTTCGGATAAAAATTAATTATCCGTTGAACTTCTTGTAATGAATTATCTGAAAACTGAACACTCATTGTATCTTCTAAAAAATTTAAACCCTGGTTTTTTCAAAATTCAATCGAACTCTTTCAACTTTTAAACTCCCTCCTTTGCAAATCTGCATAATACATCTGCACACCTACTATCCATCTAATTCTCCGGCTATCAGATTCAAACTACTCATCGTCATAATCGCATCACTCAGCATAGCACCTTTAGTCAATTCCTCAAAAGCCTGGTAATAAATAAAACAAGGCCTGCGGAAATGTAACCGGTACGGCGTCCGTCCACCATCACTGATTAAATAAAATCCCAGCTCCCCGTTACCGCCTTCTACTGCGTTGTACACTTCACCAGCCGGAATCTCCGTCTCACCCATCACAATTTTAAAATGGTAAATCAGGGCTTCCATCTTAGTGTAAACATCTGCCTTTTCCGGCAAATAATACTCCGGAACATCTGCATGAAACACATCCGCATCCGTTCCTTTGAATTCCTGTACTTTCTGATAAGCCTGTTCAATAATACTTAAGCTCTGCCACATTTCCTGCTCCCGAACCAGCCAACGGTCATAGTTATCGCCGGTAGTACCAACTGGTATATTAAACTGAAAATCTTCGTATGAACTATAAGGAGAATGCACCCTTACATCATAATCGATACCGGCTGCACGGAGATTAGGCCCGGTAAAACCATAATTCAAGGCCCTTTCAGCACTGATAGCCCCGGTGCCTTTTGTTCTGTCCATGAAAATTCTGTTTCGCTGAAACAGGTTTTCAAATTCCTTCAGCACTTTGGGATATTCCTTCAGGAATTTTTCTATTTTTTCAAAAGCGATGTTGTTGAAGTTTCTTTCAAATCCCCCTATGCGGCCCATATTGGTGGTTAACCTTGCGCCGCACACTTCTTCATAAATTTCATAAATCAATTCCCGGTATTGCATTACATACAAGAAGCCAGTGTAAGCACCAGCATCCACACCCACTATTGAATTACAAATTAAGTGGTCGGAAATTCTTGACAACTCCATAATAATGACACGGAGATAATCAACCCTCTTCGGCGTTTTCACCCCTAGTAATTTCTCACAGGTCAGGTGCCATCCCATATTGTTGATAGGAGATGAACAGTAATTCAACCGGTCTGTCAAAGTAGTTATCTGGTATAGCGGTCTGCGTTCGGCAATTTTCTCGAAAGCCCGGTGGATATAGCCAATCGTTTGCTCGGTAGAAACGATCCGTTCACCATCCAGTTCCAAAACATTCTGCATCACACCATGGGTCGCCGGATGGGTTGGCCCAAGGTTAAGCGTAGTGGTGGTTTTCTCAATCGAGCCTTCCGGTAATTTGATATGTTGTTCTGACATGCCCCTATCCCCTAAAGGGAATTTTTATTTTTCTATTTACCAAACTGCACTGCTCCTACCATCGTCTGTTGCGCCGTATTCTTGTACTTTTTGTACGCTATTCAACACTTACACAATTGGTCTTCCTGTTTCATCATGCTTATCTGCTTCGGCAGTTACAGAATTTCGATTATCTTCTTCTTTAGTGTCTGTCCCATATCCTGCCGCTCCGCCCCTTCCAAACATTTCATCATCCTTATCAATCCTAGTCTGATCTTCTAAAGGAAATTCTTTTCTCATTGGAAAGTAATCCATCTCATCCACATTCAATATTCTTTTCAACTTCGGATGACCAACGAAATTCACCCCGTAAAAATCATAGGTTTCTCTTTCCATCCAGTTTGCCGCAGAAAATAATCCTGTGGCGGTATAAACGTCAGGCTGATTAATATCGGTAAAAACTTTAAAGCGGATACGGACATTATCTACCATATTATGCAAATGGTAAACAACTGCCAGCTCTCTTCCTTTATTATTGGGGTAATGGACACCGCACAGGTCTGTCATAAAACGAAACTTCAATTCCTGATCATCGTATAAGAAATTAAGGACTTTCAGGTTCAGGTCTTTTGGTGCTTCAAAAGTGAGCATACCATAAGGTTCTTCGAAACTGGAAACTTCCTCTCCAAACTTCTCCGTTAGTCTTGCTTTAATTATTTCGTTCGTCAAACTCATACCCCAAACCCCAAAAGTGGCTTTATAACCCTAATATCTGAAAGACATTAAAGGCATTTATTTTTTTAATAAATAATTTCAATATAAAAAGTACACTAAAGCCTAAGTTCCCTTTTGGGGACTGGGGCTTATTGTATTCCGTAACTTTCTAATAACAACTTGTACCGATCTCCATTTCTTCTTCGTAAACTTTCTTTACCCACCAAATCCTGGATCCTCATCACTCCGTCAATTATTGCTTCCGGTCTTGGTGGACAACCCGGCACATAAACATCAACTGGTACCACCTGATCGATGCCCTGTAACACACTGTAAGTATCGAAAATACCGCCGCTGCTGGCACAGGCACCCACAGCTATTACCCAGCGGGGCTCTGCCATTTGGAGATATACCTGTTTTACTACCGGACCCATTTTTTTAGCGATTGTACCCATCACCATCAATAAATCACATTGGCGGGGTGAGAAACCCACTCTTTCTGACCCAAACCTGGCCAAGTCGTAATGCGAGCCCATGGTTGCCATGAATTCGATACCGCAACATGAAGTGGCAAAAGGTAAAGGCCAGATAGAATTTTTTCTTGCTAATCCAATTACTTTATTCAGGGAAGTAGCAAAAAAACCTTCTCCCTGGTGTCCCTCTGGCATATCTACAATGCTGATATCAGACTCAAGCGGCTTTTTTATTAAATTATATGATACAGGCCTTGCCATTAATTAAAAATTTATAATTAAGAATTAATAATTATCTCACTCTCTAATAACCTTTAAAGCCGTTTGGAGTTCAAGAAATTATTGATTATTAATTTTTACTTATTCATTCATTCTAGTCTTCCCACTTCAACGCACCCTTTTTCAATATATATATAAACCCACAAAGAAAGAATCCAACAAACATTAACACAGCCCAAAAACCATCCCAGCCCAACCCTTTAAAATTCACTGCATAAGGATAAAAGAAAATCACCTCTACATCAAACAAAACAAATAAAATAGCTGTCAGAAAATATTTAATAGCCATTGGCTGCCGGGCATCTCCATGACTTTCAATTCCGCTGGCAAAGTTCTGCAGCTTGTCAGACGTCTTTCTTTTAGGCCCTAATAGATGAGTGACAACTGTCAGAAAAACAATCAGGCCAACTGCAATAAAAATCTGCAAACCTACCGGCAGGTAAGAACTCGAAGCAGCACTATTCAGATCAGTTTGAAGTAGGTGAAACATAAGCTTTTACTCTGCTGCAAAAATAAGGCGACAACCTCAAAATACCTTAACTAAAATATACCTGGGAGGGTTTAATACTAAAAGAAAAATCCCCCACCAATTTAGCAAGGGACTTTCTTTTGTAAAAGAAGAAAACCGAGTTCTTATTTCCGGGCAACCACCGTTTTTGGGCCTGGTGCCGTATTAATCTTAGTTTTTTTAACAGAAGCTGACTTAGACTTACCTGGAACTGGTACCGGATTTCCACTCGGTGTCGTTGCAGCAGGCCTTGAAGGCATTTTTTTGATCTGTTCAATTATTGGTTGAATAGTTGGTGCGTTCGCTGAATCTACTTCCAGCCATTTTGCAAAAAATTCCAAAGATTTGTCTTTGTCTTTAGCGACGTTAATATAATATGCTGCCAGGTATCTAACAGAGTTGATATACTGTTTTCTGAACTTGGCTGTATCTTTTTGACTAAATCCATATAATTTCAAAGCGTCTGGAACTGCAATACTATCTTTTTTCAGGGTGTCAACAGTTATGCTGCTGTTGTAAGCCCACTCGTACCCGTAAACCTGGTCAGGATATTTTTCTACCATCCGCAAGGCTTCTTCTCTTGATTTGCCATAGTTCGCCGAAAAATAATATGCCAGTGTCAAATCAAAATAATCGTTAATAGTAGGCTTAGGTTTTATTTCTATCAATTTCTGCAGCATTAAAGCCTCTTTATCTCTTAATTTATTTTCCTTAAAATAAGCAACACCTTTTTTAATATAACCAACCTTGGCATCAGCAGTTGTATCTAATGCCACACCAGCCATGTAAGTATTGTAGATATCCTCAGGCGTTCCTCCCGTTTTTGACTGTACCAGGGCTTTAATTTCATAATCTGGTAGAATTACATCTTCAGGGTTCTTTTTAAGGAAAAATAAGTCACTGTACTTCTTTGCATTCTGGTAATCCCCTTTTTGATAGTAAGCATCGGCCAGCAACCTGTAAACTTTAGGCTTGGTTTTATCACCAACCGTAGTTACCACATGTTCACCTTTTGCAATAGCTCCCTCATAATCTTTTCTCGCCCATCCCAATTGCGCATAGAGGTAATCATCCTGGATATCTGATTCAGGCAGTTTACTTTCAATATACTTTTTCAATTGTTCCTCTGCCTCTGGAAATTTGGCCCGGAAAAAATAATAGTAAAACAATTCATAATAACCCGCCGTAAACTTTGGATCTTTTGTCACCGCCTCATTTAGATACTGTAAAACCAATTCCCAGTTTTTCTGGGATTCAAATAACTTAGCAAGCCGCAAATTGGCGATTGAAAAACTTGGGTTAAGCGACAAAGCTTTTTTATAATTTTCAAAAGCATCACCCCCACCTTGTCCGGGATTTGCCTTACGATATGCATTGCCTAATTGCAGAAATATTTCAGGACTTTTTTCACCTTTATCTGCAGCGGCTTTTAATTTTTCAATTGCATAATTAAAATCCCCTGACTTGGCATCAACATTGGCACGGCCTACAGCAACAAGAATATTCTGATCATCTCCTTTTTTGGTACGTGTCATAGTAAGGGCCGTTTCAAAACGCTGACGGGCATCGGTGGTTTTGTGTTCTAACAATTCTACATGCCCCATTCCTACCAGTAACAATGGTGCATTAACACTGCTTTGAAGACCTTTTTCATATAACTCACGGGCAGCTTTTATTCTTGCTCCGGCTATTTCTTCGTTGTCGAGGTATGCCTGCCCGAGCCAGTAAATAGCTTCAATATTATTGGGATTAACCGCAATCATTTTTTCAAAATTTATGATTGCACTTTTAGGCCTCCCGGAATTCAGGTGATTTAAACCCTCCTGTATGGTTTGTGCCGTTAGCCCGGTTACAAATAGTAATCCGGTAACTAAGAATGCGATAGTGGTTTTCTTCATTTTACTTCTTCTTTTACGTTTGTAAATATAACTACTTTGTTTACTCGTTCAGCTTCACCGGCCTTATACCGAAATTTTTTTGGGCAGGTGCCAGGTAAGCTCTTTTGAAAATTAATTGTCCAATCTCTCCGCTCATAAAATTTGCAAATCCATTTCCAAGTCCTTTGTAATTTTCCTTTAGTATATAAACCAAATCCCGTACCATAGGATACCTCTTTATGTAAATGTTTGCCTGGTAGGCTTTAACATATGCATCGGGTATGTCCGTACTCTCTACTCCTGCTACTCTTATTTTTCTCAAAAAACTAAGTTGCGAAGTATCTTCAGGATTCCCAATCCATCCAACACCTATGAAACCGACAGCATTGGGAGTTTTAGATACATAGTCAAGTACTGCTTCGCTGCTACGGGCTGCCATTGCCCTGGAAGTCAATGTATCACCACGCAATACTGAATCGATGATAAAACGTACCGTACTGGTTGCTTTAAGCCCATCAAATACCGGAATTAAATTTTTCTTAAATCTCCCCGTTAAAATTTCCCTGATCTCTTTCATATTAAAAAGTGAGTCTGGTGATGATGGATGAACGATAACGGCAATGCCATCCCTTGCAATGGTCATACTCTTTGGAGAAACTTTCATCGAATCTATCAACAAGCTCCTTTCATCCAGATTATAAGTACGGGTGCTGATAATCATCCGTATACTGTCCGTCAGCATATCGTTCAAACATTCAGCTTCCGGTTTGTATTGTACAAGAATCTGTGTGCCCGGATAGTTGGATTCATATACCTGCACCAGTTCATCCATAACAGGTTTAAACGATTCATCAACACTAATATTAATGCTCCCTTTATACCTGGTATCAGGTAATTCATTTTCCTGTTCCCGAAATGACTTACATCCAGCCAGAAAAACCACCGAACAAATAAGTATTGACGGCCGACACATCAGATTTATTATCCTGTAAAATCTCATCTAAAATAGTTTTTCTTATATCCCCTGTATATTCTCCAGCTACCATATATAAGGCAGATAACACCAAATATCGTATCTATATCGTTAGGTGGAAATCTCTCATTTAAGGAAAGTGCAAACCTGTTTCGGAATAAAAAAAAGAGTCCGGCGAAAAACAAAATAAGTCCCATGCCGTAATCCAGCAGGGACTTCATAAATGAAATCTGTTTCCGTTTCTTATTTTCGTATTCTTCAAACATCATAAAAGGTTTCAGGGGGTAGCAAATTATAAAATTTTACTCTTACGACCCGATAAATGTTACAGGCAGCACATAGCTTACAGGAACATTGATACCGTTCTGTACGGCCGGTATCCAGCGGGGCATTTTCTTACAAACCCTCAGCACTTCCAGGTCAAATTCGCCGCCACCACTGCTCATTATTTCAAAACTGTTGACAGTGCCATCTTTATCCACTTTAAATTTTATCTGCACTAGTTTTCTCTCCCCTTCATCCAGTTCACCCGGAGTGTTCAGGTTACGAGAAAGAAATTGCTTCAATGCCTCCTGACCACCGGGGAAAGCCGGGTCCCTTTCATCGGCCAGAAAAATTGGTTGTGATGGGCCAGCCGTAGTAGAAGTGCTGATGCCCGGCTCTATAGCTTCGTTATTTATTACAACTTTACCATCTGCTTCAATACCGTCTGATGTGATGGTTGAAATTTCTTTACCATCCAGTTCTTTTACAGCCACCATTGCATTTTTAACATCTTTATCTTTTTCAATTTTAGGAGGAGTTGTATAGCTCACTACAGCAACTTTTACAACAGGTTGTCGTTTTATGATTTCTTTGGGTTTAACGATTTCAATTATTTTTTCTTTCGGCAATTCAATTGACCTGAGAACAATCTCCTGCTGATTTATACGAATAGGTGCAGTTGTTGATATTTTCCTGTTCATTGAAGCAGTAAAAATAAAAAGCAGGATAATCACTAATCCCATACCCAATGCAATAAACAAACGGTTGTTGTAACCCTTACGAAGAGTATAAGCACCATACTCTTTGTTACGGTTCTCGAAAACAATGTCGAGAAGATTTGCCTTTAAGATTTCACTCTTTTTCATAACGGTACGTTTGGTAATTAGATGCGGCCTACTCCTGAAATCCATAAGCTCATACTCCCTGCTGACGCAGAAAATCCTGCCAATCATGTTCGACTAACCATGCTCCTGCATTCCTATCTTTGCTGTATGAAAATTTTAATGGTTTGTCTTGGAAATATTTGCCGAAGCCCTCTTGCCGAGGGCATTTTACAGGATAAAGCTTTTAGCGCAGGATTAACATGGAACATAGAAAGTGCTGGGACCAATAGTTACCATACCGGAGAGCCGCCACATCCTTTGTCGCAAAAAGTAGCCAAGCTAAATGGAATTGATATCAGCCAGCAAAGAGCAAGAAAATTTGCAGCAACCGATTTTGAAGTGTATGACAAAATTTATGCGTTAGCAGACGATGTATTGGAGGAGATAAAACGCATTGCGGGAACAAAATTCGATTCGGCAAAAGCAGGGTTACTGATGAATGAACTTTATCCGGGTAAAAATATGGATGTGCCCGATCCATGGTACGGTCCAGAGCCCGGTTACCATGAAGCGTATAAGTTGATTGACAAAGCCTGCGAAGCGATCATTGAAAAGGCCATAAACAAACCAGGTCAGCAACTCCATGTAAAAATAGTTACCTCCAAAACAGAGGCTCCAGCAGCCTCATTAAATTTGAAATGACGATATAAATGGCAAAACCATCATTACCACAGGGAACCAGGGATTTCGGGCCGGATATCGTTCGCAAACGAACTTATATTCTGAATACAATTCGTCCTGTTTTTGAATTGTATGGGTTTCAGCCATTGGAAACCCCCGCCATGGAAAACTTAGATACATTAATGGGAAAATATGGGGAAGAGGGTGATAAATTGATTTTTAAGATTCTCAATAATGGTCTTGATAATAAAGAAAAAGAAAAACAGGCTAGAGAAGATTTTGAAAAAGTATTGTTGGGGAAAAATACAAAGGGAATTACAGAAAGGGCTTTGAAGTATGATCTGACAATTCCCTTTGCCCGATATGTCGCTATGAATCATGGCCAGATAACCTTTCCATTCAAACGCTACCAAATACAACCTGTATGGAGAGCTGACCGACCCCAAAAAGGCAGGTATCGGGAATTTTATCAATGTGATGCAGATGTGGTAGGAAGCAATTCACTTCTGAATGAAATGGAACTGGCCAGTATCTATCATGAAGTATTTACCCGGCTTGGACTTACAACCTATGAATTAAAAATAAATCATAGAAAAATATTAACTGCACTTGCTGAAATATGTGGTGGCGCCAATAAGATAACCGACATCACCATTGCTATTGATAAGCTGGATAAAATAGGTATAGAAAAAGTAAAAGAAGAATTAAGTCAACGGGGGCTGGTACCTGAGCAAATCAACTTTATAGAAAAATACTTAAGCATCAAAGGAAAAAATGAAGATGTTTTAACTGCATTAAAGACCCTCCTTGGTAATAATGAGACGGGCAAAATAGGTATAGAAGAAATTGAATATCTTTTGGCGAACCTGAAACAACAAGCAGTAAATATTACTATAGATCCGACCCTTGCAAGAGGACTTAATTATTATACCGGTGTCATTTTCGAAGCAAAGGCTCCGGCTGATGTTAAAATTGGCAGCATAGGCGGTGGAGGCCGCTATGATGACCTGACAGGTTTATTTGGCGTTCCCAATATTCCCGGCGTTGGAATTTCCTTCGGAGTGGACAGGATTTATGATGTATTGGAAGAGCTGGACCTTTTCCCTGCTGATGTACATACAGGAACACAAGTACTATTCTTTAATCTTGGTGAGGCAGAAAGTAAATTAGCTTTTAACCTTATGCAGCAACTAAGACAAAAAGGAGTTAGAAGTGAATTATACCATGAGCAAGCAAAGTTTGATAAGCAATTCAAATATGCTGAAAAGAAAAATATTCCTTTTGTAATTATTATCGGTGAAAAAGAGCTTCAAGAAACGACCTGCAACATTAAGAATCTTGCTACAGGCCAACAGGAAACTATTAGTACAGGAAGCTTGCTGACTTACTCTTTCTAATATAATATAAAGCATTCATGAAAATTATAAAGGAGCCGGATTTTAAAATCCGGCTCCTTTATAAAAATACAAGGGTAAAATCAATTTGTTCTTCACAACATAAATAACGGAAGAGGAATGTAAGCCCCGCTTTCTGACTTCGTACCTTCAATATTCACATCACCAACCAGTATCTGCACTCCCGTTACTTTTCCTTCTTTCCTTTTAAAGGTGGCAGTGCCTCCAAAAGCTACTACCTCATATACATCTGCCGTAGACGTTGGCTTAAACTCGGTACTCCCCATGGCAGAACTTGCCATTAAAATTCCATTATCAACTGTTACAGAAATTTCAGCTACCGGGCTACCATCAGGAAAAGTATACTTGCCGGTATATTGCTGCAAAGAATCTGTTTGTGCATTCGCCGTAACAAACCCTACCATTACTAATAAAGAAAAAAATACTTTTTTCATATTCTGTGATTTTTAATTTTCAAAGTAAATTAATACAAAAAAGTCCAGCTAATATTGTTTATCTACATTTTTTCAAATATTACCGCTGCCCCCTGCCCTACTCCTACACACATTGTTGCTAACCCATACTTTATATTTCTTCTTTTCATTTCATGAAGTAATGTGGTTGAAATGCGGACCCCACTGCATCCCAAAGGATGCCCTATGGCAATAGCACCCCCATTTACATTTACTTTATCAGCATCTAAGGCCAGCTCTTTTATACAGGCAATCGATTGTGATGCAAATGCTTCATTTAATTCTATCAAATCAATATCGCTTATATTCAATCCGGCTCTCTGTAATGCCTTTTGAATGGCGGGGACAGGACCGATACCCATAATAGAGGGATCTACGCCTGCCACTCCCATTGACACAATTTTTGCCAATGGGTTCAGCTTATATTTTTTTACAGCCTCCTCACTGGCCAGCAACATAGCAGCAGCACCGTCATTAATTCCCGATGAATTGCCTGCTGTCACTGTTCCATCTTTTATAAAGGCGGGTTTTAAGGAGGCTAATTTTTCCTGTGAGGTTTCTCTTGGATGTTCGTCGGTATCAACTATAATTTTTTCCTTTCCCTTTTGTACTTCAATTGGTACCACTTCAGCTGACCACTTACCGGCAGCTTTGGCAGCAAAATACTTTTGTTGTGATGACAGTGCAAAAGCATCTTGTTCTTCTCTGGTAATACCCCATTGCCGGGCTACATTTTCGGCTGTTTCACCCATTGTATAAGGATGATACAATGCGGATAAATTTTTATTTACAAACCGCCATCCCATTGTTGTATCAAACATTTCTGCTGCCCGACCAAAAGCTTCTGGATTTTTTGCTACCGCAAAAGGGGCTCTTGTCATACTCTCCACACCACCTGCAATTATTAAATCTGCATCACCGCACATCACCTGCCGGGAGCCATCCATAATAGCCTGCAGACCTGATGCACATAAGCGGTTCACAGTATTTCCTGCAACTGTTACAGGTAAACCTGCCAGCAATGCTGCCATTCTAGCCACATTCCGGTTATCTTCCCCCGCCTGGTTGGCAGCACCGGCAATTACATCCTCAATTGCATTGACATCAACAGAGCCATTTCTTTGTAAAAGGGATTTTATAACATGAGCCAGTAAATCATCCGGACGGATGTCGGCTAACACACCTCCATATTTTCCAACCGGAGTTCTAACAGCATCTATTATGTAAACTGGTTTCATAAAGTTTAAATATGACTGCAAGATAAATGATTCATCATTCTAACCCGACGGACAGCCGTTTGCTATCTTTGCCGTATGGCAAAAGCAGCATTTAAGAATATCCGACATTTAACCCTTACTGAATTGGAAGAATACTTCGAGAAAATGGGAGAAAAAAAATTTCGGGCCAAACAAGTTTATGAATGGCTGTGGCTAAAACCAGTACAGAGTTTTGATGGGATGACAAATATTTCAAAAGACCTGCGGCAAAAATTAGCGGCAGAGTTTACATTGCCCGGTCTTACAGTTGATACTACCCAATATAGTGAAGACGGCACCATTAAATCCCGTTTTAAAACGCATGACGGGCATTTAATAGAAGGCGTTCTCATTCCTACTAAATCGAGGTTTACAGCCTGCGTTTCTTCCCAAATTGGCTGCTCCCTAAGTTGTAAATTTTGTGCAACCGGATATATCGAGAGAAAAAGAAACCTTGACTTTGATGAAATTTATGACCAGGTGGTCATTCTGAATCAGCAATGTGAGAAAACACATGGCAAAAAACTAAGCAATATTGTTTTTATGGGTATGGGTGAACCCTTGCTGAACTACAAAAACGTTTTAAAGTCAATTGAAAGAATTACTTCCCCGCATGGAATGGCCATGAGCCCTAAACGCATCACTGTTTCTACAGCCGGTGTAGCAAAAGGGATTCGTCAGCTCGGTGACGATAAAGTAAAATTCAAACTAGCCTTATCACTGCATGCTGCGAATGACCAGAAACGACATGAGATCATGCCTATTAATGATACCAATAACATCGAATCCCTGGTAGAAGCCATGAATTATTTCTACAAACAGACAGAAAATGAAATCACTTTTGAATATATTCTCTTCAAAAACTTTAACGATTCATTGAAAGATGCTGATGATCTGATAAAACTTTACAGACAAGTTCCGGCAGACCTTGTAAACATTATTGAGTATAATCCTATTGAATTTGCAAAGTTTGAAAAGCCTGAAGAAGAAAAAGTACAGGCTTTTATGGAATATCTTGGTAAGCACCGGGTGAATGCCCGTCTACGCAGAAGCCGGGGAAAAGATATAGATGCCGCCTGTGGACAGTTAGCAAATAAGAACTGATTTTTTGTTTACGGGATTTAATCACTCCGAAACTTATTCAACGCCTCTATCTTATTCTGCACATGCAGCTTCTGGTAGATATGCTTGATATGTTGTTTTACCGTTTCATGACTGATAAATAGTTTTTCTCCTATCTCTTTATAGATAAGGCCCTGGGCCAGGTGTTGTAAAACTTCATGCTCCCTTTCGCTGAGAAGTTCCGAAACCTTCTTCTCTTGCCGCTGCTGAAAACTTGCAATTACCCGTCGGGCAATATAGGGGCTCATCGGGGATCCGCCATTCTTTAATCCTTCCAACGCTGTAATTATTTGTTTACCAGCACTGTCTTTCAATAGATAACCCAACGCTCCATTCTTCAACGCTGAAAAAATAAACTCATCGTCATCATACATACTGCAGATGATGCATTGCACATCCTTATTGGCCTGAGTAATATGTGAGACAAGCTTCGCCCCATTCATACCTGGCAGTTTTATATCAATAATAACAATCCCTGAAAATTCATGAATATGTGGAATAGCTTCTTCTGCTGAAGCAAATACTTTCCCCAACTGAAAGTCTTTGCTTTCGGCTATCAAAGTCACCAAGGCTTGTTGGTACTCTTTGCTATCTTCTATTATGGAAATTGTCGTCTTAATACCTGTAAATTAAGTTAGTAAATAATATAAAGCAAACCAATTTGAGAAACTTACAAAAGGTTGAGGGCTTTCTTAATAATAGCGTTTAGCATTTGCTGACAATAAATTCTTACCCTATTAAACTTTGTTAATAATAGAGTGTCTGAAAGGAGATAATTTATATTTAACAAGTCCGACATCCCCGTTAGAAATCCATACCGAAGGTTTACGTAACGGGTTGGCGTCAAATAAAAAAATTAAACTATGAAAAAGATAATCTTATCGGCAATCGTACTAACAATAGCTGCGGGTATACAAGCCCAGGAAATACCGGAAAGAAAAGGTGAAAGACCACATATGCAGGAAGGAAGAAATCATCATATGCAGAAAGGTCGTAAGCAACACGGTCAGCATATGGACATGCAAAAGCTAAACCTTACCGAAGACCAGAAAGCAAAATTCAAAACACAGCGGGAAACCTTCCATAAGCAAATGGAAGACCTGAAAAAGAATGAAAACATTACTGTGAAAGAGTATAAGACAAGATTGGAAAACATCCGCAAGGAACAAAAATCTACGGCAGACCGCATACTTACCAGCGAACAAAAAAGTCAATTAGAGAAAATGAAGGCTGACCGGAAAGGCAAAGCAGAGCAAATGGGTAAACAACGATCAGAGAGAATGAAAACTGAGCTTGGTTTAACGGATGCACAATCAGCCAAAATAGAATCAAATCGTAAAGAAATGGGCGAAAAGATGAAAACTATTCGTGAAAACAAATCACTCAGCGATGAGCAGAAGAAAGAACAGATGAAAGAATTGATGAAAAAACAGAAAGAGAATATGAAATCTGTGCTTACCGAAGAGCAATTAAAAAAATTGAAAGATACTAATCATAAAAGGCCAGAAGGAGAAAGAAAAAGACCTGAGATGAAACAAACGATCTAAATAATCCGTTCGTTAGGAGAACCGGCCCTGTAGCAGTAGCTATGGGGCTTTCCTTTTACCGGCATCGGCGATAATACCTATCTTCGCTACTCACTACTGTTGTAAAACAGCAAACACTACACATGAAAAAGAAACCGACCGACAATTTCAGCAAATTTGCCCCCCGGAAAAGTAACGCCGCCATCAAAGAGCAATTCAAACAGGAAAAAAGAAAATTCAAGAAAGAACGGGAAGAGTACTTTGATAAGAAGAAAGCAGAGGAGAGAAGCCAGCGTCCGGGAGCCAGAAGCAAGGTACCCGGAACAACTACACCACCGCCAATTCAAATTGTCCATAACAGGCCCGTATCTGACGGGCAGATGCCATTGAATAAATTCATTGCTCATTCCGGAGTTGCCGCAAGACGTGAAGCAGCAGAATTTGTTAAGAAAGGATTAGTAAAGGTAAATGGAAGTATTATTACAGAGCCTGGCCATAAGGTTTCGATAAAAGATGATATCAGGGTAAATGGGAAAAAGGTATTCCTTGCAAAAAACCTTGTTTATATTTTATTGAACAAGCCAAAAGATTATATCACTACCACAGATGATCCACAGGGAAGAAAAACGGTGCTGGATATAATTGGTAAAGCCACTACGGAAAGGGTATATCCTGTGGGCCGTCTTGACAGAAACACTTCTGGTGTTTTATTATTTACCAACGATGGTGAACTGGCGCAAAAACTTACTCATCCGAGCAATCAAATAAAAAAGGTGTATCATGTTACGCTGAATAAACCATTGGAGAAAATTGATTTTGACAGGATTCTGAAAGGAATTGTATTGGAAGATGGCCTGGCGAATGTTGATGTGCTGGCGTATGCAGATATGAAAGATAAAACTCAGATTGGTGTTGAAATACATAGCGGCCGTAATCGTATTGTACGCCGGATATTTGAAGCTCTCGGCTATGATGTCAGAGGGCTTGACCGGGTGATCTTTGCAGGACTTACCAAAAAAAATATAGAAAGGGGAAAATTTCGTTTCCTGTCAGAGAAAGAAGTACGGGACCTGAAACATTTCGGAAAAGGCAAATAGGCCGCCCTGATCACACACTAATTTACAAGAATCATAGTCATGAAAGTTTCGGAGTTTACTATTGCGGAGAACGATAATTGGGTTGCTTTAAATAAGCCTTCCGGGTTATTATCCATTCCTGACCGTGAGGGAAAAGAAATCTCCTTAAAAACATTACTAAAGGAAAAGTATGGTGATATCTTTACCGTACACCGTTTGGATAGAGACACCAGCGGACTTATCGTATTTGCAAAAAATGAGCTGACGCACAAACACCTTTCTAAGCAATTTGAAATAAGACAAACCAAAAAAATCTACCGGGGATTAGCAATTGGTTCACTGATGGAGAATAAAGGGAGTATCAACTCTCCCATTGCAGAACATCCGGGAAAGAACGGGACTATGATTGTACATCGAAATGGGAAGGAGTCTGTAACAGACTATGAGGTTCTGGAAGATTTTAAAATTTATTCTTTTGTACAATTCCAGATATATACCGGCAGAACCCACCAGATCAGGGTACACATGAAAGATATAGGCCACCCGATCGTTTGCGATGTATTATATGGCGATGGCAAGCCCATTCTCGTTTCAGCACTGAAATCAAAATTCAAACTGTCTAAAGATGCAGAAGAAGAGAAACCAATATTGGGGAGGTTAGCCCTTCATGCCTTTCAGCTCACATTTAATGACATGGATGGAAAACTGGTTGAACTGGAAGCTCCGTTGCCCAAAGACATGAGAGCTACATTACAACAATTAGCCAAAAGAAAAAAAGGCAGATAAATCAATCCCTGATGTTTCACCATTCAACATATCATCGCTTGCGACATAATAATTGCTAGACCATCAACTACTTAATATCCTTCAATCTTCAGTATCAATCCTTATATAAGGTCAGGCTGGGGAGTATATCGTAAATAGGGTTTCACTACTTCTACCCCTTTAGGAAATTTTTTTATAGCATCCTCTGCTGAAACCGATAGCGCCACTATAACATCTTCACCCTGCTTCCAGTCGGCCGGTGTGGCTACGCTGTAATTAGCCGTTAATTGTAATGAATCAACTACCCGTAATACCTCAATAAAATTTCTCCCGGTAGAGGCCGGGTAGGTAATAATTAATTTTACTGTTTTATCAGGGCCAATCACAAATAAAGAACGGACAGTAGTTGTTGCAGATGCATTCGGGTGAATCATATCATATAAGGTGGCAACATTTCTGTCTTCATCAGCAATGATGGGGAAATTGACAGTTGTATGTTGTGTTTCATTGATATCTTTTATCCAGCCTTCATGTTTACCAAGGGAATCAACACTTACAGCCAATACTTTTACATTACGTTTGGCAAATTCTTCTTGTAATAAAGCTGTTTTTCCCAATTCCGTTGTACAAACCGGTGTATAATCAGCAGGATGAGAAAATAAGATTCCCCAGCCATTACCCAGGTATTCATAAAAATCAATTTCGCCAAGAGACGTTTTTGCAGTGAAGTTAGGAGCGGTGTCCCCAAGTCGTAGTGCCATAATAGAAAAGTTTGAGTTACAAAAATAGGGCTAAAATATTACCCTACCAAGTCAATAGACTTTTAAATAATTTCAAATCCAAAGAAAAGTATTAACATAATCAATAAGCTAAAGGAGTAAATCGTTCAGTGTTCGATTTTCCAGGATGTTAAGGGTGGCGTCCCTCACTTCAATCATCATATCATGGAGACCACAGTTTTTCTCATCACAATTTTTACAGCGTTCATAAAAATAGAGGCTTACGCAAGGGAGCATAGCAATTGGTCCATTCAATAATCGTATCACATTGGCAACTTTTATCTTAGAAGGGTCCTTTTTTAAAAAATACCCTCCCCCTTTTCCTTTCTTACTATCAAGCATTCCTGCTTTTTTCAACTCTAATAAAATATTTTCAAGGAATTTTAACGGTATTTTCTTCTTTTTAGAAATTTCTGATATCAATACCGGGCCTTCCTTGTATTTGGTTGCCAGGTAGACCAGTGCATTGAAAGCATATTGAGATTTTTTGGAGAGCATGGATCAGAAATGTATTATTCAATAACCAACTTATAATCGACAGGTGAATTTTTTTTTAGCATTGCTGCTACTCCACAATATTTATCAAGAGACAATGCTATTGCCTTTGCTACTTTATCTGCATTTACTAAGTCTGTTTTTATCCTGTAGGTAATCATAACTTTTGTAAATACTTTGGGGTGGTCTACTGCTTGCTCTGCTTCTGTATCTATAACAAACTCAGAAAATTCAACCCGCATTTTTTCCAATATATCCACGATATCTATTCCAGAGCAGCCCGCAAGCCCGGCCAACAATAACGCTTTGGGGCCAAAGCCATTTTTTTTATTCCCATCCAGTTTAATAGTATTGGCGTCCTGATTACTTTCAAACTCATGCTTATTCTTCCAGTTGGTAGTTACCTTCATTTTAATTCATGTTTTTTATTTTGTGAAATATTTTCGAGGGTCCAGTCAACCCGGTGTACAAAATTATTCTTTCTCACCTGGCAATCCGATTTATTACAAATCTGGCAAGAGAAAGGAAGGCAACCATCTGAGTGTACAAATAGTTCAAGGGATTCACCAAATTCTTTCCGGACCAGTTCAGCTAATGCGTCTATTTCAAGATGAGCTTCATGTACATTTAGGTACCAGGGCACTGTCAGGTGGCAATCCATATGTAATACACTGCCATATTTTATTACTCGCAGATTGTGAAGGTCAATCCAGTTCTCTCTGCGGTTTGCATTTAATACCTGCACCAGTCTTGTAAGTAATTTTGTATCTGCCTCATCCATAATTCCGGCAATAGAACGACGTAAGATATTGTACCCGGTAAAAATGATATAAAAACCAAAGAGCATAGCTATAGCACTGTCAATCCATTTATAACCGGTAATATAAAGCAGAACCAGGCCTCCAATAATTCCTACAGTTGACCAGGTGTCAGTTTGCAGATGTTTACCACTGGCCGCCAATGCCATTGAATTATTTTTCTTCCCGATACGAAGACAAAAATAGCCAACAATAAAATTTATGATAGCTGTTCCTGCAACCAGCCAGATTCCGTAATCAATTTGATGCAGCTCTGCCGGGGTGATTAAATTCTTGGTGGCTTTATATAATATGATAGCACCTGCACTGCCAATCAATGTTCCTTCCACGGCTGCAGAGAGAAACTCAGCTTTTCCATGTCCATAAGGATGGTCTTCATCACGGGGCTTAGCAGCCACATACAAACTATATAAACCTATGAATCCGGCGGCTACGTTAACGATACTCTCCAATGCATCAGTTAGAATAGCTACTGAATGCGTAGTATAATAAGCAACAAATTTTACGACAAGCAGCAGTACAGAAACCACTGCTACCCATTTCTGAACATTAAGATTTTGCTGAGATGCTTTCAATTGATAAACTTATTCGCCCATTTTTTCCTTTGAATACTTTAACCATTCGCTACGGGCAAAGGTCAGAAATTCAGATGGGGCTTTAGTAAAATCTTTTTCGCTTTGATAACGGCCAAAAGACCTGAGCATTTCTTCTGTTTCATCCTTCAGCTTTGGAACATTTTCAAGATTTACATCCTTTTCAGTTACATCATATTTAAAATCGGGACTATAGGGTAGCCACATAAGACCAGATAGAGAATACTTTTCACCATTTTCATAGATCATTATTTTCATTGTTGCAGGTGAAACATCACTCCGGCAGGCGAGTGAATACTGCAGCTTCACTTCTGCAAAACCATCCTTATCCAGATCGGTGATGGTGGTGGAATTTTCGATAAAAGCACAGGTAATATCAAAGGGACAGGACTTTTCTTCATCATTCAACATCCATATATTTTCGTATCTATCTCCTTTTTTAAGAAAAAGTACTGCATGGAGTTCGGCCGTCTGTCCTTCTTCCCCATACTCATTCTTCCTTTTATCATCATACGGTTCTACATGAGTAGTAATAAGAATATTGTCTCCCTGCTTATCAGTCCATTTCCATGCAGCCTGGATTTTACCTTTCACTTTTATCGAAACAGGAATATCTGATGCCAATATTTTTACCGGCTCTATTGTGAAATTTAATGTATTAGCCGGAGGATTATCCATCCTTGCTGTGTCATCCATAGCCTGACCGGGGTCTTTTTTCGATGATGAATTACAGCTAAACAAAAAGACAGCAAAACAAGTCAATAATAATATTCTCATTGCAGTTTTTTTATGTTACCGAATATACATAAATAAAATTGCCTTTACCGGCTGGTAAAGGCAATTTAAAATGAGAAGGATTAATAGTTATCTGACTATGGTAAATTTCTTATTAATTAACACTGCAGGATCGCTGCTAACGAGTAAGTATTGCCCACCCGGTAAATTATTTATATCAAGTACAATATTATTGTTTCCTTTATTTATTTGGATAATTGTCCGTTGTACTATTTTACCGGTCATGTCCAGCACCTGCAGATCAGTCTTAAGTTCTTTATCGGATTGAACAACAATATTCAATTTATCTTTTGCCGGTACAGGATATAGAGTAACATCAAACTGACCAGCTTTACAATTAGTGGTTTTAATGGCCGTATAAGTAAATCTGCCATCAACATCCACTTGCCTGATGCGATAGAAAGCAGTACCCCCGTAAATATCAAGATATTGATAATTCTTGTCTGAACTACTATTACCGGCAGCTGCTACGTTATCGATAGTTACCCAATCATTACCATTAGTGCTTCGCTGAATTTCAAACCTGTCGCTATTTTGTTCTGTAGCGGTGCTCCATTTAATTAGTGCGCCTTTATCGTTGCATTTTACATCGTAGTTTGTCAGTTGAACCGGTAATGTAACATTCCCTACAGTGGGCACCCAGTCATCTCCATCCGTGTTTGCATTATTTTGAGGAATAGCTCCCGCTGTGCCATAATACATTGCTGTGAGATTTGTTATTTCCCCTGAGTTGTTTTGAACATAAAACTGAGGCCGGATAAGTGCTCCATTATTTCCGGGAATGTCATTTTCAATATTTGCTAATTCAACAATGCCATTTGATCCTCCGGAGAAGCTGATTTCCATTACCCTGTGAGGTGTCTCATCACCAGGTATATTAATACCCGGAGCGGCCACTACAGTTCCAATACCATTCACCAAATAATAATTATAAACGCCATCGTTTACTGCATACTTAACTATTGTAAATGTGATATGGGGAAAAGCAGGCGAATGTGAAGCAAGCACTTCAGTTGCTATAATATTGTTACCTCCCATAATTGGTATCCTTAAGGTAAACACAATGTTGTCAACTTTATTCGCATCAAAAGTTGTGTTGCTGCGAATGAATATATCAACCGACGTTGGATTTGCACCATTTCCGATAGATGCCTGCACCCATTCTTGGGCTAACGTAAAGTGTGATACTAAAACACTTGTTATTACAATTAATAGTTTTTTCATAGCTGCTTTTTTATTGATGTTCGGTTGCTGTTACTGCAGTATTTCCACCCAATGCATTTGAAATAATAACCGGGTCATTACCTGAACCGGAGTATACAATACTACCATTCATTGTCAAATCATACCGGGCCATTGTAGCAAAATTTACACCGGTAATCGGATTGGTTGTGGCTGAATTTCCACTTAGCCCTGTACTTAATATTGTAGTCCTGTCATTTCCTGAACCTGAATATATTATTCTACGGCCATTTATTCCAGCAGAACTAACACCATCTGTATTTCCACCAATTAGACAAAACCGGGTATTCGCAGATGTTGTTACAGAAATCATGGGCAGATTTGTCGAAATTGCTCCATCAGTAAAAGCCTGACTCATACCTGTTGTAAAGTCCCACGACGGGGCTACTGCGTTTTCTACTAAATTCATTGGACTTGTATTTGGAAGACGGACACTCAGATGGTTTCGATGCCCAACACTTATTATATAGTTACCATCACTATTAATAGGCATAGAAACCGGAGATACACCATCCATATCTACCACATCCCCATCTCGTTGAATTAAAGCAGCTCTGGTTTGATATTTGGTAGTGGGGGTTGTCGCATCATGAAGAGTGACAAAAACCCAGTCGACTATTGCATTATTCCCAGTTACAGCTAAGATAGCAGGGTTAAAACTTTCTGTTCCTCCTTGCACACCGGTATGTACAAACTTACCACCACCATAAGGCTGTGTTGTGGGTAATACCCCAGATGACCTATAGTTATCTCTCATCAATCCGCCGGCTGTTCCTGCAGTACCGGTAAATGCTCCTTGCAAAAACACACGGACATTAAAACTTGCCCTATTAACAAACTCTAAATCAGCAGGTGCAAAAACACCGGGTGCACTGATATTACTTCTATTTCTGCCATAAGGCCCCGAACCATTTGCAGCTAACACATTACTGGCAGGTAAATCCCAATCTGTACCTGAATTGTACCTGGCAATACCTGATTTGGCTCTATTAAAACCGGGCAATTCGTCTCCAAAAACCCATTCACCTGAAAGCAAAAGATTAGATCCTCCTGCAACATCTTCTGAAACCACCCAGCTATTGTTAGCAAAATCTGATGCAATTGGAGCACCTGATAAGCCATTGGTTAACACATCTTGTAAGCAACGAACACTTATGTCGTCAGCTGTTCCCGTATTAGTAATTGAAAGTGGATTAAATTCTGTGCCGCTGAAGCCTACCGGGTAAACAAAAGCGGTAGTATTTAATCCTTCTTTTGTTAATACCCCCGAACCATTTGTTTCTATAAACTTAGCGGAACTAACACCTGCCACAGAAGTAATTGATGAAGCGATTCTCAGGTTCTGATTACCCAATCTCAACCTTCCATTTGTAAGAGTTAGTGAGGAGCCTATTCTTGCATTTGTATTTAAAAGGGTTACATTAGCCGTGTTATCTATCTCCAGGTTAGGAATAGTAAATCCCCCCATATCCACATTCTGCAATGTGCTGCCTTTTAACTGAAGTAAACCGGTTCCCTGAATATCCACATTGCTGGTAACATCACCCTGAACAGTAACTGTTGCACCAGATTGAATAAAGAAAACGGCATTATTAATTGTTAACTGGCTATGAGCACAAAAACAAATAGCCCCGGAAAAAATGGATAGAAAAATTTTTTTTCTCATAAATATCTATTTCAGATTAAATCTACAAATTAAATTCCGGCAAAATTTACTTAGGGGTTGGATTTCTACATCAATTTAAGCCCGGTTGTTTACACTACATGCCTTCACTTAGTAAACGGGAGCATCTGGTGAGCAAACGGGTATTTAAGGTTTAAAGTTGAAGGATTTTTTTGGTTTCACCTATACCACAAATAGGTGATTTTTTGATTTTTCTTCCACCACCACCGAAAACCGGATCTCTCTAAGCTTTTTTATTAAAAAATATTTTCAAAGCCCTGGGAATCCGTCTATAGGCATCCTTGTTGAAAAGCTGAGAATCCCGCATGGCTTTGTATATCAGGAAGAGTCCGATTGGCAACAAAATGAAAGTAGCCATCCACATTCCACCAAAGGGGGTTAATGTGTTTTCTTTCGCAAATTTTTCTCCGGCTGTGCTGGAAAAATAAAAAACCATAAAAAAGATGATGGCTACCACCAGGGGAGTACCCAACCCCCCTTTTCGGATAATGGAACCCAACGGTGCTCCAATCAGGAATAGTACCAGACAAGCAAGGGATAAAACTATTTTACGGTGCCATTCTATTTGATGTTTACGTAAGTTTCTTTCCTTGTCCTTCAGTGTGCCCATCATTGATTCGCTGCTGATACGAAGTGATCCGGCAATATTTCGTACGTTCTGGTTAACATTCGCTTGGGCGGAATCAGGCAATATTTCATCGTAATTTCTAACAGGCTTAAGCTTACTCACATCGGGTAAGGAATCTTTTGACCAGGCTGAATCCAGCAATCCCAGGAAACGAAATTGAACAAACAGCTGATTTTCCGTCTGCATTTTCAGTTGCTTATTATCTTTTTCCAATGAGTCAATCGTTTTCTCCAGTTGCCGCATACTATACATCCGCTCATTATTCTTATTTACACTATCTGCAGTACGGTTATTAAAACCCAGGGTGCTCAGGTCAAATTGTTTTTTGTACTCTTTAAATCCAATCCGGATAAACTCTGAATTAGCGGGGTCGTAATAGTTTCCCCGTTCCTGGTATCGCCAGCCATCTTTCAGGTTAAACTCAAGGAATCTTTTGTTCTCTGTCACCCGCATCACACCGGTTCGGGCAATGATGAAATTATCCTGCAGCGGATTACCCTGTTCGTAAATGATGATATCCTGTACCACACTGTCATTGGCTTCTTTCTTGCCGATTTTGATAGCAAAGTTTGGAATCTTATCATAAAAAACACCTTCCTTCAAATCAAAGGCCGGCTTGGCAAAAACAATATCTGTAAGCAGTGTTCTAGATTTTAAATTAGCTACAGGTATCACATAATTAGAAAAAGCAAATGCGACTCCTGCCAACAATATGCAAACAAAAAAAAGCGGCCGCATAAAACGTATCAATGAAATGCCGGCAGATTTTATAGCTACCAGTTCAAAACTTTCACCAAGGTTCCCAAACGTCATTAAAGAGGAAAGCAGAATTGCCAACGGCAGAGCTAGTGGTACCAATACAGCACTTTGGTACAGGATAAACTCAAAGATTACTTTGGTATCAATCCCTTTTCCAACAAAATCATCAATGTACAGCCAAAAAAATTGCATCACCAGCACCAGCAGCGTAATAAAGAACGTTGCGATGAAGGGGCCCATAAAGGCTTTAACAATGAGCTTATCCAGTTTTTTGAACACTTATCTTTATTATATGAATGAAGCAAAAATAAGGCTTTCACAAAAGGAGATGGAACTTGTAATAAATGCACAGTTCATTTTAACAAAGAATGGAATCCTGGAAAAAGTAAAAGACTTACTGGCAAGTTTACAGGTACAGCAACAACACTATTTACAATCACAATCCGGAAAACTGGCTGATAACATACTCCAATCATCTCCAAAGATTTCAAGAGGAGAAAATTATAATGGCCTGCCTTATTTGATATTGGATTTTCCAAGAATTTTTAGCCCGGCTGGTATTTATGCCATACGAACTATGTTTTGGTGGGGTAACTTCTTCAGCATTACCCTTCATCTTTCAAAAGAGTATAAGAATCAACATGAATATAAGTTAGTGGCAGCGTTTAAATCACTACAGGAAAAAGGCTTTTATTGCTGTATAAATGAGGATGAATGGGAGCACCATTTTCAGGAAACAAACTACAAGCCATTAGCAACTTTGGGAAATAATGATTTTGAAAACATACTCCGGCAAAAAGAATTTATCAAACTGGCAAATAAAATACCTCTTCAGCAATGGGATGATGCTGAAGAAATCCTGCTGACTTCTTTTAAAGAGTTGATTAAAATCCTGGCTGATTAATTACCAAGGCGGTGAAAAAGTTCCTTTACCTGGTAATCCCATAACCTGCTCTGATCCTTGATGTCTTTCTTTTCGGCAAAATCTTTTATTACAAGGATTGTCTGGTTGGTTATTTCAGATTTTTCAATCTTAAATTCAAAGTACTCTTCTTTGGGAGCAGATTGCCAGTGAAAACGGATATATTTATCCTGCTCACTTTCCAGCAGATCGGCTTTTTCAAAAGTACCATTCCAACCAAAATAATAGACATTGTCCCTTTCATCTACTTTATCAGCGAACCATTCCCCCAGCCCGGCAGGGGTGGAAAGAAATTCGTACAGGATAGATGGGGAGCACCGGACCGGAAATTCTAAAGTGTATAATTGTTTACTCATTCTTCATGCGCCAAAACACAGCGACGGCTGCAATAATAGAGAAATAATGATTGATACAAAACATTTTTTCGTTTATTTTTCCCCCTTTTATAGCCAAAACCAATGCTTTAAAATAAATCCAAGGCGAAAACGTTAAGATGTTGTCAAAAAAAATTTGGCATATATTGGTGATTTACTTAAATTGCCTTGACGTTCAATACTTTCTGAACAACGACGGACATTGTGGTGGGTATTTTTAGAGTCATTAAGTGACAAACTTAGAATTCTTAAACCCTTAAAATACACCATTCTTAAAACCATTCCTATGAGCATGAGACAACTCAAGATCACGAAGTCTATTACTAATCGTGAATCCCAAAGCTTAGAAAAGTACCTGCAGGAGATCGGCAAAGTCGAACTCATTTCTTCGGAAGAGGAAGTAAAACTGGCTACCCTAATACGACAGGGAGACCAAAAAGCATTAGACCGATTGACAAAAGCAAATCTTCGTTTTGTGGTATCCGTTGCCAAACAATATCAAAACCAGGGACTATCTCTTCCGGATTTGATTAACGAAGGAAACCTTGGCCTGATTAAAGCAGCTCAGCGTTTTGATGAAACCAGGGGATTCAAATTCATCTCTTATGCCGTATGGTGGATTCGTCAAAGTATTTTACAGGCTTTGGCTGAGCAATCCCGAATTGTACGGCTACCGCTCAATAAAGTGGGGCTCACCAACCGCATCCAAAAAGCCTATTCTTTGTTGGAGCAGCAGTTTGAAAGAGAACCTTCTGCTGAAGAGTTGGCAGAAGTGTTGGAAATGGATATTGATGAAGTAACAGCTACGCTTGGCATAAATGGTCGTCATGTCAGTATGGACTCGCCACTTTCTGATGGTGAGGAAAATACCCTGATGGACGTTTTGGAGAACGCCAATGCTGATAAAACAGATGGGGAATTGGTTCATAATGAATCACTGAAAACTGAAATTGATAGAAGCTTGAAAACATTAACCGAACGCCAAAAAGAGGTCATTTGTTTCTTTTTTGGCATCGGTGTGGACCACCCCATGAGCCTCGAAGATATCGGCGAAAGATTTAGCCTGACAAGAGAAAGAGTAAGGCAAATCAAGGATAAAGCGATTACAAAGCTGAAAGCCTCCAACCGGTGCCAATTGCTCAGAACTTATTTAGGAACCTGATTAATAAACAAAAAGATTATACCCGCATAAAATTTTACATTTCTATTTATACTACGAAACTCAAACAGTGAAGTAGTATCTTTGCAACTCTTTTAAAAGTGAACATTTGATGTTCACTTTTTCTTTTACGTGAAAGCGAAAACCAAGTGAATTATGTTTAACAGTTTACAGGAAAAATTAGAATCAGCCTTTAAGAACCTCAAAGGCCAGGGACGCATCACCGAACTCAACATTGCTACCACTTTGAAGGAGATCCGCCGTGCCTTGGTAGATGCCGATGTGAATTACAAGATTGCCAAAGAGTTTACCGATAGAGTAAAAGACAAAGCCATTGGTGAAAAAGTAATCAACGCCATTTCACCGGGTCAGTTGATGACCAAGATCGTAAAAGATGAGTTGGCCGAACTTATGGGTGGCGAGGAAGCTGTGTTCAATGCAAAAGGTAATCCGGCAATTATTCTTATTGCGGGTTTACAAGGTAGTGGTAAAACAACCTTTAGTGGTAAACTGGCAAATTTTCTGAAAACAAAGAAAGGCCTCTCTCCTATGCTTGTGGCAGCAGACATTTATCGTCCGGCTGCCATGGAGCAGTTACGGGTGTTGGGAGAACAAATAGGTATCGATGTTCATATTGAATTAGAAAATAAAGATGCTGTTGACATTGCCAGAAATGCAGTTAAAGAAGCCCGGAGCAAAAACAAGAATGTTCTCATCATAGATACTGCAGGCCGTTTAGCGGTAGATGAAGTGATGATGAATGAAGTGGCCAATATCAAAACTGCGGTGAATCCGCAGGAGATATTGTTTGTGGTGGATAGCATGACCGGGCAGGATGCAGTGAATACGGCGAAAGCATTTAACGAAAGACTTGATTTTACCGGTGTTGTTCTCACCAAATTAGATGGCGACACAAGAGGTGGTGCAGCCCTTTCTATCAAATACACGGTTGACAAACCCATCAAATTTACCAGCAGTGGTGAGAAGATGGACACACTGGATGTATTTTACCCGGAGAGGATGGCCCAGCGAATACTCGGCATGGGCGATATCACCAGTTTGGTGGAAAAAGCCCAGGAGCAGTTTGATGAAGTAGCTGCAAAAAAACTGGAAGCTAAGATCCGCAAGAACAAATTTGATTTTGCCGACTTCAAAACCCAGTTAGAGGCTATCAAAAAAATGGGGAATATGAAAGACATGCTGGGTATGATACCCGGCCTGGGAAGTAAAGTAAAAGATATTGATATCAACGATGATTCATTTAAAGGCATTGAAGCCATGATAAACTCCATGACCCCGGAAGAAAGAGCAGACCCTGACCTGATAGACGGAAGCCGTAAGAAACGTATCGCCAAAGGCAGTGGAAAAGACATACTTGAAGTAAACAACTTTATGAAACAGTTTGAGCAAATGAGGGGAATGATGAAAAACATGAATAAGATGGGTGCCATGGGCAGAATGATGCCTGGGATGAAGAGGTAGTAAAGTCAACAGTCCATCGACCACAGTCCACAGACGTTCGCTAAAGCATAAAATGTCTTAAAGTATTAGGAAAATAAGAATGCACTAGTTATTTCTAATACAGCCGGGGTCTGCTGTGGACTATCGACTATAGACCGTGGACTTTCTTTAGATTTTATCACTTGGGCAATTAACAATCAAGTCCTATATTTGCTGTCCGGTTTTAACCGGAGCTAACAATTATTGTTTAACAACGTTAAATTTCTATTTAATGTCAGCCAAAATCCGTCTTCAAAGACACGGGTCCAAAAAGAGACCCTTTTATTTCATCGTAATCGCCGATTCCCGGGCACCCCGTGATGGCAAATTCATCCAAAAATTAGGTACTTACAATCCACTGACTGTTCCGGCTACCATTCAGCTTGATCGTCAGAAAGCATTGGAGTGGCTGAACAAAGGTGCTACACCAACAGACACGGTTCGCCGTATCCTGAGCTTCAAAGGGGTTTTATACCTGAAGCATTTGCTTCGTGGTGTAGGTCTTGGTCTTTTTGATGATGCGACAGCGATGGAAAAATTCACCAAGTGGAGTGCTGAGCATGAAGCACAGGTGAAAAAACGCCAGGAAGATTCTTACCGCAACAAAAGAGCCAGACGTCCGATGCCAGGTCGCAGACCTGAAAGAAGGGCAGAAAGCGAAGGTGGAAGTGAAGCATAATAAATATGTCTTCTCCTGAAAATTCTTAAATCCCGGTTTTATAGCCGGGATTTTTTTTAGCCATTAATTATATCTTGTTTTGCATTGATGACTGAATATTTTAACATAGGAAAATTGGTAGCAGTACATGGTTTAAAAGGAGAGTTGCTTTTAAAACATGAACTGGGAAAGAAAACATCATTAAAAGGTCTGCAGGCAATTTTTATTGAAGAAAAGAAAAATTCTTTCCTCCCCTGGTTTATTGAATCTACAAAGATTAAAAGCGAAGAAGAAACTTATTTGAAACTGGAAGGAGTGAATACAAGAGAAGCAGCCATTAGACTGACGCAAAAACAAGTATGGCTTCCGGAAACCGATTTTAAAAAATTTGCAGCAAAGACAGCCCCGGCGAGTTTGTTAGGTTACACCATTATTAATAACAAAGAACCGCTGGGTGAAATTCTCGAACTGATAGAGCAACCGCACCAGCTCCTTTGCCGGTTAGAAATAAAGGGTAAAGAAGTATTGATTCCATTGCATGAGGAATCGCTTCAAAAAGTAAATCACAAAAAAAAGGAAGTACTGGTGGATTTGCCTGATGGATTACTGGAGATTTACTTATAAAACAGGTATTGGCCCAATTTATCGCTGATGTTGAGCAATTTAAAATAGTGTCAGAAACTAAAAAACATATTGCCCATTTTGACCTGGACTCTTTTTTTGTTTCAGTTGAAATTAGAAACAATCCACTATTAAAAGGGAAGCCGGTGTTAGTAGGTGGTTATGAAAGAGGAGTTGTAGCTGCCTGTAGTTATGAAGCCAGGAAGTTTGGCATTCATTCCGCTATGCCAATGAAAAAAGCGATGCAGCTTTGCCCGCAGGCCATTGTAACAAATGCCAGTCGTGGCGATTATAGTAAATATTCCAGATGGGTAACAGAAATCATTGCCTCTAAAGTTCCGTTGTTTGAGAAAGCAAGTATTGATGAGTTCTACATTGACCTCAGCGGTATGGATAAATTTTTTGGCGTAAGTCAATATGCCAAAGATTTACGCCACCTGATAACCAGTGAAACGGGGCTTCCCATTTCCTGCGGAATAGCTTCAGCAAGATTTATCGCCAAGATGGCTACAAATGAAGCCAAACCCAATGGTTTTTTAGAGATCCCCCATGGAAAAGAAACAGCCTTTCTCTGGCCACTTGGAATTGAAAAAATAAATGGTGTGGGTAAACAAACGGAACAACATTTAAAAAGCTACGGCATTTACACCATTGAAGACCTGGCCAAAACACCTGTTGAACATTTAGAAAAGATTGCCGGCAAATGGGGCGAAGCACTCTGGCACAAAGCACATGGCATTGGCAGTACAGAAATAACTACCGACTGGGAACAAAAAAGCATGAGTCATGAAAATACTTTTGACGCTGATTATACGGATGTTGGGTTTCTGCATAAAGAATTAGTTCGCCTCACAGAAAAAACAGCCTACTCATTAAGAGAAGATGAAAAACTAACGGGCTGTATCACGGTTAAAATCCGTTATTCTGATTTTGAAACTACATCAAGACAAGAAACAGTTGATTATACTGCCCTTGACGATGTACTAATTGCAAAAGTGAAAGACCTGTTCAATAAATCTTGGCAAAAAGGACGACCTGTTCGGTTGTTAGGTGTTCGATTCAGCCAGTTTATTCCTTTTACAATGCAAATGAGTTTGTTTGACAATAACGTAGAAAAACTTAATTTATATAAAGCGGTTGATGACATTAAAGTGAGATATGGCAGCAAGCTGGTAACCAAAGCTGTCGTTTCAAGTCCTAAATCAAATGAGGCTGAATAAACCCTTCCTTCTTATCTTCGTCCTCCCTAAAATCAAACAATATGTCACAAGTTTGGAAAGATTACCAGGAAAAAAATAATGATCGTTTTTTGAATGAAATGCTGGATTTGCTCCGCATTCCTTCTGTAAGTGCTAAAACAGAACATAAATCAGATATGCTTACTTGTGCCGAGGCAGTTAAAAAAAGTTTGCTGGAAGCCGGTTGCGATAAAGCCGAAATTATGGCGACTGACGGCCACCCTGCTGTTTACGGTGAAAAAATTATTGATCCCGCCAAACCAACCGTATTGGTGTATGGACACTATGACGTACAACCACCAGAACCGCTGGAACTCTGGACCAATCCACCTTTTGAACCCACCATAGTTGACGGGAAAGTTTTTGCGAGAGGTTCTGCTGACGACAAGGGACAGTTTTATATGCATGTAAAAGCATTGGAAATTTTGACCAAGACCAACAGCATGACCACCAATATCAAATTTTTGATTGAAGGTGAAGAAGAAATTGGCTCTCCTAATCTGGGAAAATTTGTTGCTGCCAATAAAGAATTATTAAAAGCTGATGTAATCCTTATCAGTGACAGCTCCATGCTCAGTATGGAGAACCCTTCTCTCGATACCGGTGTTCGTGGGCTAAGTTACATACAAGTGGAAGTAACGGGTGCTAACAGAGATTTGCATAGCGGAACATATGGCGGTGCTGTTGCAAACCCTATTACTATTTTGGCACAAATGATAGCCAGCTGTCATGACGAAAACAACCATATCACTATCCCCGGTTTTTTATGATGATGTGGTAGTAGCAGGACCAGAAGAAAGAGCATTGATAAACAAAGCACCCTACGACGAAAAAGAATATATGGATGAGCTGGGAGTAAAAGAGCTCTGGGGCGAAAAAGGATACAGCACTTATGAAAGAACCGGTATCCGGCCAACGATTGAGGTAAATGGCATCTGGGGTGGCTATACCGGCGAAGGGGCAAAAACAGTATTGCCTTCAAAAGCTTATGCCAAGATTTCGGCCCGTTTGGTGCCGAACCAATCTTCAGATAAGATTACCGAAAAACTGCTGGCTTACTTCAGATCAATTGCTCCAAAATCTGTAGAGGTAAAAGCAGAACTTCACCACGGTGGTGAACCTTACATGACACCTATTGACAGCAAAGGATATAAAGCCGCTGCCAAAGCAGTGGAAACAACTTTTGGTAAAGCTCCCATACCTGTTCGTGGTGGTGGCAGTATTCCAATCTGTTCCATTTTGGAAAAAGAATTAGATATAAAAATTATTTTTATGGGCTTTGGATTGGATAATGACAACCTGCATAGCCCCAACGAAAAGTATAACATTGAAAACTATTATAAAGGAATTGAAACGATTCCTTATTTCCACAAGTATTTTGCAGAAGCTTAAATTCTTATAATAAAGCAAAAGATAAACCTCATTTATTTTGAATGAGGTTTTTTATTTTTGATGGTATGCCGGTTAAAGAAAAACTCCGCCTTGATAAATACCTCTGGGCCATTCGTCTGTTTAAAACGAGAACCATAGCTGCAACCGCCTGCGATACCGGCAAAGTGAAGTTTGATGGCTCGCAGGCTAAGGCTTCCAAAAATGTGAGTATCGGTGATGAGTATGAAGTGAAAACAGAAGCAAAACGCTGGCGGATAAAAGTTACCGGCTTGCTTGAAAAAAGAGTAGCAGCTTCAGAAGCTATCAAAAGCTATATTGACATTACCCCGGAAGAAGAAATACAAAGGTTGCAGTACCAGGCGGCCAGCTTTCATACCGGAAAACGGCAAAGTAAAATTGGCAGACCCACCAAAAAGGAAAGAAGGGATTTGGATGAATTCCAGGGTGATTGATTATTTAACTTCTTTTTTTACCCAAAACTCATCGGACCATTCTTCATCAACAGAGACAGGATGTTTTTCTAATTTTTCATGAATCGCCGACAACTCTTGCTGTGTCAGGTGTTCTTCTAAATATTGAAATAATTCTCTTTCTTCAAACCGGATATGTGTTTCCAGCAGGTTGGCAAGCCTGGTAAAATCATGGCGGTCGGTATCTTTATCTATTGTGATGACTAACTCTCTTATATAAGTATGTTCATGCTTCAGCTGAACGGCTAAAGCATGTCCTTCCGGCATTACAGGTACCAGTATTTTCTCTTCCTGAAAAAAATGAGGCCTGATATGATTGCGCCAAAACCAACTGGTAAAGTCTTTTAGCTTTTCAGTACTGGCACCATTCTTCAATCCCTCCCTGATTTTCCACACAAACAATAACCCATCATGGTGCTCACGGCTTAATGGCTGTAATTCTACACTTCTTTTCATTGGTTTCATTTCATTTAGAGGTTAAAAGTAAACCGGATAATTATTGCCCTGGCTGATAGCTAACAGTCAAAAAGTTGATTTTTATCACCCTGCTACCCTTCTCCAGTTACTGATAGAAATCATCCTGTTTACTGCACTATATCAGTTACATCGGGGAATAGCAATTCTATTTTCGCCAGACAAACACACAAAATGTATCCAGGAACTGCCAGCAGCAAAAGTATCCCGGCAAAAAGTATAAAAGCGATGTACTTCAAAGATGAGTTACAAAGTAATAATTTGAAACCCTCTTCAAGTATACCTGCTGTCAATATTTCAAAAACTGCGGTTAAATATGTTATAGTGATAGCTGCTCCTGGCCTGCACCGGGAAGACTTCTGCATTGAAGTAAATAATGCAATTATTACCATCGCTGCGCAAAAAGTTGCATCGGGATACGATCCCGCCAATGACCGTTGTGAGTATGATTACACAGATTGGGCAAGGGCTTTTACATTACCCGAAGATGCAGATGGATTACTCACCAATGCTGAGTACCAAAATGGAGAACTGGTTATTCAAATACCAAGGAACACTTTGGCCGACAATGTTTCACAAACTACGATTTATGTTTACTAACCTTATGAATATGAATTTGCACATTGCCCCAAATAGCCTTATCAGTGATATACAAAAAGAATTCAATAAGGCATTCCCGTTTTTAAAAATTGAATTTTTTAATAACAAATCCTTTTCCCGTACAGAATTTTCTGCCCAGCAAATCATTGCCGCCAATCGCCGGATCGGAGATACCCAACTGGCTATTAAAGACGGAGATATCCAGATTAACGAGGAGATGAAAGTGATAGAACTGGAGAGGTTGTTTAAGGAAAAATTTAAACTTGCAGTACAGGTATTCCGGAAATCAGGCAACCTTTGGCTGGAAACGACCATGACGGATAATTGGACACTGGCCCAGCAGAATAATCATGGTCGGGAAATTTCAACAGGGAAAAATACAAATACACAGACTGATGATTACGATTTAAACCGTGATGCAGACCATTAACCAGGTTTAAGATTATTCCGCAAAGCAAAATCTACTACTGACTAAAATCACCTCGGGAATTTACCCTCCTCATTGTTTTTGGACAATACCAAGTCTCACCTTGCTAATGAGAAGAGTCATTATTTCTTCATCATTAAAATAAGAAATATGGAAAACAGAGCTGTTGACAAACCCAAAACTTCCTGGCCATCATTTTTTGACAATGGCTGGATGGACAAATTCTTCAACGCACCGTTGGATGAATTTTTTAACTATGGAAAAGTATTAAACGTTCCCGCTGTTAATGTGACTGAAACGGAGAAAGATTTCAGGCTTAGCATAGCAGCACCTGGTCTGGAAAAGAAGGATTTCAAAATTGATGCATATGATGATATGCTGACCATTAGTGCCGAACATGAAAAAGAGCAAAAAGAGGAAAAGGATGGAAGGTTTAATCGCCGGGAATACAACTATAGCAGCTGGAGCCGCAGTTTCACCCTTCCTGAAAATTGTGATTTTGGTAAAATAGATGCAGAGTACAAAAACGGGGAATTGAAAATTGTAATTCCCAAAATTGAGGTGAAAGAACCAAAAAAAATGAAAACTATCTCCGTTAATTAATGTGATGTGTTGAGTTATGGCATGCCTCCCGGTTAGCCGGGAGGCTTTTTTTGGATGCTATAAAACTTAAAAAATATACCAGCTTGTTAAAGAAGAACGCTTGTCTAAAAAAATTAATAGAGCAGATTTTTCAGTTTGTCGATATTGACCACAGATATTTTTCCTTCCTTAATCTCAATTAATTTTTCAGCTTTAAAGTCACTCAGTGTCCGAATTAGAGATTCGGTGGCAGTACCAACATAATGCGCAAAATCCTCCCGGGAAATTTCAAGCGGTTTATTAGTATTTGTAGTGTTGAACTTAGCCTGAATGTCCACCAAAGCTTTTGCCACCCGTTTCCTGAGTGAACTATAAGCAAGATTCAGCAATCGTTCTTCCTTTTCCTTCACATTTTGGGTAATAATGCGGATAAATTTTATAGCGATATTTATATCCCCATAAATCATTTGTAAAAAATCATCTTTCGGTATTTGAATGATATCTGCATCTTCCAATACAACCGCAGAATCATCATAATTTTTATCTTCTATTAATGCGGGATAACCAATAAAATCACCATCACTGAAAAGGTCAGTTATATATTCTTTACCATCTTCATGAGTTTTATAGCCTTTTACTTTTCCTTTTGTAAGATAATAGAGATACCTGGGTCGTTTGCCCTCCTGGTATAATGTTTGCTTTTTACTGAAAGTTTCCACATCATACTGGTCAGATAACTGGCTAACAAGACCTGAACTTTTTACATCTTTAATAAACTGGTTAAGCCCCTGGTGGGAAGAGGAATATTTATTATCAAGAATGCTGGCCTTTTTTAACCTGACTTCAATTGCATTTAACAACTCAATATCCTCGAATGGTTTTGTAATATAATCGTCAGCCCCCATCTCCATTCCTTTTCTAAAATCACTCCGTTCTGTTTTTGCAGTTAGAAATACAAAAGGTATTTGCTCGGTATCCGGATTTTTTCGTAGAAGGTGCAACACACCATAACCATCCAGTTCTGGCATCATGATATCACAAACAATGACATCGGGTTTTTCTTTTTGAGCAACTTCCACTCCCTTTTTTCCATTCTCGGCAGTAAAGGTTTTATAACCGGCCAGTTCCAGAATCTCTGCTGTGTTCTCCCGTATATCGGAATTATCATCAATTACTAAAACAGATTTCATGTCTTTATTTTATTTTGTTTACGTCTCTAATAATTTTCATTAACCTTATAATCAATCTACAGGTATGCTAAAATTAACTATTGTTCCGCTATTTAATTTACTTTTCAATTCCACCTCTCCTCCCAGCAAGTCAATATATCGTTTTACAATGTGTAATCCAAGACCTGTACCCTGTATATTCGTAGCATTTGCTCCCCTGAAAAAACTTGAAAAAAGATGCTGCTGGTCATCATTAGAAATGCCAATCCCCTCATCTTTTACTGATATAAGCACCCGTTTATCCTGTACTTTAGCTCCGATTGATATTGCTTTACCTTCTTCAGAAAATTTTATGGCGTTGCTAATAAGGTTAATAAGTACATTCCGAAATAATTTTTTATCTGTAAAGGCGTAGCAATCCCCGCTGCATTCCAACATAATTTGTTGTCCCTTTTTTGTAATTGCTTTCATTTCGTCTGCAGTATCCACTAAAACATCCTTCAGGTTTACCTCATCGATACGTTTATCAATTTTACCCTCATTCAATTTACCAAGTGAGAGAAAGTCCTCAAGAATGTCATTTAAATTATTGACTGAATTTTTAATCCGCAGGATATGTTTATTCCTTTTTTCCTGGTCATCTGCACCGGTATATTTTGACAATAATGATGCGGAAGACAGTACCGTTGTCAGAGGAGTACGAAACTCATGAGAAGCCATCGAGACAAACCTGGTTTTTATCTCATTAAGTTGTTTCTCCTTGTCCAAAGCCTCACTTAACTCCTGTTGTGATTCTTCCAGTTTTTGTAATGCCTCTTTTAAAATCAGTGTCCTCTCTTCTACCTTCACTTCAAGTTCTGCATTAAGTTGTCTTATTTTATCAGTAATTTTCTCTAATTCTTCTTTTTGCTTGAGCATCCTGTTCTCAATTTCTTTTCGTTGGGTAATATCAACGATAAATGCGATAACAAACAGTTAGCCATCCCGGTTATAATGACTGAGGCTAACTTCGACAGGCATAGCTGAACCATCCTTTTTTTGGCCGTTCAGGTCTCGGCCCTGCCCCATCACCCTGTTAGAAGGTTTGTTGTAGAAGCCCTCTCTAAGATGGTGATGATGTGGTTTTACATTATCAGGAATTAAAACTTCAATTGGCTGACCGATTAGTTCACCTTTCTGGTAATCAAACATCCTTTCTGAAGCCGGATTCGCCATTACAATATTTCCAGTTCCGTTCGTAACAATAATCCCTTCTGTTGAGTTTTCGAACAAAGAAGTCATATGTGCCTGGTCAAGCATATTTTATATTGTCTTAATTGATGGTAAATATAGTGCAGCAAGTCTAAAACGAATAAGCTCATGCCTGCGGTAACTAAAAAAAAGATATCCAGGCACTTATAGTAGCTAGTTATTTTGTTGAGCAAATCTAAAAGCAACCGGGGCGGCCCGCCCTGATACAGGTCAATCACTGATATGACCTTAAAAGGCTTCATAAAAAGCAAACACAATCAGGAACCATGCTGATAGTGGTCAGTATAAACCTACAATTCTGTACTTTACCTTTGAAATACAAACTAAGAAGCATGAAAACCATAATCGTTGCTACCGACTTTTCTCCAGTATCTACCAATGCCATGAATTTTGCAACAGATATGGCTTTGGCTATGGACGCCAGTATACTTTTGTTTAATGCATACAATATTCCGGTTTCCTATTCAGATGTGCCCATTGTACTTATCTCTGTAGAAGATTTAAAGAAAAGCAGCGAAGGTAAACTGGAGGAGTTAAAGAAAAGCATTGGCCATATTACATCCGGTAAACTTAAAATAGCTACCGAAGCAAGGATGGGAAATACCGTCGATGAGTTGGAAGAGTTATGCAATAAAATCCAGCCCTTTGCAGTGGTAATGGGTGCCCGGGGTGCCAGTGGAATTGAAGAAATAATTTTTGGTAGTACAACACTTACTGCCATCCGACATCTCACCTGGCCGGTGATTTGTATACCTCCGGGTAAGGAGTTTGGGAAAGGAATCAAAAAAATTGGTTTTGCCTGCGACTTCAAGCAGGTAGTTGAGACAACACCGGTTCAGTTCATTAAACAAGTAGTAAAGGAATTTAAAGCAGAACTGCATATCCTGAATGTGGACTATAAAAATAAAAATTTCAAACCTGAAACACCCGAACAATCATTCCTGTTGCATAGCCTGTTTGATGACCTAAAACCTCTATATCATTTCATTAATAGTGCGGATACAGAAGATGGTATCAATGAATTTGCAGAGACTAATAATCTTGATATGATTATTACGATACCAAAAAAGCATAAACTATTAGCAGGCATTTTTAAACCAAGCAGCACCAAACAATTAGTTTTCCAGTCACATATTCCGGTGTTGTGTGTGCATGAATAAAATAATAAACGATAATAAATTATTACCTGCCAAGTACCTCTTTTTCAATTGCAATAGCCTGGGGAAAAAGAACGGACTGCTCCAGGAAAGAATGCTGCATAAGATCGTTATCCAGTTCTTTTAATTTGGCATTTACAACTTTGTGGCTGGTACATGCATTCTCCGGTGTGGTGTAATTGTTGGTCAGGTTACGAATGGATAAGACTATATCATCCACTGCCTCATGGCTTTTTAGCATCGTCTCCTCCACTGGTTTACGCAAAGTTCTCACCAATAATGCTGCATAGGGTTCTTTGTGCTTATGGGCATAAACAATCTGGCGGATGTAGGGAAATATTATTTCTTCTTCCCGTTGCATAGCATTTGGCATCTTTTTGTGCAGCAGACCATATTGCTTCTCCAGTTCAACCAGGTAAGGAAATTTTTTGGTATGCTCTTTCGCAAAATCACCCAGTAAGTCCTTTATTTGAGGCAATGATTTCTTTAAATACTGGTGATGAACATGCACAAGGTAGTTCATCAAAAAATCAGGTTCCCATTCTGAAAAGTTGAGTGAAGTAGACACAGTGATAGTACGGGTAACCGCTTCTAGCTCTGCTTGCAATGTATCAGCATTCACACCATTCATCTCACAGGCCATCTCCATGGGCCACTTTCCACCACAACAGTAACCTATACCATGGCGACGAAAAACTTCGGCGGTACGGTAATCCTTTGCCACTATGTCTGATACAAGGGATTTACGGTTAATCTGAAATGGTTGTAAAAACATATCTGCTTGCTCTAAAAAGCAAATAAAAAGATACCTGTAATGAAAAAGGATGATTTTAGTCAGGCTGCCTGTTAATATCAGATAACAGAAATACTTTTTATGAAATCAGGTGTCTCTTGATTTAGCAAATCACCAATAGTTGTTTTTGAAAATTCCGCCAGCATACCATCTCTCAACTTCAACATTTGATAATGCAGCGGGCAGGGATTTTTGCTATTACACTTTCTCAGGCTCAATACACATGTATTAAACTGTTCTACCCCATCAGTGATTTTAACAAGGTGAATCAGCTTTGCGGTTAACGTATTTTCATTTAAAAGAAATCCCCCATAGGGGCCTTTAATTGAGGACAAGATTCCTTCCTGCACCATTAACTTCATAATCTTGGCAAGGAAATGACGGGGAACCGACAATTTTTCCGCTATTTCACCCAGTTTTACTTTACGTCCTTCAGTATCCTTTAAAGCAACATACAAGATGCCCCGTAAAGCGTAACCAAATGATTTTGAGAGAAACATAATATTTTTTCTTAACGGCAAAGATACCACTGCAGCAAGCGGACCGGGTGACTAATATCACAAAATACTATGATGAACATCAGAACAGGGTGAGGTGGCCAAAAATACATTTGTAGTCCAAAAAGGATATTGACATCTTTTTTGGACTAACTTTAAGCTGATAACACTTTATTTCTTCATTAAAATCTACAACATGAAACTCTCCAATCTCATTATTTCAGGAGCAATTATCACCAGTATTGGCTGGCTGGCATCTTGCGGAAGCGAAGGTGTAAAAAAAGATGAAAAGCCTATTGATGTTCAGGAATTAAGCAAAGATCAACCCGAAACTCATGGAACAGAGGTTAAGGAAGGTGAAATAGCTTTTACAAATCCCCTGAATGCAGAATGGGTAACAGCTGGCAAAGGCATGTATGAACTCAAATGCCAGTCCTGCCACAGACTTACTGAAGAAAAACTGGTTGGCCCCGGATGGAAAGATGTAACTAAACGGAGAACACCAACCTGGATTACTAACATGATAACAAATGTGGACATGATGCTTGAAACAGATGCCGAAGCACAAAAACTTCTTGAACTGTGTATGGTCCGCATGCCAAATCAGAATATAACCAAAGACGACTCCCGCAAGATTATTGAGTTTATGAGAAGTAATGATGGAGAAAAATAATAACAGAAACAAAAACCAACCCTCAAATGAACATTTTTAACTGCTAAATATTTTTTATGAAACATAACAACCTTAAAGCATTCATTCCCTTACTGTTCTTGTCGGTTGGTTTATTCTCTATACAAGGATGTAAACCAAAAGGAACCCAATCAGCCGTCAGTGGTAACGCTGCGGCAAAAGTTTACGTTGCCCCCGGCAAGTATGATGAATTTTACAATTTTGTGTCGGGTGGCTTTAGCGGACAGATGTCAGTGTATGGTATACCATCAGGTCGTCTGCTACGTGTAATACCTGTTTTTTCTGTTGACCCTGAAAAAGGATATGGTTACAGCGAGGAAAGCAAGCCGATGCTGAATACATCCAATGGTTTTATACCCTGGGATGACCTGCACCATATAGCACTATCTGTTACCAACAGCGAACATGATGGCCGTTGGGTTTTTGCCAACGGTAACAATACACCACGTATTGCAAGAGTTGATTTAAAAACATTCCGCACTGCAGAAATAATTGAAATACCCAACAGTGCCGGTAATCACTCCTCTCCTTTTATAACAGAAAATTCTGAATACGTAGTGGCTGGCACCAGGTTTAGTGTACCAATTGGTGATAAGCAGGATGTACCTATCAATTCGTACAAAGAAAATTTTAAAGGCACGGTTAGTTTTATCGGTGTAGATAAAACATCAGGTAAAATGAATATCGCTTTTCAAATTCTTACACCGGGTATCAACTTTGACCTTGCCCGTGCAGGTAAAGGAAAATCAGCTGGTTGGTTCTTCTTCAGTTGCTATAATTCTGAAAAAGCAAACACCCTGCTGGAAGTAAATGCTTCGCAAAAAGACAAAGACTTCATCATGTGTGTGAATTGGAAAAAAGCCGAAGAGTATGCAAAAGCAGGCAAAGGAGTAAAAAAGGCAGTGAAATATGCTCATAATACCTACGATGAAAGCACACATTCTGCCACGTCAACTATGGAGAATGAAGTGCTGGTACTGGACCCGAAAGATTGTCCGGATATGATTTACTTTATGCCATGCCCCAAATCACCACACGGTTGCGATACAGACCCAACCGGTGAATTCATTGTTGGTAGCGGCAAGCTGGCGGCTACTATCCCAGTATTCTCTTTTACAAAAATTCAGGCAGCTATTGCAGCTAAAGATTATGATGGCTCATTTGATGGTATCCCGGTTTTAAAATATGCATCCGTATTGCATGGCGAAGTACAAAAACCCGGCCTTGGCCCTTTGCATACCGAGTTTGATGAGAAAGGCAATGCCTACACTTCTTTCTTTGTATCATCTGAAGTGGTAAAATGGAATGTGCAATCACTGAAAGTTCTCGACAGGATAGCCACTTATTATTCAGTTGGTCACCTGAGTGTGCCCGGCGGACCTACAAAAAAACCGCATGGCAAGTACCTGATTGCTTATAATAAAATTACCAAAGACCGTTATTTACCTACAGGGCCAGAACTGGCACAAAGTGCACAGCTCTATGATATCAGTGGTGAAAAAATGAAACTACTACTTGATTTTCCAACCATAGGTGAACCACACTATGCAGAAGCAATTCCTGCGGAGCTTATTATGAAAAACAGCCAGAAAATTTATAAAATAGAAGATAATAAAAATCCTTATGCAGCCAAAGGAGACAATTTTGCAAGAGTGGAACGCAAGGGAAATGAGATACATGTATATATGACCTCTATCCGTTCACACTTTACACCTGATAATATTGAAGGAGTAAAATTGGGCGAGACAGTTTACTTCCACGTTACTAACTTGGAGCAGGATTGGGATGTGCCGCACGGATTTGCTATTAAAGGAGCCAACAATGCCGAATTACTGATTATGCCCGGGGAAACGCAAACCCTGAAGTGGATACCTGAAAAAGTGGGTGTGTTCCCAATGTACTGTACCGACTTCTGCTCTGCCCTGCACCAGGAAATGCAAGGTTACATAAGAGTAAGTCCTCCGGGAGCTAATGTGCCATTAACATTCAGTACAGGTAAGACTGCGCCTGCTGCAACAGAGAAAAAAGATACTGTAAAAACAAAATAACCTTTCAAACTAAAAACTCAGGTTATGAAAAAAATATTCAGCCTTCCGCTTATTCGCTCTGTCATTAATAATTGGCAGTTGCAATGGTGATAAAAAAACAACTGAAGAATCAGCTACATCAGATGCGGTTGTTACTGGCGGACAAGAAGCCGTAAAAGATGATGAATCTGCAAAAGACGTTGTAAAAGTGGCTGTTGGTTCAAAAGACCATACAACATTAGTGGCAGCATTAAAACAGGCAGACCTGGTAACATCCTTGTCAAATGCCGGACCATTTACTGTGTTCGCACCCGTGAATGCTGCTTTTGATAAACTGCCCGCCGGCACAGTTGAAGGATTGATGAAAGATGATAAAAAAGCTGACCTGCAAAATATTCTTCAATACCATGTTACCACTTCTTCATTAAAAGCAGAATTTTTTACCGATGGTATGACATTGGGCATGGTAAATGGAGATAATATTACGTTCAGTGTAAAAGATGGCAAGGTGATGATAAATGGGATAGCTACCATTATTGCCTCCATTCCTGCTTCGAATGGTATGATACATGTAATTGATGGTGTTTTATTGCCCCCAGCTAAAAAATAAGTTTTTTGATGTAGAGGTTTTCTAATGTACACTGCTTCCGGGGCCGTGCGGCCCCGGAAGTTCTTAAAAGATGAGTATGAAACAGAAACTAAGCGTTACTTCACGGATTTTAGTGGCTTTTGCATCCGGCGCCCTGATCGCAGTTTTCTTTTTACCCGCATGGCGTATTGATTTGTTTGCACCGCAATATCCGGAAGGATTAACGATGAATATCTGGATCAATGGCCTGAGTGGTGATGTAGACATCATTAATGGACTGAATCACTATATCGGAATGAAACATATCACGGTGGATATGTTTCCGGAATTCAAATTCCTTCCTTATGTAGTTGGTTTCTATATGCTACTCGGCCTTATTGTTGCTATTACAGGAAAAAGAAAATTCTTATTGATCTATCTTGGGCTCACCGTTCTGGGTGGTGCATTAGCCATGTATGATTTTTACCAATGGGGGTATAACTATGGACATAATCTTGATCCTACTGCACCGATACATATTCCCGATTTCTCCTACCAGCCACCTTTACTGGGGCATAAAAGGTTATTGAACTTCGATGCTTATTCATTTCCGGATGTAGGTGGCTGGGTAGTTATAGCTGCTTCAGCATTAGCTTTCGGTGTTTGGTTCGCCGAGTGGTTACATTATCATAGAATCGCTAAAAAATCGAAAGCTACAATCCCGTCAATGGCTGTACCGGTATTGCTCTTATCATTTGTTATGGCCGCCTGTTCTGCAAAGACAGAGCCTTTCAAGTATGGAAAAGACAACTGCTATTTCTGCAAAATGGGTATCGTTGATCCTAAATTTGGTGGTGAGGTAGTAACGAAGAAAAGCAAAGTGTACAAGTTTGATGACCTTGTCTGCATGGTTCGTTTTTTACAATCCGGCACCTTGAACGAAGAAGAAATTGCAAAAAAAGTAATTATCAATTACGAAAATAAAGATGAATTTCTGGATGTCAGCAAAACTGTATTTTGGACAAGTCCCGAACTTAGAAGCCCGATGGGAAGTAACACGGCAGCTTTCTCCTCGCAGGCAAGCAGCCGACAAAGCAAAAGCAGGTAAAGAAGGACAAATTTTCACCTGGGATGAATTGTACAAAAAAATTAAATGAGGCATTTTATAATCATACTCCTTCTTAGTATTTCTCTTCCTCTTTTTTCGAGAACAATAATTGTTGGAAATAATCAGCCTGTCCGCTCTTTGAAAATAGCGATTGCCATAGCTAAAAACTTTGACACTATTCTTTTGCACGCCGGCACTTATAAAGAGGGTGCTATAACACTGACAAAATCACTTACAATAATCGGGCAGAATAATCCGGTACTCGATGGTGAAAAAAAATATGAGATACTGCTCATCAGCGGGAAAAATATCACTATCAAAGGAATACAATTTCGTAACTCCGGTTACTCCGCCATGGATGACTATGCTTCCATCAAATTAGTAGATGCCTCTCATGTAACCATTGAAAACAACGAGATATTTAATTCCTATTTCGCTATTCATATTTCAAACACTTCGTTTGTCACCGTTAGGAATAATAGAATAACCGGCTCCCCAAAATCGGAACAATTAACCGGCAATGCCATACACTTATGGAAATCGAATTATGCAGTGATAGAAAACAATCATGTACAGGGGCACCGTGATGGTATTTATTTTGAATTTGTAACTTTTTCAAGTATCCGTAATAACCTGAGTGAAAAGAATATCCGGTATGGGCTTCACTTCATGTTCTCCAATGATGACACCTACTTCAACAATACTTTCCGCAATAACGGGGCCGGAGTAGCGGTGATGTATTCCAAAAAAGTAAAAATGGAAAACAACCATTTTGAACAAAACTGGGGGCCTTCTGCCTATGGAATTTTACTAAAAGATATATCAGATAGCTATATTCTTCATAATACATTTTTTAAAAATACTGTGGGCATTCACCTGGAAGGAACGAGTCGTATTATTATTGAAAGAAATATTTTTACCGGCAATGGATGGGCTCTTAAAGTACAGGCCAGTTGTGAGAACAATGATTTTCACCATAATAATTTCACAGGTAATAGTTTCGATATTGGCACTAATGGCTCTATCTCACTAAATACTTTTTATAAAAATTACTGGGATAAATATGAGGGTTATGACATCAATAAAGATGGCATTGGCGACATCCCTTATCATCCAGTCAGTATGTATTCCATGATTGTAGAGCAAAATCCCTATTCCCTGATGCTCTTCAGAAGTTTTACCGTACAATTACTGGATAAGGCCGAAAAAGCAATACCAAGTCTGACACCGGAAAATCTTAGTTGACAAATCACCTCTGATGAAATCAATTAAACTATGATTAGAATTGAACATATAAATAAACGATTTCGCAAACTACAGGTACTCGACAATGTCTCGGCCTCTTTTACTAAAGGGCAGGTTGTTTCGCTTATCGGGCCTAATGGTTCGGGCAAGACCACACTCATTAAATCTATCCTCGGCATGGTTAAACCCGATAGCGGAAAAATCTATGTGGATGAACAACTGGTCAACAGCGATCACACTTACCGGGAAAAAATTGGCTATATGCCACAAATTGGCCGCTATCCGGATAACATGAAAATTGGACAGCTTTTTAAAATGCTGCAAAACATACGTAACACACCAGTAGAAAAGCTCGACAAAACATTAATAGAAAAATTTGAGCTGGAAAAAATATTTGAAAAACCCATGCGTACGTTGAGTGGTGGCACACGGCAAAAAGTAAGTGCCGCCCTTGCATTTTTATTCAATCCCGCTATTTTAATTCTTGATGAACCTACCGCCGGGCTCGACCCGCTGTCTTCTGAAATTCTTAAAGAAAAAATTCTTGTTGAAAAGAAAAAGAATAAGCTCATTCTAATCACTTCGCATATACTTGCCGATCTTGATGAACTAACCACCCATATCATGTATATGCAGGAAGGCAAAATGCAATTCTTCAAGGACATGGAAGCCTTGCAGGAAGAAACGGGTGAATTAAGATTGGGAAAAGCTATTGCCAGAATAATGAAAGGCGAACAATTTAACAACGAATGGATCGATAAAATGCTGGAGATAAAAAATGATGAAAAAATCTATTAACGATAAAATCTTCCCTCTCCACTTCGTGGAGAAAGGATGGAGGGTGAGGTCATGATGAAGCTCTCAAAATATGTACTGTATGATATACTAAGAAGCAAGATAATCATTGCCTATACCTTGTTTCTATTTATTGTGTCTATCAGTATGTTCCAGATGGAAGAGAATAGCAGCAAAGCCATGCTGAGCCTGCTGAATATTGTGCTGATCGTATTGCCGTTGGTAAGTCTCGTATTTACAACTATCCATTACTATAATTCATACGAATTTATTGAGCTGATGTCATCTCAACCGATGAGCCGCACCCGGATATTATTAAGTGAGTTTGGCGGCGTTAGTATCTCCTTACTCAGCGCCTTCCTTGTTGGGGTCGGTATTCCGGTATTAATATTTTCTGCTGATGCAACCGGGTTTGCCTTACTATTTACCGGGATGTGCTTAACATTAGTGTTTGCTTCCATTGCTTTTCTTACCTCAGTAATAGCCAGGGATAAAGCAAGAGGTATTGGATTTGCACTTTTGTTATGGTTTTACTTTGCACTCATCTATGACGGCCTTGTTTTATTGATTTTATTTTCCTTCAGCGACTATCCGCTGGAGAAGCTCACCCTTTTACTTTCTGCCCTTAATCCCATTGACCTGGGCCGCATCTTTATTATGCTGAAAATGGATGTTAGTGCATTGATGGGATACACCGGTGCATTGTACAAAGATTTTTTTGGCAGCGGAACAGGTATTCTTTTCACCACTGGCATAATGCTGCTATGGATGCTGCTTCCCTTGTGGCTGGCTGTAAGAAAGTTCAAAAAAAAGGATTTATAACATATCACTTCACTATAAAAGAAACTATCATGAATAATTTAATGACAAAAAGCCTGGCACAAATTGTAAATAGCAATCACCGGGCAGCGAACGTTTTTGAGAAATATCATCTTGACTTTTGCTGTAAAGGAAAAAGAAGCCTTGAAGAAGCCTGTGCTGAAAAGGAATTACAAATTGAAGAAGTGCTTGCCGACCTGGAAAAAGAAGCATCTACCAATGACTCTCCCTCTGCCCTTAGCTATGATACAATGTCACTTGGTCAATTATCAGAATATATTGTAATGACACACCACCAATTTGTAAAGAGAGAAATGCCGGTTATAGTTGGTTACTTGCAAAAGGTGGCATTTAAACATGGCGACCGTCACCCTGAGTTAAAACAAATAATCCAGTTATTTACAGCGGTGAAAGAAGAAATGGAACAGCACATGCAAAAAGAAGAAATGATTTTATTTCCCAGAATTAAAGAAATAGAAAAAATGGTGGCAGAAGGAAAAGAAGTCAATATAAATAGTACTTATCTCCTATCCCCCGTCAGGATGATGGAGCAGGAACATGACCATGCAGGAAGTATGCTCGCAGAAATCAGGCGCCTGACAGATAATTTTATGCCCCCTGCTGATGCCTGTACAACCTACCGGTTGAGTTTTGCTGCCCTGGAAGCTTTTGAACTGGACCTTCACCGCCATGTACACCTGGAGAACAATATTCTTTTCCCGAAAGCAATGCAATTATTCGGAGTACAGCAAAAAGCTATGCTCAATTAAAGGAATTTTTTTGAATAGTCTACTAAAATAGTAGGTTGGTTGAGAAAAATCATAATGCCCTTTGAGCATACTCAGTACAACCCGGACACACCGGGGATATTTTCGTTACTATTAAGAAAAGCAGATGGTTAAAATTCTAGCTTTTATAACTCTTTTTACCAGCTACCTCATATATAGCGGCTTTGTTTATTCAATTGGCACTGAAAGTACCGTAATCCCCAATAAAGAAGAACAGCTAACTGTTACAAAAGGTAAAGCATTGTATGAAAAATATAATTGTGTATCCTGCCACCAACTGTATGGATTAGGCGGTTACCTGGGGCCCGAACTCACAACTGCCTATAGCGATCCGCAACGGGGTGAACTTTTTATGAAAGCTCTACTTCAGGCAGGAGGACGACGCATGCCAAATTTCCATTTTAATGAAAACGAAATTTCAGCAATCATTACCTACCTGAAATATGTAGATGCAACAGCAGTCAGTTATAAAAAAAAATAAAATGACAACTGACTTAACAAAAAAACAAACATACGCATCTGATAAAATAGCCCGATCTTTTTTGATATTGGCCATGAGCTATTTACTCTTCGGGCTTTTATTAGGAGTTATCGGTGGATTTCAGTACATCCTTCCTTCTTTTTTAAAAAATAAATTATCCTTTCAACAAACAAGGCCCCTCCATGTATACCTGGTAATCACCTGGATATTTACAGGGGCACAGGCTGGCTTGTATTATTATCTGCCAAGAATATGTCAACGAAAATTATACTGGGAACAAGGTGCCAAGATTCATTTGCTCATTCAAATTTTGGTGTCAGTATTAATAGTTTACAGCTTCTTTATGGGAGAGTTTGGAGGAAGAGAGTACCTGGAATTTCCACCCTGGTTGGGGGCTTTTATGCTTCTATCATGGATTCCATTTGTTATTAATTTCTTTTTCACCTTAAAACCCAACTATAAAAACGCCCCTGTTTATGTATGGAGTTGGTCAACGGGTATTCTTTTTTTCTTTATCACTTTATCTGAATCATACCTGTGGTTGATAGATTATTTCCATTCAAATATCATAAGGGATGTGACTGTTCAATGGAAAGCACTCGGCTCCATGGTTGGAAGCTGGAATATGTTAGTTTATGGTACAGGTATGTATATTATGGAAAAAATGAGTGGTGATACAAAAGCCTGCCGGTCTCCCCTCGCATTTTTTTTCTATTTTCTCGGATTAACTAACCTGATGTTCAACTGGGGTCATCATACCTATATTGTTCCTGCCGCACCGTGGGTAAAAACTGTAGCCTATATTATCAGCATGACAGAATTACTCATTCTAGGGTACATTATAATGCAATGGCGGAAGACAATGAGCCAGGCACGGAAAAATTATCACATTATCCCGTATCGCCTGCTTTCATTTGCAGACGGATGGATACTGCTGAATCTTATACTGGCCATTATCATATCTGTACCTGCCTGGAATAATTATACGCATGGCACTCACATAACAGTGGCACATGCCATGGGAGCTACAATAGGTATCAATACTATGCTCTTGTTTGCTTCTGTTTACTATATCATTCAACAAGAAGGACAGGCATTCTTTGAAAAGAAACGTAAGATCACTGGAACGGGAGTCTTTATCACCAACTTTGCATTGTTACTTTTTTGGATCGCCATGCTGGGCACCGGATTATTAAAAATCAGCAGCAAGCTAAATAATGAAACCTTTTATACACTTATGCAGAAAAGCCTGCCCTGGTTTAAATTCTTTACTTACAGTGGCATTGTCGTTTTTGCAGGACTTTTCATACTAATCGTTACGGCTATTTCTCTTATAAGAAAAAGTTCAGCAGTCCGGACTTTGACATCAGAATAAACAGGGACAACTCACCAGACTTCCGGCGTATATCCTAAAGTGTCTGATAAAAATCAGGTCAGTATTTGAAGTTGCTCACCAATGCCCCTTCTAACAGCAGGTATTTTAGCGCCTTATTGAAGGAAAAGTATGCCTGCACCTGAGCTTATAGCTAAAAAAATACAGTGTTACCATTGCGGCGAAGTTTGTCCAACCGACAAGATTCTGCTGGAAGAAAAAAAATTCTGCTGCGAAGGCTGTAAAATGGTGTACCAGATATTGAACCAGAGCGACCTTTGTGAGTACTACAACCTGAATGAAAATCCCGGAATCAGCCAACGGATAAAAGTGCGGAAGGATAAATTCGCTTTTTTGGATGATGAGAAAATACAGCTGCAACTTGTCAGTTTCAAAAATGACACACAGGTGCATGTAACCTTTTACCTGCCGCAAATGCATTGCAGTTCCTGTCTTTATTTACTGGAAAATCTTTACCGGATAGAACCGGGTATTGTATCCAGCAAAGTCAATTTTACCCGAAAAGAAGTGGATATTGTTTTTCTCACCCCTCAAACAAGTCTGCGCCTCGTAGCAGAAACGTTGACAAGCATAGGTTATGAACCTTATATCAGCCTGAACGATTTGAAAGAAAAAAGACCTGCTATCAACAAAAGCATGGTGTATCAGCTGGGTGTTGCGGGTTTTTGCTTTGGCAATATTATGCTGATGAGTTTTCCGGAGTATCTCGGCATTGATGCCAGCGAAACAGGCTGCGAAGTATTTTCCGCTGGATAAACTTTGGCCTGGCCATTCCTGTTTTATTATACGCTGCACTCCCCTTTTATACTTCTTCCTGGAAAAGCCTGCAACATAAATTCCTGAATATAGATGCGCCAATCGCATTAGCCATCATCATCACTTTTATCCGAAGTGCTTATGAAGTGATCAGTGGAACTGGTGGGGGTTATTTTGATTCCATGACAGGTATTGTTTTCTTCATGTTGGCCGGAAGGATCTTACAGGATAAAACCTACCGGCAATTATCATTTGAAAGGGATTATACCTCTTATTTTCCAATTGCTATCTCTGTACTGAAAGAAGAAAAAGAAATTCCCACAGCATTACCTGATATTAAACCAGGTGATACCCTGCTCATTCACAATGAGGAATTAATTCCGGCAGACGGAATACTAACCAAGGGAAAAGCTTTTATTGATTACAGTTTTGTTACCGGAGAATCATTACCCGTTTTAAAAGAAGTGGGGGAACTGGTCTATGCTGGCGGCAAGCAAACAGAAGGAAACATTGAAATATTAGTAGTAAAAGAAGTAGCTCAAAGCTATCTTACTAAACTCTGGAACAGGGATGAATTTAAAAAAGGGGGAAAGGTCAAAAATGCCTCTTTTGTCCACCTGCTCAGTCGCTATTTCACCTACATCGTATTAACTATCGCCACCGCAACTGCTGTGTATTGGCAAATCAATGACCCTGAAAAACTTTGGCCGGCAGTCACCTCTATTTTCATTATCGCATGCCCTTGTGCCCTGCTGTTGTCCAACACATTTACCAACGGAAATATTTTGCGGATACTGGGCCGCAACCATTTTTACCTGAGAAATGCTGAAACAATCGAAAACATGGCAAAAGCCACGCATATTGTTTTCGATAAAACGGGTACCCTCACTACTATGCTGCATCAACAAATAACTTATGAAGGCACAGCTTTGTCGCTTTACCAGCAACAGCAAGTGGCAGCACTGGCTGCTCATTCTACTCATCCATTAAGTAAAGCTCTGGCAAAACATCTGGAAACCAGCAAAGCGATTGAAGTAACCGGGTTTAAAGAAATAACGGGACAAGGTATTGAAGGATTGGTTAATGGCGATTTGCTGAAACTTGGCTCCTATAGTTTTGTTACCGGAAATACAGACCGGCAGTTAGGAACATCCATTTTCATCAGTATTGAAAATAAACTCTGTGGCTACTTCCTGTTCAGTAACCATTACCGGGAAGCGGTTCCTGATTTAATAAACAAACTGAAAGGCAATTATCGTTTATCTGTTTTATCAGGTGATAATGAAGCAGAAAAAATGAACCTGCAAACCCTGTTAGGCAAAAGAGCTACGCTACTTTTTCATCAAAAACCGGAGGACAAATTGCAGTATATAAAGCACCTGCAGCAACAAGGGGAAAAAGTGATGATGATCGGTGATGGACTGAATGATGCCGGTGCCTTAAAACAAAGTGATGTTGGAATTGCCGTGGCCGAGCAAACTAATAATTTTACCCCTTCCAGCGATGCTATCATTGAGGCAAAACAACTTTCACGGCTTACCCGGTTTATCCAATTATGTCATGTCAACAGGAATATTGTTATCGCCAGCTTTGTCTTATCTATCGTTTATAACATTATCGGGTTATTTTTTGCAGTGCAGGGCACACTTTCACCTTTAATTGCCGCTATTTTGATGCCCAGCAGTTCTCTCAGCATCCTGCTTATCACATTTGGCAGTAGTAGTCTGATGGCCCGCCGGATGAAACTTTGAATCGTACCAAAACAGGATTACCGTAAGGTGATAAAAATCAGTTTTTCCCCTGATACTGATTATCCCCTGCCGGAAGCCTCCAAAATACTTTTACCCCTTTAATTGAAACCAATGAGTGTGATTATTATTCTATTGATTGCCAGTATCTCTGTAGCAGCTGTCTTTTTAGCCGCTTTTCTTTGGGGGGTAAAATCAGGACAGTTTGAAGATGATTACTCCCCCCCTTCCCGTATTCTTTTCGATGACAAACCTTCTTCAACCAAAACAAAATAAATAAACTCCGTTATGCAAGAAACAAATCAAGGCATGCAAGTTGAAAAGTTCTATTACGATAACAAAATTGTAAAAGCTTTTGGGTATGCCACTATCATTTTCGGTATTGTGGGAATGATTGTTGGCCTTTGGGTAGCTATCCAGATCTATTACCCGGATAGCAGCCTGAATTTTGCGGCTACTACATTTGGCCGTCTACGTCCTTTGCATACAAACGCCATCATCTTTGCATTTGTAGGGAATGCTTCTTTTGCAGGAATCTATTATTCACTGCAACGATTATGCAAAGCCAGGTTATTTAACGACAGGCTAAGCTGGATCCATTTCTGGGGCTGGCAACTGATTATTGTTGCTGCTGCTATTACCTTACCACTAGGTCTGAACAATGGTGCTGAATATGCAGAACTGATATGGCCCATTGATATTGCTATTGCTTTAGTGTGGGTAATATTTGGTATCAATATGATGGGTACTATCATCAAAAGAAGAGAGAAACATCTGTATGTTGCGATCTGGTTTTATATCGCTACCTGGGTTACTGTTGCATTACTGCATATTGTTCGTTCTATCGAATTACCTTATTCTGCAACCGGAAGTTATAGTTGGTATGCAGGAGTGCAGGATGCATTAGTACAATGGTGGTACGGGCATAATGCCGTTGCCTTCTTCCTTACTACACCCGTGCTGGGATTGATGTATTATTTTCTTCCCAAAGCAGCTAACCGCCCGGTGTATTCTTACCGGCTTTCCATCATTCACTTCTGGGCACTGATATTCATTTATATCTGGGCAGGCCCTCACCATTTATTGTATACCGCATTGCCTGACTGGGCACAGTCACTCGGTGTTGTTTTCTCTATTATGCTGATTGCCCCTAGCTGGGGTGGTATGTTGAATGGTTTGTTTACGCTTCGTGGCGCCTGGGATAAAGTAAGAGAAGATCCTGTTTTGAAATTTATGGTGGTAGCCATTACCTGTTATGGTATGTCCACTTTCGAAGGGCCCTTATTGAGTTTGAAAAGCGTCAATGCAATTTCTCACTTCAGTGACTGGACGATAGGGCATGTGCATATTGGAGGATTAGGATGGAATGGTTTTATGGCATTTGCCATACTCTATTACATGATACCTAAAATGTGGGGAACCAGTTTGTATTCAAAAAAATTAGCCACCAATCACTTTTGGTTAGGTACAATAGGCATCATCATTTATGCAGTGCCTTTGTATTGGGCAGGTTTTGAACAAAGCCTGATGTGGAAACAATTTACAGCAGAAGGACAATTGAAGTTCGACTTCATGCAAACTGTAACCAACATTAAACCCATGTACATTGCCCGTAGTATTGGCGGTACACTCTACCTGATTGGAGCATTTATCATGGTATACAACCTTTACAAAACCATTGTCAATGGCAAATTCATTGCTAACGAAGCGGCTGAAGCACCTGCTTTAGTGAAAGTAACTTCACATAAAAAAGAATACTGGCACCGTGTTATAGAAAGAAAACCTTTAACCATGCTGGTACTTAGTTTAATTCTTGTTGCCATTGGTGGTTTGGTACAAATGATTCCCACTTTCCTGGTGAAATCCAATGTGCCAACTATAGCCAGTGTAAAACCATACACTCCGCTTGAATTACAGGGAAGAGATATTTATGTAAGAGAAGGTTGTTACACCTGTCACTCACAAATGATTCGGCCTTTCAGGGATGAAGTGGCACGATATGGTGAATATTCCAAAGCTGGTGAGTTTGTATATGACCACCCATTCCAATGGGGAAGTAAGAGAACGGGTCCTGACCTTCAACGGGAAGGTGCTGATAAAAATAAAAGACCTGATTCATGGCATTATACTCACATGTATGACCCAAGGCTGACTTCACCGGGTTCTATCATGCCCCGATATATCTGGTTGCTGGATGACAAACTGGATATTTCCTCTACGCCGGCAAAAATCAGGGCGATGAGAACACTGGGTGTACCTTATCCAAAAGGTTATGATAAAATTGCTAACGATGATTTGAAAAAGCAGGCAGATTCAATTACTGCCAACCTGAAAAAAGACAAAATAGAAACATCATCAGACCGGGAAATAATTGCCCTGATTGCATACCTGCAGCGCCTGGGCAGAGATATTCAGGGAGAACCAAAACCAATTACTGAAATAAAATAAATAACAACTCATGAAATTTATTAATTATTTAGAAAAAGTAAGCGGTGTAGACATCATGGGATTAATCTCCCTGGCTGTTTTCTTTTTGTTTTTTGTTGTGATGCTCACCTGGGTGTTTAAAACAAAAAAGAAAGATTTTAATGAAATAAGCCGCATTCCGCTTGACAACCAGCATTAACAATAACCTGTAACGAATTTTTTATGCGAAATAAATTAAAACATATTTCAGGATTAATTGCCACACTGCTTGTGCTTACTGTTCAACCAGCATTTGCCGGCGGGCCGCCAGCACCCTCCATATTCAGCAATCCTTTGGCAATAACATTTATTACGCTGATGATACTTTTAGTGATAGTAATAGGTATTCTCGCCAATATTGTCATCGGCGCTGCAGACGTAAAATTGAAAAAAAGAAAAGAGGAACGGAGTAGTGGATCAGCAGCTGTGTTATTGTTACTGTTAACACTGGTATCATCGTCCTTATTCGCACAGACTGTAACTCCAACCACTCCTGCGACACCAACTGGCCCAAAGCTTATTGGTGGTATGGATGCTTCCACCTTCTATGTAATGGTGACAGTACTGTTTATAGAACTGGCAACAATAATTGCATTACTGATAAACATCAAATTCTTATTACGAAAAGAACAGGTGAAACCAGTAAAGGCAATCGTCGAAAAAGAACTTACCCCTGAAGAAAAAGTGAACAAGCTAAGCTGGTGGGATAAAGTGAATAAACTTCGTCCGGTAAGTGAAGAAGCCGAACTTGATCTGGGCCATGAGTATGATGGTATCCGTGAGTTGAACAACAGGCTTCCGCCATGGTGGCTCTATGGCTTTTACGCCACTATTGTTTTCGCCGTAATATACTTGTGGCGTTTCGAGGTTTCTCACAATGGCCCTTCCAGCAAACAGGAATATGAAACGGCGGTAGCGAGGGCTGAAATAAAAATACAAGAGTACTTAAAAAAGAAAGGTGATGCAGTAGACGAAAATACCGTGACGCTGCTTACAAGTGCAGATGATTTAGCTGCTGGTAAAGCAATATTTACTGACCCCAGTAAATGCCCTGCCTGCCATACACCAGAAGGAGGTGGCAATGCCGTTGGACCCAATCTTACAGATGACTATTGGATTTATGGTGGCAGTGTAAAGAATATTTTTAAGACCATTAAATATGGAACCAGTAAAGGAATGAGAAGCTGGAAAGACGACTTATCTGCCAAGCAGATGGCACAGGTCGCCAGCTATGTTAAATCATTAAAAGGAACAAAACCTGCTAATCCCAGGGAGCCACAAGGAGAATTGTACCAGGAAGAAGCTGCCCCGGCTAAACCGGCCGCAGATTCAGCATCCGTTGATGCTAAAAAAGTGGTTATGAATAAGTGAACTGAATAATTTCAAATGAACGACAGAACTGAAACAAAAACCAATGAACAGCAAGAATCCTTTCGTGACCGGCTTGCTACCGTAGATGCAAAAGGAAAACGGAAATGGGTATTTGCACAAAAACCAGTAGGCCGTTTTTACAATATCCGAACCTGGGTTAGCTGGGGATTCTTTGCTTTGTTTTTTGCTTTCCATTTATAAAGTTGAATGGAAGGCCCTTGTTCTTATTTAATATCCCCGAAGCGAAATTTATCATTTTCGGGAAAATATTCTGGCCGCAGGATTTTTTCATCTTCGGGCTGACGATGGTGACTTTTATTATTTTCATTGTTCTTTTCACTGCAGCATTTGGCCGGCTGTTTTGCGGCTGGGTGTGCCCGCAAACTATTTTTATGGAAATGCTGTTCCGAAAAGTGGAATACCTGATTGAAGGTGATGCGGCAAAGCAAAAAATGTTAAAGAATTCTCCCTGGACTACTGAAAAAATAAGAAAGAAGATTACTAAACATTTTGTCTTTTTTCTTCTCGCCTTCATTATCGCCAATTTCTTTCTTGCCTACATAATTGGTATTGATGAATTGAAAAAGATAATCAGCGAGCCAGTCAGTGAACATATGGTTGGCTTTCTGTCCATTATTTTATTCTCTTTTATTTTTTACGGGGTATACATAAGCTTCAGGGAACAGATCTGCACGGTTATTTGTCCATATGGTCGTCTTCAAAGCGTATTACTCGACAGAAACTCCATGATTGTTGCATATGATCATAAAAGAGGAGAACCAAGAGGCAAATTCAAAAAAAATCAACCTGCCGAAATAAATACGGGAGATTGTATTGATTGTTTTCAATGTGTGAAAGTTTGTCCAACCGGAATTGATATCCGTAATGGCACACAAATGGAATGTGTGGGTTGTACTGCTTGTATAGATGCCTGCGACAGAATAATGGAAGCCGTTAACAAACCTAAGGGGCTTGTTCGGTATGCTTCTGAAAACGGCATAACGGAGGGAAAAAAACTTCGCTATACGGGAAGAATGAAACTTTATACCGTATTACTCATTCTTCTTTCCGGTATCCTTACTTTATTACTTATAAGCCGGAAAGACATTGATGGAACCATCATCCGTACCAAAGGAATGGTGTACCAGGAAAGAGGAACCGACAGCCTTAGCAACCTGTTTAATATAAAAGTGATCAATAAAACAATTAAGAACATACCTGTTACCCTGCGTCTTGAAGGAGATGCAAAAAATGCAGGAAAAATTGAACTGGTTGGTGCTACTGATATTCATTTAAAACAGGAAGACCAGGCCAGCGGTTCATTCTTTATAGTGCTGCCACGGACTTTTGTAAATAACCGGAAAATGAAATTAGTAATTGGTCTGTACGATGGTGATAAAAGAATTACAACTCTCAAAACAAATTTTGCAGGGCCATTTGGGAAATATTAAATTACTTAATTGATCTATTATGAACTGGGGAAATAAACTTTTATTGACATTTATTGTATTCGGAGCAGGTATGACATACCTTGTTTACCGTTCTGTATCTACCAACTACGAGTTAGTGGAAAAGGACTACTACAACCAGGAACTCCGTTACCAACAGGTGATCGATGGCACTAACCTCGCTAATCAATTAAGCTCTTCTGTGAAAATCGAACAAACAGATTCCGGCATTTCGCTGAAATTGCCACACGAAATGAAGAACAAAGAAATTTCTGGTGAGATACTGTTCTACTGTGCATATGATCAGAAAAAAGATAAAAAATTTACCCTACAGCCGGATACTGATGGAGTACAACTATTTGAGCCATCCTCCATTTCACCGGGAAATTATATTGTGAAAATTAACTGGAATGATGAAGGCAAAAAATATTTCGCTGAAAAAAACTTAACTGTGTTATAATGCTTTGGCCGGTGTTGATATCTGGTTTTACCTTAGGTGCTGCTGGCAGCCTGCACTGTGTTGGCATGTGCGGACCCTTGAGCCTTGCATTACCTGTTCATCATTTATCAGGGTTTCACAAATTCATTTCTCTTCTTTTATATCAATTGGGAAGAATAATTACTTATTCTATCATTGGTTTACTTTTTGGACTGGCCGGAAGAAGAATTTATATCTCAGGTTACCAGCAATGGTTCTCTATTGGGATGGGCATTCTTGTACTTATTTTGGCCGCCTTGTATTTTATAAGAAATAGAGCCATTCATCTTTCATTTCTTAACCGATTTTATCTCCTGGTACAGGGAATAATGGTTAAATTATTAAAATCCTCTACCAACTCATTTGGTTTTTTACTGATGGGAATGGCGAATGGTCTCTTGCCCTGCGGGATGGTTTATATCGCTATCGCATCTACTTTGTCTTTTTCTGGTGTCCTGGAAAGTGTAAGCTTTATGGCTATGTTTGGAGCCGGTACATTACCTGCCATGATGCTGGTTGGCTATGCCGGTCAGCTAATGCACCCTTCTTTAAGAAGTTCATTTAGAAAACTTGTCCCGGTATTCATTTCCCTGATGGGTGTGGTACTGATATTGAGAGGTATGAATTTGGGTATCCCTTTTATTAGCCCTGAATTACCCATGTCACCAGGCAGTGCTGTGGTTTGCCATCCTTTAAAATAAGCCGGTGATTTATATCAGTATCCTGACTGATGAACATCAACCCATTGCTCTCTAACCACTCTTACTTTTAATCTAGAATACACACATAATGCTCATGCAAATGAGCTATTGTTGGTTTTTGTTTCAATGCCGACCCCCGGTTCTCCGGGGGTTTCTTTTTGCTTAAATTTGTACAGATGAAAACTATCCTGTCTTTTTTACTTATTATATTATTATTGGGTTGTTCTAAAGATTCAGCTACAAAAAAAGACACTGTGCTGCCCGTTATTGCAATTACTTCGCCAACAAACGGGCAAAATTTTATTACAGGTCAAACCATCCAAATTACCGGTACTATTACCGATGATAACTTCATTGCTGAAGTACATATTCATGTTACGAATACAAATACGGGTGCATTATTAATGGATGTGCATCTATATCCGAATAGCAATTCAACTACTTTTAATCAACCTATTACTGCCACCGCAGGAATAAATTATAAAATACAAGTCATAGCCAAAGACCGTGCAGTTAATGAAAGCCGAAGTTCAGTGGAAGTTACAGCCATTTAAAATGTATTTTCTCTTACTTATAACTAGCCCTTAACTTTGAATGGCTCCATACCCCCCTTTAGGGGATGGGGGTTATATGCACATAGATATTCTTACCGTTTTACCAGAATTATTAGAAAGCCCTTTTCAGCATAGTATTATGAAAAGGGCACAGGAAAAAGGTCTCCTTTCTGTGCAAGTCCACCAGCTACGTAAATGGGCGGTAAATGAATACGGCATGGTAGACGATTACCAGTTTGGTGGCGGTGCCGGAATGCTGATGATGTGTGAGCCGCTGGCTAAAGCGATTGACGAATTATCACAACAAAGAAAATTTGATGAAATTATTTTTTTAACCCCGGATGGAGAATTATTCAATCAGAAAACTGCGAACAGTTTATCCTTAAAAGAAAATCTTTTACTGATCTGCGGTCACTATAAAGGTATTGATGAACGGATACGGGAGCATTTTGTAACCAAAGAAATTTCCATTGGTGATTATGTACTCAGTGGAGGTGAATTACCAGCTGCTATTTTAGTGGATGCAATCGGCCGTTTATTACCAGGCGTATTAAATGATGAAACCTCTGCCCTCTTTGATTCTTTCCAGGACAATTTATTAGCTCCGCCTGTATATACCCGGCCGGAAGATTTCCGTGGCTGGAAAGTCCCGGCAGTACTGATGGGTGGTAATCACAAACTGATTGAAGAATGGCGGCATGAGCAATCAGTAAAAAGAACAAAAGAAAGAAGGCCGGATCTTTTGGACGAGTAGTTACTCATCAAACGATTGCCTGATTTTACTTCTGGTAACCGTTACTCAATAATATTTAATGAACTTGCAGCAATAATAAATTGCTGTATGGATAACAACCGCAGAAAATTTCTTCGTCGTCTCGCCCTGGGTAGTGGTGTCTTAGCTACTGGTCTTCCTTCTTTTGCTAAAGTAATCGGCACTAGTGATGAACAAATAGAACGTTCCGCTGAATGGGAAAATAAAGTGCAACGTTTCAACATGTGTGGTTATGCTGCACCAAAAATTGACACTGTCCGTATTGGAGTGATCGGGCTTGGGCAGCGGGGTTCTGAAGCAGTGGAAAGGTTGAGTTATATTGATGGGGTTGAGATTGTTGCCTTGTGTGATAAATACCCGGACAGGATTGCAAAATCACAAATTGCATTGGAAAGAATGCAACGGCCCAAAGCAAAAGAATATAGCGGTGAAGAAGGATGGAAAGCCTTATGTGAAAGCAATGATATAGACCTGGTGTATACGCCTACACCCTGGCATCTTCATACACCGATAGCGTTGCTTGCCATGAAAAATGGTAAACATGCAGCAGTTGAAGTGCCGGCCGGAAAAACGATAGATGAATTATGGGAGCTGGTGGAAACATCTGAAAAAACAAAGAAGCATTGTATGATGCTGGAAAACTGTTGTTACGATTTTTTTGAATTGCTAACATTGAACATGACCCGGCAGGGAATGTTTGGAGAAATCGTTCATGCTGAAGGGGCCTATATTCATGATCTAACAAAAGACTGGATGTTTAACAAGAAGGCGTATGCAGATATGTGGCGGTTAAAAGAAAACATTGGTCATAATGGAAACCTATATCCCACGCATGGACTGGGACCTGTTGCGCAGTGTATGAATATTAACAGGGGAGATAAATTTGATCACCTGGTAAGTATGAGCACTAATGATTTTACCATGAATAATATGGTTAAAGACCTTGCCGCAAAAGATAGTTTCTTTACGGAATATGTTGACAAGCCTTTCAGAGGCAATATGAATACAACATTAATCCGCTCCAATAAAGGAAAAACAGTGATGGTACAACATGATGTTTCTACAATCCGGCCCTATTCAAGAATTCATTTGGTGAGTGGTACAAAAGGTGCCGCACAAAAATGGCCGGGGCCACAACGTATCGCTTTTGGTCATAGCTGGGAAAAACCGGAAGCATTAAAACAATTAGAAGAAAAATATGCCCCTCCGATTGTGAAACATATTGGCACCATTGCCAAAGAAGTAGGCGGACATGGTGGCATGGATTTTATAATGGACTGGCGGTTGATCGATTGTCTCCGTAATGGCCTGCCCCTTGACCAGGATGTGTACGACGCCGCTGCCTGGAGTTGCCTGATGCCTTTAAGCGAACGATCGGTGGCTAAAAAATCAAGAACAGTTGATATTCCTGACTTTACCCGGGGAGCCTGGCAAACAAACAAGCCGGTTGACCTGACCTTAAACGGTGGAGCTACTACAAAAGTGAGGGAAATTAAACCAGAACTAAAAATGAAGTAACTGTTTAAGTTGATCAAAATCAGGCGGCAAACATTAAAACAAAAAGTTTGCATTTCAGGGAATGCTGTAATTTTACTGCCTAAACATATTTCAAATGCGCTGAATATCAACGCTTTGAAATTGATGGCACCAAAATCATTAGTACTATTTCTGAACTTATTAATTCTGAAATGAAGGCCCTGACAATAATTACAGACCCGGTATATGTAGAACCAGAGAAATTCACCCGGTACGAAAAATTCTGGCTGAATTATATCAATGACAAAAGGGATCTCCCTTTTATTCACCTGCTTACTGCTATACATATTTTAGTAATACCAATTGCCATACTTCTATACACACCATTTTTAAAGGGTTGGTATTGGTGGCTGGCATACATCCCTTATTTCTATGTATCACAAATGTATTTTAAAGGAAGATTTGGGTTGATGCTGCACTGTATCAGTCATCGTAAATTGTTTAAAAAAACACATACCTGGCTATATCATTATGTGATCTGGTTTGTTTGCCCCTTCTTTGGTCATACACCTGAAACATATTTTGCTCATCACATGGGTATGCACCACGTAGAAAATAATATGCTGGATGATGCCAGCAGTACGCTGCCTTATCAGCGGGACAGTCTCCGTGGATTTCTTGCTTATGTGGGCCGTTTCCTCATACTGGGCTTCCGGGATACTTTTATGTATTTCTTTACCCGTAAAAGAAAGAAATTTTATATGCGGCTTAGCGCCGGGGAAATATCTTTTTACCTTTTCTGTGTGGGAATGTCATTTGTAAATTTCCATGCCACACTGTTTATTTTCATTATTCCTTTTGTATTTGCAAGGGTTGTTATGATGCTGGGCAACTGGGCACAACATGCTTTTGTGAATCTTAGTGACCTCGAAGACAATACTATCAATTGTATCAATACAAAGTATAATCAAATGTGCTGGAACGATGGTTATCATTCTATACACCATGTAAGACCAGCTATGCACTATACAGATATTCCAGGTGAATTTTTAAAAACAAAGGATAAACTGGCTGAGCACAAAGTGCTGGTTTTTGATGGCATTCATTACCTGCACATTTTTGTATGGCTAATGACCAAACGGTACGATAAGCTGGCAAAAAATCTGGTTAACCTCAATAATATGTTTTCCAGCGAAGAAGAAGCAATCGCTTTAATGAAAGAGAGGACTAAAAAATATAAACTTTCTGCTTAAAAAAAGGGCTTCGATTGAAGCCCTTTTTAATTTTACTCTTTCACTTCTTTTTTCACTCCAATCACAGGCAATGTCTTTTCATGAATCAACTTGTTCAACTTTGCCACATCTTCACTCATTATTTTCTTCAGCTTGTTTAATTGTTCATCGATCTGCACTACCAACTCTGCATACGCATCTTTAGATTGGCGGCTAAGGCCTGACTGACCTGCAGCAGCGGCATTGTAAATGCTCGATAGTTTATCATCAAGCTTTATCGGGAAATTCAGCACATCCTGTCCGCTTTTGGCTTTCGTTTGGTGCAATGCTTCTTCTATTTCCTTTATTTGTTTATTGACAGTATCAATCTGCTCTTTTACTTCTTTAGGTAAATCTTCCTTCCCGACCCTTTCACTGAAATCATTCATCTGTTGCCTTACTTCACGGATATTCTTAATGGCTTTCATTATTTCTGACGACTTATCACGGATAGTAATAAGGTGGTTGAATTGTTCTTCGTATTCTGCCTGTGATGTTTTATAATTCGGGTCTGGCAGTATGATAAAAGGAATTTCCATTGAATCTTTGCCCGATTTGAATTTTGCGGAATAATTTCCGGGGGCTGCTTTAGGGCCTCCAACAAAGCCATTCCACAATATTAAACCATCCACTTTTTCAGCCACCGGGTAATTCATATCCCATTCAAACTGGTTCATCCCTTTTCCTATTTCTATTTTATTGTCTTTTGAGGAGGTAGAAAAAGTTTTAATTATTTTTTTGTTCTTATCCATTAGCTCGATGGAAAGTTTACTGGAGTCAGTTATTTCCTTCAGATAATAATTAAATACAACCCCATTGGGCGGATTCAATCCCAGCATTAGTGATTGTAGTACCACCTGCAGATCCACCACCACGACGGCCACCACCCGGCATCCGGTAGGCTGGGTTTACATCAAATACATGCAGGTTCTTGTTTAGCACTCCGCTGTTCATTTGTTGTATCACTGTCAGATCATCGAGTATATATATACTTCTGCCTTGTGTACCCACAATAAGGTCGTTATTTTTAATAGTAAGGTCTGTAATCGGAACTACCGGCAGGTTCAGTTGAAATGATTTCCAGCTGTTGCCATCATCATAAGAAATATACATTCCGTATTCAGTGCCTGTATATAGTAAGCCAGCCCGTTTTCTATCAGCTCTTATTGCCCTTGCAAAGTGCAGGCGGTTAATGCCGTTTACGATCAGCTTCCATGTTTTACCATAATCTTCGGTCTTATAGATGTAAGGGGTAAAATCATCACTCTTATATCTTGTTCCAACAAAATATGCTGCCCCTTTTTTAAAAGGATCAACCTCAACACAATTCCACATCATAGCTTTGGGGCAATCTTTTGGCGTTACATTCTCCCAGTTTTTTCCGCCGTCTTTACTCACATGTATCAGACCATCATCACTGCCTGTCCAAAGCAGATCTTTTTCAAGCCAGCTTTCCGTTGCAGTAAATATGGTGCAGTAATATTCCACACTTGTATTATCCTGCGTTATCGGTCCCCCGCTTGAAGCCTGTTTCTTTTTATCATTGGTGGTCAGATCCGGAGAAATCATCTGCCAGGTTTTTCCTTCGTTTTCGGTAACAAAAAGATGATTGCCCGCTGCATATAATTTTTTGGAATTATTCGGAGAAAAAAAGATCGGGTAGTTCCATTGAAAACGATACTTAGCTGCTTCGGCGCCGGCACCCATATTATCTACCGGCCATACATTAATTGCACGGCTTTCACCAGTTCTATGATCAAGCCGTTGCAACATACCCATATAATTTCCGCCATAAGTAATATCCGGATTTTCCGGATCTGCTACTACATAACCACTTTCAGCGCCGGCTGTAACTTCCATATCCGAAGCAGCAATGGAAGAACCGTAGGTGCGGCTTTTGATCCTGAATGCGCTGTTATCCTGTTGCCCACTCAAAATGCGATATGGAAATGCATTATCTGTACTAACCCGGTAAACCTGTGCAGTAGGTTGGTTTAAATAAGTGCTCCAGTTATTTCCGCCATCAAAACTTACCTGTGCCCCCCCATCATCTGCAACAATCATACGGTTGCCATCTTCCGGGTCGATCCACAGATCATGATGGTCGCCATGTGGTGTGTTGATCGATTGAAATGTTTTACCACCGTCATTACTCCGCATAAAATTTACATTAGGGCAATATACCCGGTTCTCATTTTTTGGGTCAACATAAACTTTGGTATAGTACCAGGCTCTTTGCCGGATATTGTTATCACTGCTTTGTAAGGTCCATGTTTCAGCACCGTCGCTGCTCGCATATAAGCCACCATCCTTATTTTCCAGCAAGCAATAAATCTTATCGGTATTAGACGGGGCTACCGCCACACCTACAATTCCCCACACTCCTTTAGGTAATCCCTTTTTTGTAGAAATATTCATCCATGTTTCTCCGCCATCAACACTTTTCCATAAACCACTTCCTTCGCCGCCACTTTCCATGGAATGGGGAGTACGTATCAACCGCCAGGTTCCGGCATACAATACATTGGGATTGCCGGGTTCCATCACCAAATCACTACAACCCGTTTGGTTATTGACAAACAATGTTCTTTTCCATGTTTTACCTCCATCCATTGTTTTATATACTCCTCTTTCTTCATTGGGGCCAAATAAATGACCCATGACTGCCACCCATACAACATCAGAATTTCTGGGATGAATTACAATGCGGATTATATGCCGGCCATCTTTCAGTCCAATATTTTTCCAGCTTTTCCCAGCATCTTCGCTACGCCATATTCCACCAAGACCTTCACTTACGTTTCCCCGCATAGTGTTTTCGCCTTCTCCGGCATACACTACCATTTCATCCGAAGGCGCCACAGCTACTGCACCAATAGAGCTGCCATAATATTTGTCAGAAATGTTTTTCCAGTTGCTGGCACCATCAGTTGTTTTCCAGACGCCACCACCTGTGCCACCGAAGTAAAAAGTATTCTTGTTTTTATAACTTCCGGCCACCGCCCCGCTTCTTCCGCCCCGCCAGGGACCAATAAGCCTGTATTTGGTTTTTGACAATAAAACAGAATCAGCATTTTCTGTTTGAATAATAGGTGTGACCTTATTTTTTTGTGCGTTGAGAACGCCAATGAAGAAAAAAACAAGTGGTAATAACAATAATTTTCTCATGTCGTTAGAATTGAATGGAAATTTACGGAATGTGACGAATACAAGTGAATTAAACTTTATAAGCTGGTATGCAAATAAAAAAGGCCTGCTTATAAAACAGGCCTTAAAAAGAATAAGCTGTTTATTATATTTTAAAGAGATTTACATCCACCGGCTTATTTATTTCAATAGAAGAAAATTCAATAGTGCCATTAGCGGTAGTTTGCGAAAAAGGATAAGTATATCCATCTTCCATCTTTTTAAAATTAGAAAAAATGGTTTCTATAATTTGACCTGAAGCGGCTGAAACAGCAACTGATTTTACCCGATAATATGTTTTGCTATCAATAAACAAAGTAGTTATTCTTCCGGCAGCGGTTTCAACCTTTAATTTATAACAATCCATTCCGTCAAACATTTCTTTTCCGAGTAATTCTACTTTGTTACCTTTTTCTTTGTAGTTATAAAGTTGGCCCTGCAAATCCAATTGTGGCAATCCGGCTTTTAATTTTTCCTCTGTCATCTCTTGCACACTTGTCTGCCCCTGGAAGGGTAAGTACTCCCACCCTTTCGTCGGGGTATAAATCTGGAAGCCTTCGCCAATTCCGGGAACTACAATATCGGAACGGTAACCTATTCCGTGTGATGCAGTAATAGTTACTTCCACTTCAGTTCCCTGCACGGTAAGGGAGCCGACCATCTTTACAGTTTTGATGGCGGAGATTTTTTCTGTGCCGCCAGAGGCAGCAATGTAGTTGGCAATTATTTCGTCTGCTGATTGTGCTTTTGAAAAGGCAGTAAGAATAACTAACAGCAATGAGAATAAGATTCTTTTCATATCACTAATTTTTGTTTTATTGGTGTAATGAATTTCTACTAAAGCTAAAACCCTTTCTTTGGCCCACCCGGAATCAATCCTTCTTTTTTAAGTCCGTCAATCACAGGCTGGTCATATTTTTTTTAATATTTGCTGGCTTTCCTTCTCCTTTTTCTTTACCTCCTGTTGCAAAACAGTTACCCGCTGCACCTGCAGGTTAGAAGGGGCTGCCTCCTGCCCTGTTACCCCGGAATACACTTCTGTTATCTCTTCCCGTAGCTTTTTCTCATCAGCAAAAACAGATTTTTGTTTGGTAGCCAGTAATTCTGACCTCAATTTTTCCAATTCGTCATTGTATGCAATCATCATTTTTTTAAGAGAAGAGTCTGTCACTTTAGAAAGGTTATCCTTTATCAGCTTCTGCCGTGCATTTATAGTATCTACAACTCCAGCCAGTTGTTCATGCATTTTGTAAATATCCATAGCAGTTTTATACTGCAGCTTACGGTCTTGCAGGGTAAAGTTTTTATCCGTAGCATCATGCACTAATTTTATGACAGAGGTATAAACTGAATCACCTACTTTCAGTTTTACGGTATAATCACCCGGCAAAACCATTGGTGCAAGAAAGGCGGAAAAATCTAATTTAGAACCACCACTGGCAATTTTTGGTGGTTTCATACTCAGGTTCCAATCAATCATATTCACTCCTTTTCTTTTACCCCCGGGTATTGATTGCACTAATTTACCTGCCGGGTCATAAATGTCCATTTTTACTTCGCCGCTGCTGACCCTGTCTTTCAGATAATATTTTATAGGAGGTATTGAAGGTGGATTAGGAGCCACCCAACCGCCGGTACTGGGAAAACCACCGCCGCCAAACTGCCCCATGGTTAACGTAATGGGTGTATTGGGAAACAATACAACATTTTTTTCTGCTGTTTCTTTCTTCAGATTTCGAATGGGTGAAATATCATCTACAATTAAAATACCCCGGCCATGAGTGGCAATTATCAAATCATGTGTGCGGGGATGAATTTGAATATCTCTTGCCAATACATACTCCGGTATTTTATTTTTCATCCGAAACCAGTTTTGCCCGCCATCTAACGTAGCAAACAAACCCATTTCTGTTCCAAGAAACAATAAGTCTTTGTTCAACGGGTCTTCTTTTATTTTATGGGCAAAGCCAGTAAACTCTGAACTGCTGAGCAATGTCCATGTTTTGCCCATATCTATTGAACGGGCCACATAAGTTTTATGATCGCCATACATATGATTATCAAAAGTAGCGTACACTATTCTTTTATCAAATTGGGATGGCTCAATACTGCTGATCCATGTTTGTGAAGGAATGCCAGCTTTTGCATAGTTAGCTGCCACATTAATCCATGTTTTACCAGCATCTGATGTGTATTGTAAATTACCATCATCGGTTCCTGCCCAGATTAATTTTTCATCCAATGGTGATTCTGCAACGGTGAAAATAGTGCAATGATTTTCTGCAGATGTATTATCAGCACTCAGGCCACCACTATTCTCCTGTTCCTGTTTCTTTTTATCGTTGGTAGTAAGATCGGGTGAAAGGCGGGTCCAGTTTCTTCCCTGGTCAGTTGATTTATACAGGTACTGGCTGCCCATGTATAAATTCTTTTTATTAGCCGCACCAATTACTATAGGTGTATTCCAGTTCCAGCGGAGTTTGTCATCACCCGGCGCTTGTTGTGGTTTTATATTAACAGCTTTATTATTTACGAGGTTGATGCGGTTTATATTTCCGCCTTGTGATTCTGCATAAGCCGTATAAATATCATTCGGATCGGGTTGCACCCAAAAACCATCACCACCGTTCAACGATTTCCAATTTGCATTACCTACACCACCCGATGCAGCGGATGGGCCTGTCCAGCTACCGTTGTCCTGCAGACCACCATATATATTATATGGTTTTCTATCATCTACTGCGGCATGATAAAATTGTCCAACAGGAAGACTCTGCACAAAACTCCAGGTGGCACCTTTATCTAAACTAATATAAACGCCACCATCTGTACCGAGGTAAAGCTGATTGGTGTTATTGGGGTTAATCCATAAAGCATGGTGATCGCTGTGTACCCAACCACCTTCATTACTGGCATCAGCAAATGAATAACCTCCATCACTTGAATAAGAAAATGATAAGGCAGGACGATACACTCTTTTTGGATCTTTCGGGTCAATAACAATAGTGGAAAAATAAAAAGGCCGTGACACTACATTGAAAGTGGCACTTTGTTTCTTCCAGTTTTCTCCCCCATCGGCTGAAATGTATAATCCAGTTTCATTTGCTTCTACTATGGCTACTAAATTTTGCGGAGCACTTGGTGCTACTGTAAACGCAATTCTGCCAAATGGTTTGGCAGGTAATCCGTTCTTTATTTCTTTCCATGTTTTTCCTCCGTCTGTACTTTTCCAAAAACCGCTGCCATTCCCCCCGGAGTTAAAAGCATATGGTTTGCGTCGAAACTCCCAGGTAGATGCATACACCGTGTCGGGATGCTGTGGATCTACTGCTACATCGGCACAACCAGCATCTTCACTGATAAATAAAATTTTTTCGAAACTTTTTCCTCCGTCAGTTGATTTATACAATCCTCTTTCTTTACTGCTGCTCCATAATGGGCCGGGTACCGCAGCATAAATTGTATTAGTATTGGTTGGATTTATTACCAGCTTAGCAATATGTTCAGTTTTTTCAAGACCGAGTTTGGTCCAGTTCTCGCCAGCATCGGTTGATTTATAAATACCATCGCCGATAGAAACAGAATTCCTCATATTACTTTCGCCAGTGGCAGCATATATAATCTTCGGATTTTTAGGATCAATAGCAATGGCACCAATGCTCTGGCAATATTTATCAAAAATTGGCTTGAACGAAGCCCCTGCATTGGTCGTTTTCCAAATACCACCTCCGGCTGTTCCCACATAAATAGTTTTGCCATCTTGTGCCACTCCTTCTATTGCAGTAATGCGGCCACTCATAGTACCGGGACCCAGCCACCGGGCTTCCATCATACCAAAAGTGCTGCTGTTAACTGTTGCCTGACTGTAAGAAACAGTGGCAGATATGATGAACAAGATTGACAGAAAGATTTTCATATATAAAAATTGAACTTGAAAATTAATAACAAACCCCGACTTTTCAATCGGGGTTTGCTTGTTTTACTATTATAAAGTCATATTAATTCAATGGCTTACTTTTTAAAAATTGCTTCATCAACCGCCCCGTTGATGGTGATTTTACTGATGTTAAGTTCCCCAAAAGGAAGGGTCATTGACTTAGCAATCACAATTCCTTCTGGCAGTTTTTCATAGTTGCTGTAACTGGTAACCACTTCTGCTTCCTGGCCATTTGCTTTTCTAACGGCAACACTTTTGATAAGATAATTAGTTTTAATTTCAAAATACATGGTTTCGGGACTACCATTTTTCTTATTCACCTTTAGTTTATAACACTCGGTGCCATCTACATCATCTTTACCAAGATATTCTACTGAATGGCCTTTTGCGGCATAATCAATTAAGCTGCCCTGAGCATCCAATTGTTCTTGTGATTCAACAAGGTCTTCTGCGGTCATCGCTTCGGGTGCCTGCTGACCTTGAAATGGCATATAATTCCAACCTTCTGTAGGTGTAACGATCATGTAACCTGTCATACCCATTATTGAAATATCCTGGCGGGAGCCTTTTTTGTGTAATATAGTTTGTACAACCGCAATTTCGGCCCCCTGAGCCTGCAATGTGCCTTCCATTTTTACAGAATTTACTTTTCTCCAGGCATCGGCACCACCAATAGCTTCGATATGTTTATTAATCACCTCATCAGCAGTTTGAGAAAAAACAGAAAAACCTGCTGATAATAAAAGCAAAGAGAAAAGAATACGTTTCATATTGTATGTTTTTGTTTTAAAAATTGAGTTCAAATGTAAAGATTAGCAGTTGCCAAATGAGTATTTTAGTGTGAAATAACAAAATAAGCAGATGAAAGGTTCATTTTTAATAACTGGCCGATTGGTGGATGTTCACTCACAGACGATTTATCCGGCTGAAGTAGTTGTAAAGGACGAAAAAATAAGTTCAATCAGGGAGATTCCTGACTCCGGACTCCTCACCCAAGACTATATTCTCCCGGGCTTTATAGACAGTCATGTACATATTGAAAGTTCGATGCTGGTTCCGTCCGAATTTGCAAGACTGGCAGTAGTGCAAGGCACTGTCTCCACCGTCAGCGACCCGCATGAAATTGCCAATGTATGCGGCATGGAAGGTGTGGAGTTTATGATTGAGAAATGGAAAGACCGTTCCCTTCAAATTTAATTTTGGCGCACCAAGCTGCGTACCGGCTACCATTTTTGAAACGGCAGGAGCAACATTAGATTCAGCCGATGTGAAAAACTATTGCAAAGAGATGAGATAAAGTATTTGAGTGAGATGATGAATTTTCCGGGTGTATTGTTTAAGGACGAAGAGGTAATGAAGAAGATAGCAGCAGCACATCGATTAGGCAAACCTGTAGATGGGCATGCCCCTGGGTTAAGAGGAGAAGAAGCCAGGAAGTATATTGAAGGGATTTCATTTCGTTCGGAAACCGAAATCCCCCCGGCGGGGGGATTTAGTGGGGCCACCGATCATGAATGTTTTACTGCTGAAGAAGCACTGGACAAACTACAATACGGTATGAAAATCCTTATACGGGAAGGAAGTGCAGCTAAAAATTTTGAGGCATTAATTGATTTATTGAATGACTGGCCGGACATGATGATGTTTTGCAGTGATGATAAACATCCTGATAGTTTGGTGCTGGGTCATATCAACCACCTTTGTGCAAGAGCTGTTGCCAAAGGCATTGATATTTTCAAGATTCTTAAAGCTGCTTGTGTAAACCCTGTTCTTCATTATAAATTAGATGTTGGACTGCTGAGAGAAGGTGACTATGCAGATTTCATTGTGGTAAAGGACTTAGAAAATTTTGAAGTGGTAAAAACATTTATCAATGGTGAATTAGTGGCAGAGAACGGGGTGTCAAATATCGTAACCACAAAATCTGGTATTGTAAATAATTTTTCCTGTAGCAGAAAAGAAGTAGCCAACTTTGAAGTTTCACTTGTTCCTAACCAATCGGAGCTACATGTTATTGAAGCATTAGACGGGCAGCTTATCACCAACCGGCTTTCAATTGCACCCAAACTGGTTGACGATAAAATTGTAAGCGACGTAGAAAACGATACTTTAAAACTGGTGGTAGTAAATCGTTACCGTGAAGCTCCGGTGGCTGCCGCATTTATCAAAAATTTTGGATTAAAAAAAGGAGCTATCGCTTCGTCTGTGGCACATGACAGCCACAATATTGTTGCGGTGGGTGTGGATGATGAAAGTATTGGCAATGCAGTAAATTTTGTTATTGCCAACAAAGGCGGTATAAGCTGTGTAATCCCTACCGAACCAGCAGGCAGTTGGAAGGAGATGGCACTCCCCTTGCCAGTAGCCGGACTGATGAGTAATGAAGATGGCTATATGATAGCCGCTCAATACACCGATATTGACAAAATGGTAAAAGAAGAACTCGGCTCCACTTTAACTTCTCCTTTTATGACACTCTCGTTTATGGCTTTGCTGGTGATACCACATTTAAAGCTGAGTGATTTAGGATTGTTTGATGGGGATAGGTTTGAGTTTGTGAGGTAAGTATTCAAACAAGCCCTACGGGTGCAATTAAAACATTCATCGTTTTTTCACCCCAGAGAAAAAGAGTCCGCTAAGTTTACGCAGAGTTTCTCTGTGCTATCTCGTTAACTCATGTTCTCTATGGTAAAATTTTCTTTTGAAAGCCCCTCCTCCAACTTTCACAATCCCTTAGTAAGTAAACAAGGTATTCCTGCATCTCATTAATAAGTAAAGACCCCGCAGGGCAGACAGAGTGTAGAAAGAACAAGGGTCTGAACAGTTAAAAGCCTTGTTATGAAACAGACGCTACACATCTCCGCCGCTTTCGACCAACCAGAATTTGTACAGAACCTGGTAGAACGTTTAGCTTACCGTCGTTATGAACAGGGCTTTGGCAAACAGCAAATGCCCCTTGGTTTAAAAGCTATTGAAACTTCCAGTACCGAGACCTATGTAAGCGGTACTATGGCCATTGACTTTAATGACGGACAAGAACCTATCAATATGCCTTTTATAACCTGCTTCAATTTTACCTGTATCAAGGGCGACAGTGAGCCCTATCAACTTATATGGAGCAGTTCGCTGAACTAAGTAGTAGATTTTAAGACCAGTTATCGTTTTCACCCCGGCATTCCTGCCATTCACCGACTTAAAGCTGCACAGCACCCATTCACTATTGACCAATCACTTTTCTCCCTATAGATTTGTTTAAAATTAGAATGACATGAGAGAAGAGTACAGAAACAAGTTCCGGGAGAGATGGGAGGAACGAAAAGAACGTTGGGAAAAAAGAATGGAGCACCGCAGCAATCATGGTCATATATGGACAGGTGTGTTTATCCTGCTAGTAGGTATAGCTGCATTGGTAAAAGCAACTGTTACTGATTTACCAACCTGGATGTTCAGCTGGCAAATGTTCTTGATACTGCTGGGATTTTTTATTGGGGTTAAACATGGTTTTCGTGGCGGTGCCTGGTTTATCCTGATGTTGATTGGTGGCGCATTTCTTTGTACAGAAATATACCCCGATATTGAAATTAGACGGTATATCTGGCCTGTTGTCCTGATTGTTGTCGGCGCCCTTCTTATTATCAAGCCCCGCCGTCGTCACTACGGCCAATGGGCTGATTGTGATGAAAAAAAAAAGACAGCGGCTACCAATTCAGAAATAGATGAGGCACCGATCGTTGATGAAACTTATGAAAGCCAGAAAGATGTCCAGGAAGATTATGTAGACAGTACGTCTGTTTTTGGCGGGGCCAAAAAGAATATTATTTCTAAAAATTTTAAAGGTGGGGACCTGGTAAATATTTTCGGTGGAACCGAACTTGATCTTAGCCGGGCAGATTTTAAAGGAATTGCTGAAATCGAACTGACCACCATTTTTGGTGGAACTAAACTGATTGTTCCTTCTAACTGGACTGTAAGGTCCGAAGCTGTTACCATTTTCGGCGGCCTGGAAGATAAACGGAACATGCAGACGATGATTGATAATCCGGATAAGGTTTTGTTGCTGAAAGGGACAGTGATTTTCGGCGGAATTGAGATCAAAAGTTTTTAATGAATGACAGGTAATAGCCTGTCATTATCATACATACCAAACACCAACCTTTATGAACTGGTATCTTACAAAAATGGTCTTTCGCATCGTTTGCGGTGATGGGAACCATACAGCCCAATTTGATGAACAACTTCGCCTGATCTCAGCCGGGAGTAAAGAAGAGGCTTTTCACAAAGCACAGGTATTAGGCGGCAAAGAAGAAGAAATGTTTTTCAACCGTAACCAGCAATTGGTACAATGGCAGTTTATAAGCATTAGTGAATTGTACCAGCTCAACGAATTGGTGGATGGAGCAGAAATGTATTCAAGAATTGAGGAAAAAGAGAATGCGGAAAGTTACCTGCATATTATTTATAAGAAAGCTGAGCAAATACGTTTTGGCCATACACTAGAAATACTGAACCTGACGTAAAATGTCAAACTCACCACTGTCCATATTAAGGTTTCGGATCATTTTCATCATTGCCTGGATAGTAATGGTTGCAGATAATGCGATGGTCCTTAATTTCTTTGGGCTACCATGGAAAGCAGCTATCATTGACAGTGCGATTAGCAACACCTTATTATTATTGGCCTGCCTGCTGGTGATGAACACTCTCCGTTATTATTTGCCCCGGGGCAAGCAGTATATCAATATTTTTTCCATTTGTCTTTTCCTTACTATCATTTGGCTGCTGCTTGCCAAACTGTTACTTCGCATATCACTGAATCATTATCCCGGTTATGCTGATCTGCTGCATCATTCTTTATCCATTCGTTTCAGTATTGCTTTTCTATTACTTGGATGCGTAACAATGATCAGTATACTCTGGTATAATCAGCAGGAGCAAAAAGAAATGAATGAACGAAAAATTGATGCTGAAAAACTGGCCAAAGAAGCAGAGTTATTCAAACTGCGTCAACAATTGCAACCGCATTTTTTATTCAATAGTCTGAATTCCATTAATGCATTAATTGGAAGCAGACCAGAAGAGGCCAGGAAAATGGTACAGCAGTTATCTGACTTTTTAAGAGGTACAATAAAAAAAGAAGAAACCCAGTGGGTGACATTTCAAGAAGAACTACAGTACCTGCAATTGTACCTTGATATAGAAAAAGTAAGATTTGGTAACCGCCTGGCCACTGAAATCGAAGTAGATGAAAATATTAAACAACTAAAGTTACCAGCCCTCATCTTGCAGCCCATTGTTGAGAATGCCATCAAATTTGGTCTATATGATACAACGGGAAACACCGTAATACGTTTGTTCGCCACCAAAGAAGGGGATAACCTGGTCATCAAAGTGTTAAACCCTTTTGACCCGGAAACTTCATCCCCGAAACAGGGAACTGGATTTGGATTAAAGTCCGTACAACGAAGACTGTATTTGTTGTTTGCAAGAACTGATCTGTTGACGACCCATGGAAAAGAAAATATCTTTACAACAATTGTAAAAATTCCCCAAGTACAATAATATGAGCAAAGTAATTATCATAGACGACGAACCGCTTGCAAGGAGTATCGTAACCGAATACTTACAAAAACATCCGAATTTGGTATTGATGCAGGAATGCGGTGATGGCTTTGAAGGTCTGAAAGCTATTCAGCAGCATCAGCCAGGTCTGATCTTTCTCGATATTCAAATGCCGAAGATCACTGGTTTTGAAATGCTCGAATTAATTGAACAACCTCCTTCAGTTATTTTCACTACCGCCTTTGATGAATATGCCATCAAAGCATTTGAAGCACATGCGGTTGATTATTTATTAAAGCCTTTTGACCAGCATCGGTTTGATAAAGCGATTGCCAAATGGGCTGAACAAAAAACAAATACTACGGAAAAGGCCACACAAGATTTATTAGAGTCCGCTTCATTATCCCCTTCACAAAGTCAACGTATCGTAGTAAAGAACGGCAGCAAAATAAAAATCATTCCGGTGCATGATGTACAGTATTTAGAAGCCGCAGATGATTATGTGAAAATTCACACCCAGGAAGGATATTTTCTGAAGAATAAAACCATGACTCATTTTGAACAATCATTGGACAGTCAGCAATTCGTCCGTTCCCACCGTTCGTACATTGTAAATGTGCAACACATCACCAGGATTGACCCCCTATGAAAAAGATAATCATGTAGCCATTCTACGTTCCGGAGCCAAAGTGCCGGTAAGCAGAAGTGGATATGGCAAATTAAAAGAAGTGCTGGGATTATAGCCCATATTAAAAATTGAATTATTGAGCACTCAAAACTTCGAAAACAAAGGATACCCAATTTGCACTCAGATAAATTCCTTTAGACCCCCAGGGTTTGTAGGTGGTAGAAAAATATAACACTTTTCCAGGGTATTGTACCGAAGTATAATGATAGGCCAGGGCTTTTGCAGGAGAATAATAGCCTGAGTCTTGCAATGAAAACCCTTTTGCGGTAAACTCATTTAATAATTGATTGCTGATTTCCGATTTATGTACTGTGTGTGCTATTCTCCAGTCAGCACCGGGATCCTTTGAAAAATAAAGGGTAGAAACAGGCATTATCATTTCCTGACCTGCGGTATCCTTTATGGCTGATCGGGTAAGACTTGCAAATTCGCCTTTTTTTGCATGAACAAAATCTGTGGCCAAATCCTTCATAAATAATTGCACACATGCTGCATTATTGCAGTTACTTACTTTTATCAGCTCATCTGCAGAAAGGTTATTACGCACAGGGCCTGGTGCATTTTTTGCTTCTTCCGCCAGGATGCTATCAAGATCTGCTGGATCAACTGCTTTCTTATTTGAATTACTACTACAGCCAGTTATTACTAACACAAGGAAAAACAAACTGCACCAGTTAAAAATTATCCGCATAAAAAGACATTTATTGTTTAATTCTGTAAAAAACATATTCAATAGTATCAAAAACGCTGTTAGGACTTAACACCATTTTAGAATACTTGTCAACGGTAGAATTATAAGGAGTGATATATCGAATATAATAGTTGAACAGTGTATCACCACTTTCATTAAAAGTGCATAGTCTTGGGAAATAATTAAGATTGCCGCCCGGAGAATTTAGTAACTCGTACTTCCCTGATATTTTAGTGGTGTCATTTACGGGATACTCTGCCAAAGAATAATGGAAGGTACCATCGCGGCGAAGCCGGAAAGCTATATAGGAATTTTTTGTTTTACTAGCCCATGAGCCAAGGTACTCTTCATCTTCCCTTACTATTTCTTTACCTGTTATTTTTTCAACTTTACGGTCTGCGCATTTTCTTAAAAAGAGAAAAACAGCAACAATAGCTCCGAAAAGAAACAAGTAAACAACCCGCATATAAATTCTTCTATGGTGAAAGTTAATAAAAAAAAGAGCTGAAGTATGATGCTTTAAAAAAGATACTGGTTAAATGATTGTACTGCTGCCAACCCTATTTACTCTTAGTGGGCATGTCTTCTTTTAATAATTCCACCAGACGCTTCTTTTATAGTATTGGCAAAGACAAAGGCCTTGGGGTCCACATCATAAACCAGGTTTTTTAGCTTGCGCAGTTCAAGCCTTGTAATTACAGTAAAAATAATATCACATTCTGAACTTACTTCAAACTTGCCGGGCAAAATCCCCGTTCCCCTTTATACACAGTGATACCCCTACCCAATTTATTCACTAATTGATATTTGATAGCATCGCTTTTTCCGGATACGATTGTGACACCGGTATAAGCCTGGAGGCCTTCCACTACATAATCAATACAACGGGTGGCGGTAAAATAAGTAAGGATGGAATATAAGGCGGTTTCTAAACCAAACCGGAAACCGGCGATAGTGAAAATCACAATATTAAGCCCCAAAATGATTTCAGTAATAGTAAAAGAAGTTCGTTTTAATGTATAGACGGCAAGTACCTCTATACCATCGAGGGCCGCACCTGTTCGCATAATCAGCCCCACACCAATACCCAAAAAAGCTCCCCCGAAAATAGAGATAAGCAATTTGTCCGCGGTCATGGCATAGTTTGGTATCAGTAATAAGCAAATGCCAAGAAGTATAACGCTGATTAATGTTTTAAAAGCAAATCGCTTACCAATTGTATAATAACTGACAATTATCAGTGGAAGGTTGAGTAAAACTATTACCAGCCCAAGATTAAAATGATATACTTCATGCACCAGCAGCGAAATACCAGTAATTCCACCATCAAAGAAGTGATTGGGTACCAGGAATAATTTTAAGGCAATGCCTGCTATGGTAACACCTAACACTGTAAGTATTGCATCGACCATCAATCTTGCCGGTTCACTTTCATGCTGAACAGCCAACGTAGTATCTAATTTCTGTTTTAATCCCTGCAGTATTATCTGTTTTCCGGCATCTAATAAGTTGATAGCTGTTTTTGTAAAGTATTGGTGTGATGATAAAAATTCTATTTGTAGTAATTCCCATTCTGACTCTGTCTTTACAACTTTGGTATACTTAAACTCCCGAAACAGTTTTTCGGCATTGGCAGTATACCCTTCTTTACCGATATAAAAAAGGTCTGCATCACAAAGTATCTGTCCCATATGATCGGAGGGACTTTGTGGCAGACGGGTGGCCATGATAGTGCGGCAGATTTGCTCAATCTGTTCATTCGAATAGCCATAACCGGGTAAATATTCTCTGGAAATGATACAGGAAATTTCTTCGTGGCCGGCAGACTGTTGTAAAAAACCGGCATCATGAAACAGGGCTGCAGTTTTAAGCAACGTTAAATCATTACCTGAAACATTTTCACCGGCTGCCAGCTCTTCAACAGCAGCAATAACATTTTTGGTGTGAGCAGCAGTATGATAAGAAAGGTAAGCAGGTAATTCTTTTTCCAGCTTATTAATAAGAAATGAATAAACCTGTTCGTACTGCATGAATAAAAATAAATTAGCGGTAAAAATTAATCCATCACTTCGTAAATAACCATGGGCACTGCTTTATGTTTCAATTCCACTTCACCTATCCGCTGGCAGTTAAATGATTCCTTTACTTTCTCGTATGCTTTTTCATTAATAACTATCTGACCCGGATTAGCTACGGATTGTAATCGTTGTGCGGTATTTACTACATCACCTATCACTGTGTAATCCAACCGGCGTAGCGTAGCGGAACCAATATTACCGGAGATCATTTCGCCACTGTTGATACCGATTGAAACTTTTGGTGAAAAAAATATATCCCCGGATTCATTAGGAAGTGCAGCAATTTTCTTTCTTACTTCAAGACTGGCATCAAGAGCCCTGTCCAACTGATAATCGCCCCGGAAAACTACCATTACGGCATCGCCGATAAATTTATCGATATATCCTCCCTGGTCAATAATCTCTTTTACCATTACATCAAAATAGTTATTCAGCAATTTCACCACTTTATCCGGCGATTCATGTTCACTGATAGTAGTAAAGCTGCAGATATCCATAAACGCCACTGTAGCGTCTACTGTTTCGTTCTGCATCAAGGAAGACTCAAATTCCCGGCTGCCCATAAAGTTCAGCACCGTTTCATCCACATACATCTTGAGAATATTATTCTCTTTGATGGCTTTCATGGTTTCCCGCAGCTGTGCAACATGTTTAATCGTTCTTTCCATGGTCAGTTCCAGGTCTTCAAAATTCACCGGCTTGGTAACGAAATCATAAGCTCCCCGGTTCATGGCAGTGCGGATATTATCCATATCACCATAGGCAGAAACAATCACTGATTTTAGTAAACCGTGTTGTTCATTCAGGCGGGACAGTAAGGTAAGCCCATCCATTTCCGGCATATTAATATCGCTGAGTACCACATCCACATCATTATGTTGCTCCAGTTGCTCCAATGCTTTTACACCATTAATGGCAAAAACAAATTCATACTGACGTTCTCTTATTTTCTGCCGGAATTTCTGTTTGATAAGCACTTCGAGATCCGTTTCATCATCAACCACTAAAATTTTTGCCATCAGTGAATGGTTTTTAATTTTTCTTTTAATGCGGTAAAATCAACCGGTTTTGTCAGGAAATCATCAGCCCCAAGTTCTTTAGCCGTATTGAAGTTTTCCGCATCACCATAGGCGGTGATCATCATTACCACCGGAGGTGGTTTAAAATATTTTTGTTTGATCTCTCCTAACAACTCCAGACCACTCATTCCGGGCATATTGATGTCAGATAAAATCAAGACAGCTTCCTGGTCATGCTGGTTCAGATAAACCAGTGCTTCCTCACCGGAAAAGGCAAAAACAAAATCTATTTCACCGCTTTTGATTTCCTTACGAAACCGTTGTTCAAAAAGGGTCTGAACATCTTTTTCGTCATCTACTACTAATACTTTCATACAATGAATTTGTGTTTTATGAAGGTAAGATAATGATAAATTCCGCACCTTCTCCTTCCTTTGTTTCCACCTTCAATTCACCGCCATGCGCCTTTACAATATCATAGCTTAGTGATAACCCAAGACCTGTTCCCAGTCCGGTGGGCTTGGTGGTAAAAAAAGGTTGAAAAATCTTATCTACAATTTTTTGTGGAATGCCCTTTCCATTATCTTTTACAGAAATAATTATTTTATCCTTTGTTTTTCGTGTAGTTACTGTTACAGTAGGTTCGTAGCCGTTGGGTGTTTCTCTCTTTTTTTCTTTTACTACATAGAATGCATTGGTGATCAAATTGAGAATAACCCTGCCCATATCCTGCGGAATGATATTAATATTACCGATACTTGCATCATACTCTGTCTTTAATGTAGCATTAAAAGTCTTGTCTTTTGCCCTTAAGCCATGATAAGCCAGCCGCAAATATTCATCAGCCAACCCATTGATATCGGTGGGTTCTTTTTGTCCGCTGCTGCTGCGGCTATGTTGCAACATTCCTTTTACAATAGCATCAGCCCTTTTTCCATGATAATTTATTTTTTCCTGGTTGTCGGTCACATCTTTTGCAATTATTTTTACCTCCTCGTAATTTCCCTTGTCAATCTCTTCGTTCATTTCATCCAGTAACTCTTTATTTACTTCCGAAAAATTGTTGACGAAGTTCAACGGGTTCTGAATTTCATGGGCAATGCCGGCAGTAAGCTCCCCCAACGAAGCCATCTTTTCGGATTGGATGAGCTGTGATTGTGTGGCCTTCAGGTCTACGAGTGATTGGCGCAATTCCTTTGTACGTTCTGCCACCTCCTTTTCCAGTGCTTCATTCTGCGAAGCCAGCATAGCTTGCTTTTCCTTCTCCTGTGCCAGCGTAAGCTCTGATAATTTTTTAATGTCTTTTACCATGCTATTAAATGCAGTAGCCAGTTCGCCGATCTCATCCTTTGAATTATTTTCAACTATCGAAGTAAGATCACCTTCACCTACCCGTTTAGCTGCTTTTCTTAATGCCTGTACGGGATGAGAGATGCTTCTTGAAAGCCATAATCCTATCAACATACCAATAAGGAAAATTATTCCGCTTACAAGCAAGGCTGTCAGCCATATCTTCTTTTGCTTTTTGTTGATGGAGTCTGTACTTACCACCAGCATGATATCACCATTCATGATACTGGAGCGGAAAGGGGCCCTAATCACTATCAATGAATCGTTTGATTTTAAGTCAATACTGAATTCTTTATCATCCGGGAAAGATACAATCACAGAATCCTTAATAGTATGTGCTGTATGGGCCTGGTTCCATTGTGTATCACTTTGTATAAGTGCAACAAAACGCAACTCTTCATTTTCCTTTACAAAATCCATGGCTGTTTTTATGCCCTTGAAATTTTGCTCACTTAATGCAATGCTTGCCCCCATGGCAATTGTTTTTGCCTGGTTCTTTACTTCATTCCGGTAATTAGATAATAATGTTCTACCCTGTTGAGAAGGAAAATATAAAAGCGAAAAAAAGGTGAATAACAATACAATTGCCAATACGGTCAGCAATATTTTAGTTTTAACACCGATGAACATAAGCAGAGTTAGATGGCTTTTAGTTTATTGTTTATTCAACCAGCAAAAAGATCAAAAAGTTTTTTTCCCATCGATCAAAACTGTTTTGGTATTAGCGGCAGAGGCTACCTCATTAATTATTCCGATAGCTCCGCTGTTAGCGGATACAAAACTTTGTACTTCTGCGGCAGAGTTTAAAAACACCGGTGCATCGATGGTCCCCTTAATAGAAACGCCAAGCCAATGTTTTGTTACCTGGTCGGGGGTCATACGAAAAAGCTTGTCGCAGGTAGCTTTTCCGCCGGGTGTATTCAGTTTCATCATCGCAATTATCACCTTACCTCCATTACTCCATTGGGGTTTATTACCCAGGAAAATACCCTGAAGTTCGGAATAAGTCAGTTGTGCAGGAACGGCATTCTTATTTCCTATAACAGTCAAATTATTATCCTGCGAAAAACCAGATAAACTGATAAGCAACAGAAAGGGAAAGATGATTTTTTTCATGGTTCGTATTTTGCTGATGAGATTAATTAGCGGCTTATATTCGGGTATCATCCAAAGTTATAGTTTTATGATTGCAATTCATGTATTTAAGGTTGTATACAATCGGCTATTTACTGCTAACCTGGTTTGAAATATCCTTAAACAGGTAAAACAATCTTAAACTCACTCCCTTCACCTTCTTTGGTCTCCACCTTCAATTCTCCACCATGTGCTTTTACAATATCATAACTCAAACTCAATCCTAATCCTGTACCCTGCCCGGTGGGTTTGGTGGTAAAGAAGGGTTGAAATATTTTTTCCAGTACTTTTTGAGGAATGCCATTGCCGTTGTCTTTTACAGCAATCAAAACTTTATTATCGTTCCTTTTTGTGCTTATTGAAACAGCTGGCTCATATCCTTCAATACCAGTTTTCTTCTTTTCATCTACCACATAAAACGCATTTGTAATTAAATTCAAAATCACCCTTCCAATATCCTGCGGAATGATGTTGATATTTCCGATACTTTCATCAAAATCAGTTTTCATCGTAGCATTGAACGTTTTATCTTTTGCCCGCAAGCCATGATAAGCCAGCCGTAAGTATTCATCTGCCAGTTTATTAATATCGGTTGGCTCTTTTTTGCCACTGCCGCTACTGGAGTGTTGCAGCATACCTTTTACAATAGCATCGGCTCTTTTGCCGTGATGGTTTATCTTTTCTTCGTTCGCTTTTATATCATTAGATATTTCAATGGCGTCGTTAATTTTTCCGGCTTTTAATTCCTGTTGCAACTCATCCACCAATTCTTTGTTTACTTCCGAAAAATTATTAACAAAGTTCAACGGGTTTTGAATTTCATGAGCAATGCCGGCGGTTAGTTCTCCCAACGATGCCATTTTCTCCGACTGGATCAATTGTGTCTGCGTAGCTTTCAGATCAGCTAATGTAGCTTCCAGTACCAGGTTCGCTTTTTGTTTTTGCCTGCTGTGGCGCCATAATAGTCCTGCAACGGCTATCAATATTACCAATCCCCCCAGCAACCCGTATAGCCTCATCCTGTTTTTAAACTTTGCCTTTGCCTGTTCAGCTTCCTGTAATTTTTTTTCTTCATTATAAGCGGTCGTTTGCAGTTCCTGTTGCTTTTGCATTTCCATCAACGATACTTCTTCTTTACCACTTAACTTTTCCAGGCTGTCTTTGAGATGATATGCCTCGGCAAGAAAAGTGTACGCATTCTTATAGTCATGTAACCCAGCGTAGGCTTCCGCCTGGCTTCTGCATATCTCCATAGTGGTAGATAGATTTTCGCTTACTTCAGGTTCTTTTCTCATTTCTGCAAGAAGTGGAATAGCGAGATTATACTGCTTTGTCTTCCCATAGTACATAAGCTGGAAATATTTGTAACTATTATATTTGATAGCCCCTGTATCTCCGGCCAGCGATTTATACAAAGCGAGATAATGCTTTACTGAATCAAGCTGTTCCGCATTACCGAAAAGATTCAATTTTATACTTGCCTTCTGTAACGGTGATAAAAAATAATGGTTGTTGAAATTATTTTCGAGCAACCGGGTGTATTCATCCAGTTTAATCAGGCCCATATAATATTTAGAGGAATAGAACCACTCCATGCTGTTTCCATATACTCCTATTGAATCCCGCAGTTTCTCTGTTTCCGCAGAGTAATAACGGGTTTTTACTGTATCGCCGATAGTAGCATATTGCGAAGACAGTATATAAAGTGTAAAGAGTGTCTTGTTGGGGTTTTTCAATTTTTTATAAAACTCATGGAGCTTGACTGACCATTCGATTACCTTTCTATCTTGTCCCCGCCATTCATTATACATACCTGCTAAGCCAATCAACGCCGCTTCTTTTATTGATAGATTCAGGTCCTGGTTCGCATAATCCTGAAGAGGGAGAAGATAGCTAACCGTTTTTACACCATCCTTTTTGTGAATATAGACATGTGCCAATTGCTTGAATACTTCAATCTTCAGTGAATCCTTGCTTGCCGAGTCTTTTTTCCATCCTTCCCACAATGTTTTTGCGGTCAGTATATTTTTTTCGGCTATCGCCAGATTAATATGGATATTGATACTGGCAAGTTCCACATAACCGGCAATCTTATCTTCAATAAGATTATTGCTGGCTGCCCAGTCAATATAACGCTGGGCTTTTACAGTATCGCTTTCGTAATAGTTATCCCACCACAGGCTCCTGGCTTTTAGTTTTACATCTTTTCCATCGGCTGCCATAGCTTTTACCTTGCCAAGATAAACTTTGGCCAAACTGTCTTTGTTTGTCTCCTTATAATGCACTGCCAGCATACCAGTAGCTTGCAGTCGGTCCCAATTTGTTTTGGCCTGCTGAAGAATGGTCAGTAATTGCTTTTCAGCATAATACTGTTCAAACCCCACTTGTGACTTTGCACTTAGTGAAACAAGAACGAAAAAAAAGATGACAATTTTTTTCATAATCAGCGGTTGTAATGGTTTTATGTTTAAGACCTATCCATATCTATAGCGGTAAAATGATGGAAAATTCTGTTCCTTCGCTTTCTTTAGTATTTACTTTTATTTCTCCCCCATGTGCTTTTACTATATCATAGCTTAAACTCAATCCTAATCCTGTTCCTTGCCCGGTAGGTTTAGTAGTAAAGAATGGTTGAAATATTTTATCCAATACTTTTTGTGGAATGCCGTTGCCGTTATCATTCACTTTTATTTCAACCTTGCCATTTATTTTTTTGGTACTTACTGAAACAGTTGGTTCGTAGGGCTGTCCTGCTGAGCTTGCCGAAGCATGTTTTTTCTTTTCATCAACCACATAAAAAGCATTGTTGATTAAATTAAGAATCACCCTTCCAATATCCTGCGGAATGATATTGATGTTGCCAATCGTTTCATCAAAATCTGTTTTCATCGTAGCGTTGAATGATTTGTCTTTTGCCCGCAAACCATGATATGCTAATCGTAAATATTCATCTGCCAGTTTATTAATATCAGTTGGTTCTTTTTTGCCAGTGCCGCTGCTGGAGTGTTGCAACATTCCTTTTACAATGGCATCGGCTCTTTTGCCGTGGTGAAGAATTTTCTCCAGGTTTTGTTTAATATCATCAGCAATAGCAAAGCCTTCGTCAGTATCACCTTTTTTAAACTCCGTTTTCATTTCATCAATCAGTTCGTTGCTGACTTCCGAAAAATTATTGACAAAATTCAACGGGTTTTGAATTTCATGGGCAATGCCGGCTGTGAGTTCCCCAAGCGAAGCCATTTTTTCTGATTGGATGAGTTGAGATTGGGTAGATTGTAGATTGAATAATGTTTTTTCTAATACTTTATTTGTTTTTTGTTTTTGGCGGTTGTTGCGGTAAAGAATGAAACCGATTATGGTAAGAACAGCAAGACCTGCAAGCATTCCATAAGTTCTGATTTTTGATTGCGTCCGGATCCTTTCATTTTCCAAATTCTCTAAACGAAGTGATTCTTCAAGAGATAGATTTTGGAAATCTGCCAGGTTTCTGATTCTTATTTTATACAAACTGTCTTTGGCTACCAGGGCCAGGCCCTGGTATTTGTAAGCACTGTCTACACGATTATTTAGTTTATAAGCAAGATAGAGATCTTCATACGCCATTCCTGCATTTAATAACCCGCCAGTTTCATTACTAACAGATTTAATAATTCCAATATTTTTCAGTGCATAACTAAGTGCAGAATCTTTTTCATTTTCCTGCAGGAAAAATTGAAAAAGTTTGTGATTTATCTGAGCAATACTGTTTTGGTTGTTCCGTTCAATTGAAAATGATAACCCTTCGTAATAATATTTTTTAGCCAGTTGCTTATCTCCTTTTTTAAAATAAATGTCTCCGATAAAGGCAAGATTCAAGCCTTTGTAAAGACCTCTATACCTGGGGTCCTTTGCAAAAAAATCTGACTCTTTTGCATAATAGATAGCAGAATCAAGCTCATTCTTTTTAATATAAGCTTCTGCCAATCTCATATTAGGTACCATTTGCCTGTCTATATGATGAATTTGAGCAGCAATTCTTAATCCCTCTTTTAAGTGAAATATTTCTTGTTTCGGATTCTCCGTATAATTCATAAGGTTACCTAATACCTGATGTGTTACAGAAAGAATGGTAAATCTGTCTTTTCCCGGAACAGGAAACTGGGCTATCCGCCACCCCTTTTCTTCTTTATTATTTGGGTTCTTCTGCCAGCTTTTGATTATTTTGTTTGGCAAGGGTTAAACGTTTTTCAGCATAGAAAAGAGCAGAGTCCCTGTTTGCTTCAGAGTAGTTATAATATAATTCAACGCAAGTGTTATGGCGGACAGAGTCGGTAGTTGCATTTCGTAAAATGTTCCGAAGGCTGTCAGGATTGCTTAGCTGTGTCTTGGCAAAAAAAGGAAGTAAAAGCAATAGTGTAATTTTCAAAATCTTTTTCATACTCTTTATTAAGCTGACGGTAATTGTATAATGAATGCTGAGCCCTCCCCTTCTTTTGTTTCTACTTTTATTTCTCCACCATGTGCTTTTACAATATCATAACTCAGCGATAAACCTAAACCCGTTCCTTGTCCTGTTGGTTTGGTGGTAAAGAAGGGTTGAAAGATTTTGTCAAGTATTTTTTGAGGGATGCCATTGCCATTGTCTGCAACTTTTATTTCTACTTTACCATTTATCTTTTTTGTACTTACTGAAACTGTTGGTTCGTATCCGGCTGGTTGTTGTTTCTTTTTTTCATCCACCACATAAAAAGCATTGTTGATCAAATTCAAAACAACTCTTCCAATGTCCTGCGGCACGATATTGATTTTACCAATCGTTTCATCAAAATCAGTTTTCATGGTGGCGTTGAATGATTTGTCTTTTGCTCTTAAGCCATGATAAGCTAACCGTAAATATTCATCTGCCAGTGCATTGATATTGGTTGGTTCTTTTTTACCGCTGCCACTGCTGCTGTGTTGCAACATTCCTTTTACAATTGCATCGGCTCTTTTGCCATGATGAAGAATTTTCTCCAGGTTTTGTTTAATATCATCAGCAATTGCAAAGCCTTCTTCTGTATCGCCTTTTTTAAACTCTGTTTTCATTTCATCAATCAGTTCATTACTCACTTCCGAAAAATTATTGACGAAGTTTAACGGGTTTTGAATTTCATGTGCAATACCGGCAGTGAGTTCTCCAAGGCTGGCCATTTTTTCTGATTGAATGAGTTGGGATTGGGTGGCTTTTAATTCATACAAAGTGCTTTCTACTTTATCTTTCTGTTCCTGTAAAACTTTATTTGCTTTTTGCTTTTGCCGGTTGTTGCGGTAAAGCAATAACCCAACTATAAGGAATACAGCCAACACACCAAACAGGGTATAATTTCTTAGTTTGTTTTTGGCTTCTATTTTTTCCTGCTCCAGTTGCTGTAAACGTTCTTGTTCTTTAAAAGCTTCTTTTTGAAAATCGCCTAAGCTTTTTAGCCTTTCTTTCAATGTCTTTTCAGTTGCTTCTAAAGCAAGCCCTTTGTAGAAGTTGGCACTGTCTTTATTACCATTCAGTTCAAAACTCTTATATAAATTGGTATAAGCAGCTTCTATATTTGGCGACTCCGTCAATCGCATCATAGCCAATTGTTTTTTGGCATAGTACAAGCTTGAATCTTTATTTTTTTCATCCTGATAAAAAGAAGAAAACGAGCCGTAAATAGTTATTAAAGTCCTTTGATTAAATTCGTTATTCAACAAAATAGCTTTATGCCAGTTTTCAATGGCCTGTGCTTTATCCCCCTTCTTCAGATATATATTGCCAATATGGTAATATATATAGCTTACTAATTGTAAGCCATTAACTTCTTTAAACAATAGTACTGTTGCTAATGCATCTTGCTCGAATTGCAGAGCAGAATCGAGTTTCCCTAAATTTGTATATAGTACTCCAATGTTCGATTTTATTAGTGTACCCCATACTTCATTGCCCGTCTCTTTAAAAAGTTCTTTGGCTTTTGTATAGTGAGTTAATTGCTGAGCCGTATCCCCTGTTCTTCCCATGAGGTGACCCCAGGAATTATGTACTTTTCCGAGAACATCAAGCCTGTTTTTACGGAGGTCAGGATACTTACCCTGAGAAAAAACTTTCGTTTCGTTTGCCGGGTCTTCTGCAATTTTAGCTGCAAGTAAAAAATTTTTAAGGGACTCCCCATATCTATACAGTTTGTATTGTTGATATGCTTTATCAGTTAACTTTAAGCCAGCGTCAAGCGTCATATTATTTTTTTCTGCAACCGAAAGAGCTATTTCTGAATAGTGCAATGAAGAATCACTATTGCTTTCTGAATACATGAGTGACAGCTTATCGGCAATAATATAACGGGAAGAGTCAATTGTTGCTAAACGTAACGCCTGTTTCAGGCTGTCTAATGTTTTCTGCTGTGTTTGTGCTTTTGCAAAAAATGGGAGCAAAAGCAGCAACGATATTCTTATAAATGATTTCATTAATTAGTTTCTAGGTAAATGAATAATAAATTCCGAACCTTCCCCTTCCTTCGTCTCCACTTTCAACTCCCCACCATGTGCTTTTACAATATCATAACTTAAACTCAATCCTAACCCTGTTCCCTGGCCTGTTGGTTTGGTGGTAAAGAAGGGTTGAAAGATTTTATCCAGTATTTTTTGAGGAATGCCGTTGCCGTTATCAGTAACTTTTATTTCTACTTTGTCGCCCACTTTTTTGGTGCTAACAGAAACAGTTGGTTCGTAGCTGTTGTCACCCTGAGCTTGTCGAAGGGTTTTCTTTTCATTCACAACGTAGAATGCATTGGTAATTAAATTCAAAATCACTCTTCCTATGTCCTGCGGAATGATATTGATTTTACCAATGGTCTCATCATAATCCGTTATCATCGTTGCATTGAAAGATTTATCCTTTGCCCTCAAACCATGATAAGCCAACCGTAAATATTCATCTGCCAGTTTATTTATATCGGTTGGCTCCTTTTTACCATTGCCGCTACTGGAGTGTTGCAACATTCCTTTTACTATGGCATCAGCTCTTTTACCATGATGATTTATTTTTTCCTCGTTGGCTTTTATGTCATTCAGAATCTCATTCTCCAACTGTTCATTTCTTTCAGCGTTTGGCTTTAAGCGTTCAGCGTTCAGCTCATCAATGAGTTCTTTGTTTACTTCCGAAAAATTATTGACAAAGTTCAACGGGTTTTGAATTTCATGGGCAATACCTGCAGTAAGTTCTCCAAGGCTGGCCATTTTTTCGGATTGGATGAGCTGAGATTGGGTAGATTTTAAATTAGTTAGTGTTGTCTCTAAAACTTTATTTGCTTTTTGTTTTTGGCGGTTGTTTCGAAAAAGAATAAATGCGATGATTGAAAATACAGCTAAGCCTCCCAGCAAGAAATAAGTTCTTATTTTGCTCTGATAAGCCTGCTTGTCTTTCTCAATATCCCGCAGCCGTATCTGCTCATTTAAATTTAAGTTTTGAAATTTAGTTAGATTGTTTATTCTTTCCAGATAAATACTATCCTTAGATTTTAATGCAAGCCGTTGGTATTTTCTGACACTATCCATTTTCATATCAAGCTCATAACAATCAGCTAAATTTTCATATAAATCACCTATAGAAAAATCCATGTGCCTGGTATTACCAACCAGTTGAATACTTTCTACTGATTTGTATGCGTAATATATACTCGAATCCAAATCACCTTCAGTCTTATAACATTTAGATAAACCATAATAGCTACCTGTAATAGTTCCTAGACTAGCCTGGTCAATGGCCGATTGAATACTGGCAAAATAAAATTGTTTTGCAAGTTCTCTATTTCCTTTTTTCAAATAAGTATCTCCCGTCCAGGCAAAAACATTACTAAGATATTTATTACTAAAAGCCTTATTGAAATATGTAAGAGCCTCTTGTTCACAAAACAAGGCAGAGTCAAGCTCATTTAGCTTTAAATAAGCATATCCAAGATTCATATGAGAAAGCCCTAACCGGTATGGGTCATTAATTATTTTTCCATTTTTGATAGCTTCTTTTAGATAAAATATTTCTTGTTTTGTATTTCCGGTATTATTCATTAAAATAGAGTAAACATGTTGCGTTTGGGAAAGCACATAGGTTCTATGGTCTTTGGTAGCCAAACTACCTTTAAAATATAACCAGCCATTCCTCTCGGTTTTTGTTTTTTCTATGATATCAAAAGCATTGAACAGGTTTTGAAGAGCCTCTGCATAATCCCCTTTAACAATAAGCTGGTACCCCATTACAGAAAGTGTACTTGCTTGTGCAAATTTTTTATTATTGTTTTTGGAAACTTCCAAAGCCCTTGAATAATAAATGAAAGACGAATCCCTGTTTAATTCCTGGTAGTAAAATCCAAGCTTCGTATACCCGACATATCGCAATGAATCATTAGTTGCGGATTGCAAATCCAAAAGCGTTGCTTCAGGTTCTTTTTGTTGTGCAAATAGCAGTATGGGAACTAGAAGTGTTGTCAATGTTATTAGAAACTTATTCATCATAACGATTAATTTGGTAATTGAATAATAAACTCACTTCCTTCTCCTTCTTTCGTTTCTACCTTCAACTCACCACCATGTGCCTTTACAATATCATAACTTAAACTCAATCCTAATCCAGTTCCTTGTCCGGTGGGCTTGGTAGTAAAGAAGGGTTGAAATATCTTATCGAGTATTTTTTGAGGGATGCCGTTGCCGTTGTCTTTTACAGAAATTAAAACCTTGTTGCTTTCTTTCCTTGTACTTACTTCAACAGTTGGTTCGTATCCGGCAAGCTGCTGTTTCTTTTTTTCATCAATGACATAAAAAGCATTGGTGATTAAGTTGAGTATCACTCTACCTATATCCTGCGGAATAATGTTGATGTCTCTGATGCTTTCATCAAAATCAGTTTTCATAGTGGCATTGAATGATTTGTCTTTTGCCCGCAAACCATGATAAGCGAGACGTAGATATTCATCTGCCAAAGCATTAATATTAGTTGGTTCTTTTACACCACTGCTGCTGCTTGAATGTTGCAGCATCCCTTTTACAATGGCCGCAGCTCTATTGCCATGATGATTTATTTTTTCTTCATTGTCTCTTATATCTTTTGCAATTGCTTTTGCATCAGAATAATTTCCTTTATCTATTTCCTCCTCCAATTCAACTGCCAATTCTTTATTTACTTCCGAAAAATTATTGACGAAATTCAACGGGTTTTGAATTTCATGGGCAATACCTGCAGTAAGTTCTCCAAGGCTGGCCATTTTTTCGGATTGGATGAGTTGGGATTGGGCGGATTTTAAATTAGTTAGTGTTGTTTCTAAAACCCTGTTGGATTTTTGTTTTTGCCGGTTGTTACGATAAAGCAATAATGCAACCAGGAGGATAAATCCAAGTGTGCCCAAAAGTGAAATTATCCGGATACGGTTCTGGTTAGCAGTTTTCTCCTGTTCTATTTTTTGTAAATTCTGATTCTCTGTAAATAAAATGTTTTGATAACGTATTAAATTGTTCTTTTCTATTTTGTTAAGACTGTCAACTAATGGAGCAGCCTGTTTTAAATAATAATAACCGCTGTCTTGTTTATTGAGTGTCCGGTATGCATTGGCAAGAACGGAATAGGTTTGAGCGATAAAACTTTTTAATCCTACTTCCTCAGCTGTAAGCCGGGCTTTGTGTGCATAGTTCAAACTGGAATCAAACTCCTGTTTTTGATTGAAGATTTCTGCCCGGAGTAAATACGTTTGGATTAAAATTCTAAGATTCTTATACTTGATATTGGCCTTTTCTGCTTTTAATAAAGCATCTTCTGCTAAATCATATTTTTTCATTAAAAGATTGGATTCCCCGATAATATTATAGATATGACCAAGATATGTTTTTACATAAAAAGGAACATTTTGTTTTTCGTAATGTCCTAAACTTTTTTCTGCAAATAGTATAGCTGAATCAGGGAGATTCGTCGCCAGGTAAACTTCAGCGATATTATTGGTTGTATTGGCTACTAAGCGTTCATCCTTTAATGCTTCATGTATCTTCAATGCTGTTCTGTATTTGTTCAGCTCCTCCGTTCTATTACCAACTCTTCCAAGTAAAAAACCCATATGTCTCTGTGTCTCTGCATATTCATGCAAAATATCCCGGTCAAGAACAGAACCATCAGCATCAGGCAGGCTGTTACTTTCATGAAAAGAAGAATACCCTAATATTTCAAATGCCTGTAAGTATGTTTTTAATGATTCAGCATAATCTCCTGTGTTTTTTTGATTATATCCTATGGCCATCAATGCATAGACCTCCATAAATTTCAATTGCTTACTTTTTGAGAATTCATATGCTTGTTTCGCAATAGCCATTGCACTATCTGACTGAACCCCTTCAATTGCCCAGTAAAGCAAAATCATGTTCCAGGCTTTTGTAGTATCATTATCAGCCCGATCAATCCTAGAACGCAGACTATCTGCTAAAAATGGATTGTAGCCCGGAGACATACTGTCTACTTGAACCTGAGCCCGGAGTTGCACCGGGAAATAAAAAAAGAGAATTATGGCAAGTAAACTTTTCATCTTTTTATTTATTAATTACATGGTAATACAATTATGAATGTGCTTCCTTCCCCTTCCTTCGTCTCCACTTTTAACTCGCCGCCATGTGCTTTTACAATATCATAACTTAAACTTAAGCCCAAACCTGTGCCTTGCCCTGTTGGTTTGGTGGTGAAGAAGGGTTGAAATATTTTATTGAGTATTTTTTGAGGGATACCATTGCCGTTGTCATTTACGCTAATTATAATCTTATCCGCAACTTTCTTTGTAGTTACGGAAACAGTTGGTTCATACTTACCATCCGCCGACGCCGAGGCTTTGGCAGACACGGCATAAAACGCATTGTTGATCAAATTCAAAATCACTCTTCCAATATCTTGTGGAATGATGTTGACGTTGCCAATGGTTTCATCATATTCTGTTTTCATCGTTGCATTGAATGATTTGTCTTTTGCTCTTAAGCCATGATACGCCAATCGCAAATATTCATCGGCCAACGCATTGATATTGGTCGCCTCTTTTTGATTGCTGCTGCTACGGCTGTGTTGCAACATTCCTTTTACAATACCATCTGCCCGTTTACCATGATGATTTATCTTTTCCAAATTCTGAATTACATCATTCATAATTTCCTTTGCATCTTCTGTATCCCCTTTTTCAATCGCTTCTTTCATTTCATCCAGTAATTCTTTACTCACTTCACTAAAGTTGTTGACAAAGTTTAACGGGTTCTGAATTTCATGGGCAATGCCGGCAGTGAGTTCTCCCAGGCTGGCCATCTTTTCTGATTGTATCAATTGCTTTTGGGTAGACTGCAACTCTGTTAATGCTTCTTCTGCTTTTTGTTTGGCTTCTTTAATAGCTATTAAATCCAGCTCAGCTTGTTCTGCATGTGCTTCTGCAATTTTTAAATCATTAAAACGGGTAAAGGTCAGGTTGAATACTGCCGCAAAACGTTCCAGCAATTGCAAAGTTTCCGCCGGTTGCTCATCCGGCGAAGCCATACCAATAAAACCTTTACTGAAATAAGCGATATACTGCACTCTTCTTTGTTGAGAAAGCCCCCCTTTAAATGGTACACCCAAACTTCCAAGATGTTTGAAGTAGTTTTGTAACTCTTCCCCATGCATATCTATCACTAACGATTTTTGCTGCGCTTTCCACCCACTAAACATTTGTAATAAGCTGTCGTTGTCATTCATGTTGCCAGCAAATGCTGTACTCACTTTACTACCATCTTCATCGGTTAACCAAAATTCGGCATCACCCGTTTCGTTCATTATGATAGCAATGTATAACCGGTTGGGATGAATACCCAATGCAATTAATTGCTGAAACAGTACAGCCGCAGTTTCTGCCAGTTCATCACTTTTTTGCATGGCCAGCGTTCTGCTTCTCACTCTTTCTAATGCCGCTTCTATCTGCGCTTCTATTGCCTGTGCTTCGGCTTTTTGCAAATCGAGGTAGCGACGGTAAGTTTGCCCGAATACCCCTGCAAATCGTTTCAGTACCTGGGCTGATTCTTCGGGAATGGAGGTTGGTGAAAAAGCAAACAGGACCCCTTCTGTAAAAAAGAAATCAGTATGCATGATCGTATCCGGCAATGCTTCGATATCGACTTGAACAGGATAGTCAGGCGCATCATTGATAGCTTTGAAGTAATTCTTTAAATCCTCACCTGCCAGTTCATAAGTAAACCCGGCCTTTTTATTTTTCCAGGCTTCCTTTACACTTATTAACAAGGGATGGGTGGTCATATCCAGCAGGCCGATATCCAAACTGGTTTCTCCTTTTTTATTGGTAGATGCTACCCATACTTCCATTTGCTTTATCTCATCTAAGATGCCAATACCACAACGGATAGATTTGTCAATACCTAATTTTACCAGTTCATCAAACATGGATACCACCGTAGCTCCTACATCCTGGCTATTATGCATCGCCATTGTTTTGCTCCTCACTCTTTCTAATGATGCTTCAATTTGAGCTTCTCTTGCCTGTGCTTCTGCTTTTTGCAAATCAAGAAAACGGGTATACGATTGTTCGAATACTTTAGCAAACCTTTTTAAAATATCATTCTCACTATCTGAAAATATTTTTCCTGAATAGCTATGCAGACTTAACGCCGTGTTTTTTGCGAAGGCAATAGAAACTTCCCAGTTCTTAGAATCCAGCACCAGCCTTTTTCTTTTTTCAGGCAAATTTTTAAAGTTTGTATGCGTATATAAATAAGTAAAGAAACTTGTTTTCTCCTCGTAAGAATATACTTTGGTTAGCAATTCCTTTTTAGAGGCGATGGCGTCAAAAATTTCATCTGTAACAGGATGTTTGAAGTAGGGCACCTGGAAGCACACCGCATACGATTGACCCGGAGCAGCCAGCCACGATTCAAAATCTTTGGTACCTTCTTTTATTACATTAATATTTATTCCATCGGATACAATACCAAGGTCATTCATCTTTTCATACAACACAGCCACCAACTCACTTAGCTCTTCACTTTTATGCATGGCTAAGGAACGGCTCCGCACTCTTTCCAATGCAGCTTCAATCTGTGCTTCCCTTGCCTGTGCTTCAGCTCTTTGCAGATCGAGAAAACGGATATAGGCTTGCTCAAATACTTTTGAAAACCGTTTGAGAATATCAATCTCTTGTTGTGAAAGCGATTTACCGGAGTAGTCGTTAATAAATATGGAAGTGTTTCGCTGAAAAGCAATTGAAGTAGCGTAAGTTTTAGCAGCCAGGCAATAATCTTTTACCTGCTGCGGAGTATGTTTAAAATCGCTGTGCTCAAAAATATGGTCTAAGAATGTTTTGTTTTCTTCTGCAGTATACCGTTCTGCTAAAAATTCCAAACCCTTATCCTTTGCCGTCCACAAGTTAGTCAATACGGGATGTTCAAAGTAAGGAAGGTGAAACTTAATAGCAGATGGAAAACCGGGGTTTGCCATCCATTCATCCAAATCTTTTGAACCTTCTGTATAAGTAATTAATGCCACACCATCACCTACTGAAAACTCCAGCTCTTTCAGTTTCTCTACCACCACTGTAATCACTTCACCCAGTTCGTCTGCCTTATGCATAGCCAGCGAACGACTCCGTACTTTTTCTAACGCAGCTTCTATCTTGGCTTCCCTTGCCTGTGCTTCTGCTTTTTGCAGATCGAGGAAACGGGTATAGGTTTGTTGAAACACTTTCGCAAAGCGTAACATAATTTCTGTTTGCTCCGCCAATAATTTTATACCGCCTACTATTAATATATAACCTTCTTTAAAATAGAAATTATGCAGGAATAATCTCGCCGGGGAAATAGCAATCAGCTCTGCAGCGGTTAATGGAAAGTTGGTGCTGCGTTCTGCAATAAAAGTTTGGTGTTGAATGGTTTCTTCTTCACCCATTTCAATGATAAAAAAAGGATTGCCTTTCTTCCAGTTCTCCACCACCTGTTGCATATGACTGGTTTCATTGTGCGGAATGATAACTGGCACCGGCATAATTTTTTTTGTGCCCGGATGAGGCGTGTAATTCAACCCGTTTTTTTCTTCCTTATCTATTAACACATAGCCAGCGGTCAGGCTTTCAATACCCAGTTTTTGCATTTCTAAAAACAGAATTTCACCAGCTTCAAGCAACTCATTGCTTTTGTGCATGGCCATACTCCGGCTTCTTACTCTTTCCAAAGCAGCTTCTATTTGTGCTTCTCTTGCTTGTGCTTCGGCCTTTTTTAAATCCCTGAAACGGCGATAAGCCAGGTCAAAGACATTAGCGGCACGACGCAAAAGATTTCTGGAACTTTCATCGGGGTATGTATGGGTAACCATCAGCAATGACCCGCCAGAAAAATCGGAAAGTGACCAGTAGGCTATCAACTCTTCGATAGGAACACCATGGAGTGAATGGATTAAAGCTGCGTAGGCTTGCGGTGCATATTGTTTTAATACACCGAACCACTCCACCGCCTTTTCTTTTTCATTTACCAATACATAATTACCCTGTCCGGATGCATATAATTGCATCATTTCATCTATAATCTTACTGCCTGATTTGGGAAACCTGGCAGTGCCCTGGAAAATTTTATCTTCTGAGCCGGGAGGCCGCATAGCTCCCCATGATTCAAAAAAGTCCTCCTCTTCTTCATACAAATGAATGGCACACACTTCAAGATACTTTTGACCAAGCAACCCCATCTGCTGACGCAACTCCATAGACACTTCCTGCAATTCCTGCGACGTATGCATGGCCATTGCTCTTGCTCTCACTCTTTCCAATGCTGCCTCAATCTGTGCTTCTCTCGCCTGTGCTTCTGCTTTTTGCAGGTCGAGAAAACGGGTATAGGTCTGTTGAAACACTTTTCCAAAACGCATCAGCGTAGTATTCTCTTCCTCTGTATAAGGTATACCGGAAAAATTTTCGATGTAGAGTCCAACATTTTCTAACAAAACAGTAGATGCTGCAAGCCCGGGACAACTCAAATAAAAATCTTTTGATGCATCCGGCAAATCGGGAACATATGATAATAGCTCGGTGTAAAATTTATTCTTCTCTTCAAAATTCAACTGGGTCGCAAAGAAATCAGCCCCTTTTGCTTTTGTTTCATTAAATTGAGTGGCCCAAACGGATTCAAAATATGGATGCGATATTTTAGAAGGAATATCCTGTTCATCAGCGATCCAAAAATGCCAATCGCCTCCCGGTGTATAGTCAACCACAAAACCTGCATGGTCGATATTAATGTTTAACTGAGTGAGTTGCTGATAAACAACTTTTATTACTTCTTTGAGTTCTTCACTTGTATGCATGGCCATACTTCTGCTTCTCACTCTTTCCAATGCGGCTTCTATCTGTGCTTCCCGGGGCCGGGCGGGCGGCGGCTCGAGTCAAAAAAAGTGCGGAGGTACTCTGGGCGCGGGGGGGCTGCTTCAATCTTTGCTTCTCTTGCCTGTGCTTCTGCTTTCTGCAAATCATTGAACCGTGTATAAGTAAGATCAAATACTTTTCCAAATCTTGCTAAGATATCCAGCTTCTCGTCGGACATATCTTCTTCGGCTACCGTCTGTAATCCACCAAAATTGCTAAATGTAAAAGAAGCTACATATTTTTTTAACGCCTTTGAGGCAGCCTGGGCTTCCAAGGGCATTTTACTGAACTCCGTTTCAGTAAATAAATATTCATCGTATATTTTTTTCTCTTCTCCTTCAATTACATAAATAAATTTACTGGCTCTTTCCTGGTAGCCTTTCATCATCGCATGGTGAAAAGGATAGTCTTCAAACTTCATGTAATAGGACTCAGGTGGCTTACCCGTATCCGGGTTGGCTCCCCACACCATATTGGACAAGCTACTTTCATCAATGATATTGATGATACACATATTGATGGCAAAATCAAGCTTGGTCAGTTCTTTAAAAACGGTATCCACCAGGTCGGACAACTCATCTGAATGTTGCATGGCCATGGCTCTTGCTCTTACTCTTTCCAATCCTAATTCTATCTGTGCTTCTCTTGCTTGTGCTTCTGCTTTTTGGAGATCAAGAAAACGGGTATAGGTTCCATCAAATACTGTAGCAAACCGCTCCAACAAATTAATTGTTTCCTGTGGCCGTGGCTCTGGTGTAATAATGGTCAATATTCCTTTGGAAAAAGTAGCTACATTCTGTACCCTTCGTTTTCCAAATATTTTTCGCTTTACCGGTAGACCGGCTTTTTTCAAAAAATTAAAATAATCCTCCAGCTCTTTTCCCTGCAGGTCAATCGTAATAGATTTGGTTTTTGATTTCCATGCCCTGTACATCTTCTGCATTACATGCGGCTCATCCAGCGAAATTCTGGCTAATGTATTTAACTGAGCTCCTCCATGCTGCGTGGCCCATATCTCAAATACATGTTCTTTCTCATTTACAATCTCGATGGCCATCCGCTCCGGCTCCTCTCCCAATGCTTTAAACTGTTCAAACATGACAGCAACTGCTTCTGACAGTTCCTCACTATGTTGCATCGCCATTGTTCTTGCCCTTACCCTTTCCAATGCTAATTCGATCTGTGCTTCCCTGGCCTGTGCTTCTGCTTTTTGCAGGTCAAGAAAACGAGTGTAAGCCTGTTCAAAAACGATGGCGAAGCGTTTTAATATGAGAGTTTGATTTTCTGAAAGTTGATTAGCTGTCAAACTATTTACACTGATTGCCGAATTTTCTTCCATGGCCATCCAGTGAGTGTAGGTTTCACTTCCTAAAATCAGTTGCTTCAATTCAGCAGGAAGATATTTTAGATCAGAATTCTTAAAGGCATACGTAAAGAATTCATTTTTTATTGAGTGTGAATATACTTTGGTAAAAAAGTTTAACCCCTTTTCTTTGGCCTCGAAAAACTCTGAAAGTACAGGTGTTTCGGTAAAAGGTATTCGGGATCGAACCGGGATATCAAGAAATGGATCAGCTGACCATTGCACAAAATCTTTCGTTCCACTGGTAAAAATAATTAAATGGGCTGCAGCTCCCTTTTCAGCAACAAACCCAAGATCATGAAGATTTTTCAGCAAAACGGTAACAACCTTTCCCAGCTCAGCACTTGTTTGCATAGCTAAAGAACTGGAACGAACTTTTTCTAATGCGGTTTCAATCTGTGCTTCTCTTGCCTGTGCTTCAGCTTGGGCCACATCCATGTATCTCCGGTAAGCGAAAGCAAATACATTTCTGAAGCGTTTCAGCAGTTCCAGTTTCTCCTCACCAATTGCATGGAATGCAGAAATACCGATAGAACCTGTTCCTATGGAATAGAAGTAATAATAAAGCGCCGTACTATTCTTTATTCTCTTGTCCTCTTGTTCCCCCCGGCTTTTCCGGAAGACCTTCCAGCTTTCCAGGTCTTTGCCTTTAAATACTGTTTCTGAAAAGGCATCGTCGGCTTTTCGAATCTGACTGATCTGCTTTTTAATTACCGGGTGTATATCGTAAAATAAAGGAGTGAAAGTTTTACCAATCTCATCAGAATAATCATAATTCACAAATGTTCTTTTCTCATCGTTATGAATATTGACCATTGCATTCCGGAGTTCACTGAATCCTAACGATTGTAATTCTTTGAATAATACTTCACAAACATCAGGCAGGTCTTCAGGCTTTCTCATTCCCAATGCCTGTGCCCGTACTTTTTCCAATGAAGCTTCTACCTGTGCCTCTTTGGCCTGCTCCATTGCTTTTTCGATATCCATAAACCGGCGGTAGGCCAGTTGAAATACATTTCTAAACCGTTTAAATAAAGCAATGGCCTCTTTTGTAAGCGGCGCATAGGTGGAAATGCCCAATGCCCCGGGCCCGATGGAATAAAAGTAGTAATGTAACGAAGCAGCTTTTTTTGTAACCGGGTCAACAAACTGACCGGTTTTTACCTGGTATTGAATCCATTGTTTCAGTGATGCTCCTTTAAATTGCGTACTGAAAAAACCTTCCGGATCTTTCAACATCCTTTTTACAAAGGCATGAATATCTTTATGCTTTTTATATTCAACCGCTGTTACTATTTTTTTCTTTTGCAACCTGAAATATTCATAGTTCAGATAGGCTTCTTTGTTTACATTAATGATGGCAGTTTGAATATTCCTGATGTGAGCCACAGAAAGATTTTCTAATTCCTTCGCAATAACCTGGCACATATCAAGCATATCATCCGGCCGTTGCATAGCCATCGCAACCGTCCTCACTCTTTCAAGAGATGATTCAATTTCAAGTTCCTGGTTTTTACTTTCCAGTTCAATGGTCCGTCTTTTTATCGCTTCCCGTAGTTCAAGGTTCTCTTTTGAAATTTTTTCCAGCCCTATTGTTTGCCCTTCTTCTGTTTTGGCATCGGGAAATGAAAAATGTTGTTGAATTATTTTCCAGCCTTGTGTTTTTTTGTGCATCCAGGTGGATACCCTTGTTTTGCCATAGAATGTCCAGTCATTTTCAATCAGAACATAGGCATCAAATTGCTCCGTGATTAAAACAAAGCCATCTATCAACTCGATTTTATATTTGCTTTTTCTTCTTTCCAGGCTTCCGGCCATTTGGTCAGCCGTTGATTTTAAAAAATGAACAGCTTCCTGTTTGTTGAAAAATATTTCCTTTTCGGTGGTTCCTATCAGCCTGTAATCAGCATCGAGAACTGCAGCATACAATTGTATATCTGCATGGAGTAAACTTCCCCAAAAGGCTTCGTACACATCTAAAATCTCCGCTTTTAATTGCTTAGTGATTTTCATGCTTAACTGTTAACAGGTAAACTAATAATAAATTCCGATCCTTCGCCTTCCATCGTCTTCACTTGCAACTCGCCACCATGTGCTTTTACAATATCATAACTCAAACTCAATCCTAATCCTGTTCCCTGTCCGGTGGGTTTGGTGGTAAAGAATGGTTGAAAGATTTTGTCTAATACTTTTTGTGGAATACCGCCCCCATTGTCAGATACTTTTATTACAATACTCCGACCCCCTGAAGGGGGCTGACCCGAAGCTGTTGTGATGGTAACAGTTGGCTCATAGCCGGCAATGTTTTGTTTGCTCTTCTCATTGACAACGTAGAAGGCGTTCGAAATTAAATTCAAAATAACTCGTCCAATATCCTGCGGAATGATATTGATGTTGCCAATCGTTGCATCATAATCAGTTTTCATTGTTGCATTGAAAGATTTGTCTTTTGCTCGTAAACCATGATAGGCTAATCGTAAATATTCATCTGCTAACGCATTGATATCGGTGGGTTCTTTTTTACCACTCCCACTACTGGAGTGTTGCAACATCCCTTTTACAATGGCATCGGCTCTTTTGCCATGGTGGTTTATTTTTTCTTCGTTTACTTTTATATCGTTTGATATTTCAATCGCATCATCAATTTTTCCTGCTTTTAACTCCTGTTGTAGCTCATCAACCAATTCTTTATTTACTTCTGAAAAATTATTGACGAAGTTTAACGGGTTTTGAATTTCATGGGCAATGCCGGCGGTTAGTTCACCCAGACTTGCCATTTTTTCTGATTGGATGAGTTGGGATTGGGTGGATTTTAAATTGCTGAGTGTTGTTTCCAGCACTTTATTAGCTTTCTGCTTTGCCTTGAACCGGTAATAAAGTACTCCAGCGAGTAACAAAACGAGAGCTGCAATACCAACAGAGAAGTATTTGGTGAGTGCAGCTATTTTATTTTCACTCTTCAATTTGGTAATAGAAAGCTCTTTGGCATTCATTTCCTGCTCGGTTTCAAAACTTAAGGACCCATACTTTTCCTGGTCTGACTGCAGACTATCCTGCAACGAAATAAAAGACGCCAGTGCTTCATTGGCCTTTTTATAATTGCCCGTTTGCTCATGTAAGCTGGCCAGCAATTTTAGATCTCTGAGCACATACAACCGCTGACTTTTTAGTCTCACTATATCCTTTTCAAGCAATGCTATTGCCTCATCCATTCTTTTTTGTTCTATCCGTATCAATGCCATATAATAATCAGGTGCCATCGTTCCGGGCCTTGCATCTGCAGGTATATTGTTCTCTTTTATTAACTGCCAGCATTGTTCTAAAGCTACTTCTGCTTCTTCCAGCTCGTCGGTTTTAATTTTATAAAAGCCTTTTATTTGAAGGGATGATGCAACATAATCAGGTGCACTATTATTTCTCTCATGCGTAAGTACCAAATCTAAAAAATACATAACGCTATCCAGTTGACCGGATAAGAGCTTGATCTGAGCCATTGTGTTCGGTGTATTAATAGATGATGCTGACCTAACTCTTGTATCATCATCGAAGGAAATACGGGTGTACTTTAGCGCTTCGTTGTAATCTCCTTTCTGCAAATAGTAAAAACCAATAACACTAATATTATTAAACCAGTTTCGCCTCCCCACCGGGTCAAAAAATGGGGAAATACTATTATCTGTTGCTGTATCGGCTCTCATGTAACTGACCGATTTTTTCATGTGATAGATTGCCTGGTCAAGCAAGCCAATTGTTCTGTAAAAGCCAGCCAGTACATAGTAACAATTGGCAAGACCTGCAGAGTCATTTTTGAGTTTATATTCTTTTAAGTTCTCATTAAAATACTGAAACCCCTCATTCAACGTAGTGGAGTTTCGATAAGGCAACCTCAATTGTCTAAGAACGGCTCCGCTGATCCATGTAGCCTTGGGGGTTTTACTTTTTTCCAGTTGGCCTAACTGGTATTTACCGTAGACCAAGGATTTGGTTTTATCGGTTGCTATTAAACTGTTCAGTATAGCATATTTTACCCGGTAGCTCCAATACTCATCGTCTCCATTAATAAAGAGCCTGGCTGTATTCTCCAGTACAGTAATCGATTCGTCATTTAAGGAGGACTTTTCAATCAGGTTTACAGCATCCGTAAACCGGGCACTATCTATTCCTTTTTCGATCTTACTATTCTTTAGTAGTTGAATAATCGAATCAACACGACTTTGTTGTGCAGACAAGTTCACAAGACTGGTACACAATAGCAATGTGATCAGTAGTTTCAGAAAAGATTGTTGGTTGCTCATTTTGTTATTTAAGCTGGTAATGTGATTATAAATGTGCTGCCCTCCCCTTCTTTCGTCTCCACTTTCAACTCCCCCGCTATGTGCTTTTACAATATCATAACTCAAACTCAATCCTAATCCCGTTCCTTGTCCTGTTGGTTTGGTGGTGAAGAAGGGTTGAAATATTTTGTCGAGTATTTTTTGGGGGATACCGCCCCCATTGTCAGATACTCTGACTTCAATTTTGCCCCCATCCCCTAAAGGGGAGCCGAGTCTTTTAGTTGATATAGTCACTACAGGTTCGTAGTCTTCACCCCCCTTTAGGGGATGGGGGCTTTTTTTTTTCATTTACAACGTAGAAAGCATTCGTAATTAAATTAAGAATTACCCTTCCAATATCCTGCGGAACGATACTGATGTTACCAATACTTTCATCATAATCAGTTTTCATTGTTGCATTGAAAGATTTGTCTTTTGCCCGCAAACCATGATAAGCCAATCGTAAATATTCATCGGCCAAAGCATTAATATCAGTTGGTTCTTTTGTTGCATTGTTTGTACTACGGCTGTGTTGTAACATGCCTTTTACAATGGCATCGGCTCTTTTGCCATGATGATTTATTTTTTCTTCGTTGTCTTCAACATCTTTAGCCAATGCATTTACTTCGTCATAATTTCCTTTTGCAATTTCTACTCTCATTTCTGCAATCAATTCCTTATTCACTTCCGAAAAATTATTGACGAAGTTCAACGGGTTTTGTATCTCATGTGCAATGCCTGCAGTGAGTTCTCCGAGTGATGCCATTTTTTCGGATTGGATAAGTTGCGATTGGGTGGATTTTAAATTAGTTAGTGTTGTTTCTAAAACTTTGTTTGCTTTTTGTTTTTGGCGATTGTTGCGAAATAGAATTAATGCTACAACCAGAATGCCAGTCAGTAGTGCAAACAGTCCAAGCATATTCATTTTATTTGCATAAGCCGTTTTTTCTTCATCCAGTTTTTTTAAACGAAGCTGTTCATTGAAAGCAAATTTTTGGTATTCAGTAAGATTTGTTACCCTGGCATTTTTTAAACTGTCATTTAATTTATACGCTAAGCTTTCATATTTGTAGGCATTATCTTTATCATTATTTAAATTATACACATCAGAAAGTCTTTTATAAGCACCCACAAGTTCAGCATCAGGTGTGCCAATCCGTTGGACTATTTCAATTGTTTTTTTTGCATAAAAAAGGCTTGAATCTTTATTATTCTGCCCAAGGAATAAATCAGAAAGTCCATTGTAAGCTAATGGCAATACTATGAGTTCTTTATTTTCCCAACATCTTGCAATTGATTTATGTAAGTAAATTAAAGAAGAGTCCAACATGCCTTTCAGCCCATAATTGCGTGCAATAAATAAATAAGAAAAGCCATTCCTGTTATAGCCTGCTTTAGCCCCTATTTCAATGCTTTCTTTCAAAGATAAAAGTGCTGAATCGGGCGGCATTACAAAGGCAAGCCCTGTGCTTGCAAGATAAATTACCTTGCCGTTATTGATAGACTGCCCAAGTTTCAATGCCTCCTGTAAAGAGGCTTTGTATTTTTCAAGTTCTCGCAAACTGACCCATACGTTTCCCATCATCTGGTAATTCATACCTAAAATAGAAATACGGGCTTCATAACTGTTTTTTGAATTGGAAAATGTCCAGGGCCGCCAATTATCGGATTCATTTTTTTTATCACCCGCCAGTTTCATAGCTTCTGAAAAATATTCATACGATTTCATGACATTGCCTAAACCGTTTAAGACATACCCTGCCTGACTGTATGCGTCGGCTTGCCATAATTTCATACCCAATTTTTTGGACAGCATCAATTGCTGCTCATGAAAATATAATCCGCTGTCCCGCTTAATATCCTGGTAATAAAATCCCAGGCTACGGTAGGCTGCCATCTTTAGTGTATCATTCTTTTCTGTTTGTACACTACGTTTCAGGCTATCGGCTTGCTGTACGGTTACATATCCCCAGGTTGGGTCTATTTGTGCCATTGAGACCGCAGGTAGTAAACAAAGCAGGAATATTTTTAAGACTGTTTTCATGTTTTAGTTAGTTGGTAATTGTATAATAAATGTTGATCCTTCTCCTTCCTTCGTTTCCACTTTCAACTCGCCACCATGTGCTTTTACAATATCATAACTCAATGATAAACCCAACCCTGTTCCCTGCCCTGTTGGTTTGGTGGTGAAGAAGGGTTGAAATATTTTATCGAATATTTTTTGTGGGATACCACCCCCATTGTCAGATACTCTGACTTCAATTTTGCCCCCATCCCCTAAAGGGGAGCCGAGTCTTTTAGTTGATATAGTCACTACAGGTTCGTAGTCTTCACCCCCCTTTAGGGGATGGGGGCTTTTTTTCTTTTCATTTACAACGTAGAAAGCATTCGTAATTAAATTAAGAATTACCCTTCCAATATCCTGCGGAACGATACTGATGTTACCAATACTTTCATCATAATCAGTTTTCATTGTCGCATTGAAAGATTTTTCTTTTGCCCGTAAACCATGATAAGCCAATCGTAAATATTCATCGGCCAAAGCATTAATATCAGTTGGTTCTTTTGTTGCATTGTTTGTACTACGGCTGTGTTGTAACATGCCTTTTACAATGGCATCGGCTCTTTTGCCATGATGATTTATTTTTTCTTCGTTGCTGATAACATCATCTGCAATTGCATTTATTTCATCCAGCTTTCCCTTTTTAATTTCATCTTTTAATTCAACCAATAATTCTTTATTTACTTCTGAAAAATTATTGACGAAATTCAAAGGGTTTTGAATTTCGTGGGCAATACCTGCTGTGAGTTCACCAAGGCTTGCCATTTTTTCTGATTGGATGAGTTGGGATTGGGTGGATTTTAAATTGGTAAGCGTTGTTTCCAACACTTTATTGGTCTTTTGCTTTTGCCGGTTGTTACGATATAGAATAATCGCTATCAGAAGAATGACGCTCAGCACAGCAATCAAGCCAAGCATATTCATTTTATTGGCATAGGCTGTTTTTTCTTCATCCAATTTTTTTAAACGAAGCTGTTCATTGAAAGCAAATTTTTGATATGCGGTAAGACTGGCTATCCTCGCATTTTTAAGACTGTCATTTAATTTATTTGATAATTGCTCGTACTTAAAGGCACTATCTATTTTATTGTTTAATTGGTTTGCAGCGGAAAGGCATTGATAAGCCGCTTGTAAAGCACCCGGTAAGCCAGTAATCCGGGCCGCTTCTAAAGCTTTATTTGCATAAAACAGGCTTGAATCTTTATTGTTTTGCCTGCCGAATAAAAAAGATACGCCAACGTAAGATGAGACCAGTGACCTGAGATAATTATCTTCCTGATTTATGGCTATTGACTTATGAGCAAGAATAAAAGCAGAATCCCACATGCCTTTTCCAGCATAGGCTCTAGCCAAATTTATAAATGAATTGCCGGTTCTTCTGAAACCTGCTGCATCTGCAAAAGGAAGCCCTTTGCTGGTAAACATAATTGCAGAATCAGGTGATAAAATATTTGCCAGGCTTACATAACCCAGAAATATGATTTTACCATTATTGATAGACTCTCCCAATTTTATAGCTTCCCCGAAAGAGTATCTTTGTTTTTCTTTTTCACCTAATGCGCCCCATAGATTTCCCATCATTTGATAATTCATTGCTAAAATGGCAATCCGGGCATCATGACTATTTTTGGAATTGGAAAAAGTCCATGGCCGCCAGTTATCCGATTCATTTTTTTCATCTTCCGCCAGTTTCAGGGCTTCCGAATGGTATTCGTATGCTTTCATATAATCGCTTAACAATACCAGGCAATATCCAGCCTGGCTGTATGCATCGGCTTGCCATAGCTTCCTGTTTAATTTTTTGGACAGTGTTAATTGCTGTTCATGAAAATATAATCCGCTATCAGCAATAAAATCCTGGTAATAAAAACCCAGGCTGCGGTAAGCAGCCATCTTTAGTGTATCATTTTTTTCTGTTTGTACACTAAGTTTCAGGCTATCGGCCTGGTGAGCGGTTACATATCCCCAGTTGGGGTCTATTTGCGCCATTGAGAAGAGTGGTAGCAAGCAAAGCAGGATTAATTTTACAAATGTTTTCATTATTAGATAGTTGGTATTTGAATAATAAACGTTGAGCCTTCTCCCTCTTTCGTTTCCACCTTCAATTCTCCCCCATGTGCTTTTACAATATCATAACTCAAACTCAATCCTAATCCTGTTCCTTGTCCGGTGGGCTTGGTGGTGAAGAAGGGTTGGAAGATTTTATCGAATATTTTTTGTGGGATACCACTCCCATTGTCAGATACTCTGACTTCAATTTTGCCCCCATCCCCTGAAGGGGAGCCGAGTCTTTTAGTTGATATAGTCACTACAGGTTCGTAGTCTTCACCCCCCTTTAGGGGATGGGGGCTTTTTTTCTTTTCATTTACAACATAGAAAGCATTCGTAATTAAATTCAATATCACTCTTCCTATATCCTGCGGGATGATATTGATGTTGCCAATCGTTGCATCATAATCAGTTTTCATTGTTGCATTGAAAGATTTATCTTTTGCCCGTAAACCATGATAGGCTAACCGTAAATATTCATCTGCTAACGCATTGATATCGGTGGGTTCTTTTTTACCACTGCCACTGCTGGAGTGTTGCAACATGCCTTTTACAATAGCATCAGCTCTTTTGCCGTGGTGCAGAATTTTTTCTAAATTTTGCTGTACATCATTACCGATGTTTTTTACTTCTTCAATATTTCCCTTATCCACCTCTTCCATCATTTCACTGATCAATTCATTGCTGACTTCCGAAAAATTATTGACGAAGTTTAACGGGTTTTGAATTTCATGGGCTATGCCGGCGGTAAGCTCTCCCAATGAAGCCATTTTTTCTGCCTGGATCAATTGCTTCTGCGTGGTTTGCAATTCTGATAAAGCCGTTTCTGCTCTTTGCTTTTCTTCCTTCAATCGCTGTAAGTCAAACCTGGCTTGTGTTAAATCCTTAAACCTTGAATAAGCTAATGAAAAAACAGAAGCGGCTCGTTTAAGCAAATCCCAACTCTCGGCGGATATATCGCCTGCGGATGCTGCACCGATGGCGCCATGTGAAAATTTAAAAAGATGATATGTTCTGTCCGGTATCGCCGTGCCATAGTAACCCCGTAATGGAATTGAATTTTTTTCGCAATAGTTTATCCATTCTTTCCGCTGTTCACCTTTCATCACAATAGAAACCTGCTTTGCATTGGTGTCGTAAAACTTCTCCATTTCCCTTCCTACCCATGTGTCGTGAAGGATCAATGGGAAATGGTCACTTACTAATTTTTTTTCTTCCGACTGTATATCTTTCAATGCATACCAGCATTCGGTACGGTTAATGGTTTCATCGTGAATATAAATGCTGCAGGTCTCCAGTTCTTCCACCCCTAATAAACCCATTTCATGCCGCAGTACTTGTGCTACTTCTATCAGTTCTTCGGGAACTTGCATTGCCAGCGACCTTGCCCGAACTTTTTCCAATGCCGTTTCAATTTTTGCCTGTCGGGTCTGTGCCTCTGCTTTTTGCAGATCAAGGAAACGTTGATAAGCCTGGTTGAATGCCCCGGCCATTTTTAATACAATGGTTTTTGTATCCTCAACAGGAGCCATCATCAGGTCAATGGATAAAATACCATCTGTAATTCTTGCGGCTGGGTTCCATTGATGTTGTAAGGAGCCACTTTCTATGGCCTGTTTAAAGGTATGGTAGACATTCAGATCAATATTTTTTAACTCTTCGATAGCCTGCAACAATTTATCTTTTGGAAAATCCAGTATAAAATAATCCAGTTGCGTTGATTTTAAAATTCCAACAAACTCACCCAGGACAGGGTTTGTTTTTGAATCAAAACGAAAGGAGTAACTATTGGGATCGTTCATGTTTCCGGGACTTGACAGATCCCAGACCGTGACAATTTCATCCTGATCAATAAAGTAGAAACTAACTCCAGACAGTCCCGGAATCCTGAGTTTAGTTAGTTGATCAAGTAATTCTTTATTTACTTTTTCCAAATCACCAGGATGCTGCATGGACATAGATTTCACTCTCACTCTTTCCACTGCCGCTTCAATCTCTAACTCCCGGTTATTATGTTCCAGCTCCATGGTCCGGCTTCTAACTGCTGCCTGCAGCTTCGCATTTTCCGCCTTTAATGCATCAATTGAAAAAGCTTCTCCTTCCATTGCTTTCATATCTGGATAAGAGCCATGCTGGTGTAAAGCGATCCATCCTGTATCTGTTTTTTCGAGTAAGGATGACATTCGAAACGGAGCATAGAATGTCCATTCGCCTTCAATATTTACAAACAGATCTGTAAATTCATTCACCATCATGTATTCGCCATAAGGGATCACCTCAATCTTGCGGTTACGTATATCAACCGTGCCAACCAGTTGACTCAAAATGCTGTTGGTATAATCAATAATTTCCTGCTTGCTATTCCAAATCTCTTCCTTTGTGCCACCTATATTCCGGTAATCATCCCGAATAAACGTTGCCCATGTTTCTATATCACCTTTTATATAAGTAGTCCAATAGGTATCAAGCCAATCAGCCAATTCTTTTTTTAGTGCCGGCGTTACTTTCATCCGTTATTGGTATTAATTGGTAATTGAATAATGAACTCACCCTCTTCTCCTTCCTTCGTCTCCACCTTCATCCCGAAAGCTATCGGGACTCCTATGGCTATACTGGTAATACAATTATAAATTCTGTTCCCGCCTCCGCAACGGTTCCGGCGGGCAGGCCATCATTTTCTTTAGTGTTTACTTTTATTTCTCCGCCATGTGCTTTTACAATATCATAACTCAACGATAAACCCAATCCTGTTCCTTGTCCGGTTGGCTTGGTGGTAAAGAAGGGTTGAAATATTTTGTCTAATACTTTTTGTGGAATACCAGTGCCATTGTCTTTTACATGTATTTCAATCTTATCATTTAACTTTTTGGTACTAACTGAAACAACGGGTTCATAACCTTCCGTTTGTAGCTTTTTTCTCTCAGTAACTGCATAAAATGCATTGGTAATAAGATTAAGAACTACCCGGCCAATGTCCTGCGGGATGATTTTTATCAACCCGATGCTTTCATCGTAATCTGTTTTCATTGCCGCATTAAAGGTTTTGTCTTTGGCTCGCAAACCATGATAGGCTAAGCGCAGATACTCATCAGCCAGGGCATTAATATCTGTGAGCTCTTTTTGTCCTGAACTCGTTCGGCTATGTTGCAACATTCCTTTTACAATATCACCGGCCCGTTTACCATGATGATTTATTTTTTCCAGGTTTTGTTTCAGATCCTGTGCTATTTCTTTTGCCTCTTCCAGGTTTCCTTTATCTATTTCTTCATTCATCTCCTCTACCAACTCTGTACTTACATCCGAAAAATTGTTGACGAAGTTTAACGGGTTTTGAATTTCATGGGCAATACCAGCAGTGAGTTCTCCAAGGCTGGCCATCTTTTCGGATTGAATGAGTTGTGCCTGGGCGGCTTTTAATTCTTCCAATGATTGTGTGAGAGCAGCGTTTGTTTCCTCTATAGCTTTTCGTTTTTGCTCCAGCTCTTCAATAGTTTCTTCCAGCAAAATAGCGGTGGTACGTTTTACTTTTTCTGTACGATCCAGTTTGAAAGCAGTTATCTCCAGTTCTTTATCTGCATTCTTTATTGACTTTTCAATCGCTTCTTTCTGCTCAGCAGATAAGTTCTCTTCCTGGTGAACAATGGTTAAAATGTGTTGAAGATGCTGGTTCATTTATTTTTCTTTTAATGCTACCACACAGGTGGTCAGGTTATGCATTTCTAAATTGCCGCCGGTAGCCCTTGCCAGCTCAGCATTACTGAACATGCCAACCATGGGCACATTCCAAACATTTTTTATTCCCATCAGTTCCTCCGTCATCAACGGTCCAAAAGAAAGTATCCTGCCTGCGCAACTGAATACTACCAATGCATCTGCTTCAGGCATTTCTGTTGCTTTCAGGTTTTCTGCCCCTTTAATTACTTTATCCATTACGTCAAAATCCGGCGGCAGTGAAAATCGAACTTTACTACCCTGTGGTACGGTGCCACTGCAATAAAAAGAATGGTCTGTCCAGTCAATTACCAAACCCGGACGCATAACCGGGTCGCCTTTTTCCCGTTGCAACTGCAAAGGAAAATTAGCAGCAATATCTAACAAAAGGTTGGGGTTGTCTGGACTCACATTTTCAATCCCTCCGAATTTTGCCGTTATGTCAAGCACAGGTACATCCTCAATCGTGTAAACATGGGTGCCTTCACTTTTAGTAACTGTTTTCTCTGTACCTACTGCTTTCCAACCACAGGTTGCTTTTCCTTTGATGAGTATGTTATCTCCATCTAAAGCCAATACCACTAATCCCTTGTTACTCTCCCATTGATTAGTAAATACATATTGCTTGGTAAAAGTCACATCATCCCCAGCCATACCACCATATATGTCTACTTCGGCATTGGTAGCATCTACAAAACCCTGAAGCAGGGCCTCTGCATCTGTTTGAGAGTTACTGCCGGCAATAAGAAATGCAGGATTTTTAAATTGTTTTTTGGCCTCAAGGGCCAAGTGGTAAGCTACTTCTCTGAAATTATTCTGCAAGTATTCGGATGATGATATCTTGAAATACGACGTATTCATATCCAGTAAAAGAATTGCTGTAGATAATTTTTCAGGTGTTTCATCTGTAAACTCTCCGTTGGTAGTAACACCAAAAATCTGCACTCCAACTTTGCTTAATATTTCAGCAATGTCTTTCCTGTTTTGACTTATAGATAAAAATATAATCGCTAATGTGGGCTTGAAGCCATCGGCCATGCTTTCTTGTAATGCGGATTGAATTTCCTCCGTTGATTTTCCTTTGATTGATTTTGCTTTCATTATTTTGTTTTTTGCCGGGAAGACAGGAAGTCGTTAACAAGATTTTCGTGACAGCTTACCGCCTTCCGTCATTTTCGTTCTTAAATATTTTTATCCAATGTCAGGCAGATAGTCTGCCCATATTTTATTTCTCCATTAAAGCCACCAGGCAGCAAGTATTATTATGATAATCATACTTACCGGTTTTGGATTTTCCATATTCGCCATAGGAAAAAAAGCCAGCCATGGGTGCATCCCAAAGTTTTTGCACCTGCTCCAATTCCTCTTTCATTACAACACCAAATGATAAATACCTGCTAACACATGAAAACATGATAAGGGCATCGGCTTGCGGCTGTGCATTGTCCTTAATGCCTTTACATTCTGCAACAACTTTATCAATCGAATCAAAATCTGGTGGCAGCGAAAATTTTATTTTTGCCCCTTGCGGTACTTTTCCGGAACAAATCAATGAACGTTCTTCCCGATTAGCAAACATGGCTGTACGTATTACAGGGTCTACATTTTCCCGTTCCACTTGTAATGGATAATACCAGGAGCTTAGAAATGTTACTATGTCCTTATTGTCTTCCTGTTTTATCTCAACGCCAAGATAATTCATCAACATATCCAATGCTGGCTTATCGTCGATGGTGTACACAATATTACCTTCGCTTTTAGTTACTGTTTTTGTGGTGCCAATAGCTTGCCAGCCACAAGTAGCTATACCTTTCACATCTATTTTATCTTCATCAATAATGAGTGCTACCAATGCACAGTTATTACTTTTTCCGTTGGTAAAAACATATGTTGCTTCAAGTGCAAGATCATCACCTGCCTTACCTCCAAATATGGTTACCTCACTATCTGTCGACGAAGGGTATTTTCCAAAACCTTCTATGATGCCTTCAACAAAAGGTTCACCATCTAAGGCTACTCCACTATTCGCTATAATAAACGCTGGGTTTGTGAAGGTTTCTTTGCCGGCAAGGCCCAATTTAATAGCATCTTTGAAAGCGGTTTCCTGGCTTGTCTCCAAAAATTCTATTTTAAAATAAGCCGGATTCATGTCTAGCAAAAGCATTACAATGCTGCCTCCTTCAATTTCACCATCAATAAATTCGCCTGCCGTGGTAGCTCCAAATAGCTGAATGCCTTTTTCGTCAAGTAATTTGGAAATAGCTTCCCAGTCCTGTTTAACCGATAAGAATACAATGGCTAAAGTTGGCTGATAACCATCGACCATACTTTCAGTCAATACCGAACTGATTTCTTCTGTAGATTTTCCTTTAATTGACTTTGCTTTCATTCCAATAATCTTTTCTTACAACTTTATTTCTTATCAATTGATTGAATGATACGTTTCATTAGTTCGCCCATCTTACTATCATCCATCCATCTTGCTACCACTACTACATCATGTTCCTCATCTACCACTATATAATTTCCACCAAAGCCCACTGCGTAATAAATATTGGATGAAACATCCTTCCATTTTTTTGTACTGTTAATCCACCACAAATAGCCATACTCTTTATTAGGAGCAGAAGGACGATGTGCTTCTGCAATCCATTTTTCGGATAAGAGTTGCCTGTTATTCCATTTACCTTTTCGTAAAAACAATAAGCCAAATCTTGCCATGTCTGTTGCATTAATGAAAATGCCGCCACCATGATGCCCGCCACCACTTACTGATTGCATCATGATGCCATCGATATTTATAAAACTGTTATCATAGCCATACCAACGCCAGGTGGTGGATGCGCCTATAGGATCCATTAATTTTTCTTTCAGCACCATTGGTAAAGGCTTGCGGTAAACGTTCAATAATGAGTAGGCCAGTAAGTTTACCCGTACATCATTGTACTCATATACAGTTCCGGGTTGCAGCAACTTCCTGTTTTTCCAATCGTCAATGCCGCCGTCTTTTGGTGGACGATCGGCCCAATCATGCAATCCGAAAAGTGTTCCGCTCCAATCAGAGGATTGATTTAATAAATGCTCCCAGCTGATTGTTGAATTATGTTCTCCTTTATACGTATCATCCCATACATATTTTGCTACGGGTTCCTGTACATTTTTTATAAGGCCATCATCAACGGCCAGACCTGCAACGGTAGATAGAAAACTTTTTGTAGCACTAAAAGTCATGTCCACCCGGTTTATATCGCCCCATTGAGCAGCAATAAAACCATTTTTTATAATCAGTCCGGCAGGGCCGCCTCTTTCTTTCATGGGACCGATGATTGCATAACCGGGTTCTCTTGCATAAGCTTTCAGGGTCGCAATGCGTAAATCCCTTTCCATCTTATTTTCGTTATACATGGCAAAAGAAACGGCACTATCGAGCCATTGTTTGTTCATGCCAAGCTGTAAAGGTGTTTTTGTTTGCCAGGCAGTATCCGGAAAATAAGTAGATTGTCCTTTGGTTACAGCAGACACAAAAAAAATGGCTACGAGGAATACCAAAACTTTGTTCTTCATCTTTTTTTTAATTTATTTTTCTTTCAAGGCCACATGAAGTATGCTGCATACCACCTCTCTCTCCTGTTTTACAGTAAAGACAATGGGAAGTGTTGGCTTATCCCCATCCGATAAACTTTCTTTCAAAGCAACCTGTATATCTTCCTGGTTAATTCCTATAATCGTTTTTGCCTGCATAGGTTTTGTTATTCTTTTAATTTTCCACTGCACCAATCATTAATGTTACTCCACCTGTTGCAAAATTGGCAAGGTCTGCCGCAGTTGCCTGTCCTTCGGGTGATCCCATAGCAGCCTGCAGTGCTTCAGGACTAGTAAACCAGAATTCGGCCATGCTGTAATGCGCTGCCGGCGATCCATCCGGAGCTCCGATGAATTTTGTGTATTCAATTTTCTCAAAGCCTGAAATCTTTGCTGCAATCGGCAAATGTGTGTTGGCATAATATGCTTCAAAGGCGGCGGGGTCTGTCGGGTGACCGTACAATACAGTTAGTTTGATCATTGTTTTTGCTTTATTTGGTTTAATTATTTTTCCTTTAAGGTTACCCAGCAACACATGGCAGAATGAAAATGCTGTTTGCCATTTTTTGTTCTACCAAACTCACCATACGTATAAAAACCAGCCATAGGCACCTGCCAAACTTTCGCCAGGCCTTCATTTTCTACCGTGGTTAAAGGCCCCAGCACAGGTGGCCTTCCGGCACAGGAAAAAATAAGCAATGCATCAGGCTGACTATCCATAGTATTCTTTAGTGCAGTAGCCTCTGAAATAATTTCTTCTGCAATTCCAAAATCAGGTGGGGTTGTAAAGTGGAACTCAGAGCCCTCTTCCATTTCAATATCCATTACCAGAGCATTGGACTCCTTTTCTATTGACCTGGGTGATTTGATAATCGTTTCTCCATCTTTTCGTTTGGCAATAAATGGGAAATGGACAGACAAATCCTTAAAAAGATCAAAGCTTTCATCAGCGGTTTTTTCTGTCATCCCCAAATATTTTAAATACAATTCGGCCGCTGGTTTACCATCAATGCTGTAAATTTTATTGCCTGCACTTTTTGTTACTTTCCGGGTAATTCCTAAAGGTTTCCACCCGTGGATAGCCATACCCTGTAATGAAATTTTATCGCCATCAAAAACCAATGTGGCAATGCCGTTACCAGATTCTTTTATATGAGTAAATACGTAGCTATTTGTTATACTCCAGTCATCGCCGGCCATACCGCCAAAAAAAACACTGTCTTCGCCTAATTCCCTAACCAATTCCCTAACCAGCGTATCGCCATCAAAGTATTGGCCATTGGCATACACACCGCAAGAGGTCAATAACAAAGCAGGAGTTTTAAAATGCTGCAAAGCATTTTTGGCAATAAGCGATGCAGCTTTATCTACCTGATCATTTTGCACATCTTCAATATTAATTGCATAATACTCTCTATTAATATCAAATAAAAGAATAACAATTTCTCCCTCGCTTTGATGGCCGTTAATGAACTCGCCGCAGGATGTAGCTCCGAAAACATCTATTCCATATTGTTGCAATAATTCAACTACAGCTTTTCTGTCTTGTTTTATTGAAATAAATACAATTGCCAAAGTGGGTTGGTAACCGTCAGCAATGCTTTGAATCAATGCTGCTTTGATTTCTTCTGTTGAATTTCCTTTTATGGATTTTGCCTTCATATAATTAATTACAGTAAGTTGTTATGTTTATAAGAGCCTGCCTGTTTGAAAAGCCGTTGCTACATAGAAGGTTTCAAAAATCAACTATAATTGACCCGCTACAGGCATCAACCCCAGTTGCGTCATAAAATCCATATTGTCGGAGAAGCCCCTTTCCTCTGCCACTTAAAGACTAACAGCATTCTCCATCCAGCACTTTCACCGTTTGTTCATAAAAATTTTTGGCCCGTTCCGGAGTGCTGCCGATACAAACAACACCGAGCTTGCCAAATTGTGATAATGCTCCAATCAGGTGAAACATGACACCTTCCTGCGAAGTGCCGTCATAATGGAGATGATTCATCATGGCAATATCAATCAAATCTGGCGGAGTAACGCCTTTATACTTATCACTCTTCAGGTTATCAGAACAGAAATAATAACGGGTTTGCCGGTTGGCAGTCAAATACAATCCATTCTCATGGTCATAATCTCCATCAGTTAAAAATTGGAGTAATATATAAGGGTGTGTGGTGCCCCCTTTTCTTAAATTAATTTCAATCGCATAATGCTTCCAGCCGTCTTCTTCTTTCACTGAAATAAAATCTACCGCAAAGCGACCCATCACCCCATTTTTTTGTAGTGCTTCGGCCACTTTTAATCCATACTCTCCAATCTCAATGGCATAATCAGCATGGGCAGGGAAATGGGCTCCCATAAATACCTGTCCGCTTTCACCGCCTACCAACTGGTCGTGGGTGGAAATAACTTTACAATCTCCCAAAGGGTTGATGCGGCATTGTACTGAAGGCGAAGTTTTAATCTCCCCTTCTACAAAAGCTTCCACTATTCCACCCATTGACTGAAACTTGTACATGAAATCTTTATAGGATAAATCTCCGGCAACAATTTTCAGTTTTGATGACAGGTGTTCGCTAATCCATTGCTTCCAATCAGTTCCCTCATCAATGCCTTCGTAAGAAAAAATAGCATTCCCCTCGCCGGAAAATCCATCATTCATTTTTACCACCGCACTTTTCATAGCGGGGTAGTTCAGCTTTAAATCCGTCAATGCATTAATAATTTCTTCTTCATTTTTTAAATCTTCAAAACCCGCAGGCACATTTAATCCGCATTGCTTAAAAAGTTTGCGGCTGTTACTTTTATTGCCTTTATCATAATGTTCGGGATCGCAACCATAGATCGGCATATCTAATTTAACGGAGAGTGTTCTCTCATATTTTGTAACATTAAAACAAGCCATGTGAGCAGCATTACCGGGAGGTATACTCTTTCTTATTCTTTCTATCAGCCGGGGACGGTCTAATATTTTTTCTGTTAATGATTTTGCAGAAGCATCATAGCAACTAAGCATCGTTAGCCGCTGCAGTGCATGATGGCGGGTGATACCGGGAAGCAGGTGCAGGTAATAATCAATAATAACCGGGTCGATTGGCATACTGGTAATATACACCACATGTGTCCGGGGCATCCGCAATAACATCAGCAGGCAAAGTAACCGTTCTTCGTAATGAACATGGCCGCTTACTTTCCCCAGTATTTCCTGATCGAGGGTGATGGAAGGTATAATGATAACTGATTTGGCCGCCAATTTATCAGGAAACACTTTTCGAAACTGGCGGGGAAATGAATGTTGAATCTTTCTAAACAGCAGTATTTCTTCCATTGAACCTGCAAGGGGCTCTTTTTTATTTGCTGCAGCCTGCAGAACCTTGGTTGACTCCGGCATAAAAAAAACAGTTGAAATGGATGAGTCTCTAAATTAGGAATAGTTCCTGAACATTCATCAGGCTTCCTGACCCGTCCAAAGAGCTCCGCCAATGCTATCCCTTGCAGCACCGGTAACCGATGCTAAAACATTATTTTCCTGTCGCCAGCGAAGCACCCCGATAAAGGCCATAATCAATGCTTCCTTATAATTTACCAGATCAGCATCGGGGACTATCACTGCAATGCCCGATTCTTTTAATTGTTCGCTCAATCGCTGAATAAGAAATTGGTTGAATGCGCCACCGCCTGTAACTAAAAGCCGGGAACCCGGATTCGGTATATTGGAATTGGTCATTGCCTGCTTTACCTGGTAGGCAATATGTTCTGTATAGGTTCTTAAGGCATCCTCAGTTTTACATCCCAATTCTTTTATCATGGGATATATTATATCCGTTCCAAAGTCATTGGCCAGGGATTTCGGGGGTGGTAGTTTGTAATACGACAGGTCATTCAGCTTTTCCAAAAGTGTTGTATTTACAACACCACTGGCAGCAATCATTCCACCATCATCATAACTTTTGCCCACATCATTTGCCAGCATATTCAACACCCGGTTGGCAGGACAGATATCAAAAGCAATATAAGGGTTGTCATTTACTGAAATATTTGCAATTCCGCCGATGTTTAAGAAATAGCTGTATTCATTCATCAATAACTTTTCACCTATGGGAACTATAGGAGCTCCCTGTCCGCCAAAAGCCACATCCAATGCCCGCAGATCAGTTACCACCGGCAATTGCGTTTCCGCAGCAATGGCAGCCCCATCACCTAATTGGGCTGTCATTTTTTGTCCGGGCATATGGAAAGTAGTATGCCCATGTGAGGCAATGACAGCAACTTTATATTGTAAACGATTTTCGTCAATAAATGCATTAACCTGGTGACCCAAATAATGGCCATATTCGGCATGTAATAACTGGTAATCCCTTGCAGAAAGATGGATGGCCTGTTGAAGTTTAGCAGTCCACTCATCAGAATATGCATAACAACCGGTCTTTAAAATTTCATAACTCCATTTACCCCCTTGCTCCTGGAATTCTGCAAAAGCAATATCCAGTCCATCCAGCGAACTGCCACTCATTAAACCAATAGCCCGGTAAACCATGAATCGTATTTTAGATTAAGTTTGTAAAAATAAATTCTCCTTTGTCATCTGGGTGCGGCGAAGGATACCAAAAGTAAATCTTCAAAATGATTGTCAACCTAAGCCTGCAACATTCTTTAGTAAGTAATTGGGTGGGTGAGCTTCGCAATGTGGCGATACAGACCGACAGGATGCGGTTTCGGCGTAACCTGGAACGAATCGGTGAAGTAGCCGCCTATGAAATCAGCAAAGTATTGCCTTTTGTGGAGGCTGAGATACAAACCCCGCTGGGAATAGCTGTTCATAAAGTACTGAAAGAACAACCAGTGCTGGGCACTATCCTTCGTGCCGGCTTACCACTACACCAGGGTTTACTCAACTATTTCGACCAGGCTGATAATGCTTTTATATCTGCCTACCGCAAGCACCATAAAGATGGCAGTTTTGAAATCAGTCTTGATTATGTTTCTTGTCCCGACCTTGATAACAGGGTTGTTATTATCTCTGACCCGATGCTGGCAACCGGCTCCTCTCTCGTAAAAACCATACATTTTTTAAAAGCAGAAGGCAAACCCAGTGCTATTCATATTGTTGCAGCTATTGCCTGTACAGTTGGCATAGAATATGTGCTACGGGAAGAACCTTCTGTTACAATATGGTGTGGCGATATTGATGATGAACTGACAGCTAAAGGTTATATAGTTCCGGGGTTGGGTGATGCGGGAGATCTGGCGTTTGGAACAAAAGTGCAAATGTGAGACTAGTCGGGAGTTCATAGTCCGGAGTCGGAAGGCCGGTTTCCTGAATGTTGATAGTTAAGGTGAGGGCTTGGTTGTGCCTTACTCCTGACTAAAGACTTCTGACTCAACAATGAAGCAGCATTAATTCTACAACACAGGTCTTGAAAAAGTTGTATTTTGCTTTTTCGTACCGGACAAGAGATATAATCAGGGCCAGGTTAAGGCAATTTCAAAAGGAACAATACGTTTACGAAAATGGACTTTGGTTATTCATCTGTCTGACCAGTGAAAAAACATTAATTGCAGAGATGAAAAAAATTCTTTCTACCCTTACGGTTTGTGTGGCCCTGGCTGGTGCATTAAATGCACAAGACCCCAATTTTTCTCAATTTTTTGCCTCGCCGCTTTCCTTAAACCCGGCATTGACGGGGAAGTTTGATGGTAGCTTCCGGGTAGCAGGCAACTATCGGAATCAATGGCCTACTATCAATAATGCTTTTGTTACCAAAACCGCTTCTATTGATTTTGGTATATTAAAAAACCGGCTGGCCGATATCGATCAGCTTGGTGTGGGAGTATTAGCAATGACAGACAGAGCTGGTGACGGAGTGTTGGTTACCAATTTTGCCGGTTTATCCCTTGCTTATCATAAAGGATTGGATGAAAATGGTCTTCACCAGATCGGGGCCGGTTTCCAGGCCACGTATGTAAATAAAAGAGTAGACGTAAGTAAAGTTGACTTTGAAGATGAGTTAACGCCTTTTGGCTTTACGGGTGTTACGAATGAAATTTTTGCCAACTCACAGGTTAATGTAAGTTATGTTGACATTAATGCCGGTATTCTATATAACGGCAGTACCAATGGATATAATAATTTTTATATTGGTGCATCTATGTATCATATCAACAGACCTAAAGAAAGTTTCCAGGGTGGCGATTACCTGCTTGCTACCCGGACAACCCTGCAGGCGGGTGGAAAAATTCCTATAGGTTCTTATCATGCGTTGCATATTGCAGCCAATCATAGTATGCAGGCCAAAGCTAACAATACTGTTGTGGGTGGAGCTTTCTCTTATAATGTAAACAACAGCGATGAGAACCCTACCAATTTTTATATTGGAGCCTGGTACCGTTTTAATGATGCAGCAATTCCTTATATCGGCTTAGAATTTAATGGCCTGCATATCGGTGCTTCGTATGATGCCAATACCTCTAGCCTGAAGCCGGCTTCCAACACCAGAGGTGGTATGGAAATCTCATTGATATATATAAAGAAACCAGTAGACCCGAATGCGAAGAAACTCAACTGTCCAAGGTTTTAATTTCAACAACCTATTTTTATAACAATGCAGGATTATTATCCTGCATTGTTCTTTTCTCCCGCCATTACATTTTCAATAATAAAGGAAGCAAAAACCAGCAGAATAAAGTAATAAGAATAACTGCAATCATATTCATTACAAAACCTGCCTTGGCCATTTGCCTGAGCTTAATATGACCACTGGCAAATACAATTGCATTGGGAGGTGTACCCATAGGCAACATTCCGGCACAACTGGCTGCCAGTGTCATTGGAATACCCAATAAAAGGGGATTCATGTGCAATGCATCTGCGAGAGAAGACACCACGGGGGCAAATACGATTACCTGTGCCACATTACTCATTACCTCACTGATGAACATGGAAACAAAAACGATAACTAATACAAGTATAAAACCATTTCCGGAAAATTGTGACAGCCACTGACCGAGTTGCTCCATCAACCCGGCTTTTTCTAATGCTCCAGCCAGCGCAATACCACCACCAAATAATAATAAGATACCCCATGCCATTTTGCTGGTGTCCCCCCATTCCAGTAACGAATCATTCTTTTCCTCATTAGCACCTGCGGGACAAATAAATAAAGCTACCGCACACATCACTGCAATCATTGTATCATCCAATTCAAACCAGTTTTGCGCATCATTAATAATCTTTCGCAATATCCACAGCAAGGCCGTGACGATGAAAATGATGAGTACTCTTTTTTCAGCTGTAGACAATGGACCCAACTGGTTCACTTCACTTTGAATCAATTGTCGTGTGCCATCATCGGATTTTATGCGATTGGGAAAAAGCCATTTTACCATTACCCAATAAAGTGTTGCCAATAACAATATAGCTATCGGAGTACATAACAACATCCAATCAACAAATCCAATTTCATAATTATACGCTTCTTTTATATAACCTTTATAGGCAACATTAGGGGGAGTGCCAATAATGGTGGCAATACCACCAATATTAGCCGCATACGCAATGGCCAGCATGATGGTGAGAGAAAAATTGCGGATACTTCCCTCGCCTTTATTGTTTTCCTTCATCACATGAATGACTGATAAAGCAATCGGGAACATCATCATTGTTGTAGCTGTATTACTTAACCACATGCTCAGGAGTCCAGTTGCTAAAATAAAACCTAAAATAATCCTGTCTCCGCTTGTGCCAGTGAGCCGTACTATATTCAGGGCAATACGGCGATGCAGGTTCCACTTTTCAATAGCCAAACCCAGCATAAAGCCCCCCATAAATAAAAAAATCACCTCGTTACCATAAAAAGCACCCGTAGCTTTTATACTGCTTATTTTTAACAAGGGGAAAAGCACCAATGGAAGAAGTGCCACTACCGGCATTGGTAAAGCTTCTGTAATCCACCAGGTAATCATTAAACCTGCAATAGCCAATACTTTAGCAGCGGCAGGCGAAACACCAAAGGGGTTTACAAAATACAGCAACAGCGAAACAGCAATTCCTGCCAGCAATGAAATGAATTTGAGTTGTTGTTTGGTCAAGCAGTCAAATTTAGCCTGAAAAATACAACCTATTTGGGTTTGCCGCTTACAAAAGGGTTTCCTTTTATATAAAAACGATACGGAAGTAATGCATCCTTGCCGGCATAGGCAACTCCTATTCTTGGTGAAGAAGCTATGTCATTTTTTCGAATAGTAAACCCATCATCGGCGATAAACAATTCATTACCTACCAAGGAACTGCCACTATGTGATGTTAAAAGTCCCATTGCTTTGGACAAGTTACCCGGACCCCTTGTCAAGGAATTATCCAATTGCTTTTTTCCGGTTCTTACCAGCATTTCATCAATTCCCAGAAGCGGTTCTAATCCACGGATAAGAATAGCATGTGGTATCTGTTTGTTATGGGTTACTATATTAAAGAGATGGTGAATGCCATAACATAAAAAAACATACGCTACTCCCCCCTCTGCATACATCATTTCATTACGCCGGGTTCTTCTGCCACCAAAAGCATGTGAGGCTTTGTCGATAATACCATTGTAGGCTTCCACCTCTACTATACGACCAGTCGTTATAACACCATTCCAATTAGTCACCAATACTTTTCCCAGCAGCTCCCTGGCTATTAGTAAGACATTGTCTCTTCTGTAAAAATCTATATTTATTTTTTTCATACCCAACCGGCTTCATTAAAACCCACCTTGAACTATTCACCATTCACTATTCACTATATTTACCCCTCAAATTAAGGCTTTGCTCAAAGAAATTGTCATCGCTGTCCAATCCTGGGGAGAAGCTCACCGGTTTATCCAAACTCACCGGCTTTTCAGGTGGATTCTCATTCCAGGAATAATTTATACGCTGCTTTTTATTGTAGGTATGTTTTTTTTCTGGGATTCCTCTGATACTGTTATTTCATGGGTCAGCAGCCGATTAGGTGTTGAGACATGGCTGCAGAAAGAAAGGAGCGAATGGCTCAGTTTTTTATTTGTAATGACAGGGATGATGCTGCGCCTTATTCTTGTTTTATTTTATTTTTCCTTTTTTAAATATGTAATTCTTATAATTGGCTCGCCGGTTTATGCCTACCTGAGTGAAAAAACGGAAGCCATCATTGAAGGAAAAGAACATGTTTTCAACTGGACAGATTTAAAAAAAGACTGTATTCGCAGTATAAAAATGGCCATACGAAATTGTGGGTGGCAATCGGTTTATCTTATTGCCTTAATTCTTTTATCCCTTATTCCTGTCATCGGTTGGATAACTCCTGTAATTGCTTTACTGATGGAGTGTTATTACTTTGGTTTTTCGATGCTTGATTACAGTTTTGCGAGAGCAAATCTTACTCCTGCCCAAAGTATGACTTTTACAGGAAGGCATAAAGGTTTAGCAATTGGGAATGGATTGTTGTTTTATATCATGCACATGGTTGTTATACTGGCACCTGCTTATGCAATAATTGCAGCTACCCTGAGTGTTCACAATGTAAAAAATAATTAAAGGCATGGCCACCGTTTATCTTATTCCATCCTTATTATCAGAAGAAGGCATGGAGGCAATTCCTGCTTACATTCTTGACGGGCTAAAAAAGTGTGAAGTATTTTTTGTCGAAAATGAACGGACTACCCGTCGCTATTTCAAACAATTATGGAAGGAGATGGTGATAGACGAGTATGAATGGCATACGATAGCAACTGATCCACAGACGCCTGGTATTTTTAAGCAAAAATTAAAAGAAAATAAAATCATTGGTATCATCAGTGAAGCAGGTTGTCCTGGTGTAGCCGATCCGGGGCAAGCTTTAATAGCGATTGCGCAGGAAATGAATGCAGCCGTAAAACCATTAGTAGGGCCTAATTCAATATTACTTGCATTAATGGCCAGCGGTATGAATGGGCAGCAATTTCAGTTTGTTGGCTACCTCCCGATAGATGCTATTCAACGTACAAAAAAAATTAAGGAACTGGAAGCTGAATCAGTTAAAAAAAAATGTACGCAAATTTTTATTGAAACCCCCTATCGCAATAACCAGCTCATAGAAGCATTATTAAAAAATTGTACTCCTTCAACAAAACTTTGCATCGCTGTTGATCTCACCGGTAAAAATGAATGGATTAAAACCAAGACTACTACCGATTGGCTAAAAAATAAACCGGACATTCATAAACGTCCGGCCATCTTCCTTTTGTATTCAGGTCAGTAGTACTATTCATTTCTCATGGAAATAATACTGTCCACTATATATTTTGTATTCCCCCGCCAGGGAACAGCGCCATGATATTCTTTGTAATGCAAATCAAAACTCTTACCGCTGTTTGCCGATAGTATTTCGTAAATTCTTTTACTTTTTACTGAGAATTCAAATTCATACGACTGAATCGTACCAGCCACTTTACTTCTATATCCCTCCTGTATAAGTTTGCCTTCATATGTTTTAAAAACATTCCCTTTTTTAACTGCATAATTGAGATGACCCGTTTTTACACCTTCCCCAAAAACAAAGAAAAATTTGAAATAAACAAATGCTATTAAACCAATAACAAATAAAGCCAATAAAATCCGGGTAAACCGTTTGAACCGGGATACTTTTGGTGTGGTGGTTTGCGAGACAAAAGGTTGTTCGGAAAGTGGGGCATTTTCGGGTTCCATATATTGGGGTTTTATAACAAAATTTAACTACACTAAATCAATTATTATTATACATTTGTACTCAATTTACGATTTGTTTGTAAACATGAGTAACATTCTGACACATACAAAGCAATTTGCCTTCCACGCACCCATCACTTCAGGTGTGTATGCGGTGGGCTACGATGTGTTTACATTTTCCCGCCCACGACGTCGTCCTGTATGCTGACAGGACGAACCCCTCACCATGGTCCCTGTCAGTGAAACAATCCCCACAAGAATTTTTGGACTGGTGAACCTTTATATATGAAGCTAAGTAAAGATGGACAATCAGAACATTATTATCAGGGTAGCAAATGCTACTGATAAGGTTTATTCAAAAACAATTACAGATGAGATGGGTGCCTCTGCGGCCGCAAGAGGTACCGGGATTGCAAAACGGAGCCCGGAGTATATAGAGCAAAAGATTGATGAAGGCAAAGCCGTAATTGCAGTTACTGATCACAACGAATGGGTAGGTTTTTGCTATATTGAAACCTGGAGCCACGGCGAGTATGTTGCCAACAGCGGATTGATTGTTGCTCCTGCATTTAGAAAAAGCGGCGTGGCAAAATCTATCAAACAAAAAATCTTCAACCTCTCAAGAGAAAAATATCCTGATTCAAAAATTTTTGGATTAACAACTGGTTTGGCTGTCATGAAAATTAACAGCGACCTTGGATATGAGCCGGTGACTTATTCCGAGCTTTCGCAAGATGAGGCTTTTTGGGCCGGGTGTAAAAGCTGTGTCAACTATGAAATTTTGATGAGCAAAGACAGGAAGAACTGTATGTGCACGGCTATGCTTTATGATCCTAAAGATCATTATGAACCAGAAGAAACCAAAGAGTTTTTTAAGCGAAATGTAAAAGGCCTGGAAAGATTACTAAAGTTTAAACAATGGAAACTCTTAAAGCCTTTTATGAAAAAAGATAAAGAAGGAAATGGTGGAGGCAGTAAGCCTAAATCATTATTGCATCACCTGTTTCATTTATAAAATCAATGCATAATAAGATGTCAAAAAAAGTTGTTTTAGGTTTCAGTGGCGGACTGGACACTTCCTATTGTGTAAAGTACCTCACAGAGGAAATGGGTTATGAAGTACACAGTATTATTGTAAATACCGGTGGCTTTACTGCGGAAGAGTTGAAGCAGGTAGAAGCACATGCCCATAAATTGGGCGTCAAATCACATAAAGCAGTAAACGCAATTAAAAGCTATTACGACAGCATCATCAAATTTCTGATTTATGGTAATGTGCTCAAGAATAATACTTACCCCCTTTCTGTTTCTGCCGAGAGATTAAGCCAGGCATTGCATATCGCTGAACATGCACAGGAATTAAATGCAGATGCAGTGGCACATGGCAGCACCGGTGCCGGCAACGACCAGGTGCGTTTTGATATGATCTTTCACATCATGATTCCAGACGTTGAAATAATTACTCCTATAAGAGATTTAAAACTGAGTCGTGAAGAAGAGATTAGTTATTTACAGAGCAAAGGCGTAGATATGAATTTTTCCAAAGCCATGTATTCTATCAATAAAGGACTTTGGGGAACAAGTGTCGGAGGTAAAGAAACCCTTTCTTCAAAAGGTATGCTGCCTGAGGAAGCATGGCCTACAAAAGTTACAAAAACAGGCCAGGAAGAAGTGAAATTGCATTTTGAGACCGGAGAGTTGAAAAAAATAAATGACAAAAAATTTGATCATCCTTCCGAAGCAATACAATATTTACAAAGCCTTGCGGGTCCCTACGGCATTGGCCGTGATATACATGTTGGCGATACTATTATCGGCATTAAAGGCCGGGTAGGTTTTGAAGCGGCTGCTCCGATGGTTATTCTGAAAGCTCACCATGCATTAGAAAAACATGTGCTGAGCAAATGGCAGTTGCAATGGAAAGATCAACTGGCACAATTTTATGGAAACTGGCTGCATGAAGGGCAAATCCTTGACCCGGTGATGAGAGATATTGAAGCTTATCTGGAGAATAGCCAACGAAATGTTACCGGTGATGTCTTCGTTCAACTACTACCCTATCGTTTTCAAATCACCGGTATTGAATCCAGGTATGATTTAATGAACAGCAAATTTGGCAAATATGGTGAAATGAATACCGGTTTTACGGGAGATGATGTAAGAGGATTCAGTAAAATATTCGGCAACCAGACTTCCATTTATCATTTGGTAAAAACTGATGCTGATGGAAAACATTAAAATTGGCATAATTGGAGGTGCAGGCTACACCGGAGGTGAATTAATCCGTTTACTGTTGAATCACCCCGGAGTGGAAATCTCTTTTATTCATAGCCGGAGCAATGCGGGTAAACCAGTTCATACAGTTCACCAGGATTTAATCGGAGATACAGAATTGATGTTTACGGGAGAGTTGAGTAATGACATTGATGTTTTATTTCTTTGTTTGGGGCATGGCGAATCAAAAAAATTCCTTAGCGGGAACAATCTTCCAGATAAAGTAAAAGTAATTGACCTGGCGAATGATTTCCGTTTGGAAGCACAGTCTTCTATCGGCAACCGTCAATTTGTTTATGGATTACCAGAGTTGAACAGGGATAAAATAAAATCAGCTGATAATATTGCCAATCCCGGTTGCTTTGCAACTGCTATACAGTTAGGTTTATTGCCGCTTGCTAAAGCCGGTTTATTAAACGATATTTATACAACAGGTATTACCGGCTCTACAGGTGCCGGTCAGACTTTGTCAATTACCTCTCACTTTAGCTGGAGGGCAAATAATATTCAGGCTTATAAAACATTATCTCACCAGCATTTGGGGGAAATTGGAGAGTCTTTACTTTACTTGCAGCCAGCTAAGGATATTGACCTGAGTTTTGTTCCGTGGAGAGGGGATTTCACGAGAGGGATTTTTATCACTTCTACTACTAATTGCGATTTAAGCATTGAAGAATTGAATGTACTATACTCAACCTTTTATGCTTCACACCCTTTTACATTTGTAAGTAAAGAACCGATTTTTTTAAAACAGGTAGTAAATACAAATAAAGCAGTGATACAACTTGAGAAAGCAGGCAGTAAACTGGTAATACACTCTGTTATAGATAATTTACTAAAGGGCGCCAGTGGCCAGGCTGTACAGAATATGAACTTGTTATTTGACCTGGATGAAACAACGGGATTAAAACTTAAAGCCAATTATTTCTAAATAATACTAATGAACCTCTTTGACGTTTACCCGATTAATGAGATCACCATTGTAAAAGCAAAAGGCTCTTATGTATGGGATGATAAAGGCGAGCAATATCTTGATCTGTATGGCGGTCATGCTGTAATCAGTATTGGTCACACTCATCCTCATTGGGTTCACCGCATCGAGGAGCAATTGGAAAAAATTGCTTTCTATTCCAATTCAATACGAATTCCATTACAACAACAACTGGCAGAAAAATTGGGAAAGGTTTCCGGTAAAGAAGATTACCAGTTATTCCTGTGTAACAGCGGTGCCGAAGCAAATGAAAACGCATTAAAGCTTGCAAGTTTTCAAAACGAAAGAAAAAAAATAATTGCTTTTAGCAAATCTTTCCATGGCAGAACTTCATTAGCGGTTGCTGTAACGGATAATAAAAATTATTCTGCCCCGGTAAATGAAACAAATAATGTAATCTTTCTCCCTTTCAATGACGAAAATGCACTGGAAGAATGTTTTACAAAAAACGGGAAGGAGGTTTCATCTGTTATTATCGAAGGGATACAAGGTGTTGGCGGAATCAATATAGCCGAAGATTCCTTTTTGCGAAAAATCCGTTCTCTCTGCGATGAATATGGAGCAGTTTATATTGCTGACAGTGTGCAATGTGGTTATGGCAGAAGCGGAAAATTTTTCAGTCATGATTTTGCTGGAGTAAATGCAGATATTTATACCATGGCAAAAGGCATGGGGAACGGTTTCCCTGTAGCAGGCATTATCGTTGCACCCCATATTAAACCTAAGCACTTTCAATTGGGTACTACTTTCGGGGGCAATCACCTCGCCTGTGCTGCAGCATTGGCCGTACTGGAAATTATTGAAGAAGAAAAATTAATGGGCAATGCAGTGATGGTTGGCAAATATCTCAGAGATGAACTCGGATCCATCCCGCATTTAAAAAATATAAGAGGTCGTGGACTTATGATTGGTTTTGATGTACCGGAAGAATTAAAAGAACTCAAAAAGAATCTCTTGTGGAACCAGAAGATTTTTACAGGGGAAGCAAAACCAAATGTTATTCGCCTGCTTCCGTCATTAGCACTAAAGAAAAGAGATGCCGAACAGTTTATAGATTCAATAAAAGAGGAGATACACAATTTGGTTTCAACACCTAATCCCGTAAGCTAAGAATGAAAAATTTTGTTTCGGTTCATGATGTGAATAATATTGATACGCTGGTGCAAAGAGCATTGGCGTATAAGTCAGACCCCTTTGCAGACAAATCACTGGGAGCTAATAAACGAATAGGATGTTTGTTTCTCAATCCGAGTATGCGGACCAGGTTGAGTACACAGATCGCTGCGCAAAATCTGGGGATGGAACCCATCATCTTTAACGTCGGGAGCGAAGGCTGGATGCTGGAATTTGAAGAAGAGGCAATAATGAGCGGTACAACAGTAGAACATGTGAAAGATGCAGCTCCTATTTTTGGAAAATATTTTGACATCCTTGCTATAAGAACCTTTCCTTCATTGAAAAACAGGGAAGATGATTACAGTGAATTATATATTAAACAGTTTATCAGATACGCCGGCATTCCAGTGGTAAGCCTGGAGAGTGCAACACTTCACCCCTTACAAAGTCTGACTGATATTATTACCATCACTGAAGCTTTCAAAGAAAAAAGGAAACCCAAAATTGTGTTGAGCTGGGCTCCCCATGTCAAACCGCTACCTCAATGTGTGGCCAATAGCTTTTCGCAATGGGTAAATGCCTGGGGCAAAGCTGATTTCGTAATCACTCACCCGGAGGATTATGAATTGAATACTGATTTTACTAAAGGTGCTGTTATTACGCATAACCAGAATGAAGCTTTAAAAGATGCAGACTTTGTATATGTAAAGAACTGGAGCACTTACACAGATTACGGAAAAATCTATGAAAGTGATCCAAAATGGATGCTCACCAATAAAAAGCTGGAACTCACCAATAACGCCAAAGTAATGCACTGCCTTCCCGTAAGAAGAAATGTAGAGTTAAGCGATGAAATTCTGGATGGTCCAAATAGTATTGTTACACTAGAGGCCTCTAACAGAGTTTGGGCTGCACAGGCAGTACTGGCTGAGATACTGAAAAGCAATGGCTAAATTATATGTCATAAAAATTGGTGGTAACATTATTGATGATGACGCAAAGCTTGCTTCATTCCTGAAGGATTTTGCATCTCTTGAAGAGAAAAAAATACTTGTACATGGTGGTGGTAAACTGGCGACAAGGCTGGCAGAAAAACTAGGTATTAAACAACAATTAGTTGATGGCAGAAGAATTACCGACGCAGAGACACTAAAGATTGTTACGATGGTTTACGCCGGGTACGTTAATAAAAATATTGTAGCCGCACTTCAGGCCAATCATTGTAATGCAATTGGTCTTTGTGGTGCAGACGGCGATGCAATACTAGCCCATAAAAGACAACACCCTGTTCTGGATTATGGATTCGTGGGGGATGTAGATGTTATCAATGCTGAACTTATCAACAGCCTGCTGGAAAAAAATATTACCGTTGTGTTTGCGCCCATCACCCATGACCAGCAAGGCCAGCTGCTCAATACGAATGCTGACACCATCGCACAGGAGATTGCTAAAGGTATGAGTGACCTATATGATGTTGAGCTTATCTTTTCCTTTGAGAAAAGTGGTGTGTTGCTTGACACAGATGATGACACAACAGTTATTCCTGAAATAAACCTATCGTATTATCTGCAATTAAAATCGAAAAGTAAAATATTTGCCGGTATGATACCTAAATTGGATAATGCTTTTACTGCCCTGAAAAGTGGCGTTGGAAAAGTAATAATCGGCAAAGCAGAAAATCTGAAAGAGCTGATTAATGGTTCTTCGGGAACAACTATAACAAATGAGTAAAGAAATTTCCATATTACAAAACGAAGCTGTTGAATTGCTAAAAGAACTGATCTCCATCCCTTCATTCAGCAAAGAAGAGGATCAGACGGCGGGAATACTTTGTCGTTTTATCGGAACAAAGGGGATTGTACATACCAGGGTTGGCAATAATGTCTTTGCACTTAACAAGCATTTTGATGATAAAAAACCAACAATCCTTCTCAATTCTCATCATGATACGGTGAAACCGAATCCACAATATACGAGGAACCCCTTCACTCCTGAAATTGAAGATGGAAAACTTTTTGGACTGGGAAGTAATGATGCTGGTGGTTGTTTAGTTTCATTGATTGCTACCTTTCTTCATTTTTACGAAAAACCGGATTTGCGATATAATATTATTTTAGCCGCTACTGCGGAAGAAGAAATAAGCGGCAGCGGCGGTATAGAATACACATTACCCTACCTTCCAAAAATTGATTTCGCTATTGTTGGAGAACCAACACAAATGCAGATGGCAGTAGCGGAAAGGGGCCTGATGGTGCTGGACTGTATAGCTCATGGCAAAGCAGGGCATGCCGCAAGAAATGAAGGAAAGAATGCCATCTATAAAGCAATGAAAGATATTGAGTGGTTTAGAACCCATCAGCTTACTAAGATTTCTGAGTTGCTGGGACCTTCTAAAATGAGTGTGACTGTTATTGAAACTGAAAACAAAGCACACAATATGGTTCCATCCCAATGCAAATTTGTAGTGGATACCCGTATCAATGAATTATACAGTTTTGAAGAGGTGATTGATATTATTAAAGCAAATGTTCAATGTGAAGTAACACCAAGAAGTACAAGGCTTCGCTCCACTTCCATTGCCATAGGCCACCCGTTAGTAATAGCAGGAATAAATCTTGGCAGGACTTACTATGGCTCTCCTACTACTTCAGACAAAGCATTAATGCCTTTTCCCACATTAAAAATAGGCCCCGGAGATTCTGCCCGCAGCCACACAGCAGATGAGTATATTTACATTGATGAGATAAAAAACGGAATCGAACTTTATATACAGCTATTAAACAATGTAGTATGAAGCTCTGGCAAAAAGATAAAGCATCATTGAAGCAGGTAGAAATATTCACCGTCGGTAAAGACCGGGAAATGGATATGTATTTAGCTGCTTTTGATGTGTTGGGATCACTGGCGCATATAGAAATGCTGGAATCAGTTGAGTTGCTAACAAAAGATGAATTATCACAATTACAAAAAGAGTTAAAAAATATTTACCGGCAGATACAAAAAGGTGAATTCAATTTACAGGATGATGTAGAGGATATTCATTCACAAGTCGAGTTGCTTCTGACACAAAAACTGGGAGATACAGGCAAAAAAATACATGCTGCCCGCAGCAGAAATGACCAGGTGCTGGTTGATGTAAAATTATTTCTCCGAAATGAACTGGAAGAACTGGTCAAGACTGTTCAGTCATTATTTGAATTGTTGCAATCACAAAGCGAAAAGTATAAAGACCATTTGCTGCCCGGCTATACCCATCTTCAATTAGCCATGCCTTCTTCCTTTGGCTTATGGTTTGGTGCTTATGCTGAAAGCCTGGTAGATGATGTTGTCACTATCAAAGCTGCCTATGATGTAGTAAATAAAAATCCATTAGGCTCAGCAGCCGGTTATGGTTCTTCATTCCCTATCAACCGAAAAATGACAACTAAATTGCTGGGGTTTGATGATTTGAACTATAATGTAGTGTATGCACAGATGGGGAGAGGAAAGGCAGAAAGGATTGTGGCCCAGTCGCTGGCTAATGTAGCAGACACACTAGCCAAACTAAGTATGGATGCCTGCTTGTATCTGAACCAGAATTTTGGATTTATCAGTTTTCCTGCTGAGCTAACCACCGGCAGTAGTATTATGCCACATAAGAAGAATCCGGATGTCTTTGAATTGATACGTTCGCATTGTAATCGCATCAAATCATTGCCTAACGAGATTATGATGATGACCACTAATCTTCCATCTGGTTATCACCGTGACTTACAGTTATTGAAAGAACATTTGTTTCCATCATTTAAAATACTAAGAGATTGTATTGAAATGGCAGGACTAATGTTGACGGATATTGAAATCAAAAAGGACATTCTCACCGACGAAAAATATAAATACATATTTAGTGTAGAAGAAGTGAATAAGCTGGTCAATGCAGGAGTGCCTTTCCGTGATGCCTATAAAAGTGTGGGGATGGATATCGAAACAGGTAATTTTACTTATAGTACCACTATCAACCACAGCCACGAAGGAAGCATTGGTAGTCTTTGTACTGAAGAAATAAAAAAACAGATGCAAAAAGTGTTGGCATCCTTTCCATTCACCGCTGTTCAATCAGCTATAGAAAGACTTGTAAAATAATTACAACCCGTATTTATCAACGAGGTAAATTAATGCCGCCATATTCACAGCTCCCAATTCCAACTCTCTTTTATTGACTGCTTCAAAAACATCACTCCTTGCATGGTGAATGTCAAAATAACGTTGTGTATCAGGATTCAGGCTTGCAGTGGGTGTTTTTAATGTTCTGTTCAATGGACCGATATCTGCTCCCCCACCACCTTTTACAAATTCTGTACAACCATAGGGAGCTACTAATTCCTTCCAGGACAAAAATTGCTGAAATTGTTCGTCACTCCCCGAGAAACCTAATGCCCTTGGAGTAAATCCACCAGCATCGCTTTCTACTGCAAGAATATGTTTTTTGCCTTCTTTTTGGGCTTCCTCAGCATATTTGTTTCCGCCCCGCAATCCATTCTCTTCATTAGCAAATAAAACAAAGCGAATCGATCTCTTTGGTTTATACCCAATGGCTTTAAATGCACGGAGTATTTCGATCGTCTGCACACAACCAGCCCCATCATCATGAGCTCCTTCGCAATTATCCCAACTATCTAAATGCCCTCCAACAGTAATAATTTCATCAGGAAATTCTGAACCCCGAAATTCACCAATTATATTGTGTCCGATGGTATCGGGTAGAAAATGGCCATTCGTTTTCAAGGAAACCTTCACCTCTGCAGTCTTCAATTGCTCACTCAGCCAATCAGCATCTCTTAAACCAATAGCTACTGCTGGTATTTTAGTGTAAGCCGAGTCATATCTGGTTGCTCCCGTATGGGGGTTATTATCTGCCGCATGACTCATGCTTCTTACAATTACGGCCTTTGCTCCATACTTTGCAGCACGGCTGGGACCTTGTCCCCGGTATTGTCCGGCATCACGATAAGAAAGAAAAGTGTTTATATAAGTATCGTTGAATTTATAATTATAAAAAACGATTTTGCCTTTTACCAGATCTTTCTTTTGCTCCAGCTCATCGAAAGAATTCACCTGTAATACACTTTCTGAAATTCCGTTCTTTCCCGTTCCGATTGAATTACCAAGGGCAATAACATCCAGGTCCTTATTAATAAAAGTTGGATAAGGCCCTTTTTTTACTTCACTCCTTAAAGGGATATACCCGGCTTTTGCCACATCTTTTCCACCCCTTACCCAATGGGGCACCATACACTCCTGCATCCATGCTTTATCTGCACCGCTTTCCTGCATTAGTTTCAATCCCCATTGTTCTGACTTTACCATCCCGGGTGATCCAGCCAGTCTTGCCCCTATTTTTTTTGTCAAATGCCGCAGATTTTCATACGCCTTGCCGTTAGTCAGTATTTCGTCTGAAATTTTTTTAATAAAAGCCGAATCTTCCTTTTGGGCAAAAACGGTGATAGCGCCGGCACACAGCAACAAAGCTAATAGCAGTTTTCTCATACTTTCATTTTGCTAAAGATAAAAGAAACCTGAAAAAGGAAACAAAGATTTAAGCTGAACGGCCAACTAAAGCCGGGTTAAAACTGTTACCTTAGTTCTCCATTTTGAATTTCTTACATATGAAAATTGGAATTGTTTGCTACCCCACTTTTGGCGGCTCCGGTGTACTGGCCACAGAACTCGGAAAAGCCCTTGCACAAAAAGGTCATATGGTGCATTTCATCACTTACCAACAGCCGGTAAGATTGAACGGGTTTATTCCCAATATATTTTACCATGAAGTGCAGGTACCAACATATCCTTTGTTCGATTTTCCTCCCTATGAGACGGCACTGGCCAGTACGATGGTAGATGTTATCAAAAACAATGATCTCGATTTGCTACATGTTCATTATGCTATTCCTCATGCTTCGGCGGCCTATATGGCCAAGCAGATTTTAAAAAAAGAAGGCAAAGATATTCCTGTTATTACAACCCTGCACGGAACTGACATTACTCTTGTTGGCAGAGACAAAACCTATGCGCCGGTGGTAACTTTTTCAATTAATGAAAGTGATGCAATTACAGCCGTGTCTGAGAATCTGCGGGAGGAAACTTTTAAGCATTTTAATATCACTAAAGAAATACAGGTTATCGTCAACTTTGTGGACGTAAGCCGTTTTAGCAAAAAGCCTATTGATGCATTTAAGAAAGTTATTGCGCCAAACGGGGAGAGAATTTTTCTACATGCATCCAACTTCAGAAAGATTAAAAGAGTACAGGATGTTGTAAAAATATTTGCTACAGTAAATAAAGAAATTCCCTCAAAACTGCTATTTATTGGTGATGGCCCTGAACGGAGTACAGCAGAAGATCTCAGCCGTGAGTTAGGCGTATTCGATGAGATACGATTTGTTGGAAAACAGGACCAGATGGAAGAAATTCTTGCTATCGGGGATTTGTTTCTTCTTACTTCAGAATATGAAAGCTTTGGACTGGCAGCATTGGAAGCCATGGCAGCGGGGGTACCAGTTGTTTCTACAAACGCCGGTGGGTTGGGAGAAATTAATATACCTGGGGAAACAGGTTATCTGAGTGAAGTAGGTGATGTAGATTCTATGAGCCGGCAGGCTTTATCAATCTTAAAAGATGACACAACACTCAAACAATTCAAAGAGAGGGCTGCAACCCATGCAAAAAAGTTCGACATCACTAATATCGTTCCGGTTTATGAAAAGTTGTATGAACGATTTCTTTAAATAAAAATTCCCCCGTTATTCAGGAGAATTTTTATAAGAAGCTTTTGAAGACTAACGGCGTAACCAGGGCTTAGGGTCAACATTTCTTGTTTCTATCATCAGGATGAAATCAATTTGTCCGCCACTTCCATCATCATCTTTTCCCGTACGGCCAATCTGCTGACCCGTTTGCACTATTGTATTCCTTGAAACAGACACTCCTGTCAGATTACTATACGTTGTAAAATACTTGCCATGCCTGATTGTTACCGCCATACCATCACCAAGGTTATAAACTCCCACTACTTCTCCGTCAAATACTGCTTTCACTGGTGCCCCGGCAGAGGGGGTTGAAATGGTAATACCCGGATTATCAAAAGTTAATAAAGTATTGTCGATTTTATTATTGCCAAAAGTCATAGTGACCACCCCGTTATCTACCGGCCACGGAAGCTTCGCCCGGTTTAATTCGAATTTGTTATTCAATGCAACGTCTTTGGCATTCAAATCCAGATAGCTTTCTGGTTTTTTTGCCGGCTCATTTCTTTTTGTTGCAGTTGTTGTGGTGGTAGTTATAACCGGATTGGTAATAGCAGGATTGGTACCGGGTTTAGTTGTCGGGTTTTCTGCAGGTTTATTTTTCTTCGCTAAATCATCGGCTTTTTTCTTTTCATCTGCTTCTGCTTTGGCTTTGGCCTTTGCAGCATCTTCTGCCGCTTTTATTTCCCGCCGTACAATAGCTACTATGGCATTCTGCAAATCCCTGTCTTTTTTCTTTTTATCTGCTATCTGCCTGGAAAGATCTTTTTCTTTAGATTTTAACTGGGCCACTACTACATCTTTCTCCTTTTTTTGTACTGCCAGCTCCTGGACTTGTTTTGTCTGGTTATCCAGCGCTACATTTTTTTGTTCTTTTCTTCCCAACTGCTGTTCTTTCCGATGTGCTATTAATTGCCGGGTTTCCAGAATAACTCCCACTTGTTTTTCACGGTAAGCCCGATAACTTTTCAGGTAAGAAATTCTCCTGATGGCATCATTAAAACTGTTAGCGGAGAAAATAAAATTCAGGTAATCATAATTGCTCCTGTTTTTATAGGCATATATCACCGTTTTAGCATACTGTGTTTTCAATGTATCCAATTGCTTCTGCAGCCTGTATATTTCCAGGTTGCTGAGGTATATATCATCATCAATATTTCTCAACTCCTTATTTATACTATTGATGTATTGTTCCTGTAAGTTAATCTTCCGGTTCAGAATACTAAGCTGACCTAATGTCTGTTTTGTCTGCCCCTTTACCTTATTATATTGCCCCTGAATCTCACTCAATTCTTTCTGAATCTCTTTCCGCTCTTTTTCCAGCTGTGCTTTATCCTGTACAGGTTGTGCGGCAATGATTCCTGCAAGGCCGGAAAAAAGCAAGAAACTGAAAATGATTTTTTTTCTCATAGTAAATGGGATGTGAGGTTAAAAAAAAGGGAGCGGAATTGTTTAAAGATAACGGCAATATGCAAAATAAATTTTATTGACCTAATTCCGGCTATAATTTTTAGGCACACTAAATGGAAAACTTAACTTTTCATTAAACTCAAACTGTTTAAAATCCATTTTTAAGCCCAGTTTCTTTTTATCTACAACGTTAATGCTGCGATTTGTCGAAAAACTAATTGCATTGTCATTTTTATAATCGGCATAAGTGAGATAACAGGTTCTCTTATTGGCCGAATCTTTATCTTCCAGCCTGCTGCTTATTACCTTTTTATCGACTTCCCCGATTGTAAGTATATTCTTAAAAAATGTTCCGTATGATTGGAGTATAATATCGTTACCCATTCTATTGTAAGAAATAATGTTAGAATCCAAAAAAACCGGGTTGCCCAGCAAAAGATTTTGTAAAGTTGGCAGGTCCAGCGGCAAAGCCGTTATTTCCTGCAAAAATGAAATACTCCTGGCAGTATAAATTTTATCCTGTTTATAAAGAATTTTGACCGAGTCTTTTGTTATAAATGCTCTTACACCCTCAATGCCTAAGGGACCTGTAAGTAAAACCCATATCACACTATCATTATACATCCTGAGATGGGCATTGGCATTGACTGTTTTTCCGTCAGAATCCTCATAGTCAATGTCAGCCTTCCCGGCAAACGTTATAAATCTGATATGATTATTTTGTACTCCTTCAAAAGCCCCCTTGATAAATGCTATAGTGTCTTCTTTTGAATGGTCAGGCAACGGTTCAGGAATTATTATTGCAGTATCTTTTGTCACCACTACTGTCTGTATTTTTTTAGCAGAACGACATGAATACAACAAACTAACGATTCCGATAAATAGTAATAGTGACGACTTACTCATGATAAATTTTTACTGTTGGCCGGTGTGTCCAAATCCTCCGGCATTTCTTGAAGTAACTTCAAGCTCCTCAACTTGTTTCCATTTTGCTTTCTCCACTCTTTGAATAATCATCTGGGCGATACGGTCTCCGGGTTGTATGATTTGTTCTTGCTGAGAAAGGTTGATTAATATGATCTTAATTTCCCCCCGATAGTCAGCATCAATTGTACCGGGAGTATTAAGACAGGTAATTCCCTGCTTTAAAGCCAGCCCACTTCTGGGACGAATTTGTGCCTCATACCCTTCTGGTAATTCGATGAACAATCCGGAAGGTATCAAAACTCGTTCGAAAGGCTGAATAGTTTGTGCCGCAGGTATGCTTGCTCTTATATCCATACCGGAAGAACCTTCTGTTGCATACTCCGGAAGAGGATTAGCAGAGTGGTTTATAATTTTAATTTCAATAAGCGACATTCTTACAAAGATAGTTATCAGTTGAATGAGTATAGTCTATAAGCTTTATCATTAAAGCTGTCATTTTTTTTGTAGTAAAATGGAGGCGTAGGCCATTACGCCTTCTTCCCGGCCCACAAAGCCCAGTTGTTCTGTGGTGGTTGCTTTTATGGATACATCCCTTTCTGTAATTCCGAGCAAACCAGCAATTACATTCTGCATTTGTCCAACGAAGGGTTTTATTTTTGGCGCCTGTAGACAAAGAGTACTATCAACATTAACTACCGTATAGCCTTCATTTGCTATCAGTTCAGCTGTTTTTTGTAATAAAATCTTACTGTCAATTCCTTTATAAGCCAGATCAGTGTCAGGAAAATGGACTCCAATATCTCCAAGACATAGAGCTCCAAGCATAGCATCGCAGATAGCATGGAGTAATACATCTGCATCACTGTGGCCCAAGGCACCTTTATAATGAGGAATTTTTACACCTCCCAGCCACAAATCTCTTCCTTCAACTAATTGGTGAAAATCAACACCTGATCCAATACGATATGACATAGGAAAATTTTATTTTACAAATATCATCAAATCCGTTGTTACTGGCTACTAAGCTTTATCAGGGGTATTGTGTACTTTTTCAATCTGGCAAAAAAAAACATCCCGTCTCAATTGATTGAGACGGGATGCCGATATAAAAATTTTGAAAGCTTATTTAGTTTTGTTTCCGCTGCTAAAATCAAACAATACTGAAAAACGCAGTGTGTTTGATAATGGGTTGCGGCTTACACCACTTCCTGAAGGAAGGAGGTAGGCAAAATTGAATCCGAAAACATTGTATTTAATACCTAAACCTGCTGTGAAATAACGACGGTTACCTTTTTGTTTGTTCTCATAGAAATAACCTGCACGGAGAGAGAACTGGTTGTTATAAGTGTACTCAGCACCCAAAGCGGCCTGAAATTCTTTAATTTCTTCGCTGAATCCATCAGGAGCATCGCCAAAAGAACTGAACCAGCTTCCGATTACACTTTTCTTTCTGTATTCAGCAAGACCAGCTGCATCACCTTCCAAAGGAGGAGTTGGAACTAATAATTTATTTAACTCAACACCAAATGAAATGTTATTGGTAGTGTTGATTCTGTTATTGTAGTTAAAACCAATACCCAGGTTTGCAGGGATAAAATCTTTTGCATCTGCATTATCTGTGTACGCTATTTTAGAACCAAGATTAGACAGAACTACACCCCATGAAAAACCATCACCATCAGCCTTAAGGCCAGTGTGATAGTATCCGATGTCAGCAGCTACTGCATTACCAGTTTTATAAGTTGTGCTTCCGACTGTAGTACCACCAGCAAGGTTAGAGCTGATAAACTTCAATGTAACACCGATACCATTTTTAGCATTTAATCTGCGGGAATATCCTACATCAATACCAAATTCTCTTGGGCGGAAACTACCAAAATCATTTCCGAGATTATCAGTGAAGGTGATGTTACCAAGGCTGAAGTAGCGAACTGCTGCATGCAGTGCCTGGTTTTCATCAAATTTATAAACTCCGGTCAAAGAAGCAAGATAAACATCGTTTACGAGGTCTTTTAACCATGGAGTGTAAGTAGCAACAATACCGCTACGTTCGTTGAATGCTACCTTACCCACATTCCATAATCCCGCAGAATGATCAGGGCTGGTGGCAACACCCATATCTCCCATACCGCCTGCACGGGCATCAGGTGAAATACGAAGAAAAGGAACAGCAGTTGTAACAACATTAATTGGGTCAACCTGGGCTTTTACAGTGGATGATAAACCACAAAAGAGCAGGAATCCGGCAGTTAGTTTTAAAGCAGTTGGTCTCATTAGTAAGTTTTTAATAATGGTGTAAATATAGAGCTTTTGATTAAATACAAAACTAAAATAGAGAATTTTATCTAAAACAAAAAAATCTACCCATTTCAGGGTTTATCAATGGCAGCTGACCTGATCAAACAATCCTTAGAAAGGCCATTTTGTCAACTTCGACCACTTGAACGTTAACCTCTATTTTTTATTGTATTTCTCAAAAATTATGGTTGCAAACATAAGGGTTATTAGTTTTTCTTTTGCTGACAACCACTATAATTTAAAGGATAAAAAGGTTTATGGATTATATCTAATAAAATATTAAGTACTGCTTATAATAATTTTTAAACCACAACTGATTGTTTATCAATATTTTAATTCATTTAAAATCGTCATTAACCCCATATATTCTCTATTATTATCAGTAAATAAGAATCTGTAAGGTGGGCACAGGTGGACTCAAAATACAGTATGTTTCGGGGAAATAATTAAGCAATCTGTACTGGATTTACGCCTTTCATTACAAAGTAAATGTAATGCCCCCCTTTAAAAAAAGGGGTGTACCGGGAGTGTAGTGGATTTCAGAAACAGAATTCACTTCCCACTTCAATTTAGATTGCGTATCAAACTGTGCCTCTTTCCATTCACGGTTCAGCACATTTTCTATGGAGATATGAAATTCAAATTTTTTAATCCGGAATGCGGCTACAAAATCCAATAATAAATATCCTTCTGCACTAATTGAGTAATCTTCATTGCCCGGTCTTTTACCAATAAAGCGATAACGTAATGAACCGCTAAACCCATTAGGTGCTCTTGCAGTAATGCCACCAATGCTGGTAAATGATGGCGCCAGAGGAACAAAATTTTCGCCTTTTGCTTCGCCAATAGCTCTTGCTTTCGTTACATTAATGTCAATGTCGCCGTATAACCATTTATTAAATTGATAACGGGCCGATACATCTACACCCATTCTTCTTGTTTTACCACTTGGTTCCACTACGCCAGCATCACCCACATACACAAACTCCTGTTGAGAATATAAATGCCACAGCGCCGTTTTCAAGATCAGTTTTTTATTCGGCTTGATGATTAAGCCGAGGTCGGTTCCAAATACTCTTGGCAAAATCTCGTCTGCTTCCTTCATCAATATTACCCTTGTATCATTGGAGTGAAAACCAAAGCCATTGTTCAGATACAATTTCACTTTTTGATTGGGTGCATAGCTGATGTTTAATTTAGGACTTACGATTCCTCTTTTTTTCTTGCTGAATGCAGTGGCACCGGCTAATTTGTCTTTGTATTGAAATTTAAAATTGTCGTGGCGGAGAGAAGCATTCAGATTCCATTTATTACTCAATTCAACATCCTGGTTTACATAGAGGTAACCATTAAATTCTTTTATATCACCTTTCTGAATACTTTCTTTAAAAATTCTGTTGGGTGCTTTTGCCAATTCAATATCACTTACATCATCCATTCTGAAACCGGCACCAAACTCTGTTGTTGTCTTTTTATTTCCCAATAAATATGACTTTGACTCTGTAGTGCTAAATCCAAAAATATTTCTAGCCTCCCTTTGGTTAATCATATCACCATTAACCGGATCATCCAGGAAAAAAGTAAAATTGGAATAGAGATTAAATTTATACCGGCTAAAATAAACCTGGTCCGTTGCTTTCCAGCCACTCTTTCTTTGATGATTGTATTTTACTGTAACATTGATGCGACTTGTGTTGCCACCTTCCTGGTTATCAATAGCTCCAAAACGACCAATGATTCCAGCTTTTACTGCCCTGTCAGGCACTTGTCCTGATGCATCCCATTTACTGTCGAAAGTAGAAGCAAGAATAGTGAGTTGTGATTGATTACCAAACCAGGCACTGTACTTACCCATCACATTCAGGCGATGAAAATCCTGTGGACTTTCAAAATATCCATCTGTTGTTGAATATTCAGAAGCCACATAAAACTGTTGCCTGCTTTTTTCTGTTTGTTTATTCAAGACTTTGAATTGGCCAAATGCCCTTTGTGTATTAAACTGACCTGCTTCTAATTTAATGCTATTATTTTCCAGGAAATCTTTGGTGCTGAAATCAACATAAGCTGCTGTCGCCAAATTTCCTTTTCCTGCATTATAAGGACCTTTATCAAAATTTACTTTTTCTACAGTTTCGGGAATAAGAAAATGCAAATCAGCATACCCTTGTCCATGAGCATGGCTAACCATATTCACTGGCATTCCATCCACGGAAATACTGATGTCTGTGCCGTGGTCAATATCATATCCCCGTAAAAATATTTGTTCCGCCTTACCACCGCCGGCATGTTGTGCAATAAATAATCCGGGAACGATGCGGAGCACATCCTGCGAGGTATTTACAGGACGCAACTTTATATCCACTGCACTAATAATATTTAATGCACTGCCTTTTTTTGCATTCACTTTTACTTCGGATAAATCAAGATTATTTTTTTTCAGATTCACATTTACAGAAGAAAGCAAATCAGGTTTTACTTCCACATTGATGATCTCTGTTCTGTACCCAATATGAGAAACCGTCATTTCATATTGACCAGGGTGGATACCGGGAATATTGAACATGCCGAATATATCCGAATTATCACCTTTATTGCCCGCTATGTTAACACTAGCCCCGGTAAGCGGAACCTTCAAATCAGCATCATTTATAAAGCCTCGGATGGAGCCCTGCTGTGCAGAAGCTGTTGAACATAGAAACAGCACCTTTAAAAGAAAGCAAAATTGTCGCATATGAGTTGGTTTTACCAGCTTATATACGGCAAAAAAAAGAAACCAGTTCTTAACTGCAATTCAAAATTATAGAAACGGAAAAATTTAAAGGATAACCAGCTTCTCAATCACTTCTTTTTTCTTTTTATCCGGGGCAGTGACACGGAGTTTGTAGAGATAAACTCCCCGTCCTAATTTTTCACCAAACTCATCTTTACCATCCCATTGCATTTCTGCAGAGCGGTTACCCTCTGTTGTAATCGTCCGGCTAAAGGTCTTTACGGTACGGCCCGTAATGGTCATTATCTGTAATTGCACCTGCAATGGCTGACCGGGTTTATTATGTTCAAACCAGAAATTGGTACTGGTGGTAAACGGATTCGGGTAATTCAACACATGACTTAATTCAAGCTCCTCATCTTTTGCCACTATGAAATCCAATATTCTTTCATTAGAATTATTCAGCACATCCCATGCTTTTATCTTTAAAGTGTGCGGGCCGGCTTCCAATTCTGGTAGTTGAAACCGCACAACTCCTTTTTGATAACTATTCAGATCACCCTGGTAAAAATCATTCAAAATAAAAAATCGCCTGTTATCATTGTCTAATGTAGCCACAATATCATGACCTATTCCCGTACCTGCTGTATTAATCCCTGATGAATCGGTCAGCTTCACAAGCAAGATGGGGTTTTGGTTGGCAATTCCACCATTAGCGAATAATTCATCATTGAGATAGGGTTTTATTTCTGGTCCTTCATTATCCCCGTCTATAGTGTTGCCCTGACCACCAACAATAAAATTGGTAAAAAATCCATTGGCATCTTTTGTTCCATCTTCTGCATACAGACTTAGCTTACCATTACCAAACTGGTAATTTATATCCTTCGGCACCTTGAAAGTGAAAGAAAAAAGTCCATTGGTAACAGAAGCTTTACCCTTAAACAAAACATTGGTCTGGGTTTGAAAACTGGTTACAGTACTTCCCGCATCATTGGCCAACGTATTCACAGTTTGTGGCTTATCAAAAACAGTTGGATAAACATGGCCATTAAAATTCGATAATATATTTCCTGCTACATCTGTTACTTCACCCTCCATCACTATCTTTTCTGTTGAACTTAGTGTATCAGCCGTAACAACTGGTATACCATTGACTCTAGTAGTCCTTACTTTAAATGTTGGAAATGCTAAGGTCAAAGCAGGGTCACCAAGCAAGGTGAATTTCCTGTTATTAGTTATATCACCGGAAGTCTGGTAAGTAAAGTTTTTAGCTTCCTTCACAGCATCACCCAACGTTTTATAATTACCATTAGCGTCTGGCTGTAATGCTGTTCGCAAATAATTATTATTCATGATACGGTTACTAAATGCAAATACAACCCTTGTTGTGGTCATCAATGCAATAGCACCAGTCTTGGGTCTTAATAAAATATTTTCTCCGAGAGAGTTAATGGTTGGGTTATCATAGGGAGCAAAATCACAAGTGGCGGTAATAAATAATGGCAACCTGTTTGGATTATTCCAGTTATTCACCATTCCCTGATCAAGAATAGTTTCTTCTGCTAAACGTCTTGCACCCCCATGACCATTGTAATTCCAGATTAATGTGCCATTATAAATTTGATTGTTGCTGGCCTGTACTGCTTGTGGGTAACTGCTTCCTCCTGCACCACTCTCTTGCTGAAATGCATCGAGATAAATTTTTTGCTGATTGAATACCGAACCTACATTGCTGACAGTAGTGGTAATAATCTCGGCATCCTGCAAGTGCAAATTATTATCTTCATCATCAGCAATAAAAGTCAGGTTGTTTCTCCATGGCCCATAACTTGCAGGGGCAAAATAGGCAGCCACTTTATCAACAAAATTTTTTGCTTCTTCTATATTCTTAGCAGGCACACGACCAATACCAATATCGAGTAAATTATTTACCAGCCCTGAGTTTATATCTTCATTATCATCTAAAAACCCAAAAAAATCATCCGAGGCGTAAGATGATAATGGGTCTAATGCAAAATTGTTCTGGTAAGCAGGAACAAGGTTAGTATTGTTGTTGATTCTGTCTTTATAATCAAACGAAGCATCGCCAAACAATAACAAGTACTTCGGCTTATTCACTGGGCTTGCTCCAAACTTGTCATAATACATTTTTACAAAATCCCTGATGGCGGTCGGATCAGGACTACCACTGCCAAATTCATTATACACTTGTTCGGTTGTAACAATCACAGTTCTTAATCCATTTTGTTGGTGCAATTGTGCCAAACGTTGCGCCTGTGAAAGTAAAGATGGGTGAGCCACTATTAAAAAATCTGTAGCCGAAGCATTATGCAAATCCTGGTTTGAAATTTTTCCATCGACAGTTGGCACCAGGAAGTTGGCCATATTAAATGCCACATACTCCCTCAGTCTTGAACAATTATTGACAAACCGGAATTCATTGCCTGTAAAAGTTCCCTGCATACGCAGTGGATTCAACGGGTCGGTAATTTCCCATACTTGAGTACTGGCAGTTGCATTACTTACTACAAACTCAGCATTGTTATTTCCCACACTTAGCCAATCCCTGAACAACAATTGGTCTACCCCGCTCAAGGAAATATTTCGTCGGGTAAAAATCTCAAACCAGTTAAGCCAACCTTGTGCATTAAAACTTCCGGGTACATAGGTATAGTTGATATCAACATTATTTTGTGTTGCGTTAGCTGCCGCTAATCCATTTCCCTGCTGTGCAAACAAATCATACTGGCCGCCGCTTACCGGATTAATAATTATTTGCCCGGCCGGCTGGTTATTGATCCGAACATCAAAACGACTGCTTACACCAACAGACCTGGCCACACAATTTGTTTGTACGATTACAGATGCATTGTTTTGAATATTGGGAAAGTTCACTGAAAAGCTCCTGTTCAGTGATCTGCCGGGCAATCCCGATAGTTCTTCCCCATACCATTCTTTACTGCCCGCCAAAAAGTTAACCGTATCCAGTTCATGAAAATATCTTTCTGAAAAATTTGTAACAGTTAAACCGGGAGATGAATTCAACGGAGCGGCAATAATTCTTTTTCCATTTCCTCCAACATTTAAAAAATAATATGATTTATCGCTGAAAACATTTTTACGGTGCAAAAACCGGAGATTAGCAGAATCTTTCCCCCATTCATCCGGCCCGCTGGCATAAAAAAGTATATAATCTGACCCATTCAGCACCCCGTCGCCTCCATCTACTACCTGAATGGCGTTTTCTTTAAGGTCATCAGTCCATAATCCGGCATTGGATTCTGCCAGCATTTGACCTCCATTAGCAAACAATCGAATAGAAGCGGAAGAAAGATTTCCGGTATTTATACCCAGGTTATTGAGGAAGGGAATATCCATTTTGTAAACGCCGGCATTCTTAACACTTAGCTTAAACCAATTGCCGGCAGACAACACAGAATTGAGGGTATAATTCCGCTGTGCCATTGTTGGAAAAGTTCCAATCAAAGCCCATCCCAATAAAACTACATACCGGTTCTTCCTCATAGCTGTAAATCAGCGGTTTTAAAGGGATTTTACCCCTGAAAAAAAGTAATTCTGCGTACCCGGATTTCTTTAAAGTGCATATATTCGCAATCCCGGGCAGGTAAAACTTATTTCAAGTGCAATATTTTTACCTCATCCGGCGTTAAATTTATTCCAATTCATAGGTTTATGCAAAAAACAATGAGAAACTTAACAATCCTACTATCCTGTGCAGTGCTTTTGGCATCCTGTAAAAACGGAGGTCTGTTTAAGAAAAAACAAGACAAATCAAGTGTTACCGGTTGGAACTACAATGATAAAAATCAGGGTGGTTACCAGGTAGCTAAGTCAAAAGATCAGGGACTTGGGCCAGGTCTTGTGTTTGTTCAGGGTGGTACATTCACCATGGGCCAGACAGAAGAAGATGTGATGGGTGATTGGAATAACATCCCCCGCCGTGTTTCTGTTCCCTCTTTTTACATTGATAAAACAGAAGTAGCTAACGTTCACTACCGTGAATACCTTCATTGGCTGACAAGAGTATTTGACCCTTCTGATGAAGCCAATCGTAAAATTTTAGAAACTGCTCTTCCCGATACATTAGTTTGGAGAAGTGAGCTTAGTTATAATGAACCCTTAGTGGAATTTTATTTCCGTCACCCGGGCTTTAATGATTACCCGGTAGTGGGTGTTAGCTGGAAACAAGCTCATGATTTTTGTCTCTGGAGAAGTGACAGGGTGAATGAAAGATTGTTGATGGATAAGGGTTATGTAAATAAAGCTAACCTGAAGCCCGGTGCACAACAGGGTGAAAACAATTTTACCACTAAATCTTATTTATTAGGATTATATACTGCCCCTCCGGGTAAAATAAAAACGGCGAAAGGCGCACCAAAAGTTACGACTGCCTCTATGGAATCAGGAGTTATGCTCCCTGATTATCGTCTTCCTTTTGAAGCAGAGTGGGAGTATGCCGCTTATGGTTTGATCAATCAAAACCCCCGCCCAAGTGTGAAAGAAGGAAAAAGAGGTGAGGAATTACAATCTAACAAGCAAGTTTACCCATGGGCACAAAATATCAATGGCCTCCGTGATACCCGTCGTGGTAGCTGGCAAGGTCAGTTTTTGGCAAACTTCAAAAGAGGTTCTGGTGACAACGCCGGTGTTGCTGGTGGTTTGAACGACCGGGCTTTCTATACTGCTCCTGTAAATTCATTCTTCCCTAACGGGTTTGGTATTTATAATATGGCGGGTAACGTTAGTGAGTGGGTTCAGGATGTATATCGTCCTCTGTCTACTCTTGACTTTGATGATATGCCTGCACCTTTTCGTGGAAATAAATATCAGAAGATCTACAAAAATGGTAATGGTGAAGCAGAAATTGACAGTGTAGGTAAAGTAAAAATGGTAGATGTAACTGATGAGGAAAGCAAAAACCGCAGAAACTACCAGAGAGGTAATGTTATCAACTTCCTGGATGGTGACTCATTATCACAGGCTTCGTATGGTTATGGTGTCACTACGTTAGTTAGCGATAAATCCCGAGTATATAAAGGTGGTAGTTGGAACGACAGAGCTTACTGGCTTACACCAGGCAGTCGCCGTTTCCTTGAAGAAGATCAGGCTTTAAGCACACTTGGTTTCCGTTGCGCTATGGACCGCATGGGTAGCCCTGAAGGTAATGGCCGCAAAACTGGTCAGCATTACAAGACACGCAGACAAAAACGTTAATCGATTTTTCATAAAAACCTTCAAACCCTCCTCCTGAGCTTGCCGAAGGACGAGGGTTTTTTTATTATTTGTCACCCTGAATTTACCGAAGGGTTACTTTTGCTGTATGTCTGTTGAAGAGTTATATAATATTTACAAGGAGTACCCCTCTATTCAAACCGATACCCGGAAGCTGAAAGAAGGAGATGTTTTTTTTGCACTGAAAGGGGAAAACTTCAACGGTAATACATTTGCACAAAAAGCTATTGATGCCGGCGCAGCCTATGCGGTGATTGATGAAAAACAATATGCCGTATTTGGGAAAACAGTTCTGGTGGATGATGTTCTTACGGCATTGCAGCAATTAGCGAAACATCACCGGCAGCAATTTACGATTCCATTTATCGCTATTACCGGAAGCAATGGTAAAACGACAACGAAAGAATTAATTCATGCCGTTCTTTCCTCTTCCTACAAAACATATACAACTGAGGGAAACCTTAATAATCATATCGGCGTTCCATTGACCATTTTAAAAATAAAAGAAGATGCAGCAATGGCAGTTATAGAAATGGGCGCCAATCATCAAAAAGAAATTGCCTCTTATTGTGAGTATGCTTTACCTACACATGGTCTCATCACTAACTGTGGTAAGGCTCACCTGGAAGGATTTGGCGGTGTGGAGGGTGTAAGAAAAGGAAAAGGGGAATTATTCGATCACTTAAAAAATAACAACGGAACTGCTTTTGTAATGTGGGATTATGACTATCTCCGGGAAATGAGCAGGGATCTCCCCACCATCGTAAAATATGGAACAACTGATTCAACTATTGAAGGGCAAACAATAAAAAGTGAACCATTTCTAGAAGTAAATATTTTAAAGGGGGCGGAAACAGGATCAATAAAAACTCAATTAGTGGGTGATTATAATCTCCCGAATGTGCTGGCAGCCGTTACAGTTGGAAAACATTTCAATGTCATTGATAAAAAAATTAAAGAGTCGATTGAAAACTATACTCCTTCTAACAGCCGTTCTCAATTGATTGAGAGCGGAACCAATAAAATAATCCTAGATGCATATAATGCTAATCCCAGCAGCATGAAGGTGGCCATAGAAAATTTCTCCGCAACAACGGCTGACAATAAAGTACTGCTACTCGGCGCTATGGCAGAACTAGGTGATGAAAGCCTTTCGGAGCATGAAGCTATTGTTGAATTGCTCAAAAAAGGGAATTGGGGAAATGTTGTACTCGTTGGCGGGGATTTTCTGAATATTAATCACCCGTATTTACAATTTCAAAATTCAGCTGAAGCAAAAGAATGGTTGAGACAACAACATTTTGAAAACACCCATTTGCTTATAAAAGGCAGCCGGAGCATGAAGATGGAATCCGTCTTGGAACCTTAACTTTACCAGATGAACTGGAAACAACTCTTCCCGCAATTTGAACCTGAATTAATTGAGGTCATAGAAAAAGAAGCTGTACAAAGAAGCTTTAATGCTGGTGATATAATTATGCGGACCGGTCAATATATCAAATCCACTGCCCTTGTATTAGAAGGTCAGATAAAAATTTACCGGGAGAACCAGGACGGTGGCGAATTTCTCATGTATTATCTCGGTCCCGGCCAGGCTTGTGCCATTTCAATGATTTGTGCCCTGCAATCACATACCAGCGAAATCATGGCGAAAGCAGAAGAAGATACAGAAGTGTTGATGATCCCTGTACAATTGATGGATGACCTGATGAACAAGTACAAAAGCTGGTACCAGTTTGTCATTCAAACTTACCGTGGGCGGTTTGATGAATTATTATCAGTGGTTGATAATATTGCCTTCCGTAATATGGACGAAAGACTCGAGTTCTACCTCAAACGTTATACAGATAAAACCGGGAAAAAAATTATCGAGCTTTCCCACCAACAAATAGCGGACGACCTCAATAGCTCCCGTGAAGTAATTTCCAGGCTCCTGAAAAAAATGGAACAGCGGAACATGGTTAAGCTCCACCGTAATATGATTGAGCTTATTTAGTAGCAGGTAAGGCTGTGATTTCTGTCACATTATGAGAATGGTCTTTGGTCTAATCTTGCATAAATTAATTAGATGGAAATCATAGGCTATATCGCATCCCTGGTTATAGGTATCTCACTCGGTCTTATTGGAGGCGGCGGTTCCATTCTTACTGTTCCTGTATTGGTTTATCTTTTTAAAGTTGAGCCTGTTGTAGCAACTGCTTACTCTCTTTTCATTGTTGGAGCCTCCAGTCTTGTTGGTGCATTTCCAAAATACAAACAGGGACAGGTAAACCTGAAGACCGCACTGATTTTCGGTATTCCATCTATTGCAGCCGTATTTGCGACCCGCAAATTCATTGTTCCCCAAATACCTAAGGAAGTTTTTACCATCGGAGATTTTGTAGTTACCAAAAGTATCCTGATGATGATTTTGTTTGCTGTACTGATGGTATTTGCTTCCATATCCATGATAAGGGATAAAAAGAAAAAAGAAGTTGCAGAAACGGGTGACCAAAAATTCAATTATCCTATGATAATACTGGAAGGTGCTGTTGTTGGCACACTGACCGGTCTTGTTGGCGCAGGTGGTGGTTTCCTTATTATTCCGGCATTGGTACTATTAAGCAAGTTACCAATGAAACAAGCCGTAGGAACTTCTTTACTGATAATAGCTGCAAAATCATTGATTGGCTTTACTGGTGATTTATCCAATTACACCATGGACTGGAAACTATTGCTAACTGTAACCGGATTAGCAATGGCAGGTATTTTTATTGGTGATGCCCTCAGCAAAAAAATTGACGGCAATAAACTCAAAAAAGGATTTGGCTGGTTTGTACTGGTCATGGGTATTTACATCATTGTTAAAGAATTATTCTTCCCCGGCACAGGCGGCCACTAATTGTGATTGATGTCACTGTTGGAAACTATTCTGCATCCGAAATTTGTCATTCAATAATAAAATTATAAAACAAGCATATGAAAGTAGAACAAATTTATACCGGCTGTCTTGCACAAGGGGCCTATTATATCGAAAGTAATGGCGAAGCTGTAGTTATTGACCCGCTGCGTGAAGTACTGCCCTATATACAAAAGGCGGAACGCAACAACGCAAAGATCAAGTATGTGCTGGAAACTCACTTTCATGCCGACTTTGTAAGTGGTCACTTAGACCTGAGTAAAAAAACAGGTGCTCCAATTATTTACGGACCCAATGCAAAACCGGAATTTGAAGCTCATGTTGCCAAAGATGGCGAAGAATTTAAAGTTGGTAATGTGACCTTGAAAGTGTTGCACACTCCCGGCCATACGATGGAAAGTACTTGTTACTTATTAAAAGATGAGAATGGAAAAGATGTTGCATTGTTCTCCGGCGACACCTTATTTATCGGTGATGTGGGCCGACCTGATCTGGCACAAAAATTAGTGACCGATCTGACACAAGATAAATTAGCTGGCTATTTGTTCGACTCTTTACGCAATAAAATAATGCCATTGGCAAATGATATTATTGTTTATCCCGCACATGGTGCTGGCAGTGCTTGCGGTAAAAATATGAGTAAAGAAACGACTGATACTCTCGGTCACCAGAAGGAAACAAACTATGCTCTCCGTGCTGATATGACAAAGGAAGAATTTATTAAAGAAGTAACAACAGGCCTGGTTGCACCACCTGCTTACTTTCCATTAAATGTAATGTTGAATATACAGGGTTATGAAAGCATTGACAAAGTGCTTGAAAGAGGACAACATGCATTGAGCCCTGATGCATTTGAAGCGGCGGCAAATGAGACAAGTGCATTGGTACTTGATACAAGAGACCCGCAGATATTTGCAAAAGGTTTTGTACCCAATTCCATCAATATTGGTATTGATGGACAGTTTGCACCATGGGTTGGCGCTATGATCCCTGATATAAAACAAGAGATTCTGCTCGTAACAGAAGAAGGCCGTGAAGAAGAAGTAATAACCAGGCTGGCCCGTGTGGGATATGATTTCACAATCGGTTACCTGAAAGGCGGATTTAATGCCTGGAAAAATGCTGGTAAAGAAGTTGACCAGATCGCTTCTGTTGATGTGAATGAATTAGCTGATATTATGAGCAGGGAGCATGTTAATATTCTGGATGTTCGTAAAAAAAGCGAATACCTGAGCGAACATATTGCTGATGCAGAAAATGCTCCATTAGATTTTATCAATGACAGCATGGCACAGATTGATAAAAATAAAACCTATTATGTGCATTGCGCAGGTGGATACCGCTCAATGATATTTAACTCTATCCTCCGTGCAAGAGGTTTTGATAATCTGGTTGATGTAAAAAGTGGATTTAAAGCCATCAAAGAAAGCGGTAAGTTCAACGTAAGTGATTATGTGTGCCCATCGACACTGTTATAAATAGTGGTTGGTTAAATGCCTCTTAACAGGCAAGGTTTATGGTTAAATTCCGGCCGGGGTTTTTGCCCCGGCTTTTTCTCACTAAAAAAAATACTACAATGGAAACAATTACAGGCATGCCGAGAATCGGTGATAAAGCTCCCGACTTCGAAGCAGTTACCACAACAGGTAAGTTGAAATTTTCTGATTATAATAAAGGAAGCTGGGTAGTTTTCTTTTCTCACCCGGCAGATTTTACACCAGTATGCACCACGGAGATGAGCGGTTTTGCAAAAGAGAAAGAATTTTTTGCCAAACACAATACCAAGCTTATGGGTCTGAGTATTGACAGTATTCATGCACATATAGCCTGGGTAAACGCCGTGAATGAAAAAACAGGTGTACTATTTGAGTTCCCAATTGTGGCAGATATAGATATGAGTGTATCAAAATTGTATGGTATGCTGCAACCCGGAGAAAGCGAAACAGCGGCTGTTAGGGCAGTATTTATTATTGACCCTGAAGGAAAAGTTCGGCTAATAATGTATTACCCACTTAATGTAGGTCGCAACATGGCGGAAATTAAAAGAACTTTGCTGGCCCTCCAAACATCAGATGAATACAAAGTAGCAATGCCCCTCGATTGGCAGCCAGGCGAAAAGGTAATAGTACCCGCACCAAAAACATTAGAAGGATTGGCAGAACGCAAAGCCAGCAACCTTGAAATGGTAGATTGGTATTTAGCGAAAAAGTCATTGTAAAATAAAAGAGGTTGTCTTAAGAGCTTCCTCTTTCAAAAAATATATTATGAGTACTTTAAAAGAATTAATAAAAAATCCATCTACAGTTGTGGTGGATGTACGTAGCCCCTGGGAATATGAAACAAGTCATATACCCGGTGCCCAAAATATTCCACTGGAAGAAGTTCCTTATAAAGTGGAAGAGCTCAAATCACTTAAAAGCCCAATAGTGATGTATTGCAGAAGTGGTAACAGAAGCGGGATGGCAGTAAGTATTTTAAAACAAAATGGTGTTGCAGACGTATACAATGGCGGTGGCCTTGGCGATTTGCAATTCCTCTTAAACTAATAAGTTATGTTAGGATTCATAAAAAAATTATTCGGTGGCACTTCTATCGATTTTAAAGAACTGGTGAGTAACGGCGCTATAATTGTTGATGTTCGTTCTATCAGCGAGTATAAAGCCGGGCATATTCCAGGTTCAAAAAACTTTCCTGTAGAAAATATCCGTAGCAAAGTGGCTGAATTGAAAAAATTAAACAAACCGCTTATTACAGTTTGCCGCAGCGGTGCCAGGAGTGGAATGGCAAAGGGGATCCTGAAATCTTCAGGACTGGAAGTTTATAACGGTGGCCCATGGACAAGTCTTAAAAATAAAATCGCATCATGAAATCTGTAACGGAAATTATAAAAAGGAAAAGCTGGCTTATAGTATTTGCAGGAGTATTATTGGCCGGGCTTTGCGGCTCAGTATGTGTACAGGCGCAAGACAGTACTGCCGGTAAAACAGTTACTCAAAAGAAATTTCAGCGGTTAATAAATAAAAAGAATGCTGTCTTGCTGGATGTAAGGACGGCGGAAGAATATAAATCAGGTCATATTCCCGGTGCTGTACAGATAGATGTGCAAAAGACTGATGATTTTAAAAAACAGATCGAATCACTGGATAAAAAAAACACCTACCTCCTCTATTGCCGCAGTGGTAAAAGAAGTAATGCTGCAAAAATGCTAATGAAAGCAATGGGCTTTACAAAACTGTATGACCTGGAAGGCGGATTCATAAAATGGACTGGTTCTAAAGAGCAGTAAGAAGAAATTAATACGGATGAAGAAGCTTGCAAACTTGCTTATATTATTAAGCCTGTCTCCTTTTATTTCAGCACAACACCAGGAAGTAAATGAAAAACCCGGATTGTGGAAGGAAAAAGAGAATATAGCAGATTCTACTTCTCTCCTTTCAGCATTCAAGAGAGGTCATGTAAGCGGACATTTCCGTTATTATTTCATGGCCACTCAAAACAAAGGCGATCTTACCGATTACTATGCGAATGCTGTTGGGGGCGGTATCAGGTTTGAAACAGCGAAGTTCAAAAATTTTCAATTGGGTGTAAGTGGTTTCTTTGTTTTTAATGTTGGCTCTTCAGACCTTGCAATACCTGATACTAAAACGAACCAGCTGAACAGATACGAAATTGGCCTTTTTGATATAGAAGACCCGACAAATAAAAAAGACATTGACCGGCTGGAAGAGCTATTTATTAAATATCATATAAAGAACTCCACCATAACATTCGGCAAACAACTCCTCAATACTCCTTTTATTAATTTACAGGATGGAAGAATGCGGCCTACCGAAGTCGAAGGCTTATGGGCAGAAATAAATGGTATTAAAAAAGTACAACTGCAAGCTGGTTATCTATATGGTATTTCGCCCCGAAGCAGCGTTAAATGGTATAAAGTCGATGAATCTATCGGTGTGTACCCGGTTGGTGTAAATGAAAATGGGACAAAATCAGAATATGCAGGAAATGTAAACAGTAAAGGCATTATCCTAGCTGGCTTCACCTATCAACAAAATAAAAACCTGAAGTTTCAGCTCTGGAATCAATACACTGAAAATATTTTCAACAGTGCGATGTTCCAGGCAGATTATGAATATCCATTGGCTGACAAATCAAAACTCATCGCATCATTCCAGGTAGTAAGACAGGATGCGGTAAGCGACGGCGGCAATAAAGATGCGGCAAAATCCTATTTTAAAAAGGGAAGTAAGTCTATGAGTTTTGGTGGAAAACTGGGCTGGAAAAATAATCGTTGGGAAACTTCCCTGAACTATAACCGCATCACTGCACATGGAAGATACCTGATGCCAAGGGAATGGGGACGAGACCCTTTCTTCACATTTCTTCCAAGAGAAAGAAATGAAGGATTGGGAGATGTGCATGCAATAATGGGAAAAATCAATTACAAGCTACCCTCATTGAAGCTTACTGCTTCTGCTGCATTCGGTTTTTACAAACTTCCGGAAGTATCTAATTCCGCCCTGAATAAATATGGATTGCCTTCCTATAATCAATTGAATGTTGATATCCGCTATCAATTTGCAGGTTTATTAAAAGGTCTTGAAACACAATTCCTCTACGTTTATAAAGACAAAACAGGAAACTCCTACGGCAATGACAAGTATGTCATTAATAAAGTGGATATGAACCTTTGGAATCTTGTTTTTAACTACCAGTTTTAAAAAATGCATTTAGTAGCTTAGTGTGACTGTTGTCACGAATAAGTCTGAAGAAAAAAATCATTTTTATAATCGCAATTTCACCTTTAAACCTATAATCCATGTCTCCATTGTTGAATGATGAAAACACCAATTCCCGTCGTGATTTTCTGAAAAAAACCACATTGGCAGGGTTAGGCACTTCGCTGGCCGGGGTGGCTGGAGCTATTCCTCTTACAGCCGGAGCATCTAGAGGAATTGATGTTGCTGGTCAGAACCAGTTTACCATATTATACACCTCCGATATTCATGCGCAACTACATACCCATGATGAATTTTTCTGGGAGAATGGAAAATCAGTGTATAGAAAGAGAGGTGGTTTAGCGGTTTTGAAAACGATGATTAATCACTTTAGAAAACAAAATCCTGCGAATACTATTCTTATTGATGGCGGAGATTATTTTCACGGCAGTGCTGTAGCCTCATTAACGGAAGGCGAGGCTATGATACCGTTGTTGAATGATTTTAATTATGACCTGATATTACCTGGTAACTGGGAAGTAGTATACAAGAAAAAGAAAATGCTCTATGATATGGGCCATGCCACGGCTGCAAAGATCTGTGCCAATATGTGGCATAAGACCGCGGATGCTGATAATGGAGAATTAATTTATCCGCCTTATTGGGTAAAATACATTGCAGGAACCAAAGTTGGATTTATTGGTTACACCGATCATCTGATCCCGAAACGTCAATCGCCGGCATACAGCGAAGGCATACGTTTTGAGCATGCTGATTTCAACATAGCGAAATATATTAAACTCCTGAAAGAAGTGGAAGGATGTGGTATCATTTTCATTGTTACACATATGGGATTGGCACAGCAGGTCGGGTTAGCCAATAATCCTGCTGTGCAGGGAGCTGATTTTATCCTGGGTGCTGATACACATGAAAGAGTGAGAGTGCCGATTGAAGGAAAATATACTAAAGTTGTGGAATGTGGCGCCTTTGGTTCTTTCCTCGGCAAACTGGATATTGAAGTTGAAAATGGGAAAATCAAAAATTATAAATACCAGTTACTAGATGTGGATCCTGTGAAATACCCTGCTGATAAAAAATTACAAGGACAAGTCGATAAAGCTTCAGCACCATTTAAAAAGGATCTGTCAAAAGTAATTGGCACTACCACTACCCCGTTAGTCAGGTATTTTGTAATGGAAACACCCATGGATAACCTGATCACTGATGCGATACACTGGAAATTTAAAACAGATATTGCATTGAGTAATGGGTTCCGATTTTGCCAGCCTTTGGCTGTTGATCCTGCAAAAGGGAAAGCAGATATCACCAAAGAATTCTTATGGAATATGCTACCGGTAGATAGTGAAGCAAAGCTGGGATTAATCACTGGCAAACAACTATGGGACTGGCAGGAGAAAGAATTACAAAATGCATTTGCCAAAGACCCCTCTAAACGCTTTGGTGGTTGGTTTGTCCGCTTCGCTGGCATGGAAGTAAATTTTACAATAGGCAATGAATTGGGGAAAAGAGTAAACTGGATAAAAGTAAAAGGTGAACCTCTTGTTCTTGATAAAGAATACAGTATCGTTGCCTGTGAAAGAGAAGGCGATCCTGATGATACACTTTGCCGCATAGAAAAAGTTAAAAATCCAAAACGTTCAGGTGTATTAATGCATAACGTAATAGAAGAATACCTGGCGGCAAAATCACCCGTATCACCGAAACTGGAAATGAGGGCCACTGCAACTGACCAACCACATACACTGCTTACACAATTACAAGGCACAACTTACGAATTCAGATAAGCATTAAAAGAAAGACTATGTGGAAGACTCTCAAAGCAAACTGGCAACTGATAATAATTGTAGCAGCAATTCTTGTTATTGCACTGATAGAAGTAATGAAAGCCACCAGGCCTTCCACAAACGAAACGTTTAGCACTACTTTAGTGGATAGCAGCTGGATTGCCCCCAGTTTATTTACAGATAATAAACTCCGGGGTGAAGAGAGGGAGCTTGTTATTTATGGTGAAGATATTATTGCCAATACCTCCCGGTATTTTGGACCTCATGGTGCTGTAGCACAAATAACCAACGGCATGAACTGCCAGAATTGTCACCTGAATGCAGGCAAAAAAAATTGGGGCAATAATTACAGTGCGGTTTTTTCAACCTATCCAAAATTCAGGGAACGTAGTGGTGCAATCGAAACCGTCTATAAAAGAGTAAGTGATTGTTTTGAAAGAAGTTTAAATGGTACCGCCCCGGACAGCAACAGCAAAGAATACCAGGCAATCTATGCATATATCAAATGGATTGGAGGGAATGTAAAAAAAGGAGAAAAGCCTGTTGGTAGTGGTATAGAAAAAATTCCATACATGGAAAGAGCAGCTGACCCTGTAAAAGGGAAACTCGTTTATGCAGCGCAATGCCAGAGTTGTCATGGAACTGATGGAAAAGGACAGATGAGCCTGAATGGCATAAGTTATGAATACCCGCCTCTCTGGGGAGAACATAGTTATAATTCAGGTGCCGGGCTATTCCGCCTGAGTAGTTTTGCCGGCTATATCAAAAACAATATGCCTTTTAATCAGGCCACACACAACAATCCTAAATTAACAAATGAAGAAGCTTGGGATGTGGCAGCCTATGTAAATAGTCAACCAAGACCATCAAAAGACATGAGTAAAGACTGGCCGGATATTTCCAAAAAACCATTTGATCATCCCTTTGGCCCTTATGCAGATGGGTTTAGTGAAACACAACATAAATACGGGCCTTATAAGCCTATCATCTCTAAACAGAAAAAATAAAAAGAACTAATTTGCTTTCCTGTGACAAAAATCACGGGACAGGCTTTTTCATTAACCCACATTTGCGCAACCTAAAAAAGAATTAGTTATGCTTGATTTTTTAAAACAACCCTGGCCCTGGTATGTGGCTGGCCCATTAATCGGGTTGATGGTACCAGTTTTATTGCTGATAGGTAATAAATCATTTGGAATCTCATCTTCTCTCCGCCATGTATGCGCCGCTTGCTTACCTGCTAAAATTCCTTTCTTTAATTATGACTGGAAAAAAGAAATCTGGAATTTATTTTTTGTAGGCGGCATTTTATTGGGTGGCTTTATCGCTGTAAATTTATTAAGCAATGGCCAACCTATACAAGTGAATCCCAAGCTCCAAACGGAATTGGCCACTTATGGGATTACCAATTATAACAGCTTTGTTCCTTCGGATCTTTTTACCTGGTCATCATTACTTAGCCTGAAAGGTGTTTTTATGATGGTTATTGGCGGATTCCTGGTGGGCTTTGGAACCCGTTATGCAGGCGGCTGTACCAGTGGCCATGCTATTATGGGCCTCTCTAATCTTCAATGGCCTTCGTTGGTTGCCACTATCAGTTTTATGTCCGGTGGATTTATTGTTGCAAACCTGATTCTCCCTTACATCTTAAAATTATAAATCTGTGATAAACATAAATGAACCTATACAGGAAAAAAAGCACCACGAATTTCTAACAGAGAACACAGATTTTGAAGTTCGCTCCCTTGATGCTGTTTGTTTTAATGAATCTGAACTAAAACACCCCTGGTGGTATAATCTAAAGTATGCCATTGCAGGTATGCTATTTGGAATCATTTTGGTAAAAGCAGAAGTTATTTCCTGGTTCAGGATACAGGAAATGTTCCGCCTCCAAAGCTTTCACATGTTTGGTGTCATTGGTTCTGCTGTAGCTGTTGGTGTAATATCGGTGCTGATAATTAAAAAGTTTAAAATCAAAACGATTTATAATGAGCCTATCGAATTTGTTTCCAAGAAATTCAACAAAGGAAATGTGTATGGCGGATTGATATTCGGATTTGGCTGGGCTATTACCGGTGCCTGCCCGGGCCCACTCTTTGCACAGATTGGCACTGGTGCCACAGTAATTGTAATAACACTGCTGAGTGCCATTGTTGGCACATGGGTATATGGATATTTCAGGGAGAGATTACCGCATTAATTTCTTCAACCGATAGTTATAAAAAAATAAGCGACCATGTGGTCGCTTATTTTTTACATAGCGCCATAGAATTTCCCTGGATCAGAAAGCATAATTTATTCCCAGCATAAACAGATCTGTTGTCATTTTGTATGAAACATTACTACCTGGGATTGCTCCGTAAGGATTAGAAGCAGTTATCATCATTGGACTGAATAAAGGACCGCTAGTAGAGCCTCCGCTTGTGCCATGATGATAAGTGGCGTTCAGTGTTAGCTGCGTATTAAATTCGTAACCGAACCCGAACTGAAATGCATTTTTAATAACAGCTGTTGCAGGTATAGAAAAAAAGGCCAGTTCGCTGCTTATTGGGTTTGAGCTATAAGTGTAACCTGCTCTTATTGGTAATTTGTTTATCCCCTTGTACTGAATACCTGCTGAAATGATAGATATATTATTCCAGCCAAAGCCAGCTACAGAAGCTGTATTTGTCCAGCCTTTTGCTTTAAAGCCTTCAGTATTTTCATAGTTCACAAACCTGTAATCAAGTGCTGCATCAATTTTATTTTTCGAATAACCAATGCCTGCTGATAAAATAGCCGGGTAGTTCATTTTGAATTTTACATTTGGTGCAGTAGTTCCATCCAGGTATTTATTATTAAAATCAAAACTGCCAAATGTTTGCGGTGTTTTATAGGATGCTCCCAATTTTATCCCTTTACCGGAATTATAAAATATTCCGAATTGTCCCCCAAATCCCAAAGCAGATGCTTTATCACTTACCGGATAACCTAAAGTTGTGCTTGGTGAAGAAAGAGGATTGGGCGCCAGTTCAAGTGATGAATAATTGAAAGTTGGAGCAAATCCAATGGAAAATTGTTCAGATATTTTATACGAATAAGTAAGGCCTACTTGCAACAACTGGTAATCTGACTGAATCCGTCCAAACCCTCCAGCACTTTGAGGCATGTTGATTGCATTCGTATTGCTTTCTGGAAATGTAACGCCAAAGCCACTAATGCCAAAAGCAGAAATTCCAAATGTATGTTTGCTGTTCTTTTTGCCCCAAACCATTGCCAGTGCCGGCATTACAGAAGCACCTCTATCATCTTTTGTGACGCCAGTAAAAGGGCCTTCGGATGTTGGTACTGTTGATGACAAAGACGGCGAAGAAAAAAATAGTCCTGCATTAACAGAAAGTATCTTTTTATCAAAAGCCGATATAGCTGCCGGGTTCCATTGTAAAGCTCCGTTTATATCAAGCGGCTGAGCTGTAGAGGCTCCACCCATTGACATGTTAGCGGCACCAATTCCCTGCATTAAATGTCCGGTCTGGGCAAATAAAATAACAGGCAGCATACCTAATCCAAGTATTATTATTATCTTTTTCATAATCGTTAATTATTAATCTGCAATATTTGCAGCATCTATGTCGATAAAAATTGTTACAATAAAACAATGATACTATTGTAAATGAGAATGTTACAGTTTTATATAAAAAGCATGTGCACTCCTTCACCAGAGCTTTGTTTATAAAAATCTCCTACGGTAATAACAGCCTCAACACCTTCATACAAGTCCTCTTTTTTATAATGGAACATATCCATCGCCAACTTACAAGCCCATAACCTGACCCCTGAAGCTGTGAGGATATCCAGAAATTCCGCTACATCGGGCATATCAACTTTATCCATTTCTTTCTTCATCATGGATGTAGCCAATGCCTCCATACCTGGCAAACCTCCCAGCATAGTTGGTATATGCATAGCAGGATTACCAACAGTAGCCACATGCAAATGTGTTAGTTTCTTTTTATGAATGGCTTCCAGTCCGAAAAAGGTAAAAAACATTTCTGCTTCGATGCCTTCCATTCTTGCGCCATTTGCCAATACAAAAGCAGCATAAACATTTTCGAGAGTACCCTTTGACAGGATAATCATCATTTTTTTAATTTCACCTTTATTTTCACTCATGATTGATAAATTTTATTAGATTATTAAATACAACTGGCAGGCTTGGGAATACCTGCAATCTTTGTTGCTGTTTTCAGCGGTGCTTTAGGAAATAACTGATAAAACTCTTTAATGTCTACTACGCCGCTTTTGCCTATTTTCCGGATACTAAGCGGAACTTCGTTTTTAAACTCAGTTTGCAAATAGGTCAGCACTTCCCAGTGCCGCGGAGTCAAAGATATTTCAGCCTCAGCAGCCAGCTCTTTAGCAATTGATTCATCCCATTGTTTAAAATCGGTTAAGTAACCTTCTTCATTAACGGCAACTGATTTGCCTGCAATAATTTTTTCCATGATTATAGATTTATTTTGTTTAATACAATTAGTTGTAATGTTTTCCGGATTCAGACATTGTTGCTGAAACAAATGGTATATGTGTTCCTTTCAGTAAAACATTCCAGTATATCCAACGGAAAGCCAGTTTACCCATGTGATTCATCCTGCTTTCCTTTAATAATCTTAACGGACCAATACCTGCGAATGGAAAACTGCCCTCCACCGGCTCATGTGTATAGTTGAAGTCAATTAGCAGAGCTTTTCCATTACCTGTTTCAATAAAACAATTAGCATGTCCGTCAAATTCCTCTTTCAAAGGCTCACCATTAATATAGTGCAGAATATTGTCAGTTAAAATTTCAGCCTCGAAGTGGGCAACTGAACCTGCTTTAGAGGCCGGAATATTACTTGCATCCCCTAAAACAAAAATGTTAGCATACTCTTTTGACTGCAGTGTTGCCTTATGTGTTGGCACATAATTAAGATCATCCCCCATACCGGATCTTTCAATCATCTCGTCCCCTTTATTTGTAGGAACGGTTACCAAAATATCAAACGGAATGACCCTGCCCCCATAATCAACGATTGTTTTATTCTCATTGTTGACATGCTCAATAGCAAAATCACTTTCAATATTTATATTTTTTTCCTTCAGTAAGTGTTCAAGAGCTTCCGTAGCTTTTGGTTTTGTAAATGCCCCGCTAAGAGGAGTAACATAAGTTATTTCCACTTTATCTCTCATATGTTTGTGCTTAAAGAAAGAATCGGCCAGGAAAGCAAATTCAAGCGGTGCAACAGGGCATTTGATCGGCATCTCTGTAATATGTACCACCAATTTTCCACCCTGCCAGTCTCTCAACTTATTTCTTAATGCCAGTGAGCCCTCAAATGTATAAAAATCAAACACCGACTTTTGCCATTCGATCCCTTTCATACCTTCTGTTTCTTCCGGTGCAATTTTAGCCCCTGTGGCAATAATTAATACATCATAATTCAATTCGCTGCCATCTTCCATGTGCACTTTATTTTCCTTAGGAGCTATTTTATTTATTGACCCTCTAATCAACTCAGCATTTTTTGGAATAAACTCATCGATGGACTTTATAATATCTGATGGAGAATAAATATCAAACGGGAGGAATAAGTATCCGGGTTGATAATGGTGTTCCTTTCTTTCATCAACGATACTTATTTTCCAGTCATTTTTTTCCAACTGGTGACTCAGGTGATTTGCCATCATTGTTCCGGCCGTGCCTGCGCCTAATATTACGAGATGTTTCATACAATTAATATTTAGTTATTTCAGAATTATTTCTACTGTAAAATTCAATACTATACGTCTTTAGTTCTGCGAGTTGAGTCACAAAAAAGAATGAATCATATCAACCAAAAGAATGATTCTTCTTCATTTGCCCTCTATTTCCACAGCTGGGTGATAAATGTCACTATTAAATAACCAGTGCTTTACTATAGAATTGTATTGGCTTATTATCAATCCATTGGGTGATATTAGTCACCCATTATATGCATGGTGTTCGTATAATTTTGATCTTGATAATAAGACTGTAAAACAGTCATTTTTGTAACCCGATTTTTACATCTGAAATATTACAATCATGTATAACTATGAAGTCAATCTCGCCTGGACTGAGAACAGAAAAGGAATTGTAAGCTCCCCCGTTTTAGAAAACTCAACAGAAGTGGCGACACCGCCAGAGTTTCCAAAAGGAATGGAAGGTATCTGGTCACCGGAACACCTTTTTGTTGCTGCCATTGAAAGTTGTTTAATGACAACATTCCTGGCGGTGGCTGAAAATTCAAAATTAGAATTCGTATCATTCAGCAGTCATGCGACGGGAAAACTCGATAAAGTAGACGGAAAATTTATGATGACTGAAGTATTGCTTCGTCCAACATTGGTTATCAAAAACCCTGAACACCAGGAAAAGGCAAAAAGGGTATTGGAGATGAGTGAAAAAGCTTGTTTAATATCTAACTCGGTTAAGTCTACGATTGTTTTTGAGCCTGTCATTCTTGTTCAATAAAAAATCTGCTGTAGTGTACGATTTGTCGCCTTTAATAATATTAACTGTTATATTTTTCAGATACATAAAATCCGGAATAACCCATTACCATGCTAAAATTAATAAAACTTGCCAGCGCCTCACTCCTTCTTATTCTATTCACAAGTATTGTATTTGCACAAAATAATTATCCGTTTACAATAACTCTTGAACCAGTAATACCCGAAGGTTTTAAAGGACTACAATCTTATTCGTGGGCAAAGTATGGTGATAAGGTATTACTTGCAGGTGGCAGAACAGATGGATTGCACCGCCGTCAGCCTTTTGCGGCTTTTACCAAACAGTATAATAATACCGAACTTATTGTGGTGGATCTGAAACAGGAAAAAGTATGGAAGAAAAGTATCAGTTCTCTACCATCCATGCTGGCTGAACAGTTACAGAGTACAAACATGGAATTCTTTCAACAAAACAATCAGTTGATTTTGATCGGGGGCTATGGGTACAGCGAAACAAAAAAAACACATATCACACACCCATCTCTTATCAGCATCCAGGTAAAAGAATTAATCGATGCTATAATAAATAATTCGGCCATTGAACCTTTTATTCATCAATTAAAAGATGAACGGATGGCTGTAACAGGCGGAAGGTTGAACAAACTCAATAATATGTTTTACCTCGTAGGTGGCCAGCGTTTTGATGGTCGCTACAATCCACATGGCCCTGATCATGGTCCTGGGTTTTCGCAACAATACACTAACCAGATCAGGAAATTCAATCTTATAGAAAACAACGGGCAGCTTAGCATTGAAAACTATTCGTCTGTTACCGATTCATTGCTACTTCACAGAAGGGATTATAATTTGCTGATGCAACTGGATAATGATGGCAAAGAAATGCTTTCCATTTATTCCGGTGTTTTTCAATATAGTAAAGATGTTCCCTTTACCACTCTGATTGATATTGACGAAAATGGCTATCGGGAAGTACCTGGTTTCAACCAGCAATTCAGTCATTATCACACAGCTACCTTTGCTGCCTATAACAATAAGACTAAAACAATGTACTCCATTTTTTTTGGTGGTATCGCACAAAACTATAAAGACAGTAGTGGCAACACGGTCAAAGACAATGATATTCCTTTTGTAAAAACAATAAGTGTAGTTGAGCGAAGCGATAATAAGGTCAAGGAATATGTTTTACCCGAAAAGTTGTCCGGCTATTTCGGTGCAGCAGCAGAATTCATTTCCGTCAATGAAAAGCTATTCGCTGAAAACGGAATTATGAATATAGATAAGCTAAATAAAAAGCCCACTATGGTTGGCTATATAATTGGTGGTATTGATAGCAGGACGCCTAATGCCTTCTGGAGTAATGAAGCAGAGCCTAGCCGGGCATCCCCGGTGATCTGGAAAGTGTATTTTAGTTCCAAATAAAGATGAAAAAAAATGAACCTGCCATACAACCAGGTCTGAAAGAAAACAAGCAACAGTTTGGTTTGCTTGTATTGGTGAATGCTTTTGTTGGCGCCATGATTGGTTTGGAAAGGGCCGTACTACCCGGTTTAGGAAAAAATGTTTTTGGCCTAGATGCTAATGCGGCGATACTCAGTTTTATTATCGCCTTCGGTATTACAAAAGCCATCAGCAATTACAGTGTAGCAAAACTCAGCAAACGATTTAACCGGAAGCAGATATTAATGGCGGGTTGGTGGGCCGCATTGCCCGTTCCTTTTTTATTGATGTATGCAGATTCATGGTCATGGGTGATTGCAGCTAATATTTTATTAGGGATTAACCAGGGATTGGCCTGGTCATCTACGGTTATCATGAAAGTAGATATAGTGGGACAAAAGAATCGGGGGTTAGCTATGGGCATTAATGAATTTGCAGGTTACTTATCGGTTGGTTTAGCTTCCTACCTTGCCAGTTCTCTGGCATCCAACTACGGATATGCGTATTTCCCATTCATTCCCGGATTGTTTTTTGCAGCTGCTGGTGTACTGGTATCAGCCTTTTTGATAAAAGACACCACTCATTTTGTTCATGCTGAAAGTGCTGTAAGTAAAATTGCTCTTCTGAAAAATGTTTGGAAGGATACAACATGGAGACACAAAAACATCAGCAGTGTTACATTGAATGGTTTGGTAAATAACATGAACGATGCTGTAGTGTGGGGGCTTTTACCTGTTTTACTATTACAAAAAGATTTTTCCATACAAGAGATTGGTATCATCGCAGGGATCTATCCGGCCGTATGGGGAGTAATGCAATTATTTACCGGTAAAATGGGAGATGTTTATTGCAAAAAACAAATCATCACAATGGGAATGCTGACACAAGCCGTAGCCATTGTATTGCTTGCTGTATCATCACAATTTATTCTACTGGTTGCCGCAGCTGTGTTATTAGGATTAGGAACTGCATTAGTATATCCAAACTTTCTTACAGTGGTGGCCGAAAGCACTCACCCTTCACAACGGGCAGAAACTTTAAGCATCTTTCGATTCTGGCGGGATAGTGGTTATGTAATTGGCGCCCTGCTTGCTGGTATACTGGCTGATATAATAGGCATGAGTGCTGCTATCCTTGTTATAGCCGGAATTACAGCTACAGCAGGCCTGGTGGCTCACTTTAGAATGTGTTGCACTTTAAAGAAGTTCTACCCCTCTGATGAATGTTTCCAGCCGGCATTATATTAAAAAGCCCCTTCTTAAAGGGGCTTTCATATGCTACATCAAAAATTTTATTCTTCTGTTTTTACTGCCGTTAATAATTTTTCCTCTATAACTTTTTTAAGCACATGCTTTGGAAGGGCACCTGGCTGCATCATTGGTTCACCATCTGCCCCTATAAACAGCATCGTCGGAATACTTTGAATTCCAAATACAGAAGATAATTCCTGCTCCACATCTGTATTTACTTTATAAATAACTATCCTGCCATCATATTCTTTTGAAAGTTCTTCCAGGATCGGGGCTACCATTTTACAGGGGCCGCACCAGTCGGCATAAAAATCAATGATAGCGGGTAACTGGCCCAGGTATTTCCAATCTTGTTCTGTTTCGTAGTTAAACACTTTATCTTTAAAATCTTGCGTTGTCATTTGTACTGTCGCCATAATAAATAATTTGTACAAAAATAGACGATACTTGAAAACTGCTTCGTGATGTAAATCACATTACCATTTCTATCACCGGCATCTTAACTTTTTCTAAAGCCTGTTCTATATCCCAGATAATGTCTTTATAATTCTCAATACCTATACTTAGGCGTACCAGTTTATCAGTAATATGTAATTCCTGTTTTTCTTCATATGGCACGTCGGAATGGGTCATACTGGCCGGATGCTCAGCAAGACTTTCAGTTCCACCCAGACTCACTGCCAGTTTTATATGTTTCAGGTTGTTCAGAAAAGTAAAGGCTTCTTTTTCGCCACCTATAATATCAAAACTCAGCATAGCACCATTACTTAAGTATTGCTTTGTAAATATCGACACCTGCTCAGGGTTATTCTTTGCGGTATAGCCGAGATAATAAACTTTCTCCACTTTAGGATGATGAGATAAATAGTCAGCTACTTTTTCTGCATTTATTGCAGCAGCTTCCATACGAATCTTCAATGTCTCTAAACTACGCATCAGCAACCAGCTGGTATGCGGGTCTATCATTGTTCCGAAGAATGTACGGGACTTCTTGATCTTGCCAATAATCTCCTTGCTCCCAACTGCTGCACCGGCTATCACATCACTATGCCCACCGATATATTTAGTAGCAGAATATAAAACAATGTCTGCCCCGTGCTTTAGCGGATGCTGCCACAATGGACCCATGTATGTATTATCAACCGTTACCAATACCTTTCTATCAGGAGTAGAAAATTTTTTGGCAATGGCGCTGCACATTTCAATATCAATAAGATCATTGGTGGGGTTGGCTGGTGTTTCTACATAGATCATCTTTAATTTCTTTGCATGTCCACTTTCCACCAGTATTTGCTCTACCTCATTTAAATCCTGCCCGGCCCTGAAGCCAATCACCTCCACACCAAAATGCGTAAGGATGTGATGAACAAATTTATGTGTGCCCCCATACAAAGGGTTACTATATAACAAAACATCACCGGGACTAAGATAGGTAACAAGGCTGGTAGCAATGGCACTCATCCCACTGGAAAAAGCGGCCGCAGCTTCTCCTTCGTCCCACAACTTCAATCGTTCTTCAAGGATTTCCATATCAGGATTGTTGATACGGCTGTAGATCAATCCCATCACTTCTCCTTCATGACCTGGTTTACCATGCGCCATTTCAAAAAATGCTTTTCCTTCTTCGGCACTTTTAAAAACAAATGTGGAAGTCTGAAAGATGGGGCATTTTACGGCACCTTCACTCAGTTCGGGTTTATAACCATACCCTAACATTTGGGTTTCAGGGGAAAAATTTGACTGGGCCATATACTTGAATTTAAAGCTAAGTTGATAAGAAATACTCTCCCGCACAATGACTTTAGTTACATTGGAAAACAAATCCATTTTTCTGGCATATTAGCTAATAAAAAGATGTTTTATCCATTTATTAAGATAATTTTAGATAAATAATCTTTTATGATATTGGATAAAACGGATGTTCAAATCCTGCAGCTACTGCAATCAGATGCTTTATTAACCAATAAAGAACTGGCGGATAAACTGGGAAAAACTATTACTCCCATTTATGAAAGAATACGCCGCCTGGAGAATGAAGGCTATATCTTAAGATACTGCGCCATCGTTGATAAAAACAAAATTGGCAGAAGCCTGGTAGCCTTTACAAATGTGCAATTAAAACAACATGCTCAAAGCATATTACTCGGTTTTGAAAAAACCATTGTAAAATTTGAAGAGGTGATGGAATGTTATCACATGACTGGGGTGTATGATTACTTATTGAAGATTGTTGTAGCTAACATGGCTGCTTACCAGGATTTTATTGTAAACAAACTGGCAAAGCTTACTGATATTGGCACTGTGCAGAGCAGTTTTGTAATGACGGAAGTAAAACATGAAACAGCTTATAAAATAAAACCGGCCCGTTAAGGCCGGTTTTGCCAACAAACAATTCACCACTTTTACAACATCGTAGTTGGTTCTACATAGTGTGTCTTTTTAAGTCCTGTCTGACTCAGTCCTTTGTAACCTCCACGGATATTCACCACTTTATCATATCCTCTTGACTTCAAAATAGAAGCCATAATAACAGAACGATAACCTCCGGCACAATGGATATAGTATTTCTTATTCCTGTCAAGTTGCGACATATTATTATTGATGAAATCAAGCGGAAAGTTCTCCGCACCTACCAGGTGTTCGGAATCAAATTCACTCTTCCTCCTTGCATCCAGCAGGTTGATATGCTGGCTATCCATTTCATACAGCGTGGCAAAATCCTCCGGACTAATTTCTTTTAATGAGTCTGTTTCAAAGCCAGCCTCTTTCCACGCAGCAATTCCGCCGTTCAGGTAACCCACCGCATTATCATAACCTACTCTTGACAGACGAACTACCACTTCTTCTTCTCTTCCTTGTTCAGCAAGAAAAAGTATTGGCTTTTCCAGGTCTGTAACCAATGTACCAACCCACGGAGCAAAGTTGTCATCGATTCCTATATAAATGGAACCAGGAATATGTTCAGCCGCAAAAGTTTCTTTACTGCGGGTATCCAGCACCAATGCTTCCATACTTTCCCATACTGTCTGAAATTCTTTTGGCGACAGCGGATGTTTTCCTTTAGCAATAATATCATCAATGCTCTCTATACCGCCTTTCAGATTCATTAATACATTCAAAGGGAAGTATTGAGGAGGTTCAACCAAACCATCCGTTACAGCTTTTATAAATTCTTCTTTTGTCATATCAGCCCTCAATGCATAGTTGACCTGCTTCTGGTGACCGAGTGTATCTGTCGTTTCCTTACTCATATTTTTTCCGCAAGCACTGCCGGCACCGTGTCCGGGATAAACAATCAGCTCATCTGGTAATGGCATGATCTTACTCCGGAGTGAATCATATAAATAGCCTCCAAGGATTTGTGGTGTAACATCTGCTTTTACTTTTTGAACCAGGTCTGGCCTGCCTACATCACCAATGAATAACGTATCACCAGTGAAGATGGAATTTTCTTTTCCCTTTTCATCTATCAGCAGATAGGTGGTAGATTCCATTGTATGCCCCGGGGTGTGCAGTACTTTTATTTTTACATTCCCCAATTGAAGTTCTTCACCATCCTTCGCCACATGAGCTTCGTATCCGGGTGACGCTGTTGGCCCGAAAACGATTGTCGCTCCTGTCTTCTTCGATAAATCAATGTGTCCGCTGACAAAGTCAGCATGGAAGTGAGTTTCCAGGATGTATTTGATTTTTGCACCATTACGTTCTGCTTTATCCATATAGGGTTTTGTTTCTCTTAATGGATCAATGATAGCGGCTTCACCATTGCTTTCAATATAATAAGCAGCTTCGGCAAGACAGCCGGTATAGATTTGTTCAACTTTCATGATTTATGTTTTAAGATGAATAGCTTATTTGACAAGAGTATTGATAATTATGACAGTATAATTTACTTTAGAGACAAGGGCTTTTACAGATCTAATTCTTAGAATTTAATTTGATTAAAAAAAATTATGCCCTTACAAAATTCAAGGCGAAGTAGACCGTTGAAAATGACAAAAGTCACCAAACTCATTGAGAAATATCAGGTCAACCAGCCAGCTGTCAAAAACGATACTTGTGATTATTGTCACACTTATACCTGGATCACTATTCTATTTTGCTGATCTAAACATTCTTGCCATGCAACATCAGCACCAAATTGTAATTATCGGCGGCGGTAATGCCGGTATTTCTGTAGCCGCACAGTTGCTACGTAAAAACAAACAATTAGACATTTCCATTATTGACCCAGCAAGTAAACATTACTATCAGCCTGCCTGGACGTTGGTGGGAAGTGGTGTTTTTGACATCCAAAAAACTGAACGTAATGAAGCTGATGTACTACCGGAAGGTGTAAAGTGGGTGAAGCAAAAAGTAACTTCCATGACACCGGAAAACAATACCCTACAATTAGACAATGGAGATAATGTACAATACGAATACCTTATCGTAGCACCGGGAATTCAACTCAACTGGCATGAAATAAAAGGACTAAAAGAGACTTTAGGCAAAAACAATGTATGCTCTAATTATAGCTTTGAACAGGCCCCCTATACTTTTGAATGTATTAAGAATTTCAAGGGAGGAAAAGCTATTTTTCACAATCCCCAAACCCCGGTAAAGTGCGGAGGTGCACCACACAAGATAATGTACATGGCAGCTGATTATTTCCGGAAGCATAATTTATTAGACAAGGCCAATATTCAATACTGGAGCGGGGCTGCCAAATTATTTGCCGTACCCAAATATGAAAAAACATTGTTGAAGGTTTGTGAAAGGGCCGGTATCAAACTCAACTTCATGGTAAAAATGACAGAAATAGACGGACCTGGAAAAAAAGCAAAGTTTATAGGTATTGGTGAAGACAATAAGGATAAAGAATATGAAGTTGAATTTGACATGATACATGTGACACCCCCGCAAAGTGCTCCTGATTTTATTAAATCGAGTTCATTAGCCAATGCCGCCGGTTGGGTGGATGTAGATAAACACACATTACAACATGTAAAATTTGCAAATATCTTTTCATTAGGCGACTCATCTGGTTTACCAATAAGCAAGACTGGTGCCGCTATCCGTAAACAAGCACCTGTAGTAGTTGAAAACATGTTAGCCACTATCAATCATCTGCCATTAACCGGCATATACAATGGATATACAAGTTGCCCCCTGGTAACGGGGTATGGAAAACTTGTACTGGCTGAATTTGACTATGATAATATCCCGCAGGAAACGTTCCCTTTTGATCAAAGCAAAGAGAGATGGAGTATGTACCAAATGAAAAGAAGAGTTTTACCGTGGCTTTATTGGAACAAGATTCTTCCGGGGAAAATGTGATCCGGATGTACAGACTACTAAAGCGGCTGCCCAAACAGCCGCTTTTCTTTGTAACAATAGTCACTTCTGCCTTCATTCAATCACCAGAACTTCGCTGTAGAAAAAATCAATAAAATGACGTTGATAAACAGGCTTAAAAGTGGTTGGACAGCGCTGAAATTTGTAAGGGTTGGACTTGGGAGCTTAATTTTGTATTCCTCCATAGAATCAGGCCAGGTTGCAGGTATCATATTAGGGGGATTGTTTACTGGAATTTCATTGCTTACAGATGGAGTTTGTTGTGCCGGTGGAAGTTGCTACACCGCTCCTCAAAAAATAATTCTTCACCAACTTCAACTATTGAATATGAAGAGCTGGGTAATAAGTAATAAATTATTGATCGCAGGAGTGATCCTCGGGGCTATTGCTGGCTATGTATACTGGCACCAAATTGGTTGCAGCAGCGGTACTTGCACTATTACTTCCAAATGGCATAATAGTACCGCTTACGGAGCTTTAATGGGTGGATTAGTGTTTAGTATGTTTAAAAGAGAAAAAAATGCAGACAACAAGCAATAAAAAAGAGACCTTTGCCGAAATAATTAATGGCAGTACACCGGTGCTGGTTGATTTTTTTGCAGAATGGTGTGGTCCCTGTAAAATGATGAAACCCATTCTGGAAGAATTACACATCAGAATGGGTGATAAAGTCAGGATTATTAAAATTGATATAGATAAAAGCCCTGAAGCAGCTAATACTTTCCAGGTCCAGAGTGTGCCTACATTGATGTTATTTCAAAACGGAAAAACAATCTGGCGAAATTCGGGTGTGCTGCAAGCCACCCAATTAGAAAGAATCATTGAACAATATAGAACCAACAAGTAAGAATGGCTGACAAAAAAGTACACCGTGGTTACCTGACATCAACATTGGGTTGCCGCTGCCCCCGTTGCCGGGAAGGAAAATTATTTACCCACCCTGTTACCTTCAGTTTTAAAAAGAATATGCAAATGAATAAAAGCTGTCCTGTTTGCGGACAGGCTTCTGAAATTGAAGTGGGCTTTTATTATGGCACAAGCTATGTTAGCTATGCAATTTCGATAGCGGTAAGTGTATCAACACTTGTTGCCTGGTATGTATTAATTGGATTATCTACTGATGATAATCGTTTTTTTTACTGGCTGGCTTTCAATGCTGTATTCCTGATAATGCTCCAGCCATGGCTCATGCGGGTTAGCCGGAGTCTTTGGATTTCCTGGTTTGTAAAATATGATCCCGATTGGAAAGAACACCAACCCGAAGATGTGTCAGAAAGAATGAATGCAGACCATGCCAATAACTGGTAACAAAAAACCCGATACTGCAAAAAACAGCTCGGGTTAAGGTTCCTGCGGAGACTAAGGGATTCGAACCCTTGATACAGTTTCCCGTATACACACTTTCCAGGCGTGCTCCTTCAACCACTCGGACAAGTCTCCATTTTTAAAGGATTGCAAAAATACAGGTTCAATTTTAGAGGCGGAACAATTTTTCGGCATTTGCAGTAGTAATGGTTGCTATTTCTTCTGTTGTAACATTTTTAATGACGGCTAATTTCTCTGCTATATACTTTAAATACGATGGTTCATTTCTTTTACCCCGGAACGGAACCGGTGCCAGGTATGGCGCATCTGTTTCTAACACAACATGATTAAGACTTATTTCATCCATCACTTTATCCAATCCTGAGTTCTTGAAAGTTATAACACCACCTATTCCCAGACAGAAACCCAACTCAATAACCTGTTTCGCCTGGTTGATATCACCCGAAAAGCAATGAAAAACACCGCTCAGTTTTCCCTTTTGATGTTCTTTGACAACTTTAATACATTCATCGGTTGAGTTACGGGAATGAATTGCAATAGGTATATCAAAATGCAATGCCCATTCTATTTGTTCATGAAAAGCGGCATATTGCTGTGCTGAAAATGTTGTATCCCAGTAAAAATCAAGTCCGATTTCCCCAACTGCCTTAAATGTCCTCCCATCGAGGTAATTGCGGGCAATTTTCAGCTCTTCCTTATAATTATCCTTAACAGAGCAGGGATGAAGTCCCATCATGCTCCAACAAATAGATGGATTTTTCTCCTCAACCCCAAGCATCGATTCATGTGTAGTGGAGTCAATTGCGGGTAGAAGAATTTTTCTAATACCTTCTTTTTCAGCCTTTTGAAGTACTAAGGCAAAATCCAGATCAAATTCGGAAACATAAATATGTGAATGTGTATCTATCAACGACATTTTTCAAGGCTGTTTGCAGGCAAAACTCCGCAAAAACTTTAAGAAACCTTTAAACTTTCCTTACTAAACACCATCCTAAGGCCGTTATTTGTATTTATTCCTTAAAAATATCGTTTATGAAGTCACGGTTTAACCTCAGCCAGTTTTTTGTGCTGGCCTTATTTTTTAGTTTGCTGATGATTACTTCTTGTCAAAAAGAAAATAGTCAAACAGGAACTGATGAACAACAAGTAGAAGCTTCTATGGCTTCAAGCGAAGCTGACAGTGAATCTGAAATTGTTTTCAATGGTATTTTTGATGATGCTATTGGTGTCAATGAAGAGGTTGGTATTGGTGGTACCGGCGTATTTGGCCGTGTAGCAGCCTGTCCCGATGTTACTGTCATACGACTAAATGCTCCGGCTCCTTTTCCGGTAAAAGTTATCCTTGATTTTGGTCTTAATGGCTGCGTTGGCAGTGACGGACATTTGAGAAGGGGTAAAGTAATTACTGTTTATAGCAACCGTTTATTAGTGCCCGGGGCGATAGCAACAACTACTTTTGATGGATTCTATTTTGACAGTACTAAAGTGGAAGGCACTCACAAAATTACCAACACCAGCCCTCCTTTAGGAACACAGCCACCTTCCCGTCAGTTTACTGTTGATGTTATTGAAGGAAAACTTACAAAACCAAACGGTAATTATATTGAATGGAACAGCCATAAAGTAATCACCCAAATTGAAGGCTTAGGTACCAATATCCCACTTGATGATATTTTCAGAGTTGAAGGAAATGCCCGGGGGAAGGTAAAAAGAGGTGCATTGATAGTCCTTTGGGAATCAAGCATAACCGAACCATTAATCAAGCGATTTAACTGTCGTTGGATTGTAAAAGGAAGAATAAGAACTGTTCGGGTAAATACAGCCACTACCAGCCCATGGGTAGCTGTACTGGACTTTGGTGCAGGTAATTGCGACAACCAGGCAGTCATTATTATAAACGGAGTGCCACATCAAATTACTTTGCCGTAATTAAAAAATTATTATACCTTTAAACCAGTTTTCATAGGGTACGGATTAAAAACGGGCCAGGGTTTCTACCCCGGCCCTAACTTTTTTAGCCTCTTCCCCATCCAGATGCCGCTAAAGTGAATGAAAACTGTAGCCTTTTTCTGCAAAAATTTCCAAAAATACCGGCAAGGTGTACTTCAAACGAGGAAAAGCCTTCTCGCTGTCATGAAAAACAATAATTGAGCCCGGTCTTGTTTTACTTATTACATTATTAAGACATTTTTCCTTAGACAGGGATTCGTCAAAATCACCACTCAGTACATCCCACATTACAATTTTTGCAGATTTTTTTTTCAGGCTTTCTCCAATTCCTTTTACCTGGGATGCCTTTATTCTTCCATATGGTGGTCTGAAGAGATTTGAATTTATGTACGTTGATGCTTCGGCTACATCAGCGAGATAAATTGTAGTATGGGTTTTCCAACCGTTTAAATGATGTTGAGTATGATTACCAACCTGGTGTCCTTCATCAAGAATGCGGTTATAAATAGCAGGATACTGCAAAACATTTTTCCCGATGCAAAAAAAAGTGGCTTTGGCATTGTATTTCTTCAAGGCATTTAACACAAAAGGTGTGGCAACCGGGTGTGGACCGTCATCAAATGTGAGGTAGATAATATTCTCATTTGTAGCAATATCCCACAAACGATCGGGGTAAATCTTCTTCAGCCACCACGGAGTTTTAATAAAATATTGCATAAATATAGAAGGCACAAGGTACAAAGGGCAAGGCACAAGTTGCAAGAATACAAGGCACAAGAAACCCGATAATCAAAATGTCATTTTGCATGTCACGACTTGCGCCTTGTATTCTTGTGCCTTTCAACTTGGTTGCTATCTTTGCCGCTATGAGTAAAAAAGTGAGAGTTCGGTTTGCACCAAGTCCTACCGGTGGTTTACACCTGGGTGGAGTAAGAACCGTTTTATATAATTATCTGTTTGCAAGGAAATATGGAGGTGATTTTTTAGTTCGTATTGAAGACACGGACCTAAGTCGTTATGTGCAAGGCGCAGAAGAATATATTTTTGATACATTGAAATGGTGCGGATTGGAACCTGATGAAAGTGTACAGCATGGTGGCGATTATGGCCCTTATCGCCAGAGTGAAAGAAAAGATAGCTATCGACAGTATGCAGAGCAGCTGGTAAAAAATGGCTATGCGTATTATGCCTTCGACACACCGGAAGAGTTGGAAAAAATGCGGCATGCCCCGTTAGCTATCGGGGTTAAAACTGAGCAAACCCATACTCAGCAGTACGACCATACTATCAGGATGAAAATGCGAAACTCGTTGACGCTGTCAGCCGATGAAACACATAAATTATTGGCAGATGGAACAAGGCATGTTATCCGTATTAAAATGCCGGAGAATGAAACCGTTTCTTTTACCGATATGATTCGGGGTGAAGTAAGTTTTGAAACATCATTGGTAGATGACAAAGTATTGTTGAAAGCAGACGGTATGCCGACTTATCATCTTGCTGTCGTTGTAGATGATCATTTAATGCGAATCACTCATGCTTTTCGTGGTGAAGAATGGTTACCATCAGCACCGGTTCACCTATTACTCTGGAAATATTTGTTTGGCTTGGAAAATATGCCTCAATGGGCTCACTTTCCATTAATACTTGGCCCTGCTGGAAAGTTGAGTAAAAGAGATGGTGCCAAATATGGCTTTCCTGTATTTGCTATGAACTGGAACGACCCAAAGACTGGTGAACTCACCGAAGGGTTTAAAGAAAAAGGATTTCTACCGGAAGCATTTCTAAACCTGCTTGCATTATTAGGCTGGAACGACGGTGGTGAGCAGGAAATTTTTACAAAGGAAGAATTGATAGAAAAGTTCTCCATGGAAAGAGTGCATAGTGCCGGCGCCAAATTTGATTATGAAAAAGCGAAGTGGTTCAATCATGAATGGATAAAAAAGACGACAGTCGACAGTTTACGGTCCCCAGTCAGGAACTTGTTTGAGCAAAATAAAATTACAGTTAGTGATGATGTGATATTGGATAAAGTAATTGGATTAGTAAAAGACAGGTGTACACTACTTCCTGATTTTATACAACAATCTTCTTTCTTTTTCAAAGCTCCGGAAAGTATTGATGTGGATGCGGTGAAACCGAAATGGAATGAAGCCAAACAACTTTTCTTTGCAGAACTCATACGCAACTATGAATTAGCGATAGAATGGAATGCCCATACATTAGAAAATAATCTTAAAGAAATTGCTGCGGCAAATAACCTGAAACCAGGTGAACTCATGCTGCCTTTCCGCATTATGCTGGTAGGAGGAAAATTTGGCCCCGGCGTTTTTGAAATTGCAGAATTACTGGGCAAAGAAGAGACCATCAGGCGAATAAGTTCAGCAATAAAAATGTTCGGATAGCCGTTAAACTCTTTTGACTACTACCTGTCTGAACAACCTATGAAAAAATTAATACCGCTGCTTTGTTTACCTTTTTTTATTGCCTGCCAGAAAGAATCTTCTACAACGACTCCTCCGGTTACGATTGACAGTGCCACCGTAACTATCAGCAATGGGTATGGAACGGGAAAATATAAAGTTGGTGATACCGTTCATATTTTCAGTGTTGCATATAGTACTGATCAATTATTCAACACATGGAGCAGCAGTGATGCTTCGTTACTGAATGGTAAAGATGAGTGGCATACATGGTTTATCATGCCCGCCCGAAATGTAAGCTTTAGTGGAAGTATTAAAAATATCACTCCTTTTACGTTGACCCTTGAACAGATCAGGGGAAGAGACAGGAATAAATCTGTTTACTATTATTTCCCTGCAAGTCATAAAGGTTTTGTTTTATTACTGCATGGTTCAGGGGGAACAGCACAACACTTTGTAAACAGTTATGAATACCAGCAATTGATCAAAGATCTTGTGAATGATAATTTCGGTGTGATTGTAACCGAAGCAGAAGAAGCCACCACCGGAATAGATTCCAATGGTGATGGAAAGCTTAGATGGGCTACCACGCCGTATGATTCAGTAACAAATGTTGACTATGCCAATATAAAAATCATCACCGATACTTTTTATAACCGGGGTGTCACCAACCGGGCCAAATTCCGCTATTCAGTGGGCATGAGTAATGGAGGAAATTTCTCTTCTTATTTATCTGCTCTATTCAGTTACAAAGCCGGAATAAGTTATTGTGCGCCTTCCGGGGCACCTATTGCTGCTATATCAACCACTCCCCTGCAGTTCTGTATGGCGAGGTTTGATAACAATGAAAATGTAGGGCCAACTGGTAATACAAATGCATTGACGAATTCGCAAACATTAACCAGTCGTGGTATTTGCAGTAAATATTATATACTGGAGCACAGTCCGCTGTACCCGGAACGTTTTGCCCGTAAAGGAGATATCTCTCTCAGTAAATCGGCATTATTATTTAATGAATTAAAAACAAAAGGGTTTCTCAATAACAAAAATTATTTCATTGGCTTTTCAGATGCGCTGACTACAGCCTACCAGGCTAATCCAACTTCATTTCCTGAGCTCAACAGTCTTACTGTTTTTCAAAAATTAACGGTGATAGAGCAAATAGACCTTGCAGTGGCCGACCACCAGATGTATAGTGATTATAACCGGGCTACGCTGAAGTTCCTGAATACACAATGCCTTTAATTCTTACATAGCTGGAATTACTGTGCCAACTTGTTTGCTGAAGGACCATTTGAATCAACTAGCATATAATTTAACCAGTTGTTATCCCTGTTGCTGTATCAAATCCAGTACAGGGATAAAATCCGCTACTCCCATTTTTTCAATTAATAAAAGATCATCTGGCTCAAGAATAAATAGTCCTGTTGTATTTAAATGAACTTGTTCCGCCGTTCTTATTCCCGGGATCAGGGTGGATACTCCGGGATAGCTTAGTACATAACTAAGTGCCAGTTGTGTTTTACTGCAATTATATTTTTCACATAAACCCCATACAGGCACCAATGCGGTGTTTGCCGATTCAATCACTTCCTTTGTAAGGCGACTCTTACGATGGTCATTCGCAGCAAAAGAAACTCCGTTATCAAACTTGCCGGTTAATAAACCAAATTGTAATGCCATTCTTGCAATGATGCCATATCCCTTTTCATGGGCTTTATTAATCAACGGCAGTGCTTTTTGATTAAGTAAGTTCAATACCAATTGAAATCCGTTTCCTAAATTATTATTGATAAGATGATCGGCTTCGGGTAATGGCGCAAAAGTATTTAGCGATAAGCCCCAGTAGCGAATCTTTCCCTCTTGATGTAATTGCTGCATGGCTTCAATGCACTCACCTTGTTGCAAATGTGTCAGCCTTGCCGTGTGGAGTTGATAATAGTCAATCGTTTCTCTTTTCAAACGTTTCAAACTGGCTTCACAGGCTTTCAAAATATATTCTTTGGAATAATCCGTTGTAAACTGTTCATTGCGGGACACATTTCCCACTTTAGTGGCGATGATAATGTCCTTACGGCTTCCGATTGTGTTACCCAATAATTCCTCCGAGTGGCCGAGTCCGTAAACATCTGCTGTATCAAAAAAATTAATTCCTGCATCCAATGCGGCCTGAATTGCTTTTACCGACACTGTATCATCTGTATCACCCCAACCGATAGAGGTATTTCCAATCATGGTGCCACCACCGATGGCCCAGGCCCCAAAGCCAATTTCGCTAACCTTTAAATCTGTATTTCCGAATTGTCTGTATTGCATACTGTAATTTACATTCCTATTACCGAAACAATGTATTTTCGCACTATAACTGGTTTCAATGAACAGACCTGTCAGAGTATTGGTTGCCAAAGTTGGGTTAGACGGTCATGACCGTGGCGCCAAGGTAATAGCTACTGCTTTGCGGGATGCCGGTATGGAAGTCATTTATACCGGTCTCCGCCAAACTCCCGAAATGGTGGTGAATGCTGCTCTGCAGGAAGATGTGGATGCCATTGGTATCAGTATTCTTTCCGGTGCCCACAATACAGTTTTTCCAAAAGTGATTGCTATCATGAAAGAAAAAGGAATGAACGATGTACTGCTGACGGGTGGTGGCATCATTCCGGAAGATGATATGAAAACGCTGCATTCAATGGGAGTAGGAAAATTATTTGCCCCTGGTACGCCAACTTCTGAAATCAGTGATTATATTACAACCTGGGTAAAAGAACACCGTAGTTTCTAACTTCCCTGACGATTTATAAGAATTTCGTTGCAGCAATACAGAATTTGTCTGCTGATGAAATGATCCAATGAATGTAGGCCTCCCGACTACAGATTTTTTTGATTCTTTTTGTCTGGAGAAAAAAAGGAAATTTTTTTTGGCCAATTGGCCCTCCTTGCGGCTTAACTATAGTAGTCTCCCTTTTTCTGAATAAATTTGCCGAAATATATGTACTGATGCAATTGAAAATCATAACCCTCTGCTTAATCTTATCCGGCAGCCTGTCTGCACAAACCCTGAAAACCTTTTCCGTAACTATGCAACCAGACAGCCTTTGCTACCTGAGTGTAAAGAATCAGAAAGCCTACGTTGCAGGCCAGGCATCGGGTAATAAAGCAGAATTGGATTTGGGTCTTTTCGAAACCAAATCAAACAAAACAAGTATAACAGAATGGTTTAATCTCAAATCGGATAATGAAAAAGTGCCTGCCAGTCTTACCGGCACTGCCACTAAAATTGCTGCCATTAGTTTTGACAATGATCAGTTTACCAAATGCAAAACAGTGGCTGATTTAAAACGGATGACCGGCTATCTTAGTACCAATTCATTGGCCCACTTTGCTGTAATAAGAAACAGCAACGACTATTACCAGCGATGCTTTATTATTGAAAACGCTGCCGGTAAAAGAGGGTTACTATTTGTAACCGAAACAGGCAACGGCCATTTGAAAGTGGAAGTAAAAACAGAATAAAGATTGGAGTAGTTGAACTGTCTTAATTTTGAAAAAAATACAGCATGTACAAGACCCTGCTTACCATTTTAGAAAATGGCATCTTAACAATTGTAATCAACCGTCCTGACAAACTAAACGCTTTAAATAAAGAAGTATTTTTTGAGCTGAATAAAATACTGGAGGAGATTGAAAATAATCCCGCCATTAAATCAGCCATCATTACCGGCGCAGGATCTAAAGCTTTTGTGGCTGGTGCAGACATATCAGAGTTCGGCGGATTAAATAAAGAAGATGCCATGGCATTGGCAAAAAGAGGGCAGGACACCTTTGCAAGAATTGAAAATTCATCAAAACCAATTGTGGCTGCCGTCAATGGTTTTGCATTAGGTGGCGGATGTGAGTTAGCCATGAGTTGTAATTTCCGGGTAGCAGCAGAGAATGCAAAGTTTGGGCAGCCGGAAGTAAACCTGGGTTTAATTCCCGGCTATGGAGGCACACAACGTTTGGTACAACTGATAGGAAAAGGCAAGGCTATGGAACTGCTGCTATCAGCACATATGATAGATGCCAATGAAGCCAAACAACTCGGTTTGGTAAATTATGTAACTACTGCTGAAACATTACTGGAGCATACTAAAAAGATTCTTGACATCATTAATTCTAAAGCACCGCTTGCTGTAGCAGGCTGCATTAAAGCTGCCAATGCCGTTTTTGACGAAAGTAAAGATGGCTACGCAGTAGAAATAGAAGAATTCGGAAATTCGTTTGCCACAGAAGATATGAAAGAAGGCACTTCAGCTTTTCTCGAAAAAAGAAAAGCCGTTTTTTCTGGGAAATAATACTCAGTCAAATAATTCATCTGCAAACACCCGGATTACTTTTACAAACCGGCTCCGGTAATATTTTTCAAAAGGGGTTATTACCACTCCTTTGCTTTTACCCGAGGTGGAATGAATGAAAAACAGTGTATCATTTTTTACACTTTCGACAATACCCATGTGGCCAACAACCCGGATGGTACTATCGGTACCGGTAAATAATATCAGGTCACCGGGCCTTGCTTGTTCTTCTGTAATTGCTGCGCCATAATCAGTAAAATCTACTGATGAACGGGGCACCGCTATATTAAAATGATTAAATACATAGGTAATAAATCCAGAGCAATCGAATCCCTTAGCCGGATCGATAGAAGCATACAAGTAAGGAACGCCAATTAATGTTCTGGCAAATGCCACTAACGAATCAGGAGTTGTTGTTTGAATACGGCTAACTACTTCTTTCAATTTTTTGGGTGGATGAACAACCGTATCCTTGTCTTGTGCCGTTATTACAATATTATCGGGTATTGTTATGGGAGTATCGGCTTTGTCATTAGCACAGCCAACCAACGCCATAAAAATAGTGTAAGCAATAAGTATGTAAGTAAATACCGGAGTACTGATCATTAAAATTACTTCTCCACTAGTTTATCATCAATGAGATAGGCGGCAACGTTACTGATATTATCCCTTCCTCTTGCATCTTCCAGGAAAACTTTGAAAGAATTAATATTTTTCTCGGGAAAAGTCAGGATTCTTTTACGGCCGATACTGGTACCCTTTATTTCACCCACACTTTTATTTTCCTTATAAAAAACAATCCTGAATTTTCGTACCGTTTGGCCAAAGCGTATAGCTTCTTTTAAAACAATACAGTTGATTTTTGTTTTTTGTGGAAATTCCACCATAAAATTTTGCAGGTTAGCCCCAAAAGCCCCGTTAGAATCCACTGTTTGAAAACTTACATCTTGTGGCGCAAACTGGTAATACATTTTTGCATCATTCGCAAGGTTATTACCAAAACTCTCATCCCGCAATTTTTTGAACCCTGTTAAAGCAACAATATCTTTATCACTGATCAGCCCCCTGCTGTCTGGCGGAACGTTTAATAACAAGTTAGCACCTCTCCCAACAGATTTTATGTAAATATCAAATAACTGCCGGGGCGTTTTTATTTTATCATCTTCATTGGCATGCCAAAACCATCCCGGCCGTATGCTTACATCACATTCCGCAGGCATCCATCTTCTACCCCTGTAATTTCCCTGATTGAGTGTATCAGTCGGTGGGGCCCCTTCTCCTCTTTTAAAACCATCAGGATCCAAAAAATTCCAGTTGGGGTCACCTGCAATACCATTTTCATTACCCACCCAGCGGATATCAGGACCGATATCACTGAATACAACTGTGTTGGGAGAATACTGTTTTACAATATTTTCATACCGCTTCCAGTCATACTCTTGTATTTTACCATTAGGCCCTTCGCCATTGGCACCATCCCACCACATTTCCCAAATGGGTCCGTAATTCAAAAAAATTTCTTTCATCATTCCTGCAAACACCGTGTTATACTTATCCGTTCCATAATCAGGATGGTTTCTGTCCCAGGGTGATAAATACACACCGAATTTCAAACCTGCTTCTCTGCAAGCCTGTGATAATTCTTTTAATACATCTCCTTTTCCATCTTTCCATTTGCTTTCTCTTACTGTATGCGTTGAAAAGTTACTTGGCCACAGACAAAAACCATCATGATGCTTGGCTGTAATAATAATTCCTTTTGCACCGGCAGCTTTTGCAGTGCTGCACCATTGTTTGCAATCTAATTGTGTGGGATTAAATATTGCTTCTGGCTCGGTACCCGTTCCCCATTCTTTATCTGTAAATGTATTGGGACCAAAATGCATGAACAGGTAAAATTCTGTTTCATGCCAGGCCTGTTGTTTTTTGGAAGGAACAGGACTCTTATAATTATCCTGTGCTGCGCTGCTAATTGCAAGCAATACTACTATCCCTAAACAAAATTTCTTCATGGTAATCATTTCTTCATTTTAAAAACATACCGTATCTCATCTGCAACTGGATGAGCAGCACTGTAAGTATATCCTACCAGTTTGGCAATGGTTTGAGCAAACTGCTGCTGGTAAAGTTGCATCTCCGTATTCAACTCCCCCCTCACCGGCGTATCAGGCCCTATTACAGCGAACCAGATTTCATTAGCTCCCTGTATTTTATTGTTGTGACTGGTCCATTTCTCCTTTTCAACATCGCCCCTGCCATGATCAGTTGTAATGAACAGGGTTGTTTTATTTTTATACACGGGGTCGCTTTGCACATAATCCCATAATTGTTTCAACCATGCATCCACCTGTCGGCCCGCATCTAAATAAGAACGATATTCACTGGCATGCGCCCATTCATCTGTTTCGCCATAAGCGATATACAACACTTTCGGTTTTTTTGTTTTTAAATATTCCAATGCCCCATAATGCGTAAATACATCTAAACATTCATCTTCCCCCCAAGGCTTGTGAGTATCCTTTAGCATGGCATTCATTAATTTTTCATTGGCCGTTGGTTTATTACCGCCCATCTTATTAAATCCTGACACTACAGGGATACCGCTTCTCTCTTCATTTAATATCCTGTCAAATGCCTCCCATGCACCGAAAGCTGCAACTTTTCCTTTTAGCCTGGGTTGCTTATTCAAATATTCCAGCACTGTTATATTTGGATTGGGGGGATAACTGTTGCTGTTAATATTGGTATCGGCATAGCCGGTAAATATTTCACTATAGCCGGGATAGCTGAACCAGTAAGGATTAGCGTTGTCAACCTTACTTCCCAAGGTTCTATTTCCAAAAATCTGTCCTTTCGTTACTACGGTACTCCAGAGAAATGGCAGTAATTTTTTTCTCCTTTCGTTTTCAGTACTACCCCAGAAATTTTTATAAAGATATTCGCTGTCGCCCTGGTTATACTTTGGATTATTAGCGATGACTGAATCCATTCCCTTAAATACCTCCTGCCAGCGAAAACCATCGGTAGTTATAATAATAATATTCTCGGTTTGCCGCTGCGCTTGTATACCAGTTGAAAATAACAGGAGAAAGGCGAACAACATTTTTTTCATGCACACTTGCTTTGATAATCAATAATACGAAATTATTCCAATGAAGTTTTCCCACTAATATCAGCCACCTCTGATTGATGCAGGTCGAAAACAATTATTTCATTGTTCCCTTTTTTTAGCCATCCGGCCGGGCAAAATAATCGTTGTTGCGGCCCCTTGTTCCAGTACCGGCCAATATTATGTCCATTTACATATACTATCCCTTTTGTATACCGGCTCATATCAAAATAAGTATCTCCGGTTACGGTAAGATCAAATTCGCCTTTAAAAAAAGAACAGGGCCGTTTATCAACTTCCTGATCAGCCGAAGCTGCCTTCATTGCAAAGTCTTCATTCATCGGTAAAGAAAAAATTTCCCAATTCATCAACGTCATACTATTTAAGGTAACCCGGTCAGTAATTCCCTTCCGGTCTATCATAAACTGGGCGAAATTTATATGCCCCATCCCTTCTACTAAAATATCCAGTTGTGGATTTGGTGTTGTTGTTTTGGGTAATTCAATGGTCCAGTCTCCGCCATCCCGGTAAACTGTATTTATATATTTTCCATTCAGGAAAACGAGGGCATAATCATGCGGTTCCCAAATCTTAAGCTTACCACTTTTATGTCCGATAAGTTTTGTCCGGTACAACATTAACCCCTGGTTTTGGTCAAATGCTTCCATAGGTTTTGGCTGAGGTGAATAAACCGGCACTGGTAAATGATTCCAGATTGTTGTGCTGAATCTCATAGCGAATGCAGGGATTTCTATTACCGGTATAGGTGCAGGCATGTCAGGGATTTTAACATCCACATATTTTTCAATCAGGCTTCGCAACATAAAATATTTTTCGGTTGGTAGTCCCTGCTCATTGATTGGTGCATCATAATCATAGCTGGTAATATCGGGCTGGTATTGTGTGGGTGATCCGGCATTGGCCCCGGCCGTAAATCCAAAATTGGTGCCTCCATGTATGACATAAAAATTCAATGATTTTTTATTCCGGAGTAAATACTCCACTTCTCTCTTCAAATCACCTGTTCCGGGTTTGGCAAACTTCTCTCCCCAATGTGTCAGCCATCCGGGATAAGTTTCGCTGCTAAAAGACGGAACATTGGGGTTTCTTTTTTTGGCTTGTTCAAAATCTGCCTCGCTACCGCCGCTATCCAGTCCGATAGCAGCACCATCTATATTACCAGCTTCCAGCATATAGGGAGTAGAGCCATCAGCCGTGTAGAAAGGAACATTGATTCCGTTTTTAAGCCACAGCTTTCTTAACTCTTCCAAATATTGTTTATCGTTACCAAAACTTCCATATTCGTTTTCTATCTGCACCATCAGTATCGGGCCACCATTTGTACACTGTAATGATTTTATTTCTTTAGCAACACGATTGATGTATCCCGTCACGGCACTCATATACCTGGTATCCATACAACGGATTTTGATATCAGGAATTTTTAAAAGATAAGTTGGCAACCCGCCAAAGTCCCATTCTGCACATACATAAGGACCGGGCCGAAATAAAACCCACATTCCTTCCTGCTGACAAATGCGTACAAATTCTGCTATATCCCGGTTTGCTGATTTAAAATCAAATATTTCCGGCTTTAGTTCATGATAGTTCCAAAAAATATATGCAGCAATCGTATTACATCCCATTGCTTTGGCCATCTGGATGCGATGCCGCCAGTATTCCTTTGGTATCCGTGCCGGGTGTATCTCACCACTTATGATTTGAAAAGGTTTACCATCTAACAAAAAATCATCTTTACCCAGCGTAAAAGAATGTTTGGATTGTGAAAATGAAGACGCCGAAATAAGCAGGAATAAGCAACCACTGATAACCCTTTTCATAGCCCAATTTAAGACTGTCCACTCAACTTTAAAAGTCAAAAATCAGGTAACCGATTACCCGTTTGGCCTACCTTTGTGGCATTATTTAATACATACATTTTCTATATGGAATACCGGATTGAAAAAGATACCATGGGAGACGTAAAAGTGCCTGTTGACGCATATTATGGTGCCCAAACCCAGCGCAGCATTGATAACTTTAAAATTGCTCAGGATATTAACAGAATGCCTAAAGAAATCATTGAGGCATTTGCCTACCTTAAAAAGGCGGCTGCCATTACCAACCTTGAAGCGGGAGTTTTACCAAAAAATAAATCTGTATTAATAGGAAAAGTGTGTGATGAAATCCTGAAAGGACAATTAAACGATTATTTTCCGTTGGTAGTCTGGCAAACAGGAAGTGGTACGCAAAGTAATATGAATGTAAATGAAGTTGTGGCTTACAGGGGTCATGTACTAAAAGGTGGCAAACTGACCGATAAAGAAAAATTTTTACACCCGAATGATGATGTAAATAAATCACAATCATCTAACGATACTTTTCCCACTGCAATGCATATTGCTGCCTATAAAATATTAATGGAAACAACTATTCCCGGAATTAAAAAACTAAGAGATACGCTGGCGAAGAAGAGCAAAACATTTATGAAAGTGGTAAAGATTGGCCGTACCCACTTCATGGATGCTACCCCGCTAACAGTGGGGCAGGAATTCAGTGGTTATGTTTCCCAATTGGACCATGGATTAAAAGCTATAAAAAATACACTGGCTCATTTGAGTGAACTCGCATTAGGAGGCACTGCCGTTGGAACAGGCATTAACACACCTCCCAACTATTCAGAGAATGTAGCAAAACATATTGCAAAACTTACCGGCTTACCATTTGTTACGGCTGAAAATAAATTTGAAGCTCTTGCCGCACATGATGCCATCGTAGAAGCCCATGGTGCATTGAAAACTGTTGCTGTTAGCCTGATGAAAATTGCCAACGATATCCGAATGCTTTCATCCGGGCCAAGAAGTGGCATTGGTGAAATTTTTATTCCCGACAATGAGCCCGGCTCATCCATTATGCCCGGCAAAGTAAACCCCACACAATGCGAAGCATTGACCATGATTGCTGCACAGGTGATGGGTAATGATGTAGCCATCGGTATCGGTGGTGCTAATGGACATTTTGAGTTAAATGTTTTTAAACCCGTTATGATTTACAATTTTCTGCACAGTGCAAGATTGATTGGCGATGGCTGTGTTTCTTTTAATGACAAATGTGCTGTTGGTCTGGAGCCCATTGAAGCCAATATTAAAAAGCATGTTGACAACAGCCTGATGCTGGTAACTGCTTTGAACACAAAAATCGGTTATTACAAAGCAGCTGAAATAGCACAGAAAGCACATAAGCAAGGAACTACATTGAAGGAAATGGCAGTGAAACTGGGATATGTAACACCTGAGCAGTTTGACGAATGGGTAAAACCTGCCAATATGGTAGGTAAGATTTAACCATTCGTCTTTGTGATGCTATGGTAAAATCCCTATGGTAAAAAAAGAAGATTAACGTTTCTTCTTTACTTTATTGCGTAAAATTTGCAAATAAGATTGTTTTCTCATTACCTTAATGGTAGAATTAATCCAAACCCTTTTAAAAAACTTAATAAATCCCCATCTATGAAAAGTGTCGGCCAACCATCAAATTACTTTTCTCCTGATACACTTAAGGTTTCTAAACAAGAACCTACTGCCCAACCAGCTGATCAATCACCTTATTTAAGAGCAGTTCTTACTGACAAAGGAACTTTTGGTACAGCGAAAGTTTTGTCTATGGCAAACTCTACAATGGCAGCTGCATTGCGTTATATAGCCAGCAGCAATAAACAATCTGTACAGGGAAAACTGATAACACCAGCATGGTAAAAATTTTCTGTAACCCTTGAGCATAACCCTTAAAAAAGCCCCCAGGTGGGGGCTTTTTACTTTACATCAGTCCTGTCTTAAGTTACTGCTTAATGAATTTTTCAATCTGCAATTCTATATTATACCCATTGTAGAGTTTGAGCAGGTAAGTGCCTGGCGTAAGGTCGGCAACATCAATGCTGAAATCATTCCGAAAACTCGTTGCTTCTTTCAGCATTCGGCCATTGATATCACAAATCTGCACCAGCAATGGTTTACGAAGTTCTTTCTTTCCATGTACATAAATGGTAGTGGTAACCGGGTTGGGATATACCTGTATAAGGTCTTTTACAATTGGGGGACCACTTCTTGGATTTTCATTGAGGGGAAGAGTAAGCAGTGTGTTGTAACGCAGACGAAGAATCTTTCCTCCATCTTTAGTAGGACTATTTCCCCCGGTAAATCCACCTGTTGGCCCGGAAGTAGAACCTGTACTATCCATAACTACCCAGAAAGTACCGCTGTTAGGAGAAGGATTAATGGCTATATCTCTTACCCTCCAGCTATGTAACAAGGGAAATGTATCAACTATATTAGTAGAAGAAGCACTATCAACATAATCCCCGCTTGATTTTAATTTCAGCCGGTACATCCCATACTTTAAAGAGGTTACCAGTAAGGAATTCTTCCAACCGGGAATATTGCCCTGGTAAATATCAATGCTTGACGGTGCGATAGTAGGCCAGGTAAATATATTAGAACCATCAGCCGGTATAGCTGAAGCTGCCCAGTTGAAAGTTGCAAATAAGGGTCGTTGCATAGTATTGGTAGTGGCCCAGGTATTCTCCGCATAGTTTACCAACGAACTTGCGAGCCTATCATTATTAGCAAAGGCATCAAGCGAGGAATAATTATTATCTGTACCCATTCCTGCCACTTTTGGCCAGCCATAATTAGTGGCTGGAAGAATATTATTTACTTCATCATCCGATTTATCACCATGCTCGGAACTGTACAGGCGCCAGGTACCGTTCACATTTCCCCAAACAATACCCTGGGCATTCCGGTGACCAAAACTATACACTGGTGTTTTTAAAATACTAAATGCAGGAACGCTATGATTGTAGGGATTGTCATTGGGTATCCATTGCCTCCAAGTATTATAATCGTGTGCCACACCAAACGACGCATCGCCGTCAGGTTCTGTATTCAATCGTAAAATTTTGCCTTCACAAGTATCAATATTTTGAGCATAGTTAATTCTGGTATCATTATTAAACTGTCCAGCTCCCATATCACCGATGGTATAATATAGTTTGTATTTATTATCCGGCCCTTCTGTAAACGGGCTGATAGTTAGCCGCCCGGAATTGTGGTCATTACTACCCGGCAAGTTTGACAGCACGGTATCCATGATGGTCAATGTATCCTTATAAGGGAAACTTGTTGGGTTACCGGCATCAGCAGCAAAATAAAAACGGCACCGTATAATTTTTGCCCTGAAATAGCAGGGGGCACCAGTGGTTCCATTAGGGCAGGTTTGTTTTTTATAAACATAAGAAAGGTAGACCCATCGTTTGTTTACATCCGTCATAAAAGCAGGGTGAATAGCCAGGCCTTGCATACCGCCTTGTGGCCAGCGGTTAGAAGAACGATCAAAATTTATTTCGCCAGCTCCCAATGGAATTTTTAATATTTGCTGAGGGGCAATATTTTTCTGTGCTTCTGTTCTTGATGAGCTTACTCTCACTACCCTATACCCCCTGGCTTCTGTAATCCACAACGAGTCATCGGGGCCATAAGTAATTTCCCATGGGTATCCGAGGTTTTTTGCCACCGTATCAATACTGAAAAGTATAGTAGTAGAATCTATAACCTGGGCTCTTGTTGTAAAGCTGTTTAAGAGCCATACTAATGTAATGAAAAAATTAAAATTATTTTTTTTCATAGAAACGGATTTATGCAATAAAAGTAATGCCATAAATGGTGGTTGTCAATAGTGGTTTACACAGGTAAAAGCCTCGGGGATTTTTATAGGACAGTAAGCATATATTCCTATTGACAATAGATTAAGGTTAATCTATTTTTATACTTGCAAGTCTGACCTGAACGAAATATCGCAAATCCGATTCTGTGAAAGCTAATATCCGTCTATGAAATTAATTGTACCAACACATATTGCTTGGGTCAGCGCAATTCAATTTATTTCCTTCTTTCTATTATTTAGCTATTCAGCTTTTGCACAACCAGCTAATAATAATTGTGCAACTGCTGTTTTATTAACTTCAAATACCGCTTGTGTCAACACGGCCGGGACTGTTCAAAACGCAACAAATTCCGGTATCGCTGTGGCACCATGTACAGGTACTGCCGATGATGATGTATGGTACCGTTTTGTATCTGTTTCAACTGATCATACGATTACGCTTAGTTCCATTGGGGCAAATCTTAATACATCAGGTGCCAGGATACAATTATTCTCCGGTGCTTGTGGCGCATTAACCTCTGTTGCCTGTGGTACGACGACTATTACCAATACAACATTAGCCCGAAACACTACTTATTACATCCGGGTATACTCGGCAGGAGGAACTGTGCTAACCAGTAATGCAGGTTTTAATATCTGCGTCACACATCCTGCTGCACCTGCACCACAGATTGATTTTGGAAAAAGTTTTATTAATATAAGCAAGCCTACCGGTGGCACTGTTGAACCAAACGATATATTAGAAATCAGGGCTTCCGTTGTTGTACGAGCAGCCTCTTTTGACAGTTGCCAGTTCACTGATGTAATTCCAACTGGTACAAATTATGTTGCCGGTTCATTAAGGGTTATAACAAATGAAGGGAAAACCTATAAGGCTTTTACTGACGCCAGGTTTGATGCGGCTAATGATGAAGGTTGGATTACGGGAACGAATGTTACCATTAACCTGGGATACCGACAGGTGGATCAACCTGCAACGGTATACCGCCGCGGAAGAATAAGAAATAATAATGGGCATGAACCTTCCTATTATGGAAGTAGCTGTATCATGGTGGCTTCATACAGGGTGCAGGTAACCTCAGCTTTTGGCGCTACTATTAATACAGGTGGCGGCACTATAACATACACCACCGCACCGCCTGCAGTTACTACTTTTACTTTTCCTTCCAGTCCCGTGGCCATATATAATAACTATGGCATTTGCGCTAACACTGTTGGCGTAAACTCGCTTGGCACTGAAACGAATGGAACATTTGGAAGTGGCAACCTGAGGAACAGGGGAACTTCTGCCAATGTTCCTGCTGCGTACACTTATAATCCTTTTACCTGCAATTCACCGCAAGATTATTTTTATGGCATTGCTAATAACACCAGCGGTGGTGTTTATTCTACATCTAACTCATGGCCAAAACCAGATGGTAACTGTTCGGCAACTCCCACGACACATCGTGTTTTTACATTGTGGGATATTATCGGAGACCATACCGGGGCAGTAAATCCTATTGCTGGAAACCCCGCAACAGATACAACTGGTGGCAAAACTGGTGGCTACATGTTAATTATTAATGCTGCCTATCGAATTGACTCTGCTTTTAATCATACTATCAGTGGCCTTTGCCCAAATACTTATTATGAAATATCCTGCTGGATGCGAAACATTTGTTCTAAGTGTGGGTGCGATTCAAACGGAGTTGGTGCCAGTAGTGTTGGCTACATACCGACAGCTCCGGGAGACTCATCAGGAGTAAGACCCAATCTTGCGATTGCATTAGATGGAGTTCGCTATTATACTTCAGGAGATTTGAATTATAATGGCCAATGGGTTAAAAAAGGATTTACTTTTCTTACAGGTCCTCTGCAATCAAGTTTTACCATGCGATTCTATAATAATGCGCCAGGAGGAGGTGGCAACGACTGGGCCTTGGATGATATATCGGTCGTTACCTGTTCACCGGCCATGAATTATGGTCCTTCGCTAAATCCCATTGTTTGTGATAGTAACACCATTCTACTCACAGATACGGTAAGATCCTATTTCAGTAACTATACTTATTATAAATGGCAGCGAAGTACAAATGGTGGCGCAAGCTGGACAGACGTAACTGGCGCCATTGGGCCAATAAGCCCAACCTGGACAGGCAGCCAATGGGAATATGTTGCTTCTTATACTGTACCACCGGCATTCACACAAATAGCCAATGCAGGTGATATTTACAGGGTAGTTGTGGCTACTACTACCGCCAACCTTTCTTCGGCAAGCTGCCAGTTTACCGATGCCGGCCCCTTTATTACACTGAATGTAATTGAGTGTGGCGTACCGCTGACAGCTGAACTATTATCATTCACCGGAAAAATTATTAATGAAAGGGTCGTATTAAAATGGACCACTACCGGAGAAGATGAGCCACTTCAATTTGACGTAGAGAAAAGTACTGATGGTATAAATTTTCATCTTATCGGAACTGTCAACAGTTATAATGATTATACTTCAGAACAAAGTAATTATTCGTTTACCGATCCATCATTACCGGGCGGGAAATCATACTATCGTATCAGGATGAAGAATACAACCGGAAAGTCCATTTACTCAAGGACGATTCAATTATCAGCGAAAGGTGATGCAGTTTCCTTTATATCCGTCATTAACCCTTTCAGCAATGAACTATCATTTGAAATTTCAACAGATAGCAATGGAAAAGCTGAAGCTGAATTAATTGATGTGGCGGGAAAGATTACCAAAAAAGTTCCGTTTGAAGTAGTAAACGGAGTGAATCAACTTATTATTAATAATACACAAACATTACCCGGAGGTATCTATTTCCTTCGGGTGAATGTGGCAGGTAAGACAATTCAAAAAAGGGTAATCAAACAAAATCAATAATTTTTGGAGTGGCTTTTTATTGGTAGCTGTTTTATAAGGCCAGTTACCTGTTTTAAGATACCTGTACTTTATCACTTACTTCCGAACTGGTTTCCACTGATTGTTGTAATTCTGTAGGTGAATTCTTTTTAAAGAACTGTTTTTGAAAAAGCAACAGTGTGATAACACCAATGGAGATAGAAGCATCAGCAATATTAAATATGGCACTAAAAAACTCAAACTCATCACCCCCTATTCCGGGGAACCATGAAGGAAAGTGTCCTTTAAACATCGGGAAGTAAAGCATATCGACAACGCTTCCGTGCAGGAAAGATGAATATCCGTTGGATGAAAATTCGGCCACGTTTGAATAGGAGATATAATCATTGATGGCCGGGTCATATTTGAGCCCCTTATCGAAAATCATTCCATAAAACATACTGTCAATCAGGTTGCCTAATGCACCGGCATAGATCAACGCAGCACAAATAATAAATCCTCTTTTATATTGCTGTTTTACAATACGTCCAAGGTACCAGGTACCAAAAATAACAGCTGCCAGGCGGAATAATGTCAAGATCATTTTACCCGTCTCATTGCCAAACTTCCAGCCCCATGCCATTCCCGGGTTCTCAATAAAGTGTAACCGAAACCAATTCATACCCAGCACCCTATCGACTTCACCTGTAGGATGGCTGGTTTTAATCCAGATTTTTAATGCCTGGTCAACAATAATGATGGCAGTAATAATGAATACTACATGCTTTAGCTTCAGTGTCTTCATAATTGACAAATATACAGCTTTAGGTTTTTGGGCTTTTTAGTGCTGTTGTTAAATATTACTCTTCGAAATAGATTCTCTTAACCCGTTGAGAAACACCAGTCATTATCTCATAAGGGATAGTATTTGCCCATTGTGCCAATAACTGCACTGGTAATTGGCTGCCGAAGATGATTACATCCTCGCCTTCCTGCACACCGGGGATTTCCGTTACATCTATCATAAACATATCCATACAAACCGTACCGATAACCGGGGCTAAAGTGTTATGCAACCAAACTTTTCCAACGCCGTTTCCTAATCGTCTTGGATAACCATCTGCATAGCCAATACGAATCGTGGCAATTACAGCATCTTTTTCAACAACTGCTTTTCGGTTATAACTAACTGACTCTCCTTTTTTCAAATGTTTTAGCTGAGCAATGGTAGACTTTAATGTTGCCACCGTTTGCAAGTTCAATTTATTGGAGCCCGAACTATCTACTCCATATAATCCTATGCCCAATCGTATCATATCCATCTGCAATTGCGGATGCCGGATAGCAGCTGCCGAATTGGAAATATGGCTGAGAAAGGAGTAGCCTAATTTATCCTGCAATTCTTTTGCGGCTTTACTAAAAAGTTGAAATTGTTGAAGGGTAAAATCATCCTGGCCTGCTTCCTCACTGGCAGCCAGATGAGAAAAAACAGTCTGTACTTTAAAAGAAGAAGTTGATCGCAAAAAGGATGATAGTTTTTCAATTTCGCCAGTTCCAAACCCCAACCTGTTCATTCCGGTTTCAATTTCAATGTGAACAGGGTATTGCTGCAACCCTTCCTGTTGTAAAAACTTGTCGAAAGACTGAAGGAGTTCAAAAGAATATAATTCCGGCTCCAGGTTGTTTTCTGTAATTGTTTCAAAAGCACTTTCTTCAGGGTTCATGACCATAATTGGTAACGTAATTCCTGCTTTTCGCAATTCCACTCCCTCATCTGCATAAGCCACCCCGAGATAATCTACTTTATGATATTGCAGAATTCCTGCAATCTCTGCACCACCACTACCATAAGCAAAAGCTTTAACCATTGCCATTACTTTGGTTGACGGTTTCAGCAGCGTTTGATATTCCTTAAGATTATGTGCAATAGCATTTAGATTAATTTCCAATACTGTCTGATGGGCCTTCTGCTCCAGCAATTGTACGATACGTTCGAAAGCAAATGCCCTGGCGCCTTTTATCAAAATGGTCTCTTCCTTAAAATGAGAGGAGAGGAAATGAGTAATGAATTCTTCTGTGGAAGCATATACCCCGATCATTAATTTTTCTTCCGGTTGCAATAATAAATTTTGCAGGCTGGCTGAAATTTTTTCTCCGATACCAATCACCCGGCTCACCTTATGCTTTCTAAGGCTATCCAGGATTTGATGATATAGAATATCGTTAGTCAATGAACTCTGTAAAAAATCTGAAAGAATAACAGTTTTTTTATCTCCGGCATTTTGCTGGTCAAGAAAATTGAGTGCTATTTCTAATGAACTTATATCTGCACTATAACTATCATTAATGATGGAACAATGATTAATACCTTTTTTAAGTTCAAGCCGCATTTCAACTGGCTCCAGTTTATCCAATTTTTTTACAACAGAAGCAATATCAGGAGATGTCCAGGGTTGGCAAGACAACACTACACCCAGGCAGAGAAGGGCATTATCAATCGAGGCATCATCTGTAAATGGAATCTCGAAAGAGAATGAATACTCTTGTAGAGGTTCCTTAAATGGTTGTTTTATCCGCACAGAAATATGGGTACTCTCCTTTCCTTTTTTAATAGAAAGCACCTGAATGTCATTTGCTGGTTCGGTACCACAATAAACAACTACTCCTTTAAAAAGGTCTTTAATTTTCCTATGCGGGTCATGTTTTGAGTGACAATAAATCCAATCAGCATTTTTGAAAAGTTTGATCTTTTCAAGAAATTTCTGTTCACTTTCTGCAAACCCCTCGCTGTGTGCTTCTCCTATACTTGTTAATACACCAATTGTTGGTTGTATAATTGACGCTAGTTTTTCCATTTCACCTGGCCGGGATATGCCTGCTTCAAATATGGCTAATGTGTGGTGCTCATTCATCTGCCAAACACTCAGTGGCACTCCAATTTGAGAATTATAACTTTTGGGGCTGCGGACAATAGTAAAGTCATCCTGCAATAACTGGTAAAGCCATTCTTTTATGATTGTTTTGCCATTACTGCCTGTAATACCGATAACAGGAATATTAAACTGCTGGCGGTGATGAGCTGCCAGCTGCTGTAAAGCCGCCAGGCTGTCCTTTACTAATAAAAAATTTGCCTCCGGATAAGTACCAGTATCAATGTTTTGGCTGATAATAAAATTTCTTACCCCTCTTTTATATAATTCAGGGATAAACTGGTGACCATCTCTTCTCACTCCTTTTAAAGCAAAAAAAAGAGAGGTTGCCGGTGAATAAATTTTCCGGCTATCAAGTAAAAGATGCTCAATCTTTGTATCAGTGACAATAGCAGCCGATGCATTTGTGATATGGGCAATATGGCTGATTAAATAACTCAAGTTGGAAATCGTAAAAACGGGTTATTGGCTTTCATCCGATACATCAGCAGGCACTCCTTCTTTTCTCATAAAGATGGAATAGAAAATAGAACCAGCAATACACACTAAAATAACTCCCAATGAAATAAAGACCTGTGTTTGTTTATCTATCCATTGATTAATCCAGTGTTCGGCCAGCATCTTAATACCGATAAAAACAAGTACAATAGCGATGCCTTGCTGCAGGTAATCAAACTTGCTTACCGCACCTCTTAGCAGAAAAAAAAGTGACCGGAGACCCAATACAGCAAAAATATTGGAAGTGTATATTACCAGCCTTGCAGTTTCTTCATAACCTGGCGTTTTGGTATCCACAATTCCCATTACTGCAGGAATAGAATCCAGGGCGAAAACAAGATCGATAGCGGCAAGCATTATAATAACCACAAATAATGTTGTATACGCCGGTTTCCCATTTTCTCTTATTACATATTTCCCATCACCATCATGAGGAACTAAGGGTAAAAATTTTTGCAAGAAGCGATAGATCTTACTCTCCTGCGGTTTAAATTCTTCATCGTCTGAAGCCGTAAACATTTTATAGCCAGTGAACACCAGGAACGCCCCGAATACATATAGTATCCAGTGAAATTTTTCTACCAACACCACTCCCACCGTGATGAAAATGACCCGGAATACAATAGCCATCAGGATGCCTATCAGCAATACACGGCCATAATGTTTTTCTTTTACTGAAAAAGCAGAAAATATCAGGATGAATACAAAAATGTTGTCGATACTCAGGCTCCACTCCATCAGGTAAGCACTGAGATACTCCAATGCCGGCTTCTGGCCATTTTCAATCCACATAAAAACACAAAAAGACAATGCCAGCCCCACCCAGAAAAAAGTTTGGTATAACGCCTGTTTGATCGTTACTTTTTTGTTCTTTTTACTTAAAAGTCCAAGGTCGACAATTAGTGAAGCAAGCAGCACAATTCCGAAAACGAGGTAAGTAATCTGGTCTCTTGTCATGAAGGAAAATTAGTGTAGTGTAAAGATAACCCGGAACAGGCTAAATCAGCCTTAAAGCCCTTATGGAATTATGCTGCATATTTCCGTTTTCTAACCTGCTGGTATATCCACCCGAAAAGTATTACCAATAAGACAGGCAGCCCAATATTTATAAACTGCCAGGTGGATTTTTGAGCCTGAATTTTTTTACTGTCAAGCAGGCGAAGTACAATGTCCTTGCTTCTTGTTTCACTGATAGCCGGGTTATTGACCAGGTATTCCAAACAACTATTCACAAACTCCCGGTTAGCAACAGGGATAAAAAGCTTACCCATTTCCGACTGCTTCATGTACTCGGTATAAGTGTACTTGTTCCATCCCATCGGCAGGGGAACCGGTGAACTGTTTGGTCCATTACCCGGAACAAAATCGTTCAATACAATATCGCCATCGGCGACAACTATCATTTTGTTGTCGACAGAACTCTCTTTGAAACTAAGACCCGATGCTACAAGACTATCTCTTTGTGATTGAGTAGTACGGTTACGGAATACTGAAGTAAACTTACCTTGCAGCAACATGCCCACCGGGATGGCATTCTTTTTAAACTTTTCGTCTTCGGCTACATTTTTATTTTCGTTTAAACTGATCAGTGCCGGTGTGCTGATGATTCTTGAGTTGGGTGATGAAACCAATAAGGGTTGTTTTTTAACTCCATTTACCTGTATCGTATCAATAGAATTAGCAAAGCGGCTGGCAATATAACCCAGGTTTTTGTTCATGGAGTTCTCACCACCGGAAAGAATGGGATAATAATTCCAGTGCAAGAATTCCATTTGCGGATTATCCATATTACCCCCCACTACAATCGGTATCAGGTCGCATTGCAGATCCATCACCAAATCAGTATTGATGCGGAGACCGTAGCGAAAGAACAGGTCGGTAAGATTCAGGTTTCGGTCGTAAGCGATCGTTTCGGGTTTTATCGCCAGACTATCCTGTTCAGCAATAAGGTTATCGATAAAGCAAAGTAACTTACCCCCGTTCATTACAAACTGGTCAATCTTTAATTTTTCGTCTTCAGTAAATGTTTCAGTTGGCTTAACGATTACCAGCACATCTACTCCATCAGGTATCCGTGGGGCCGTGTTGATATTCAGTGTTCCAAAATTATAATCCTCCTGCAGTGATTGCCTCAGATCGTACGTTCTACCATCAACCGGTTCGCCATTGCCGATGGAATAAGCAACACCCGGTTTCCTGATTTGCATCAATTTATCAAGTGCTTTTGCGAACTGGTATTCCATCAATGCTTCTGCACTGTTAATCTCTTCCTGTGAAATCCTTCCACTTGCCCCGGGATAAAGGTTTACCAATGATTGCTTATCCTTATAATGAATGACCGCCACTGGGAAAATAATATTACTGCTCTCACCAGCTTTCTTTTGAACCGTCAGATTGATTGGTACTGCTCCTAATGATACCAGTGAATCACCATACAATATATTGGTACCCGGCATCTCATCCTGCGGGGAAATAAAACGATAATGAACCTTAGCACCGTTACGATCTTTCATCAATCCGAGGAATTCATTAGTACTTTCCGCTAATTTTTTAAATCCTGCAGGAAACTGCCCCTTCAGAAATACATCAATCTGTATTTCATCATCCAGGTTCTTCAGCAAATCTTTTGTGGCTTTGCTGAGGGTGTAGCGTTTTTCTTTTGTAAGGTCAAAACGGACATGAAAAACAGAAGCGAGGTAATTAACACCAAATAAAATGATCAGCAGCAACAGCCACCAGTACTTAGAAGCAAATATTTTTTCTATTCCCCTCTTCATGTTATCGCCTTAACAGGTTGCGGTTAGTAATAGCAAAAAACAAAAGTATCATGCTGAGAAAATAAATGATGTTCCGGGTATCAATCAGGCCACGGCTGATGCTGCGGTAATGAAAATCGATACCGAACATTTCAGTATAGTAATCTGGTCCATTGCTCAAAGCCGGTAATTTACTGATAGCACTGAAGCCATAATATAATAAAGCACAGCCGATCAAACTGGCGATAAAAGCCACCACTGCGTTATTGGTAAAACTGCTGCAGCAAATACTGATAGCGGTAAAAACTGCAGCCAAAAAAAACAACCCGATATAAGAGCCGATCGTGGCTCCCATATCCAGCCCTTCAGTAGAAGAAAGCCGTTGAATGGAAAAAATATAAATGATGGTAGGTAACAGAGCAATAATCACAACGATAAGACTGCCCAAATACTTGCCGCTGATAATTTGCCAGCGGCTCAGCGGACGGGTCTGTAATATTTCATAAGTACCTGTTTTAAATTCTTCTGCAAAACTCCGCATTGTAATAGCAGGAATCAATAATAATAATATCCATGGGGCCAGCTGGAAGAAACGGTCAAGGGTGGCATATCCAAAGTCGAAGATATTGTCATCAAACACAAAAAGTACCAGCCCGTTTACCAGCAGGAAAACGATAATGGCGATATAGCCGGTAAGACTGCTGAAAAATTGGCGTAGCTCTTTTTTACAAACGGACCACATAGTAGTGCTGCAAAATAAGTAATAAAAAGGTACATGGCGAAGAAACAAGGTTCGGGCAAGGAACAAGAGTACCCTAACATTTGGAAGTCATTTCAAAATTCAAAACTTCTACCATTTATAAAAAATCCCCACTTAAGGGGACTTCATATTTCATTTCGGGATTTAATCATTTAAACCGCAAAGCTTTCTCCACATCCACAGGTGCGGCTGGCGTTGGGATTGCTGAAATAAAATCCTTTGCCATTTAATCCATCGGAGAAATCCAGCGTAGTATTAACCAGGTATAAAAAACTCTTCAGGTCTGTCACCACTTTTACACCGTTGTCTTCAAACGTCTGATCCATTGGTTTTTGTTCATTATCAAAATCCAGCTTATAGCTTAATCCTGAACAACCACCACCCACTACACTTACCCGGAGAAAATAAGAAGGGTCATCACCCACTCCGGCATCGGCCAGCAACTGGGCTACTTTGGCCTTCGCTTTATCACTTACATAAATTGCATTCTCCAGGGCTACACTCATTGTTCATCCAAATTTTAGTGTACAATGCTTTCGTCAAATTTTAATATATCTAAACCATTCTTCTGACGGTAATCGTTTATCGCTGCTTTAATAGCATCTTCGGCCAGTACAGAGCAGTGAATTTTTACCGGGGGAAGATTCAGTTCTTCCACGATGGTCATATTGTCAATAGTAATGGCTTCTTCAATTGATTTTCCTTTCAGCCATTCTGTAGCCAACGAAGAAGAAGCAATAGCAGAGCCACAACCAAAAGTTTTAAACTTGGCATCCTTTATAACACCGGTTGCCTCATCCACTTCTATCTGGAGCCGCATTACGTCGCCACACTCGGGTGCACCTACCAGGCCGGTACCAACATTTGCTTTACTCTTATCCAATGTTCCTACATTTTTAGGATTCTGGTAGTGGTCAATCACTTTTTCTGAATATGCCATGATAGTTAGATTTAAAGTTTAAAATTGTTTTTTAATCCCCTTTCAGGGGGTTTGGGGGCATTAATGATGTGCCCATTCAATGCTGTTCATATCAATCCCTTCTTTATACATTTCCCACAGCGGACTCATCTCTCTAAGTTTATTCACTGTGTTTGTTACTTGTTCTACAGTATAATCAATTTGTTCTTCTGTTGTAAAACGTCCCAGTCCGAAACGAAGCGAACTGTGTGCCAGATCATCACCCAGTCCTAATGCTTTCAACACATAAGAGGGTTCTAAGGAGGCTGATGTACAGGCTGAACCAGATGACAGGGCAATATTTTTATTAAAGCCCATCAGCAATCCCTCTCCTTCCACATATTTGAAAGAGATATTGGTTACATGCGGCAGCTTATGTTCTTTATCACCATTCAGGTAACTCTCTTCGACTTTTAGTAATTCAGTTTGTAATTTATCTCTCAGTTTGCTTACTCTTTTTGTTTCCTCCTCCATTTCATTCATACAAATCTCACAGGCTTTGCCAAATCCTACAATACCGGGTACATTCAATGTGCCGCTTCTCATGCCTCTTTCATGACCGCCGCCATCCATTTGCGCCGTTACTTTCACTCTTGGATTTTTACGACGAACATATAAAGCGCCGACACCTTTAGGACCATACATTTTATGAGCCGTGAAAGCCATCAGATCAATGCCATCCTTATTTACATCAACAGGTATTTTACCAACCGCCTGTACTGCATCCGAAAACAATAACACACCATGCTTTCTTGCAATAGCACTTATTTCCTTTATGGGGTTGATGGTGCCAATTTCATTATTGGCATACATGATGGCAATAAGAATGGTCGTTGGTTTGATAGCCGCTTCCAATTCTGCCAGGTCGACCAATCCATTTTCCTTTACTTTCAGATAGGTTACTTCGCCGCCTTCTTTTTCAATGTGTTTGCAGGTATCTAAAACGGCTTTGTGTTCAATATTGCAGGTGATGATATGATTGCCCTTGCTGGCATACATTTCAAAAACACCTTTGATGGCGAGGTTATCACCTTCGGTGGCACCTGAAGTGAAAATAATCTCTTTAGGATCGGCACCAATCAGTTTGGCTACCTGCTCCCGGGCATAATCAACCGCTTCTTCCGCCTGCCAGCCAAACGGGTGATTACGGCTGGCCGCATTACCAAAATTATTGGTGAAATAAGGTATCATCGCATCTACTACCCTCGGATCGCAGGGTGTAGTGGCATTATGGTCTAAATAAATGGGGAAATTCAGCATAAAATCTGTTATCAGTATTTGTTTCAATTAAACACAAAATTAGCTTAAAAGGTTCTATCCGAAAGAGGTAATTTCGGGTTGCCGGACGATTTTTCCGAATTCGAAAGGCCTGAAATTCAAAGCCCTGCTATGCAAAAAGTTGAGCACATCGGCATTGCCGTAAAAACCCTTGCTTCGGCTGTTCCTTTATTTGAAAAACTGCTGAACACCCCTTGTTATAAGACAGAAATGGTTGAAACTGAAAAGGTAAATACCGCCTTTTTTAAACAGGGTGAAACCAAAATAGAGCTTTTAGAAAGTACCGACCCGGAGGGAGTAATTGCCCGGTTTATTGAAAAAAAAGGAGAAGGCCTGCACCATATTGCTTTTGATGTGGCGGATATTGAAAAAGAAATGGAAAGGCTGAAAGGGGAAGGATTTGTTTTATTGTATGATAAACCAAAGCCTGGTGCCGATAATAAACTCGTATGTTTTCTTCACCCCAAACATACCAATGGGGTACTGATTGAATTATGTATGGAAAGAAAATAAAATGATGGGGGCTCAATGCTGCTCTTCAGCAATTGAATCTGCATTGACAATACCCAATTTCTCAACGGCTATCTGTGCAGCAATCTGGGATGCATCTTTTTTATTGAACGCTTTTCCTTCGGCGATATTCCGCCCATCTACCACAGCAGCAACAGTAAACAAACGACGGCCATTTTCCAGTTTCTCGTTCAATGTTTCAAACTCCAGCACTTTGCCGTTTTTATTAGCCCAGCCGTATAACCTGTTCTTATGATTGATTTCAAGGTTTTCCAGGTCATCCATAAACATGTGTGGCTGAATAATCGTTTCTAACACCCACTTGGCTGCTTTTTTATAACCATGGTCAAGGTAAATAGCGCCTACCAATGCTTCCAGGGTGTTACCAAATATCTGGCTTGCTTTTAAAGAGCCATCCATTTTATTGTAAAGGGTAATTTTTTTTAAGCCCATGCGGACGGCAATTTCATTCAGTTGCTGCCGGTTTACCATCTTGCTCCGCATTTCGGTAAGGAACCCTTCTTCTTTGTAGGGATACCGCTTAAAAAGATAATCCGCAATAAGGGCACTGAGGACCGCATCGCCCAGGTATTCTAACCGTTCATTGTTTTCATCTGCGCCATCCCGGATGGAACGGTGGGTTAAGGCCGTCTTGTATAATGAAACATTATCGGGCTTAAAACCAAGGATGTTCCTAAGCTCTTTTTTGAAAGAAGTGCCTGAATGTTTCCGGGAAAAAAATTTAAAAAAATCCACAAGCGTTAAACTACGAAAAAATTTCTTAATTGGTTAATTGGCTGATTAGTTTATTGAGTCACCTCTCTAAAAATCAGAATTATCCAGCTACCTGGAATAATTTGTTATGTTGAAAAATACCAATTGAACTAATTAGCTATTGAATTTTTTTACAATCACACAGGCATTATGTCCACCAAAACCAAATGTGTTGCTGAGTGCTGCACGGACAGTACGTTGCTGTGCTTTATTAAAAGTAAAATTCAGTTGGGGATCCAATTCAGGGTCATCGGTAAAGTGATTGATGGTAGGAGGAACGATATCATGAATCACTGCTTGTATACTTGCAATGGCTTCTATTACGCCGGCAGCACCAAGACAGTGACCAGTCATGGATTTGGTGGCGCTGATATTTAGCTTGTAGGCATGTTCTCCAAATACAGCGGTAATAGCTTTTACTTCTGCCCCATCACCGATAGGTGTGGAGGTACCGTGTGTATTAATATAATCAATCTCGTCTGGCTGCATCCCTGCATCATCCAACGCAGCAAGCATAACATTCCTGGCTCCTAAGCCGTCGGGATGGGGTGCGGTAATATGATGTGCATCGGCTGTTGCACCACAACCTCCTATTTCACAATAAATTTTTGCTCCCCTCGCTTTGGCATGCTCCAGCTCTTCCAGTACTATAATACCCGATGCCTCCCCCATTACAAAACCATCACGGTCTTTATCATAAGGACGGCTGGCTGTTTTTGGGTCATCATTTCTTTCACTCATGGCCTTCATGGCATTGAAACCCCCAACACCGGCTTCACTTATTACAGCTTCGCTACCGCCGGATAAAATAATATCTGCTTTGCCCAGTCGTATCAGATTGAAGGCATCCATAATAGCATTGGTACTGCTGGCGCAGGCACTAACTACTGCAAAATTGGGCCCCCGCAGGTTATGCCGCATACTTATTTGGCCGGCAGCAATATCCAATATCATTTTTGGAATAAAGAAAGGATTGAAACGGGGTGTGCCATCTCCTTTTGCAAATTCCATTACTTCATGCTGGAATGTGATGAGACCGCCGATACCACTACCCAATACAACACCTATCCTGTCGGGATTGATATTGTCTTTGTTTAAACCGGCATCAGCTAGGGCCTGGTCGCTAACAAATAATGCAAACTGTGTAAAGCGATCAATTTTCCTTGCTTCTTTACGATCAAGAAATGCAACGGGGTCAAATCCCTTTACTTCGCAGGCAAATTTGGTACGAAACTTTGAGGCATCAAACAATGTTATCATATCAGCTCCGGATACTCCATTAATAAGTCCATTCCAATAGTCTGGAACAGTATTCCCTAATGGAGTAAGAGCTCCCATACCAGTTACAACGACCCGTTTTAATTCCATATGGCCTTAAGATAAAATTATTTAACCAATTAAACAACTACACTGCTGCTGCTATATAAGGATATAAAAGCAGGGTATTGCTGTAAGAAGTAAAAACCGCCTTCGCTGTCATAACAGTCAGAAGGCGGAGTAATTTATTGTAATCCCTGTTAGAAGGATTTACTTAGCATGTTCTTCCAGGTAAGCAACAGCCTGACCCACTGTAGTGATGGTCTCTGCCTGCTCATCAGGGATGGAAATGTTGAACTCTTTTTCAAATTCCATTATCAATTCTACCGTATCTAATGAATCGGCTCCCAGGTCGTTAGTAAAAGAAGCTTCATTGGTTACTTCTGCTTCGTCAACACCCAGTTTGTCAACGATAATCTTTTTTACTCTTGATGCAATGTCTGACATGTTCTTTAAGTTTTGTTTATTGGGAGCAAAAATATACTTTTTGAATTAATCAACACCTAAAAGGTTCTTTTTTCCTTATTTAAGTCAACCGGCTGAAAATTAAGCATTAGGAATCACGAATCCACCCTTAATCACTTTAAATTAAGACGGCGAATGGTTGGCAGTGTTATAAGTTCTTTGTATTTTGAAGTTCTCTGGAATTAATCTCTTGGTTATGGCGTTAAAAATCATCGATCATGGCAGTCATGAATACCGGCAAATGGTAAAATTGCGGGATGATATACTCCGTAAACCCCTTGGATTGGGCTTTACACCGGAGGAGCTGGAACAGGAAAAACACAATATGTTTATCGCTGCCTTTGAAGAAGAAGACATACTCGGTTGTTGTATGCTGGTAGAAGAAAATCCCACCACAGTCAGGCTGCGCCAGATGGCCGTTTTAAATAGTCTCCAGGGAAAAGGGATCGGCAGAGCCTTAATGGGCTTTGCTGAAAATATTGCCCGGGACAGGGGATACAGAGTATTATCTATGCATGCCCGCAAAAATGCCATCGGTTTTTATGAAAAAATGGGCTACAAAGTAGCAAGTAATGAATTTACAGAAGTTACCATACCCCATTATGTAATGGAGAAACAATTATAAGTTTCTTTCACCCCTTCTTTACCTTCTCTTTTATTAACTGACGCAGTGCATAAACTTCATCGGTGTCTTTACATCCATTTTTAGGAACAAGAAAAAAAGAACGGCTGTCAAAGTATAAATGAAAGAAGTGGGGGCTTTCTACATAATTTTTTAAAGCGGTCCATGGCCATGATTTAGAACCCTTCTCATGACTAAGGGTAAAATTATCATCTTCAAATGTCATACTGAACTCATGCTTGAAGGTGGCAGCTTTACGATAAACGATACCGGGCAGGATAAACCAAAAGCTAACCATTAGTACAATCCATAAAAAAGACCCGGTTAAAAAAGCCATCGCTGTTACCTTGCCAAATGCATATAAAGCAATAGAAGCTATAGCGAACACATTTACCAATATCAGCATTACCCGTATTTCCCGGCGGCTGATAAAGTGGTAACGCAATGCCTGTATTACCTGTGGCTTTTCATATCCAAAATAAATTGTCATAATTTGTTTTTACTCATTCCCTCCTATTCTAGCGATCTTCCACTGGCCATTTTCTTTTTTCATTCCTACATATAAAAGCAACGAACCGGCAAGATAATCTTTATCATCCGGTGCCCCGATCTCTACCGAAGCCTCCTCGCCTTTTACATTGATAATCCATTTTCCCGATTTGTTGATACCATCCAGTAAATAAGAAGGGTCTTCCTGGCTGCTGGTGTACCAATCATAATCAAAGCCGTAAGGGATATCATCTTCTGTATCCACTTTAAAGACAGAATCTGCCTGCTGCAACATTTTTTCCTGGTTCTTTAAAAACTCCTCACCCAGCTGTGGTATGTTGCTGCGGATGAACTGCTGGTATTTTTTTACCTCCTCCCAGTTTATTTTATAAGGAGGTGCATCTTGCTTTTTAAGACCGCTATAAAGGTTATATCCCATCAATTGTTTATACTCTTTAGTGTACCAGTTATAAAAATCAAGAATCACCGCACGGATTGCAGCCGAATCTTTTGCAGGATCAGGCGTAACTGCAGTAGTTGAGACATCGGTTATCGGATCTTTCTCATTCTTCTCCTTATTATTATTGCAGCCGGCAACGATGGTAATAAACGAAATGAAAATGATAGCTTGTTTCATATAGAAATGGTTTATGGTGTTTTTAATTCTTTTTCTGTAATACTCCATTCGCTTATTTTCTCACCTTTTAATCCTAAATACTCAACTGTCATCTTACGACTGCCCCGCAGGCCACTAAAAGAAAATCTTCCGTAGTTCTGCTTTTCATCAATACCGAGTACACGGTAAGGATTATTTTTTTCGGGGCCGCTAAACTTATGTGTACCAGAAGTGAGCGGCGAAACTGTAATATCAAACAACGGATAAGTACCCGGCCTTTCCACTTTTATGATCTCACTATGATGTCTGTCACCCGTCAAAAATACTACTCCGTTAATTTTATACTCTTTTAAAAAACTCATCAGCTCTTCATACTCTGCCGGAAAATTCCACCAGGTATCATACGGTGAAACGGGATTCAGCACCTGGCTGCCTACGGCAATAATTTTAAAAGTGGCGGTGCTGTACAGCAGTGAATTTTTCAACCATTCCATTTGCTGCGCACCCAGCATTCTTTTCTCAGGATTGGGTTTACCATTTACTGAATCTTTGATTTTATCAGCACTACGCCACCACCGGTCGTCTGTCATAAAAATATCGGCATCACCCCAGCTGGTCATGGTATAAGTTCCCTGTCCATTTTCGCCGGAAGATGGATTGCAGAAATAGGAATTAAAAACTTTTCTGCTCGCCTCTTTCAGAATATAATTTTTACCAATATCATTGGGACCATAATCATGATCATCCCAGATGGCAAACTGCGGCATTGATTTCAAAAAATTCTGTGTAATGGGTACTGCCCTGTCATGGCTGGCACGGTTCCATAATCCCCATTCACTGTAGTAATCCACTTCTCTAGTATACCAGGCATCACCCAGCCAGAGCATGAAAGCTGCTTTTTCCTTTGCCATGGGTTCAAAAATGGAAGAGTCTTTTCCATAAGGTATGCCGGGCCTGTCATACACCGGTTCGTTAAAATAAGAACAGGACCCCGTTAAAAAACTGAACTCCGGTGGTTGTTTACGCCATTGCCACAAATCTTTGGTGGTAAATTCACCACCTTTCGCCGTGGCCTTTCCATTAATCCAAATTCGGTATAGATAAGTTGTATTAAAATCTAATCCACCAACAGTAAATTGAAGCGGATTAAAATCGTTGCCGAGTTCTCCTTTATAGAAAATTGTTTTGGTCTTTGTATCGCCCTTCTTATTGTATTGCAATGACACCAATTTGACTTCAGGAGAAACTTCTACCCAAACTTTTGCATCCCTTAATTCAACAGGGCCAAGCATGGGACCGGAAATAATACGAGGTTGTGAATATGCAATTGCTGAAGCAAAAAGAAATATAAAAGGAGTAAGCAGATTTTTCATTGCTGATGTTTTGGATGCACAAGGTAAGTAAGAAAAGAAAGTAGTGAAAATGAAAAAGCCGTCTCGCTTAAGGCGAAACGGCTTGAAATTTATTGAGAGCTTTTATTATGGCTGAATATTAAACAACCTGCAGACCTGGTTATAAGGCATAGCCTTTAATTGTTCCGCATTATAGTTTGTTCCGCCAATTCCGGTAGTTTTTCCACCAGCTACACCACCGGGAATGATTACATAACGGTATATATTTCCTGTTGGAGGAGTTCCAGGCGTACCGGTAAATGTTCCAGGATCATTGTTATTTTCTACATTCCAGAAATTAATTTGTATAGCTCCTGTTACAAAAGAAGGCTCAATTACCTGTGTCACAGTTTGTGTAAAATTAAAAGTGGTGTATGGCAATATGCGAACAGTGCCAGGAGATCCACCACCCTGGAAATAAACTAGTACAGTGCCTTGAGAAAGAATAGTGGCAGTAATGCCCGGAGCAGCAGCTGTATAACGCCTTGCAGTTTTACCAAAAATATCAACTGTAGAAGCACTCCAGTTTGGGTCTGTAAAAGCAGTCCACGGAGAATAAATTACATTGGCAGTACCAGCAGGGCCTTGTGGACCAGTAGGACCAGTGGGACCAGCGGGGCCAGACGGACCGGCAGGACCAGTGGGACCAGCAGGGCCACCTATACCTGTAGGACCTTGCGGACCAGTAGCACCGGCAGGACCTTCAGGACCTTCTTTAGTACAACTAATGGCTATGAATACTAAGGCAAAAGCTAAAAGCGATAGAAGTTTGAACTTTCTCATACAATTTGATTTGGCTGTTAATTAGTTTCGGGTCCCGCAACAATACGGTACTGGGTTTAAAAGTAATGGGATTTTTTGTTCCCACCAAGATATTTTAACGGTAAACTAAAAAAAAATATAACAGGGGGTTCCGGCAAAAAAAAGAGCTATTGCCGGGTTTTCCCGAACGGCTATATTTGTTGTTGAACCAACTCAATTTTATGCGTTATACTACAGGTGTTTTTTCGGGTATTTTATTACTGACTTGTTTAGCTGGCAGTGCCCAGTTTAAGAAAGGCGACAAGATGGTGGGAACTTCAGTGGGCAGTATTATTTTTAACTCCGGTGGCTCAGATGTTACCTTTCCACAGGTAAGAGGCTATTCCAGCAAAACAACAAATTATGGGCTGAGGATTGAGCCATCCTTTGGCTGGTTTATTTCGGAAAAAATGGCGATTGGCGGAACGCTGAATATAAACCCCAGTGGTCAAAAAGTAAGGTATGAAGACCTGGGCACCACCTTCCAGGAAGATAAAAGCACCAATTTTAATATAGGAGTTGGCGGGTTCGTCCGCAATTATTTTGGGTCTAACACTTCTTCCTTTATGCCCTTCGGGCAATTTGGTTTTAATGCCGGTATCAACTCTGCCACGGCAGAAGGATTTAAATATTACGACGCCTCGCCAGATTATAAAATAAGTTACGACGGTAAATCATCGGGTGGGTTTTTTGCCAATGCTACCCTGCAATTAGGGTTGACAAAGATGGTGGGAGAATATACAGGGCTGGATATATACCTTGGTTATAACTATTCTTACAATAAGAATACTTTCAAAACAACGACACTACGGGATGATGCTCCCTACGACGGGACACCTGAAACCAGGTCGGAAAATGAACCTACTACTAAATTTACCAATCATGGTTTAATTGTAGGTGTTGGCTTCCAGGTTTTCCTGAAAGGAAAAAAGTGATTGGTATACAGCTAATGCACTAGTAAGAAAACAGGGTATATAAAGTCTTCCAACTTTATATACCCTGTTTATTATTTAGACTTTGTACTATTCTGTTCGCCTCTTACTTATTCATCATCTTAGCTTCTATGCTCAAAGTAGCATGCGGCACGGCACGAAGACGAGCCTTATCAATCAACTTACCCGTAACACGGCAAATGCCATAAGTTTTATTTTCAATTCGCATCATCGCCTTTTCCAGGTGGTCAATAAAAGTAATCTGGCGACTGGCCATCTGGCTCAGTTGCTCTCTTTCCATGCTTACACTACCATCTTCCATCGTCATGTAGCGGCCTTCATCCATATCACCACTTTCTTCTTTACGGGTTATCAGTCCCTGCAAATAGTTCAACTCTTTTTTTGCAGCATCTAATTTTTTCTGAATGATTTCTCTGAATTCGTTCAGGTCACCATCAGAATATCTCATCGTAGGCCCGGATTGGTAAGCAATGGCTGAGGCATCCAGTACAGACTTGGTAAACTCGGGTTCATACTTTACCGAGCTTTTGGTGCTGGTTTTTGGTATTACTACTTTAGTTGCCTTTGGTGGCTCCTTTTTAGTGATAGGCGACACTTTAAGCTTAATAGATACCAATGATTTAGGATCTACCTGGCCTGGTTTTTTGGCTACCACTTTCGGGGCCGGGGGCTCCGGTTTAGCCGCCACTTTCGGGGCAGGCTTAGCTACTGGTTTTGCTACTACTTTTGATACAGGTTTCTTTGCCACGGGTTTAGGTGCGGCCTTTTTAGGTGCCGGCTTTTTAGGTACAGACTTCTTTACAGTTTTCTTTGCTACTGGTTTCCCCCCCGACGGACGGGCTGGTTTTACCGCAGCTTTTTTAGGGGCGGGTTTGGCTGCTTTTTTAGGAGCCTGTTTTTTCTTACTAGCCATAGTTTACCCTTTTTTTAAAACAATCACATTTAGCGAAACATCGTTTATTTCTATCCCGATCGCTATCGGGACAGTTCCATCCTGTATTACAGGCACAAATTCCAGCTTGTCAGCCAGAATTTCGGCGCAAATATAGTCTTTAAACTGAGCCAAAGAATCTTTTAATCCATCTACTGCTGTTGCCGTTACCTCTATCCGGTCGGTCAACTCGAAACCACTATCCTTGCGGATTTTCTGAATGCGGTTCACAAACTCCCTGGCATTGCCTTCAGCTTCCAGTTCAGCAGTGATAGTAACATCCAGTGCTACTGTCAGGCTGCCTTTATTGGCCACTGTCCAGCCCGGAATATCTTCACTACTGATGTCTACGTCGGTAATTTGTAATATTACAGGTTCGCCATCAACTGACAAATTATATTGACCATCTTTTTCCAACAAGGTAATGTCCTCTTGTGTGAATTGTGCCAAAGCTGCAGAAACCGATTTCATTTTCGGCCCCAGTTTTTTGCCCAATGCCACAAAATTGGGTTTAATCTTTTTGCTGATGAACGTATTATCGGGGTTTAAATATTCTACCTCTTTTATATTCACTTCCGCTTTTATCAGATCTTCCACTTTTTGTAATTGGCCTTTCATGGAAGTATTCAATACCGGTATCAATACCTTTTGCAAGGGTTGACGAACTTTGATATTTACCTTTTTACGTAGTGATAGTATTAAGGAAGAAGCATCCTGCGCCAGTTGCATTCTTTCTTCCAGGGATTCATCAATCACCGATTGATCAGCTACCGGATAGTCAACATGGTGAACTGATTCAGCATTGAAGCGATTAGTTACTGCATTCAGATTTTGAAATACGTTATCGCTAAAGAAGGGTGAAATGGGTGCTATCAGCCTTGTAATTGTTTCCAGGCACTCATATAATGTTTGATAAGCACAAATTTTATCCTGCTCATACTCCCCTTTCCAAAACCGGCGACGGCACAACCGGACATACCAGTTACTTAAGTGACTGTCAACAAAATCCTCGATAAGGCGACCAGCCTGTGTGGGCTCATAATCGTCCATGTATTCCGTTACCTTCTTTATTAATGTATTTAATGAAGAAAGAATCCAGCGGTCAATTTCCGGCCGTTCTGCAATTGGGATATATTTTTCTTTGAATGCAAATCCATCAACATTGGAATAAAGAGCAAAGAATTGATAGGTATTATATACTGTACCGAAGAATTTGCGTTGTACTTCTTTGATACCATCCAGGTCAAACTTCATATTGTCCCATGGCGATGCATTGGTTACAAGGTACCATCTTGTGGCATCGGCTCCAAAGGTTTCGATGGTCTTGAACGGATCAACTACATTACCGAGTCGCTTACTCATTTTATTGCCATTCTTATCCAGCACCAATCCGTTCGACACACAAGTCTTATAGGCAACACTATCGAACAACATTACAGCGATGGCATGCAATGTGTAGAACCAGCCCCTTGTCTGGTCCACTCCTTCTGCGATATAATCTGCCGGGAAACTTTTTTCAAACGTTTCTTTATTCTCGAAAGGAAAATGCCATTGGGCATAAGGCATAGCTCCACTATCAAACCAAACGTCAATCAGATCAGGAACCCGTTTCATAGGTTTTCCTGTTTTGCTGACTAATATGATGTCGTCAACGAAAGGTTTATGTAAGTCTAAGTTGTGAGTTGTGAGCTGTGAGTTGCGAGTTGTACCCAACACTTCATCAGCCTTTTTTGCTTCTGCTAATAATTGTTCAACACTGCCAATGCAAATTTTTTCTTCTCCATCTTCTGTTGTCCAGATGGGCAAAGGAGTGCCCCAAAATCTTGAGCGGCTTAAATTCCAATCCACTACATTTTCCAACCAGTTACCAAAGCGGCCTTCACCGGTTGATTTGGGTTTCCAGTTGATGGTTTTATTCAGCTCCACCATTCTTTCTTTTACAGCAGTGGTTTTTATGAACCAAGCATCTAATGGATAATAAAGGATGGGCTTATCGGTTCTCCAGCAATGCGGATAGTTGTGTTCGTATTTTTCTACTTTAAAAGCCCTGTTCTCCTTTTTCAGTTTTACGCTGATGTCAACGTTTACATCTACATAGTTAGGATCGTCTTTGTAATTTTTAACATACCGGTTACTGAACTCACCTAATCCATCTACAAATTTTCCTTCTCTGTCTACCATCGTTAAGATACCGATGTTATATTTCTTTCCTACTTTATAGTCATCTGCACCAAATGCCGGAGCGGTATGAACGATACCAGTTCCATCTTCAGTTGTAACGAATGTATCAACGAGTACCCGGAATGGTTTTGCGCCGGGTGTAATTTCTTCAATCACTTTTAAAGAATTGGCATCGTATGGAAGTAGCTGTTCATATTCACAACCTTCGATGTCTTTTCCTTTGAACTCAGTAATTATTCTGTAAGGAATATTCTTCCCATCGTTTTTATATTCAGCAAAATCAGCATTCTCATTTTCTGTCTTGAAATATTTTCCTAATAATGCTTTTGCTAAAACAATATAAATCTCATTATGTAAATAAGGATTGACTGTTTTCACCAAAACATAATCAATGTTCCCGCCAACAGTCAATCCTAAGTTGGAAGGTAATGTCCATGGTGTGGTCGTCCATGCCATAAAGAATACCTCTTCACTTACGGCTGCATCAAATAAGAATTTAGATTTCGCATTATTGATGGCTTTGAACATTGCTACCGCAGAAGTATCCTTCACATCTTTATAAGTTCCTGGCTGATTCAATTCATGCGAACTTAATCCCGTTCCCGCTGCTGGTGAGTATGGTTGAATACTTACACTTTCGTACAGCAATCCTTTTTTATACAACTCACTTAGTATCCACCAGAGTGTTTCAATGTATTCGTTCTTGAAAGTAATGTAGGGGTCATTCAGATCAACCCAATAACCCATTTTGCGGGTAATGTCATCCCATTTGTTTTTGTACCGCAGTACGGCTTCCCTGCATTTTTTGTTATAGTCTTCTACTGAAATTTTCTTACCAATATCTTCCTTGGTGATGCCTAATTCCTTTTCTACTCCCAGTTCAATGGGCAGGCCGTGTGTGTCCCAGCCTCCTTTTCTTTTTACCTGGAATCCTTTCATGGTCTTATAGCGGCAGACCATGTCTTTCAATGTCCGGGAAATAACGTGGTGAATACCGGGCATACCATTGGCACTGGGCGGCCCTTCATAAAAGACAAAAGGTGTTGCCCCTTCCCGGAGAGAAACACTTTTTTCAAAAGCCTGCTTTTCAGTCCATTGAGCCAGTATATCCGCTTCAAAGGCTGGCAAATTTAATCCTGTAAATTCTCTGTATTTAGCACTCATACTACTTCGCTTGCAGCTACTTAGCACCGGGTAGCCCATTTTAAAATGGTGGCGAAGTTACGGAAATTAACAGGCGATTTAGCCACAGAGTAAATGGATTAGCACAGATTGGCAGCCTGATAAAAAATTGGATTTACGACAAACGAAAAGCCATTCCGGAGCGAAGCGGAATGGCTTTGTTATTATTAAAAATGTATCAACCTTTTTTTATCAATACCAGTTCAAAAGAAGGATAACCTCTTTCGCCATTTTGAGTAAGCGATGTAAACCGGATTTTGTAATAATTATTTGTTCCGTCTTTGATGATATAATAACGATCTGTTCTTACGGCAGGGGCTGCCCCGGGACCGCCTCCGGAACGCCAATCAGCGCCGATAGCAGTTTGTGCTGTCGCAAATGTTTGCCCTGCAAGATCTGCTTCTGTAAAATCAGCGAATGCTTTTGTTGCAGTCATCACTTTGGCAGCTTGTACATTTCTGTTTAATAAAACGATATCCTGAAACAGGTAAGGCACTTCACCTGTACCAAAATTGGTAACATTAGAAAAAAATGTCCAGGCAATATCCCATTTCATTTTTTCAGGTTCCACTGCTACGGTCCCATTTTCGAAAGAGATATATTTAAAATAGCTGGCATCCTCTTTTGAAATAGTAATTTCCTGGAAAGTAGTGGCGGCAATATCAGCATGTTGCAATGTGTAGCCACCAGTTGCACTACGGATGATGCGTATTTTTTTCCATCCTCTTGATGCCGCGGGGCTGCCGGGTGCTAAACCACGGTTTACAATGTACACTTTATTATCAGCAGCAGTGGTGCTGATAGCTGCAATAGCTGTTCTGGAAAGGTCTCCGTTTGGATAATCGATATAAGGCAATGAAATAGTAGTTGGTGCAAATTGGTTAAACGCAACTTCTGTAGAAAACCCTATTGTATCGGCAGCAGTTACCTGTGTAAGATCATTCTTAGTCAATTGCTTTGCCATCATAGCGGAAGAGGAGTTGAGGATAACTCTAAAATCATCTGCTCCAGTATAAAAACCAAGATCCCATGAATTGCGGTTTACCGCAGTTGCCCGGTTAGCACTCAAATCTATAAACACTTTGTTGGGATATAAAACACCTCCACCGTTTACCGTGAGACTGGAATTAGTGGCAACTAATTCTCCAAAATCAAGTGTCAATCTTTTCTTATTACCTATAAATACCGGGGCACCGGAACTGTAAATGTCAAATAGCAGTTTTTCATCTCCGTCAAATAAAACACCATTCACTTTAGAAAGAGTGAATGACATTTCATTGCTACCAGCCGGAATAATGAGTTGTAGTTTACCAGCTGTTGTTGCTGGCACGGTGGTATAATCAGTTGCATAAACCACCCCCTGCTCAGACAGGTTTATTGTTACCGGAATATCACGGTCAGTTGGGCGTACCAATTCAATTTTAATAGTGATATTAGTCTCGGTAGCATTGATACCTTGTGAAGTTGTTTCAAAATTGACCAGGTTATCAGCTTCCAATGCGTCTCTTTTACGGCAACCGGTGGTTAATAAAAGCAATGAAAAACTGGCGAGAATTGCTTTAGTTAGTATTTGTTTCATTGTGCTTTGTTGATTTTTATTAATAGTGTTGTTGTAATTATTTTTTCTCCCAGTTAAAAACAAGGCCGGCAAAAAAAGATCGACCAGTTCCTACATTTAAACCTCCACTGGAATGAATACCGCCGCTCACAAAACTGCTATTGATACGATCGGTATCAAAAATGTTTTTCACACCGGCACTAAGGGAAAAGTAGCTGAACAGTTGTTTATTCAACGTTATATCGGCAATATGAAAGCCATCGGTTTCAGCCAAAATGATGTCAGGCCCATTGGTAACATATCTGGGTCTTTTACCGGTAAACTTGTAAAAAAGATTTACATCCAGGCGAATAGCAGAAAAAGAATAACCAGCAATAATATTTGCTTCGGGAGACCATTGCAACTCGGGTAATGATTTATCTGTTGCTGAATAAATATTATAAAAACCCGTATAAGAAGCGCCGGCTGAAATACTCAGGCTCTTGTATTTTGCTGTACTATTGATATGTACACCGCCGGTTTTACTATTGGCCACATTGTATAACCGGGCAGTATCTGAGGCTTGCGTAAATACATAATCAATCATATTTTTTACCTGGTTATAAAAGCCGCCAAGTGCAGAAGTATAAACGACTCCTTTAGTGCTGATCTTTTTCCAATTTAAAGAACCTGTGAAACTATTAGATGTTTCTGCCATTAATTCGGGGTTACCTATTACCTGGTGATTAGCATCAAAAAAGCTGAAGTACAATTCTCTGAGGGAAGGAGAACGAAACCCTTTTGCATAAGATAATCGCAGGTCGATATCTTTTGTAAGAACAATTTTGGTATTGAGTGATGGAATAACAGGAGGTGCATCGTACACTGAGTTTTTAATAAACCGAAGACCGGGCCGGATATTTATTTTTTTTGAAGGAGTGATCTCTGAAGTAATAAAGAATGCATAATCGTTCACTCTATTGCTTCCTTCTTTTAATCTTTCTCCTTCTCCGCTTTCGAGGTTAATATCTACTCCAGGTTGAAAAGAAAGCAATGATGATACTTTATAATATACACTGCTCCGAAATGTAAATCCTTTAAAATTCACTACCGATTGACGGCCGCTACCCGGATCAAGCCTTGTATCACCATTTTTCTTATTAATTGTAGTAGAGAAAACCTGGCGGCTATAATCGCTATAAGAGGTTTGAAGTTGAACATTCAAATTGTTACTGGCAAAATAAGAAGCCTGCAACTGCTGCATGATGCGTTGAGAAAGATACTCCTGGTCGTATGCCAGTGTATCACCTGAATTAGCATCGGCATAGGGTAAAAAATTGCCGGGGTTAGTAATGATCTCATCTAGCCCATCCAAGCGGTAACGGGCACTGAATTTTCCTTTTGTATAGCCAACGAAACCATTTGCAAGCAACTGGTCTTTCTTATGCCAAACCAATTCCCGGCCAATCGCCGTGTCTTTCCATCCACCAAAATAATTATGACCGAATGAACCACCAGCTTCCCAATTTTTATACCGGGTCGTAAAGCCGGCATACTGATTATGGATACCTTGTTTGATACCATATTCATTACCGACAGATTCTTCATGCAACCTTGCATTGACAGTAAATTTGGCGGCTCCGCTTTTTTTAGTAATGATATTAATAACACCTGCCAGCGCATCTGCACCATACACTACAGACATCGGTCCTTCTACCAGCTCAATTCGTTCGATTGAATTGACATCAACCTGGTTGATATCAATTTCATTAGAAGCACCCTGGCGTCCAAGCATTGGCAATCCATCAACCAGCACTTTTACATTTTGGCCGCTCAGGCCAAGCATCGTGATACCAGAACCACCGGTGGCCGGATCTTGTGCAAAACGAACATTTAATTCATTCTTTAATACATCCTGCAAGCTGGCTGCTCCCTGTTTTTGGATTCTTTCCTTTGAAATGATACGAACCTGGTAAACAGAGTTCCTGGCAGACTGTGGTTTATATTGACCCGTAACAACTACTTCACTTAATTCTTTTGCTTTTGTAGTATCTTCTGGTTTACTGAAATAAATTTGTTGCGCCGTCAATAGTTGGTTAATTGTAACCGTAATAATAAGCAGGTAAATTTTTCTCATAAATTTTTATTTCGAATGCAAAGGTTATTCCGCAAGTATTGCGATTTATCATACAATTGTCAGGAAGAATATCAATAGTAAAGTTTGACAATACAGTGACGGCTTACGTTGTAAGGTCACACTAATCCATGAGTAGAATCATGTACTATAGCTAATGCAATCAGCTACTAAAAACAAAGTTGTTATACCGCCATCGTTGTACGGTAGAAAAACATTAAACACCGGACATAAATGATCCCTGTTCAAAATTGTTTATGGATGGAATGAGTTTGCGCCATCAGGAACTAATCCTTACCGATGAATCAAAAAATAAAGGCTGACCCATTCAGGCCAGCCTTTATAAAAAAAATTACACTTTATTATTCCACTATTACAATTCCTTTTGCCAGCACACTTACCGCTTTTTCCGGCTTGGTAATAGCATCAATTTCTTCTTTAGTTTTTTTCGCATCTTCTGCATAGTGCTTCAACTCTGCCACAGAAGTTGTTTTAATTTTTACTTCGCCATCTATCACCACCGTTTTTCCTTTGGCAGATACAGGTAGGAAAAAACCATAATCCTTCATTTTTACTGTTGCAGTCTGGCCATCATTCAATTCTAATTTCAACCAACAACCCTTCTTGGGGCATACTTCAATTATTTTTGCCGTTACTTTTACTTCAGGGAATTCAGAGCCACCGTTCAGTTTGGCAACTACATCATTAATGTTCAAAGCCCCTTCAGGATTTACTTTATCGCCATACCATTCTCCGGTTTTTGCATCTCCGGCAGGCGGTTGTGCATTGGCAATAAAACCAAAACCTGCAATAGCTAATGTGAGGAATACTTTCTTCATGATTATCATTTTAAATTGATTGTAAATGTTTGGAGAGCAAAGATAGTTTTTCTGGCTAAAAAGTTGCCTATTCGGGTAAAACAGGTTTTGAGAACGCTAAAGGCGGAGCTGAAATGGCTTTCAGGAAAGCCAGCAGGTCTTTTTGTTCCCTGTCAGTCAGTCCGATAGTGCGAAGAAGAGGGTTTGTTCCCGGGGGAAATTTAGCAATGCTGTATTGGCTAATTATCTGTTCCAGGCTATTGAACTGTCCGTCATGCATCCATGGGCCGGTCCGGGCCACATCTCTTAATGAAGGTGTTTTAAACTTTCCCATGTCTTCCTCTATATGCGTTACTTTATAATAACCAACATCGCCGTTCGAAAAACCCCGGTTATGAAACTGGTTATCTGAAAACAAAGGGCCATTGTGACAGTTGATACATCTTGCCTTAGTTCGGAATAAATGTAGCCCCCGCACTTCACTATTATTCAACGCTTTTTTATTCCCTTCCAGAAACTCATCAAAGCGACTCTTCCGGCTACTGATTGTTTTTTCAAATGTGGCAATAGCTTCGGTCATAACGAAGGGATCTATCTCTTCATCGCCAAAAGCTTTCTTGAATAATTCCTTATATCCTTTTACTCTTCTCAACTTCCGCATTACTTCCGGCATTTCGCTGTGCATTTCTGTTTCACTGTTAATGGGCCCAAAAGCCTGGTCCTGTAAATCTCTTGACCGGCCATCCCAAAAGAGACGATTATAGTACCAGCTGTTCTGAATTGTGGGAGAATTTCTTTGTGTTACAGCACCTTCATGACCGATTGACTTCACTTTACCGTCTGTCCAGTTAAGTTCGGGCTGGTGACAAGTGGCACAACTTATTTTTCCGGAGCCACTTAGTCTTGTGTCAAAAAATAAAGCTTTGCCTAATTCAATTACAGCTTTCAATGAATCCATTTGCTTTTCCAGCGGACCCGGAGGTAACACACCTAGCTCCTGCCAAATCACCCCCTCATCTATAAAAGGTTTTGGCCATGCTGAAGATGGACGGGAATATATATTGCGTAGGTTTTCTTTTGTAAAGGAAACCGAAAACAAAACAATTACTGACAACAATGTGATAACTATCAATTTCCGCATGCGGCAAATATGCAAAAAAAGTACCGGACAAAAAATGACCGGTACTTTGGTTTATAATCTGATTTTAATACCTCCATTTGTTACAAACCCATCCAAAGGCGCATAAATATCTTTGAACAGAGGGTTACTGATGCTGCCGGTATATATACTTCCATATTTTGATTGCCGGGTATCTAAAAAGTTTTCAAAATTGATATACAAAGAAATTTTCTCCCATAATTTTTCCACCATGAAGCCGGTAATCCAATATGACCTGCCAGTGGTTCCATCACTTAATCGTTGTTTACTAAAGAAATAGCCTTCCAACCCAACTTTCCATTTTTCATGTACTTCGTATAACAAAACGGAATTAAGACGATGACGTGGGGTTAGAAAATTTTCTTGTTTAAAATTTCCCTGATGTAATTCTGCTTGTGTATAAGTATAGCCAACAAACAATTTAAAATCGCTGTAGCCAACTTTGATATTGGTTTCCATACCCCTGCTATCAATGTGGCCGGTCAACGTATTGAACCTGTAATTGCCACCATCGAACTGCAGTAATAAAGGATTAGTAATACGGGTATAAAAAAACAGATGATTAATGCTGAAACTTACATCCCCGTCTGCAAATTTTGTTTTGTAATTAATATCTGCACTCACCCCATAGCTACGTTCAAGCTTGTTTACAGCATCATTTACCGGTAATACATTTTTATACTGCAGCCTTTCGCTTTCTTCTGTAAAAATAGTGGGTGTTTTATATCCCAAGCCGCCACCAATACGGGAAGAAAGTTTAGGGTTGAATTTGAATAAAGCCGATAATCTTGGCAGAAAAACAAAACCATAATCTTTTACATAATCACCTCTCAGCCCACTTTCGAGATGAAATTTCTCATTTATTTTAAGCGTATTTTGAATAAATGTTCCAATCGTCAATTGCTGATAGTTTCGCAAGGGGGTGGCGGTGAGTTGTGTTTCCTTAAAATGGTCTGTCAGCAGGTTTATTCCACTTACCCATTCTGCCTTATCACCGTGGTAAGCGTAGGTAGCTTCTGTAAATGTTCCATTCTGCGTTCCGGTAAAACCATAGCCAGGCGAAGTGATGCCCCGCTGAAAACGATTCAAACTGTTTTTAAAAGTAAAATGACTGCATTTACCAAAATGATGTTCAATACTCAATTGAGTGCTGTACCGGTCGGTATTATTAAATTCATAAAAACCAGACGGGTTATTTCCCTTTATATACTCCATATCACCACCCGTTCTTTTTTCAGTGGTGATGTTGGCACCCACGGTCATTGTAGTCTTTGGAGTAAAGTACACAAACAGTTTTGGGTTGAGGGTATACCGTTCAAATTTTGGAATGGCGGACAATCCTATATCAGCAGGATCATATGCAGCATTGCTGTTGCGGGAAGCAAATACAGTAAGTCCGGTTTTACCAAACTTTTTTCCATAAAAACCACTGGTGTTTAATCCTCCTGCGGAAGTAACATCAAAATGAAACTTTAATTCTTGTTGCTCCTTTGGTGTTTTAGAAATCAAGTTTACCAGGCCTGCGATGGCACCGCCCCCATATAATGTGGAGGCTGATCCCTTTATTACTTCAAATTGTTTAAGGTCTAACGGAGGAGTTTGTAATAATCCAAGACCACTGCTAAAACCAGCATATAAAGGAAATCCATCCTTCAATACCTGTGTGTATCGTCCATCCAATCCTTGTATCCGGATGGAGGCGTTGGCAGAAGTAGCAGAGGTCTGCTGGGTTTGTATGCCGGTACTTTCCGTTAACACCATTCTGATATCACCGGGCTTCATGTTTGCTTTTTCATCTAACTCTTCCCCGGCGATAAACTCTACCCTTGTTGGAATATCTTGTATGGTTCTTGAACTTCGGGTTGACTGAATAATTACTTCTTCCTCCTCTTCTTCTTTTAGTTTCATTTCAACCAACACTAAAGTGTCATTGAATGGAATAGTGACCCGTACTTCTTTTGTTTCATATCCTATATAAGAGATAAACAAAATAACTTCCCTTGCTGGCAAAATGAATTTTGCTTCCCCATCATTATTGGTAACAGGTAAGTTTTCAATCCCCTTAGAAACTATTGAAGCATTGGCTAAAGGTTCTTTGGTCTCTGTATTGATAACTTTTACTTTCAGTATATTTTGCCCAAATAATGTTGCAGTGCATAACAATGCTGCAATCATCAAACATATTTTTATCATGCTTAATTTTTAGATTAATGAATTGTATTAAATGTCATCAACCTAATCTGGGTGGTTGCCAGAAATCATACTCAACACCAGGAAGTGCGGGTTCAATAAAAGTGATATAAACTGAATTAATTTTTATTGAAATAATTTCAATTGCCGTTGGCTCAAAAGCTATCGTGGCCGTAGCACATCCTTCACAACTAAAGAAAGGAGAACAATTACCACAATCCTCATCACCACTTTCATGATTAGCTGGTCGTTCCATCCCTGCGGACATGGCTACTTTATCATCCGGGCAATCATCAAAGGCACAACAGGGCACCGCCGAAAGCAGCAGGAGATAAAAAGTCAATATATAACCAGCAAATTTCATGAATGCAAATTTATCCTCGAATGACTGTAATAACTAAAAACCGGATGATTTATTATCGCAACAACAGTTCAACCTGTAGCTTTGCTGTAATTTCAATAAAAAAATCATAATGAAACTATTCCTGCTTGCCGCCACTTTGTTTGTTTGTCAAATCTCTTTCTCCCAATCCGGCATCGAAAAGCATTTTAAGATATATGATGTAAAAACAAAACAACTAGCCACTGTTGAACAGCTAGCGGCGGCTTGTAAGGATGCAAACATTATATTTTTCGGTGAAGAACATAATGACAGCGCCGGACATTATTTAGAGGCCGCCATCTTTAAAGCCCTGCACCAGCAATACAGCAACAAGCTTGCCCTCAGCATGGAAATGTTTGAAACAGATTGCCAATTGGTATTGAATGAATACTTCGCCGGCTTCATTAGCGAAGACCGTTTGATTAAAGAAGGCAGGGCATGGAGCAATTACCGGGATTATAAACCTGTAGTGGAATTTGCCAAACAAAACAAACTCTCTGTTATTGCCGCTAATACGCCGAGAAGGTATGTGAACATGGTAGGCCGCAAAGGAATGAAATCACTCGATAGTTTACCCAAAGCATCAAAACGATTTCTGCCTCCACTTCCTTATGATACTTCTTCCGGTAAATACAGGGAAAAATTCATGGACTTTATGAAAGGGGGCAGCCCCGGCACCAGCAATGCCCGCATCTTTTACAGCCAGAGTCTCTGGGATGCAGGAATGAGTTACAGCATTTATAACTATTGGAAGAAACATAAAGACGAAAAGATATTCCATATGGTAGGCCGCTTTCATTGCGATGAAAAATTGGGGACCGCCGAACAGTTGCAAAAAAGAAAGTCTGGATTAAAAATTATGAATATCAGTTGTTTTAGTGATAGTTCATTTTCCAACCCGGATTGGTCTGCCTTCAGCCACCTCGGAGATTTTATTATCCTTACGGATCCTGAATTAAAAAAGACTTATTAAAAGATAAAGGGGCTTTAAAATAACGCCCCTTTATTATTATTACTACTAATCAACCGTAGTTTCTTAATCCGTGTAACGATGCCCGGCATTAATCCAATTCGTTATGACAGCTTTTTCAGCAGTAGTAAGAAATGGCTGAGGACTTTTCGGCATTTTAGTTAAAGTATAGGTTACGCAACTCTGGTTTATCTGGTTCCATTTAGTAACAATGCTGCAATCATTATCAAAATTATATCCTGCTGCGTTGGCACCATTCATATGACAACCAGATCCGTTACAACGGGTGGATATCAAAGAACGCATTTGTGCAAACAGCGGACCCGATGCTGCATTGGCTACCGTTGCTGTTGCAGTTTTTGTGCATCCATTAGCATCTTTTACTCCTATGGTATAATTTCCTGCTGCTAACGCAGAAAATATATTGCTCGCCTGATAAGCACCTCCATTGATATTATAAGTAAACCCAGTTGAGCCGGTTGCGGTTACTGTTATCTTTCCAACTGCCGGAGTAACGCAAGGCGTATTGTTAACTATAGCAGTGGTCAGTACAATATTAATGGAGGCACAAGCACTTACTGCTACCAATGTTGTTTGCGCTGAACCAAGACAGCCTGCTGAACTTTTTGCTGTTACCGTGTAACTTCCTGCAGCAAGGCCAGTGAATGTTCCGGATGCCTGGTAGGCACCGCCATTTAGACTATATGTAAATCCTGTGGCACCGGTCGCTGTTGCGGTAATCGATCCATTTGTCTGACCAGTTGTAGGGTCAGTCTTAGTAAGCGTAACGGTAACAGTAACTCCGGCGCAAGGATTTGCAGCTCCAAGAGCTATAGTTGTTGTACCTAAACATCCATTTGAATTTTTAGCGGTAATGGTATAGTTACCGGCGGCAAGTCCGGTAAAAGTTCCTGAAGTTTGAAATGCCCCGCTATTGAGTTTGTATGTAAATCCGGTACCGCCGGTAGCCGTTGCCGTAATTGAACCATTTGCGGAAGTGCCGGTTGGATTTACCTGTGTGGTCGTTACACCAATTGTTACGCTGGCACAAGGATCGAATGTTACTATCGTTACCTGGGTAGTGCCTGTACAACCATCCGCATTCTTGGCTGTAACGGTATAGCTGCCTATTGCAAGACCGGTAAAATTACCTGTCGCCTGAAATGCTCCTCCGTTAATACTATAGGTAAAACCAGACCCCCCGGAAGCGGTTGCAGTTATCGTTCCATTACTCTGCCCAGGAGATGCGTCTGTAACGGTTGCAGTCACTACTACTGTTACTCCGCTGCATGGATCTGATAAATTAATAGCAGCCTGTGCCGTATCTGTGCAACCCCATGAATTCTTTACAACCACGTTGTAAGACAGGAAAGGTTGCAGATTAGCAAAGTATCCACTATCCTGGAAAGGAGCCCCGTTAAGACTGTACATAAATCCCTCTCCCCCTGTGGCCGTAGCCATAATGGTCCCGGTATTCTGAGTAGGTGTAGCATCTGTTTTTACAAGGGTGAGCTGAATTGGATTAGTTGCACAACGATCACCTGTAAATTCATGCCGGCAGGAATTTAATGAAAAGGTGAACAGCACTATCGCCGATACCAGCGATATCACTAAAATGGTTTTCTTCATAAGTTTAGATTTTGAAATAAAAAATACCCTCTGTGGTACGAATGGTGCTGCTCTTTATTTTTCTTTTTTGGTCTTCTTTATCTGGAATACTCTTGACAGGTTAAATCCAAATCTCACTTCGCCTTTTCCAAATTGTCCTCTCGTTTCTGTAATGAAAGCCCTTTCATTCATGCCGGTTGAATTAGAAAAATGTAATTGAAAGACGTGGCCGCCGGTTTCAATATCAAATCCCACTGATAATGGATTATAATAACCACTGTCAGGCATTCCGATAATAACATGAGTATAATCCCAGGTAAAAGCGATTCGCTTTGATAACTTAATCCTTCCACCAACTCCAAGGCCATAAATATTATTTGGATCTGTCTGTGTCTGTACAAGGTTTTTGTGCACCATAGTTGGAGACACCTGGAGTGTAAAGCTTTCGCTGAATTTTCTTCCGATGATAGCCTCGAAATAATAGGCCAGCCTGGAAGTAAGAAAATTTTTCCGGTTAGGATCAGCCCAGGGCAATCCATCCATTGTTATACCAGCAACAAGAGCAAATGTTACGGGTGAACTCCACGGGCCTGTTGACTGACGGATGGGGGCATATTTAATATAGGCATCAAGCTCCTTTTTATAGGTACTTCTTCCAAAACCTGCCATCAGGTTTTGCAGAATTCCAAAATCAAAGCCCATCCGCATACTGGCCTGGTCGAGGCCAAAAAAATTTTTATATCCCTGGTTTAATTCACCAAACCGGTGAAGAATTCTGAAATCCATTGTACCAGGATTCAAAAATTCCATAGAGTGACTATTAATAACCCGTGGTGATTTAAAAGCATATTTTATTCTTTCTTTTTTGGGCTTTTCCTCACCAAGCAGTTTTAGCAGGTCCTCCTCCTGTGCAAATAAATTGCTGTTGAAAACCAGCATGCTAATCACAAGGGTTGTTTTGCATAGTAGCTTATTCATAATAATGTCTATTAATGATTATTTTAAAAGTTCCAGGGATCCGGCCACACCTATTTTTGCTGTTTTAGCAATCTTATCTGCTACCAGACCGGGTATTGATATCCGGTAGTCGGACAGCAATACATTAAAATCAGCTGTGGCTTTAATCTTCCCTCCCTGGATAATAATTTTTGCGTCCGTTTCTATTTCGTTGGATACCCCATGCATAGTGAGCTTTCCTTTTACTTTTACGGTGTGTGTACCATCTTTTGTGAAATCCACTTTATCAATATTCTTTAATTCGCCTTTGAATTCTGCTTTCGGATACTTAGCACTCTCTACATAGTTTTCATTAAAATGCTCTTCCATTAATGCCCTCTCAAATGCAAACCCTTTCATCAGGGCGGCAAATTGTAAATTGCCCGATTTAATATCTACCACACAGGTGCCACTTCTGTTTATTCCTTCAATTTTTTCAGGCGAAGAAGGCGATGTTGCATCAAAATTTATCTGTCCGGTCTTGGTGTAATATTTTTGACTAAAGCCGGTTATTGCCGTCATTACTGCGAATACGATTAACAATAGATTTTTCATATTTTATTTTTTATTTGTGTTGAATTATTTTTTACTGTCCACCGCACTGCGTACCAATATCACATCAGAGCCCAGCATCTCGTCAGCATTATAACCAGAACAAATACCCTTTACGGCAATGAGGCTGCCAGGTTGAATAACCGCTGCCTCATTACTGTGAATGCTGTCAATACTGCAACGAACTGAAGACATAGAGGCCGTATCGCCCAGAATAATAGAATAGAAGCCTTTCTCATCTTTTACCAGCTCTTTTACATGGCCTTCTACCCGGATAATCTTATCCCAGAATTTTTTATTTGCAACTTGTTCATTGGCTCCAAATTCCTTCAAAAGGTCAGTCGCCGTTATTGAATAATCAGGTTTAAGTTTTGCAGTATCCTTATGCGTCCTGTTATACTCTTTGTAGATGTAGATGGCGACCCCCGCAAGTATCAGCAAGAGGGGCAGCACTACATAGCGGATAATTTTTTTTCGTTTCATTTGTAGTGGCTTTTAGTGGTTAGTTATTTTGCATCCCTGCATCAACCCATTTTTTTATGGTAGCGATCTGGCAGGCAGTCATTTTAGACATCCCTTTTGGCATTGGTGAAAACCCTACGGAATGATTTATACTTCCATACAATGTTCCGTTTTGTCCAATTGCTTTATCCGCAGTGTAGGTTCCCATTAATATTCCACCTGATGGAAAACTGCTGTTATGACAACTATAGCAGAGCTGTTGAAAGACAGGAACTACTTTCTGTGAATAGGAAACCGCCCCTGTCGAATCAGTACAAGGACCACTATTACTTCCTCCATACAGCAAATCCTCTTTATCATAATAACAGGAGCTGATCAGGATGATACAGGCTATAAGTAATGTTGAAAGAATAATTTTCATTCGAAATATTTTTAATTGTTAAGCGAACCTGCTGTTACCCATTTTTGAATTTGCCGGATTTCGCAATCTGACAGTTTAGCTGAATTTTTAGGCATTGGTGAATACCCGGCCTGGTGTGCCACAGAACCATACAGCTTTCCATTGAGAGCAACCACCCTGACAGCAGTATAAGTGGAAACATCTATGTTTCCGCCCAGGTTACCCGGGTTATGGCATCCCGTACACTTAGCATCCATTATCGGTTTCACCGCCCCGCTATATGTAAAGACAGTAGTATCACAACTACCAACACAACTATTGTTTTTTGCACCCTGATTAATCCATTTCTGAAGCAATGCTTTCTGTGCTGTTGTAAAAACAGGCATTGGTGGCGGAGGCATCCGGTCACCATTAGTTTTAATCACCACTTTATATAATTTACTATTGGCCGCATTGCCCGGTATTACATACTGCATAATCTTAGCGTATGTCGTAAGATTGACCCCATCGGCATGTGTAATATTATCATGACATCCACTCATGGTGCAGTTAGATGAAATAAGTGGCATGACCTGGTTTACAAAATATACAGAATCAGGACTGCAGGTAGATGCAGGTAACGGATTACCCCCACCCGTACCGCCACCGCCGTTAACGGGATCGAGAATTTCATGCCGGCAGGCATTTAAAACAATAATACCTGTGGCAAAAGCCAGTATTGATATAAAGACATACTTATTTTTCATAAATGTTGTTTTGACTTACATTTCAAGTAGCAGAAATGGTATTGCCATCTGTTCAGAACAAATTAGTATACGCCATGCCTGTTACGTAACCGTTTAATCCAGTGAAATTGCTGCTTTAACAAAAAATGTTGCTGGAAAAAAAACTATACAAGCCGGGGTGGCTGCAGTATCAATAAGACATGTTTAGAGGAAGTGCCAGTTTGTAGCCGGCTATTATATTCATTGGTTTCCCAAGAGGAAAATTCAATAGGGAGAATAACTTTTACCATTGGTGAATACACATGAGCAATAGTATTATGATTGGGATTATGACAGGGTAGTTGGCTATCAAAATCATCATCTGCGGTTGTTCCATCATTTCCGCCATAGTGCATAGCAATAAAATCGAAGAAATTAATAGAGGTATCCAATTGATGATGCTGAAAAAAATGACTTAGTAATTGTGGTAATTTAAACAACTGACCTGCCTCGGTATTACCGACAAGGTGTACACTAATCAGAAGTATGGCCAAAGGTTTACGCATGAATGACTGTCAGGTATCCAAAAATTATGCCATGTGAGTTGTAACGGATCACCACAATTTTTTATTGCGGGATTTAAAAAAAAATACGAAGTAAAATCCGAATGACTGTTAGTAGAATAACGGGTTTACCTGAATAATAATTCACATGGTTTCAACCCGGTGTGCTTTTTAAACGCAGTAGAAAAATGTGAAATAGAAGAATAGCCCAACAACATAGATACTTCTGTTACACTTAATCCTTTTTCATACAAAAGATATTTGGCATGTTCCATTCTCTGACTTTGATAGAAATCAAATATGGTAGTTCCGAATAATTCTTTGAACCCTTTTTTAAGGTAACATTCATTGATAGCTACTTTGCGGCTAAGTTCTTTTATGGTAATTGGTTCACCGATATGCTGCAATAAAATTTCTCTTGCCTTGATAATTTTTTCCCGGTCCAGTTCATTGGCAAGAAATTTACAGCTTACAGTATCAATTTCTTTCTCCCCCAACATACAGTCAAGGCTGTATAATAATAACATCTGGGTTTGGGCATTGATATAAATATTCTCAAGACTATCACTATACGTATGATTTAATACCCCCTCCAGCACCATTCTTATTTTACCACACAATGGAAGTATTTTGGTAAAAGAAGAGCGGTGTTCAAAATTCAGGATGTCGTCAGTTAAAACGGCATTCCCTTTTCTCGGTTTTACAAACTGGCTAAGATGTGCCGGGGAAAATTTAAAACTGATTACATCCACACTGTCCACTCTTTCCAGGCAACCTTTTGAAGCACCAAACTGGCACATATCACATTCCGTTTCTTTTTTCCGGCAATAGACATTTCCACTGACGCAAAACCGGAGTTCGAGATAGTTTTGGTTTGTTTCACTTTTTTGGTAGTGATATACCATCATACCTGTGTCTTCTATATTCCATTGTGGATTACGACGGTAACGGTTAATTGTATATTGTACCGACCCGGGAATCTGTTGTACCCTTTCCTGCAATTGAACCATCTGTCCCTGCATGGGAGTGTGTTTGTAAGCAAGAGCTAATATATCGGTAGAATTATGCATACTCGAAATACAAATTTACTGTGTAAACATTGATTTTCCTTGCTTGCTTTACCCGGTACCTTCTGAAAGCCTGACTTTTAACAAACTATGCCGAAAAAAACTTCTCATTTTAGCTGTATCTGCTAACTTTGTCCTTCCCGCCATGGGCGGGATTTTTTGTAACCAAGTACATGATTCATCCACATACATACATTCATCCTAATGCAAGATTGGCGACCAATGTAAAAATTGATCCGTTTACGGTAATTCACCAGGATGTGGAAATTGATGATGGCACATGGATTGGCTCCAATGTAACTATTATGGAAGGTGCAAGAATTGGAAAAAATTGCCGCATCTTTCCGGGTGCAGTAATTGCAGCCGTTCCGCAAGACTTAAAATTCCAGGGAGAATACTCCAATGTATATATCGGAGATGGTACTACCATCCGTGAATTTGTTACGGTAAACCGTGGTACTAAAGACCGGGACAAAACCGTAATTGGAAAGAATTGTCTCATCATGGCTTATTGTCATTTTGCTCATGATTGCCTGGTGGGTGATAATTGCATTACCAGTAACAACACACAGGTGGCAGGACATGTTACCATTGGTGATTGGGCCATTATTGGTGGCATGTGTGCTGTACACCAGTTTGTAAAAATTGGTGCCCACACATTTATAAGCGGCGGATCCTTGGTTGGCAAAGATGTGCCTCCCTATATAAAAGCCGGTCGTAACCCTCTGAGCTATGCAGGTGTAAATTCCATTGGATTAAAACGCCGTGGCTTCAGTATTGAACGAATCAATCACATCCTGGATATTTACAGGGTGATGTATAATAAAGGTATGAACACCAGTCAGGCAGTTGAATTCATCGAAGAAGAAATGCCTGCTACGGATGAACGGGATGAAATTGTAACTTTTATCCGTGAAAGCGGAAGAGGTATCATCAAACGTTACACTAAAGGCAGCACTGATGACGATCTTCCTATCTGATGCCGGAAAACGGTTTAACCGTGATTGGATTTTCCGTCATTTAAACTACCAATTTGAAGCAGGACAATCGTATGCTATTACCGGACCTAACGGGTCGGGAAAGAGTACATTGCTACAGGCACTGAGCGGTTCCATGTATATTAATGAAGGAATAACGAAATGGATAATTGGTAACAAGGAAATATCCAATGAGCAGGTGTATAATCATGTTTCTATCTGCGCCCCTTATTTAGAAGTGGTAGAAGAAATGACACTCCGGGAGTTTTTAGATTTTCACCAGGATTTTAAGCCATTATTACCGGGTGTTACCACCGACTCAATCATTTCGCTGCTTGGTTTGGAAAAAGCCGAGAACAAACAAATCCGTTTTTATTCGTCGGGTATGAAACAACGGGTAAAGCTGGCGCAATGTATTTTTTCTGATACGGCGATTGTGTTGTTAGATGAACCTTGCACTAATCTTGATGGAGTGGGCATTGAACTCTACCATTCTCTCATCACAGCTTATTGTAAAAACCGGTTAGTAGTGGTGAGTAGTAATGATGAAGTGGAGTATAAGTTTTGCAGTAAACGAATTAATATCAGTGATTTCAAAAGCTAGCTTTTATATTGACATTACCACTATCGCTCAGTCTGGTCTGATTTTATGCTTATCAATTTACCGCTGACTCGCAATCAGCAAATTCAAATCCGTATACTTTAAATCAAACCGCTGACTCAGGTAAAAATTCGTCAACGCCCCCTTAAAAAGATAAATCCCATTGCGAAGATGAATCTGGTGCCAGAGGAGGTTCTCAAACCCACCTTCCTCCCCCGCTTCCAGCAATAAAGGCATCAATACATTACTGATAGCCTGTGAAGCAGTACGGGAAAAGCCAGAGGGTATATTTGGTACACAATAATGAATCACCCCGTATTTCATAAAAATGGGATGTTCATGTGAAGTAACTTCTGATGTTTCAAAACAACCGCCACGATCGATACTCACATCTATGATAACAGAACCGGGCCGCATATTACTCACCATCTCTTCGGTAACTATCAGTGGCGTTCTTCCCGTTTCGGAACCCAGTGCCCCTACGGCGACTTCACAGGTCTTTAGTTGTTTAGCCAATAAACGGGGTTCAATAACTGATGTCCACATTCGTTGGCCAATATTATTCTGCAACCGCTTTAAACGATATACGCTGTTATCAAATACTTTTACTGAGGCCCCTAATGCAAGGGCTGCTCTTGTTGCATACTCTCCCACTATCCCCGCACCAATGATGATAACTTTAGTAGGGGCAATTCCGGATACACCACCCAGCAACACCCCTTTGCCATGATTAGAAGAACCGAGATATTGAGCAGCTATCAGCATTACAGCACTGCCAGCAATCTCACTCATACTGCGAACAATGGGATAGCTATCACTATCGTCCTTGAGATTTTCAAATGAAATAGCAGTAACCTTTCTCTCCATCATCTTCTCGAGTATCTCCGCTTTCATCATTGTCAGATGAATGGGAGAAATGATTATTTGATTTAATTGTAGCAAAGGGAGATCTTCCTCAATGATCGGTGCACTTTTAACCAGGATGGGAGCTTTAAAAATGGATTCCCTGTCGTACACAATCTTCGCCCCTGCTTCACTGTAATCTTTATCCCTGAAATGAGACGCTTCCCCCGCATTGTGCTCTATCATTACCTGGTGACCGTTACTTATTAATACACTGACTGCATCGGGGGTTAAAGCAATTCGATTTTCCTGGAAGGCTATCTCTTTCGGAATACCGATCATCATGCCTTCGGCTTTCGGCTTTATATCCAATGTTTCCTCTAATGTTTCGTAGCTGAAGGAAGTGCTTATTTTGGGTCGTTGCTGGTTCATTTAAACAGTTACGAGTTTTGAATGGCGGGTTACGGTCGTTGGAAAATCTAATTTTATTTATAGTATCAAATGTAACTAATTATCGGCGATTTTAAGACGTCTCGTAATACTATCAGCCACTTCCAGAAACACATGAACGGTATTTTCCGGAAAAATGCCAGGAGCCTTTTCTGGCCATTCTACCAGGCAGATATTGCCGCTGTATAAGCAATCCTCTACCCCTGTTCTAATGGCTTCTTCTTCATCTTTCAGCCGGTAAAGGTCAATATGAAACAATATTTTTTTTGTTCCCTCATAATCGTACGCATACTCATTAATGATGGAAAAGGTTGGACTTCCCACGGCATCTTTCACTTCTTTTGCATCGCAGAGGGCATGAATGAATGTGGTTTTACCGGCACCCATCTTACCATGAAAAGCAAAGACGGTTTTACTGTTAACTGTATGCCAGAATTCTTTTGCAATCTTGTTGATATTATCAAGAGAAAAACTCCATTCCATGAGACAAATTTAGTATTTAAGAGAAAACATTTTTTGAAATAGCTTTTTGGAGGTAAACAAAAGCAACCATGTTGTAAACATATTTCCATTATCGCAAAAATTGGCGGCTTTTGATTTGGTAAATTTGCATTATGGAAAAGGTTCAATGGAAAGTGGATGGAATGGATTGCAACACCTGTGCTATTAATATTCATAAATACCTGGAAAAACAGGGGATGAAGAATGTAAAGGTGAATTTTGCTACCGGGGATGTAATATTTGATACCGAAACTACATTTCCCAAAGAAAAAATAAATAAGGGCATTACTGACCTCGGTTATAAAGTAGTGGAAGACCATCTGCATGGTCATAGCCATGATGAAGAGGGTTCAGCAAAATTCCTCTCCACTCATTTACAAAGGTTTTGGTTTTGTCTTCCTTTTGCTGCTTTGCTAATGCTTCATATGATTCCGGGTATTCATATTCACTGGTTGATGAACCATTGGGCGCAACTGGCACTTACCATTCCTGTTTACCTTGTTGGCATGAGTTTCTTTGGCAAAAGTGCCTGGAAAAGTATCCGGAATGGCATGCCGAATATGAATGTGCTGATTGCAATAGGTGCGACTGCTTCATTTTTTTATAGCTTATACGGTTCTCTAACCGGGCAGGCAGAGCAATATATGTTTTACGAAACAACAGCTACTATCATTACACTGGTTTTTTTGGGGAATTATCTTGAACATGCATCGATTGCTTCCACACAACGGGAGCTGAACAAATTAGTCAAATCGCAGAAAGTGATGGCAAATATGATTGCCTTTGATGATGAACACAAGGAACAGATTTTCCCGGTTGAAAACACCCTGTTGCATGTTGGTGATTTAATTCTTATAAAAAGTGGTGAACAAGTACCCATCGATTGTAAAATTCTATGGGGCGATGTTCATGTGAATGAAGCGATCGTTACAGGTGAAAGTGCACCGGTACATAAATTTGCTAAAGACAAATTGATTGGCGGGAGTATTATTAGTGATGGTACCGTAAAGGCACAGGTAACTGCGGTTGGAAATGATACTGTCTTGTCTGGAATTATTAACCTCGTAAAACAAGCTCAGGGAGAAAAACCTCCCATGCAATTGCTGGCTGATAAAATAAGTGCTGTCTTTATTCCTGTAGTACTTGGCATAGCAGCTCTTACATTAATTATTAACTGGATTGTATTAAAAGATTTCACCCCTTCCTTAATGCGCAGTATTGCCGTACTGGTGATAGCCTGTCCATGTGCCATGGGATTAGCCACTCCTGCTGCCATCGCTGTTGGATTAGGCCGGGCTGCAAAAACAGGAATTCTGTTTCGCAATGCTACAAGCCTGGAACTTTTTAAAGACATCAAACAAGTAGTATTTGACAAAACAGGGACATTAACAACAGGAAAGTTTATTGTTTCAGATTTAAAATTTGAAGTGGTGAATGAACCTGAATTTAAAAAAATCGCTTATAGCCTGGAGAAATATTCAAACCACCCGATTGCCAAAGCCATTACTGCTGAATGGAAAACTAAAGAAGAAATAAAATGGAAAAAAATTGAAGAAGTAAAAGGATTAGGGATGCAGGCTACAGATAAAGATGGTAATACCTTTACCGCCGGTTCTTATAAAGCAGCAGAAGGCCTAACAAAAGATGATACGCATAATGTGTATGTGATTCAGAATGGAAAGCTATTAGGATGGATTGATGTAAAAGATGAAATAAGGCCGGAAGCTAAATCTGTTATTGATTATTTACACAGTAAAAACATTAAAACAATTTTGCTGAGTGGCGACCGGTTATCAAAATGCAACCAGCTGGCGGCCATACTAGGTATCAATACTGTGCTGGCAGAGCAAACCCCGGAGCAAAAACTTTTAAAAATTGCCGAATTTACAGAAGAAGCCCCAACAGCAATGGTAGGCGATGGTATTAATGATGCCCCGGCACTGGCCAAAGCAACTATTGGCATATCTATGAATGATGCTTCACAAATTGCCATGCAGTCTGCCCAGGTGGTTTTAATGAATCATGGATTGAAAAATCTTCCAATTGCTTTAGGGCTGGGAAAACACACTTACATTACTATCAAACAAAACCTATTCTGGGCTTTCGCATATAATATTGTTGCGCTACCTGTAGCTGCTTTCGGTTTTCTTACTCCCACTTTTGGAGCACTGGTGATGGGCTTGAGTGATGTGGTGCTGGCCATCAACTCCGTACGGCTTTTTGTAAAGAAAGTCATTTAACCCAGTAATAGAATTTTAACCAAACTGAAATTATTATCCGGGTAATTAATTCTACTTTCACTAATACCGTTTGAAGCGATTGACATGCCGTTATCTTTTTTTCAAAATAAAACAGGATTATTTATTTTACTTTTCATAGCGCAGTTCATTACTGCATCTGCCCAAACTAATTTACTTTTGAATGGTGGTTTTGAAGATGTCAACACCTGTACGGAATACAGTGCAGAGTGTGGAGTAGAAGGATGGTTTTACCTCAAAGATGTAAAAGCACAGATGTTGAGCAATGAATCAACTACAAAATTGCTCGGCACCAACTCATTCGGCATTTTCTACAACTGGCTTGGCTATACAGCATTCACTCCTCTTATTGGTGCCATTCTTCCCTGCGGTTTACAAAAAGATAATCGTTATACATTCAGAGGAATCATCTCTGCCAAATTAAATCCAAAATTGATACTACAAGCAGGTATATACCTTGGACAAAAATTCTTTGTTCCAAGGAGGCCATTTTCTGCAAATTTAAAACCAGACAGTATTGTTTCTATAAAACCTTTACCGAATACTGCTTTTTACCAGTTCGAATACAGTTTTATTGCAACAGGCGAAGAGAGATACCTCACTTTCGGAACTTTTATAAAGGAAGATACCGTAGGTACAAAGAAAAAATTGATTGGTACCCAGACAGTATCATTGGTGTTAGATAATTTTCAATTACTACCAGAAGATAAAAATGAAACTGAGTGTACAGACTTTAGCCATAACAAAGAAAAAATTTATGACTACAACTTCCGGCACAAGGAAATGGACTATTCGCTGTATGGCAAAGGCGAACTATCCATCAAGTTTGTTACTGGCGATAGTAACTATATTACCCGAAAAAAAGAACCACCCGTAACTTTTACAAAATCAGACACTCTGAAACTGGGAGATGTCTTTTTTGATTTCAATAAAGCAAATTTGAAAACTGATGCAATAAAAGCATTAATAAAATACTTTATTACTAATAATTCGACTGATAATATTGATAGCATTTATATTGAAGGTCACACCGATTCCATTGGTAGCGATAAACGCAACTTACAACTAAGCCTGGAACGGTGCGAAAGCGTTAAAGACTGGTTAGTAATGAATAATATTATTTCAATCACCGCCCTATATATACACCCATTTGGCAAATCAAGACCTGTTGCCACCAACAGTACTGCTCAGGGGCGGTCTTTAAATCGCCGGGTTGAAATGATTATTTTCAGGAAATCTGAAAAGTAACGGCAAAGCAGTAATTTGACCATCTAAAATGTAATTGTTTCCTTGACTTCACCACATCAAATACTAAAAGAATTCTGGGGGTATGATAATTTCCGTCCGTTACAGGAAGATATTATCAAGGCTGTGTTGGATGGGAAGGACACTTTAGCATTAATGCCAACTGGGGGCGGTAAGTCACTTTGCTACCAGGTACCTGCATTGGCACAGGACGGTCTTTGCCTCGTTATTTCTCCGTTGATTGCCTTAATGAAAGACCAGGTAGAAAATCTGCGCCGAAAAAATATTACAGCCTTTGCCATTTATTCCGGAATGACCAGGAAAGAAGTGATCAATACATTTAAAGTGGCATCGGAAAGCAATTGCAAATTTCTTTATGTGTCTCCCGAAAGATTGGAAACTTCTTTGTTCAAAGAATACTTACCGGGACTTGGTATAAATTTAATTGCAGTAGATGAGGCTCATTGTATTTCACAATGGGGTTATGATTTTCGTCCTCCCTATTTACGGATTGCGGCACTAAGAGAAGAACTACCGGGAATCCCTATTCTTGCATTAACTGCGTCTGCTACCCCCGATGTGCAAAATGATATATGTGAAAAACTTGCATTCAAAAATTACCAGGTCTTCCGTCAGTCATTCGAAAGACCCAATCTTTCTTATAGTACATTTAAAGTAGACTCCAAAATCAATAAGATTATTGAAATTGTACGAAGAGTGCAGGGTAGTAGTATTATTTATTGTAAAAGCAGGAAAAGAACTAAAGAGATAAGTGAACTGCTGCAATTACAAAATATTTCGTCAGATTTTTATCATGCAGGCCTTCTCCAGGATGTAAGAAACCGAAAACAGGAAGATTGGATACATAACAAAACAAGAATCATAGTTTGTACCAATGCATTTGGAATGGGTATTGACAAACCTGATGTAAGAACTGTAATACATGCCGATGTACCTGATTGCCTGGAAAATTATTACCAGGAAGCAGGCCGTGCCGGACGGGATGGTAAAATTTCTTACGCTGTTCTTTTGTTTGATGAAAGAGATATACACGAACTGGAGGGAATGGCTTCGCTCCGATTTCCCGCATTGGAAGACATCAGAAATATTTACCAGGCTGTTGCCAATTACCTGCAAATACCAACCGGGGCTGGTGAAGGCCAGTATTACGATTTTGATATCAGTGATTTTTTGAAGAAATTCAAGCAGGTAAGTCACACCACCTTATATTCCCTGAAGGCGTTGGAACAGGAAGGTTGGCTGGCTTTTAATGAACAGGTTTTTCTTCCTTCTTCAGTTATGTTTGCGGTGAATAAAAATTCCCTGTATGAGTTTGAAAAAACAAATCCCGGTTTAGAGCCCTGTATCAAAACATTACTCCGGGCTTATGAAGGCATTTTTGACCAGCCAACATCAATTTCTGAAAAAGTAGTAGCCGGGTTAATGAAAAAAGATGTTGAAGAGGTTAAGCTGGAATTAAAGTTGCTGAATCAATCAGGAATTATATCCTATCAACCTCAAAAAGACAGCCCTCAGTTATATCTGCTTCGTAACCGCATCAAAGCAGAAGACATCACTATTGATATGATAGCTTATAATAAGCGTAAAAATCAGTTTCAGCAGCGGATGAAGCAAATGGTGAATTATATAAAAGAAGAGGCTGAATGCAGAAGCGGTATTATTGGTTCTTATTTCGGGGATGATAAAATCCGGGCCTGCGGTATTTGTGATAATTGTTTAAAACAAAAAGCGGCCCATCTAACCAAAGAAGAATTTGAACTATTGCACCACCGGATTATCAATATCGTAAAATATGAATCGCTGCACACCAAAGACCTGTTACTTAAACTAAACGGTATAAAAAAAGAAAAAGCCTGGAAAGTGATTGAGTATCTCCAGGCTGAAAATAAAATTGAAATGGATAAAAATGGATGGGTGAAATTAAAATAGGCTCTTACGGCTGCGGCTTCTGCCACCCAAACCCAACACCCCTAATAATGTTCTTACAATTGAATTACCCGCAGTCCTAGTCATACTCTTTACAACCGGGTCATCAAAAAATCCCTTCTCTTTCTTAGCCGGCGTTTTCTTCTCCTCAGTTGTTACGGCTTCCCTCTTAGCAGCATCTTCTAATTTTTCTGTAAGAATTTCGTAAGCACTTTTGCTGTCAATCACTTCATTGTATTTGGCGGCTATTTTTGATTTCGCTACAAGGTTATCTATTTCCGCATCGGTCAATATATCCATACGGCTTTGCGGCGGCCGGATCATACAATGCACCAGTGGTGTTGGAATTCCCTTTTCGTTCAATATCGTAACTAATGCCTCGCCGGTTCCTAATTGAGTAATAAGGTCTTCGGTTTTATAGAAATCTGTTTCGGGATAGTTCTCTGAAGTTTGCTTAATCACTTTTCTGTCCGCTGCGGTAAAGGCCCGCAAAGCATGTTGCACTTTCAATCCCAATTGTGCCAGCACTGATGCCGGTACATCCATCGGGTTTTGTGTACAGAAATAAATACCAATCCCCTTTGAACGGATGAGTTTGATGATGGTTTCTATCTGTTGCAGTAACGCATCGTTGGCTTCCTGGAAAATAAGATGAGCTTCATCAATGAACATAACCAATTTCGGTTTGTCCATATCCCCTTCTTCGGGGCAGGTAGCATACAACTCTGCCAATAATTGTAACATGAAGGTTGAAAACAATTTTGGCCGATCCTGCAAATCTGTTACACGGACTATGGAAACCATTCCCTTTCCTTCGCTATTGATCCGCATCAGATCTTCCACTTCAAAACTTTTCTCGCCAAAAAAAACATCGGCGCCTTGTTGCTGCAGTTCAATAACTTTTCGCAGTATGGTTCCGGTAGAAGTAGTTGAAATTTTTCCATAATCTTTTTCTATGTCTGCCTTTCCTTCATCACTTACAAATTGCAATACTTTAATAAAGTCTTTCAAATCGAGCAGCGGTAATTTATGGTCATCGCAATACTTAAATATCATGGCAACGAAACCACCTTGTGTATCATTCAGTCCCAGAATTTTGGAAAGTAATACCGGTCCAAACTCACTGACCGTGGCTCGTAACCTGGCTCCTTTCTGGTTACTTAATGTCAGCAGGTCAACCGGGTAGGCCGTCGGTTTAAATTCTATACTAATTTTCTGGCAACGGTCTGTTATTTTATCATTCAGCGTTCCGGCAGCCGCAATACCACTCAGGTCGCCTTTAATATCCATCAGCAGTACGGGTACACTGGCATCGCTCAACCCTTCGGCCAGCATTTGCAATGTCTTAGTTTTACCCGTACCTGTTGCACCAGCTATCAGGCCGTGGCGGTTTAATGTTTTAAATGGAATCAATACATCTGCTCCGGGGATTACCTGGCCATCCAGCATGGCACTACCTATTTTAAAAGATTCTCCTTTGAAGGTGTAACCGGTCTTAACTACTTCGAGGAATTTTGTACTGTCTGACATCAGGATAAATTTAGTTGAAAGTTAAATGAAAACATTTGGTTGTTTATAATTCCTCCTCCCTCTCCAGCATTAGGACCGCCCCCTGTGGCACAATGAAATATTTCTCATTCTCATATATCACCTCCGTTGCTGCGCTAAGCAGAAAAATAGCTAAATCACCTTCTTTCGCCTGTAAGGGAACATATTTTACCTGTTCTTCTTCACCTTTCCAACTTTCATTTTCGACCGGCAAAGGAATAGCATAGCCAGGACCTGCTTTTATCACATAACCCTGTTGCACTTTCTCTTTTTCCTGCACACCGGGCGGCAGGTACAACCCACTGGCTGTTCTTTCATCGGGCCGGGTCAGTTTTATCAGCAAACGGTCGCCAATTACAATGAGCTTTTTCAGTCGGTTGTCGGGTGTTACATGCATGGCACAGTTTTTAATATATAAAGCAAAAGTAGAGAGCAATGGCTTTGAAAGAACGGTGTTTTAACAAAATATTCATCCCCGATACTTTAAGCCCTGAAATGCTTTAACTTTATTTGTCACCAATAATAAAACCACTAGAAAATGGAAGCTAAGAAACCTAAAATTTTGTTGTGCGAAGATGACCCAAACCTTGGAAGTGTGCTGAAGAATTATCTTGAACTCAACGATTACGATGTAACTCTGGAAAGAGATGGCCGCCTCGGACTGGCAGCTTTTCAGCGGGAAAAATTTGAACTCTGCCTGCTCGATGTAATGATGCCCAATATGGACGGATTTACCCTCGCAGAAGAAATTAGAGATATAGACCCGGACGTTCCGTTGTTTTTTCTAAGTGCTAAAACAATGAAAGAGGATGTAATACAAGGTTACAAACTCGGTGCTGATGATTATATCACCAAGCCTTTTGACAGCGAGGTGCTATTGTTAAAAATAAAAGCTATCCTGAAAAGAAACGAAGAGCAGAATAGAGAAAGTGAGAACAAAGAGTTTGATTTGTCCACTTATCACTTCAATCCCAAACTTCGTCAGTTAATACATAATGGCATCACACAAACATTATCTCCCAAAGAAAATGAACTGTTGAAAATGCTGGCTGAACACCTGAATGATTTGCTGCCAAGAGAAGCAGCCCTGAAAAAAATCTGGGGCAGCGATACGTATTTTAATGGTCGCAGTATGGACGTATATATTGCCAAGCTACGTAAGTACCTGAAAGATGATGAGAAGATTGAGATTGTGAATATCCATGGGAATGGATTCAGGCTTGTAGTGCAGTAGGTTTCAAAGTAATTAGTAAATAAGGTATATAGAGTACACAGGTCACTTTATATACCTTATTACTTTAAATACAGCCTATTATGCTTAAGAAAATAATGTTCCTGTTCCGCCAGATCTGGTTTTTCCCAAATGATTGTAGGCCTTTTCTGTTACTTCCCTTCCTCTTGGTGTTCGCTGTAAAAAGCCTTCCTGGATCAAAAAAGGTTCGTACACTTCTTCTATTGTACCGGCTTCCTCACCAACTGCAGTAGCTATTGTAGTGATGCCCACCGGCCCTCCTTTAAATTTATCAATGATAGCTGTTAGAATTCTGTTATCCATGTCGTCCAGCCCATGTTCATCTACCTTCAGGGCATTCAAAGCATGTTGAGTAATGCCAAAATCTATTTGTCCGTCATTTAATACCTGTGCAAAATCTCTAACCCGTCGCAAAAGTCCGTTGGCAATTCTTGGAGTGCCCCGGCTACGTCGTCCAATTTCTTCCACCGCTTCTGTAGAGATGGCAGTTCCCAGAATGCCGGCAGAACGTTGAATTATTTTATTAAGAATAGTGGATGTATAATATTCCAATCTTGATTTGATAGCAAACCTTGAGAGCAAGGGAGCAGAAAGCAATCCGCTTCTGGTGGTAGCACCGATTAAAGTAAAAGGATTCAGGTTTATCTGGATACTCCTTGCATTCGGTCCACTGTCAATCATAATGTCAATACGGTAATCCTCCATCGCTGCATATAAATATTCTTCTACCACCGTACTTAGCCGGTGTATCTCGTCTATAAATAAAACGTCATTAGCTTCCAGGCTGGTGAGCAGACCAGCTAAATCACCGGGCTTTTCTATAACAGGGCCTGATGTTTCTTTAATATTTACCCCCAATTCGTTAGCAACTATTCTTGATAAAGTTGTTTTACCCAGACCCGGAGGACCATGAAATAAAACATGGTCTAATGCTTCACCACGGATTTTAGCGGCCTTAATGAATATGCGGAGGTTTTCAATGATCTGGTCTTGCCCTGCAAAATCCTGTATCTGTGATGGGCGGATGGTGTTTTCAAACACAACATCAGCGGAAGTTAAATTCTGCTTATCACTGCTCAGGTTGGGATTGGACATGAACTTATTTAGTTGAATATTTGTAAAGCTAATTATTAATCAATAAAAACTGACTGTTATGAAAATCGGAGTTATCGGTTCCGGCCAGGTTGGACGGACACTTGCCACAGCATTATTGAAAGAAGGCCATGAAATAAAATTAGGTACCCGTGATGTTACCAATCCTGCCGTTATTACGTGGCGGGCACATCCCGACAACCAGGGTGCTACCGTTGGCACATTCAGAGAAGTGGCTGAGTTTGGTGAAAGTATTGTATTGGCGGTGAAAGGCAACAAAGCCACCGAAGCACTTGACCTTGCAGGGTTGGAAAATTTTATCGGAAAAGTTGTTATTGATGTAACCAATCCCATTGCTGATGCACCCCCAGTGAACGGTGTAATATCTTTTTTTACCAATACAAACGAAAGCCTCATGGAAATCATACAGGCCCGTATTCCGGAAGCAAGAGTGGTAAAAGCTTTTAACAGTGTAGGAAGCCATTTAATGTACAAACCTGCTTTTACTGATGGTTGGCCAACCATGTTTATTTGCGGAAATGATGATGATGCCAAAACTGTGGTGACTGATATACTTACTTCCTTTAGCTGGGATACGGAAGACATGGGAAAAATGGAAGCAGCAAGGGCTATAGAGCCGCTCTGCATTTTGTGGTGCATTCCGGGTTTTTTAAGAGAAAACTGGACTCATGCTTTTAAACTGATGAAGTAAACTGATTTAATTGCAAAATAATATCCGGGTCGGGACTATTAGCCAGCCATTTTTCTTTTTCAGAGAATTTACATACACCGGGGTAATCACCTTTCCATTCTCCGATGTTAGAAATAATTTGAAAGTGAAGATGTGGAGGCCAGCTTCCATTTTCAGAAGGAATGCCAAACTCTCCAAAAACATCTCCTTTTTCAATCCGGTCCCCTTCCTGGATATTTTTAATTGAATTCAAACTCAAATGACCATACAGTGTATAAAAGCTCACTCCATTAAGCAGGTGAGATAAGATAATAGTGGCACCATAATCTCCAAACCGGTTGTTGAATGCAAAACTGTGTACGATTCCATCCAATGGGGCCATTACGGCAGTATGCGGCTTCCCCCAGATATCTGTACCAAGGTGCAAACGCCGTGGCTCTTCACCCGGTTTATCACCATCAAAGACCTTACTGATGCTGTAAACTGTACGGTGCTCTTTATAACCACCAATTCCATACCGGGCATTTACTTCTTGTAATTTTTCATTCACCCAAGTTGTGAAACGGTTGGTGTCACTTAATATATCATTCGTAAGCTCTTTATTGCCGGAAGTAAAATCAAATGATAAAAGTTTATCTGTAGTAGCATCAAACTTCACCACCGGATGAAAGTGGTGCTTGTTATTGTTCAATAACGATGTGAGTGAGGTTAATTGCATAGCCTGCTAAAGTTAAGGAGTCGATACCAGTAAAGAAAAAGGCATCCGCAAATTGCGGATGCCTTGTATAGATTTTAATTTTTGTACTGGTTATTAATGTCCGGGTATCACTACTTTAAAGGTCTTTTCTGAAGTTCTAACACCATCATCATAGTAGAACTTAACAAAGTAAATACCTGCTGGCAGTTTGGTAAGATCAATCGGAATCACACGGCCATAAACAAGACCTGTGTAGACTGGCGATACCATTACGTCGTTAACTGATGAACCGTTCAATAACTGACCTTGAGAATTATAAACCTTCATGCCAAGATAGTTGTACAAGGTACTGTTGACCCTGATATTGAACAATCCATTATTTGGATTCGGGAAAAGTATCAGGCCATCATCGCTAAGTAATCTTACTCTTTCCTGGCAATCTTCCACTTTTGCAATCACTTGTGCACTTGCAGTACAACCAGCAGCATTCGTGTAAGTGTAAGTAAGGGTATAAGTACCTACAGCTGTAGATGATGGTACAAAGTTGAAACCGGAAACACCGATACCGCTCCAGCTGCCACCTACAGGCAAACCAGACAATGGCACCAATGTATCACTGATACAAATTCTTGATGACAATGCGGTTGCTGTTACAGTTGGTAATGCATTAACAGTAAGGATAGCAACTGCAGAAGTGGTTGTCTGACCGCAACTGTTTGTTACAAGCACCCTGTACCTGGAGTTATGTTGTCCAATTACAGCAGCAGGAATGGTAAAGGTTGCTGTGTATGAACCTCCTGTGGTAAGGTTATTCCATGTAGCACCGCCATCTGTACTTACCTGCCATTGATAAATGGTTGGAGGTGGTACACTTCCCACTGTTGCTACTGTAAATGCTGCACTTTGGCCTACGCAAACTGTTCTGTTGGCAGGTTGTGTTGATATAACCGGTGCCGTTGCTACATTCAGTACAACGGGGTTAGAAGTTACCGGAGGAGGACACACACCGGAAACTACAACGGTGTAGGTACCACTGTTAGATGCATTTACATTTGTTATCGTTAATGTATTGGTAGTGGCACCTGAAATCTGTGCATTATTTACGAGGTTAACAGCACCTTGACGCCACTGATAAGTAATTCCTGTTCCTGTGGCAGTTACTGAATAAGTAACATTAAAGCCAGGGCAGATAGTCTGCGTAGCAGGTGTTGGCTGAACTGTAATAACTGGTAATTGATTCACTGTTACATTAACGGTTGCAGTACCTGTACATCCATCTACTGTTGAAGTAGCGGTGTAAAGTGTAGTAGTAGTTGGCCTTGCATATACCACACTTATAGGCTGACCTGCATATGGGATAGTAGCTGCCGGATCAGTAAACAAGTTAGTAATAGGGCTGAATGTAACCAACGATGGTATATTAAAGTCAATGCTCCAGTTTCCGATGAAACCAGCATCACCACCTGTATCATCAAAAACATACAAGCTCCAGTTTCCGTTTGGATTACCGGCAAAAGTTGACAACGTTGTTGAAAAAGGAGCACCTAATGGCCCCGGTGCAGGCCAGTTATCTCCTGCACCAATATTTGTTGGTTTGTAAGTACCGGCTGGATTAAAGGCGGCAGTCAAACTAGTTGCTGCTGCATCATCCAATAAATAATCAACTCCAATCAGATCTGTTCCGCCACCGATATCAGACAGCAAAATCACTGACTGACCTGTAGGAGAAACCAATACTATATCCATATCACTTGGGAATGTATGATTGATATTACCAAGTTTTACAGACTTAACAGTTACACCAGTTGCTGGTAATCCGGCCACATTTACCTGTGAAGGATATGGCCCTCCTATTCCTGTTGTTGTTGTTGGAGAACCAGCAGGAACAACTGTTGTAGCAGGTTGATTGAATGACAATACTGTTGGTGGTACCACACTGGCAGTAATCTGTTGGATTGTTCCGTTACAAATAACCGGAGCAGCAGGTGTCAATGTAATGATTGGTGTTTGTTTTATCAATGCTGAAACTGTTGAACTTACAGAACAACCAATTCCATCAGTAGATGTAAGAGTGAATGTATGAAGGCCAACAGGCAGGTTGCTTACTGTAAAGTTACCAGTACTGTTAGCAGGCCCAGTCGATGCATTTTGAGTAATGGTACCAGGGCCTGTGAGAGTATGAGTGTAAACAGTTGGGCCAAGAATTTGCCAGTCAACCAACACACCCACATCGCCACCGCCATTATCAGAAATATTCAATGTCCAGTTACCACCTGCAGCACAAGGGAAGGCTAATCCAGCCCAGTTGTGTGCTGCACCACCAACATCTGAGGGTCTGTAGCTACCACCGGGGATAAAGCCAGTACCAGGTGCTGTTTCAGGAATTACCGTAGCTGCAGCAAGGTCAAACGTATAAACATCTGGCGGAGGCGTAGTCGCATTGGAAGTTCCGAGATTTGCTGAACTTCCAAATGTTAATGCAGGTACTCCTGGCCTGTCAAATAAGAAAGTAGTTCCGCAAGGACTGGTTAAAGTAAATATCAAATCACCTACCCAGCTATGCCTTGCATTGATTCTTACTTTCAAATCAGCAGCCGCAGTAATTGTTGTGGCCGGTAAAGTAATGGTTGTATTAATACCTGCAGGTGTTGCATCAGGGATGGCAAGATTGATTGTACCAGAAGTACCTAATACATTAGCACCCTGTAAAACGCCACCGCTAACCGTTCCCGTAACTGCCACTACACCCGGTGTACAGACGGTAGTAACTGTAGCAGATACAGCAGTGTGAACTGGTGCACCTACAGCAACGGTGAACTCTGGAGTATTAGCTGAACCACCACCATTAACACAGGTTAATGTTGCTATATAGTACCTGGTTCCACCGACAGCGGTGAAATTATAGTTGGCACTTGTTGCACCCGCTATATTAGTATAAGGACCGCCTGGTGTAGTTGATGATTTCCATTGTATAGTAACACCCGGTGTAGTAGAGTGACCTGTCAAAGTGAGTGCTACGTTATTACCAACACAAGCTGTGGTAGCCCCTGAAATGGTACCAGCAGTTGGTATACCTGCACAACCACCGCCGCAAAGAGAACCGGCAATAGAAATATCATCTATGAATGCTCCAACACCGGCTACGCTACTATCAGTAGCACGACGGAATCGAAGAACGATATTCTGACCGTTGGCGGCCGCCGGCAAATTAATTGTAGTAAGAACAAACCCACCGGAGTTACCAGTCCAGGCCTGACGCCCGGCTATAGGACTACCGAATGCAGCACTTATGGTTCCATTATAACCACCCGTTACAAATGTGCCGCCTGCTGCAATGATATCCTGGAATGCACCTCCACCTATTGATATTTCAAGTACCAAACCATCGAAATTATTTTCGAGGTTATTGCTTCTTCTGAAAGTTAATTGTGCTGTTGGAGAAATTATCGGGAATACCCTTGAATCTAAATATTCATCAGATATACAACCAGGATCATTTGCAAATGCTGAATTCGGAGCATTGAAAGAAGTGGTATTAACTGTAACCCATCTTGCTGTTCCGGCACAAGTAGCACCAACTGTAGCAGACCAACCCGTAGGAAGAGCCGGAGCTATCACGCCATCAAAATTCTCTGCACATGGAGTTGGTGAAGTACAGGTTCTTGCAAGTGTAAAGGCACCGCTATTTGTACTGAAGCCTGTTACCAGTACATAATACTGCGTTCCCAAAATAGTATTTACAGTGACTTGTGACTGAAGGGAACAAAAATCATCATTTCCAATAACACAAGTTAATGCTGCACAAGTACCACTAAATACACCGATTTTAGTATCATAAGCGGAACCGCAAAGACTTAAGGTAGTTGAAAAACCATCACCTGTGAAGGTGTACCAAACACCCGGTGCAGTTCCTAACGTTGTAGTACAGGTACCTACTGCATCCGCTGTTGCACCAACTGTTGTACTATTGATAGTCTGGCCGCAATTAATTGGCAATGCTGCTGTACACAAATCATTAACTGGTCCTGTTGCAGCACAGGTTCTGGTCAGTGTAAAGGCACCACTATTGGTACTGAAGCCGGTTACCAATACATAATATTGTGTTCCTAAAACAGTAGTGAAAGTAACTTCTGATTGCAGTCCGCAAAAATCATCGTTGCCAGTTACGCAGGTTAATCCTGCGCAAGTACCACTGAAAACACCAATTTTAGTATCATAAGCAGAGCCGCAAAGACTTAAGGTGGTTGCAACTCCATTTCCGGTAAATGTATACCAAACACCAGGAGCAGATCCTAATGCGGTAACACATGTACCTACGGCATCCAGCGTAGCACCTACTGTAGTACTATTGATCGTTTGACCACAATTTATTGGCAGCGCTGCTGTACACAAATCATTAACTGGTGGTGGCAATGCACTACAACTGGTACATTGGACTATACCTGTATGGCAGGAGCCGTCAGTTCCACATGCTGCATTAGTATTATAATGCAGGTACAGCGGACCTGATACAGTGCAAGTTACACTCACAGGTGAAGTTCCAAACCCAAGAACAGTGCCGCCCGGTGTACCTTGGCGAATAGTAATATAATTACCTGTACCTCCTGTAGCGGTAAACAGATAAGTTGAACCTGCAACAGCGCCATTTATAGTACTGTATTCTCCGGCAAAAGCACAGGTTGTAATTGTTAGTGGAGTGGTATTTGTCGGGGCTGTAGCGGTACCAAATGCTGAAGGATTGGTACACTGACTCAATGCAACATGGCTGGTCAGTAATATAAGCGGAAGCAAAAGAAAGTACATTTTCTTCATAAACAAAGTTTGGTTGATTATTATAAACTAGCCTTCCTTCCGGAGGGTATCAGAAGGAAAGTTATGATTTTTTTCCACTGTGGCAAGTTTTCCCAGCAAAATATTCAGGGTAAAAAACCGTTTGATTGATTATCATGTTTACCAGCATCAAAAAAGCAACGATTTATGGCTTTTGCCTGCTAATCTTTCTGATAGGTGATTGCGCCTTTTCTTCGTTATCGGCCCAAATGATAACAGGTGTTTGGAAAGGGAAAATTAATAAGCAAAAAGTTGAAGTTAAGATTATTCAAAGCGGCGATAGCCTTACCGGCACTTCGTATTACTACGAATCGGCCAATAATTACAGGCGTTACTCCATCAAAGGGTATTTTGATGAAAATACAAACAGTGCAGTTTGGTGGGATGACCAGTTAATTGAAGAAAAATCAGGTAGATTCAATATCTCCACCCCCGGAAAAATCCCTATGCTTTCCCGGGCCGATTTTAACTGCCCCGGTGGGGGTACCATGATGCTGGATGGAAAAGTGGCAAAGAAAGAAAATGATACTAACCCGACCGGCGAGGTTCACCTGGATAAAATTGGCCAACCCGAATTTGAAGATGAATGGGATTTTGTTATTGAAAATTATACCGTCGGTGCCAATGACCCGGAAATTATTGATAGTATTGCCAGCCTTTCACAACGCACTGTAATTACAGAAGACCCGGTAAAAACTATTCCGCAAGAAAGACCAGTTGTTGTTTCCCCTCCTATGGTCATTGAAAAACCAGTTGAGGAACCCGTCACCGAACCAAAAAAAATTAAAGAACAATCAAAGCCGGTTATTACAATTATTGAGCCGGTAAAAGCCCCTACTATTGAAGAAAAATTTGTTACCCGCAAAAAAATATTAGTAAAAGAAATTCCATTAACAGGAGATTCGATAGAACTTCGTTTTTATGATAATGCTGAAATAGATGGTGATTCTATTTCTCTTTTCCTGAATGATAAATTAATTTTTGAACATATCCGTCTTGCCGGAACTGCTTATATCATCAAATTTTCGGTTAATGATATGAGGGAAACAAATGAACTGATTATGGTAGCAGAAAACCTGGGAGCTATTCCTCCTAATACATCATATATGCTGGCAATTGTCGGTGATAAACGGTATGATGCTTATTTATCAAGTACAGAAGGAAGCAGTGCTATGATAAAATTTATCAAACAAATTCCATAAAAAATGCCCCGCTTTGGCAGGGCATTTTAGTATTGCGTTCTTTAAATATTTATTCTCTTACAATAATAATACTGGCACCTCTGCTGATGAAGGTTCCTTCATCATTATATAGATATAAATGATAAGTTCCACTTGGCAAATTTGAAAGATCTACAGGAATTACACTTCCATAACCGATGCCGTTGAATTCAGTTGTTTTCACTAACGCACCCTGGCTGGTAAATACTTTCATACCCAATTTTGTATATAAATCTGTATTGATCCATATATTAAATCTTCCGTTCCGGGTTGGGTTGGGACCCAGATAAATGGCCGGGAACCTGTTTAACGGTACATGTCTGTCCGAACATTCATTTACCTGTATTGCAGAAGACACTGCTGTGCTGCATCCTGCATTGGTAAGGGTGTAGGTTACGATTTTTGACCCTACTCCTGCAACTGAAGGGCTAAATGTACTGCCTGATAAACCTGTACCAGACCATACTCCACCCCCTACAGATGCACTTAAAGAAACAGGTTGATCAGAAAGGCAAAGTGTTTGAGGAAGATTATTCAAAGTAAATACCGGCAACGGATTTACTGCTAAGGTTGCCCCGTTTGAATTAACCGGGCCACAACTTCCTGTTACAACCACCCTGAAACGATACCCATTTTGTGCAGGTAAGGCAACAGGTATTGCAAAAGTGTTTGTGGTGGCTCCTGCAATGTCAGTGTATGTAACACCACCATTTGTGCTAACCTGCCATTGATAACTTATTACAGAGCCGGTAGTGCCCACGGTGAAGTTGACAGCCGTTCCTTCGCATAAAGTACTACTGCCCGGCTGTGTTGTAATTGAAACTGGTATTGAAATAGTAAGTGTTGCTGCATTGGAGTTAATATCTCCTCCGCAACTTCCCACTGCGCAGCGGTATTGGTATCCACTCATGATTGCCGTAGCCCCGGTAATTGTCAATGTATTTGTTGCAATACCACTGTAAGGTGCGGCGTTAGGCACATCCACAAAACCAGTACCCGTATTTACCTGCCATTTATAAAATGATGGATTAGTTGCAGTAATACTAAAAGTGGTATTAGCCCCGGTACAAATAGTACTGTTTACCGGTTGTGCAGTTATACTGGCGGTGGATCCAACAGCCAAGGTTGCCGTACCTGAATTAAAGGCAACAGTACATGTATTTGAAAGTACACACCGATATTGATAACCGTTCATCAGGGCAGTAATACCCGTGATGGTAAGTGTGGAAGAAGTTCCGCCTGTATAGGGTGCTGCAACAGGAACATTCACAAAACCACTGCCGGTGTTTACCTGCCATTGATATGCAGGTGAAGTACCAGCAGCAACAACACTGATATTTACGTTTCCGCCGGCGCAAGTATTAATTGTTGCCGGTGGCTGAGTAGTAACAGTAACAGGAACACATGCTGACGCCTGGGTTATTTGTGTATTAGTTTCTGCTGTTGATTGTAATACACTGGAAGCATTGAACAAGTTTGATTTAATAGTTACAACCGGTTCAGTATATAATACTATATCGTCTACAAACCAACCGCCGCCGGCCGGGGCTGTATTATCATCAGAGGCAAAACGAAAACGAATTGTTACAGATTGACCTGCATAAGAAGATAAGTTAATAGTGGTTTTCATAAACGAACTTATCAGTCCTGTGAAGGCGGCCCTGCCCCCAATCGGATTGTTACTACCTGTGCCGAGTGCCCCATTATATTTTCCACTAATCATTTTTGATCCTAAATCAGTCCAGGTAGTTCCACCATTGGTGCTTATTTCAACTACACCACCGTCCCAGCCATCTTCCGTGTTGAAGCGGTGCCAGAAACTAAGTGTTGTATAATGAGAAGCATTTGCCGGCAACAAAGTAAACGCAGCAGTGGTTGCCAACCTGTGATCAGAAGCAACAACAGGGTTCGGTGCAAAGAATGCATTAGGTGCACTGTTCACCGAGGTGGTAGTGGTGGTCCAAACATTGGCAGTTGTAGAAGTAGCTGTCCATGCAGCCGGAATACCTGCAGCAGGTACAGTCTCATTAATATGTGTGACCGGTGTAAAATAACTTCCGTTATTTACAGTTACGGTAAAAGGATATGTTTGTGTGGCACCAGCGGCTAATGATACCGGGCTGAAAGTAATAGTTCTGTTGCCTGCATTATAACTTCCGCCACTGACATAGGTTACATTCAACGGCAATGTATCGGTAATAAAGAAATTCGTTACGGGGCTGCAATTACCTGCCGTTATCGAATTGGTATAAGTAACATTTTGGCCTTCCGGAATTTGTGTAACACTTCCTGCTACAGAAAAGGCACTGGCATCCACAGTAAAATCAGCCACTCCATCTGTTGCACTTGCTGCAGAACCCTGCGAAGCATTTCTGCCCAATCCTCTTTTAGCAAAAGCTTTCCAGATAGAACAACTGTACCTGTTATTAAACAATAAAGTATCTGCCCGCAGAATAGCATTTCTTGCATCTACATAACCCGGATTACAAGGCTGTAATCTCATTCCTTCAGACACTAATTTTAATGCAGAACTGTTTCCTACCATCGAAGATGTTGGGCCCGGAGCAAAAAGATTCGGATTGATAGCATTATCCTGCCGGATGATTTCCCAGGTCATTTCCCAAAGCATCATACACCAGATTTCTCCTGTACCATGTGGCACAACAGAACTAGGCATACTTGCATATGTCAAAGGGTAAATCGTCATATCAGTAGAATAAGGGAATCTGCGGATACCAGTACCTGAAGGTGGTTGATTTAAAGCATAGGTACCAATTCCTCTTCTGTTGACTCCATCATTCACGGTAGCTGTGGCCCAGTTAGTTGTAGACATTAATGCGAAATAATCGCTCCAGCCTTCACCACCCTGCTCTGCATTACCTAAGCAAGATGCTGTAGCCGGACCACCGGTGTATCGGTTACTGATACCGTGTGTGTACTCATGGACTACAATACTATTATCCAGGTCACCGTCACGGTCAGGATTAGGTGCCGTCCATAAAAACATCTGCATTCTGGGTCTATTGCCGTCAACAGGTGTGGAAAAATTAGCATTGTTGGTACCAGAGGCATCCTGTGCATCGGCAATTACATAATCATTGCCCAGGCCACCCCGTCCCTGGTTATTATTTTGAAAATTTCCCGTAGGCTCATCAAAACCATATACGTAGGCAATATCATGAATAATATTATTCCAGTAAAACAAGTTGGTGATAGCAGCTTTCTGGTTATCACTGGTTGCATCAGTAGGTGCTTTTGTAAAATCATAGGTATAATCCAACGTAAGTGTTGGCTGCGGAGTAGTGGAGAGTGCTGTCCTTCCAAAAGTTGTATTATTAGCATCCCTGTCTTCCTGTGCCCACACATTATTACCTCTTGTGCTGTCATGTAATGTAGTTCCATCATCATGCCATCCAAGCGAGGCCGCAGGAGCACCTGCCATTAACCACGGATCAGTATGTAAAGAAGGCACACCCCCGGGATGTGTAGGACTTTCAGCCGGGTATTTCACTACACGGTATGTTACAGAAGAAATAACATCAGGACGAACCTGCCATTTCTTTGCTGGTTGCTGTACTACATAACTATTATTGGAAATAGCTGCGGCATGATTTTCTTTTACATGAGCTTCAACAGAATGTCCATCATGATTCCAGTTACATGTTATTGTCAGGTTTGTTCTGTCAACAACAGCATTTGTATTTGCATCCACTCTTATCAATAAATAATCAGACGAAACTTTTGGCGTAACAAAAACCTGCCATACCAGTTTCACTTCGTTCTTTCCTTCAATAGGGTACCATAATAAATCTGCTTTGATGTTCTCAGAAGTAGCACCGAGTTTTCCAAATTCAAATTTGTGTCCATCTGAAGAAATATTAATCGGAACTGCCGCTTCCAGTGCAGTTGCTTTTGCATCCAGCAAAGCCGTCTGTAATGCCTCTACCACACTTACAGCAGGCATTCCGTTCTTTCCGTTTACTGATTTGTGAATATCAGGTATACGGCCTCCTGCATTGGAGACTAGTTTTTCATTTCTGAAAGCCAATACCTGTAATTGATTATACACCGGGATACCAAGGTAGGTTTGCTGCAGATAAACCATTTGAAGACCTTCTGCAGTTTTATACGTGGATGTTACTAAGAAATTCTGCTGGTCTTCAGCAGAAAGAGCAATAGCCGCTTGGTTTTTTGTAACTAGTTGTTTGGCAAAGTTTATATCAGCTTCTGAAATCTGTGCGGTTGCTGAAATAAAGTAAAGAGCTGTAGTTAAGAGGAGTAAAAATTTCTTCATAAAGCAGTTTTAGAAGAGAAAGATTTTAATAGTTGGAAAATTTGGATTGCCGAAATTAAACATTCACAGCGAGAAAAATTACCGCAAACGTTTTTTCTTATTCTTCCACTTAGAAGATATACGATGAAATAATAAAAAAAGCTGAAAAAATACCTGGTTAAACAAAAAATCCATCCCGACTTTGTATCGGGATGGATTTGAATGATAAATTAAGCTGTGATTCTAGCGGCTCTGAACGATGATTCGTTTAGCTGCGAGCAGTTTACCACTGCCGTTTACTACCTGCACTATATATATTCCATTTGCCTTGAAACCAAGGTCGATGTCTATCTGAGTGTACGTAGTTCCGCCGGTTACAATACTTCTTTGATATACTTTTTGTCCTGCAGCATTATACACATTCACTGTAGCAGGTTCATTAGTCTGGTTAAAGAATCTTACTTGGAACTGACCAAAGTTTGGATTTGGATAAACCCAGATTTCATTGGAAACAGCACCCGTTACTTCAAAGTTAGCAGAAGTACCAACGCATCCGTTACCATCGGTGTATACTACCCTGTAAGTACCAAGCTGATTAATAGTCAGCGGCCCCAGTGAAGATGTAGTTTCTCCAGGGATAACTGTACCATTATAGAACCAGGTAAAGGTTCCACCTCCTGCAGGGAACGTCGTCGCATGCAGGGTCGTAGTCTGATTTGGCAATATTGATGGTGGAGGTGTTGCTGTAATTACTACAGTTGGACCTGCATTGACAAACAGAGTTGCAACATTTGAAGTGAGTACTGTACACAATCCGTTTACAATTACACGGAATGCATTAGTATTCATCGCCACAGTTGTATTACTTACGGTAAACGATGAAGCTGTAGCACCGGCTATATTAACCCAGGCACTACCATTCCATTGTTGCCACTGGTAGCTCACTGCATTAGTTGCTACTACATTGAATGTAGCATTTGTACCGGCACAGACAGTTCTGTTAGCTGGCTGTGTGGTAATTACAGGCAATTGGCCATCGTTTACTGTTACAGTGAACGTACATGTTGAAGTATTACCGCATGCATCTGTTGCAGTTGAGGTAACTGTTGTTGTTCCAATCGGGAATGCTGAACCAGATGCTGGTGAACTTACTATTGTAACAGCCCCACCACAGTTATCGGTTGCAGTCGGAGTGAAGTTTACTACAGCTGAACAGGAGCCCACCGGAGTTGTTACGGTAATATTTGCCGGGCAGGTAATTACAGGTGCTGTTACATCATTGACTGTAATAATCTGTGTACACTGAGCAAAGTTTCCGCAAACATCTGTTGCACGGTAGGTTCTTGTTATCGTATACCTGTTCGCACAAGTTTGGTTACTGATTACATCACTGATAAATGTTACAGTTACTACTCCACCGCAATTATCACTTACACCTGTTACGGAAGCAATATTTGGTGCAGGCACTGCGCCTGCACAACTAACTGTTATTGGTGCAGGACATGTAAGCGTTGGAGGTGTTACATCATTTACAGTTATGATCTGTGTACACTCTGCAAAGTTGCCGCACACATCTGTTGCACGGTAGGTTCTTGTTATGGTATACCTGTTCGCACAAGTTTGGTTACTGATTACATCACTGATAAATGTTACGGTTACTACTCCACCGCAGTTATCACTTACACCTGTTACAGCAGCAATGTTTGGTGCAGGTACTGCACCGGCACAACTAACTGTTATTGGTGCAGGACATGTTAATGAAGGTGGTGTTACGTCATTTACAGTTATGATTTGGGTACAGTTGGTAAAATTACCTGCAGCATCTGTAGCCCTGTATGTTCTGGTAAGCGTATAACGGTTGGCACAGGTTTGTGCACTAATTACATCGCCGATATGTGTTATTACAACTCCCGGACAATTATCTGATGCAGAAACAGAACCTGTATTAACCGGAGGCACTGCAGCGGCACAACTTACGGTTACCGGAGCAGGGCAGGTTATTACCGGAGCTTGTGTATCATTTACTGTTACAGTAAATGTGCAGGTAACAGCAGCACAGGTATTCGTTGCAGTGATAGTGACTGTAGTGGTACCAACATTGAAGAATGAACCACTTCCGTTTCCGCTGCCACTGCCTGTAGTAGCACCGCTGAATGAATAAGTGATAACCGGAGCTGGTGTACCGGTCGAAGATGTACTATAAGTAACTGCTGCTCCACAGAAACCTACGGTATTACTTACTGTAATATTTCCAGGACAAGTTACCGTTGGTGTTGGGTTCACCGTAATCGTAAATGAAATCGGTGTACCAGTACATGTTGTACCACCATTTGTATAGGTTGGTGTAACTGTAATGGTAGCTGATATGGGTGTGAGACCGGCATTGGTAGCTGTAAAGCTAAGGTTGCCGGTACCGCTTGCACCAAGACCAATTGCAGTATTATCGTTGGTCCAGTTGTAAACTGTGCCTGACACCGCACCACTGAAGCTAACTGACAATGGCGCACCATTACATACTACCTGGTTAGCCACTGCATTTACAGTTGGTATCGGGTTAGTGGTTACAGTAACGGATGATGATGATGAACAACCTGTAGCCGCATCTGCAACAGCCAATGTATAAATGGCGTTGACATTTACCGTTGCAACCGGGTTAGGTATAGTTGGGTCACTGATACCAGCCTGTGCGCCAATCGGGTTGGCCGTCCATGTATAAATAAAGCTTGAGCCAGTAGAGAAACGCCATGTTGTATTAGCGGAGCTGAAGTTCTCGTTATTACGACCTGCTACAGCAAGACCAGTAGTACCTGCAGCATCTTCCACACCCTGGGTTCCTAAATTATTAGAGATTACACTAACATTCACAATGTCTATCAAATTGCTGGTTTCATACAAAACGATTTGACCTGTTAAAGTTCCTGTACCAGCACCAAAAAAATGGTTAAGGCCACTGTAAGAAACAATCAACTGGCGGTTAGGCGCTACTCCAACAGTTGTATAGGTTATATTGCCGGGATTTGCGATCCAGTCATCCCAATCCAAAGCAACATAATTTTCCTGGGCACCTACAGTAGGAATCGCCTGATTAGTAAATGGTGAAGAATAAGGACCTGCCCCCAACTGTATATTTCCATTGGTTGAAATTCCAAACTGGGTGTATGTAGTACCAAAATAAGTGAATGGGAATCCAATATTAATGGCACCTGATACCGCATCATCACCAACAGGTCCGGCATTAGCCTGTGCACCGTAATTTACAAAAGGTGCAAGAGAATAGCCGGGAGGATTATTACTTACTGTTGAATTGAGCTGAGTTGTTGAACCAATACAAACAGGATTCGGTGTTGCCGTTACTGATGTAATGGTAGTTGTTGGATTTACCTGAAGGAAGGTAACAGCTGAAGGCCTGCAAGAAGGATCGATAGGAACCGGTGACAATATTGCATAAATGTAATAGTTACCAGCTGTACCAAACGAAGTACTTGTTGCTGCGCCGGTACCACCACCAGTGAGTCCTCCATTAGGAATGGTGGCAATCGATGTACCACCTGTATATGGATCAGCCAATGGTGTATTAGAATATTTAAATTCAATACCATAGGTTACTCCCATGAAAGTAAGACCCGATGCATTCAAACTAACAGTTGAATTAATACAGGTTGTTGGCGTTGGGTTAGAAGTTATAGTTCCTACAACAGGACATACCGCACAACCACCGGGTCCAATCACATTAAACACAGCAGTTTGCTGGCAACTGGTTGTCTGGTCAGTCACAACAACCGTGTATTGACCCACCGTTAAACCAGATTGGTCTTCCTGGGCTGGCACCAATCCTGAACCACCTACAGTAGTCCATGCATAAGTGTAAGGCCCTGGTGTTCCGCTTGCTGTTATATCAATAGCGCCGTCTGCAGAAACGCAGGTTAATGGTTGAGTTACAACTCCACCAACAGTGGGACTTGGGTTCACAGTAATTGAACCATTGGCGGTAGTTACTCCGCAACCACCTGTTAATGTAACTGTATAGTTAAATGGTCCTGCTAATGTCGGTGTACCACTGATGGTGACCACATTGGCTAACCAACTTCCAGTTACACCTGTCGGCAAACCACTGAAGTTGGCTCCCGTTGCACCAGTTGTGTTATATGTAATATTTGTAATCGGTGTATTGATACAAACCGTTTGTGCATTTGTACCAGGTCCTGAACTGAGAGTGATCGTATTATCCGGTGTTACTGTAATAGATCCGTTTGCAGTAATTACACCACATCCACCTGTTAGTGTCACTGTGTAATTGAATGGTCCAGCTACTGTAGGTGTGCCACTGATGGTAACCACATCGGCAGCCCAACTACCAGTTACACCTGTTGGTAAACCACTGAAGTTTGCACCTGTGGCGCCTGTTGTTGTATAAGTAATATTAGTAATCGGTGTATTGATACAAACCATTTGTGCATTTGTGCCCGGTCCTGAACTGAGAGTGATCGTATTATCCGGTGTTACTGTAATAGATCCGTTTGCAGTAATTACGCCACATCCACCGGTTAATGTCACTGTATAATTAAATGAACCTGCTACTGTTGGTGCGCCGCTGATGGTAACCACATCGGCAGCCCAACTACCATTTACACCTGTTGGTAAACCACTGAAGTTTGCACCTGTTGCGCCTGTTGTTGTATAAGTAATATTAGTTATCGGCGTATTGATACAAACTGTTTGTGCATCGGTGCCACCACCTGAACTAAGTATGATTGTATTGTCCGGATTAACAGTAACTGTTGCTGTGATGGATGGTCCAACACAACCTTGAGCATTTACCGGGAAGATGGTAAAGGTTACAGTAACAGGCGAAGCTGTTGTATTTGTTAATGTACCACTGATATCACCAGTTCCACTTGCTGCTATTCCTGTTACAGCTACTGTATTATCTCTTGTCCAGTTGAAGGATGTTGCTGTCCCTGACAACACAATTGTTGTGATTGGCACACCCGTACAAACTGTTTGAGAAGATGGTGTTGCCACCGCATCTCCGATAGCTGTGAATTCATCGGCCCCCATGTCTGGGCCATTTGGTGCAGTACCGGTACTCCTGGTGTTTCCATCGATATCCGTTGTAATTCCTGGTATGACTATTCCCGAACCATTAAGGCACCAGTTAGCTCCAAGTGTGTTATCAAGATGCAAGTCTGTAAGAGAAACGAATGTTGGCAGGAAGTTGATTGAATTAGCATTACCACCAAAACCAGCTTGCACGGCTGCTAAGTCTACTCTATTCGATCCGATAAATCCGAGATTAGGACCTGCTGTATAATAATCGTTATAATTAATCGAAGCAAAAGTAGTATTCGCAGATGCACTCAAGATAGCATACCTGTTAGCTCCGACAGTTTGCGAATTACCCAGAATATTATTCTGAAGATTGATGGCTCCGACACCGAGCCCAGAAGCTAAATTGATAGCTGCAGTTATACCTGATGCTGCACCAGCACCCTGGTTTGTATTCAGGACTACGGTGTTAAAGTAGATATTATATCCACCTCCTGAGTTAATCATGATACCATAACCATTGTCTGTGGCCGTTGTTCCGTTAAAGCCCTGGCTGGCCACATCCGAAATAAAATTATTATATACATTCAGACCTGAGGCTGTACTGGTGGAGAAAAGACCGATGCCATTACTACCCCAACCCGTTGTATTAGTCTGCTTAATATCGCTAATCTTGTTATTAAAAATTGCGCCACCGGAAATTCCGTTAAATACGGATATACCAGTCATTGTTGCTGAAGATGCTGTAGTTGAAACAACACCGGCAATTGTATTATTACTGATAGTGAAGTTGGCAGCATTCTGAAGACTTAACCCTCTGAAGGTAAGTTTGTCTGCAGCAACGGTTGAACCAAAAGTATTTTGATTAATCACCATATTCTGATCAAACGAACTGGCATTACCGGATGCAAAAATTCCATTTTGCTGCCTGATAAACGTACAACCCTCAATTGTAATATTATTGTTGGGGCTTTCAGCGGGGTTTCCTAAAGTAGTTCCGCTTCCAATTATAATACCTCCAACCGTTCCTGTATTAGAAAATCCTGCGAAAGTGGTGTTCCTGATTGTATTGTTTGTTGCACCATCAGAAGCACTTGCACTTCCTATCCATAATTCAGAGAGTCCCGTTGCATTTGTGTTAGTGACAAACAGGGAACTTCCGCCTGTATTCAAACCATCAATTGTAACATTGTCTGCACCATTTAATTTAAGAATAGCATTAGTGTTAGAACCGGTTATTGTTACTGCAACACCAGAAGCAGGAGTAATAGTAAGTGTAAATGGACCACCGCAACCATATGAAATTGAATTGAGTGCTGTAACACCATTTTCTGTTTGTGTGACATCAAGGAGTGTTACATTAAGATTTCCTGTTAAACCACCAGCGTTAAGAGTTGCAAACAACCCACCTGCACCAGTTAAGCTGGTGTAAGTTCCCGCTGCACCAACGGTAACAGTGCCTGATATTCCACCTGACAAAATAGAATAACTATTAATGGTTCCTCCAATTGGGAAAGCTGCTGCTGTTAAAGCCACACTGGTTGGTGCTACAGCAAAAGTACCACTGTTAATAGCCACGTTAGGTGTACCATTTAAGTCCTGTGCCACTACAAAATATTGAATCACATCTCCGGTGGCGACACCTCCGTTTATCAACCCAAGATTTAAGGTAAAGTTGAAGGGACTTGAAGCATTTGTTGCCTCCGTATATTTCCATCCATCTGTAGTGTTATCATTCGTGGCACCAAGGCTGTTGGCATTGGTTGTCTTTTTATAATATACTCTGGGTTTTGTACCTGCTACTGTGTTAACACCACTCGCATCAGCTATTACTGCACTTAATGCAACATCAGCCGCACAAAGAGTATTCGGCAGGTTGGTGTATGATATACCAGGAGCTGTTAAATCAAGCAAAATAAAATTGCCTTCATCAGCACCTATATCCGGAGTAGTTACATTTCTCACATCACCATCATAATCATCAGTAATACCGGCAACTGGTGTGGCTGCACTTTCCACCTGGGTTGCTATGGCAGTATTAATATGAAGGAAATTAGCACTTGAACCAGTTGTGCTCAGGAAAGGAGGATTCTCTGTTACCGAAGCAGCGTCTCTTGTACTAACCCTTGTTTTATAAGCGGCCAGTGTCTGGTCGCTGTTAGTACCGTCAAAGAAAATTAAATTGTTTGGCCCTGGTGTTGCAGCATAAAACAAGTTATTGTTGGAAGCTGCATTATAGGTAGTCAATGTTGTTGATGACCGTCTATAGGCAGAAGCAAAACCTGTAGCCCCGGCCGGAGTTGAGGTATTAACAAAAATATTATTTCTTAATGTAAGGGCAGGCGTAGTGGAAGCAGAAATACTGCTTGCACCAAACAATGCACCGGAACTTGAACCATTTATCCAAACGGTATTAAAATAAACATTCGCTGTTGTACTTCCTGTAATGTTGATACCAACCAATGGATTGGCGGCATTTGCAATGGGTGTTCTGAGATCACCAACCAGGTTATTCTGTATAGTTACAGTAGTACCGGCTGAAACTAATATACCGTTAACTGTTCCAGAGGCATTATTAGCTTCAAGATTATAGATTTTATTTTTTGAAACAATCTGTGTTGTTCCTCCGGTTACTGACATACCTGTAACAGCCGCTGCTCCGGTACTTACCAGCGTATGAACGGTGTTTCCTGTCAAAGTATTTATTCCCGAACTTGAAGCGATGCCAGTAATTGCACCCCCACTTGAAATATTACTAACCAGGTTTCCTGATACAGTGGATGAACCACTGAAACTTACTGCCAAACCGGTTACAGCTGATGTACCCCCAGTCCAGTTAGTAAAAGTGTTGCCTGTTACCGTTTTGATTGGAGAACCACCATCAGTACTGGCCCATCCTGCAATTGTGGTTGCGCCGGTTACTGTAATATTTGAAAAATTATTATTGGTATTAATTTCATTAATTGTAGCCCCGGATACTGAATTGGAAGTATATAGAGTTATTGTACCTCCTGCACCTGTTTTACTAAAGGCGGTAACGATAGAGTTGTTGTTAATATTACCAGTACCACTTGTCGGACGGGCCCAACTGTTGGAAATAAATGTGAATGAGCCGGTTGTTGTAGCAGTAATGTTGGTAAATGTATTGCCGGAGATACTATGATTAAGTGGTCCTGCAGTAGTACTTCCTAACTGAGATATAGCTGTATTTGCCCCTGATGCTGCTGCTATAGAATGAGTTAAAGTGGTAAAGTTATTATTGTTGATATTAGTTGTTGAAGTAGCAGAGCTTGTTGTCGACTCTACAATAATACCATTAACCGTACCGGTAACCACATGGCTGGTAATAGAAAGTGTGTTATTATTAATATTATTAGTAAACGTACCGGTAGGTTGATTAGATGCTGCGACAACATATATACCACGGAGAGTACCTGCCGTTACGCCGCTTGCCCCACTTGAACTGGTAATTGTATTATATGAAACATTATAACTTTTAGTATTCCGTACCAAAATACCGTTCACGGTACCTGAAACATTTGCATAACTGGAAAAGGTACCCGTAGTTCCATAATTGGTAATGGTATTACCTGTTGCCAGGCTTGCCCCGCCAATATCAAGACCATCATTATGATCGGCTGCTGCTGTTGGTCCAACTACCAGAATACCAATATTAATATCGGTAATATTATTAGTATAAATTTTTAATCCGCTGTTTCCACCCGCAGTAGTTGTAGCTGTTACAGAAGTTGTTACTGCAGTTGCTGTATGTGTTGAGTTGCTATAAATACCAAATGTATTCTGATAAGTCCTGTTAAGGTCAATCGTATTATTTTGAATGGTGCAATTCTGGGCACCATCAGTTGAGGTTGCATATAATAAGGCCACCCCCCACTCTGTCATATTATTAGATGCGGCAGCAGTTGTTGTATTAGCAGCATTCTCCTGCATTACAAAACCCGTTAAGGTTACATGATCCGCACCGATCAATTTGAAAATTGCGTCATTAAGAGCTCCCACCACTAATGCTCCCGACGCTGTTATTATATTACCATTACCCTGCAAAGTAATTTGGTTAGCAACTGTTCCCGTAGCAGTAATGGAATAACCTCCCGCAGGTGCAGTTTGTGGATTGCCTGCAAGCAGGTTCAACGTTACCCCGCCAGCCCCTACACCTTGTGTATTCAGGTCGGTGATAGCAGTTGCTAAATCAGCATAATCGCCGGGAATGTTTTTTGTACCAGTTAATTGAGCATTAGCTGAGGCTGCAAACAGAACAGTAAGCAGCAGGAAGTAAAGTTTCCGCATAATCAGAGTTTGGTGGTTGTAATATGCTGAAGCCATTTATTAGCTTCAGCATCCTAAGATATTTGTTTTTCTCTTACGACCAATTTTTTCTTATTAATTTCTAAGAAAACGAATAGCCTTAGCTGCTTAATTCCCAGCTATCTATAATTATTTAATAAAAATCCATTGTAAGCTCTGATTATTTCAACTGTTTCAATATCTCTTCAATGGCTTTATCTAATTGAGGGTCTCTTCCAGTAAGTTTATCATCGAAACTATTGATGATCAAAATATCCGGCTGCACTCCATTCATTTCAAGGTCTTTTCCATCGAGGGTATAACATCCGTAAGCCGGTAACCGGACAGACGATCCGTCTACCAGGCTGACTGCGGTAGTGAAAATAATCCAGCGATAAGTACCGTTACCAACAATTTTCCCCAGTTTCAAAGCTTTGAAGCCCTGTGCTGTCATTTCTGCATCACTTAATGATTGTTCATTAATTAATAAAACAATTGGTTTATCGCTCGGAGAAAAGTTTGATTGTGGTGTCAGGGCACCCTCCCGGAATTTCCATTGCAGGTATGAACGCTGCGACAAAAATTTCAAAACTTCATCATGTACGTTGCCACCGGTATTATAGCGAAGGTCGAATATGAGGGCATCTTTATTAATTAATTCCTGCGTCATATCAATGATGAACTGGTTCAACTCGCCATCCCCCATATTTTTCATATAACCATATGCAATACGGCCTTTACTTTTTTCGTCGACTCTTTTTTGATTATTATCTATCCACTCATCATACAGGTTGTTAGCCAGGGTTGACTGCGGATGAATCTTTGCCTCAATCATTTGTCCGGCCCTGCTGAAAGTTAATTTCAGCTCCCTGTCCAATGAAGGCAGGGTGAAATAATAGTTACGGTCGGTGGTGGTTTTTACGGCTTCATCGTTCACTTTCACCAGCACATCACCGGGTTTAATATCAATTCCTTTCTTCTCGGCTGCTGAACGTTTGACTATATATTTTACTTTATAAGGATCATTGTCTTCGAAGATAACCCCTGTTTCCATGGTTCGGTTTTGCAAAGCAATCGTTTCATCATCTCCATTCGTACCAAATCCCTGGTGCGATGAATTTAATTCTCCCAACATATCATTCAGGACTATTCTCATATCGGCCCGATTATTCAAATGAGGAATAAATTGCAGGTAATATTCTTTTGTCTTTTTCCAGTTCAGCCCATGATATTTTTCATCATAATAATTCTCTTCCATCTGGGCAAGGGCTTCTTCAAACATCTGTGTGAATTCTTCTGACAGGTTTCTGCGGAAAGTGTAACTGATATTGATCAGGTCTACTTTATTCGCCTCCAGATTTAATTTATTGATATTGCCATTGAACAATACAAAAAACTTATCATTCACTTCTGTAATATCAAAACTGAAACTGTTGTCAGTACCGGCCATCTTTTCAGTTTTGTTGGCCTCAAAAGGTTCAATCACCGTTTTCCAGAGAGCATTTCTTCCTTCGCCATGATTGCTGGTGTATAATACAGTTGTCTTTTCTCCTTTTTGATACACAGCCTGCAGGAATTGTGCTCCCAGCGAAGGGCTAAGTTGTTCCAGTCTTTCCATGATCCGGTCAGCATCAATCACAATCGGCTTATTATCTGCTGTTGGCATAACCGGTGTTACTTTTTTAGAAGTGTCTTTCTTTTCGTCTTTGAATAATTCATTGTACTTATCTATCCGGTAAGGTTCATCTATTTTTTCCAGCGGCACCCGGTACACTTTTGCATTAGGCATGCCAAAAGGATATGCTGCCTTCAACCGCTGCGACGTAAAGTAAATGTATTTCCCATCCGGCGACCAGATGGGATCTGTTTCTGTGATACCAGTATTGGTAAGGTTAGTCCCCTTACTCTCTTTGATATTATAAACGAAAATATCCTGTTCAAAATTCCGGTAGACTGTAAATAAAATATACTCATCGTTGGGGGAAAATTTGGGATCGGGTGCCCGGAAACCCCATAACTCATCTTTTGCAATGGTTTTACTTTCCATTGTTTTTAGATCAAGCAGCCGTATCTCGTCACGACCGCTGATATAGACGGCTTTGGTCCTGTTCTTATTAAAAACAATGGCCCTGTTGTTCCGTTGACCACTGGTCAGTTGTTTTGGAGTTCCGCTGCTATCAGCAGCTATAGAATATAAGTTGGTAAATCCGGCAGCTGTCTGAGCAAACAGGATTTTTTTATTATCACTCATCCATTTAACTTCTGTTACCCTTTCAGCGGTACCGCGGTTCAATTGCTGAATAAATTTTCCTTCCGGGTCGCTTACAAATATTTCGCCTCTGGAAACAAAAGCCAGTTTCTTTCCATCGGGTGATACATCATAAGCCGTAATATTTCCTTTTACATCAAAATCTTTTTCTTTTGGCAGGATGTTATTCCGGATGACTGAAATATTTAATTTTCTTGTATCCCCGGTTTTCACATCATACATCCACAACTGGTAATCTTTTTCAAAAACCACTTTACCTCCATTGGCATTCACTTGTGGTGTTTTAATGGATGAAGTAAACTGTGTACACCTTCTTTTGTCACCATTCACTAATGCGTACAAATTATATTCGCCGTTTCCTTCATCAGAGATGAAAAAAATATTCCCTTCTTTATCAATAGAAGCACCAAAATCCTTTCCTTCCCAGGTGGTGTATTTTTTGTGTTGTTTTGTTTTAAGGTTATACGATTGGATATCGGGATTAAATGGTCCTTTATATCTTTTACGCTGTACCTGGTTACTGCTTTCCCATGTATCATTGAAAAATAGTTCACCGTTGGAAGGGTGCTCAATCAAATTATGATCGTACTGAAAAAAGTAATTACCAAACACTCTTGTTGGGGTACCTCCATCCGCACTTACTTTAAACCCGGCTGACTGTCCCATCCGGTTGCTATTGAAATAAAGTGATTTTGAATCCCAGCTCCAGCTTGTAATTTCATCATTACCACTATGAAAAGTGATCTGCTTTACTTCACCGCCATTCAGCGGCATTATAAATACATCGGCGTTGCCATACTGCCGGCCGGTAAATGCGATCCACTTGCCATCGGGAGAAACTCTTGGCGATGTTTCATAACCCTGCATACCGGTAAGTCGGGATGCCTGACCGTCATTTACATTAGCTTTCCACAGGTCGCCTTCAAAAGCAAAGATGACGGTCTGCCCATCGGGTGTGAGGGAAGGATTGGACAAAAAATAAGCTGGATTATTTTGAGCGAACAGCTGCGCTGATATTAGCAGTGCTGTAAAGGCAAGAAGCTTCTTCATGAAAAACGGTTTTGGACATTCAAATTACGACCGAAACCGTTTGGGTGTTCACCGCTGGTAAAATTTATTATACTCCGTATCTTTTGCTTAGGAGTATTGTCGCTGCCGGTACCACTACATTTATCATTTTATACTTTTATAGTTGTTATTCTTTAATTGCGTTTACTAACCAGCTAAAAATAAAATCCATCCCGACTCATTATCAGGATGGATTTTAATATTCCGTACAAGCTGCTTATCCTATCAGTTCTGAACGATGATTTGTTTTGCAGCCAGTTGTTTACCACTACCATTTACTATTTGCACTATATACATACCGTTTGCTTTTAGGCCAAGATCGATGTCGATTTGTGTATAGGTTGTGATTCCGGTTATAAGGCTTCGCTGATAAACTTTTTGTCCTGCGGCATTAAATACATTGACCGTAGCAGGTTCATTAACCAGGTTATAGAATCTTACCTGGAACTGGCCAAAGTTTGGATTTGGATAAACCCAAATTTGATTGGAAAGAGCTCCTGTTACATCAAAGTTAGCAGACGTTCCAACGCATCCGTTACCATCGGTATATACTACCCTGTAAGTACCAAGCTGATTAATATTCAGCGGCCCCAGCGAAGAGGTAGTTGCTCCCGGAATAACTGAACCATTAAAGAACCAGCTGAAGGTTCCACTTCCTGGAGGGAAAGTGGTCGCATTCAGGGTGGTAGTTTGATTTGGCAATATAGATGGTGGCGGTGTTGCCGTAATTACTACCGTAGGTGCCGGATTAACATACAGTGTTGCAGCATTTGAGATAACTACAGAACACAATCCTGTTACTACCACACGGAAGGTATTAGTATTCATCGCCACAGTTGCATTACTTACTGTGAATGATGAAGCGGTGGCTCCCGAAATATTTACCCAGGCACTGCCATTCCACTGCTGCCATTGGTAAGCCAGCGGTCCGTTAGCACTTGGGCTTGTTATCGCCGTTACGCTAAACGTTGCATTCGTACCCGCACATACTGTCCTGTTCTGCGGGTGGGCTGTTATTACTGGTAACTGTGCATCCGCTACTGTTACGGTAAACGTACAACTGCTGCTATTGCCACAGGCATCCGTTGCGGTGGATGTTACCGTGGTCGTTCCTATCGGAAACGCTGTGCCTGAAGCCGGAGTGCTTACTATCGTCACTGCGCCTGCACAGTTGTCTGTCGCTGTTACCGAAAAGTTCACCACTGCTGTACAACTACCCACAGGTGTGGTTACACTGATATTCGCAGGACAGGTTATTACTGGTGCTGTCTGGTCGTTCACCGTTATTATCTGTGTACACTGGCTGAAGTTGCCGCATACATCTGTTGCTCTGTAAGTCCTTGTCAACGTATACCTGTTCGGACAAGTCTGGTTTGTTATTACATCATCGATATGTGTTATCGTTACTACACCCGCACAGTTGTCGGTCGCAATTACTGAGGCTGTATTTACAGCCGGCACAGCTGCAGCACAACTTACGGTTATATTAGCAGGGCAGGTAGTAATGGTTGGAGCTGTTACATCATTGACTGTGATCGTTTGTACACAGTTGGTGAAATTACCGCACACATCTGTTGCACGATAAGTACGGGTCACTACAAACCGATTGGCACAGGTCTGGGCACTGATCACATCACCCACATGTGTTATCGTTACTGCTCCGGCACAATTGTCTGTTGCAACTACTGCTGCCAGGTTGACTGCAGGTACAGCTGCTGCGCAGCTAACAGTCACTGGAGCAGGACAAGCCGTTATCGTTGGATTCGTTATATCATTGACCGTAATCGTTTGTATACAGTCAGTGAAATTACCGCACACATCCGTTGCACGATAAGTCCTTGTGATGGTATACCTGTTAGCACAGGTTTGTGCACTGATCACATCACCCACATGCGTGACAGTAACCACTCCGGCACAATTGTCCGATACACCTGTTACCAATGCTGTATTAGGTGCAGGTACTGCTGCGGCACAACTAACGGTTATATTAGCCGGGCAGGTCAATGTTGGAGGCGTTACATCATTCACAGTAATTATTTGTGAACATTCTGCAGTATTGCCGGCCACATCTGTTGCACGATAAGTCCTGGTAATGGTAAACCTGTTCGCACAGGTTTGTGCACTGATCACATCCCCAACATGTACTACAGTAGTTCCCGGGCAATTATCAGAAACAGTTACAGCTGCCGTGGTAGGACCAGGTACTGCTGCTGCGCAACTAACGGTCACATTAGCGGGACAGGTAATTGATGGTGGTTGTGTATCATTAACCGTTACAGTAAATGTACAAGTGGGGCCGGCACTGCTTGTGACGGTAACAGTTGTAGTTCCTACTGCGAAGAATGAACCGGAAGCAGGGCTACTGGTAACCGTTCCACAAGTTCCGCTTGTTATTGGAGCAGGATAGTTCACTACCGCTCCGCACTGGTTAGCGGTATTGCTGACGGTAATGTTACCAGGACAAGTTAATATACAAGAAGGCACAGGGCAAATGATCTGGAATGTTTGGCTCGCCGCCGTAGTGACCTCGGAATCGAACAATATGTAATAGGTGACCCCTGCCGTTAGTGTTCCGATTGTGACTGTCGTCGGAGAAGAAATGTCATCGATACAGGTCCAGCCGGTACTGCTGCATCCACCGGAAGCGGCTTTATAGAAATAATCGGCAAAGCCACCACTGGCAGCTGTTACTTGCAGGTCGTAGGTACCGGTAGTGGCTGGTGTAAATGAATAAACCCTTTCCTGCCCGGCTGTAGAAAATCCGCAGGTGCCAGGACTCCAAACCCCGGAACCCGAAGTAGAAGCAACTACTGGTGTTGCACAGGTAATAACAGGGATACTTGTACAAGGATCGAAAAGACAGATGATCTGGAAAGTATGTGTAACAGAGGTAATAACTTCAGCATCCAGTAAAACATAATAGGTAACACCCGCAGTCAGTGTTCCAATTACAGCCGTATTGGGAGTAGAAATGTCATCAATACAGGTCCAGCCTGTAGCGCTGCAATCACCCGATGCGGCTTTATAGAAATAGTCGACAAAACCACCGCTTGCAGCGGTTACTTGCAGGGAATAGATACCGGTAGTGGTCGGCGTGAATGAATATACTTTTTCCGCACCAGCCGTGGCAAAGCCACAGGTGTTCGGACTCCAGAGACCGGCACCAACAAGTGTAGCACTGGTGGAAGTACCGCATGCCAGCGTAGTAATTACACTGCAGGGATCAACGGCACCTGAACAGCTGCTGACAGTAGGACCAGTTGCAGTGATAACGCAGGTAGTTGGTTGCGCACTAAATTCTATTTCAGCAATGGTGATAGTACCATCAGCTTTAAAACGAACTCCTGTAAATGTATATGGAGAAGTAAGTCCAACTACCGAAACCGATAGTGCACCACCTCCCGGTATAGCATCATTACCTGGCTCAAACTGTAACAAACCGGTTGCCGGTGCATTAACGAAAGTCACGGTAACATCGGCGGTAAAGAAATCGTCTGTCGCATCAGCAGGTGTACCATTATTATTACAAGTACTGGCATTGGAGAATACTGCAGTTAATATATTACAAGCGGCAGTAAATGTAACCGTATTGTCCGTACTGGTAGATGCCAGATTTGGCAAGCTGGTTCCATTAGCTACACCAGCAGCAATAGTTGCTATAACTGTTCCGCTTCCGGTCATTCCGGATACGGCAACATTATAAGTTGTTCCGCTTCCGGTTACTGTTCCTGTAGTGGCACCCGCTGTTCCGGTCAAGGTAACATCTCCGGTTGTAAACCCTGTAACAGCTTCGCTAAAGACAACAGTAAAGTTAATTGGAGAAACAGAAGTTGGGTCAACCTGTGCTGCTGCCTGGTTGATGGTTACTGATGGAGCAACAGGTAAGTTAAATGTAACCGTGTTGTCTGTACTGGTAGATGCCAGATTTGGTAAGCTGGTTCCATTAGCTACACCAGCCGCAATAGTTGCGATTACTGTTCCGCTTCCGGTCATTCCGGATACAGCAACATTATAAGTTGTTCCGCTTCCGGTTACTGTTCCTGTTGTTGCACCGGCAGTTCCGGTCAACGTAACATCTCCGGTTGTAAACCCGGTAACAGCTTCGCTAAAGACAACAGTAAAGTTAATTGGAGAAACAGAAGTTGGGTCAACCTGTGCTGCTGCCTGGTTGATGGTAACTGAAGGAGCAACCGGTAAATTAAATGTAACTGTATTATCAGTACTTGTAGATGCAGTATTGGGATCACTTGTTCCATTTACACAAACACCGGCCGGAATAGTTGCTATTACTGTTCCGCTGCTTGTCATGCCGGATACCGCAACATTATAAGTAGTACCGCTTCCTGTTACTGTTCCGGTAGTGGCACCTGCTGTTCCGGTTAAGGTTACATCGCCAGTAGCAAATCCGGTCACTGGCTGATCAAATACCACCGTAAAATTAATTGGTGATGCAGATGTAGGATCGACTTGTGCTGCTGCCTGGTTGATGGTTACATTAGGTGCAACTGTTGTAAGCGGAATATCCCACATACCCCGTCCATGAGTAGCTATTCTGAGCTTTTGTGGAGCCGCTGTAATACCAATACCAAAAACGGCTACGGCTGGTAAACCCGTGCCAAAAGGAGCCCATGAAGCTCCTCCATCTGTGGAAGCATATACTCCAATATCAGTACCAACATATATATTATTGGAGTTTAATGGATCAATCACAATCGCATCGACTGGTATCTGCGGCAGGCCTGTTGCTACAGCAGTCCAGGTTGGTGTAGGTGCATTTAAATTTGTTGTTTTCCAAACTGAGGCAACACCGAAAGACGAGAGAGTAACATAAGCAGTTGTTTGTGAATTAGGATCTATAACCGTACGGGCAATAAGATTGTTGGGAACGGTATTACCCGGATCAAGATTATCAAGGGTGGAAGATCCGGTGCTTGTTCCGAACAAACCTCCGTTATTAAGCCCTACTATACGAACATTATCATTTTGAGGCGAAATGCCAATTGAACTGATGGGTACACCCGCCGCAATTGGATTTTGGCTAACAACGGTATGGTTGAGCCCCTGATCGGCCGAACGGTACAACCTGTCTGAACCATAATAAATAGTATTTGGATTTCCCGGGCCCCGTTCAAGCGGTGCATAAAAATTTATTGACCCGGTACAGGTAATTCCATTAACAGTTGCTCCTGTTGTTTGGCATCCTCTGAAAGCCCAGCCACTTCCCACTGTAGCAATAGTTCCATATCCCTGAAGATTGCTTGCATTAAAATAAGTATGATACTGACGTACGTTGGTGGTGTTAACAGCATTCTGATCAATTTGAGTATATCCTCCATCGCCACCATCTACTCTCGACCACACGGAGGAAGGATTGATAAAATTGGTGCCATTATCCTGAGTACCTCCGATTGTAAAAACCGGGTCAGTAGGATGTAGCGCCAGGCTCATAAACTGAGTAGCACTGAATGTTGAGTTATTTAAATTAGTCCATGTAAGTCCCGCATCCAGTGATTTATAAATACCACCATCGGTACCCAGCCAAACTTGTGAAGTATTTGATTCAGAAACAGTCATTACATGGGTATCAACATGGACACTTGTTCTATTATCAGTAAAGCTTACTGCACCATTAGTTGATTTTGCAGAAACGAGTGTAGGACTTCCGCCCAGGTAAACCGTATTGGGGTTGGTTGGATCCACCGCTATGGCAACGTCATAAAAACACTGGGGGTTACAAAAATTATTAGCAATGGTTTGTGTCCAGGTAACTCCACCATTTATTGATTTTAGAACCCTTCCGCCACCCTGCCCACTGGCTGCATAAAAAGTTGCATCAGGATCTCCGGCAGGGTGAACCCCTGCAAATTCGATTACCAACTCACTTGTAGATGTGTTGTTAACTATGTGTGTTTGAGTAAAAGTAACCGTAGTTGGATCAGCAGCAAGGGCATTTACAGTTCTGTAAATTCCACCCTGGTTAGCGCCACCGGCAATAGGATTTGCAATCAGAATATTGGGATTACTTGGATCTATTGCAATATCTCGTACACTAACATTTAAGTCAGCCAAAAGGCCTGTTAATTTTGCAAAAACCGGATTGGCTGAAGTTGCATTGTTACAACGATATATACCCCGGGAAGGTAACGTAAGACCAGTGGTGTTTCCTAAAATACCACCTACGCCGGAGGCAGAGGCAACAAAAATAATATCTGCATTAGTTGGATGTACAATTATTTCGCCAATTGCACGACCCGAAAAAATATCTGCACTGGCTGCATTTAATCTGAAAGGTCCACTGACGTTTGCAGTTGTACTCGCATTATTAATGCGGTAAACACCAACACCAAAAAAGCTGCTTCCAGAGAATGTAGCTTCACCGGTTCCTATATAAACAATTTCGGGTGAGGACGGTGAAATGGCGATTGCTCCGATAGCAAGGCTGGCTGCACCATCTAATATCGGTGTCCAGGTTGTACCACCATCGGTGGTACGATATACACCGCCTTGTGCGGTACCTACATAAGCTATGTTTGCATTAGTAGGGTGTACTGCAATTGCACTTACCCTACCCGAAACCGGTGTAGAGGGCCCTATTGCTACTTGGCCGTTTGGAATTGGATTAGGCCCAATCGGTGTCCAGGCTGTTGATACCAGGTTTACCTGTGCTGGATCCCTGGAGGCCTGCAATCTGGCCTTTTGCTCTTCCATCATCCGGATTGCATCCAACCTCAATTTAGGATCAAGCAGTTTATCTTTTTCTATGCCTCGGCGCATTGCAATCGCTTCTGCACGGCGGTTCATAAACTCTTCTTTGTTTAATTTATATTTAGCAAAATCCGGCATATCCGGATCGTTATTGTTTTGGGCAAACGCTGCCTGACAAAGCAGAAAGAATGATAAAAACAAAAGTGAATTCCTCAGGCGTTGTAGCCTTTTGGTGTTGAGTTGAATTCTCATTAGCAGAGCAGTTTAGTGGTTTAGGTTAATAGCGGATTTTTCATTTAATGTAAATCTGCATTATGATTGAAAATGAGAGTGATTGGTTATAAATAAAATGCAGAATACAATCGGAAATAAAAAATTTGCCAATTGGTAAGATATTTAATTTTTAGTTCACTACCATATTTTTCTTCCGGTAGTTGAAAATGTTCTTTACCACTAACGGTTTTTAGCCTGGCATCCCAAAACAAGGAATAACTTATTAAAAAATTAATCTGCTACTTACGTTCTATTGAAAATTCAAACTCAGACAACCACATTAATCATTTTATTTTTCACATAAATGATCTTCTTAGGTTGTTTGCCCTCCAGCCACTTCTGTACTGTTACATCTTTTAGTATTGTTTCTTCCACCTGTTGTTGGGTAATGTCTAATGGCAAAGTGATTTCATGCCTTGTTTTTCCATTAATAGCAATGGGGTAGGCTTTGGAAGATTCTTTGACATATTTTTCTTCGAATACGGGATAAGACGCATTAAGAATTGAAGCCTCCCCGGTAGCAAGACTAGCCTCACCCCGACCCTCTCCACTTTGTGGAGAGGGAGTTGTGCGTAGCTGCGCATACAATTCTTCTGCTATGTGCGGGGCATAGGGAGCTAATAATATTAAGAGCGGCTCCAGTATTTTTCTTTTATGACATTTGAGGTCGGTGAGTTCGTTGGTGGCTATCATAAAACCACTGACACCGGTGTTGAAACTGAAACGTTCAGTATCCTGTTCTATTTTCTTAATAGTGTTGTGTAATACTTTTAATTCTCCTGGGGTAGGTTCTTCATCAGTAACAATAAACCCTTTTGTTTCATCAAAAAATAATCTCCAGAATTTTTTCAGGAAGCGATGTACTCCTTCTATGCCTTTGGTATCCCAGGGTTTGCTCATTTCTACCGGACCAAGAAACATTTCATACATGCGGAAGGTGTCGGCGCCGTATTTGGCAACCAAATCATCGGGATTAACGGTGTTGAATTTGGATTTGGACATTTTTTCAACTTCGGAACCGCAGATGTATTACCGTCTTCTTCTGTTATAAACTTGGCATTTGTATATTCTCCGTTTCGCAATCTTTTAAATGCTTTGTATCTAAATCGACGCCATCGACATATTTAAAACCATCAACTCCAATTTCTCAATCTTCAACAAGACAGATCTAATAATATGTTTTGATTTCTATTTAATGTTTCAACTAAAATTGTCTGAAGAAACGCTGTAATTTTTTTTCTCTCTTGTTTATTATTATTCAAGAGGTCTAAATAGTTTTTAGATATAAAGGCAAGTTTTGACAATCTTTATAATCCTCTTGGCAAAATGGTGGCTTATTACAATATCATCAAACTCTTCTCCTTTCGAAATATAAAACTGTTTTGCTTTTTCTCTTAAAACCAGTTAATTTTCCAAAATATAAATAAACACTAATGCAACCTGTAATCATCCCCTGATTCACCAATCGTTTAAACGGCTCATCAAATCCGATCAAATTCAAATCATATAATACTTTCGTCCACATGCGGCTGTATAAAAGATGACCTACAGCATGTTCAGTACCGCCAATGTATAAATCAACCTGGTTCCAATAGTCAGAAACTTTTCTGTCGCAGAATGTTTCTTTGTTTTCCGGATCCATGTAGCGTAAGAAATACCAGGATGAACCTGCATAACCGGGCATGGTGTTCGTTTCTAAAGCCCCCCCGAACTTCGTTCCTTCCCTTCGCTTAGCTTGGGAACCCGAAGGGGGGATCTCGGACCCAAACTGATTTACCCAGTCTGGAATGTTTGCAAGAGGACCTTCTCCGTCTGGTCCCGGACTATAACTTTTCACTTCCGGCAATGTTAGTGGCAATTCACTTTCATCTAATGGGTAAGCTATGCCATCTTTCCATGTTATAGGAAATGGTTCGCCCCAATACCGCTGACGGCTGAACGCAGCATCCCGCATTTTATAATTTACTTTTCTTATACCTATGCCATTATCTTCCAGTGCTTTTATCGCCACTTCCATGGCTTCTTTCATCACCAGGCCGTCAAGAAATCCTGAATTTTCCAGTATCGCATCTTTTGTCGGGTTTGCTTCTTCCCCATTAAAATGTGAACCGATGATATTGGTAACAGGAATATTAAAATGTGTTGCAAATTTTAAATCTCTTTCATCACCACACGGCACCGCCATGATAGCACCGGTGCCATAACCAGCTAATACATATTCCGAGATCCATATAGGAATTTCTCTGCCGCTAAGTGGATTAACGGCATAAGCACCAGTAAACACTCCGCTGATCCTTTTCTCCGCCATTCTTTCTCTTTCGCTGCGACTTTTTACATAAGCGAGATATTCATCAACAGCAGGAGTTTGTTCGGCTGATTTTATTTCATTTACCAAATCCAGTTCGGGAGCAATTACCATAAAGTCAACACCGAATATGGTATCCGGTCTTGTGGTATAAACACGGAGTTTTGTTTCCAAAAATCCTTTTACAGCAAAATCTATTTCTGCACCAGAAGATTTTCCAATCCAGTTGCTCTGCATTTCTTTCATGGCATCGCTGAAATCAACCGAATTCAATCCGTCGAGTAAACGATCGGCATAAGCCGTAATTCTCAAATACCATTGACGCAATGTTTTCTTAACCACCGGATGCCCGCCTCTTTCACTTACCCCATTCACTACTTCATCATTGGCCAATACCGTTCCTAATGCTTCACACCAGTTCACTTCGCCATAACCACAAAATGCCAACCGTCTTTTCATTAAAATGTCGGCCTGTTCTTTTTCAGAAAAAGCTTTCCATTGATCAGCCGTAAAATGTTTCCCGGGAATAAATGGACCAGACTTCGGCACCGCCCCTTTTGTTTCATACTTTTTTATCAGCTCAGTAATGGGCTTTGCTTTTTTTTCTGTGTTGCAGAAATAGCTGTTGAACAGTTGCAGAAATATCCACTGCGTCCATTTATAATAATTGGGGTCGCTGGTTTGCACTTCACGGCTCCAGTCGTAGCAGAAGCCGATATTATCGAGTTGTGATTTGAATGTAGCAATATTTTTCTTCGTTGTTTCCGCAGGATGCTGGCCGGTATCCAGTGCATATTGTTCGGCCGGCAGGCCAAAACTGTCGAAGCCCATCGGGTGCAGCACATTAAACCCTTTCAATCTTTTATAACGGCTGTAAATATCTGAAGCAATATATCCTAACGGGTGGCCCACATGCAATCCTGCACCACTAGGGTAAGGGAACATATCGAGCACATAAAACTTGGGTTTGTTCAACCCTTCGCCAGGCCCGGGATTAAATACTTTGTAAGCATTGGTCTCTTTCCATTTCTTTTGCCAGTCTTTTTCAATTCGTCTGAAATCGTATTCCATGCCCCCAACTCCTGAAGGTGAGTTTGAATCGTTTGCTTTTTTATCTTCTTTATTCATTATAGCTATCTTCTTATACTTATTAATTACCAATGAATGACGCTGCAAAAAATCTTTAACAAATATCTTTCACGGCAAATGGCAATAGGAGCCGGAAGCAATCGTTTAACCTACCTGTCGGCAGGCAGGAAGGGCAGCAAAAATACTGATTGTAGCCTTAAACTGCTATTTTTGCGTACATCCATTAATCTGAATAAACAATCTCATGTCCCAATCAGGCAAAGCTTCTATTAAACGTGGCAAACCATCCTACTTTATGTCCATACTGGGTGTCACACTTGTATTATTTTTTCTTGGTATTATCGGCTGGCTAGTCATTAATGCGAATAAACTCGGCAACCACTTTAAGGAAAGTGTTGAAGTGAGGGTTTTCTTACGTGGCGACCTTAATCCTAAAGACAGTGTGGCCCTCGTGGGCTTTATTGGTGGCAAGCCTTACGTTAAATCAATGGAGTATGTAACCAAAGAGGCTGGCAAAAAAAGGTATATGGATGATGGTGGAGAGGATTGGAGTAAAGTACTGAATGAAAACCCTCTCCCCAATGCTATTTACTTCCGGGTAAAAAGCCAGTATGTTAACCCGGATACATTGTTGAGTATAAAAAAAGATATAGAACAGCAAACATATGTAAGTGATGTGGCGTATCCTGATGCCCTGGTGGGCAACCTCAATAAAAACATCCGCAAAGTAAGTATCGGGCTGCTGGCCCTGGTTATTATCATTTCCCTGGTGGTTATTTTCTTAATAGATAATACTATCCGGCTGGCGATGTTCAGCAACCGGTTTCTTATTAAAACCATGCAGATGGTGGGTGCCACCCGTTGGTTTATTGCCAGGCCGCTGAATGTAAGAGCTGTCATTAATGGTGCCATTAGTGGCGTTATTGCTTCAGCGCTGTTATATATATTAGTGGTACTAGCTGAAGGGCAACTGGAATGGTTACGAACCATTCATGATTCAGGCATGCTACTCCTTCTGTTCTTCCTGCTTATTGTTACGGGCATCTGCATCACCTTGTTTAGTACCCACCGGAGTGTGTTGAAATATCTGCGGATGAAGCTGGATGACCTTTATTAGGTCAATTGTGAATAGTGAATGGTCAATATAAAGTACTTTTGCCCCAATTCACTATTGACTATTCACCATTCACTAAAATCCCTATATTGCACGACCAAAATCGAAAGAAATGAGTAACGAGAAAGCGACACCTTCTATTTTTGATAAAGAAAATTATATATGGATGCTCTTAGGCGCTGTAGTAATGGTAATAGGCATGTTCCTGCTATCCGGCGGTAAAAATACTGACCCGGCTGTGTTTGACACATCCAAAGTTTACAGTACTACCCGTATCACTATCGCACCAATATTGATACTCGCAGGTCTTGTGATTGAAATATTTGCCATTTTCAGAAAACCGAAGCAGACAGTATAACACCGGTTGATCATTAAATAATTATACAAGGCGATACTTTAGCAGTGTCGCCTTTTTATTTTTGTAGTATGTTGCAACAATAATTTATTTGCATGAATATTTTTGAAGCCATTATTATCGCCATCGTAGAAGGATTAACTGAATTTCTGCCTGTATCTTCCACCGGGCACATGATTATTACCGAAAAAATATTGGGTGTACCGGACAATGATTTTACCAAGCTGTTTACCGTAGGCATTCAATTGGGAGCTATATTAGCCGTAGTTGTTTTATACTGGAAAAAATTTATTGATTTTAAGAGCTGGCATTTCTATTTAAAGTTATTAGTAGCTGTAATACCTGCTTTAGTACTGGGTTTCATTTTTTCAGATAAGATAGATTCATTGTTAGAAAGTTCACTGACTGTTGCTATCAGTATGATAGCCGGTGGCATCATTCTTTTATTTATTGACAATGTCTTTAAAACACCTACGATAGAGACAGAAGAAAAAATCGGTTTTCCTAAAGCATTTATTATCGGCCTGTGGCAATGTATTGCAATGATACCCGGAGTAAGCCGCAGTGCCGCCAGTATCATTGGTGGTATGCAGCAAAGCCTGACAAGAAAACTGGCAGCAGAATTTTCTTTTTTCCTTGCTGTACCTACCATGGCGGCTGCCACCGGTTACAAAATGTTGAAAGGTTATAAGACTCTCAATGCTGAACACATCAAACTATTAGCCATTGGAAATGTGGTGGCATTTATTGTAGCCTTGCTGGCTATTAAATTTTTCATCAGTTTTTTACAGAAACACGGCTTTAAATTATTTGGCTATTACAGGATAATTGGCGGCATCATACTTTTGATCCTTGTCCTTACAGGTATTATAAAAGGTTAAATACATTTATCCCTATTTTTACCCAAAGCATTGGTTATGCAAACGGCTTCAAAAAAAGTAGTGAATGGCTGGGCAATGTACGACTGGGCCAGTTCTTCTTACAACCTCGTTATCACTTCTACGATTTTCCCGGCTTACTTTGAAGCAATTGCTGTTGATGATAAAAATGTTTCTAAAACTGCTGTCACTTTTTTAGGAAGACAGTTTGAGAATACAGCTTTATATAATTATGCCCTTGCCCTTGCCATGCTGATTGTTGCTTTTATGTCACCGCTGCTTTCTTCCATAGCAGATTATAAAGGCAACAAAAAAAAGTTCCTGAATTTTTTCCTGACGATGGGTAGTATTGCCTGTGCTTCGCTTTTTTTCTTTGAAAGCAAGACACTGACGATTGGCCTGGTCTCTATGATTATTGCCTGTGTAGGTTTTTGGGGCAGCCAGGTTTTTTATAATTCTTTTCTGCCAGAAATTGCCATTCCAGAAGACCGTGACCGTGTAAGTGCTAAAGGATTTGCATTTGGGTATGTAGGTAGTGTGTTATTACAGCTTATTTGTTTTGTTTTTGTTTTTAATCCTGGCTTATTAGGAGGAGATGAACAGTCGACCATTCAGTTCAGAACATCATTCCTGCTGGTAGGCATCTGGTGGTGGGGCTTTGGCCAGTTCTCACTCCGACGTTTACCAAAGCCGGTTCCAGCAGGCAGTGGTGAACAAAACCACATCTTATCCAAAGGATATAAGGAGTTACAAAAAGTCTGGGCACAAGTGAAACAACTTCCGAAGTTAAAACGATTCTTACTGGCCTTCTTCTTTTATAACATGGGAGTGCAAACAGTAATGCTGGTAGCTACATTGTATGGTAAAAGTGAACTGGAGATTCCAACCGATAACCTGATCATCGCCATACTACTAATACAACTGATTGCCATTCCGGGTGCTTTTGTTATTTCCTGGCTATCTTCTAAAATCGGTAACCTTAAAACATTAATGACACTAGTTGTACTCTGGATAATCCTGTGTATCGCAGCTTTCTACCTGCCCCGTGGAGGCATTTATGAATTTTATGCAATGGGTGCTGCCGTTGGTTTTATAATGGGGGGGATCCAATCGCTGAGCCGTTCCACCCATGCCAAACTGATACCGGAGACAAGAGATACTGTTTCGTTTTTTAGTTTTTATGATGTGACAGAGAAGATGGCGGCCGTTCTGGGAATATTTAGCTTTGGCCTTATTACTGAATTAACAGGCTCACAAAGAAATTCAGTTTTGGCCCTCACTGTATTTTTTGTTATTGGGTTGTTGTTATTGTTTTACGCCAATGCCGCAAAAAATAAAACTGCATGAAACTATATTCGATAAATACCGGTTATTTTAAACTTGATGGTGGTGCTATGTTTGGCGTAGTGCCTAAAAGCATGTGGAACAAGATTAACCCGGCTGATGAAAATAATTTATGCTCCTGGGCCTTGCGTTGCTTATTAATTGAAGATGGAAACAGGTTGATCCTTGTTGATAATGGAAACGGTGATAAACAGGATGCAAAATTTTTCAGCCATTATTACCTGCATGGGAATGATACGCTGGATAAGTCGTTGGCAAAATATGGTTTCCACCGGGATGACATTACCGATGTTTTTTTAACCCACCTGCATTTTGATCATTGCGGGGGCAGTATTATGAGGGATGGGGATAAATTAGTACCGGCTTTTAAAAATGCCACTTACTGGAGTAATAAAGAACACTGGGACTGGGCTGTCTACCCTAACGAAAGAGAAAAAGCTTCTTTTCTGAAAGAAAATATTCTACCAATCGAGGAAAGCGGAAAGTTAGAATTTGTAGAGGTAGCAGGAAGTATTGACGGCAAACTTGGAGAAACTGCATTTACGGAGAATATATCTATCAGGTTTGTAAGTGGTCATACGGAAAGTATGATGCTGCCGCAAATAAAATATAATAACAAGACGATTGTCTTCATGGCAGATCTTCTTCCTTCAGTAGGGCATATTCCTATTCCGTATGTAATGGCTTATGATATGTTTCCGCTGACAACGCTGAATGAAAAAAAATCATTTCTGAAAGAAGCAGCAGCAGGTGATTATATCCTTTTCTTTGAACATGACCCGGTGCATGAATGCTGTAATTTACAACAAACAGAAAGGGGTGTCCGGGCAAAAGATTTTTTTAAATTGGAAGAAATCTGAGTTTAATTAAATTTTTTCCTCTTCTTTACTGGTGTAAAGTTTCTTAATTCCCAGAATAAGCAGGCTTCCAATAATTGCAGGCACAATAAGATTTATAAACCATATAGTGATAGTTGTAAACAGCACACCCAGGTGATTGAGTGTAAAAAGGCCAATCAGTTTAATACCCACTTCTCCCCGCAAACCAATATCTGCGATGGCAAAAGAAGGAATAACAGCCAGTACAAAAAAAGTAATGCTGACCGACCATAAACATTCCCACCATGAAATACTGACTTCAAACAATTGAAACAGCAGATAATACTGAATAATAAAAACAACAAATCGTAAAGCAGATAATAGCAATAATCGAAAAAGTAAAGCCGTATCAAAATCTTCCAAAGCTTTGATTAAATAAGCAAAACGGTTACTGCCGGGCAACCTGTCCACCCATTTGATAAGCCATGAGAGGCGAAAATAAAAAAGTAAAAGCCCAGATAAAACTCCAATCACTCCATACAACGTTACTTTGAACCAGAGAGGTGAAATAAGCTGGCTGCCTATAATTTCGTTCCTGAGTACTATCAAACCAATACACCCCATCAATACTGTAATGATAAGCTGGCTGATACTGCCAACGATAGTGATCGAAATTGTTTTTAAGCGGTTGCCTTCATCCATATATAAAACTCTTCCGAGATACTCACCTACTCTGTTTGGAGTACTGACGGAAAAAGAAACCCCGGACAATACTGCCCGAAATGCCTTTAAAAAACTTATTTGTTGTATAGGCTTAACGGATATTTTCCATTTGATTGCTTCGATGGACCAGTTAGCAATCATTAATACAACAACGGCAATCAGATTCCATACTAATGAGGTGCTGAATGAAGATTTTATTCCCTGCCACGCAGTTTCCAGGTTAGGTTGTTTTACTATCTGACGGTAAATAGCCCAGGATAACCACGCAAATAACAGTGGGCCGAGGAAGTAGTTGATGAAAATTTTGATATTTTTACTTAATCTCATTAACCTGCCTGCCGTCAGGCAGGTCTTGTAAAAATACAGTCCTGTTTGCAAAAGCCTGCTAAAATAATCCTCGGTATTGACCCTGGCACCATCGTGATGGGATACGGATTGATAACAATACAAAACAATAAAGTATCGTTGCTCGAACTGGGTGTATTAAAACCCGGAAAAGTAAAAGACAGTTATAAAAAACTACAGCTGATATTTAATACCGTCAGCGGATTAATAACCAAATACCAGCCGACCGATTTTGCCATTGAAGCACCCTTCTTTGGTAAAAATGTTCAAAGTATGCTGAAACTGGGAAGAGCTCAGGGTGTTGCCATTGCAGCAGCCATGCGGCATGGGCTTGAGGTAACCGAGTACTCTCCCAAGAAAGTTAAGCAATCCATCACCGGGAACGGTAATGCCGATAAAGAACAGGTGATGAAAATGCTGCAAACCTTATTGTCATTTAGTGAAAGCCCGAAACAATACGATGCAACCGATGCACTGGCAGTGGCCATGTGTCATTATTTCCAATCAACTTCTGTGTTGAATAAGGCGGGTAAAGGATTGAATGGTTGGGATGATTTTATAAAAAAGAATCCGGGGCGACTTCGTAAATAAGATTTATTCCGGTTTTCTTATCGGGCTTTTTGATTTCTTCTTGGGTGACTTGTTTTTTTCTGGTTGCTGTTTGTCAGTTTTCTTTTTTATTTCAGGCAATTCTTCTGAGATTTTCGTCATGGCGCTGTCGGCAATAGTTGCTGAAACTACGGAGTCCATAACAAACAATGCAGAATCTACAACCTTCCCGTCCCAATCATACACATCGGCTTCGTTTTCCCTGGTTACTAAATCGACACGATCAATATTTACTCCATACCACCCTTTATTTTCAAACCAAATAACCTGGTTATAAGAAAGAAAATATTTGACAGACCCGATATCGAAATAAATTTTCCCTTTGAGCATTGGCGTATTTGCCCCATCCTCATCAACTAATATCGAATCTGCCAGGTAAGAATTAAATTTTGCATTCAGCCAATCCACTCCTTTATCTTCCCCCATCCGGATAAATTTCAGAAAATCCTCCCTGAACTCCTGCTGCATGCTTTCATCGTCCATGGAATCTAAAAAAGCTTTTGTTTCAACATTATCTTTATCAGTCGTATCAATTTTAAAAGCTTTTATCATATATGCTTTAAGTGATAAAGCATCCGGAAAAAGATTTACAAAACCTTCTTCATCCTTCTCTGCCAAAACAGCAAATATCTTTTTTACCATCACCTCTTTATTCTTTTCCTGGCCAGAAGAGGGTGTTGTTATAATTAAAAAAACTGCCAGCAATACTAATCCCGCCTTTTTCATCATAATATTTATAAATGGGCCAAAATCCTTTCTTGTACTTTCTTCAAATCTGATGCAGATGCCTGTGTTTTTGGTTGCATAAAATTTAAATCATTAGCTGAGTTGATAGGTATAAGATGGATATGTGCATGCGGCACTTCCAACCCGATGACACTAATACCACAGCGGTTACAGTCAAATGCTTTCTCAATAGCATGTGCAATAGGCTTTGCAAACAGAAGTATTTCACTTAAATAATTATCCGGCAAGTCAAATAGTTTATCCGTTTCCTTTTTAGGTACCACCAGCACATGACCTTCCCGCAGCGGAAAGATATCGAGGAAAGCAAAAAACTTTTCGTTCTCTTTAATTTTATAACTGGGTATTTCGCCAGCAATTATTTTTGAAAATATCGTCATACCGCCAACAAATTTTGCTTTACGGGAAAGCAGGAAATATTTTATTTCTTTAAACACCTTCTATAAATTTCCGAAACCTATTGCAAAAATAAAAGTTCTGCAGAATGCAGAACTTTTATTGATTCACTTTAACTTATTAATTATGCAGTAATTTCTTCAATCTTGAATTTGAGTATCCCCGCCGGTGCCTGTACTTCAGCTGTGTCGCCAACATGTTTGCCGAGAATTCCTTTCCCAATTGGTGAGGTAACTGATATCTTGCCTGCTTTCAGGTCAGCTTCCTGTTCGCTTACAATTTTATAGGTCACCTGCTTTTTCGTTCCCAGGTTAGTCAGGGTAACTTTTGTCAGTATGGACACTTTACTGGTATCAATACTGGACTCATCCAGCACTCTTATAGTAGCCATTGCACCTTCATAAGCGGCGATTTTTGCTTCCAATATTCCCTGTGCCTCCTTAGCCGCATCATATTCTGCATTCTCTTTCAGGTCACCTTTTTCCCTGGCTTCTGCAATAGCCCGGCTGGCGGCCGGACGGTCAACCCCTTTCATCCGCTGCAGTTCAGCTTTCATCAGGACCAGTGTTTCTTTTGTTACATACTGAAAGTCACTCATATTCACCTCCCTTTTTATGTCTTGTATGGCAAGACGGAAAAAAATAACAACGCCTCAGTGTTTGCTGAAGCGTTGCATTATTGATAGCACAAATATAAAAAAGATTCGGATAACCAACTATTAATCTAAGCCCAATTTCTGTAACAAAACTTTAGCCATTTTATAAAAAGATTCATGACTATATCCTGCAATATGCGGGGTCACAATCACATTGGGCTGTTCCAGCAACCATCTCAGCATTATATTTTCAGTTACTGAATAGGTTTCGAAATTTTCATTTTCGAGCACATCCAGCCCTGCGCCCATTATTTTATTTCCCTTTAATGCATTAACTAATTCTTCCAGGCTCACAAGCCCTCCTCTTGCACTATTTAAAAAAAATGGCCTCCGTTCCAATAGATTGAAAAAATCAGCATCAGCCATATGATGTGTTTCGTCCGTTAAAGGCACATGAAAACTTATCACATCAGCATACCGACACACCTGTTCGAGATTAGCTTCTTTTATATACCCTGAGCCAAAACCAAACTTGTATTTATCAATTGCCAGTACGGTAACACCAAAAGGCTCCAGCAGTTTTGCAAAACTCTGACCGGTATTACCAAACCCAATTATTCCAACTGTTTTGCCGCTAAGCTCTGTACCCCGGTTTTCATCCCGCCGCCAGATACCCTGCTTTACTTCATTATGAGATGAAGTAATATGATTCATCAGGTTCAGCAGCAGACATAATACATGCTCAGCTACTGCATTCCTATTACCTTCAGGACTACTTTCACATCTTATTCCCTTTTTCTGTGCATACGCAAGGTCAATCAGTTCCATGCCACTACCAAGCCGGCCAATCCATTTAAGATCCGGAGCATTATCAATAAGTTGTTTATCTACTTTTATTCTGGTGGTAACTACTAACCCTTCTGCATTGACAATAGCTTTAGCCAACTCTTCATAAGTAATAGAAGGTTCATAGAATACTTCATACCCTTTTTGCTGAAGAGTATCCATCAGGTAGGGATGCGTTTTTCCTGTAATGATTATTTTTTTCAAGTATGTTTTATATTTTACGTAACCGGATCAAATTCATGGCGAAATTTTTATTCCCTGTAATTGTCGTTTTAGCAGTTCGTTCAGCGCATTTTAAAAGTAAGTTCAGCAAACTGTTCAACTGTAAGTTGTTCTGCCCTTTTATTAAACAACTCATCCCCGAGTATTGCTGCATCAAACAAACCTTTTACTGCATTACGCAAAGTTTTGCGTCGCTGGTTAAAAGCAGTTTTAACCAACAGGAAAAAATCTTTTTCGCTTTTCATTGCTGGTGTTGCAGGATTAGGCAACAATCTTATCACCCCACTTTTTACTTTTGGGGGTGGTTGAAAACATTTTTCATTGACGTCAAACAAATACTCTACTTTAAAAAAAGCCTGTATCAATACACTGATAACGCCATATACTTTACTTCCTTCTTTGGCAGCTACCCGCTGCGCCACTTCTTTCTGAAACATTCCAACGGCACCTTCTACATCTTCCTTCCATTCAACTATTTTAAAAAGTATCTGCGTAGAAATATTATAGGGGAAATTACCCACCACCGTAAATTTTCCCATAAAAGGTTTCTCAATATCCAAAAAGTTTTGGTGAATAATCTTACCGGTTAACTGCGGCCAGGTTTTTAATAAATAATCCACTTTTTCATCATCCAGTTCCACCGCCTTAAAATCAATATCTTTTAATTCCAGCAGGTATTTGGTTAATGCACCTCCGCCCGGCCCCACTTCGAGCAGTTGCCTGAAGGACTGCTGTTGTAAAGATGACACAATCTTGCGGCAGATATTTTCATCTTTTAAAAAATGCTGGCCCAGTGACTTCTTCAGCGTATACATTGTGCAAATGTAGTTGATACTGTTACTACACAAAAAACCTCTCCTTTGAAAGAGAGGTTTCTGCAGTAATCAACTGCAATAATAACCAGCTACCTAGTTTGTCCTTGCGTAAGATTAATTTCTAATCAATTTTATAGTTTGTCTGTCATTGCCACTTTCAATCTTTAAAAAGTAACTACCTGCAGGTATGCTTCCTAATCCTGTCAGCGTATAGACACCCTCACCGGCCGTTGCTGCATAGTCTTCTCTCTTTATAAGAACTCCGGATGAATTAAAGAGATTAGCAACAATCTTCTGATCTTTTGGAAGCTTATATTTCAGGATGATATTATCCTGAAAAGGATTTCCCAGTACACTAAATTCTGCTTTTCCAAAAGGCCGTCTTATAAACACAATAGAGGAATATGTATAGGAGCCATCCAGATTTATTATTTTAAGCCTGTAATAACTTTCAAACAGTGTTGTATTGTCGTTATAAGAATAAACCGTTTGCGTGGTTTGGTTGCGGGATGAAATTGTACCCACTCTCATATATTCAGTGCCATTAGTACTTCTTTCAAGTTCATAACGGGAGAGGTTTTGTTCCTGCTCTACCGTCCAGGTCAGTTGATTATAATTTAACTGGCTGGTTCCACTAAAACTTAATAGAGTAGTTGGAAGGGTGCTATGCACATATAAATCACCCCTGAATACTCCTTTACCGTGTGTAACTGCTATCAATTTTTTATTAGCATCTATTTGCAAGTCCATAATCAATGTGGCATCCCACAAACCGGTATTATAATCAATCCAGGTTTGTCCCCTGTCGGGACTTACATATACACCAAAATCACAGCCGGCATAAATAATTTGTGGGTTGACCGGATCAATTACAATAGCATTGAAAGGTACATCTGGCAAACCAGCTCCTATGCTATTCCAGGTGGTGCCGCCATTAGGAGTTAAATAAACATGTGAAGTACCAAAGCCTCCCAAAACAATATACACACTATCATCACTATACTGGCTTATGGCCATATCCATAACAAATCTGTTAGGCAAGGTTCCTTTTATACTGGTATAAGGTGTTGTAGAAGGAGTTGTTGATTTAAGAATATTGGGTTGGCCATTTACCCATAAATAATCGTTAGTGGTATTTTGTGCAATATTGGAAGTAGATACATATATTTTATCCCTGTTAGTAGGCGATACGGCGAGAGTGATTGCTGTTTTTCTTTGCTGCTCAATATAATTGGTCGATGAAGAAGCCGTATTGGTCCAGGCACCTCCTGCATTTGTTGATCGGTGTATATTATCAGTAGCTACATACATATAATTACCATCTGACTTACTAATACCTAATGGTGCCATGAAGGCGGTTCTATCATCAGCTGTAAATGCCCATTGGGCAAGAACACTTGAATAGGTGCCAGCTACTCCTGTAGTTGACCTTCTTACTCCCCTGGCATCATTTGAGGCAAGCACAGTAGTCCCGTTCGGTGCAAAAGCACTTGGGCCACCATCTCCACCAAATACAGTGGTCCAGGTGGTGCCATTATATCTTACCACTCCATTATCCTGTAAGCCTCCAATCATAAGATTTGCGTTGGTAGGGTGTACACCAAACGGGGCATAGAATTGTGTAGCTCTTAAACCAGTATTCCTGGCATTCCAGTTAGCTCCACCATTTGTACTTTTATATACACCGCCATCACAAGCCACATAAATAGTATTACTGTTATTAGGATCATATTCTATATCATGATGGTCTGAGTGAATGGGAGAACTACCAGAGGAAATAGTTGACTTGGAACCACCTGTTGTCGCATCTGTAGAAGTATATCTGAAAAAATCAACCCCTGCAATAAGTATATCATTTGTATTGGATGGATTAATAGCCAGTGTATGTGCAAACCAATATTGAAAATCAGCATGGGCCGAACCTGTTTTTGCAAACCAATTGGCGCCAAAATCTGTGGACAAATACAATTCGTTTCCTGTTTTTCCACCAATAGAAGCATACAACCTTGTAGCGCCAACATTATCCAGTCTTATATAACCATTAAATGAAGATGGCAGGCCGGCAGTTATTTTTGTCCAGGTAGGAGACGCATTTGAACCATTGGTTGTTCTGTAAATACCTTTATCTACATTAACCATATTCCCGATACCAACCACCAATTGATCTGTGTTTGATGGATTGATACAAATATCTGACACATAGATTTTGGATAGAATCTGGCTCCATGTACTGCCGCTATTGGTAGACCTGTATAATCCATCAGTGGCACATGCATAAATGGTATTGCTGTTGGTAGGATCAAACTTAAGCATCTGGATTCCGAATAGCTGACTTGATATCTTTGTCATCACCTGTGTCCAGGTAGCACCGCCATCAGTACTTTTAATTATCCCGATACCATAAGTGCCTCTTGTTTTCCAAACACTAAAACCAATATTAGAAGTATCAACCCTATACACTTCACCTGTACCCGCATAAATAATATTGGAGTTTGATGGGTTAACAATAATTGAAGAAACTCCTAAAACCGGAAGATTTGTAGGTACACTTGTCCAGTTAGTCCCACCATTAGTAGATTTCCATATGCCGCCACTGGCTGAGCCGGCCCAGACATTATTGGAATTATTCGGATCTACTTTTACACATAAGACCCTGCCACCAATGGTTGAAACATCACCAAGTGAAGTCCAGTTAGCAGCTTCAATTCTGGATTCCGGAGAGTTTGTCTTTTTTTTAATTTCAAGGAATTGTTCCCAGGCCGCCTGGTATTTTCCATTTAAATTCTCGGGATTGGGATAAGCTTTGGACTGGAACCAGCCACTTAATTGTTTAGACGCACCACTTTGAAACTCCTCCCCTTCGTCTTTTTCCTCCTCATGATTCTCATGTTGATGATTAATTTTCTTACTAAACCATTGCTGGCTTACTGATAAATAGGCTGTAACAGAAATTATAACTGCTACAAGCAGGATGGCTGGTTTTTTCATTAGATTGGATTTGGTAGGTTATTATAGAAGCAGAGATTGAGATTAAGAATCACTGCTTGAAAAACTATTTACTTATAATTAATTTTTGGTGAATGGTTTCTGTCTCCGCGGTGACCCGGACGATATACATACCGGTTGTAATACCGCCTGATAATGATAGTTCCACTGTATTTTCCCCTTTATTCAGCCGTTGATCTTTGGACAGTACTACTCTTCCCTGCATGTTTAATACTTCAATAGTTGCCTGCCGTGTTTCGTTTGCATTTATCAATAGCTGTGTCCTGTCTTTTGCAGGGTTAGGAGCTATAGTAAGCATCATACTAAACTCATTAAATGTGATGGGTCTAACAGCACTAAAACGATTCATACCAGTGCTCTCAATGATCTTCAGCCGGTAGTAAGAAACTCCTTTCATTGGGTTAGGATCTATTGCCTGGTAGTTAAATGTACCAGCAATACCATTGGCATCAGTAGTACTCACCTCTGACCAGTTATTATTATCAGCACTTCTTTCTATTGCATATGAATAAATACCAGTTTCTTCAACCGCACTCCAGTTAAGTTTCACTTTTTTGTTTTGCAGAGAAGCATCAAAACTTAAGAAGTGTGTTGCCAAGGGAAAATTATCAACCTGGACCTGGTAATCCTCTACTTCCCCTTTTTCAAAATAACCTGTAGGATGGTTAACTGTCATCCCAGCCGCAGTGGCAGTTAAGCGGATACGTAAATAAGTGGTACTTCCATTCAATAAAGGTGTAGTGACACTGGGCCAGTAAAAAAATCTTGTTACAACTACACCACTGGGTGCAATCGGGGCACCTGCCGGAAATACCTGCGCCCCTTCGGATGGGTCAAAAACACCATTACCATTAAAGTCTAACCAGGCAATCGCTGTTGCATTACTGCTACTATTATTATAGAAAGACGCTTGTACAAGATAAGATGAAGTACCTGGTTGCAAAAATGGAACAGTAGCCACACCGTTATCATTATCGGCTGTACCATTAGTGCCCCGTTTTAAATATTCCCTATTCCAGGAAGTTGCTTCAACTGTGGTAGTGCCAATCCACATCGTATCTGCCCTTTCATGTACGGCTGGGCTTTGTGTGGCAGGATCAACATACGGATCATATGATGCAGGTGCATCTCCAAAATCACATTTCGGACGGAAAGGATCTGATGCATCACCGGCACCACCTGGCCATGCCGGACCTGGACCTACTTTAGTTATTGTTAATGGCGCCCCATTATTACCTGCTTCATCATAAGTACCAACTACAGAATTAGTTCCTGTTGATGCCCTGAAGTAATACAAATCATCCGCCCATGTCATACATGCTTGCCCATTCCATGCAGCTGTACCCGGGTTATTGTAAACTGTAACTCCTCCTGTCATCATGTCAAAATGGTGGTACTTACTTTGAGAATAATTGGTGCCGTTCCTTGCGGTATTAAAATCATAAATAATACCGTTTTTGATAATAAAATCACCCCAGTCATGAATAGAGGTTTGTGAACCGGACCCACTGGTGGAAGCATTGGTTGCAAATACTTGTGTTGCACCCGTTGGATTATTACTTACATCAAAATCTATACGAAAGATAATAGTTTCACGGGTTGTTACAGTGGGGCCACCGCCTCCGGTAGAGTGTGTGCCCCCTTCTATACCAAAATAAAGGGAACCGTTATAAAAGGCACATCCTGCAGATTCCACACCTGAATTAAATGTTGGAATATTGAAAGGTGCCGCCGTGATATCATTAATAATTACAGATGAGGTTTCTGTATTATAATCATACCGTTTTATTTGCTTGTTGTTATAATCAACAGCAACGTTTTCAGATATGTAATATAAAAACCTGTTGTATGGGTCATATCCAAAGGAGTTGACATAGTCCCTGGCTGCATCAGTAAATAACCACCTGGCATTAGCAGTAGCAGGGTCCACCATATAAACCGAATTATTATCCGGTGTTACCAGAAAATAATCTGGCATGTTTTGAGTCGGTCCTACAAAGGGACGATTATTCGCCAATTGGTGCCAGTTAGTCGGAAAAGCATTTGCAACACAGGCATTAATATCCGAAAGCCATGTTACCGGATCGGTACCTAATGCGGTAAAAGTTATTGTGATAGAATTTACTGCGCCGGGAACAGTAATAGTAGCGGCGCCTAGATTAGAAGCATTTCCTAATGCCGTTCCGTTGGCAGTAATAGTTCTTATAAGTGGTACAGCACCAATAGTAAGAATTGTTCCTGGCTGTGTAACTACATTCACAGCTGTGGCCGCACCAAGGCTATTGGTAGCAGTCATTGTAATTACTGCGTTCCGGTCAATATCATATAATGTAAAGTTGGGTGCCCATACTGGAGTATTGAAAGTTAGCGTCACAGTTTGTCCATTTGCACTTGGATTATATTGCACATCCTCTCCCGCATAATTAGCCAGGTTTCCTGTATGTACAGCATTTTCCGCACTTAGACCTGCTCCGGGATTTACAATAGCAGCATTACTTGTAGCGATTGTAACTGAGGCAGTTCCTAATGCAAATTTTTGAGTCTGTTCCATCGCATTAGTTACATAATTACCATTGCTAGGAGTAGAAAAACCGTATGGAGCCACATTACTTCCGCTATTGAAGTAATAGTCAAGATTATCCCAGTTCAGCTGGGCAGCATTGGGATATGGCCCCGGGCATTGGCCTGAAGCTATAGTTGGTAAGAAAATGGAAGCCGCAAGTAAATGCAGTATTAAGTACAGCTTTTTCATGATACAGATTTCGGTTCGGTTTTTCTAAAATTGGATTCAAGGATGGATATTACCGACAGGTATCTTATTCTCAAATAGTATACATGCAACCATGGATAAGACTGCCGATATTTTTCCACAGCTAAAATGAGAGTTTTTACTTAGAAATACAACCATATCGTAAAGATTCAATGATAATGAGGTACTAGTACCCGGGCACATCGTAAATGACCTAAACAGATAAAGGGTTTTTACTGAAAATCTCTTTTATAGACCGCTCTGCGGGAAATCATTATTTTTACTGCTAATTATTTTATTCATGAGTCAGAATAAACCTATCATCGGAGTTTCCTGCGGCGATCTGAACGGTATCGGTATTGAACTTATCATCAAAACTTTTTCTGACAACCGCATACTTGAGCATTGCACACCCATCATCTTTGCTTCGGGTAAAGCCATTAATTTCTACCGGAAATCTATTCCCGAGGTCAACTTTAGTTTTCAGCAGATAAAAGATTTTTCCCGTATCAACCAAAAACAGATTAATGTCTTTAATTGCTGGGAAGAGGAAGTAGCTATTACTCCGGGGCAACTGACTGATGTTGGCGGAAAATATGCAGTGCTGTCTTTACAAACTGCTGTTGCAGCCTTAAAACAAAAACAGATTGACGGATTGGTAACAGCACCCATTCATAAAAAAAATATTCAGTCGCCTGAATTCAGCTTTACCGGTCACACTCCCTATTTAAAAAGTATGTTTGGTGTCAATGATGTGGTAATGATGTTATGTGCCGGCAGCTTCCGGGTGGCTTTGGTTACTGAACATGTGCCCGTTGCAGAAGTTTCCAAACATATTACCAAAGAAAAAATAATCAGTAAACTCAATATTGTCCATCAAAGCCTGCAAAAAGATTTTGGTATTGATAAACCCCGGATTGCCGTCTTAGGATTAAATCCTCATGCCGGTGATGAGGGATTGATAGGTAGCGAAGAAGAAAGCATTATTAAACCAGCCATTAAGGAAGCAAAGAACAATAATATGCTGGTGGTCGGTCCTTACAGTGCTGATGCCTTTTTTGCCCGCCGTAGTTTTGAACGGTTTGATGCTGTACTTGCCATGTACCACGACCAGGGCCTGATTCCTTTTAAAACGTTAGCAACCGGAGAAGGAGTTAATTATACTGCCGGCCTTCCTGCTGTAAGAACATCACCGGATCATGGAGTTGCGTTTGATATTGCCGGTAAAGACCAGGCAGATACATCTTCTTTTATTACCGCCGTATTTGAGTGTATTGACATCCTCAACCGCCGGAACGACTACGAAGAGAACAGGAAAAATCCGCTTCGGAAAATGACACCAGCTATTTTAGCTAATGCCAAAGACGAAGTATTGGATGAATAGGAATTTTGTTATTTAAAAACTGAGTCAGGCACACCTTTATTAATAATATAACCGGAGTAACTTATCTCCACTTTCCCTTTCTTATCTTTCAATTTGTCAGGAGTTTGTTCCTTTTTACTGCCATCATCATAATCAAAAGTAATTCCCTTGGGAAGCTTGTAGTCCTTTGTATTAAAAGTAAAAATTACTTTATCAGCAAGGCCATAATCTGCATATTTACCATAGCTCATCTCCAGTTCGTACGTACCGTTCTCTTTAGTCGTGGTTTTTGCTTTCCTGATTAGTGAAAGTGTTTCATCAATATATAAGGTTGATAAAACCACTTCTGCATTCTCATCCTTTGGCAGTAGTTTAATAATACGAAAATTCGTTTTACTCTCTTTCCCCATATCGATCATATCAAAACCAGAAGTATTGATAAAAATATTATTCAAATTAATATTTACAGAGCCCTTCGGGATAAAAGAAATACCACTTTCATTATTAATACGGAGCTTATTGGGTTTTTTGTAAAATACTTTTACATTGGCAATAGGAGCTTTGATGAAGACAACATTTGTTTTCATTTTTCCCCTGGCCTCATAGTCATTTACTTTCTCGAGTTTGATTTTTACTTTTTGAATAATTTCTTCTGTTGTCTGTGCATTTACCATCAACACATTGACGAATACAAAAAAAAGCAATAATGTCTTTTTCATCATTAATAATTTAGGTCAGAATATCTTTTCTTTTAAAAATCCAGATGGCAGTTCCGACAAAGCCAATTATATAAGCAATTAATATACCCATGCTCCGTAAAATAGCCGGCAGGTTTTGTATAGTTCCGTCAATGGTTTTATTATCCGCATCCGCCTGCACATAGAAAAACCCTTTCCATGCCACCATGTGAGTAGTAAAGAGGTAAGGCTTTACAGTCTTATCATATATAGGTATATTAAATTCTGACAGAATAGTCAGCACAATGACAATACTCATAGTGGCAATGATGGGGCCGATAGAGTTTTCGGCAAATACACTTAACAAAAATGCCAGCGCAGAAACTGTTGTTAATGCAACAGCAGCATATCCAAATGCGGCCACATAGCGCCATAATACATCAAAGCTATTCATCATCTCGATTCCTTCTGACCGAAAAACTACCAACGTATTGGTACCAAATATTAGCATACTGCCAAACAATGCCAGTACGGCCAGCCAGAGCAACAAAATAAGGGTGTAAATAACGGACGCTGCAAATTTTACCAGCATATAATCGGTGCGGCTAATAGGTTTTGTCAATGACAGTCTTAGTGTGCCCATATTGGCTTCACCGGCAATCGAATCTCCTGCAATAAGTGCCACCAGCAAGGGCATTTGAATCAGGAGGATATTAAGAATGGCAAAACAAATAAAATATCCATTCAGTAATCTTGATTTAAAATCATCGCTTACTTCAAAGGAATCGCTGACATTGTTCAGAATTAAATCCAGGTAAGATTTTCCATCAAATTTTAACCCGATCTGGAATAGGAAAACAATAGCAGCTACTGCCCCGAAAGCAATATAGGTCCGGGGGCGTTTAAATATTTTAAATAACTCAATTTTTAAGAGTTTCCACATGGGGATGGGCGGTTAGTGATAAAAAATAGTCTTCCAGTGAGTGTTTCGAGTAAAAAGAGAGCACTTCTATATCCATCTGTACCAGTTCTTTCATCACAGCTGGTATTTCATCCCGGTGAAGTTTTAGCAGTATGCAATCATTCCTTTTTCCCTGCACCATATTTTTTAATGCTGATTGCTGAAGTTTTTCATACGTAGCTGCATCATCAGTTGTTTTTAATTCAACGACGGTTTCAGCGGGATCAAATAATTCATTTACTTTTCCTTCCACCACTTTTTTCCCTTTATCTATAATAATCATTGAATCGGCAATCAACTCCATTTCACTCAGCAAGTGTGAGGAGATGAGCAGCGTTTTATTCATTTCTTTACTGAGGTGAAGGATAAGATTTCTTATATCTGCAATGCCCTGGGGATCTAAACCGTTTGTGGGTTCATCAAGAATGATGAGTTTTGGGTCATGCACCAATGCTGTGGCTATCCCTAACCGCTGTTTCATTCCCTGGGAGTAAGTTTTTACTTTACTGTGTGCCCTCTCCGCCAACCCAACCATTGCCAACTGGTCCATTAATGCTTTCTCCGAAACTTTTACCCCACTCATAGCCGCAAAAATTCGCAGGTTTTCGAGTGCTGTTAGATATTTATACAAATCAGGCCGCTCAATGATGGCGCCTACCTGCCGGAGAATCTCGTTGCGATGTTTCAGGAGGTTCATCCCAAATATTTCAATGTCGCCGGAGCTTGGCTTTATCAAGGTAAGCAACATCCGGATGGTAGTAGATTTACCTGCCCCGTTTTGGCCCAGAAACCCATAGACCTGCCCCGACTCTACTGAAAATGAAAGATCGTTTACTGCCTTTACGTCCTTAAAATCTTTGGTGAGATGTTTTACCTCAATTACTGCATTCATCGTTGATTATTAAGGCAAATGTATTACTTGGTTTGCCCGGCTTTTAAAGTATTTTACTCTTTATTCAAATATTTTTGTGAAAAGACTTGCATATACAACATCCAGTTATTAGGTTTGTTTTCGATTCGGAAAACCACATATACCCTCGTAAAACTACGTTAATCGTCCGTACCTGACTCACCTGATTTTTACCTGACCCCGGTACGGTCTTCTTTAAACTAAAGCTTTCCAAGCGGTATTATTTCAACCGAAAACTAACATCCAATATTTCTGTGGGCAACTTGAAAGTTTTAATTCAAACCCCTAAGAAATGATAAAGTTCACCGCCTTCGTAGTAATTGTTGCATTGAGGATTATGTACCAACCCTCACCAGCACAAAAAGATATAGCCCCTTTTGCAAGCCCCTCACCTCTTCCAACCACCACCATTTCTGCACCTGCCAAACTTATCAGTATTGATGGCAGTATCAAAAACAATAAAGTTATTTTGAACTGGGAAGTTGGTGACAACGAAACCGCCGATCAGTTTGAGGTAGAGAAAAGTACGGATGGAAAAAATTATATCATGGCAGCACTTGTTTTCGGGACCGATAAATCCGAAACTGACAAGTACCAGTTTTATGAGAAAGCAGGAAGTCAAAGAGTTTTATACCGCATCAAACTGATTAATAAGGACCGTAAAACAGAATACTCAACCGTAGTTGAAATTAATCCCAACGTTTAAAATTGGAACTATGGCTAATAAAGTAAAGAAAGTACTGCAGGAAGAATACACCCGCCTGAAAAAAGCATTTGATAACTTAATCAAAGCTAAAAAGGAACAGGCTTCGCCCCAATTAATGCTTCAGCCAGTCCGTAGTAAAAATATTTGAGGGGTACCATCTTCGTTAATTTTTTCATACACTTAGAGTACCAATTGAGAAAGAAGCCCCTTGTCTAAGGGGCTTTCTCGTTTTAACCTTTGCCCAGGTACGATTGCAGGTTGCCCACATATTCTTCAAATGCCCTGACCCCATCCTTTGTTATTTTACAAACCGTCAGCGGATAATTATCCCGGAACTGCTTTATCACATCAATATAACCTGCATCTTTCAGTTTTTGAATCTGCACACTCAGGTTGCCAGCTGTAGAATTTGTTTTCTCCTTTATAAAAGTAAACTCTGCCTCTTTCACACTGATAAGAAGTGACATAACAGCCAGCCGTAGCTGCGAATGTAATATGGGGTCCAGATCTTTAAACATTGGCTGCTGCTAATCCCTTTTTGGCGTTTCTATAATCTCTTTCCATTATAATGCCGGGAATCAGCCAGGCAAATACGGCAGAAAATGCAGTTAAGAGTAAATCAATTTTGATCGTGGTATAAATGGTGATGATGCAGCAAATCCAGCAAAGAAGCCCACCCAATACCATAGGTTTAAACTTACAGGCAGTTCCCGTGACAAAAGTGGGTATGCCATACAGCAGTAGAAATAAAGGAGCAATAAATTCACGGAAGCTGAACCCTGATGAATGACCAGCCAACTGGCTATACTCTATCGCAACCGGTTCCCACACCCGAAAGATAGAATTGGTTATAAAAATCATCAGGAAAATACTAATGCCAAACGCAAGCCAGAGATAATCCATATAAATATCATCGTAGGTTTTTACTTTTCTCTCTTTTTTCTCCCGGATAGTAATAAAGATTTGTGGTACTATTGCTAGTATAGTGAGCCAGTAAATATCAAATGGCAAACGGAAATCAAAGTGCAGTTCCGCCAGTTTTACTAATGAACAAATGGCCACAACAGTTCCCCACATCATAGCACCGATCCCCGTATCATGATAAGAATCCTTTGCCTTATTAATCATCATGGCAATAAGATCAAGGCTTTCTTTTTCTGTTAATTTTTTTTCTGGCTGTGTCATAATAAAAAATTAGTTGTTGACAGTTTTATTTCTGGAACGGAGCATATAGGCCGGAATAATATAGCTAATCAGAATAGCTGCAGCGCCGAACAACATCTGGTAATCATAACTTACATAGGTGCAGCCAATGGCTAAAGCCCAGGCAATAATACCACCGATAATCAATGGCCGAAAGCGAATAATACTACCGGAAACAAATGTGCCTAATCCATACAGCATTATAAAAAAAGGAAAGATGGCTGTTCCCCAACCCAATTTGCTAAGTATCATTGACAGTACAAAAAAACATGCCGCCATCCCAGACCACAGGTACTTTATACTTTCATCAATATACGTTTTGGCTCTCCTCGTTTTATTTTCTTTCTTACCCTGGTAAATGGAAAAAATAATTCCTATTATAATCACCATCCACACCAGGTAGTGCTTTTCATATCCGTAAATATGTTTCAGGACAAATTGCCCTGTACAGGCAAAAAAAGTAATCCACCCCCAGACAAGGAAGTAGATACTGTTGTCAGTCATATCTTGTTTTGTCTTGCTTATCATTGATTTGATAAGCTGTAGACTTTGCTCGGGAGAAAAATTTTCGTCTGCCATTTCAACAATATTAAAAGTTAAAAGCCCTGACGGGCAATTACCACCAGGACTTTAGAAATTACTTTAACTGTGAAAGGAAATAAGCCACCTGCCCCCTGCCCCATTGTGGTTCGATGCTGCTACCTGGTTTGGTGGTCATGAAAATTTCGTTTGCCTTTTCAAATAATTTTTTTGCTTCTTCCTTGCTCCCACCAAATTGTTCCGGAGTATAGAACTTATCCTGCCCTTCTAATATGTAAATCCGTGGATTATTAGGATTCATGGCCTTTGCTTTTCCCAATGCTTCGGTTGCTTTGGCCCCTTCAGTCATAAACCTGGCCATTAGGGTTACCCATCATCCGGAGACCAAAGACCAACTTTTTTACACAATAGATTTCAGAATTATCTTTTCCGATTTCAGCAGCTTTATTAATCAATTGTTCCGCTTTATCTGCCATTGGATCGGTTATAGCACTATTGTCACCAAAACCTCCGTCCTGGGGCATAGAGAGAGTTCCAGCCATTACATTCGCAAATGCGGCATAATAATACGGTTCCCATTGCGTTTTTTCAGCCACAGCAATACGTTCAAAACTATTGGCCAATTCTTTCCAACCCTCTACTGAATTGTTGGAATCCACCTTTGCCACATTAGCCTCCATAGCTTTAATATATTTTTCATTTTGCCCAAACAGGGTGGTCATCATCATAGTTGCAATAACGAAAGAAAAAAGATTTTTCATTGTTGATGTTTTTGTTTTTAAATATTTATTTGTTTTCTTTTTGTTTTAATTTTTCATACTCTTTTTCAGCAGTATTTTCTTTGGGATATTTATACGCTTCAAAATATTGAATCACCATGGCTATCCCCCAACCTGCTGTGGGCCACACTGGCCAGGGCACACCACTATATGTATGGTTCCTGTTAGTAAAAAGCCAGATCAGCCATAAAAAAGCATTGATAACAATGTAAGTAACCAGGTCTCTTTTGAAGCCAGCCCTTTTTTTGGCAATGGCCCATAACCTGGCATCTTTTTCCTCCGGAGTTTGTGAATATGGTTCCATATAAAATTTATTTTAGTTGTTTATAATCCATTATTAATTACTTCATCGCTTCTGTCAACTCCAAAGCTGATAAACGCACCAATAAATACAAACATCCTTGAAGTAGGCACAATGGCCTCTTTCCGATAGCCATTATAAGAATAGTTGTAACCATAGGTTTGTTTGATATTGAAAACATTACTTATCTGGAACACATACACAGCAAATGATTTTGCATCTTTTTTCCCAATAGACGGCAGGTAGTTTAGTGAAAAACTGACATTATGATAATCCGGGATTACCCCCCTGTCGCTAAACTTATAGTTAGCACCATCGAAACCAATATTATAATAAGGACGGCCACTGGCATAATTGTATGCGAAGTTGACATTGGTCTTTATTTTTTGTACAAATTTTTTCACTACTAATGAACTGGTGTGTTTAGCTGCAAAATTTGGCGTGATGGCAAATGGGAAATTTAAAAAATCTCTTTTAGTATCCAGGTAAGAATAAGAAATCCAGTAATCAAGATTTTTAATCGTTTTTTTATCTCTCCAGAAAAATTCAATCCCTTTTGCATCACCAAATCCATCATTACTGATGGCGGATTGCCTGAAATTGACGGCTCCTGTTTTCACGAGGTTGTCATACTTCTTATAAAAAACTTCTGCTCTGAATGATTGACCATTACCCACTTTCTGATATTGGGCTATATAATGTGTGGCTTTCATAAAGGCCAGCTGGTTTGGCGAAGGCAGGTATCTTCTTTCGGGATCCTGGTAAAAAATACCATAAGCAAGAGATGCCTGGCTGCCTTTTCCTAATTTATAAGCAACAGAAAAACGGGGTGCAATATTAATTTTATCCAATAGGGAAGAATACTCCAACCGCAATCCGCCTTTTATAGCCAGTGCATTGGTAGCATACACATCGGCTTCACCAAAGACAGCATTGATATGACCTTTTAAGGTGTCAAAATATTGCTGCCCGTCGAAAGCAGTATAAACAGATTTATCGTTACCATAGTTATATTCAGTTCCGAAACGAACGGCACTTAATCCTTTGAGTTTTTTCTCCAGTACCGCTTTTGCATTAAAGTATCCACCCTTTGTATCAATATCAAATTTTTTAAACTCAAGATTCCCAAGTATTACATCTTGCTTACCCTGGTTTTGCATCACACTGTTAATATCATCCTTGTTATTGGAATAAGAAATACCAGTATTTATCTTCCAGCCCTTACCTAAATTCTCTTTCCAGGCTAGGTTGTGATAGAAATTCTTATTACCGATAGCAAACTTGTCTAAATACCCTAACGAATCAATACTATTGGTAGTAAAGGCCAATTTATTACTGCTGAAGTAGCCATAATATTTCAGCATCCCGGTTTTTGATGTTTTTATTCGAAAGTTAGCATCCAGGTTATGGTAAGTTGGCACTTTTGAAAAATCCTGTCTTTGTTTGATAAGGGCAAATGCAAGACTAAGGTCCGTGTAACCATACCCAAATCCCCAGGAAGATTTCTTGTCTTTTGCCAGGTGTTGAATGCCTGCGTTAGCACTCAAGACAGTAACTCCTACGGTGGCCGATGACTGATCGGGTAAATCAATTGACTCCAAAATTAATGCTGATGAAAGGGCTTGTCCATACAACGCAGAGTAGCCTCCGGTACTAAATACAGTTCCTTTAAAAATGAACGGCGAAAATCTTCCAAATTGTGCAATGTTCGGAACACTGCTGTAAAAGAAATTATTCACTAACGTACCATCAATAAAAGTTTTTGTTTCAGCAGCTGTGCCACCCCGGACGAAAAGACCTTCACTCTCACCAACCTGTTGAGCACCGGGTAATGTTTTTAAGGCTTGTGTAATGTCGCCATTGGCACTGGCTGTGGTTACAATATCAATCGGATCTAAAACAACAGCGGCCCTTTTTCTGTCGCTGGCTTCAAAAGTACCGGCAGACAGAACTACAGCGGTTAATTCGCTGATTTCTTCTTTTAATGTAATATCGATGGTAAGAACTCCGGAGGAGAGAGTCACTTTTTGCTCAACCGTTTTATAACCGATAGAGCTTATTACCAACATTTGCTCACCTTTCTCAGAAGTTTTGAAAGAATATTTACCGGATGAATCTGATGTGCCCCCATCATAAGTATCTTTTATAGAAATACTCACACCGGCAACAGGTTTGGTTTTATTGTCTTTAATTACCCCTTTTATAGTAACCTGCGCTGATACAGCCTGAAATAATGCTGTAATCAGTAAAAAAAGTAATCCGCTTCTTATGTGTCTCATAGCAAAAATCATATTTGGAACACAAACGTAAAGTAGTTTATATTATAAACCAAATTATTTTAAGAAAAAAAACCGTCTCGCTTTTGCGAGACGGCATTGTCCGGAGTCCCTCTATTAGAAATTTTTTATTGCTTAACTATCTTCTGTTGTGCTGTTTTGCCTTCACAAGTCACTTTCACAATGTATAACCCCCTATTTAGGTTGCTCACATTCATGGTTTCGGTCTGGCTACTACCCGTTGTTTCCATCTTCTTTGCTACCTGGCCATTGGCACTAAACAATTCATACACTACTTTTTTATTCTGCCAATCTGCAGGAATAGTAATTCGAACCTCGGTTGTGGCAGGGTTGGGATAAGTAAGGAGTGTGATAGTATTCTCGCCTTGTGTGTTAATCCGGATGATACGAACTTCAGAATAACTTGTTTTTCCGTCAATATCCACGGAACGAAGTCGGTAATAGATTACTGCATCACGGCTGGTATTAATATTATTATCGGAAAGGCTATAGTTAGTTTTATCAGTGGCATTACCATAAGCAAAAGCCATTCCCGCATCGCTGTAATTAATACCATCTGTACTTTTTTCTACTACAAAATGGCTAACATTAACTTCCGACGCTGTCGTCCATTTTAAATCAACTTTATTATTGTTCAAAATCGCTGTAAAAGCGGTAAGCTTGACGGGCAATGTACTCATTGGTGCGAGACTAAATTCACGAAACCAGATAGAATTAAGACGAATGCCCGAACCATTGCTAGAAAGTGTAGATGATTTTGCCCCATATCTGAATTTGATTACATCCTTATTCAAATAGCGGTACAAAGCCATTACCAGTGTGGCAGATGTATCGATTGCAGGGAAATTAGTGATTGGCCCAATAACGCTATTTCCTGTGCCACCCTGGTAAGCATGCTGACAAATTGTATGCACCTTACCGCTCCCATCACAATTTCCGCACTCGTCATTTCCATTCATACCATCTCCGCCACAATTATTACACATAATAAGAGGGCTTGCAATGCCATCTTCGCCACACTGCGCTATCATACCCAAAAGCCCTACTGGGGAGCTGGTTAAAGAACTTATTGTGGAATAAATAATCGAATGGGGGTTATCAAAAGTTACATATTCAGAAATAGAATTTCCGTCTCCATCCACATCAAGAGCTGTCAGATCTATCGTATCCATTTTTTGTTTCTTGCTCTTTCCCGCTTCGTAAAACGTCATTTCAAAATCGATATACCAATTTTGATTAGGCGCAACTAATCCAGGCAGACCAAACTCCGGTTGAAAAGCTTTCATCCATCCAAGAACTGAATTGTCAATTGTTGACATTACAATATCATTCCTTGAAAATTTTTTCAATTTTACCTCTGCATCAACACCTGCTGTTACATTACTAAAGCGATATACCGCTCCTTGTTGATTGGCAGTACCATTTACTAGAACCGGATTTTGGAAGATTAGTTCCGGACCAGACTGGGAGAAGGCTGCAATGTTGATTAATAAAGAGACAATAAAGAATAAAAATGTTTTCATCGTTTTCGTTTGAGGGTTCAAGATTAAAATAGACCGTGTTGTTCATTTGAACTTGTCCTTCAGATAGCAATGAAAACCGATAAGTATGGGTTGAAACAGACAGGAGCGTAGTTCTCCTTTACGTGAGTAGTTTGTTTCAGGGGTCGGATTTCGTCGTTTTCTAAGGGATTGTTCGATTCTGAGACAAACATAATACGCAGTTATTTTACTTGCAAATTTTTCACGGATTATTTCGCAAAAAATACCGTATTTTCTGTAGTATAAATACTATTTATATTGATTATCAACAATGTACAGAAAATATAAAATATAATTTTAAGTGTTATTACCTCACTAAAGTATCGTAAAAATCTTCCTTTTTTGAAATCTTACTAAAAACTTGCGAGTCTCAACCAGATTCAAAAAAATTGAAAGTGGCTTTACTAATAGAAAAAAGACAACTATTAAATTAGACTGCAGGATAGTGCTCACAATCGAATAAGCAAATAAAAAATCCCGCCCGTAGGCAGGATTTCTAAATCAGTAAAAACCACTATTATTTATATTGGGGTATTATTCCTTGTGCCAGTTCCACCATCTTCTTAATGCCCTCTTCCGGTAAATTACCTTTCTTGAACTCGGCCATAACATCTGGTAATTTGTTGTCCATTTCCATCAGGAAATGCTCTTCAAATTCCTTCACTCTTTTTACGGCTACATCCTTCAATAATCCGTTTGTACCGAGATAGATAATCGCCACCTGCTTTTCAACTGCAAATGGAGAATACTGTGCCTGTTTCAGCACTTCCACATTTCTTGCTCCTTTATCAATTACATTCTTGGTAGCCGCATCCAAATCGCCACCAAATTTAGAGAAGGCCTCTAATTCACGGTAAAGGGCCTGGTCAAGTTTCAACGTACCGGCCACTTTCTTCATTGATTTAATCTGAGCATTACCACCCACACGGCTAACGGAGATACCTACGTTAATGGCAGGACGGATACCTGATAAGAACAGGTTTGTCTCCAAAAATATCTGTCCGTCTGTAATAGAGATTACGTTTGTTGGAATATAGGCTGATACGTCACCAGCCTGTGTTTCGATGATCGGTAATGCAGTTAATGAACCGCCTCCTTTCACCAGGTGTTTGATTGTATCCGGAAGGTCGTTCATGTTCTTAACCATTTCATCATTATTGATAACCTTCGCAGCTCTTTCCAATAAACGGCTGTGCAGATAGAATACATCACCAGGGTATGCCTCACGACCCGGTGGACGACGTAATAATAATGATACTTCACGATAAGCTACCGCTTGTTTTGAAAGATCATCATAGATGATCAAAGCTGGACGACCGGTATCCCGGAAAAACTCTCCGATAGCAGCACCGGCAAAAGGAGCATAGAATTGTAATGGAGCAGGGTCAGATGCAGAAGCTGCTACTATAGTGGTGTACTCCATCGCACCGGCATCAGCCAATGTTTGCATTACACCTGCAATGGTTGAAGCTTTCTGACCAATTGCTACATATATACAATAAACAGGTTTGCCTGCAGCAAAAAATTCTCTTTGGTTTATAATAGTGTCAACAGCAATAGCTGTCTTGCCAGTCTGGCGGTCACCAATGATAAGTTCCCGTTGGCCACGACCGATAGGAATCATCGCATCAATTGCTTTGATACCTGTTTGTAATGGTTCCTTCACCGGTTCACGGAAGATAACACCAGGTGCTTTTCTTTCTAACGGCATTTCATACAACTCACCGGTAATTGGTCCTTTACCATCTATCGGATGACCTAATGTATTCACCACACGGCCCGACATGCCTTCTCCCACTTTAATAGAAGCGATCTGCCCGGTACGTTTTACTTTAGCACCCTCTTTGATTGCTCCGCTCTCTCCCATCAGTACCACTCCCACATTATCTTCTTCCAGGTTCAAGGCGATAGCTCTCACACCACTTTCAAATTCTACCAGTTCACCATAGCGAACATTACCTAATCCATATACCCGGGCAATACCATCACCTACCTGCAATACAGTACCTACTTCTTCAAGGTCTGCACCGGCATTAAAGTTGCTTAGCTGCTGGCGCAGTATCGCTGATATTTCATCTGGTTTAATCTCTGCCATATTATTATGTTTTTGCCCCCATCCCCTAAAGGGGGGTTTGGAAATTTTCTTTTATTTTAAAGCTTCCAGGGTTAGAAGTTTTAATATTTTTAACCGTTTAACATTCACTATCTGACGTTATAAATAAAGTCGTTGTTTTCAAATTGTTTGGCGATCGTTTTCAGATCATAGGATACACTTGCCTCCACCAGTTTATCGCCTGCCTGCAAAATAAAACCACCAATAATCTCCGGATCTACTTTTTCCTCCAATTCCACATTTTCAAACCCAATCGATTTTTTTACCTGTTCGATAACTGCATTTCTTAATGTATCAGAAACCGGGGCAGCGGTTGTTAATTTAATCGTCTGGATATTTTTTTTCACTTTATAGGCAGTGACAAATGCATTACTGATTTCAGGCAAATTACTTTCCCGGCCTTTAGTAATTAGCAACCTGTTAAAACCAGCTGTGATTTCGCTTATATTACCCCCTGTAATAGCTTCAAGAATTTTCTTTTTAGTATCTCCCTTGATAATAGGACTACGGAGCAGGTTAACAAAATCACGGTTGCTTTTGCAAACATCTCTCAGCCATTGCATATCTGCATATACAGACTCCAACTCACCTCTTTCAATTGCAAGGTCAATTAATGATTTGGCGTATCTCGTTGCTAAACGTGGATTTGGCATAATTTATAGCTTCGAGCATTGAGCTTTGAGTTTCGAGACAGAAGCGACTAAACTCACAGCTCTCAGCTGTTCTTAATTCATTTTTACTTCATCAACCAGTCCTTTAATATACGATTCCTGTGCTTGTTTATCAGCAAGTTCTCTTCTCAATATTTTTTCACTTACTTCAATAACCAGTTTACCCACCTGGTTTTTCACATCTGTTAAGGCAGCCATTTTTTGCGCATCGATAGCAGCCTGGGTTTCAGCAAGTATTTTATTGGCTTCTACTTTAGCCTGCTCCTTTGCTTCGTTAATGATCCTGTCTTTTGTCTCTCTTGCTTCTTTTAACAGCTTTCCTCTTTCTTCACGGGCAGTTGCCAGTAAAGCTTCGTTCTCATTCTTCATCTGTGCCATTTCTTCTTTCACTTTTTCAGCAGTAGCCAAAGACTCAGCAATGGCTTCTTCTCTTTTCTTAAGACCGCCGACAATAGCAGGCCAGGCAAATTTTTTCAAAATGAAAAAAACGATAAGAAAAGCCAGCATCGTCCAGATAATCAAACCAAATGAAGGCGTAAGTAATTGCATAGAAAAAAATTTATACGTCGCTAATTAAAAATCAAATTAAAAACTGCATCCTCCGCCCTGTGCATTGGATGCAGTAGTTTTTTAAAGCACCATCGCAAGGAAACCAATGATGATGGAGAACAACGCAGCTCCTTCTACCAGGGCGGCAGTAAGGATCATGTTGCTTCTGATGTCATTGATAGCTTCCGGCTGACGGGCAATAGCTTCCAGGGCTCCTTTACCGATCTGGCCAATACCAATACCAGCACCGATAGCACCCAGACCTGCGCCAATTGCACCACCTGCATTTGCCATGTCTGCTAAGAGAGTTAAATCCATGATTGTGATTTTATGTTTGATTAAAAAAAGACTTTATTAATGATGTGCTTCCTCTGCATGATGTTCGCCTTCAAAAGCCTGGCCGATGAAAACCGCCGTCAGGTTAGTGAAGATGAATGCCTGCAAGAATGCCACTAATATTTCAATAAAATAAATAAACACAGTAAACCCGATAGACAAGGGTGCAAATCCAATTCCCACATATTGATTCAATGCACCTAAGATAAAAATCAGGGAGATCAGGCAAATGATAAGAATGTGACCCGCCACCATATTGGCAAACAACCTTATCATCAAGGCAAATGGCTTGGTAAACACACCCAGTATCTCCACCGGCACAAGAATTGGTTTTACCCCCATCGGTACTGGCGGGTTAAAAATATGAGCCCAATAATGCTTATTGGTACTAAACATGATCACCACGAAGGAAATCAACGATAACACCAGTGTGAAAGCAATATTGCCGGTAACATTAGCCGACCCTGGTATCAATCCAAAGATGTTATTAATGAGGATAAAGAAAAATATAGTAAGTAAAAGGGGTAAGTACCGTGGATATTTATGACCCAAATTAGGTTTCGCTACTTCATCTTTCACAAAATTCACTACAGTCTCTATAGTGTTCTGCATTCCTTTGGGGGCAGAAGTAACACCTTCTCCTTTATGGTAACGCTTTGCAACTGCCAGCATTATCCATACAAGGACGATCAGTGCCAACATCATCTGGACAACATTGCGGGTAAGAGAAATGTCATACACCTTAACTGTTGAATCGAACTTTCCATCTTCGGTTACCGGAACAATAGAACCCACGAAGAATTTCTTAGGGTCCAATCCTAATTCAGCCCTGTTATGCTCAGTCAGGACCATGTAACCTTTGTAGGCTTCATGACCATGATGAAATTTGGAGGACATAAAAGTAGTAAGCCCTCTTTGCGGAGAATAAAGAATAACAGGTAATGGAATCGTCACATGCTTTTGATGTTCTTTCGGGCCATATGAAAGGAAATGGAATTCATGAGCATCCATAATATGGCCAAAAATGACCTCGTTGGCATCAAATAATTTGGGCTTTTTTACTTCCCCATGCTGCTCAGCCGGCTGACCATTATTTTCATGGTCTTCCTGGCCCAAAACTGGCAAAGAATTTATAACGAAAAATACGCTGAAAGCCGCTACCAATAAGGATTTTAAACGTCCTGAGATCATACCCATCCTGAAATTTGCGGCAAAGATAAGGGGGTGGGGTTTAAAAACCTTGAAAAAGGGAAAAAAGGGAATTGCCAATTCTGAAAATCAAGACACCTTAGTTTTATCATCAAATTGTAGCTGATAAAGTTTGAAATAATATCCCCGTAAAGCCAGCAATTCATCATGGGTCCCCATCTCTTTTACCTCGCCTTTGTCTAAAACGATGATCTTGCTGGCCTTGCGGATAGTCGACAGCCGGTGGGCAATTACAATAGAAGTCCTTCCTTTAATTAAGGTATCAATAGCATGCTGAATAAGCATTTCACTTTCGGTGTCCACGGAAGAAGTGGCTTCATCAAGAATCAGGATTGAAGGGTTATATAATAAGGCCCGTATAAAAGAGAGGAGTTGCCGCTGACCAAGTGATAAAGTAGCTCCCCTTTCCATTACATTATAATCATAGCCGCCGGGGAGGCGCATGATGAAATCATGCATATCAATCATTTTAGCCGCCTCAATCACTTTCTCCTTTGATATTCCAGGATTTCTGAGTGTTATATTATCGACTACTGAACCGGAAAACAAAAAAACATCCTGTAATACAACACCGACATTTTTTCGAAGAATGTTTAGCTGAAAATCTTCAATATCTATATCATCAATTTTTATCTGCCCTTTCTGAATATGGTACAGCCGATTCAACAAACTGATGATGGTTGTTTTTCCACTGCCGGTATGACCAACGATGGCGATAGTTTCCCCTGGTTTGGCTTCAAAACTCACATCTTTCAATACATACTTATCATCGGTGTAAGCAAATGATACTTTATCAAATTCAATTTTCCCCTTTACCACCTCCGGAGTATAATCACCTACGTCAGTGGCATAATCTTTATTATCCAGCACCTTAAAAACCCTTTCACTGGCAATGATTCCCATTTGCAGTATGTTGAATTTATCAGCTAAAACCCGGAGAGGCCTGAATAAAAGATTTAAGCAAAGAATAAAAGCCACTAATGTACCCTGCTGACTTTGTTGTAAATGAAATGCTTCTTTAGAGGTCCACCATACTGCTAAACCGATTGACAAAGCCAGTACGATCTCTACAACCGGAAAAAAAACCGAATAAGCAAAAATGGCTTTGATATTGGCGTTGCGGTGCTCCCTGTTAATTTTTCTAAACTTATCGGCCTCCCTTTCCTCTGCCGCAAAAGCCTGAACGATTGCCATACCTGTTAAATGCTCTTGTACAAAAGCATTGAGGCTGGCAACTGCATTTCTTACTTTAAAAAAAGAACGGTTGATGCTATTTTTAAAATAATAAGTAGCGATAATGATTATGGGGAAGGGAATTAAGGCAATAAATGTCAATTGCCAATCTGTCCAGAACATAAAAACCAACACACAGGCAATAGAAAGTAAATCTGCAATGATGGGCACCAGCCCATCTGAGAAAATGTCATTGATTGATTCAATATCGTTAACCGTCCTGGTAGTTAGTGTTCCGATAGGAGTTTTATCAAATTGTGAAAGATTAAGCCCCATAATTTTATTGTAAGTAGCCACCCGTAAATCTTTTACCACGGATTGCCCCAGCAAGGCTGTAGTAAATGAAAATAGAAACCTCATTGCTGTCTCTATTAATAATAATCCGATTTGAAATAGTGTAATATTGATAACCATCCGGGTAACAGAATGAGCAATGTAATCATTGACCGTTTGCTGAATCAGCATTGGCCTTATAGGGGTGATAATGGCCAGAAGAATGGCTAATGCAACAGACAGGTAAAACTTTTTCTTATAGGGGGCCGCATACCGAAACACCCTTCGCAACAGGGCAAAATCAAAAAAACTCTTTTTCGGTTCAGGCAAAGTAAATAATTAAAAAGAAGACAAATGTAGAAAGAAGGAAGCGATAATCGGGTTCTCTTATCACTCTTCCATGGCTATTTTATACGCTTTGATAAAAAGTGCCCCCAGGTTTTTGTAGGGTGGAACATAATCTTCAAAAATTTTATCGGTAGCCATTTTTCCTAGTTCTTTCCAGAATGGAATCCATTCAATACCACTTCCTTCCCTGAGTTTTTCGCCTAATAATTTTAAGAAAGGATTGTTAACGGGTGCATCAGCAATTTGCTTGGTACCAACAATGTGTGCATCGGGAGCTTTTTCAAGTATATCATGTATAGATCGGTAGCCACCGCATGAACCCATAAAAACAATCTTGGAAGTGGAGAACATTTGTTCAATTGTGTAGGGGGCATTGTAACTATGGCCACGGTTGATAGTAACGGTGGGGTAAAGTTTATTATCCTTTAAGAATTTACAAAGAGCTTCCTGTGCTTTGGCATCTTCATTGGTTTCCTCGGGCAGTGGTCTGTTCAGGTAAATAGAAACGGGTTTTCCTTTGAGAGACGAAATAGTAATCCATTGAGGATTGCTACGATCAGTTTTCCAATTCGCATTCCCAAACAAATTCAGAATGCCGGGGAAAACGCCGATGCCGTCTTTATCTCCATAAATGAAAACTTGTATAATAACCCTGCCGCTATCATTGGCTAATGCTTTAAATGGCACTTCATACACAGGAGGGATGCCCAATTCTTTGGTAAGGTCAATTTTGCTGGAAGAATCCGCAGAAAGAAAAAGCTTATTTAGAATATTATAAATAGCCATGCCTCTTTTAATCCCTGTTTTTTCATTACGTTGATAATTATCCTGGATATTTTTCAGCATTTGGTTGGCCAATGGCTTAATTGTTTCTACAATACTGGCATAGGAGTCTGCCACATCCACTCCATCTTCCAGTCCATTCCCTTGTTCCAGTTTCCCAACAAAAGCCTTCATCAGCTTTTCTGCATCACTTTCATCACCTGCATCTTTTTGGGGAGGAAAAGTATTCAGGAAATTACTCAGCATATTAAATCCTGCTGCCATTTTTATAAACTTCCTGTACTTATCAAACCGCAACGACATCAGTAATGAGTCACCCCTGTTATTGATTTTTTTCATCATCAGCGGGTAAACTCCTTTTACAAAACTGGATGTGTACATAGATCCATCTGTAGATACTGCCAGGTAAAAAAGCTCCTGCGGGGTTAAAGGTTGAATGGAACGGAACCGGAATTCTGCATTTTCATTGTGAAGGCCATTTATGATATTGACAAAATTCTCTTTTGCTTTTCTTTCCAGCCTATCCCGCAACGTTTTATATTCAAATACCGTGTCTTTATTAATTGCCCGTTCCGAATATTCAATTTGAGTTTTTACCAGCAGGCGATAATAGAGCAATGAATCATTCTTGGCAGCATCAATTTCCTCCAACGTCAGTTTGCCCCTTATAATATTGTCCAGAAAAGGAAAATACTGCTGTCCATCTTTGCTACGGGCCATCTTTACTACCGTTTTAATAAAATCATCATCCTGGATGTTCCGGATAACGGCTCCCAGTTTGTTACTGGATTGGGCATAATCATATAATTGGCGGGGATATATTTTTGACACAACCCTTACCAGGCTGTCTGCAAATGGCATACCCGGGTTTATGTTTAGTGTTGAAAGTGTTTTCTCCGGATAAAGAAGACAATATTTCAAAACCAGGTTTTGATTGGCCGGAATAAAACCTATGTTCTTATCAAATATAGTGGCGTTTACAATATTCATCCCTGCATCATAAGGCAATGCACTTACAATGTTTTCAATTGACTCTCCATTCCGGTCTTTTTTTACTGATTCTTCATAAGCAGTAATTATTGATGGAAGATTGGAGGGGTTAATTTTTCTATCCGACCTTAATTTCCAGTTTTGCCTGAAATATTTCAACACATTTTCCATACCTGACAAGTACCAGACTTTTAGCCGATGGTCAAAATCCTTATCTGTTTCAATCAGGTATTGAATGGCGTCGACTTTTTTTACCAGGGATTGGGTAATAACAAAATTGACCTCATTATCCTTTGAAGGGGCGAAGAGGTTATCAGCTTTGCCATCGGATCCCAGAATTGCCTTTTGTTCTTTATCAATAGCCTCATGCCTTAGCTGCCGTTCAAATTTAGGTTTGTAGTTATGGGGAATTTTAATAGTATCTGCCACACTTACTCCCTGGGCATTAGTAACAGTGGAAACAATCAAAAAAAGGAATAGAATAAGGTATCTGTTAGTTGAAGTCATAAGGATTCGTAATTCAAAGTTAACAAGCATTGCCGACATAAGGGTTTTTGCCTGTTTAATATTGATATAGACTGCTTTATATCAAAAAAGGCTGTCTATCAATCTATAAAATTATTGCCTGTCGGGGGAATCAGATTAAGTTATCATTAAGTCTGTGTAAACGGGTGCCTCTAAATTTTACTGCCAAAGTAATTCCCGTTAGGTTTGCCAAAACTTTTCCTGCATGGAAACCAAGGCCCGTAAAGTGCTGATAGCGGACGATGAGCCGGATATCCTTGAAATATTGAAATACAATCTTTCAAACGAAGGCTATGAAGTGTTTACAGCCAAGGATGGAGACGAAGCTTTGGAAAAAGCCCGGCGAACCCAACCTGATCTCATCATATTGGATGTAATGATGCCTAAAAAAACAGGGGTGGAAGTTTGTCAATTACTTCGGGCACAGGCAATCTTTAAAGAAACCTTAATCATTTTCCTGACGGCGGTTAATGATGAAGGCACACAAATAAAGGGACTGGAAACAGGCGCGGATGACTATATAAGTAAACCCATCAGCCCAAAAGTTTTCCTGACCCGGGTAAATGCTCTTTTCCGCCGATTAAATAAATCAGATAGTCGGATTATTACCCTGGAAAATATGACCATTGACCCGGAACGATTTATCGTAAAGGTTGGTGACACTGATGTGATATTGGCCAAAAAAGAATTTGAATTACTCTATCTCCTGGCTTTAAAACCGGGCCGTGTCTTCCTCCGTAATGAAATACTGAACCAGGTATGGGGCAATGAAGTAATTGTAGGCGACCGCACTATTGATGTTCATATCCGTAAGATCCGCCAGAAACTGGGAGTAGATTGCATCACTACGGTAAAGGGGGTTGGGTATAAGTTTGAATTATAAGAGAAAGCTGCGAAAGTTGAGTTACGAGTTTCGAGGTAATCTCCTTAAATGTTCAGCCACATCTCGTAGCTCGAAACTTACAACTCGTAACTTGCATTTATGTTTTCCACGAAAAATATTTCTCCACGACAGCTCTCAGCTTTTACAGCATTGGTGCTGGCGGTGCCGGTGAGCCTGCTTGTTTATTTCGTAGAGAAAAGCTGGTTATGGGCCGTTGGTTCATTTGTTATAATATTGGGAGGAGCCTACTTACTTATATCGGTTGTATTAGAACGTTTTATTTACCGGAAAATAAAACTCATTTATAAATTCATTTACCACACTAAGGCTACGAAAAAGGAAGAGACTTATTATAAATATGTACTGCCGCAAAAAAGTATTGATGAAGTGCGGGAAGATGTAGAAGCATGGGCTGAAGAAAACAAACAGGAAATTGAACTGCTGAGAAGGAACGAGCAGTTTCGGCGGGAGTTTCTTCAAAATCTATCACATGAATTCAAGACTCCGGTGTTTGCCATACAGGGTTATGTTGATACACTGCTTGCGGGTGCACTGGCTAATCCGGACGTAAACAAAAAATTTCTCGAGAAGACAGCGAAGAATGTGGACCGCCTTACTCACCTGCTAAATGACCTGGATGAAATATCCAGCCTTGAAAGAGGTGAGCTGGTGCTGTACAAGCAGAGCTTTATAATACAAGACCTCATAAAAGATGTTTTTGAAAGTTTGTCTTTAAAAGCAGAAGAAAATAATATCCATTGCAGCATTAAGAAAGGCTGTGAATCTCCGCTGACAGTGTTTGCAGACAAAGAAAAAATAAGGCAGGTATTCACCAACCTTGTGGAGAACTCAATAAAATATGGAAGACGAGGCGGCAATATTACCGCCAGTATGTACAAAACAGATGGACGTCATATACTCATTGAAATAACAGATGATGGTATCGGAATTAATGAAAGACATCTACCGCGGCTGTTCGAACGATTCTACCGGACTGATGAAGGTCGCAGTATTGATGTTGGAGGCAGTGGCCTTGGCCTTTCCATTTGCAAACACATCATTGAAGCCCACGGACAAACAATACATGTAAGAAGTACAGAAGCAATTGGCACTACAGTTGGGTTTACGTTAGATGTTAGGAGGGATTAATACCACTCTTTCCCTTCTGCCAGACTTTTTAAAAAATTGGCTGCTTCATTACTCATCGTTGTTGGAGTAAGTTCGTCATTTACCAGCTGCATAAAATGGTGACACCCATCCCCTGAATAATTAAAAGACACATCTCCAACTATCACTCCGTTTTTATAAAACATGAGATTACCATCGTAACCGCATTTATAAGCTTCACCGGTTTTACCATCCACAAAGTTTATCAGCTTTTTTATGGCCTTGCCTTCCGTGGAACTCATAGTTTTTGCAATCGTATTGGCTTGGGGAGTATTAAAATTTATCACCAGGCTATCGCTTCCTCCCAGCTGCTTGCTAATGGAAGATACACTACCACTGCAGGAGGTAAGACAAACAATCAAAGCCATAGATAGGAGCCGCATCATTTTTTATTAATGTTACGAATAGTTTTTGATACTGCCAGTTGCCATTTAAGCCTGTACTGTCAACTTTACCCGATGATAAAACTATTTGGTCATGAATCTTGAGGCAATAGTCAGCGGACGGAATGTAAATCTCTTCTTTACATGATGGCCTCCGCTCCGGGTAAGGATATCCCGCAGTACTTCAATTGTCCGGATGATATGGGTTCCTTTATTGATCATCACACAATCAGCAAGAGCTGCATGTGCGGCATCGGTCACTTCTGACCGGGTAGCCACGCCGGACTTGTTAAGATTTTCCAGTACCTGTGTAGCCCATATCACCGGCACATGAGCTGCTTCACATATCCAGAGTATTTCTTCCTGTATTTCACTCATCCGTTCAAAGCCGATCTCCACTGCCAGGTCGCCCCTTGCAATCATCACCCCGATGTTTTCCTGCCGCATGCCACAAAACAGCAGGTCTGGCAGGTTTTTTACAGCCTCCGGTGTTTCAATTTTAATTACCAGTGAAAGATCTTTGTTTTTTCCAATTGCTTCCTGCAGTTGCAGAATGTCTTTTGTATTGCGGACAAACGAATAACCAACAATGTTTGCATGTTTATTTATAAAGGACAGGCATTTAATATCGTAATCAGTTAGGGCGGGCATCAATAAAGATGAATCCGGAAAATTGATACCCTTTTCATTCTTAATAAAGGGTTTTTTAGAAGAGATCCTGAGCACCTGCAATTTTGCCCTGGCGGATTCTATCTTCTCCACCCTTGCTTCAATCAATCCATCATCAAATAAAACAGTTTCCCCTGTATTCAACTGTTCAGCAATACCAGTCACAGTACAACCAACCGTCAGCTTATCGTCTTCCATGTTTGCTTCATCAGACAGGTAAATAATCTGCCCTTCTTCCACTTTCAGCTTCTCTTTATCTTTTAAAAAGGTGCGGATCTTTGGTCCGGCAAGGTCCATATATATCTTACATCCCAGCCCTGTAATCTTCGAGGCCCTTTTTATATGTTGTATCATTCTGAACCAGGCACTTTCATCATCATGGGCGCAGTTGATCCTTGCTATGTTCATACCGGATTGGAGCAGGTTTTTTACTTTGGCGTAATCATCTGCCAGCCCCGTATCGAATGTTATCATAAGATAAGGAACAGCTTCAGTCTGTTTTTTTCCAAAGAGAACAGTAGATTTTTTTGCCAGCGATTTTTTCCCGGTCTCATACCTGAAAACTTTTTCCGGGATTTGTACCTCCCGTCCAAGTCGTTGCATAATGGCCAGCAGTTGGCCCCGGATATGGCTTTCTGAACTTGCCATAGATGATAGCCCCGCTGCATGTAAGGCGTCCTGCAGTTCCCTTATATCCAGGCTTCGTAAGGAAAGATAATGGAGCAGGTTAACAGCATTTGCCTGGTTGGAAGGATGTACTTTTTCTAACAGGTAAAGAAAATCATTTTCGGTACAAACCATAAAATCATCAATCTTACTTAGCTCATTCGATAGTTTAACAAAATCATCAGTCATAAATTTCCCGTTCTTGAAATCCAAAGGTGAGGCTGACCATTGAAAAGAGCCATGATTTACACCCTGCTAACAATAATTTAATACTGGAATTGCTACCTGAGAGAAATAGGAGGAGCTGCATTACCAATGGAAAAATTTTTCCAGGATATATCATAGCTTTTTATTTACGGTAATTTCTGTACTGAGTAAGCTTAATGATAACGAACGATTACTACAATACTAATCAGTAAAAACCACCCCGGGCCTGTCCTGCTCCGGGGTGGCAACTGCATGAGAAATTTGCAACTGACGGTAATCACTAACGGTGAGGTTGCGATTCTGGGAAGATGGATAAGAACTGAAGCAAAGATGTACCCCGTTTGTTACCTCATTGTTACAGGAAGATTAAGTAAGGATTATTAAAAACAATATTGAGAATAGCGACCTATTCCGGATAAATACTGATATTTCAAAAACTTAATATTACCTTATTGTTAATTTTTTGTAGTTTTAAGATGCTCATCTGTCATGAAAACCAGGCGTACCATATTATTCCTATTGTTTTTTATAAGCTTTTTGCCCAGGTATTCTAGTGGCCAAACCAGTCCTACCCGCCTTTCTTTTGACTTTTATGGTAACCCGGTTGAACTAATGCTTGACAAGAGCAGTGTTATCAGTTACAACGAACCACTGGATAAAGAATCTATCCTGTCGTTCCAAAAAGCAATAACTGCCGGCAATACAATTCCTCTCATTCAGGCTTTGCTGAATTACAAAAAACAATATCAGCTGGATGACTGGCTTTATTACCAGCTTATCCGTAAAGCAGCCCAGCAGATAAGCCCCAAGTCAGAAAATTATCATCGTTATACACTTTACAAGTGGTTCCTGTTAAGCCGGTCCGGCTATGATGCGACATTAAAAACTGACGGAGAAAAGTTATTGTTTTATGTGCAGTCGGATGAAAACATCTACAATATTCCTTCTTACCTTAAGAATGGCAAACAATATGTCTGCCTTAATTATCATGATTATGGATTTAACGTTGATTTTAAAAAAGGAACTTTTACAGAAGTGGCCTCTGAAATAGTTGACACACAAAAGGGGTTCTCCTATAAAATTACCCGGCTACCTGTTTTCAACCCCGGAGATTACCAGGAAAAAGACCTCCAGTTCAACTACAATGAAAATGACTATCACTTTAAAGTAAGACTGAACCCTCAGATAAAAACTATTTTTGCCAATTATCCCGTGGTGGACTATGAATCCTATTTTAATATTCCACTCAGTAAAGAGACATACAGTTCATTGATTCCGTTACTCAAAAAAAATGTAAAAAGGATGAGTACTAAAAACGGGGTAGATTACCTGATGAAATTTACCCGGTATGCTTTTTTGTTTAAACCCGATTCGGAAGTGTTTGGTTCAGAAAAAAGACTCTCTCCTGAACAAACGTTATTAAATGAACAAAGTGATTGCGAAGACCGGGCTGCATTGTTTTTTTTCCTGGTAAAAGAAATCTACAATCTTCCTATGATCGTCTTGGCTTACCCCGAACATGTAACAATAGCCGTAAAATTCGATAAACCTGTCGGCACTCCTATTATATACAATGGACTCAGGTATTCCATCTGCGAGCCCACCCCTCAAAAGCAGGATCTTGCCGTAGGGCAACTGGCCCCCAACCTTTTTAAAGAAACGTACGAGGTTGTTTATGCATATACTCCACTCCGCCGATAAAGTATTATTCTGACCGCCCGGTCAGCACGGAAACATTTTTCTCTAAACTATCTAATAACTCTTTCGCCCTTTCACTCATACTGGTAAAATATTTTTCGCCAGTTTTGATAAAAGAAAGTGTCATACAATCCTTGTTACGGGAAAAATAAATGGTTTCAACAGCCCCTGCTTTACCATAGAAATATATCTTACCCTGTGTAACACAACTGTCTTTAGGATCAATTACTCTTTTATTTACATCTTTTGCAATTACTGTCAGAGGATGATCGTCTTTCACTTTTGTCATATTAAAGAATCTTGGGTCGCCTGGTGTGTGATAATACATAACCACTGCACTGTCACTATCAGCTAAAGATGGCAGCATATTTATTTTAATAGTCTTTTGACTGCAACTACCAGCCACCAAACAAAAAAATAGGATTATAAGGGCATTAAATTTCATTTTCCTTCTTTTTACAAAATGAACGAAAAAAAACGTCCTGAAAAAAATCAGGACGTTTAAAGATTATATTATCAAATAAAATTAATAAACAGCATTCTGCGGATCCCAGTTACACCAGCCACTAGTCCAGTTCGTAGTACCAAAAGCACCACGATAAGTAGTAGGAGTAAAGAAAGCATTCATACCAGTGAAACTTACACCGCTCAATGCGGGGGAACCTGTAACTGGTAAAAAGTTAGGAGCAGTAGAATAGAAAGGACTGGTTAATTGAGCTGCTGCTGAAGTAGCCATGGTAATACAACCTTCCGCTTCTGCTTTTGCCTGTATTTGAGCATTTGTAGCTATTGCAGCATTAGCAGTTTTATAAGGCAATGCAGTTGCATGCACAAGGTTGTTTTTGAATTCAGAAAGATTATTTACATAATAATCATTCAACGTCGCATCTGATTCGGTTGAAAAACCAGCATCAGGATGTCCCATCAATATCGAATTACGTAAAACAAATTGAGTAGCTCTCCTCCAACGATTAGAAAAATTATGGTTACCAGCAGTTCCTGCTGCATCATTTGGACCAACAATAGTAAAGTTGCTTAATTGGGGTTTGGTACGGGGTGTAGCTAATGAAGAAGCTGCATCATTATCACACTCAATACCATTACCAGCATCACCCGCATCTACGAAATCAGGCTTACGGCAGGAAACACCAAACTGTATTTTACCTGTATAGCCAAAATCAAAATCAAAATCATCATCAGCAGTAGCAAAAGCTACTAAGTTTTTTGCGTTAACTGTACCTCCAAAAAATTCATACGCATCATCATTACCAAATGATACTTGTATATTTTCCAGGATAGTACCAGAACCAACACCACCACATGTAAGACCATTGATCTCAGAACCTGGCTCTGCAGCGATACCTGCATACTCAATGCGTACAAAACGAAGGATACCACTTTCGTCTAATGGATCTGTGCCACCGTACTGACGACCTACACCACCTTCAATAGTGGGTGCCGGGTCAAGCGGACGGTTTGTTGGTGCTTTACCCAGCAGGATAATACCACCCCAATCACCAGGAGCTCTTGAACCAACAGGCTTACCACTTGTAAACACAATTGGCAATGCTGCTGTACCAGAGGCAATTAGTTTTGCACCTCTCTCAATAATCAAAGCTCCTTTTTCAACTATATCACTTTGCACTACACAACCTGCTTCGAAAGTAACGGTAGCTCCATCAGTTACATATACATACCCTTTCAGTATCCATTTACCCCTGGCATAGAATTTACTGGAAGAGATGACACCGGTGATAATATTGCTGGTAGGGTCTGTTGGGGCTACTACTGTGCCGCCATCATCAAAATTCACCTTCACACAAGAGGTAGCACTGAAGATAGTTACCAGTATCAGCGTACCAAAAAGAAGCTTTTTCATATCAATTTTTATTTTGTTGTTTTTAAAATTTTATAGTCAGTTCTGATAAATTATTTTTTACCGATGTTGAAATCGTATGTAAATCCAATGGTAATAGTAGAGCCCGGTTTGAATGAATTGAATAATCTGTCGCTACCGCTACTAAATGCTTTTTTACTGTCCACATTTTCGTAGAAGTAATACGGGTTGTTCAAAATGTCGGCCCAGGTAAGTTTTACTTCCCCTCTGCTTTTCATTACTTTCTTAGCTAATTGAAAATCTACCTGGTTACGGGGTCTTTCATAGATATCAGCAAAATCCTGGTTACCCACTAATGATAAACGCTGGCCTATACGGTTGTATAAAGCAGAACCACTCCACTCACCTTTCTTGCTGTTATACTGCAAACCAAGATTAGCCAGGTAAGGTGATTGCCCCTGTAATGGGCGATTAACTGATGTAGCCTGTCCACCGGAAGTGGTACCTGATAATGTAACCTTTGAAAAACTGTAAGTAAGGTTAGCAAACACACTGAAATTGTCCAGTGATTTGCTCAGGAAGTCAAGATTTTTTCTTACTTCAAATTCAGCACCAAGTGTATAAGCATTGTCCACATTACTGTAGCCGTAGTTTCTTCTGTCGAGTACACTGGAAGGATCAAGACGTAATTCAATAGGGTCATCAAAGTATTTGTAAAAACCGCCAATGGTGATGGCTTCTCCGCCTTTTGGATAAAATTCGTATCGAATGTCTCCATTAAGGATAGAAGTTCTCTTCAGGTCAACATTACCATTTACACCATAATTAGCTTCATAATCATAGAAAGAGAACGGTGCAATTTCCCGGAACTCAGGCCTTGCAACTGTGCGGCTTCCGGCTACACGGATACTGTTTTTTGTATTGGGAGACAATGTAAAATTGAAAGAAGGTAATACCACCCATTTCTCAGTATTTACTATTACCCTTTTAGCCGTTACATCTTTGGTAGTAAGAAACTGCTGGAAATTCTCCACCCTTACACCCCAAACCAATCTTATTTTTTCACCAAACTTATTATCAAACATTCCATACATGCCATTCAATATTGAAACACCGAAATATTTATCCTGGTTATTGGTAAAATCATTTAACACAAAGCCGTTATTGGCAATATTTGACTGGGCAAAAATCTGGTTAAAAGGAAGGGCAGCCTTGGAAGGATCAAACAATGTGGGTGATGCAGGCTGGTATTGGAAAATACGGCTGCGAAAATCACGGATGCGGATTAGCGTTGACCCACCGGTTTTAAATGTTTGTTTGTTCTTTTTAAAAGTAAATGGAATGGTTAAACTTCCATTAGCTCCATAACTAAAATCTTCGAGGTCACTGAAGAACCGCCGGGTGTCATCATCGTTATACTCAAAAGGATTGTTAGTTCCTTTAGGGCGGAAATAAGCAGATGTACGAAGATCAGGTTGTGATTTGGCATTATAAGCAAAGTTGCCATTCCACTTTAGTTTGATACCACTTGTGGTAAGCTGATGATCACCTTCTAATTGTCCGCTGTATAATGAACGCTGATTAAGTACTGATGAACGGAAATTAATATCCTGAACCCGGTCATTGTTAAATCCACCTCTTGTATAGTAGTTATCTTCAAAAAGCTGATTGAAGAGGTTCTTAAACGAGATCTTATGTCTTCCTTTTACATAAGAGATATTAGCTAATGCTCCTACATTTATACTGTATTTATTCTGGTTATCTTCCAATTCCACTACGGCTTCGCCAGTCTGTTCATGCAATCTTCTTTGTACTTCATACTTCAACATACTGTTGCGGTACTGAACGGAAAGAATAGTTCCTAATACCCCGCCATTTTTGAATTTTGAACTCTTACCCCAGGTAATGCTATAGGTCTGTGTAGGTAAAGCCTTATTGTTTACTTCGTTGTATACATCACTATTAAGCAACCGTGACCATTCCAGTCTTTGTTGTGTAGTGCCGATGCGGTATTGTTGCTGTGTCTTTGGAAATCCATCGGGAAGGCCTCTTGTTTTATCGTCAAAGCCCAGCCAGTCATTCCCGTTTCTTTCATTGCTGGTAAAATCTTTAAAAACAGATTGGGTATTAAAACCAAGCCCTATGCTAACTGTCAATAAATCCCGGGTAGGAACGTCCTTAGTATTAATTTGAATAAGCCCCCCTGCAAACTCCCCGGGCAGTTCTGGTGTAGCTGTTTTATTGATAATAATATTATCAATCAATGAAGACGGAATAACATCAAATGAAAAAGCTTTTTTATCCGGTTCAGTACTTGGCAATTGAGCATTGTTGATAACGGCAGAATTGTAACGATCACTCAATCCACGAACAATAACAAACTTCCCATCCTGGATACTTGCACCACTCACTCTTTTTAATACTTCGCCTGTGTTCCTGTCAGGTGTACGTCGAATAAAGTCAGCAGCCAACCCACTTGACATCGCTGTGTTGCTTCTTTGAAAAGTAAGTAAGGCGGCGGTATTCTCCTGTCTTCTGGATGTTACTTTAAGAGTAACACCTTCGAGATTTGATTTATCCTGTAAAATGATCTCCAGGTAATTTTCCTGGTTAGCTGTTACATCTACCTCCGAAACGGATTTCGTTTCATACCCGGTGTTAGAAACAGTAAGAGTGTATTTTTTTCCCGCTTCAAGGGTTACATAAAATTTCCCTTCTACATCTGCCTGAATTAGTTTTGAATCACCATTAACTGTAATGTTAGCTCCGGGAAGGGGCTCATTTTTAGCATTCATTACCTTACCCGTAAGTTTAATTGTTTGACCCTGTGCCTGACCACAAACAACGGTTAAAACAAACACTGCACTTATCAAAAATCGAAGCCTGAAATACATACTTGGTTATTTCCGGCAAAGGTGGCCTTGAGGAGTTACCGGTGTGTTACCGCCATGTTAAGCAATTGTGATGGCAATATTACCAGAATGTTAAGCCCGGCAATTGCCTTAAAAACAGCTACTAAAATGATTTAAATTTTGTTGATTTTAAAAATCATCGTAATATTACGATTGATATGGGAGCAACAAAAACAACTGAATTTAGTCTTAAGGAAAATAAATTGGCAAAATATGCTAAGGCTTTGGCGCATCCAGCCAGGGTTTCCATATTAAACTTACTGGCTAGTAAACATACTTGTGTATGCGGCGATATAGTAGATGAATTACCCCTCTCTCAAAGCACCGTTTCTCAGCATTTAAAAGAGTTGAAAGAAGCAGGGTTAATTAAAGGCACAATTGAGGGTACTACTGTTTGCTATTGCATAGACGAAAAAGAGTGGAAGGCTGCCCAGGCATGGCTCAATCAGTTATTCGACAGTTATAAAGGATGTGCTGAGTGTTGTTGATTTTTTTGCCGTAAACTATCGGCATATTACGATAAATTAAAAATAAATAAAATGAAATTATCTGACGTTAAAAAAAGCCTTAGTACAGCCAGTTCCGTAAACTTTCAGTTACCAGACGGATCGTTTGTACCGGAGCATTTTCATGTTACTGAAATTGGGTTAGTAACAAAACATTTTATTGATTGTGGCGGCACCGTTCGCACAGAAAAAATGACCAGTTTCCAATTGTGGGAGGCGAATGATTTTGACCATCGGTTAAAACCAAAAAAATTATTGGACATTATTGCCTTATCTGAAAAAATTTTGTTGCTGGAAGACCTGGAAATAGAAGTAGAATACCAGGGTGACACAATTGGAAAATATGGACTGGATTTCAATGGAAAAGATTTTGTGCTGGTTTCAACTCAAACAAATTGTCTGGCTAAAGACAAATGTGGCATCCCGCCGGAAAAGCTAAAAGTAAATTTAGCCGGGGCCGCTACTTCCTGCACACCCGGAGGTGGATGTTGCTAATCTTAAACCGAAATAAAAAATATGTCTGCCAATAATTGTGCCCCTGTAGTAGAAAGAAAAAAATTAAGTTTCTTAGACAGGTATTTAACCCTGTGGATTTTTTTAGCGATGGCTGTTGGGGTTGCCATTGGTTATTTTATTCCTTCCTCGTCAAACTTTATTAATTCTTTTTCTTCCGGCACTACCAATATTCCATTAGCAATAGGATTGATATTGATGATGTACCCTCCTTTTGCCAAAGTGAAGTACAACAAACTGAAAGAAGTGTTTAAAAACACTAAGGTGCTTGGAGTCTCCCTATTGCTGAACTGGATTATTGGTCCCATACTCATGTTTGTGCTGGCCATTACTTTTTTGCATGGCTATCCGGAATATATGGTGGGGCTAATTCTTATTGGACTTGCCCGCTGCATTGCCATGGTAATTGTGTGGAATGAACTGGCTGGAGGAAGCAGAGAATATGCTGCCGGGTTAGTTGCGCTGAACAGTATCTTCCAGGTACTTCTGTATAGTGTTTATGCGTATGTATTTGTTACAGTCTTACCTCCTTTGTTTGGTATTGAAGGTGCAGCAGTAAATATTTCAATGGGTCAAATAGCAGAGAGTGTGGCTATTTACCTGGGCATCCCCTTTTTGGCGGGTTTCTTAACACGGTATTTTTTATTAAAATGGAAAGGCGAAGAATGGTATCAAAACAAATTCATTCCTTTTGTTTCTCCCATCACTCTTATTGCATTATTGTTTACAATTATCATTATGTTCAGCCTGAAAGGTGAGCTGATAGTTCAGATACCGATGGATGTGGTAAGAATTGCCATTCCATTAGTTATTTATTTCGCCATCATGTTCATAATAAGTTTTTTTATTGCGAAAAGAATGGGAGCCGATTATTCCACCAATGTGTCTATTGCTTTTACTGCGGCAGGCAACAATTTTGAACTAGCCATTGCAGTGGCCATTGGAGTATTTAGTATTAATAGTGGCCAGGCATTTGCCGGGGTAATCGGGCCATTAGTGGAAGTGCCGGCGTTAATAGCTTTGGTCAATGTAGCTTTTTGGTTCAAAAGAAAATTCTATCCGGTATTAAAATAATAATAAAAGAGAATCGCCTTTTTTCTGATATACATGCCAATCTCCCTGCTATGGAAACATATTTTAAAAGTATAGAAGAACAAAAGCCCAATGGAATTTATCCAATTTGAATACGATGTAGAAAAAGCAGCCTAATCAGAAGAGGATAGTCCATTGCCCATGAATATGCTGATAAGCTTCATAAAGGAATCTGAGTAAATTGCCCTAGAAACGAAATTGCAGCCTGCAAGTAAAAATATTATCCTTCAGGTCGGCTGTATACCCGGTTATCTGCGTTGTCTCATTTTTCACAAAATCGTAGTATAAAATCACCTTGGTTTGGGGATTCATATGAAATACATAACCCATTCCAAGGGTAGAAAATTTTACATCGGCTGTAGTAAGATTGGTGCCAGGCTTCCCTATTTCCAAATCCTTTACTTTAATATTCGGGTCATACCAATCGTATTTCAACAATAACTGGTGCTTTGCATTGATTATGTTCTGAAGAAATAATAAAAAGACTCCATCGTAATGCCGTACAAAAGTAGGAACAGGGTTGCCATTAGAGTTGGGTAAGGTACCTGGATTGCTCGTTGAACCGGAAGTGCCTGGTTGTGTACCAAACCAATATTCAGCTCTCCATTCTGTTTCGCCCCAGCCATGATGAAGTTTTACCTGCACATCTGCACCATAGTAATGCCGGGGAGACGATGTGCCAAGATTGGAAACAGCTGAATCTACTACAAAAATCTTATCTCCATTGGGTGCTACACCGCTTTCATAAACATATTTGGTTCCATTTTTCCAGCCACCCCTGAGATAAGAAATGCCCCCCGTTATGTCAACCTTATTAAATATATATGGTTTAATAAACAACCTTGAAATCAAATCTTTATGGTCATCAAAATCCGTCGAACCCGAGAGACCCTGGCCATTAAAAAAACCTATATCAAATTTGATATGAGAAAACTTGTGCTTCTTATCCTGTGGTTCATAGGAAACCATTATTCCAATATCCCTTTCAGAAGGCATCAGGATTTGCGACATCCGCCCCCGTTCCGGCGTTTCCCTGAAAGCTGAAGAAAGATTTACTTCATAGCCAAAAGGTCTTGCAAACAAACCGGCAGTAAGAGAAAAGATATTTTTATTTGTTTCAAAAAGTTTTAAAAACATATCTCTTACTATCACCCCTCGTTCAGTAGCATCAATCTGGAAAGAAAAAAGAGCTTTTGGATATCTTGTTTTGGAGGGAAGGACATAGTCAATTTTTACCCTTGCCCTTCTGAGCATAAAGCGGCTGCTCGAAAACTGGGAAAAATTTCCCCCCGAAAAGGAGGGAGCACCGTCAATTTGTGCTTTTTGAAACTGAGGTTGCATATAACCTGATATTCGAAGATTTTCGAACCGTTTGATCACCGGCCTGACAGTATCTTTAATAAAAAAAGATGAATCAATATCAGCAAGGTAGCGCTGAGAATATGCACTGACGGAAACTAAAAGGAGAAAAAATCCCGTTAAAATCATCTTTACGGGAAATTGTTTTACTTTAAGCATAGTTAAGTACAAAATTATCACATTATAAAGTCTTTGTTATTGAATTGTTACCCTAATTTTATTTCTATATTAATTAATTATTAATTCTCCGTACTTCCGTTACCCCCGACTATGTACCCGGTAATTTCGCAACCAAACCCGTCGTTGACGGACTAAAAACTATAACTCATGGCAGGACTCAATTCCTTTCTCAAAATCTTCATGCCGAAGAACAGGGTTTTTTATGAACTCTTTGAAAAAGTGGCTAACAACGTTGAAATAATGGGTTCCAAACTCAAAGATGTGGTGGCAGAACCTGACTTTGATAAAAGAGCTGCTTTAATCACCCAGTTGGAAGATCTTGAACATGCTAATGACGAATTTACCCATAACCTGTTTACCGAACTGGGTCGCAACTTCATCACCCCGTTTGACAGGGAAGATATTCACTACCTGGCTACCTCGCTTGATGATATTGCAGACTACATTTATGCAGCCGGTAAAAAAATAAATTTCTACCGGGTCAATCCAAATGACACCGGTATGCAAAAATTTGCTGAGTTAATAGAACAGGGTGCCGCCCAGGTAAAAATTGCCGTCGTTGAACTCCGGGATATGAAAAATATGCGCAGTATTACCGAGGCACTTGTAAAAATCAACAGCATCGAAAACCAGGCTGATGATGTATTTGATTTCAGTATTGAAAAACTGTTTGCTACAGAAGATGATGCTAAAGAAGTAATCAAGAAAAGAGAGATATACCAGGTGATGGAAATTGTAACCGACAAATGTGAAGATGCCAGTAATGTGATAGAGTCTATCATTATTAAATATGCCTAACCCAATTAGCTAATTAGCCGATGTGATAATTTGCCAGTGAATTTAGTCTTTTCGAAAATTTCATCTGCACATTTACACATCTGCACATTTGCACATTTTTTATGACACCTTTTCTCATTACCATAATAGCATTAGCCCTGATATTCGATTATATCAATGGGTTTCATGATGCAGCCAACTCCATTGCCACTATTGTTTCTACTAAAGTTCTTACCCCTTTCCAGGCAGTTCTTTGGGCAGCCTTATTTAATTCATTAGCCTTCTTTATTTTTAAAGATCATGGTGTAGCAGATACGGTGGCAAAAACTGTGAAGCCGGATCTGGTTCAGGGCAATATGATGGTGGTGATTTTTTCTGGTCTTATTGCTGCTATCATGTGGAACCTTCTTACCTGGTGGCTGGGAATTCCTTCTTCATCTTCACACACATTAATCGGCGGTTTTGCCGGTGCAGCAGTAGCAGCAGGAGGGTTTGGAGCAGTCAATTCACCTATCATTCTTAAAACAGCCGCTTTTATCTTTTTAGCACCCATCATAGGGATGATAATGGCATTTATAATGTCCTTGTGGTTTCTCAGTTCCTTTAAAAAAGGATGGACATCCAAAATATTTTCTATAGGTGTACTCATTTTTGTTGCCATCTTTCTTTACACAAACATTCAGACTGACCCGGCAAAGCTTAAATCTGATTATGACTCCTATATTTTAAACGTAATCATGTTTTCGAAGAACTTTAAATGGATACTGCTTTCCTTTATACTGGTAACGATGGCACTTTTTGCCTTGTACCTGAGTAACCTGAATGCACATAAGGCAAACCAATGGTTTAAAAAATTACAGTTGATTTCATCAGCCGCTTTCAGTATTGGTCATGGAGGTAATGATGCACAAAAAGTAATGGGTATCATTACTGCTGCTTTGATTGCGGGGGGAAGCATTACTGAATTTAGTCAAATGCCTAACTGGGTTCCCATCGCCTGTTATGCTGCCATCGGATTAGGAACTATGAGTGGTGGCTGGAAGATTGTAAAAACAATGGGAACCAAAATAACCAAAGTAACTCCGTTTGAGGGTGTGGCGGCAGAAACTGCCGGTGCCGTAACCCTTTTTGTCACTGAAGCATTGAAAATACCCGTGAGCACCACTCATACCATCACCGGAGCCATTATGGGGGTGGGTGCCACCAAAAGATTATCTGCGGTAAGGTGGGGAATTACCGTTAGTCTTGTTTGGGCCTGGGTACTTACCATTCCCATCAGCGGCTTGCTGGCTGCTGGAATTTATTTTATCGCTAACCTGTTTTAATTTATACTATCGTTTAAAATAAAAATCCTGACTTTTGTCAGTCCAAAGGACTCCTTTGGAGGGTTTTTATGAGTAAAATATTAGTAACAGGTGGCTGCGGCTACATCGGCTCTCACACTATCGTGGATCTAATCGAAAACGGTTATGAAGTTATTTCTGTGGACAATAACTCCCGGTCAAGTGATAATGTATTAAAGGGTATCGAACAGATAACCGGCAAAAAAGTGAAGAATTACAAAGTTGACTTGTGCAATTTTGATGATACGTTTGCTATTTTCCAGGAAAATGAAGACATCAATGGTATCATTCATTTTGCAGCTTACAAATCAGTCGGCGAATCGGTGAAAAAGCCGCTGATGTATTTCGAGAATAACCTAACCTCACTGATTAATGTGCTGAAATGTGTGCAAGAATTTCAAACACCCAATTTTGTTTTTTCTTCTTCCTGTTCGGTGTATGGCAACCCGGATGAAATTCCTGTTACTGAAAAAACTGTTCCCAAACCAGCAGAGTCACCTTATGGGTATACCAAGCAAATGGGTGAACAGATAGTAAACGAATTTGCAAAAAACTCCGGAACTCAAAGTATCTTATTAAGATATTTCAATCCCGCGGGTGCACATCCATCGATTGCTATCGGTGAAATGCCCATTGGCAAACCGGAAAACCTTATTCCGGCCATTACTCAAACAGCCATCGGCCGTATACCAAAAATGTTTGTTCATGGCACTGATTATCCGACAAGGGATGGTTCCTGCATCCGGGATTATATACATATCTGCGATCTGGCTAATGCACATACTCTTTCATTAAAATATTTAGAAGAAGCGAAGAATAATAATTTGTGTGAGGTTTTTAACCTTGGCAGCGGTAACGGGGTTTCCGTGCTGGAAGCCATTCATGCTTTTGAAAAAGTAAGTGATCTTAAATTGAATTATGAACTTGGACCCCGCCGTCCCGGTGATGTGATTGCTGTTTATGCAAACAATGACCTGGCTAAAGAATTATTGGGATGGAACCCCCGTTTTTCAATAGAAGATATGTTATCCACCGCCTGGAAATGGGAACTTCGTCTGAAAGCAGATGAGACGGTATTTACCAACCAGCCCGGAGAGTTGAATTGATTTTTCCATTGACCATTCACTTTTCACTATTCACATCTTAGCCTTACATTTGCCCAACTTAAATTTTACCCATGTCATTAAAGGACATTCAATCAACCGGAAATAAAGATACCCGCAGCGGTTTTGGTGATGGTATCGTTGAGGCAGCTAGAAGAAACCCGAATGTTGTTGCACTTACTGCCGACTTAGCCGGTTCCCTCAAATTGAACCAGTTCATAAAAGAATTCCCTGAACGATTTATACAAGTGGGAATTGCTGAAGCCAACATGATAAGCATTGCCGCCGGACTTACTATTGGTGGAAAAATTCCTTATACGACCACTTTTGCTAATTTTTCTACTGGAAGGGTTTATGATCAGATCCGTCAGTCAGTAGCATACAGTGGTAAGAATGTAAAAATATGTGCATCACATGCCGGGCTTACATTGGGAGAAGACGGCGCTACTCACCAGATTTTAGAAGATATCGGTTTGATGAAAATGCTACCCGGAATGACAGTGGTCGTCCCTTGTGATTATGCGCAGACTAAAGCAGCCACTGAAGCCATTGCAACCTACGAAGGACCCGTATACCTCCGTTTCGGCCGACCCGTGTGGCCCATTTTTACAGCTGACAAACCTTTTGAGATTGGCAAAGCACAACACTTCTCGGAAGGAACTGATGTTTCCATTTTTGCCTGCGGCCATTTGGTATGGAATGCTATACAAGCCGGAGCTATTTTACAGGAAAAGGGGATTAGTGCAGAGGTAATAAATATTCATACTATCAAACCGCTGGATGAAGAAGCCATTCTAAACTCAATCCGAAAAACAAGATGTGCGGTAACGGCTGAAGAACATAATATCATTGGCGGTTTGGGTGATGCCATTGCACAAGTTGCTGCGAAAAATTTACCCATTCCGATTGAATATGTTGGCACAAAAGATACATTTGGAGAAAGCGGTACACCGGTTCAGTTATTAAAGAAATATGGTTTAGATATCCCGGATATCGTAGCTGCTGCTGAAAAAGTGATGAACAGGAAAAGCAACAGTTAGAAGATTGTTTCAAACTAATCGGGCAGGTTCTTTTAAAATTGAACCTGCTTTTCTATTTTTATTATTGAAGGTACTTTAAACAAAACCACCTGTAAGCATTCTAACCGGGCCAAGGCCAAGATCAATTAATGTCATTGACAACAACAAGCGATAGTGAATTACTGGTAGAATTCCGTAACCCTCTTACGAAAGAAAGGGCCTATACGGGCATTATTAAAAAATACCAGGAAAAGCTTTACTGGCATATTCGCCGTATGGTAATTGAACATGATGACGCCAATGATGTGTTACAAAATGTATTAATCCGGGTATGGAATGGATTGGAAAAATTTCGGGAAGACAGCCAGTTATATACCTGGCTTTACCGAATTGCCACTAATGAGTGCCTGACCTACCTGGAACAACAGAAAAAAAGATCGTCTGTGAGCCTGAGTGATGTAGAAAGCGGACTTAGTAATAAAATTAAGGCAGACAAACATTTTGATTCTAATAAAATTGAATGGAAATTACAGTTGGCAATACAGCAACTTCCTGAAAAACAAAGAGTTGTTTTTGGATTGAGGTACTATGATGAAATGCCCTATGAGGAAATGAGCCGTGTGCTTGAAACCAGTGAAGGAGCATTAAAAGCCAGTTATCATCATGCCGTCAAGAAAATTGAGGATTATATGCTGAATCATTAAACTTTCGAGGCTGAAAATCATCCTAATTACCGCTTTCGTTGACAAACTAGAAGAGTAAAGAAAAATGAGTCAAAAAGACAACATATTACAGGAATTGAATGAGCTGAAAAGCAATTTGGGGGCTATTGATTCCAAAAAACTCTATTCGGTGCCTGTTGGGTATTTTGATGAACTGGCCTCCCAGGTGCTAAACCGAATAAAAGCAATAGAAGCTGCAACTTCAAAAGAAGAACTGAATTATTTGTCACCAACACTGAACAATTTTACAAGACAATTGCCCTTTTCAGTTCCGCAAGGATACTTTGAGGCATTAAATGAAAACTTAATACAAAATGTAATTAAAAATAATTTAGCTCAAACACCGAAGGAAGAATTGGAGAATCTGTCTCCGCTGTTGAGTAGCCTGAATAAAGAAATGCCTTTTGCGGTTCCGAAAGGATATTTTGAAGGATTATCTTCTCCAACAAATCCTAATAAGAACAAACAGGCTACAAAAATATTTTCCATCACCAACCGCAAATGGTTCCGCTACGCTGCCGCTGCGGTAGTTATTGGGATAGTGACTCTCACAGGTTTTTTATTACTGGGTGATGAGAAAGAGCCCGGAGTAAAAGCATTAGCTAAGTTGAGCCGTGATATCAAGAAAATGGATGAAACACAAAAAGATAACCTGATGGATTTTGTTGATGCCGGTATGAGTGGTCAGGAAACAGCACAAGCTAATCCAGCCACTAATTCAGAAGTAAAAAAATTACTGCAAGGTATTTCTGAGGAAGAGTTAACAGATTTTCAGGAACAAACAGAAGACTTTCAGGACGTCCTGATGACAAACTAAGAAGCAATGAAAAAGTGGTTACTCATATTATTTCTATTCCTACTCCCGGGTTTTGCATCATTTGCACAAACTGAAGAACCTCCTTCCCAGGACGGTAATAAAATTCAGGAGCGAATGAAAGAGTATATTCAGAGCAAACTGGGTCTTTCAAGAGCAGAGACGGAAAAATTCACACCGGTTTTTGTCCGCTATTTTCGGGAGTTTGTGCAGACGCATCGTCAAAACAAAAGCGACCGGCTGATTCTGCAACAAAAAATTATTGAGCTTCGTTTACGCTACCGTGGGGAATTCAGGCAGATAATGGATGAACAACGGGCTAATAAAGTTTTTAAATATGAAGATGATTTCCGCCAGGAAGCTGTCAGGATAATTAAAGAAAACAGACGGGACGGGGGTCCACCACGAAGAACGAGAACCATCATTTTACGATAGATATTTTAAGCCCCGACGTATAAATTAAAAATAGCTGGCTCAGAAGAGCCGGCTATTTTGTTTCCGTTAAAAACTCCAGACGGCGTTCTTTACATCGTGGTAAAAAAGGAACGTCCATTTTTCTTTTTCACCCTTCTCCCACCATTGCTGTCGCAATTCCATCGCTTTCTTTCCATTATAATCATACTTGGCAGCAAAGCGGTGCTTCATCTGTTGTAATTGCGGTGCATCATCTGCACCATAAAAAATCGTTTCGCCATTTTCCTTAATCCAGAATACCTGGTGATTGGGTGAATGTGCCCCGGTTATCTCGTAATGGATATAATCATCAATTGTTCCGTTGCCTTCGAGTAACACTACTTGTTCCGAATTTTGAAGGCATACTAATTCTCCTGTAATAAAAGAAGGAAACCCTTTTTGAAAAGCAAAAGCCAATTCAGTTCGTTGTAAATAATAAGTAGCATCGGGTAATGAGAGACGGCCGCCCAATCCTTCTCTTTCTATTCCGACTGCACCTGCATGGTCTTTATGTAAATGTGACATCAACACCTTCGTTACTTCAGAAGGATTAATCCCTGCATCCATCAGGTTTTGATGAAGCTGCAGGGTTCCATTTTTTTCAAATCCAAGTCCGGTATCAAGCAAAAGAATATCTTTTGAAGTAATAACCACAAACGGTTGAATTTCTACTAAGAGGCTGCCTGCAGATCTGGTATGTAAGCTGTCCTTAGTGTCATCGAAGGGCACAAATAGTTTTGTTTTATCAATTGTAAAAGTGCCTTCAGAAAGAGGAATGATTTTCATAATATGATGGATGCAAATTAGCGTAAAACCATTTGCCGGTCAGCATCCAATCGTATTAAAACAAAAAGAAGGATAGTGAAAGTAAGCAATGAGGTGCCCCCATAACTCACAAAAGGCAAAGGAATACCAATAACCGGTGCCAGGCCAATGGTCATGGCCACATTAATAGCAATATGAAAGAAGAATACTGCAGCAACTCCGTAGGCATAACACCGGCTGAATGTACTTCGCTGCCTTTCTGCCACAGTAACAATCCGAAATAGCAACAGGAGATACAATCCCAATAATACAACACTACCCATGAATCCAAACCCCTCACCAACGGTGCAAAAGATAAAGTCGGTTCTTTGTTCCGGCACAAAATCAAACCTCGTTTGTGTAGCCTTCAATATACCTTTACCAAATATTCGTCCGCTACCGATAGCTATTTTAGATTGTCTTACATTATAACTACTTCCGCTTTCTTTTTTCTTCTTGGCTTCTTCTGCGGTTTCAGATTCACCGTTTTCTAAATAAGGGTTATCCTTTCCAAATAAATCATAGATGCGTTCCACCTGGTGTTTTTGCAATACATTTTTAAAGATGTAGGGAACCGCAAATCGTTGAATGCCTACGCAAAGCACCCAAAGAAAAATAATAGTGGTAAGTATACGCCGACGTCTTTTTATCTGCCGCCAATATATATAAATAAGCACCGCAGCAATAATGGTAAGAATAATGGCCAATGTGTCAGGTGCTACCACGATAGTGGCAACCACTAATGCAGCAATAGCAAATCCTATTAATAAAATAACCGAAGGAAGACCTTCCCTGTACATTACGATAAAAAAAGAAAAGTAAACCAAAGCAAGCCCGGTTTCTTTCTGTAAAATGGCCAGTACTGCCGGCAATAAGACAATGCCGGCGGCTATTAACTGAGAACGGGTTTTAGAAAAATCAGTCTCCGGCCGGGAGAGATACTTCGACAAGGCCAATGCTACGAATATTTTACAAAACTCCGCAGGTTGAAAATTGAAGGCCCCTAATTTAATAATTGACTCGGTTCCTTTAATGCGGGAATGAAAAGGGAAAACCAGTAGCAGCAGAAAAATCCCTACAATGTATCCGAGGTTGGAGGTGGCAGAGAAAAATTTACTATCCGTCAATAAAATAAAAAAGCCCAGTATTAAGCTTATTCCAAAAAAGTAAAGTTGCTTACTATAATCGGTTTTAAACTTCAAAAAGCTTTGAAAAAAAGCATCGCCTTCTTTATAGGTAGCAGCAAATATGGCTGTAAGGCCAATAGCCACCAACAGCAGGTAAATACCGATCAGGCTCCAGTCTATTCCTTTTGATATGGCAGGATTTCTATCGTTCATGCATTTACTTGCTTGCAGTATCTTTTTTATTAAGCCCCGATCCTTTTTGTTTTTCCGGAGCCATCATATCTGTTTTTACCGGTTTTTTATGTTGCGTATCCCGGGGCTGCTTATTATCAGAGCTTTTACCGGCCCTTATGTCAGCTTCGGTGAGATTATCCTCTGATTGTAAGGTGTCTTTTATAATTTTCAGTTCATTCTTTAATGCCTTCTCTTCCTCCTTTACTCTTTGTAAAGAATCTTTTGTCCGCATCTTTTGTTTCATTAATGGCGGAATAAGGTTTATGCTTGCCATTCTTTCTTCCAGGGGCTTTCTTTTTGCATCAATAGTATCATTGATATACTTCTCTATCATAAGGCTTACAATAGGACCAGCATAAGTACCTCCAAACCGTCCGCTGTTTTCCACCACACACATAATGGCAATTCTTGGATTCTCTCTTGGCGCAAAGGCACAAAAGAAAGAATGATTAGGTTGTTTTACCAACTGCCCTTTTATGTTGGCATAATTTTCAACTGTTCCGGTTTTTCCGCAAACAACAATACCTGGTATTTTGGAACCCCGGCCAGTACCGCTTTCCATTACACCCTGCATACCGTCATGCACAGCCTCAAAAATGCTATCGGCCAGGTTCATGGGAATAACCTTTTGTTTGTATTTATCCAGTAACCCGAATTTGTCACCTCCTTCAATCGAATCAACAATATGAGGAATATAGTACCAGCCTTTGTTAGCGATGTATGCCATTTCATTAGCTACTTGCAAAGGAGTGGCGGTGACCTCACCCTGTCCGATACTTACTGACCTGAAGCTGCAGAAATTCCACTTGCCCGGGCCAAATCGCTTGGGGTTGTTGAAATATTCTGGTGTAGGAATATTTCCTTTTTGTTCCGTTGGCACATCTACACCTAACCTATGTCCCAATCCAAAAGCATACATATAATTATTCCATGCCCGGAGGCTGCTATCAACATTCGGATATTTAGGATTATTGATAACTCTTTGCATCACATTGGCAAAATAGGTATTGCAGGAATGTGTGATGCCTGTTTTTAAGTAATAGGTGCCCGGATCCAAACAGCCCATCGGTTTACCGCTGCCGCAACCATAGAAAGCACCGGAACAACTGAATGTCGTAGTGGTTGAAATAACACCTTCACCCAAGCCAACCAAAGCCTGCAAAGTTTTAAAGGTAGAACCGGGAGCATAGCTTGCATTAACAGCACGGTTCAATAATGGAAGGCGGGCATCTGTATACAACTCAGAAAAGTGTTTTCGTCTTTCCGGACCCGTAAGATACCCCGGCTCGTAAGTGGGGCTGCTCACCATCGCAATAATGCTTCCTGTTTTTGGGTCAATGGCAACAATAGAACCTACTTTATTACTCATCAGTTTTTCGCCTAATTGCTGCAGTTCAATATCCAGGCTTGTATATAAATTGCTGCCTGCTGCCGCTTCCACATCCAAAGCACCATTTTCATATGAACCCTGTATACGGTTAAAATTGTCTTTTAACAACACCTGCATTCCTCTTTCTCCCATCAATGCCTTTTCATAACTGGCCTCCAATCCGGTCATGCCAGCATAGTCTCCACTCACATACCCATCTTCAATATGTTTTTTCAAATAGTTGGTATCCACTTCTCCCAGGTATCCGAATATATTAGCCGCAGCACTATAAGGATAAGAACGGATAGGTCGTTCCTGAATATAAAAACCACTTTGAAACCGCCAAAGGTTTTCCTGTATCCTCGCATACTTCTGCGGGGAAAGTGATGCTTCAAAAACCGAAGGGCGAAAAGATTTGTTTTTAATAATGGCATTGACAATTCGTTTCCGGTATTCTGCAGTATCAATCTCTAACAAGCGGCAGAAAAATACCGTATCAATACCCTTTGCCTGTGATGGGGTCACCATTAAATCATAGGTGAGAACATTTTTAAGAATTGCATTCCCTTTTCTGTCCAAAATGAGGCCCCTCGGGGGATAGATGGTTTTCCTGAGGATAGCATTTTCATCTGCCAACCGGCTAAATTTATCTGAAACAACCTGTAAATAAAACAACTGGATGATAATAACCACGAAAGCCAGCAAAAAGATAAGGCGGATGATACGGCTTCTTGATTGATTGAAAACAGACATATTTGGAAGTGCGGCGTCGGAAGTAAATAGTGAGGAATAATTACAATTATGCAATGTACGAATTACAAAAATCGGTTTCCAAATCTATTTATAAATAAAATTTGATTTGGGAAAATTTTCTGCTTTTCCGGATAGTATAAAAAACTTCTTACGCCGTATTTGTCCGGAACTTAAGTCTTCTGGGAAATAATAACTCGGCAGTGAAAATAAGCAACAGGCTTATACCGGTAGTAGCAATTACCTTAATGATAAAATCAAGAAAGCTTCCAACATCCAGCCATTCCAGGAAAACCATATAGCCATGATGCAGCAGGGTAAGAATAAATACATACACAGCATACGGCGTCCATTGCATGGCTTTGGGAGAAGGTTCCCGGTAGTTGAATTCTGATGAATCTTTTGGAGTAAGAATATTAATAACAAAAGGCCTTACATAGGCGACCAACAAACAGGCAGCGGCGTGGAGGCCGGGTGTCATCGTAAAATAGTCAAGGATCAGCCCGGTAAGAAACCCAATTATCAATAACCACATTCTTGAAACTGAAAATGGGAGCCAGAGAATGAAGAGGTAATAGATATAAGGAGTGATAAACCTGTGCAGGTGTGGAATCTTATTCAAGACATACACCTGTAAAAGGATAAAAGCTGCCAGCCGTAGTATGTTCCTTAAAAAATCACTCACCTGGGACTTTTTTTAACTTGCTCAATCTTTACTTTAGTTTCAGCATTCAACTTAACCTGTTCGTTGTAGTCCAGGTTTTCAATGACATGCACTTGTTGTAAATTGTAAAAATTAGCCGACGTTTTTACCTTCAGTAAATACATACCGTTAGCATTATCAAAATTAATTTCGGAGATAGTGCCCACCATATAACCAGGTGGAAAATTGAACGAAACAGAACTGGTAAGGACGGTGTCACCCTTTTTCACTTCTGTGGTTTTTGGAATCCGTTTTAATATTAAAAAACGGGGATCATTTCCGTCCCACTCTGCAGTGCCAAAATCTCCGCTTCTTTTAAGCGAGGCGCTAACAGAATTTTGAATATGCAGCAGACTCATCACCTGGCTAAAATTGGCACTAACATTTACCACTATACCTGCCGCACTCCCATCGGAGCTAATAACGGCCATATTATCTTTTATTCCCTGGTTAGCCCCCCTGTTAATCTGGAAATAATTCTTTTTAGCATTCACAGTATTATATACAACAACAGCAGGTCGGGAAATATACCGGCGATACTTACCGGTTGTATCAGACATAACAGAATCCTCTACTACCTGAACGGTGGTATCCTTACTGGCAAAATTCCGGGGCAGTAAGTTCAGTAATGAATCATTAAGCCTGTTTAACCGTTGATTTTCTAATCGTAGAAAAAAATAATCTTCTACCCTGTTATACTGACTATTAATACGGCCGGTCATTTCGTTGGCAACTCCTAAAAATTTGGCCCGGTGAAACCGGTTGTAATTAAATAAAAACCATAATGCCACCCCCTGTAGTATAAGGAAAGTGAGGATCGTTCTGTAACGGCGAATGAAGAGGAATATGTTACGCATTGAAAGAAAAGCTTTGAGCTGCGAGCTATGAGTTGCGAGAAGACAAGGGCTCGAAACTCGCAACTGGAAACTCTGAGCAGTATTATCTCATTACAAAGGGATACCTGTCATAATTCTTCAGGGCTATACCCGTTCCCCGGACCACACTCTTGAGTGGATCATCAGCTATATGGACCGGCAATTTGATTTTATTAGCCAGTCTCTTATCCAGCCCTCTTAATAAGGCACCTCCCCCGGTAATATATAAACCCCGACGATAAATGTCTGCGGCTAACTCCGGTGGAGTTTGCTCCAATGCTTTCAGAATAGCTTCTTCAATTTTAAAAATACTTTTGTCCAGGGCCTCGGCAATTTCCTGGTAGCTGACCATTATTTGTTTGGGAATGCCTGTTACAAGGTCACGGCCATTTACCGGGAAGTCATCCGGTGGATTATCAATCTCTTTCATAGCCGCACCTACCTGTATTTTAATTTGTTCGGATGTACGTTCGCCAATCAGTAAGCTATGATAACGGCGTAGTGCCTCCATAATATCAGCCGTAAATTCATCGCCAGCTATACGAATGGATTGGTCACAAACGATACCAGCTAATGCTATCACCGTAATACCAGTAGTACCACCACCGATATCAATAATCATGTTTCCTACTGGTTCTTCCACATCAATACCGATTCCCAATGCAGCGGCCATGGGCTCATGAATCAGGTATACCTCTTTGGCCCCAGCTTGTTCAGCACTGTCCCGTACAGCTCTTTTCTCTACCTCTGTAATGGAGGACGGGATACAAATCATCATCCGCCAGCTTGGGGGAATAATTTCTTCTTGGGATACACCAATTTAATCAGTTCCCGTATCATCAGCTCCGCTGCATTGAAATCAGCTATCACACCGTCTTTCAGGGGACGAACCGTACGGATACTTTCATGGGTTTTTTCATGCATCATCAAAGCCTTCTTTCCAACCGCCAACACTTCTTTAGGGTTATTGCGGTTCAGGGCAATAATGCTCGGTTCGTTCACTACTACTTCGTCGTTATGTATAATAAGGGTATTGGCGGTACCCAGGTCGATGGCTATTTCTTGTGTAAACCAGTTAAAAAGTCCCATTAATATTTTTTGGATTTACCTGCCTATCGGCAAACAGGTTGAGGGCAAAGGTGAAGGAAATAATTTGAATTATCAAAGCAAAACCTTACCAGATAAGGTTTTTTTAAGCTTTTCTTTTTTAGAAATTGTGATAAAAGAAATTATACTGCCGTAAACCCCCTCCTGTTTCAGTAAATCCGCTAACGGCGGTTTAACATACGGTAGATGCCTTTTTTCTGGTTATAGACATAGAAATAAATTCGATTAACTTCATCCTATGCGAATTATTTCAAGAACAGTTTTGATTTTATCTGTTGTGAGTTTATTTGCAGATGTAGCAAGTGAGATGTTGTATCCTGTGATACCGGTTTATTTAAAAGAAATTGGTTTTTCTGTTTTTCTCATCGGGATACTGGAAGGGATTGTAAATTTTACTGCAGGCATTAGTAAAGGTTATTTTGGAAAATTAAGCGATGAAAAAGGTTTGCGATTACCATTTGTAAAACTTGGCTATCTGCTAAGTACAGTTTCTAAACCATTGATTGCAGTATTTACCTATCCCATCTGGATATTTTTTGTAAGAACAATTGACCGGTTGGGCAAAGGTGTCCGTACTGCTGCCAGAGATGCATTGCTTTCGCAAGAAGCAACCAAAGAAACAAAGGCAAGGGTTTTCGGTTTTCACCGCAGTATGGACACGGTTGGTGCAGCCATTGGACCGGTTATCGCATTACTATTTCTTTTTTTTTACCCCGGGCAATATCAAACACTTTTTTATCTGGCCTTTATTCCGGGCCTGCTTTCCATTCTATTTATCTTTTTATTAAAAGAAAAAAAACAACCTGTTTCAACATTGGGTAAAGGAAATTTTTTTTCTTTTTTCAAATACTGGAAAATAGCATCACCGGAATACAGGAAAGTTGTTGCAGGTTTATTATTATTTGCGTTGTTCAACAGCTCAGACATCTTCCTTCTGCTTATTACAAAAGAGACTATCGGCAATAACACTATTACTTTATTCAGCACCACATTCAATGCTGATACAATTACTATTGCAGCATATATATTTTACAACCTGGTCTATGCAGCTGCCTCGTATCCAATGGGTGTTTTAGCAGACAGGCTGAGTTATAAAAAAATAATTCTTTTTGGGTTAGCGTTATTTGCTATCGTTTATGGCGGATTTGCATTTAATCCTTCTGTGATGGGGATATTCATTCTTTTTTCCATCTATGGCATATATGCGGCCGCTACAGAAGGAGTAATAAAAGCATGGATTACCAATTTAGCTCACAAAGAAAATACAGCGACAGCAATCGGTTTTTATACGAGTTGCGAAAGTATTTGCACTTTATCTGCAAGCATATTGGCCGGTGCACTATGGACAAGTTGGGGCAGCACTTCTACTTTTATTGTCACCGCTGTCATTTCAATAATTGTTTTTATTTATTTATTACTCAAAATCAAGGGTAAATAAGTTTATTCAAAAACATTTAGCAAAAATTTATTTCTGGCATAATAATGGACAAGGATGGTTTATCATTTATTGTTCTATTAAATATTATAATATGAAAAAAATTTTTGTAGGGGTGTTTTCATTACTGGCTATCACCTTTACACAGGCTCAGAGTAAGAGTGCCAATAGTTCTTCTTATAAAACAGCTTTGGGAGTAAAAGTCTGGGATGGCGGTGGCATTTCTTTTAAACATTTTATAAGTAATAATAATGCCATTGAGCTGATTGGTTATTTCTGGAACAGGGGCACAAGAATAACAGGGTTATATGAGATCCACGGACCTATAAACGATGCCGGGGGTTTAAAATGGTATATCGGACCTGGAGCCCACGTAGGATTTTATAATACAAAATACGGAGACGGTGCATTTATTGGGTTGGATGGTGTACTTGGATTGGATTATAAATTTAAAAAAGCACCTATAAACATGTCATTAGACTGGCAGCCTTCTTTTGAATTCGGAGACAACAGAGGATTTGTTGGTAGCTGGGGTGGACTTGGTATCCGTTACACTTTTTAATAACGTTTCTCTATTTTTAAAAATGCCATGGTCTGAAAACCATGGCATTTTTCTTTTTCATACCTTGTTACAAATAGCTGCTATGAAAAAATATATTAGCCTCTTTACTATTAGTTTATTTTTTGTCACCATTGCATCAGCACAAGATGTAAGAAAAATTTCCGATGATTTTCAGAGGTTGATGAATGATCCAAAAAGTCCTTATGGCAAAAATAAAGTAGCCGGGAAATATTACGATATCCGTGGCTTTAAGATGTATTGCGAAGTGTATGGCACAGGAAAGCCTCTTTTAATTATCCATGGAAATGGCGGCTCCATTAACAACTTTGTTTACCAGATCCCGTATTTCAGCAAGAAATATAAAGTGATTGTTGCCGATAACCGGGCACATGGCAAATCAACAGATAAAGGTGATAGTCTTAGTTATGAAATGATGGCTGATGATTATGCTGCTTTGCTTGACGCAATGAAAATAGATTCAGCCTATGTTATCGGATGGAGTGATGGAGGTATTAATGGTTTGCTATTATCCATCCGTCATCCCGAAAAAGTAAAAAAATTGGCCGTTACCGGTGCTAACCTGGTACCGGATACAACTGCTGTACCACAATTAATCTGGGATATGGTTCTTCCTGCGTTGACTGAATTAAAAAACAAACCCGATAAAAACGAACAGGAAAAAAATGCATTAAAGCTCTACAGACTATTAGCAGAGCAACCGCATATACCGCTAACAGATCTGCAAACGATAGCATGTCCCACTTTAGTTATCGGCGGCGATCATGATGTGATAAAAGAAGAGCATACTATGCTCATCTATAAGAATATCCCAAAATCATATTTATGGATTTTGCCCGGATCAGGACATAGCACTCCTGTAGTTTATAAGGACGATTTTAATAAAGTGGTAGACCGTTTCTTTAGTACCTCCTACAGAACATTTGATGGTGAGGGGAGATTCTTTTAAACCACAACAAAACCAAGTTCTTTTTCTATGTCTGGTGGAAGCAAGGGTAATTTTCTTCTTTCAATAAGAAAGCTGTTAAGTTGTGCAATCTCCCGGAAGATATAATGCTTGTCAGCGGCAGCTTTCAAGTAATCTTTACCTGTACTCCCTCCTGTTCCAATTCTTGTTCCAATCATCCGGTGTACCATGTTCATATGGCGGTACCGCCATGAACTCAGTTGTTCATCTATTTCTAACAAGCAATTCAATAATTGAAACGGCAATTGTAACAACGGATAACCACGGTACAACATAATAAATAATGCGGCCCGGCAAGCAGCCGGAGATAAAGTACGATTAGCAGTTGACGAAGCATCTTCAAATATTTCTTCAAAGCCGGCTACATTATTTTTCTCTGCTTCGGCAAGACTGTCACGGTAAGTTTGTTTATAGTTTTCCCAAAAAGAACTATCTGCTCCTTCTTTAAGAAAAGGCATTCTTTCCAACCAGCCATTCAATAATTGTAATAAAGATTTTCCTCCTTCTGCCTTCTTGATAATATCTACATGTTCTTTTCTTAGCTGGGCTGTATAATATTCCTTACCGTGTCTATCTTCAAATTTCAGCCCCAGCTTAGCTTCCAGTTCCTTGAATTGCCAGCTTTGAAAACCTGAGGCAGGACTGAGCATATCCCTGAAGTCGAGAAAGTCCATTGGTGTCATTGTTTCCATGATATCTATCTGGTGAACCAGCACTCTTAATATAGTAACGCAGCGATTGAGACGGTGAACAACAGTTTGCAATTCCGGCGAATTATCATTCAATGCCGGTTTACTCATGATACCAACTATGGAATCTGCTTCGTGATGGAGTTGTTTAAACCACAGTTCATAGGCCTGGTGAATGATAATGAATAACATCTCATCATGTGCCGGCAAATTATGCTTATCACTTTCCGGGGATTGTGCCGCAAGAATTTTATCTAATTGCAGGTAGTCGTGATAATGAACATCAGTAGCCATGGCAAGTATTTGTGCAAATGTAATCTTCCTTCATAATACTTAAGGAAACTCGTACCCGATATCAGTACGGTAGTTCATTTCTGTAAAAGAAACTTTCCGCAGTTCATCTTTTGAAATTTCCACGGCATCGAAAACCGATTTACCATACGAGGTAATACAAAATACACGGCCACCGCTTGTTACTATTTTACCTTTTTCTTCAGTGGTCCCCATATGAAACAACATACTATCCGTTGGATTAATATCATCCAGCCCATTAATTATATGGCCTTTTTCATATTCACCAGGGTAGCCGCCACTTACTGCTACTACGGTACAGGCAGTTCTCGGGTCTGTTTCAATTTTTATTTTATCTAATTGCTGGGTGGCTACGGCAGCAAATAATTCAACCAGATCATTTTTTAATCTGGGTATTACAACTTCGGTCTCCGGATCACCCATGCGACAATTGTATTCAATCATATATGGTTCATCCTTTACGATCATAAATCCAAAAAAGATAAAGCCCCTGTATTCCAATCCCTCTTTTTGTAAACCATCCACTGTTGGTTTTATAACTTTTTCTTCAATTTTCTTCATCAACACTTTATCCGCAAAAGGCACAGGGCTTACGGCTCCCATACCACCTGTATTAGGCCCGGTATCTCCTTCCCCAATTCTTTTATAATCTTTTGCTTCTGGTAGTATCACATAGTTCTTACCGTCCATTAAAACGAAAACAGACATTTCAACACCCTGCAAAAATTGTTCTATTACTACTCTTTTACCAGCTTCGCCAAATTTTGCCCGCTGTATCATCAATTCAAATTCAGCAATTGCTTCCAGGTGATTTTCACAAATCACCACCCCTTTACCGGCAGCTAATCCATCGGCTTTCATTACAATAGGCAATGCATGATTTTTCAAATAACTTACCCCTTCCTGGTAATTTTCCAACGTAAATTCCTTGTAAGCAGCTGTTGGGATGTTATGACGCATCATAAAGGCTTTAGCAAATGCCTTGCTTCCTTCCAATTGGGCTCCGTTTTTTCCTGGACCAATAACATCTATATTTCTTAACGCCGGATTACTGATAATAAAATCAGTAACTCCTTTTACCAGTGGTTCTTCCGGTCCAACAATGACAAGATCAATTTTTTTATCAATACAAGTTTGTTTGATAGCGTCAAAATCGGTAACGCTGAAGGGAAGGTTTGTACCGCATTTTGCAGTACCGGGATTGCCGGGAGCAATAAAGAGGCTTTCACAAAGGGGACTTTGAGTTAATTTCCAGGCAAAAGCATGTTCCCTGCCGCCTGAACCTAATAACAGGATTCGCATAATTGATTTAGTTGCCGGATTGTAATGCGTTGCGAATATCGGGTGTATCTATTAAAGAGGCCGGAAAAAATTTTTTGGTAGTTAAATTTATGTATTTTGGTTGCCTCTAAAGAAGGATTCTGATTTATCAATTAAAAAAATTTGTATGACTCAACCTGCAAATCTCGGCAAGCACCCAAAAGGTTTATATGTATTATTCTTTACAGAAATGTGGGAAAGGTTCGGTTATTACCTGATGGTGGGAATTCTGTTGCTGTTTCTCACAGACGGTTCGGGGAAAGGATTGCCGAGGGCAATGGGTACAGATGTAGTAGGTACTTTTATTGCACTCGTATATTTAACTCCTTTTATCGGTGGTTTGTTGGCTGATCGCTACCTCGGTTATATGAAATCTATTTTCATTGGGGGTTCATTAATGGCCGCCGGCTACCTTACCATCGCCTTACCAGGTGAATACACTGCGTACATATCTATGGGATTGATCATTATCGGCAATGGTTTTTTCAAACCTAATATTTCTACTCTATTAGGTAACATGTATAACAGGGAAGACCTAAGACCCTTAAAAGATAATGCGTATAATATTTTTTATATGGGTATTAATATTGGCGCCTTCTTCTGCAATTTCATAGCAGCCATTCTTCGTAACCAGATCGGGTGGCAGGCTGCATTTTCAGCAGCGGGTATTGGATTAATAATCGGTATGATTGCATTAGCTTTTAGTTTAAAGCATGTAAAGGAATATGATGTAAAAAGGCCTATGCAGCCAGGGGATATGCCTACATCAAAAATATTGGGCTCAGTATTCGCACCAATGATCGTATTCGCTGCATTGGGATGGATAATTCCAGGAAATATTTTCGGCAGTGATTCGTCTGATGCTTTCATTCTTGCTTGTGTACCGGTAATCTTTTTCTATGTTACTCTCTGGAGAAAAGAAAAAGGGGAAGACAAAAAAGGTATCGGTGCATTACTATTTATATTCGCCGTTTCCATCATATTCTGGACAATTTATAACCAAAACTCAACCGGTTTAACGATTTGGGCAGAATCACATACAGATCGTTCTATTCCACAATTTATGGAAGGCCCTGCTGATGCCGTGTACACTTTGCAAAACCTGGAGACGAAGCCGCAGCAAGTAGACAGCATGGATAGTTATATGCGGGTGGTAACGGATGACTCAGGCCATGCTATAAAAACAATGGGACCCGATCCTTATTTTGCCAATATGCCCCAGGATCAATGGCCAGCTAATGGTGTAGCCAAAGTGGGCAATACTGAACTATTCCAATCCATTAACCCTTTCTTTATAGTTGCCTTTACCCCGCTGCTTATTTTATTTTTTGCATGGAGGGTGAAACGGGGAAAACCAATCAGTACCGCCAGTAAATTCGCCTGGGCCCTTGTCATAGCAGGCTTAAGTGCATTGGTAATGGTGTTTGCAGTAATGTCGGTACCAAGTATATACACACATAAGACTAGTTCGATGTGGCTATTCCTTACCTATGGCATTTTCACTGTTAGTGAGATTTGCTTAAGCCCTATTGGTTTATCTTTTGTATCGAAACTGGCACCGCAAAGGTTAACAGCTTTGATGATGGGAGGATGGTTTATTTCTACTTCTCTCGGCGGAAAAGTTGCCGGTGTAATGGCCAGCTCCTGGGATAGTATGCATGACAAAAGAATATTCTTCGGCGTAATTGCTGTTGCGGCCATCCTGGGTGGATTATTGATTTTCTCCCGTGTAAAATCATTGGACAAAATTGTAAAAGACAAAACAGGTTCCGCAGTATAATCAAATTAGTGATTAATAAAAAGGTGGCCGCATTGGTCACCTTTTTTATTTTCTCTACGGCCAATTTCATTATCTTGAATTTCTAAATTCTCTGATTATGTGGAAGAAACATCCGAAAGCTCTGCCATTCTTATTCTTCTCCGAAATGTGGGAACGATTTGGCTATTACCTGATGATTGGCATCTTTTTATTGTACTTAAAAAATGTTGAGCATGGGTTTGCAATGACGAATTCTGAAGCTTCCGATTTATATGGAACCTTTATAGCATTAGTTTTTCTAACACCTTTTATTGGAGGGCTATTAGCCGACCGCTATTTTGGTTACCGAAAATCTATTATTGCCGGCGGACTGATGATGGGATCTGGCTATTGTTTAATGGCCGTTCACAGCTTACCGATACTTTACATTAGTATGGTGCTGGTCATAGTAGGTAATGGTTTTTTTAAACCCAATATTTCCACCCTTCTTGGGAATTTATATTCCACTCCTGAATATGTAAAACGAAAAGATGAAGGCTATAACATCTTTTACATGGGTATTAATATTGGCGCATTTATTTGCAATTTTATTAGTGCCGCCATCATCATTGTTTGGGGTTGGAAGTACGCCTTTGTGGCAGCGGGGATTGGTATGTTTGTCGGTGTGCTTATTTTTATTTCTGGTACAAAACATTACAAATCTGGCGATGTAAAAAAGCCCATGAACAAAGAAGACATGTCCTTCTTAAGAATTGTTCTTACTATTTTACTACCATCGGTTATTGCTGGAGTTGTAGGTTGGTTACTAAAAGGAACAGCCAGTCCTTCTAATCCTAATAGTTCAATTTTTGGTTCCGACTCTACTGATGCATTCATCTTTGCCTGTATCCCCGTTATCTATTTTTATACTTCCCTTTACATCAGGGCAGAGGCATCTGAGAAGCGTCCTATTGGTGCATTGCTGGCAATATTTGCATCCGTAGTTATGTTTTGGGCCGTATTCAAACAAAATGGTACAGCACTAACTATCTGGGCCGACAATTATACAGACCGGCAAGTACACGGAGCTACGGGTGATATTTTCAGAGCATTGAAACAGGCGGATGACATTACCTATAAAAAAGATACAGTGAACATGTACGACGGAATGTTCAGGCTTCAGAAAGACGCTGCTGGAAAAGTAATTAAAGAATATAATTATCCGATTTATTTCAAAAATGTAAAGCCTGAAAACCTTCCGGCGGATGGAGAAAAAGCAACATTGTGGTCTACACCAATCAGCCAATCAATCAATCCTTTCTGGGTAATTATATTAACTCCGTTAATTGTGGCCTTCTTCTCTTTTTTAAGAAGAAAAAATAAAGAGCCTTCAACGGCTACAAAAATTGCATTTGGTTTATTCATTTCTGCATTATCAGTACTGGTAATGATAGCTGCCGTTTCTGTATCGGGTAATGGTGCTGAAAAAGCAAGTGTATGGTGGTTAATGGGTACATATGGTGTTGTTACTATTGGCGAATTATTATTAAGTCCCATGGGTCTATCACTTGTTTCCAAATTAAGCCCAGTCAGATTAACCTCGTTAATGATGGGTGGATGGTTTTTGGCCACTTCCATCGGCAATAAATTATCCGGCATTTTAGCTACTATGTGGGATGGGTATGAAAATAAGGCTCATTTCTTCTGGGTAAATTTTGCGTTGCTGATGATCGCAACGATTATCATTTTCTCCATGCTGAAATGGCTAAACAAAATAATGAAAGAGAAAGGGGTGAGTTAAAAAACTCTTGTCTAATTTTAAAGGTGACGAAAACTATTCGTCACCTTTTTTCATATCTTCCCATTAACAAAACACAATTGTTATGTCTGAAGAAACAAAGTTCAAACCTTTTGTGCCTGCTGAAACCAAGATGGCAGAGTTAACACTCAAATCAATTTTAACCGGCGCCCTATTCGGTATCATCTTTGGTGCTTCCACCGTATATCTTGCATTAAAGGCCGGGTTAACCGTTTCTGCATCTATTCCCATTGCAGTTTTAGCTATTACACTGGGCCGAAGATTTTTGAAGACAACTATTCTGGAGAATAATATTATTCAAACAACAGGAAGTGCCGGAGAAAGTATAGCAGCTGGCGTTGTATTTACTTTACCGGGGTTTTTATTTTTAAGTAATCCTGATAGTGCCAATTTCTTTAATTATTTCACCATATTAATCCTTGCCATCTTCGGCGGCATCCTGGGGACACTGATGATGATTCCGCTTCGCCGTTCATTAATTGTACAGGAACATAATACGTTACCATACCCCGAAGGAACAGCTTGTGCTTCAGTATTAAAAGCCGGTGAGAAAGGAGGTGATTTTGCCAAAACCGCTTTCATGGGTTTAGGTTTTGCTTTCCTATATGCCATGCTGCAAAAAATATTTCATGTTATACATGAGGCTCCTTATTTTTTTACGAAGCAAACGAATAAAATTTTCCCATCAGCAAGAATAAGCAGTGAGATTACTCCCGAATACATGGGTGTTGGTTATATCATCGGACCAAAAATTGCAGGAGTATTAGTGGCAGGTGGCGTACTGAGTTGGTTTGTCTTTATTCCTTTGTTGGCAAGTTTATTAAATGATAACGGTGGCGTTATTGCAGCACAGTTGGCCAAACTGGGATACCTGAAAGATATAAGTACTGCTGGAGGGCCGGGTGGGTGGAATCCAGCCACCCAAGGTTTTGATGATTGGTCAGCCGCCATCTACCGGGCCTATATCAGGCAGATTGGTGCCGGTGCTGTTGCTGCTGGTGGTTTTATAACATTAATAAAAACTATACCTACAATTATTTCTTCATTTAGAGGAAGTATCGGTTCACTCAAAAAGGGTGATGCTGCAGTAAAGAATGATGTACCAAGAACTGAAAAAGATCTTTCGATGAAAGTAGTGGGAATCGGCAGCCTTGTTCTGTTAGCAGTCATTGCGTTGATGCCGGGTACACTAATTCCGGGAGCCAATATCGGAAGCAAATTGTTATTAGGCTTATTAGTTATCATCTTCGGTGCTTTCTTTGTTACTGTATCATCAAGGATAGTTGGCATTATCGGTTCTTCCAATAATCCTATCAGTGGGATGACGATTGCGACTTTAATGGGAACCTGCTTGATTTTTATTGCTGTAAAATGGACGGGTCATGTATATGAGCCAATGGCTCTTGTTGTCGGTGGTATGATCTGCATTGCCGCTGCTAATGCCGGAGCAACATCACAGGATTTAAAAACCGGTTACCTCGTTGGAGCCACTCCAAAATATCAGCAGATAGCTTTGTTTGTAGGTGCTATTGTTTCTTCATTAGCAATTGGTGCTACTATAAAAATTCTTGATACTCCAACTGCTGCTATGGCCGCACAGGGCATTGAACATGCTATTGGTACAGATACTTATCCTGCACCACAGGGAACTTTGATGGCGACATTGATTAAAGGTATTCTTTCTTTTAATCTTGACTGGCAGTTTGTATTAGTAGGAGTATTTATTGCAATCGTAATGGAGCTTTGCGGAATAAAGGCATTGAGTTTTGCCATTGGTATTTATCTACCGCTGTCAACTACACTTCCCATTTTTATTGGCGGTGCCATCAGGGGCCTTGTTGAATGGAGGCAGAAAAAGAAAAATATCCAAATATCTGCCGAAGAAGAAGACTTAGGCAAGGGTAATTTATTTGCCACGGGTCTGGTAGCAGGTGGTGCATTGGCCGGAGTGCTGGTCGCTATTCTTTCTTCAATTCCGAGCATTAACAGCAGTCTTGGCAAAGTAAATGCTGAACATAGCCTGACACAGGGATTGGGAGGCGTCGGTTACAAATGGCTTGGTGTTGCATTCTTTGTATTAATGGGATATATACTATATAAAATTGCCACAAAGAAACCGAAGGAGATATAATTATTAAGGCCGACACCTTTTTGAAAAAGGTGTCGGCCTTCCTTAAATCTTTGTCTTACTTTAAATAAAATTCAGGTATTCATATTGCTTCGCCAGTATTTCCCTATCATTTGCTTTCAGCCACTTATTGAGTACTGTAGCATATACATTTTTAAAATCAACTTTGTATTTTAAATCTCCTTCATCCAGGTCCGCAAGATTGGGTAATTCATTGATCAGCCCTTTTTGTTTTAACCCTCCACTGATCAGAAACATATTGTTAGCGGTGCCATGATCAGTACCGTTGCTTGCATTTTGTGCTACCCTTCTTCCAAATTCTGAGAAGGTGAATAACATCACATCATCAAAGCGGTTATTCGCTTTCAAATCTTTTATAAATGCTTTTACCGCATCATTCATTTCCGTAAATAAACGCTGCTGCTGCGCTTCCTGGTTGATATGGGTGTCGAAACTCCCAAGTGATACATAATATACTTTGGTGTTGATCTCCGAAAAAATCAGCGAAGCGATCGTCTTCATACTGTTACCCAAATCCGATTTCGGGTACTCTGCTTTTGTCGGATGCATTTTGCTTTGCTGGAAAATATAATCTGCAGAAGATAATGTTTCAGCCATTGTCTTATATAAATAGTCGGCCGATTGTTCTCCAGCTTCCTGTTTATGATTCTTCATTACTTCTTTGAAGAATTTTTCATTGGCCGTCCCATATAAACGTTTGGGATCTTTTACAGCAATACCTTTTATATTATCTCCTTTTAAGGCAAGGCTGAGTATATCATCAATCTCAATAGCCTGTGTCGGCTTATCACATCCTTTGCATTGAGCATCCAGGTAGCGTCCTACCCAGCCATTATTCCAGTATTCACTGCTCTGGCTGGCAGTATGCCAGATGTCCATACTGCGAAAATGAGAACGGTCGGGATTAGGATACCCAACACTGTTGATGATACTCAGGCTACCATCATCATATAATTCTTTAAAGGCAGTCAATGCCGGATTTAAGCCAACCTCATCCGTTAGGGACAATGCCTTGTCTTTTGTAATTCCTAATCTTGGCCTTGCTTTATAATACAAATCGTTCCGTACCGGTATTACAGTGTTCAGGCCATCATTTCCACCGCTCAATTGCAGTATCACTACTACTTTGTTGCCAAGCGGCACCATGGTTTGTCCTTCAAATGCCTTCAGGAATTTTGGCAAAAGCAGTGAAGCCGTTGCAAGCGAACCAATTTGAATGAATTCTTTACGTTTGATATAAGGCCCCCTCCCACCTCCCAAGGGGGAGGCTTTCGAAGACTTCAATTTTTTATTATTCTCCATTTTCTTGAAATATGTTTTTAGTTAAAGAGTCTAAATGCTTTCAGCAACCTGTTCTCCCCCTTGAGGGGAGTTAGAGCTGGTTTTAACACAATTGATATTCCGGCGTACTCATTATCTGCAGCGTTGCCGTTTTAATAAAATTCTCCCTTCCCGTTTGGTCAGAAAACTGTTTTATCAAATCAGGACTTACCCTGCTTTTGGCCTGGAGTAATATCTCGGTGATATTTGCCAGTAATGATTCTCTTGGAACAGATTCATAATTCTTCGTGTACAATGACCAATCAATATCTACCTGGATAGGTTTGTTCAGGCGGCTCAATGATTTCATGGCTGTGGCTTTCGGATCTTCGTTAGCATCCTTCCGACCCATCATCTGGTCATCATCGTCCTTGGGCTTTATATTAAACTCATCCTTTTCATCAAGCATCTGGGGTATCCGCATCCTCATCATTAAAGTGGAACTATCGATCCAGTTTTTACCACCGGGCCATCCTGCCACATTCGGCGGATAAAAAAGCAATTGCCCCAGCGACCGTTGAATTAGCAATAACGCTTCTTCCCTCTCAAATTTCATTGGCAACATCCGTTGAATACCTGCCAGCAACTCTACGGGAGATTTAATTTTTACTCCAATATTTTTCTCTTCATAAAACCAATCACTGGTAAAAATATCTTCCAGTAATTTGGAGATATCGTATTCATTTTTATAAAAGCGGTCAGCCAGCCATTCTGCTTTGGCATCATCCACCTGTTCATTCACCAAAAATTTATATAATTTTTTAGTAACGAATTTTGCGGTTTCTTTTTGTTGTAATAAAATATCCAATACTTCTTCGCCGTCAAAATTCCCGGTTTTACCAAGCACTGTCTTACTTCCAAAATCATGCTGATTTTTTCGGAAAATATAATCACCTTTTATGGTTGCACTCCAGCCTGTGAAAGCCCTTGCCGCCTCTTTTACATCATGTTCTGTATAATTTCCCCTGCCCAGTGTAAATAATTCCATCACTTCCCGGGCAAAATTTTCATTGGGGCGATCTTTGCGATTTTGCTGATTGTTCAGAAAATTCAACATAGCAGCATTTTTGGAAACCTCCTTTAATAGTGTACCAAAATTGCCCAGTGCATTTCTCCTGATTACATCTAACAATCCCTGTTGAAAAAAAACATTCAGGTTGCGACAAGCGAAATGTCCATGCCAGAAGAAAGCCATTTTTTCCCTTAGTTGTGTGGAACTGTTCACCATTTCATACAACCAGAAAATATTGAGATTACGAATACCCTCCCGGTTTTTTTGTTGCACCATTTTTCGTTCATCAGCCGTTAGTTCTTTTCGCTGTTGCTGCCGGCCCACCTCTTCAATGCCCATATAAAGACCCTGGAGATAATCATCTGCCACATTCACATATTCGGGTTTCTTATCCGATGCTTTTACAAGGGCTTTATAAATCTGTTTGGGGGTATACTTAGAAAGGTCGGCAAGTTGCTCAACGGCAGGGCCAAAACCGGCACGCCACATCAGGTGCTGGTTTTTTGTTTGGTTCGTCAACGGCATAACGGTAACATTTTAGTTTCAGACTTTTATGAAGGTACTAAGTTTAAAAATCGGGCTGGTATTTCCGATGTAAAACGTCAAAACAATTATCTTATTTTTTACATTTGAATCCAAATGAACATCAGGGCCTTTAAATACCTTTCTCCACTCATAATTTATTTGGGAGCATTCTGGTCGTTCAGCACTACTGGCTGGCAGGTATGGTTACCTATTGTGTGGGCATGGATAATCATCCCACTTGCAGAATTGCTGATCAAACCGGTTCCTTCAAATATGAGTGCGGCAGAAGAAGAGCTGGCCAAAAAAGAAAGAACATATGATTTCTTATTATACTTTATTGTTATTCTCCAATATTCTTTGCTTATAAAATTTTTGCTCGCCATGTCGTTAGATGAAATGACCGGGGCAGATATTGCAGGCCGTATTTGGGTAATGGGCTTATTATGTGGCACTTTTGGCATCAATGTAGGACATGAACTGGGGCATCGGGTGAATACATTTGAGCAAGTTTTAGCAAAGGCCTTATTACTTACTTCTCTTTATATGCACTTTTTTACAGAACATAATAAAGGACATCACAAAAGGGTGGCCACACCCGAAGATCCAAGTAGTGCAAGATATGGAGAGCCGGTTTACACTTTTTATTTCCGCACCATCTTCTTCAGCTATATCAGTGCCTGGCATATTGCCAATGATGAAGTAAGAAAGAAAGGAAAGCCAGTGTTTTCTCTATACAATGAAATGGTTCAATATTCTTTAATTCAACTTGCATTTATTGCATTTATATTCTTTTTATTTAGCGGATTAGTATTGCTTTATTTCCTCGCTGCTGCAATGATTGGCATTTTACTATTAGAAACCGTAAACTATATTGAACATTATGGGCTGCAACGAAAACCAACCGGGGACGGTAGATACGAAAGAGCCATGCCGGAACATAGCTGGAACAGCGATCATGTAATAGGAAGGTTAATGCTATTTGAACTCAGCCGTCATAGTGACCACCACTACCTTGCCAGCCGTAAATACCAGGTACTGCGCCATCATGATGCTTCTCCACAAATGCCTACCGGGTATCCTGGTATGATGATACTTTCTTTATTTCCACCTGCCTGGTTTTATGTGATGAACCGGCGGATAAAGAAACTTCAATCCGTAAAAACAGTTTAACTCTTTGGCCCCGGGAGCACTATTCCCTAGAACCTGCATTTCGCATTGCCTTTTGGCAGAGGTAGATATTCCAGGTAAAATCCCTTTTTTATAAGATGGTCTAAAAAAAACCTCTTGGTAGACCGATTTATATTAAAAAATAAAATACATTGAGTAGTCAACTTTCTACACACAAAATCAAATCAATTTTATTGTGAAGAAATCTCTTGTATTGCTGGCCACCGGAGCATTCCTACTCAGTATAGGATGTAACAAATCTTCTTCCCCAAACGATGATTCGCTCAACAAAGAAGAGCCAACTGCCACACAGCGGCAATGTGCTGCTGATGATGTTTTAAAAGAAGATCTGAAAGCTGATCCTACTTTACAACAACGTATGGATGCTATTGAAGATTTTACCCGCCAGGTGGAAATGAACCCTTCTGCTTACCGGTTGGTAAATGGCGTTGTTGAAATTCCGGTTGTTTTTAATGTATTATACAAAACTGCTGCTCAGAATGTATCACTAGCTCAATTGCAATCACAAATAGATGTATTAAACGAAGACTTCTCTGCAACGAATACGGATTACAATCTTACCCCCACATATAATAGCGTTAAATCCGGCAACATTGCTGTACGTTTTGTACTGGATGCAGTTGTACGAAAATCCACTACCACAACAAGCTGGAGTACAAATAATGCAATGAAAAAAAGTCCAAAAGGAATTGCCCCTACCAGCCCTACCACCAAGCTCAATATCTGGGTTTGTAATATGGGGGGTGGCATTTTAGGGTATGCTCAATTTCCTGGTGGCAGTTCTGCTACCGACGGTGTTGTATTGGATGATAATGCAACTGGAAGAACAGGAACAGCCGCTGCGCCTTTTAATAAAGGAAGAACTGCAACACATGAGGTTGGTCATTGGTTAAACCTTCGTCATATTTGGGGTGATGCCACTTGTGGTACTGATCTGGTGGGTGATACACCCACCCATAATACAGCCAACTATGGTTGCCCTGCTTCTGGCCATACCAGCACTTGCACAGGTAACCCTGTTGAAATGACGATGAACTATATGGATTATACTGATGATGCCTGTATGTATATGTTTAGTGCTGGCCAGGAAACAAGAATGCTCGCAGTTTTTGCTGTTGGTGGTCCAAGAAATAGTTTTGCTCAGCCATAATAAATTAATTTTCAATAAAAAAGCTGCTTCGTATATGACGAAGCAGCTTTTTTATTATCCGAAAGAAAAGTATTATTGTTTTGCATTAGCCTTTATATAGGCTTCAACCTGTCTTGTTTCATCACCAGAAAGCTTTGCCTTGGGCGCCATTGCTTTCAAAATGCCATCCCATTGATTTGCTGTATAATCGCCGGTATTTTTTAATGCATGGCATTTGCCGCATTTTGTTACAAAAACATTTTTGCCGTTATCCATCATGGTCATGGGCGGGGGTGTTCCGCCCTGTTTCTCCTCTTCTTTTTTCTTTGCTTCAATATCCGCCTGTATTTTTTCTGCGGTAGCCGGCCTCATGTCTGTGTCGCTCTTTACTGTTTCAGTTTTTGTTTCCGTTTTTTCAGGAGTACTGGTTCCCGTTGTTGGTACAGTTTTTTTACTACAGGCTATAATTCCCATGGCACTAATGAAAGAGAGCAGAATGATTTTCTTCATACTGATAAAATTTTTTAAGAAATTAAATATACAGCTATTCAGGAAATTGATGGGCCGCCAAAATAGCTGTGAATGGTAGCAGGCAAATTAATTCCATCGGCAGTCTGGTTATTCTCCAATAAACAGGCAATGATTCGTGGCAAAGCCAGTGAGCTTCCATTTAATGTATGCACCAACTGCGATTTTCCGTTACTGTCTTTATAACGGATCTTCATCCTGTTACTTTGAAAAGCTTCGAAATTAGAAACAGAACTTACTTCCAGCCAACGTTCCTGTGCAGCACTATACACTTCAAAATCATAGGTAAGTGCAGACGCAAAACTCATATCGCCGCCACACAACCTAAGAATGCGGTAAGGAAGTTCCAGTGTGTTCAATAGTTTTTCAACATGATTAACCATTTCATCCAGCACAGCATAACTTTTATCCGGATGAGCAATCTGTACCAGTTCAACTTTTTCAAACTGGTGTACACGGTTCAGGCCACGGACATCTTTTCCAAAACTTCCGGCTTCTCTTCTGAAGCAGGGAGAATAAGCCGTCATTTTAATGGGCAGGCTATCTTCTTTTACCATTTCATCCCGGTAAATATTGGTGATCGGCACTTCAGACGTTGGTATCATGTAAAATTTATCTTCCTGCATAAAATACATCTGGCCTTCCTTATCCGGAAGCTGGCCTGTTCCATATGCCGATGCTTCATTCACCATAAAAGGCGGATGATATTCGGTGTAACCTGCTGCAGTATTAAAATCTAAAAAATATTGAATCAATGCCCTTTGGAGTTTTGCTCCCTGTCCTTTGAACAAGGCAAAACCGCTACCGGTAATTTTTGCCCCGGTTTCAAAATCGACAATGTCATATTTCTTGATCAGATCCCAATGAGGAACGGCGCCGGCTGGCAACTGTGGCTTTATGCCACCTTCTTTTACCACTATATTTTCAGCAGGTGTTTTACCAACAGGCACCAATACAGATGGAAGATTTGGAAGCAGTATCAACTCATCATGCAATTGTTTCTCAACAGCAGCTAATTTTTCAGAAATAGGTTGCAACGATGATTTTAATGCCGCCACTTCTTGTTTTTTTGCTTCCGCCTCTTCTTTCTGACCTTTTGCCATCAATCCACCAATCTCTTTAGAAGTGCTATTCACTTTTGCCTGGTTATTATCAAACTCCAACTGAAGCCGTTTTCTTTCATCATCCAGTAAGATAATTGCATCGACCAATTGCGCCTCACTAAAGTGCTTAATAGATAATCGTTCTTTTACTTCCTGCGGATTCTGTCGTAATACCTGTAACTGCAACATGTTGATTTCAATTTTGCCGCAAAGATAAAGGAGAAGACAGAAGTGAAAGGCAGAAGAGCCGCTGCTCTTATCTTTGCCGGATGATTGCAAATGATGATTTACAACAGCGGTGGTGGAGCCTCGAGGCCAAATTGGTGGAACGGTTCGGAAAAAAACCTGATTTGGAAACAGTGCTGTTTCTTATCGGCGTTCAGGAATTCGGAGATATCAAAGAAAAATTTACTAAAGAACAGAAGCAGGACTTGATGCATGTGGCTGTTTGCAGTCTGTTGTCTGGCAGCGGCTATTATGAATTAGAAAGTGTGGATAGGGATGGATGGCCACATTTTAAACAGCTAAAACCAATGCCAGATATGAATGCAATCGAACAGGAAAATTTTCTGAAAGATCATATCTTACTTTATTTTGAAGAAAATGGTTTTAACGATTAAAGGAATACTATGAAAAGAATACTATTATTACTGATCTCTTCCTTTTTTACTGTTGCTTTATTTGCGCAAAAAGACTCTACTGTTACTAAGAAGGATCGAAAAAAAGATGTGCTGCTGCAAACAAGTATGGGTGATATTACCATTCGATTATCTGATTCAACACCGCTGCACCGGGATAATTTTTTGAAATTGGTGAAAGTGGGCTTCTATGATAGTTTACTTTTTCACAGGGTAATAAAAGATTTTATGATCCAGGGTGGCGACCCTGATAGTAAAAATGCCAAGTCCGGCCAGCAATTAGGTTCTGGAGACCTGGGATATATGATTCCTTCAGAGTTCAGACCATCCCTTTTTCACAAGAGAGGGGTTATCGCCGCAGCGAGGGATAATAATCCGGAAAAAGCAAGCAGTGCCAGCCAATTTTATTTGACACAAGGAAAAGCATTTACCGATGCCGGTTTAGATTCTATAGAAATAAATCGCTTGCAGGGAAGAAAAATTCCTGCCGCATACAGAGATATATATAAAACAACTGGCGGCACACCCCAACTGGACCAAAACTATACAGTCTTTGGCGAAGTAGTAAAGGGGTTAGAGGTGATTGATAAAATTGCAGCAGTTAAAACCAGTAAAGGAAGCGACAGAGACAGGCCAATTGCCGATGTAAGAATCATAAAAGCGAAATTGATTAAAAGGAAAAAGAAGTGATCTCATTTATTTTATAAAAAATCCTCATTCGTTTAAAACGAATGAGGATTTCTATTTAATACATATAAGCTATTACTGTTGTCCCATTCCGCCACCATTTTCCGTACGTTTCGTTTCCTCTTCTACAGCAGATTTCCTCTGTCTTGCACCTTTTACCTGGCTATTACCAAAACGGTAGTTGAAATTTAATTTGTATTGAGGAATCTCTCCTTGTCCTCTAAAAGTACTATTTACCCCGGCAAAGTCTGTGGAACCGGCCCACTTCATCGTCTGGAAAACATCACTCATGGCTGCCTTAATTGTTCCTTTTCCTTTAAACAATGTTTTTTGCAATCCAATATCCACTGTACCCATTGAAGTTGTTTTAAACACACCTTGCCAAACAGATGGAGAAATAAACAATCCGCTTAATTCACCAGTCCATCCTTTGCCTAAGTTGAAACTGTTTTGCATAAAGTATGTAAATGAAAATACTTTCAGATCAACCTTACGGTTACCACCACCAAAGTCAGCTACATAATGTGAGTAGTTTGCATTCGTTGTGGCAAAGAAGCTATACCATTTGTATTGAAAAGGATAACTGATACTAAGGCTTACTATATCCTGGTTAGCCAGGTTCCTTTTTGTTAGAAATCCTTTTGTTTTATCGATTGTATCAGGTATCTGCGCAAAAATATCATTTACACGACTGTAGTTCAATTTAGTGGTAAGCTTGTATTTATAAATATTAGTGATGCTGAAGCTATTGGTGTATTGTGGTCGCAGCTCTGTATTACCTTTCATGAAAGTATATTCATTTAATTTAAATTCAAATGGATTCAAATCCTGGTAAGCAGGACGGTCAATACGTCGGCTGTAGGCAATTGTCCATTGCTTCATCGGGTTTTTGTTGAACGTCAATGCAGCACTTGGAAAAAGATCAGTGTAGTCTCTTTTAAAAGTTGAATCATACCCTATCCAGTTGCTGGTCACTTTTTTAAATCCTGTTGATATACCTCTTGAATGGGTATTCTCTGCCCGCAAACCAAACTGAATCATTATTCCTTTCTTCAGTTGTTTGTTATAGTTCACATACAGGGCATTGATATTTTCTTTATAATCAAACCTGTTACTTTTTGCTGTGTCTAATACTTTACTATTGGTAAAAACATCGTAACGTTTAAAATCATTATCTGTATTTACTATACCAACTTTTCCACCAATAGCCAGGCGGCCACCTTTAAAATTTTGCTCATAGTCTGTTTTAATAGAATACAAATCAATATTAGTGGGTGAAAGCATATTGTAAATAACCCGGCTGGTTTCTGTAGTGCCATCAGCGAGGTAATAGTAATTAGGCTGATATTGGTTTGACCTGATCTTGAAGAAACCATAATCAGCATCAATATTTAATTCTGTACCCCCGGTAACGGCATAACGGTAATTCAGGTTAGCATTCATATTATTTCTTTCCATTTCGTTGGTGTTCGTTGCTTTCAGGATCTTTACCAACTGATTGGTGGGTATATATGTAAAATACATCGGGCCGGAAGTGCTAATGTCATTGTTAGCAATGTTGCCGCTAACAACAGCTCCTATTGTGCTTTTAGCATTAATAAAATAATCTATCCCGCCTTTAAACCCATGCGTATTGTTTTTAAAAGAAATTTTATTGGTTTGAGTGAATAAGGTATCAAACTGGTTTTTCTCTGATGTCATCGTCATCAGGTTTTTACCATTGTTATAATTATAGGTACCAAATATGTTGATGCTTTTATTACGATGATTCAGATTTAATCCCCCATTGTATTTTGGATAAACACCCTGAACAAAGCCTAAATTAACAGAGCCATTCGTCCCGAAGGTTTTATTTTTCTTTAATTTGATATTGATAATACCCGCATTACCAGCCGCTTCATATTTTGCAGAAGGATTAGTAATAATTTCTATTGCTTCTATTTGTGCTGACTGAAGGCTCTTTAAATAATTTGCTAAATCAGCACCAGAAAGTGGTGAGGGTTTACCATCTATAAAAACCTGAACACCATTTTTACCAGCCAGGCTTACGTTATCATCTTTATCGATCATTACCCCCGGACTTCTGCGAAGTAATTCTAATGCATCATATCCAACTGCATTGATAGTGCCTTCTACATTTAGAATGGTCTTATCCGCTTTTACTTCAATCATTTGTTTTTTGGCCGTAACGGTCACTTCCTTTAAATCTCCTTTTGCCTTGGAAATCGTAATATCGGGAATGGTAATACCTGAACCCGACAATTCAAAAGGCTGTGAATACGCTGTTTGAAAACCCACATATGAAGCACTGACCAAATAACTGCCGGCTTGCGGAGCAGATACAGTGTAACGACCTTTGTCGCTTGTAACTACCAATTTTACTACTGAAGAATCTTTTGCCTTTAAAAGGGATACAGTTGTTTTATCAAGCCCTTTACCTTGTGGGTCTTTTACCACACCGGTAATTTGCTGTGCCTGCACAGTTGCCGCTACTAACACTAATCCGGTAAAAATCATAACTAACTTTCTCATTTTCAATACTCTTTATGGTTTGAACCACAAAGATACCTTTGTGTCACACAATTGTAAAAGCAATAACCGACAAATGGTGCAATTCATACCCTGAACGGCATTATTTTTCCGGTGAACTGAAAATGACACCTACTACAATTGTAAAACAAGGCTTTAGGTGTAATTTGTTTGTCGCCATTTTCCCTTAGGTTTGTAATTCAAAATCGATAAATATGAATTTCCCCGCTAATCTCCGCTACACTAAAGACCACGAATGGGTAAGGCTGGAAGGCAAAGTGGCTACTATAGGCATTACAGACTTTGCTCAAAGAGAATTGGGTGATATTGTTTATGTAGAAGTGGATACTGTGGGAAAAGAACTGGAAGCCGGTGCGGTGTTCGGAACAGTGGAAGCTGTAAAGACAGTGTCCGATCTCTTTCTTCCCGTTAGCGGAACAATCACTGAATTAAATGCCCTTCTTGCCGGAAAACCCGAAGCGGTCAATAACGACCCTTACGGCGAGGGCTGGATGGTAAAAATGACTGTCGAAAACTCAGCTGATGTAGAAGCATTATTGGACGCAGCAGGTTACGAAGCTATAGTTGGCTAAATCCAGATTTCTAAACTCCCCGTAAATGAAGAAGATTCCAGTTCTCATCTTGATTACTGCGTTCTAACCAACTAAATTGAACTCCAAACCCATATACAGCGAACAGGAGCTGGTGGCTTTGCTGCAACAGCGTAACGAAAAAGCCTTCGGATATTTGTACGACAATTATTCGGGTGCCTTGTATGGTATAGTTAAATCCATTGTTACAGACACAGAAATTGCCAATGATGTATTGCAGAATGTCTTTGTTAACATATGGAGAAAAATAGAGCTGTATGATGCACAAAAAGGAAGATTATTTACCTGGATGCTCAACATAGCCCGAAATGCTGCCATAGACGAAGTGAGGTCAAAAGGTTTCAGGGATTCGCAAAAAAACCAATCTTTGAGTGAAAACATAAATTTTGAAGGTGCTGTAACTGCCCCGGCAATAGAGGATGTAGGACTTAAAAAAGTAGTGACAAAATTAAAAGGTGAATTGAGAGTGTTGGTTGATATGTCATATTTCCAGGGATTTACCCATGAAGAAATTTCCAAAGCACTGGATATTCCTTTAGGAACTGTGAAAACAAGAATACGAAGTGCTTTAACACAATTAAGAACCATGATTCAATAGTAAAGTGAACGTACAAGATTACATATCAAGCGGAATTGTTGAGAGTTATGTTCTCGGACTTGCTTCTGATGAAGAAAGAATTGAGTTTGAGCAAATGTGTATACAATATCCCGAAGTGCTATCGGCCAGAAATGCATTTGAACTGGCATTGGAGAAACAAGCGATAGAAAACGTAATTACTCCTTCTGCCAGTATCAAGAACAAAATTTTTGAGGAAATTAAAGTAACGGTCAAAGAGGAGTCCCAGACCCTGGCCTTAGCACCGGTCAAAAAATTAAATTGGGCTAAATATGCTGCTGCCGCATCTGTTGTACTGCTGGCAGGAAGTTTATACTTCAACCTGAATCTTTATAATAAAAACAAAACACTTCAGAATAATTACGACAATACCATTGCAAAACTGAATGATGTTGAAAAAGATATTCAAATCCTTCAGCAGAACCCAAATGTAAAAATGGCATCGTTGAAAGGGATGGATGTTTCACCGGCGTCATATACCACCGTTTATTGGGATACTACTTCGCAAGATGTTTACCTGATGATTAATAATCTCCCCAAACCAGCTTCGGATAAACAGTATCAATTATGGGCCTTCCTGGATGGCAAACCAAGTGACATGGGACTCATTGAAATAACTGAAAAGCCTTTACAACTTTACCGTCTTAAAAAAGCACAAGCGGCTCAGGCATTTGCCATCACTCTTGAAAAGAAAGGTAGAAGCGATCTGTCCACCCCTGCAGGAGATGTTTATGTAATGGGCAAGCTCTAAAATCTTTAAAACAAAAATCTGAAATGCCTGTTCTCCCGTAATTGGGACAATACAACCGTTGCTATAGTAGTTAGTTTTGGTTCTATAGTTGGTTACACAAGGGGCCTCTTTTGGGGCCCCTTTACTAATTTACTATTAAAAATAATCTGCAAAAAATTGTACTTAATATTGCGGAAACTATCTCAGTTTGAAACCCATCAAGCCTTCATTTTTATTTCCCCTTCTTTGGTTAATTATCTCCACTCTGTTACTAACAATACCAGGGAGTTCATTTCCTAAAGAAAACTGGCTGGAAAAAATATGGTTTGACAAGTGGGTTCATATCGGAATGTTTGCCATTATGGTTTTTTTGTGGTGCTGGGCGATGTTAAGAATGCAGTTTGAAAAAAAGAAATTAGAAAGAATTTTCCTCCTTATTGCAATTGCTTGGCTAGCTTATGGTATTGGGATGGAGTTTGTCCAAAAATATTGCATTGCCAATCGATCTTTTGATCTTGGGGATATTATTGCCGATGGAGTGGGGTGTGTTACGGGGCTTTTCTACAGCAAAATGAGATATTTACCAAAACGGAATTTAAAAGAATGAAAAAAAGCCGGAAGAGTTAAAATCAGTTTCGGTATTATACAAAAAATTGACCCCTGTAGAAACAGGGGTCGCAACCAAAACTAACTGCTTATGAGAAAATTTAATGTCTTTATAATGAGTTTAATTAATCGATTTGTTATTGTATAACGCAAATTTACTGCCAGTAGTATGATGTTTGCTGTTAATGAAAGTTTAAAAGAACCAGTTTTAGTACTTACACTTATATTGTTCTTAGTAAAATTTCAAGTAGCTATTGTAACCATACGATGCTTTAAAGCAAAGGATTACATACCATACATGTCAAATTTCTATAAAATCTTAAAGGAAAAATTGACAATCAACTGACAAAGAACTTATACTTTAATTGGACGACAGAATCATATTATACCTTCAAAATTCCATGCCAAAAATTGACCGTTCATCATTAAATAAAAAAAACCGTTTCGCAGAAAGCGAAACGGCTGAAAAAAAAGATTGATAACGATTACTTTATAAAGCCTTTAATCAGATCTAATAATCCTCCGCCACTTTCGGCCTGTTGCCCTTGATTTTGCTGGGTGCCCTGTGTTACCTGGCTTATCAGATCTTGTAAATTAAAACCACCTCCATCACCTCCGGCATTTCCACCCCCACCGGTAAACTGATTCAACAAGTTCTGAAAATTAAATCCGCCGGAACTGGACTCCGATGTAGCCACTTTTCCACCTGTTAAAGAGCCAATAAGGTCATTAAAATCAAATGCGTCATTTTGGGGGTCATTGCTGGTAGTCTTGGTAATGAGGCCATTCAGCACATTGGGAATAAGATTGTTTGATACGTTACTGGCTGATGAAGGGCTCATTTTATATTTGCTTACCAGCTTGTTGATGAAATAGCCAATCATCATTGTAACGATAGGATTCTTCAATAATCCGCCGATGCCACCGCCGGAACCTGCAGCAGAGTTGGATGTGGAACCGCCGCCTTTAAAAAGATCCAGGATGTTTTGAAATCCACCACCCGCCATGATATTTTGAAAGCCACTTCCAATGGTTTTTGTGGCATCTGTAATAATATCTTCATTATACTCATTGGGAACTTCCGGATTTTCAACTACGGTTTCCTTTCCAAATTGCTTTACGAGGTCTAAAAGCTGATCTAACATAATTTTTGATTTTTAGAACTTAAAATATTTCAGATGAATGATTCGTGTAAAGTAGGTATTAAAGACCAGTCATTAAAAACAAATTTAACCGAAGGTTAATTTTGCTTAGCCAATTTCTCAGAATTTTCAGCAAACTGCAATGCATCTATTAGTTCATTAATGTCACCATTTAAGACTGCATCGAGGTTATAAAGTGTAAGTCCGATACGGTGGTCAGTAACCCGGCCCTGCGGAAAGTTATAGGTCCTGATTTTCGCACTTCTATCCCCGGTGCTTACCAGGCTTTTCCGGTGACGGGATATTTCTTCTTCCTGTTTTCTTACCTGCTCCTCATATAGTCTTGTGCGGAGCATCTGCATAGCTTTTTCCCGGTTGCCCAGCTGTGAACGTTCTGTCTGACATATAATAACTGTTCCCGTTGGTATATGGGTCAGCATCACTTTAGTTTCCACTTTGTTTACGTTCTGTCCGCCTGCTCCACCACTGCGGGCAGTTTCCATTTTTACATCGGCGGGGTTCAATTCAAAATCTACTTCTTCAGCTTCTGGCATTACGGCTACAGTGGCAGCTGAGGTATGCACTCTTCCACTGGCTTCTGTATCGGGTACCCGCTGCACTCTATGTACACCACTTTCAAATTTCAACGTACCATATACATCGTCACCGGTAACTTCCAGTTGAACCTCCTTGTAGCCACCAGCACTCCCTTCGTTTTCGCTCAATAAAGCTGTTTTCCATCCTCTTCTTTCGCAATATCGCATATACATCCTCAGGAGGTCTCCGGCAAAAAGGCTGGCTTCATCACCCCCGGTACCAGCCCGGATCTCAAGAATAGCATTCTTTTCATCCTGCGGGTCTTTGGGTATCAGTAACTGGCGAATATGTGACTCCATTTCTGTTTTCTTTTCTTCCAATGCAGGTGCTTCCATTTTAGCCAGTTCTCTCATTTCTTCATCGCCACCTTCTATTGCCTCTTTGTAGAATTCTATATCCTCCAATATTTTTTTATAGTCATTATATGCCAAAACGATCTTTTCCAGGCTACGGTATTCCTTACTGGTTTCTGCAAATTTTTTGTTGTTGCCTACTATCTCTGGGTTGGTAAGTGCCACTCCCAGTTGATCAAATCTTGCTTTTATCGCTTCTAATCTGTCTAACATAATTTTATTCTCAGGGCGGCAAATTTAGCGATTTGGTTATTGAGTTCTGAAATTTGAATTTTGGGTATGGGTTATTACAAATTCAAAGCTGACAAACTGTTTGACGGGCATCGTTTCCTGGAACAAAACAAGGTATTGATCACTGATGAGGAAGGGAGGGTTGAAGCATTAGTTCTTGCGGAAGAAGCCGGAGATGATGTTCAGCAACTTGAAGGTATTCTTACACCGGGACTCATCAATTGTCATTGTCATTTAGAATTAAGTCATTTAAAAAATGTTATCCCTCCACAAACTGGACTGGTCGAATTTTTATGCTCTGTTGTCACCAAAAGAGATTTTTCACCGGAGATCATTCAGCAGGAGATCGTAAAGGCAGAAAAAGAAATGTATGATAACGGCATAGTAGCCGTTGGTGATATCGGCAACACTGCTGATACCGCTGAAGTGAAAAGTAAAAGCAAGATCCGCTGGCAAAATTTTGTAGAAGTGCTGAGTTTTACTGATGAAAAAACCGAGGAAACCTTCAAGCACTATAAAAGTGTAGCCAAAAAACTGGAGGCTGCACTTCGTACATCCATTATCCCGCATCGTACATCGCTGGTTCCACATGCACCATACAGCATCAGCCCGAAAACTTTCCAACTGATCAATGAAGCGACTAAAGGACAAGTCATCTCCATCCATAACCAGGAGCATCCGGCTGAAGATGAATTATATAAAACCGGCGGCGGCGGGTACCTGAGACTCTTCCAAATATTTGGAATTGATAAATCCCCTTTCCCGGTAACCGGGAAAAGCAGCATCCGTTCTGTATTACCATATTTTAATAACGGCCAGACCATTTTGCTTATTCATAATACGTTTATGCCAGAGGAAGATGTGATATGGGCCAATGAATACGCAGCAATCCATGGATTGAAACTGGTGTATTGCGTATGTATTAATGCCAACCTGTACATTGAAAACAAAGTACCGCCCATAGATTTGCTGATGAAACATAACTGTCATATCGTTCTTGGCACCGACAGTTACAGCAGCAACTGGCAGCTGAGTATTGCAAAAGAAATGGAAGCGGTTCAAAAATATTTTCCGCATATTCCGATCGAAACGATTTTGCAATGGGCTACCAGTAGTGGAGCAACGGCATTGGGATGGGAAGACGACTTGGGTAATTTTAAGAATGGGAAAAGGTCAGGAGTAATATTAATTGACAACGGCCTTGCCTCATCCCGTCGGTTAATTTAATACTTCCCGCAGTACCGGTAAACTTTTCATCGTTCCAAAATCAGGTATATGCAACGCATAATATGTTTCATACAGATACAATAATTTGCGGCGAAAATCATGATTGAGTTTAATATCTCCCAATTCTTCCGGCTGCATCACTTTTAATAACTGAGAAGTAACAGCCGCCTGTTTATCCTCCAGGAAATGGGGATGATCTGGTTGCGCAGACACAAATCCACCTTCATTCATATCAAGATAACTTTTCTCAGGACTATAATCATCCGTCATTCTGAAACCAAAGAAATGAGTAAGGTGTAGTGCAAAAAATAAAGGCAGGTTGGCCATGATAGCATTGTTACTTTTATCTAATTGCAAAAAACAATCTTCTGTAAAATCAAAAAGTTCAGGATTCCCCTCCGGCTGTTTTAAACATTTAGTCAGCAACTCCACCATGAACAAAGCCACCGCATTCTTTCTTACATCCGATAAAATATGCTGGTATAAATAATTCCACTTGAATTCTTTGATACGATTCAGGTGTTTTAATTCATTATGATAAACCACCAGGTCCAGCATAGCGGATGGTTGAAAAAGATTCGCTTTGCCTGTGCCCTTTTTAGAAGAAGATCTTACCCCGTTCACCAGGTAAGATTGCACCCCAAATAACTCAGTAAATATGGTAACGATAATACTTGTTTCGCCATACTTCACTGTCCGCAGAACAATACCTCTTGTTTTATGGAGTTTATCTGGCATTTGTTTGGCCGGCAAGACGGTAAGTCAGTAAGTTTTATTTCTCTCCGTCTTATTTACTTCCCGGAAATATTATTTACTTATAAAAAAAATCTTTGTCGCTGTTCTTTCTTTCTTTCCATCATCACTTACTAAAACCAGGTACACTCCGCTGGAAATTCGTTGTCCTTTGTAATTTCTTCCATCCCAGATGGCTTGCCCACCCAATGCTTTTGTCTGGTAAACTAATCTTCCATCCAATTCGGTGATTTTTACAATGGCATTATTTACCAGCCCCTTTATTCCTATTGTACCTGAATAACCAGGAGGTACCGGGTTGGGGAATATTAATATGTCTTCATTCCTTTCACCGCCCTCTGTTGCTGTACTCCGGAAAGAACAAATCCCTTTCGCTGTAGCAAAATACACTTCACCGGTCTTACCATCAATGGTTATCTTTTTCACATCGCTGCTTAATAATGGACTATTGTCTTCCGTAAACTGGTAAATAACTTTTTCACCGCTGGCACTGATCAGGAATACACCATTTTTGGTGGCCACCCATTTTCTGTCGGCACCATCCACAGCAATACTTCTCACTTGCTGGCCTTTAAACAGGAATCCGGCAAAATTTCCATTGGGCACCACCGGTAAGACCGCTTCGCAGGTTTGTGCCGAAAAAATATCCAATGGACATTGTATTACACCTATACCATCAGACGTTCCTACCCAAATAAAACCATTTTTATCTTTCGCCACGCAAAGCACTTCATTATTGGGAAGATTACCATTACCTGCTCCACCAGTATACCTTCGCCACTTATCATCATTCGTATTGTCAACAGAAGTACCATGGTCGTAGCAAATCAATCCATTTCCCAATGGTGCCACTATCCATTTGTAATTGTTATCATCAATTACAATTTGCGATAAAGCATTTTCAAACAAAGAAAAAGGGACCGTAATGGCTTTCCAGCTATCATCATTTTTTCTAACCCTTAGTTGTTGCCCCGAACCAAAATTGGAAATCCATAAGTTATTCTCCCTGTCAAAAGCCAACCCGGCTACACGATAACTACCAGGATCGCCAACCGTAACGCCCAAATTATTTTGTTTGAAAATCTCAAACACAGGACCTGGTTTTATATGCAACAACCCACCACCATAAGAACCAGCCCAGATAGTTTCATCTCTTTTATCAATGGCTATCGTTACATAATCCAGCAACGTGTCAATTTGATTATAGCGATAGCGGTTAATATTATTCCAGCTTCCTTCTTTGAATGTGTAAATGCCATCACCATTGTACTGATAATTCCAGGCATCATTTACCGAACCGGCAGTTGCGTAGAAGATATTGTTATAAACAACCATCTCTCCGCTTGCGGTAGCCTGCGGCGAATTCAAAATATATTGTTCATACGAAAAGGAAGCACCAAAACGGGATAAAGAGGCAAACTGGTCAGCCACCCAGGGATCATTATTGTATAAAATTGCCTTACGGGGAAAAGATACAGCTCCCGTATTCGCTAATGTTCGGAAAACAGTTCCGTCTGCATTCAGTATCACTACCCTGCTGATGCCGTTTGCCTGCCTTTCGCAGATTTGAATTTTATTTTCAGTAGTGTTACTGCTGATAAATGGCCAGGTGTCCGTATAAAGAAAACTCCAATTGGTTCCGTTTTGCACAAACAGCGAATCGTTTTTTTGTACAATTATTTTATCCTGCACCGTGAGCACATTATTACAAGGCCCTGCTGTCAAACCATTACCACCGCTAACAGTTTGCCAATTGGAATAATTGGCAAGATTGGGAGAATTCCTTGCTACTTTTTTCAAACCTTCTTCTGTGGCTGCATAAAAATATGTTCCGTCACTGGTAAAGCCATTTACTTTTACCTGGTTGCCGCCGTTGCCGATAAACCAGGAATCTTTCACTTCATATCGATCGCCATCAATTACCACGACACCTAAACCAGTTGAGAGGTAATAATTTTTCCCCTAACGGATAAATATTGTAAATATTCTTATCGCCGATAATAGTGGAACGCTTTATATCCGGCACATTGTAAATATCATTCCTGTAAATAATATCGATATTGCTGTTGGAGTAAGCAATCAATAACTTTTTATTGGCTTCATCATATTTTATTGCACTCACACCTGTTTCCCTTAATCCAGTCACACGGCTGAACCTTTCCACGGTATTCCCGGCTATGGTTACCGAAAACAAACTGTAGGGGGTGGCACAATATACTTTACCATCACCGGCAGTTACATCTATTGCACTATTATAGGGTAAATGCTCCCGCCACTGGCCAATAGGGGGTATGGGCTCCTGGGCCACCGTTTGCAGGGCAATAAATAAAATTAGCAGGGATAAGATACATCTCACTCCCCAAAAGTATCACAAACAAGAATCCCTCTATTGGGCTTTTTTACCTTTCTTTGCGCCACTCACCATTAGTACCTGATTATGTGGCAAAGGCTCGGACGTTTTATTCTCACCTACCGCTTACCCCTGTTACTTTTGCTTGCAGCACTTACTGGTTTTATGGTGTACCATGCCAGTAAAGTGGAATTGAGTTATGACTTTTCGAAGGCTATTCCTGTAAATAATCCCAAATACAAAACTTACCAGGAATTCCGGAAAAAATTTGGCGAAGATGGCAACCTGCTTGTCATTGGCATACAAACGGACAAATTGTTCGAGGCAAACATTTTTAATTCCTATGCTGAACTTCAACGGAAACTAAAAAAATTATATGGCGTAGATGATGTTATCGGTGTTCCTTCTGCCGTAAATCTTGTAAAAGTTCCCGAAACTGAAAAGCTCAAAGCAGATACCATTTTTGCTGACCGAACACTAACACAAACAGAGATTGACAGTGCTTCAGCAATTTTTCTGAACCTGCCTTTTTATCGTCAACTCCTCTACAATCCCTCTACGAATGCCTGGCTGATGGGTGTCCGTATCAATAAAGACCTGATGGCATCCAAGAAAAGGATGAATATTGTGAGTGAGATTAATGAACTGGCAGATGAGTTTGGCAAACAGAGCAACCTCACCATTTACAAAAGTGGCCTGCCCCATATCCGCACTGTATTATCGGGCAGGATAGTAAAAGAAATGAGGATGTTTATTATAGCCTCGATCCTCCTTTCGGCACTGATACTTTTATTATTTTTCCGCTCTCTGAGTGCTATGTTACTTTCATTATCGGTAGTGGTATTAGGAGTAATATGGAGCTTCGCCACTATAGAAATGATGGGATACAAAATATCTATCCTGAATGCACTGATACCGCCACTGATTGTTGTGATTGGAATACCCAACTGTATTTATTTCCTGAATAAATTTCATACGGCCTGGAATGAAACCGGCGACAAACGAAAATCGTTGGTCATGATGATCGACAAGATGGGCATCGTTACCCTTTTCTGCAACCTTGCTGCCGCCATTGGCTTTGCCGTTTTTGCATTGACACAAAGCCAGATACTGAGAGAGTTTGGCATTGTGGCTGGCATTAACATCATTGTACTTTTCTTTATTTCACTAATCCTGATACCCGCTGCGCTTAGTTATTTACCATCTCCCAAAAACAGGCATACAAAATACTTAAACAATCCCGGCCTCAACCGCTGGCTTGACAGGTTAGAAAGATGGTCCCTCAATCATCGCAAACTGATTTATGGTATCACCATTGCCATAGTTGCCGTTTCAATAGTTGGTGCCACCCGTTTAAAAGCACTTGGGTTTATAGTAGATGATATTCCAAAAGAAGATAAAATTTATACCGATCTCCGTTTTTTTGAAAACAATTTCAAGGGTGTAATGCCATTAGAAATAGTGATTGACACCAAAAAGAAATATGGTGTAAGCCGCAACCTGAATAACCTTGAACGGATTGATTCACTTTCCCAATTCCTGACTAAAATGCCGGGTATTGCCAAACCCTTAAGTATTGTGGAAGGATTGAAATTTGCCAAACAAGCTTTTTTTGACGGGGACAGTAACAGCTACACCATGCCTTCGAGCTATGATCTTCCGGCATTATCTCAATACCTGAATTTCAAAGGTGATTCAGTTGCTGAAAAGAATTCATTTGCCAAAATAGTATCCACTTTTATGGATAGTGCAAAACAGGAGGCCCGCATCAGCGTAAGTATGGCAGATGTGGGAAGTAGCCGGCTGCCACTAATACTTGACAGTATAACAGTAAGAGTAAATGAACTTTTTGCAAAAGACAAGTACGATGTACAACTCACCGGTACCAGTGTTACCTTCCTTGAGGGCAGCCGCTATATCCTCAATGGATTAAAAGATAGTATAGCCTGGGCATTTTTATTCATTGCCCTTTGTATGCTTTACTTGTTTCGTTCTGCCCGCATTTTACTTTGCTCTCTTATTCCCAACATCATTCCGTTGCTGATTACTGCTGGCATCATGGGTTGGGTGGGTGTTCCACTAAAACCATCTACTGTATTAGTTTTTAGTGTGGCCCTGGGCATTGCCATCGATATTACTATCCGTTTCCTTGTCAATTATAAACAAGAGCTGCCGCATAATAATTATGATATGAAGCAAACCGTGATAGAAACTATTCACAGCACCGGCATCAGCATCATCTACACTTCGCTGGTACTTATTGCGGGTTTTATCATTTTCTGTTTCAGCGGTTTTGATGGCACCAAGGCATTGGGATGGCTTACCTCTCTTACACTGGTTACAGCCACTTTTACTAACCTGGTATTACTACCGGCAATTCTGATTTCATTTGTAAAAATCAAGAAATAGTAATCTTTTCGTAGGTAATGCAGCAAACAGGAATTTAATATTGTCAATTAATTGATTGCATCCCAACTGTAAGGCGTTAAGAAATATTAGCTCTGAAAAAATCACCCTGACCGGTTATATAAATTTTAAAAGGAATTTGTAATGACTTATATAAATTCGCTGTCCCGTAAGGGGCTTTTTTATCATTTTTATTTTTTTATTTAAAAATTGTCGTACATGAGGAAATTATCTCTACTACTAATGGGGGTTATGCTTTTCGCCGCACAGGCATTAGCACAACGAACAGTGTCCGGTACTGTTACCGATGACAAAGGAAATCCCCTTCCTAAAGTTTCAGTACAAGTAAAAGGCTCTAGTGTTGGTACCGTTACAAAAGACGACGGTTCATACTCCCTGGTGCTACCAGCCAATGCCGCTACACTTGTTTTTTCATCGGTTGACATGGCAACACAAGAAGTAAAAATATCAGCTTCATCAAATTACTCTGTAAGCTTGTCCGCGGCAAACAAGAATCTTGATGAAGTAATTGTAGTGGCCTACGGTACCGTAAAAAAAGGCGATTTTACCGGCTCTGCTAATCAGGTTACAAACGAGGAGTTTAAAAATCGCCCTATCATCAATCCCCTCAATGCGATTGTAGCTACAGGCCCCGGTGTTCAAACCACTGCTGCCAATGGAGCTCCCGGATCTTCTCCCGGTATCAGGGTACGGGGCTTTGGTTCTATCAGTGCTGGTTCAGGCCCTCTTTATGTTGTAGATGGTGTGGCCTATGATGGTGGAATCGCCAACCTGAATACAGAGGATATTGAAACAATCACTACACTAAAAGATGCTGCGACTACTGCCCTGTGGGGATCGAGAGCAGCAAATGGTGTCATAATGATTACCACTAAAAAAGGCAAAAGGAATAAAAACAATGTTGGCTTCAAAGTAATGCATGGGTTCAGCCAGAGAGGGTTGCCTGAATACGAGAGAGTAGATGCAAAGCAATATTATCCACTGATGTGGGAAGCCCTGAGAAACTCCTTGCAATATACTTCTGGTCAGACAGCAGCAGTAGCCAGTCAAAATGCAACTAATGGAATTAAAACACAGCTAGCTTATAATCCATTTAATGTTGCCAATAACGACATCGTAAGAACAGACGGAACATTGAATCCTAACGCACAACTGCTTTGGGCAGATGACCTGGACTGGACTAAAGACTTAGTACGTACAGGATCAAGACAGGATTATGCTATTAATTATAGTGGTGGTAATGATAAATCTGATTATTTCAGCTCCTTTGGATTCACTAACGAAAGAGGGTTTATCCTCCGTTCAGACTGGAAAAGATTTACTGGTCGTATAAATGTAAATACCCAACCATTAAAATGGTTTAAAACAGGGTTAAACGTTTCTGCAGCTGTCAATACTTCGAACCAGGCTAGTGATGGTAGCAGTACAGGTTATGTAAATCCATTCTTTTTCACAAGATCAATGGGCCCTATTTATCCTGTATATGCACACAATCAAACCACTGGTGACTACTTGTTAAACTCATTAGGAGAACGATTCTATGATTATGGTAATTTAAGTTCCATGGGTATACCTAATCGTCCTGGAGGAGCATCCCCTGGTCGTCATGTAATTGAAGAAACAAAACTTAACCAAAGTCTTTTTAAAAGAAATACAATTAGTGGCCGTTCTTACGGTTCTATAATCTTTACTCCTTGGCTTAAGTTCACCACTAATATTTCTATTGACATTACAGACTATAATGCCAGCAGTTACGAAAACACAAAAGTGGGTGACGGAGCTCCTGCAGGAAGGGCCTCCAAAACCAATACAAAAACCACTTCTTTCACATTTAACCAGATTGCTGATTTTTCTAAAAAATTTGGTTCCCATAATATTGGCTTTACAGCGGGTCATGAAAATTATGATTGGAACTACGACTATTTTTATGGATTTAAACAAGGCCAGGTACTCGAAGGAAATTATGAATTCGAAAATTTTTCCACTATCAACCGCCTAACTTCCCAAGTTGATAAGAGAAGAATTGAAAGCTACTTCAGCCGTCTCAATTACGATTATAAAGGCAAATACTTTGTTAGTGGTAATATCAGATGGGATGGCAACTCAAGATTTTCTCCTGATGTTCGTTGGGAAAATTTCTGGGGTGTAGGTGTAGGTTGGAGAATAGATAAAGAGAAATTCATGGAAAAACTTCCATTCATCAATGCCTTAAAACTAAGAAGCTCTTATGGTCAATTGGGTAATGATGATATTGGAACTTATTATGCTTACCCTGCTTTCTATGCATTGGGATATAACAATGCCTTAGAGCCTGGAGCCCTTCAGTCGCAGTTAGACAACCCATTGCTTACCTGGGAGTCAAACAATTCATTTGATATCGGTCTTGATTTTGGTTTATTTAAAAACAGGGTTAGGGGTAGTATTGAATACTATAACCGTCAGAGTGAAGGCCTGATTTTTGATGTTCAGTTACCTCTCTCTACAGGTGGTTTTGTTGTTCCTACCAATATTGGTAATATGGTAAATAAAGGAATTGAGGTTGAAGTGGCCGGCGACATAATCAAAACAAGGAATTTTAATTGGGAATTAAAGGTAAATGCAAGCACGGTTAAGAACGAGATCACTAAAATGCCTCCGAGCAATCCTGAGCAAATTTCAGGTACGAAAAAACTTACAGTCGGAGTTTCAAGGTATGAGTACTGGCTCCGTGAATGGATGGGCGTAGACAAAACAGATGGTGTTGCTTTATACAGAGCTAATTTATGGAATGCCGCTACCTGCCGTCTTATTCCTAACAATAAAGGTGGAAACGATACCGTAACTACAGATATCAATAACGGTCGTTATCATTTTGCAGGCAGCTCTATTCCAAAACTCTTTGGTGGTTTTGAAAATACATTTACCTACAAATCACTTGAACTGAATGTACTGGTTCAATATCAAATTGGTGGTAAAGTTTATGACGGCACTTATGCTGCATTAATGCATGCGGGAACTTATGGCACAGCTTTGCATGTAGATGCTTTAAACCGTTGGACAAAGCCGGGTGATATTACTAATGTTCCCCGTATGGACAATAGTAAAGTGGGTGTATTTGATGCTGCCAGTGACAGGTGGCTGATTGATGCATCATTCCTGAATATCCGTTCTATTAATCTTTCGTATAAATTACCAAAGTCATTAATTTCAAAAATAAGTGCACAAGACGGCAGTTTCTTTTTAGGAACTGAAAACGTTGCACTTTTTTCAAAAAGAAAGGGTATGAATGTTAATCAATCATTCGATGGTACTACTTCTAATACATACACCCCTGCAAGAATCATTACTGCAGGCATTAACCTCAACTTCTAAATTTTATAATAATGAAAAAAATACTATTTAGCAGTCTACTGGCTTTAGCGGCACTTTCCGCTATCCTGCCTTCCTGCAAAAAAGAATACCTTGAAACCAGTCCTACTGATCAGGCTGCCCAGGGTGATATTTTTAAAACAACTGCTAATGCATGGAATGCAATTAACGGAATCCACCGTTCATTGTATATTCAATACAATTCCCGGCAAGATCAGGGCGGGCAGAGCAAAAACATGATAGATATGGATATGCTGGGTGAGGACCTTGTGAATCCTACCACTGGTAACGGTTGGTTTCTCACTACACACCGTTGGACAGACCACCGCAACGAAAATGCATGGTCTCCTTATTTTAATTTCCAGTTTTATTACGATATCATCGCAAACGCCAATATGATCATCGCAAATATTGATGGGGCTGTTGGCCCGGATCAGGACAAAAAAACGATCAAAGGCCAGGCATTAGCATACAGAGCATGGTCGTATTTCCAAATGATTCAGTTATTTGGCCAGCGTTATGATAAAACAACTTCTAATAGTGGGTTAGGTCTTACAATAGTGTTGACTCCAACCACTGAAAAACTTCCCCGTTCTACTGTTGCCGAAGTTTATGCCGTAATTGTAAATGATCTTACTTCAGCCATTAGCAACCTTACAGGTGCACCAACCCGTTCTAACGCTTCGCATATTAATGTGAATGTAGCAAAAGGATTGAGGGCAAGAGTTGCATTAGCTATGCAGGACTGGCCAACGGCGGCACAAATGGCAAATGAAGCAAGGCAAGGTTTCACTTTGATGAGCAATGCACAATATCTACAGGGCTTTAATAATTACACTAATCCTGAATGGATGTGGGGAAGCCGCCAGGTTGCGGACCAGACTACTTATTTCTATTCTTTCTTTGCTTACATGTCTGCAGACTTTAACTCTACCAACATCAGAACAGATCCAAAGTGTATCAATTCAGCTTTGTATAATGCTATTTCAGCTACAGACGTTAGAAAAAGCCTTTGGGATCCAACAGGAACTAACACAGCTTTCCCAACTCCTCCAGGTGGATCCAGGTTTCCTTACATGAACAGAAAATTTTTATCGGGTGGAGGGAGCGGAAGCTCCATTGGTGATGTACCAATTATGAGAGTAGCAGAAATGTATCTGATTGAAGCTGAAGCAAGAGCCAGAGCCGGGGGGCAGGATGCTGCTGCCGCTTCTGTTTTGTTTACGCTGGCTAAGCAAAGAGATCCTAACTATGTATTATCTACAAACACAGGTCAGGCTTTGATAGATGAGATTATGATTCAGCGTAGAGCAGAATTGTGGGGTGAAGGCTTCCGTTTCTACGATCTGAAACGATTGAATCTTCCTTTAAACAGAACAGGTGCTAATCATAACGCCGCAGTAGCTACTACTATGTCTGTACCTGCTGGTGATAAGCAGTGGGAATTCCTGATACCAAGAACAGAGTTGAACTCTAATTCTGCCTCTGTGCAGAATCCGCTTTAACTCAATTTTGAGGCTTTACCAAAGCCCGAAACATATAAAAATCCCGGTTGATAAAAGCAACCGGGATTTTTTTTGCTTTAATACACCCAAAACTGTGCAGCATTAAGAAAAAATTTAATGTCCTCACTATCAGGCCGGGGTTTTTCAAAAGGGGCAAAAATGGAAATTATCCAACCCTTTGCAGGGAATTTAAAAAAATCACTATCTTAATCCCCTAAAAATCAAGGTATCGGTTCTTACGGAAAGGGTTTCTAAAAAGGTTAAGGCACACAAATCATTTATAAGGCTGTTTTTCAAAAAATGACGGATTATTTGAATTTTTCGGGTAAGGTTATTTAATTTCAAACCTTCCTGGGCCTTTGGCTCAGGAGGCTTTGATTTCTTTATTATATACTAAAACTAAACGCACATGAGAAAACTGTTTCTACTCCTGATGGGAGTTGTGTTTTTTGCCGGACAAGCATTAGCACAACGCACCGTAACCGGGAAGGTTACCGACGAAAAAGGTAATCCGCTCGGTAATGTCTCAGTCCTTGTTAGAGGTACCACTACAGGTACTACTACCAAAGCTGACGGCACTTACTCGCTGGATATTCCGGCAAATGCCAAAGCACTGGTATTTTCATCTGTTGACATGAGTCCTGTAGAACTGGCCGTTGGCACAGGCGGCCAGGTTAATGCAACACTAAAAGCTGAAGACAAAACAATGTCTGAAGTTGTTGTTACTGCCTTTGGTATTAAAAAAGACAAAAAAACTCTGGGTTATGGTGTAACACAGGTTAGTGCAGAAGAGTTAACCCGTTCTCACACTACTAACATCACCAACTCCCTGGCAGCTAAAGTGCCTGGTGTAAGAGTAAATGGAAGTGGTGGCTCGTTTACCAGTTCCAGCATTCTGATTCGTGGTTTTACTACTTTTACAGGATCAAACCAACCCCTGTTTGTTGTCGATGGTATTCCTATTGATAACAGTGGTGGTGGTAGTCCACTTCAAAATGGTCCGAGTACTTCATCCAGGGCTATTGATATTAACCAGGAAGATATTGAAAGCATGAGTGTACTGAAAGGAGCTTCTGCTGCTGTATTGTATGGTTCAAGAGCTGCTAATGGTGTAATTCTTATTACTACCAAAAAAGGTAAAGCCGGTACAAAAAATTCAATCCAGTTTTCTTCCACTTACCAGGTAGAAAGTGTAAACCGGACACCTGATTATCAAAATGAATATGCACAGGGAACGGTAGATAAACTATCAACAAGCCCTACGTATTTAAGAGGAGTGTTTAATCCATTAGCACAAACTTCATGGGGACCTCGTATTACTGGTCAAACAGTTACCAATGCGTATGACCCTGCTACCAATACCAACACAAGGACAGAGGCACTGAAAGCATTTCCTAATAACGTTACAGATATCTTCCAGCAAGGGATCAACTGGCAAAATAACCTTGCCTTTTCCGGAGGATCAGATAAAAACACTTTTCGTTTTTCTTATGGCTACCTGAGAAATACAGGTGTGATTGCAAAAAATGTATTGACAAGACATAATTTCTCTTTAAATACAACTTCAAAAGTTAATAATTATCTCACCGTAGCTGTTAGTGCAAACTATTCAAACAACTTCTCTACAAGAACACAACAGGGTAACCAGTTAAGTAATCCATTATTCCGTGGATGGTTTACTCCCCGCAGCTATGACCTGACTGGTCTTGCATTTGAAGATGCAGTCGGTAATCAACGGTATCCATTAGGAGAAGATAACCCATACTGGACTATCAAGCATAACAGGTATAGAGATGAGATCAATCGTTTTATCGGAAACGTTTCTTTCAATTTTAAATTAACTAAATGGTTGCAGGCAGATTATAAATTAGGAACAGACGTATATTCTGTTTTCCGCCATGGATACGACCAGATTGGTGCAAGAGGTGGTGCCAATACTACTGCTAACGGCGTTGGCGGAGTAGTTGAAAACCGTAACAACTATCGCAGCCTTAACTCTAACGGGTACTTAACGGCTACAAAAAGATATAAAAGCTGGACTGGTACTGCTATCGTAGGAACAGAGTTTCAGCAGATATATTCTGACGGAGCCACTTTAAATGGTAAAGGAATCATCATCCGTGATTTTGAGCAACTCAGTAACACAACAACCTTTACACCTGCACCTGCAAACGGGTCAAGCAAATCAAGGCTGCTGGGTCTTTATGGAGACTTTGCTATTGGCTTCAAAAGTATTTTCAACCTGAACGTTACTTTACGTAATGACTGGTCTTCTACTTTCAAGATCGGTAAAAACTCATACCTCTATAATGGAATAAGTGGTTCCGTAAATATTACAGAACTCTTTCCGGGCATCAAGAGCAACTTTATTGAAAATATAAAAGTGAGGGGTAATATAGCAACGGTGGGTAAGGCTGGCGACTTCCTTTACTCTACCGATTCATATTATGGTGGAGCTGGTTCTGCGGATGGCTTCGGACCCACTATTGCCTTTCCATTCAATGGAATACAAGGTTTCGCCTTAAGTAATTCTGCCGGTAATGCTGATCTTGGTCCTGAATTCACCAAGAATAAAGAAATGGCTATTGAATTTTCTTTATTTAAAGGCCGTTTGAACTTTGAAGGAACCCGTTATGTACAAAAATCAAGAAAACTGATTTTTGGTGTTCCGGTTTCAGCAACAGCCGGTATTACTACGGTTGTTAAGAATGCAGGGAACTTATCAAACAATGGAGTTGAAATGGGTATCAATGGTACACCCATCAAAACAAAATCATTTACCTGGAATATCAACTTCACCTACACCCAGTTTAAAGCCATTGTTGAAAAACTGGAAACAGGTGTAACGAATATCTTCCTCGGTGGATTTACCACACCTAACGTTCGCCTTGTTGTTGGTGATGAGTATGGACAGATATATGGTAATGCTTACCAGAGAGATGCAACAAAAGGAAACAAAATTATTGTAGGAGCAAATGGCTTACCATTGATTACTCCAGGTGTACAGAAAATTGGTAACCCCAATCCTAAATGGGTGGGTGGTTTAACTAACACCTTCTCGTACAAAGGTCTTTCCATGACTGTTTTCTTAGAATACAGAAAAGGAGGTCAGATTTACAGCAGAAATATTGCGGATTTGCAACGTAATGGTGTTGTTAAAGAAACCGCAGAATTCCCCCGTTTTGATGCAAATGGAATAGAGACTAAAGAATATTTATTTGATGCAGTTTATGCAAACGGACAACCAAATACAACTAAGGTTTCTGCATTTGACTACTGGGGTAATAATGGTGTATTCGTAGCTGCAGAAGGATTTATTTTTGAAACTACCTGGTTCCGTGTAAGAGAAGCATCTATTGATTATGTAGTGCCTTCAAGTGTGTTACGCAAATTACCTTTCGGAAGTGCATCATTCAGTGTATTTGGCAGAAACCTTTTCCTGCATGCACCAAATTATCCTCATCTTGACCCCGAACAAAATGCGTTGGGTGTAAGTAATGCACAGGGTCTTGAATTTAATGCCCTTCCACAAACCCGTACAATCGGAGTAGGATTAAAACTCAGCTTCTAATTCAAAAAATTTATAATTATGAAACTAAATTATTTAAAAATAGCCATCGCCTTTTCGGGAATTGTTGCTGTTAGTTCCTGCAAAAAAATGATGGATATCAACTATAACCCGGATGCTATCCCCGATACCAACAGCCCTATAGCCCAGTTACTTTCCGGTGTTCAGGTAAATATCGGGTTCACCGCCGGTAGTGATCTGTACCGGTATACTACCCAGATAATGCAGCAAATGTCTGGCCTTGCTTCACAACCCAACCAGACTTATGAATATAGCCGGTATAATATTACCGGAAGTGATCAAAATAACGTTTGGGGTAGCATATTCGCTACAACATTAAGTGATCTGGAGCTTATCATCAAAAACGGAGGTGCCAGTCCTCATTATGTGGGTGTTGCAAAGATCCTCAAAGCATTCACCTATCATCAGGTAGTAGACACATGGGGTGATGTTCCTTACAGTGAAGCACAACAGTTGTCTGCGAATACACAACCGGCTTATGATGATGATGCTACTATTTATCCAAAGCTCATCACCTTGTTAACAGAAGCGGTTACTGACATGAATGCCGGAACAAGTGCACTTTCTCCCGGAACAAATTCACTTATGTACACAAATGCAAGCTGGGCTACTGCCCGTGCATTCTGGATCAAATTGGCTAATACGCTTCGCTTACGATTATTGATTCACTACAGTAAAAAAGATCCTGCTTTTTGTGTTGCACAGATCACTGCATTGGTAAATAGTGGGGCTGCTTTTATGGCTTCTAATGCCGATAGCTTCCAGATGGCTTTTTACAATGTAGCGAATGCCCGCAACCCCATTTCACAATTTGAAGTCAGTCGTCCTAACTATTTGTTCGTAGATCAGCGGATGTTAAGTCTTATGACACCTAAAAACGATCCCCGCAGGCCTTTTTATTTTACTGACTTTCCTTTAGGGTCGGGAGTCTATGTAGGAGTTTCTTCGGCTTTACCTCCCGGCACACCCACGAATAATTATAGCCGTATTCATACTTTCCTGCGTGGTGCGGTTACAACACCGGCAGTTGGTATTAATTCAGCAGTTTACAGTGGAGCAGCTCCGCAACGTTTACTACCATACGCCGAGTATTGTTTTATCCGTGCAGAAGCTGCATTAATGGGTGCTCCCGGAAATGCACAGACATTCTTTACTGATGGTATTACTGCATCGATGACAGAAGCTGGTGTTTCTGCCCCGGATATTGCTACCTACCTTGCTGCTAATGGCACTCTGGTGGGTACCAATGCACAAAAACTGCAGCAGATCATTGAAGAAAAATATATTGCACTATTTGGTGTATCCGGTGAGCCCTGGACTGACTGGAGAAGAACAGGCTATCCAACTATGTCCGCTCCAACAAATGCAATCATAAACAATGTACCCCGTACACTGTTTTACCCTCAATCAGAAATTGATTTGAATCCAAAATGCCCGGGTCAAAAGTCGGCTACATTACAAGACCGAGTTTTTTGGGATTAATTTATAAAGGAAATTTACAAAATAAAAAACCTCGTTTTAACGAGGTTTTTTATTTTAATTACTTTATAAGTAGTTGTTTAACCTGTTTCTCATCGCCTTTACTAACCTGAAGTATATATTGGCCTTTCTTAATCCCTTCAATATTCAATGCGAACAGATTTTGATTACTAACAAAATTCCATTGCCTCATTAACTGGTTGGTCAATAAGTCAAATAGTTGCATTTTTATAGGGGTAATAGTCCAGTCCTTTTTAACTCCCACTTTATCTTGACTATTTATTTGAATATAAATAAATCCACCTTTCGCAGGATTCGGGGATATACTCATTCTCAAAGAGCCTCCACTACTACAGTCTGTAGTAGTTGCTTCGCCATACGGATCACTTGCACCGCATGAATTTTCATACGCCACCGTGACAGTTATATATCCGTTTGTTAGTGGAGGAGCACATGCATCTGCTTGAACAGTAACATGACTATTATAATTAACCCCAGATATTGTGCCGCCAGTAGTAGCCCATACATATGAGGGCATTTCTGAATTATCAGCATCCAATTCCAAAATTTCATTTTGACTAACGGACATGGGCGGATTTAAACCATAAATATTAGTGGGAGTTGGTGGTAATCCAAGCATGATTTTCTTTGTGATATTTAAACAGCCGAATATGTTGGCATTCAAAATTATTGTGGCTCCTGCACCAGAAGAATTAGTACTATTAGAAATAGTTATTTGTGTTTGGCTGGATGATACAATAGTAACTAAACTGCTACCAGAGGTTATCGACCATGTTACCGGATAGGCGCTATTGCTTAGCGTATATGTTTCTGCGGAATTTGCACAAATGGCATTATCTCCTAAAATGCTTAATGTGGGCAAGCCATCACACCTATCAGTGTTGTTCAAAGAACAACTGCAGTTTTCCATATCTACCAGCCTCACTTCAGAGAAATAATTGGTTCCGCTTGAATTACTAATAAATAAAATTCGATAATAAACATTGTCATTGTTATTACCCGGGCAGGCATAATTGTCGGAGTAGCTATACTGTTCTTCAGTACCCCCTGTATTTCCATTAGAGTTAACTATGCCAATTGTGGAATAACTTGACCCATCTAAGGAATACTGGACATAGAATTTACCTGTAGCGCATTGACTAAATTTCCAAACTAAGTTTACTTTACACTCATCTCTTTCTGCAGTAAATAAAGTAAAGTCCAGGCACAATGTCTGAGAATAAGAATGAAAGGATATGATGACTGTAGCAATCATCATTAAACCCGATTTGAATAGCCTTTTTTTCATAAACAATTTCTTTAGATTAGAAAATAATTGACTACCAAATCTATGTTCAATCAGGAATACAAGACAAGCGACAAAGCATTTAGCCTTATTACGATGAATATTACTCGTTCTAAAGGAATCAAATACACGTAAGGGTAAGTAATTTTTTTATTTTAGTAATTATACTAATTTTTCTTCACAGATAATTTTTCCTAATGAGGCTATTAATACGTTACAGGGAATGTCGTTAATATTCTGTAGTGGATTGATAAGGTTGTCCAACATAGCGTTACTATGCGGATAAAAAGGATAGTTTACTTAAAAATATTTTTATACAAATATGGTACTCGATTCCTATATCTGTATAAATGATAATTTCACCTTATCTGATAAAATTACTATCAGTAATTGGAGAGATAATAAGTTGAAATTTTAGCCGTTTATTTCAGCACCTCCGCTAATTTTTCCTCCAGTGCTTCGCCGAATAATTTTTCCCCGATAATTTTCCCCTCAGGATCAACTAATACATTGTAGGGTATACCACTAATATTATATAAAGGAACTATGGGGCTATTCCAATACATCAGGTCACTTACATGTGTCCAGGTAAGTTTATCCTGCATTATGGCTTTTGTCCAATCATCTTTTTGTCCCGGCCGGTCTAATGAAACACCGAGTATGGCAAAATTTTTATCCTTAAATCGGTTAAATGCTTTTACCACATTGGGATTTTCCTGGCGGCAGGGCTTGCACCAGCTGGCCCAAAAATCAACCAACACATATTTACCACGAAATGAACTTAATTTAACCGGCGTACCATTTGGATCTGGTAACGTAATCTCCGGTGCCGGAGAGCCTACCAACCCTGCCAATGATTTTTTAATTTCTGCCAGTCGTGTATGTGCCGGAAACTTTGCAGCCAGTTCGTCAATTATTTTCTTCACCTCGCTTTCACCAAGACCGGCCAGCTGGTAACCGGCAATGTTAGCAGTAGACTGATAATAGCCGAGTACAAACATGGTTAAAGCAGGGTTATCTGATTGCCGTAGAGAACTATCTAACAAAGCCCTCGCATCATTCGCAAGTTTACTCCTTTCAGTTTGCAAAGCCATGATAGCACTATCGGAAGCACCAGCCTTTTGCAAACTGTCTGCAAGCTGGTCTTTAAAATAGATTCCCTGTAACTGGCTGTTAAATGCAAACATGAAATCCTTCATTTTATTGCTGGCATCAGAGCCTTTCACTTCATACTTTTCCGGGAATTCTTTATTCTCCTTACTGAAGGTTACATTCACTGTTACTTTTTTTACATCATTAATGACGGATGCAAAGGGATAGGCACTGCGGTCGAGCCGGAGGTTAAAGACACTGGACTCCAGTGAACCGGATTTCAATTCGTATTTACCATCCTTTCCCAACCTGGCAGAGTCAACTACAGTAGCCTGGGCAGTTGCCATGGGCAAATGTTCGAGGTAAATCATGGTGGCGGAATTATTAGTAATCGTTCCGCTTACTTCAAAAGCCTTTTCATCCGATTTACCTTTGCAGGAAAATAATAGCACGGCAATAACTGCCACGGTCGCAATTCTCTTCATCATATTTTATTTTAATTTTTCAAGTAATAATTGGTTAGTCATTTTAGGGTCTGCATTCCCTTTTGATTGTTTCATTACCTCTCCTACAAACAAGGACAATAACCCCTTTTTCCCTTTCTTATATTCAGTTACTTTATCAGCAAATTTCTCCAATACCTTGTCAATGATCGGTTCGATGGCAGACAGATCAGATTGCTGAACCAGGTTTTCTTCCACGGCAATCTGCTCCGGGTTTTTAGCCGGCGTTTCTACCAGTTTTGAAAACAGTTTTGTTGATGCAGCAGAAAAACTAACCTTGCCGGTATCAACAAGAGTAATCACCGCAGCGAGTTGTTCTGCAGCAACCGGGAACTCATCTATTTCTTTTCCATTCTCATTCATCCATGATTTAACAGGACCGATCATCCAGTTAGCGGCCGCCTTATAATTAGTCGTGTGCTGAATGATCTTTTCGAAATAATTTGAAAATATTTTTTCTTCCGTTAGCACCCCGGCATCATAATCTGATAACTTAAGCGCTGATGTATATCGCTGTATTCTTTGTTCCGGTAATTCAGGAATACTGTGTCTTATTTTTTCAATAAACTCTTCCTCCAGGTGAAATGGAGTAAGATCCGGTTCGGCAAAATACCGGTAATCATCCGCATCTTCTTTGTCACGGATTGCAAATGTGGTTCCATTATTTGCATCAAAACTTCTTGTCTGCTGTGTGATGGTTCCGCCCGATTCTAAAATATCAACCAACCGGTTCGCTTCTATTTCAATGGCTCTTTTTACATTCCGGATTGAGTTCAGATTCTTTACTTCAACTTTAGTACCCAGTTGAGTATCACCTTTTTTACGAACAGAAATATTAGCATCACAACGAAGGCTGCCCTCTTCCATATTACCATCACAGATTTCCAGGTAGCGAACCAGTTTTCTTATCTCTGTAACATAAGCAAAGGCTTCTTCTGCACTTCGTAAATCAGGCTCTGTAACAATTTCAATCAAAGGAGTGCCGGCACGGTTATAATCAATGCAGGTATATTCATCATCCACATCATGTAAACTTTTTCCTGCATCCTCTTCCATATGTATCCTGTTAAGGCGAATATTTTTTTCTCCTCCTGGTGTTTTGATTTTTACATACCCACCGGCGCAGATAGGTGTGGTGTGCTGCGAAACCTGGTAGCCTTTGGGCAAATCAGGATAGAAATAATTTTTCCGGGCAAAATAGTTTTGCATTTCAATGGTGCAGTGACAAGCCAGTCCCATTTTAATTGCATACTCAATTGCTTTCTTATTCATCTTAGGCAGTGTGCCGGGATGGCCTAACGTTATCGGGCTTACATGGGTGTTGGGTTCGGCACCAAAAGCGATACTATCGCCGCAAAATAACTTGCTTTGAGTGAGTAGTTGGGCATGTACTTCCAGCCCCACTACTATTTCGTATTCGGTTTGTGCTACCATGATTTAAAAGTCCGCCTTCGCTAAAGCTATGGCGGACAACGCAAAAATAGCCCATTTGAGCCAGTAGCTGTTGCGATAAAAGAAATGCCCCTGTTTTATACAGGAGCATTCTTACACTGTGAAGTAGTGTCAATATTTTTAAAGGTCGGCTGTTCTGATTTTACGGGGCATCTTTACTTCTATGTTTTGTTTTTTCCCGTTCCTGGTTAACTGAAAACGTACAGTAAGATTATCCTTCTTTTCTCTAATTAGTTTTGACACTTCGTCTACAGTATTCACTTCTTTGTCATCGATATGAGAGATAATATCACCTGTTTTCAAACCAGCTTTTTCAGCATTACTATCGCTATCTACTTCTATTATTTTAACTCCTTTCCCATCGTCAGTATCCTGAACTGATAAACCCAGTTTGGGTGCACCACCAGACCAGCTAAATCCTGGTGCTTTGGGTGTCCTCATATTTGGTGGTTCAGGAACCCGGGGCATTATTCTGTCAAAATCAAGGTTCAAATCAGAGGGATTCATTTTGAAATTATAAACCCCGTTTGTCCCTTTCCATTTGGTTAATTCTGCCGTTGCTTTATACTCTTTTTTATCCCTCAAATAAGTAACGGTTACTTTATCACCCGGTTTATGTTTCTTTATTTCTGCAGAAAGATCATCGGGGTCTTCCATTTTAACATCACCGACTTTAGTTATCACATCACCCTCTTTGAGTCCAATTTTCTCTGCTGCACTTTCCTTAGTGACAGCATTTATTTTAACGCCCCCATCTGTTCGTTCTGTAGTAACTCCAAGCATCGCATGGTTGGCATTGTCAGTAAAAATTTTAAACCCATCGCTGTTATTAAAATTCCAGTTAGTTCCTGCACCGGGAATCCTGGCCAGAAACTCCAAATCCTTCAGCTTGTTAAGTCTTACACTAATATCACCGTTCTGATCCTTATAATCTTCCAATGATTTTCCATTGACGGTAATCTTATCACCATTTATTTCCACCACCACTTTGTCGTCTTTACCGTTTTTTTTGGTGATGATGATCTGCTGCACATCCTTATCACCCTTATCACCCTTTTCACCTTTTTCATCCTTTTGTGCCAACAGGGAAACAGGTACCATTAAGGCTACTGCAACTGCGAAAGCAGAAAATTTTAACCAGGTCTTTTTCATACTAAATAGTTTTTTATTATTTGCCTACGTTGAATTTCGTAGATCAAATATAAAGACATTTTTTTAAATACGAAACATTTCGCAAATGTTAAAAGTGTTTCACTTTTTAAGGGGTTTTATAAGCGGATAAACGGATTAAATGCTTCATAAGTCTTTGCCGGATGATCATCTACCACTTCCTCTCCTATGTATCGCATCCCACATTTTTCCAAGACCCGGATGGACCCAGTATTGTGTGGCATTGCTCTGCCAACAATCCTCTGGAGGTGTAGTTTTTCAAATCCATACCGCAGACAGGCGTACGCTGCCTCCGTGGCATAGCCTTTTCCCCATGCATTTCGCATAAACCTGTAACCAAGATCAATTTCTTGTTTTTCCGGCCTGTTTTTTAATCCGCACCAGCCGATAAAATCCATACCGGACTTTAGATGCACCGCCCACCGACCATAATTGTTTAGTGCATATTGTGGCAATATCGCTTGCTCCAGTACCAATTGAGCATGGTGCAGATCTCGTATAGGGTCGCCGGTATAGCGGGTTACCTCAGGGTCCAGGTTGAGTTCGTAAATAAGTGGCGCATCATCTGCAGTAAATGTGCGAAGCAGTAAACGGTCCGTTTCAATAATGATATTCATGCGGCACTGAATAGTATTTTTACTAACCTTAAAGTGTTATTGTATAGGAATATTAAAAGCTCACTTTTGCAGGAAGATCAGGAACCTTCATAAAAAAGTTATGAACTATATAATAGCCGGTGCTTGTATTGCTATTTGTATTGCAGCTATCGTATTCGGACTACGGGTGTTCAAAGAAAACCGTAATCTCATTCTCAAAAAAAAGGAGGATAAGGAAGATGATAACGACCTTTACCGTCCCTGAGGTTATAATAACTTCTTCACTGCATCAATCACCTGCTTAAGATTACTACTATCCTGCCCGCCTGCTGTCGCCAGTGTTTTTTGTCCACCCCCGCCGCCTTTTATCAGCGGTGCAATATGTTCTTTAATAATTTTACCTGCATCAAGATTTTTGGCAGCAACAACGGTATCAGAAATTCCGACAGCTACAAACGGTTTGCCACCGATATTGACGCATAGCACTGCTACATGATCCCTGAGATGGTTCTTCAGGTCAAAACAGAGTTTCTTCAAGGCCTCGGGGTTACTAACCTCAATAATGTCACCAATAAAATTTACCCCGTTGATGATCTCGTCTTTTTGCAGGAGTTCATTCCGGATCCCTACCAATTGTCTTGCCTCCATGCTATCCAGATGCTTTTTTAGTTCAGCATTTTCTGCTTGCAGGTTTTCAACAGCTTTCTGCATGTCTTTGGGATTCTTTAATACCTCACCCAATGTAGTAAGCAGACCAAGTTGAGCATTTACATACTCTTCTGCCTGTTTACCACAAACCGCTTCTACCCTTCGAACACCGGCAGCCACCGCTGATTCGCTGGTTAATTTAAATAAGCCTAACTCACCTGTTGCGCCAACATGGGTGCCACCACATAATTCCACTGAATAGTTGGGATCAATGATTACCACTCTCACTACATCTCCATATTTCTCGCCAAACAATGCCATTGCTCCAAGCTTCATCGCTTCATCCTTCGGCATGGATTTAATAACTACAGGAATATTCTCTCTTACTTTTTCATTGACCAATGCTTCTACCTGTGCAATCTCTTCATCGGTTACTTTAGCGAAATGCGAAAAGTCGAAACGAAGATGCTCTTCATTTACCAAAGAGCCCTTTTGAGCAACATGGGTGCCCAATACATTTCTTAATGCGGCATGAAGTAAGTGAGTGGCCGAGTGATGCAATTCGGTATTCTTTCTTTTTGCTGTATCAACTTTGGCAAGAACTTCGCCGGATAGGTCAGCAGGAATATTCTCTGCAAAATGAATGATAAGGTCGTTGTCTTTTTTGGTATCAATAACAGTGAATAGTGAATTGTCAATTGTCAATACACCACGGTCTCCTACTTGCCCGCCACTTTCGGCATAGAAAGGTGTTGTATTCAATACTAGCTGGTATAATTCTTTCCCTTTAGCTTTTACTTTTCTGTATTTTAAAACAGAAGTCTCTGCTTCTAATGAATCGTAGCCAACGAATTTGTTAGAGCCGTCTTTTAGTATAACCCAATCTTCCGCATCCACGGTACCTGCTGCACGGCTGCGGTCCTTTTGTTGTTTCATTTCAACTTCGAATCCTTTCTCATCAATAGCTAGTCCTTTTTCCTCCGCAACCAGCTTAGTTAAATCAAGCGGAAATCCAAACGTATCGTACAGTTTGAAAGCCTCCTGTCCCGAAATATTTTTTGAAGCCTGATTAAGCATCGTCAAACCTTTGTCTACCGTTTTCAAAAAAGCATCTTCTTCTTCCTTTACCACTTTACTTACAAAATCAACCTGCTGCTGCAATTCAGGAAAAACATTTTCAAATTGCTTTGCCAATACGGGCACTAACTGCGTCAACAAGGGCTTCTTATAATCCAGGTAAGAATAATAATAACGAACGGCCCGGCGAAGAATCCGGCGTATCACATAACCTGCTCCTGTATTGGATGGTAATTGTCCATCTGCAATCGTAAAACTGATTGCCCGGATATGATCTGCTAATACACGAAATGCAACCGCCTCTTTACTATCACCATAATCATATTTTTTTCCGGTTATCTTCTCCACTTCGCCGATAGTACCAGTAAAAAGATCTGTGTCGTAATTACTTTGTTTTCCCTGTATCACTCTTACCAGTCTTTCCAACCCCATTCCTGTATCTACATGGGTGGCGGGCAGCGGCTCCAGGTTGCCATCTTTTTTTCGGTTGTATTGAATAAATACATTGTTCCATATTTCTATTACCTGCGGATGGTCTTTATTCACCAATGTATGTCCGGGAATATTTTTCCTTTCTTCATCAGGGCGGCAGTCCACATGGATTTCGCTGCAGGGACCGCAAGGGCCAGTGTCACCCATTTCCCAAAAATTATCCTTTTTGTTTCCAAAAACAATATGGTCTTCCGGTAAAAACTCTTTCCACTTTGCCAGTGCTATTGTAGAGGCAGGGATGCCTTCCTTTTTGTCGCCTTCAAAAACCGTAGCATACAACCTGTCATTTGGAATTTTATACACCTCCGTCAACAATTCCCAGCTCCATGAAATTGCCTCATGCTTAAAATAATCACCAAAACTCCAGTTGCCCAGCATTTCAAACATAGTATGGTGGTAAGTATCAACTCCTACTTCTTCCAGATCATTGTGCTTACCACTTACCCGCAGGCATTTTTGTGTGTCTGCCACCCGGCCATACGGAGGTACTTTATTACCCAGAAAGTAATCTTTAAACTGGTTCATCCCAGCATTGGTAAACATGAGGGTTGGATCATTTTTTACCACAATGGGTGCTGATGGCACAATGGTGTGTCCTTTTGAACTGAAAAAGTCCATGAAAGCCTGTCGTATTTCTGCGCTAGTCATCATAATTGCTACTTTGTCCAGGTTGATTTTTGAAGTTTATCGGGCTATATTTGTCAACCCCGTAAACGGGGCCAAAGGTAATTTATTCAGGCCGCATTTGCAGCCGGATACAGGTTTAAGGCTTGCTTTCATGAAGAAGATAAAATATTACTATAATACCAATACGCTCCGCTATGAAAAGCTGGAAACACCTTTACGGGTAAAGCTGTTACGGGTTTTTGGTTTCGTGGCGGCAGCCCTGGTTACCGCCGCCCTTATTTCTTATGCTGCTTTTCAATTTATCGGTTCACCAAGAGAAAAAATACTTGCTCAACAGAACAAAGCCCTGAACGATAACTATAAAGAGCTGGAAGAAGATTTAAAATCCATCCAGCAACAAATGAAAGAGCTGGAAAAAAGGGACAATGATGTATACCGGGCTATTTTCGAAGCTAACCCTGTACCTGACAGTGCCCGGGCAAAGGAACTGGAAGTAAAGCAAGAGATTGCCAAAGTAGAAAGAATACAAGATCACCAGTTAGCAGCCTCCATTACTAATACATTAAACAATCTAAAGAGCAGAATTGCTGCTCAAAAAAAGTCGTATGAACAGGTAGAAGACCTGGTGAAGAATAAAGAACAACTGCTGTCTCATACTCCCGCAATACAACCTGTAAGTAACAAAGACCTGAGCCGGATTGCTTCTGGTTTTGGTTCAAGGATTGACCCTGTTTATAAAACAGTAAAGTTTCATTATGGGCTAGATTTTGCTGCACCACAGGGCACACCTATTTATGCAACTGCAGATGGGACGGTAACAACTGCGGGCAGCACCGGGAATGGATATGGTAATCATGTTATCATTAATCATGGATATGGGTATGAAACACTGTATGGTCACATGGTAAGGGTAAAGGCAAGAAATGGCCAGGTAATAAAAAGAGGAGAAGTGATTGGGTGGGTAGGCAGTACAGGAAAATCAACAGGGCCTCATTGTCATTACGAAGTACATAAGTATGGCGACAAAATAGATCCGATTTATTTTTTCTATAATGACCTTACTCCGGCACAATTTGATTTGTTGCTGAAAAAAGCAGCAGCAAGTAACCAGAGTTTGGATTAAGAGAAAAGTTGTGAGCTACGAGTTGCGAGTTTGGTCGTTTGAAGTCAGTATATCTCTCGTAGCTCGAAACTTATAGCTCTTAGCTTGTATTTTTCCACACTCTGGTTAATCCGTATTTACAGAGTAAATGGATTGTACCTTTACACCGCATGGGAAAGTCTTTATCTCAAATAACTTTTGATTTTGCGCCTGTAGAAGAAACAGGAATTACTGCTGTGCCTGCTTCTACCGTTATGCTGAAAGAAAAAGTGATTATGGAAGCAAGTAAACCCTCAGTAGTTATAAAAGATGTTTATCAAGAGCCTGCTATAATTGCTGGTAAAAGAGGTCGCAAATCCCTGAAAGAAATTGCCATCAGTGCTGACCTGATCCAGGTGCCGGAAGATGATATTCTTTTCAAGAAACAATACTATTCCATCGGCGAAGTAGCTGTTATGTTCAGGGAAAACCAATCCCTGATACGTTACTGGGAAACCGAGTTTGACATTCTGCAACCCCGCAAGAACCGCAAAGGGGATCGTTTTTTCAGACCTGTTGATATCAAGAACCTCCTTATGATCTACGACCTGCTCCGCCGCCGTAAATTTACAATCGAAGGAGCCAAGGATTATTTGAAGAAGAATAAAAAGGCAGAGGAGAAGTTTGCCATGATACAGTCATTGGAGAAGATAAAAGGGTTCTTCCATGAATTAAAAGCGAGTCTTTAATAACAGACAATAGAGGCTGCAACTTTAACACCTCTTCTTTCATCTTTTGCCAGCCTGCTTTTACATTTACCATCAATTATTTACACCATGAAAAGATTGATTTCTATTATCTCTGCCCTTGTTTTAACCTTTACCGGGTTTTCCCAAAATCAATACCAGGTGTTAGTGGAAAGACCAAATGAAAAAACATTGAAAGGCATTATCTCAAGGGAGGTACTATCGAGTGATACTTCCTTTAAATGGTATGCCGAAAATCTGAAAGGCTATAAGCCCAATGCAGCAGCAATGGAAGGATTGCAAAAACATAAAGATTCTGTACAACTGATAGCCTTTATGGGAACCTGGTGTGAAGATTCGCATATTATCATTCCTAAGTTGTATTCTTTAATTGATATGTCAGGGTTTCCGCAGAACAGGATTACTTTAATCGGAGTAGACCGGGATAAAAAAACACTCAGCCATCTTTGTGAAGCATTGAATGTAACTAATGTACCTACTATCATTGTTATGAAAAATGGAAAAGAGGTTGGCCGGGTGATTGAATTTGGAAAATATGGATTATTTGATATGGAATTAGGAGAAATACTAAAAACCCTGAATTAATGTTTACTGGATGATCCGCACATCCATATTAGCTCCAGCGATTTCGATCTTCAATTCTTCCATCAGTTTCAAACTCTGTAAGTTTATGGTCTGCTTAACATCGTTAAACTCTTGCAGAGTAACCGGTGCAGTATAATAATCTGAAATAATTATAAACGCATTGCCTGTAATTTCAGAAAAAATAATATTTACATTCTCCACCTCTTTTCTATCCATAATTTTTTTCAACCCGCCTATCAGCAATTCGATAGTTGCAGATGAAGTCTGCAAATTGATCTCGAGCCGTAGGTCGCCCCGCCTTTGTGTCCGTAAGGAGAGATTATCCAGCACACTATCCACCATTTGTTTGTTGGGAACAGTTACAAACGTTGTCTGATCAGTTCTTATCCTGGTACTCCGTAAGCCAATTCTTTCCACCGTACCGGTTATATTAAGCACTTTTACCAGATCCCCGGTAATAAAAGGTTTATCGAAAAAAATAATGAACGAAGCGATAAGATTCTCCAGGCTTTCCCGTAAGGATAATGCAATAGCAGCACCCACAATACTCAAACCGGTTAGCAGGCCCCCGATATTCAAACTAAAAGCATAGCGCAGTACCAGCATTATACCAATGATTACCAGGATGGCTTTGAAAAAATCTTTAAAAAAAACTATCAGCTGGTTATCCGAAAGGTCAGGAGTAAAATTAGCCCTTCTTTCCAAAATAAGGGCAACAAAATCTATTATGCGTAATAAAAGGCCTGTGAAAGTTACGATGAGAATAATATTACCCCCACTGTGAAAAATATCTTTTGCCGTGAATTTATAAACATCGACATCTATTTCTTCGGGGAATTTCAATTTATATAAAGCTATTATAGAAACCAGCACTGCCAGGAAAAGCCCCAGCGGTTTTACCACCAGGTTGATAAACGATTTTTTTTCAATGTTCCTCCAGATTTTGTGAACGAGTCCATATAACAACCCTGCGATATAACGGGATATAAATCTTTTCAGCACCCACACAAAAAAGATGATCCCAATAATAAGTAAGTAATTTTTGACGGGGTTGCCCCACCAAACCTGATTTAAAAAATCATTCATTCTTCAAAAATATCGAATTATATAAAACAGGATGCAGCTGTATTAGCGGAAGGAATAAATCTCGATAGCATCATTTTTAAGTGCATATAGCCTGGTGGAGCTAAAATTAAATGCCTTGCTTTTAAAAATCTGCTCCGGCATCTTCCATTCATCCAGGCGAAAGCTGTTAATCTCGTATCGAAAAAGGGTATCTGACCTTGAACCAAAAATATATTTACCGGCAACTTTAAAATTCTGCCAGTGATCAATCATGATATTATTCTTCAATGCTCCAAAATAATCAAACACATACACCCCGTAAACAGAATCATAGAGATATACATACCTGTTTTCGTCAAATATTTTAATGGGGGAAGGAGCAATTCCCAATAATAATCTGAAGTCGGGTGTTTCCTGTATAACCTTTCCGTCCTCTCCTACTTTTTTAAGTTTATTCTCCATCTCATCATATACCCAAATCTTATTATCATACGATTGTCCGATTGCCTTTGCCTGTAATGTATTTTGTTTTCGCAGGTCAATGCTGTTAACTGAATTAAGGAACCTGTCCAGCATTACCACCGTTGCAAAATCTTTGTAATATAATAAAATCTTAAGCGGATTAGAAACATCAATCAGGGTAGCCTGTCCAAATTTCTTCACATCATTATAGATACCCACTGAATCTCCGTTAGCATTGAATTTTTTTACCTGGTTCCTGCTATTCAGCACATAAATATTATCAAGATTATCAACAGTAAACTCAATAATGTCACCTTTCATTGTTCTCAGGTGACGGAAAATTGAATCACTTTGTGCCAGGCTGGAGACAGACAACAAGAAACAACTCACTAATATGGTCAGACAATTCTTCATTTAATTACGGACAATCTTTTCATCTTTCCCCTTATACGATTTCAATTCCATTGTATGCCCGTTAAATACTGCGTAAGTGTAATACAGCATCCAGTCACCCAGATTAATATACCGGGCATCTTCATTCAGACGATAATCAATAGCTAAGTGTCTATGTCCAAACACAAAAAAATTTATCTTTTTTTGGGCCAGTACTTCTTTACAGTATATAATCAGCCATTCCTTTTCTTCACCCAGAAAAACCTCCTCCTCCAGACCGGCAGCCCTGCTGCGACGACTGAGATAATTAGCAAGTCCTATACCTAATATTGGTGGAAAAATACCAAACAACCATTTGCTTACAGGGTTGCGAAATAATTTTTTTAACCGCTTATATCCATGATCCCCGGGTCCTAACCCATCGCCATGCCCGATCAAAAATTTCTTTCCTGCTCTTTCAAACTCTTGTGGTTTAAAGTAAACAGGGATATTTAGTTCTTTAGGAAAATAATCTTTCATCCACATATCATGATTACCAACAAAAAAATGAATAGCAATACCCGCATCTGTTAGTTCAGCAAGCTTACCCAACAACCTCACATATCCTTTAGGAACTACTTTTCTATATTCATACCAGAAATCAAACATATCGCCGACAAGAAAAATTTCTGTGGCATCGTTCTTAATCTCATCAAGGAATTGTACCAGCAATTTTTCTCTTTCGAGACTGCTGGCATGGTCGGGAGCTCCGAGATGAAAATCGGAGAGGAAGTATATTTTTTTATTGTCTGGTAACAAAACCGGTTGGTTATTTCTTTTGCTGCATGTATTCCATAGAATCGCCAGAGGCGATAACCGGCCTGCCGCTTACATCACCATTATACCAATAGATCCAGGCATGGGTAAGATTGTTGTTTAAATTTACCTCGGCAATTTCCCTGCGGTAGAGTTGTACTTCATCAAACTCCACAGCGACTCCTTCATAATCGTCCAGTTGACCTATGGCCCATGAAAATTCATGTTCATTTTTTGCCTGGTACAGTTCACCAACAATAAAGCAATCATCATGAGTGGGAATTCCTGCAGGATAACTGCCCATATCAAACAGTTTACCCTTTACTTTGGCTTCGCCTATAAATTTAAAAAAGCGGCTGATATACTCATACACCGGACTGTGAAATCCGCTGCGGAGTGAGCCATATACAAAAAGTTGATAAATACCTGGATTTGTCATGGTATAAAGATAAGCTAAGAGTTATGCTTCGACAAGCTGAGCAGAGAAAAAGAGTCGGGAGTTAGGAGTGGGGAGTTAAGAGTTGGGACACTAAAAATTTGAATTTCTGCTATTAATGAGAATTTCAATTATCAATTACTGATTATTAACCTGTCTGCTGACAGGCAGGTTTTTAACTAGAAATCTTATCCTTCGATTAAAAACAAGTACACTTCTTTTGGCCCATGCACTCCTACTACCAATGTTTTTTCAATATCAGCCGTACGGCTGGGGCCGGTTGCAAATGTGAGTAATGAAGGAATATTATTACCGTATTTGTCTTTTGCTTTTTGCAGTGCGTCTTTTAAATCGTACACCAACTGGTTGGTATACGCCACGCAAATATGAATAGGTGCATACACACTGGCCGTTCGTCCGCTGGTTTGTGCCGAACTCATTACAATAGTGCCAGTTCTGGCTACTAAACTTTCACAACCGGTTATTGAAACATCACATTGAGCTAAGTCTTTTTTTACCAACCTATCTGCTAATTGGGCAACCACCGGTGTGATTAACTTGTCTTCTAAACAATATACTTTTTCCCAATCCTGCTTTTTAATAAGACTGCTGAGCTGAAAGGCGAATTCCTGTTGATTGATGCAATAGATAAATTTTCCCTGCAACCGGGTAAATTGTTCTGCAAACTCGACTTCCATTTCCTGTTCCAACGGTTGAAAAACCGGCTGGTTACCTTCGCTTTGGGGAAAAGGCAAAGGCGTTGAGTGACTCAACGCCTTGCGGATTTTTTTCAGAATATTTTCCTTTGATGGAGAAACGTTCATACTCACCAATTAAATAGACGGTGCCAAACCAATGGTGCCGGTTTGTTCACCTGTTGCTGTTTCTTCTTCTTTTTTGGGTTCTGTTTCTGCCACTGTTCCTTCCACTACATCGGCTACTGGTACATCATCCGTAAGAGGTTTTTTCTCTTCGAATGGTCTTTTGCCAATCAGTGCTTCCACATCACTTTGGAACAACACTTCTTTTTCCAGTAATGCATTGGCCAGTTTTTCCACATCCCCTCTCTTTTCAGACAGTAGTGTTTTTGTTTTTTCGTAAGCATCATCAATCAGCTTCCGAACTTCCTGGTCAATCATCTTAGCCGTTTCATCAGAATACGGTTTGGTAAATGTTGTTTCCTGTTGCGGGTCATAGAAACTGATATTACCGATCTTATCATTCATACCATACACCGTAACCATGGCGTAGGCAATTTTTGTTATCTGCTGTAAGTCGTTCTGGGCGCCGGTGGAGATTTTGCTGAAGAAAATTTCTTCGCTGGCTCTTCCGCCCAGTGTCATACAAATCTGGTCTGTTAACTGATCTATATTATATAAGTATTGTTCCTTGGGAGTGTATTGAGCATAACCTAATGCTGCAGTACCTCTTGGCACAATCGTTACTTTAAGTAACGGATAGGCATGTTCAAGATACCAGCCACAAACAGCATGACCTGCTTCGTGAAAGGCAATGATTTTCTTCTCTTCCGGTGAAATGATTTTATTCTTTTTTTCCAAACCACCGATTACCCTGTCCACAGCGTCCTGGAAATCCTGCATGTCTACTGCCTCTTTGTTCTTTCTGGCAGCAATCAATGCAGCTTCATTACAAACGTTAGCAATATCGGCCCCGGCAAATCCCGGAGTCTGTTCGGCCAGTTTTTTTATATCCAACGTTTTTGAAATCTTAATTGGTTTCAGATGCACTTTGAAGATAGCTTCACGGCCAACCAGGTCTGGTTTATCAATGGTTATCTGTCTGTCGAAACGACCCGGGCGAAGCAAAGCTGTATCCAATACATCCGGACGGTTAGTAGCAGCAAGAACAATAATGCCAACATCTGTTCCGAAGCCATCCATTTCTACAAGCAATTGATTCAGGGTGCTTTCTCTTTCATCATTACTCATCATCGCATTCTTTCCCCTGGCACGGCCAATGGCATCTATTTCATCAATGAAAATGATACAAGGAGCTTTTTCCCGGGCTTGTTTAAATAAATCTCTAACACGGCTTGCACCAACACCCACAAACATTTCAACAAAATCAGAGCCACTCAAACTAAAGAAGGGAACCTGTGCCTCACCAGCAACTGCTTTTGCGAGCAATGTTTTACCCGTACCGGGAGGGCCAACGAGTAAAGCACCTTTTGGTATTTTACCGCCCAGGTTAGTGTATTTCTTAGGGTTCTTTAAAAAGTCAACGATTTCCATCACTTCTACTTTTGCTTCATCTAATCCGGCTACATCTGCAAAAGTGATGTTCACTTTTGTTCCTTTATCAAACAAAGTAGCTTTTGATTTTCCAATATTAAAGATGCCGCCAGGGCCACCACCACCGCCAGCACCTCCACTCATTTTCCTCATCAGCAATACCCAAAGGCCAACAAATAATAAAATAGGGAGGAGGAATTGTAATGCACCTCCGAGTATGTCTCTTTCCGTTGTAACAGTAAAACTTACTCTTTTATCACTGGGGACATTATTGTCTTTATAAAAATCATCCATCTGTTTTTCAAAATCACCGGAATACTTGAAGCTCATATGTGGCCCCTTCTCGCTTAATTTACCGGATACCCCTTCTTTCAGCTCTGTTTTATGCCTCTCAATCCCGGCTTTATTAAGGTAGATTTTTACATTCTTCCGGTTATCCACTATTTCATACTTTTCCACCTCACCTGCCAGCACCATGTTTTTAAAAGCCAGGTTGTCTGTTTTTGCTGAGTTGGGCGAAAACGGTCCGAATAATTGAAATCCAATTAAGACGGCAAATATGATTGCATATATCCAATAGATGCTGAAGCGGGGGCCTTTTTTGGGCACCTGATTAGGATCATCTCCTCCGGAGGGGCGGTTCCCAAACCGGGGCTGTCTGTTCTCGTTCCTGTTAGGTTCTTGTGACATATAGTTTCTCTCTGTGTTCCTGCTAATTAATAATTATTATGACAAAAAGTTCTGGATTAAATATTTTTTAACATTAACCATACTATTTATGATTAATCATTGTGTTCCTGGTTAGGTGCATCGCTCCACATTTCTTCCAGGTTATAAAATTTTCGGGTCTCCGGGTGCATTACATGCACTACCACATTCACATAATCAATCAACACCCATTGCAGATTCTGCAAGCCCTCATGATGATAAGGCCGCTCATTACAATTTTCATACACCTTGTCTTCTACATTATCAGCGATTGCCCTTATCTGTGTTCCGTTACCAGCTTCACATATAATAAAAAAATCAGCTACCGCTTCATTAATTTTTCTCAGGTCGAGAGAAATAATATTTTCTCCCTTTTTATCCTGGATTGCTGCAATGATGGTTTTGATGATTTTTGAATTCTTCGTTAACCGGGATGCACTTTTCTTGCGGTTGGTGAGGGATGCCAATTGTTCCAAATAATGAAAGTGTTTAAGTTTTTGTTTGTGTTGCCGTTACTGGTTATATCTATTGGTATAAGGACAAATATTACTCTTACATCCGAAAATTTACGACCAGAAATCAGAAACTAGTTTACTTTGTCAAAAATAGCAATTAATTGCCACAACCATTGACTACAAAGCCCATTGGTTTGCCATTCATTGAACTACAATCGGTTGATAGTACCAACAACTATGCCCGGCAGCAAATTCATGCTGGTTTGGCACAGCATGGCATGACGATTTTTTCCTATGAGCAATTGGCAGGAAAAGGACAACGGGGCAAGGTATGGTTAGCTGAAAAAGGAGCTAACATCATTCTTAGCCTTCTCCTAAATCCATTTCCGTTACTACTTACACAGCAATTTCAGCTAAGTGCCTGCATTGCAGTAGGTGTTCATGATTTTTTTACAAAATATACTGGTGATGATAGCAGGATTAAATGGCCTAACGACCTGTACTGGCAGGACAGAAAGGCAGGCGGAATTTTGATAGAGTCAGTCATAGGGAGCAGTAAGCTGGGTAATAATAATTGGCAATGGGCTATTGCCGGAATAGGAATCAATATCAACCAGACCTCCTTTCCCCCTGAAATAAAAAATCCGGTTTCGCTGAAACAAATTACGGGTAAACAATTTAACCCTCTCGAATTGTCTAAAGAACTTTGTTCTCTTTTAGATAGACGATTTACCGAATTAAGAGAAACAGGTTTTGAAAATATTTACACTACCTACCTTGATCATCTTTATAAAAAAGGTTCAACAGTAAAATTAAAAAAAGGCACCCGGGTGTTTGAAGCTTCGATTGAAGGTGTATCCCCCACAGGCAAACTAATTACCCAACATGCTTTCCGGGAAGAGTTTGATTTTGGAGAAGTGGAATTGATTTTTTAGACAAACTGTGCCTCTTTTATAAGCCCTACATCACCCTCAGATGCTCTTGCTTCAACTTCAAACCTATTACCATAATAGCCATTCTTTACCCAGTCAAAAAGATATTTAGCAATAAACCCTACAAATCCGTTTTGCTGGTATTGATGCACATGTTTCAATTCATGACAGACCCATTCTTTATGGTGTAGAAATTCATTACGACTGGTATTATGTAAATGAATGGTGTTGCCGAAAACAATCGCCACTTTATCCGCTTTCATTTTAGCTGCCGCTAATTTAGCCACCCATGAATTTTCTTTTATCCGCACTTTCATAAACTGAAGACTTTATTCAACCTTCTTTAGTTGCAAAAAAAGTTTTGTCCGTAAACGTTGTTTACTTCATTGCAGCCACTATTTCTTCTGCATGAGTTTTATTTTTTGGTCGTAGAAATATTTTACGGATAATTCCCTTCTCATCTATCACAAATGTAGTTCGTAGTACACCCATATAATGATTGCCAAACATTTGCTTCTTATCCCATACTCCATACTTATTAAGTATTACATGAGTTACGTCTGCAATCAATGGAAATGGCAGGTTGAATTTAGCTTCAAATTTTTTGTGCTTTTTCACATCATCCGGGCTTACGCCAATAACTTCAAAACCATTTTTCTTCAATAGTCCGTAATTATCCCGCAGGTTACAGGCCTGGATGGTGCAGGTAGGTGTATCATCTTCCGGGTAGAAGTACAGGACTACTTTGCTGCCTTTATAATCCGCTAACGAAACTTTCTTTCCGTCCTGGTTAATTCCTGAAAATGCAGGAGCTTTATCACCTTCCTTAAGTGTAATCATTCCTTATTATTTCTTTTTTGTAACCGGCTTTTTCGTCGTCGTGGTTTTCTTCTTACTGCTCTTTTTTACTACTTTCTTTTTGGGTGGCGGTGTATAAGGATATCGTTTAAACCACCAGGTCTTTGTTGTTATGTTTCCCACCAGGTCTATAGCAGTAGCAGTGAGCTGATGTACGCCATAGGGGCATCGTTCGTCAAATTTATAAATCCAGTTGCGGCTTTTATCATTGGTAAATCGTAACCATTGGCTGTCTAGTGTTACCTTGAAATTTTTAACCATGCCAAAATTATCCGTTGGGGTAAATACAATTCTGCTGGCGGCACTGAGATTGATCGTATCTCCTTTTCCTAATTCATTTATTTGTGGTGCCCCTACATCAGCCACTACCTGGAAATTGCCAAAGTCACCAAAAGAGGCCGTCAACCATCCATTTTGCAATTGTACTTTTCTTATGGTGCTGCCTTTACCGGTTCTTTGCATGATGAGTTTATCTTTCCACTCTTCGGGAATAGTTTTATAGGGCTTAATGCTAACAGTAATATCTTCATGCAGCGGATATGAAGGATCATTGACCTGGTACATAGCAGTTACGGCCATAGAAGAAGAGGGAGTGTTCCGGAAATACAAAGCCGGAATAGTATCATACAAACAACCTGCTGGTAATTGCATTCTAAAATCTTCTTTCTCTAGCACATTTTTTACTGCAGGAACAAACTTTGAAACCGGGCTTTGGTAGGTGCCCGATTTTACAAGACTGTCATCATACTGAATAGAAAAATTCAACTGAGATGTATTACCATAAGCATCCTTCACATCTATACTAAGAAAATGTATAGTAGTATCGGAAAGATTAATTACCCCATCGCTTTTGATTTGCCGGTACACCGGGGATTTGTCCCCGGGTAGTTGGGATAAATGTTGCAGGTAAGCCCCTCCATAATAATCAAGCCTGTAATCAATATGAGAATTCATATAAACGGTCTCATCATAGTCAATACTGTCTAATGTAAAAGTTAGCTGGGGCTCTTCGTCCAAATAAAGTTTAGCAGAGAAAATTCCATTGTCGCTGCCCCCCCCACTCATTTTATCAATCGCCTGTATGGCAAAGCTGACTTTATTTAATCCTGTTTTTATCAGGGGTTGTTTTGGAATGATGTAGCCGCTATCCGTATTTTTTAAGGAAAAGAATACCGGCGTTTGTGAATAGATACTTTTACTCCTGTCATACATAGCCAGTTTTATTAATGATGGCGGGGTATTATCCTGCAGGGGAAAGTTGAACAGCATAGGGTTTAACCGTTTGTCTGACTTCGTATCGATAATTTCAAAATGCAGGTGAGGTCCTTTCGATCCCCCGGTATTACCACTGTAGGCAATAAATGATCCTTTCGAAAGCGGAAACTGGTTTTTAGTAAAATTTAATTCTACTGCCCAACTTTCCTGTTTGTATTGCTGTTCAGTAACATATTGTTCCAACTCTTCATTAAAATCATTCAGGTGAGCATATAATGTAGAAAGCCCATTGGGGTGATTAATAATAATAAAGCGACCAAAGCTTTGCGGACGGATGCCGACTTTAGCAATATATCCTTCGGCAGCAGCATGCACCGGCAAGTTCTCTTTGGCATTGGTTCTTATATCAAGCCCCATATGCCAGTGATTAGGCCGCAGTTCACCAAAATTGGCCGACAGCTGCATTGGAATATCAAGTGGATTACGGAAATAATTACGGGGAATTTTATCTGTCTCAACGGATTGAGCTACTATTTCGAAACCGAAGACCGATAAAAGCAAAAACAAAAAAGTGCGAATCATTCGAAGGTGGCTTAGTTAGTCTGCAAATTAACACTATACTCGTTTCATACTTTATATGCTTTGATAAAATTGTATAACAATACATTAGCCTTCTTTATTTTTTCTCCCGGTTTATAAATAATTAAAAACTCAATGAATAACGAAAGGAGCGGTTCAACTTTAATTATGATTAACATAAGTTTGGCAGCTAATCATTTACTATCCTATTAAGAATTACCTCATTCGTGGTATACGCTTTACCAACCATTATTTGTATCTTTTGCCCTTTAAACCAAAAATGAAAAAGCTTTTGTGGCTCTTGCCACTCGTTACTGTACTTTCTGCATGCCCGTTTGAATCTACGGTGCCTATAGCAGCTGCCCCTTCAGAACCGGTAGACAGCACTTTGCTGGGATATTGGTATGGTATTGTAAAAGACGGCAGCGACTTTTTTGGTATAGAAGCCTTAGACGTTACCAGGCAATCAGATTCTGTGTACGCCATTACCCGGTATGGCAAAGCTGTAAAGGGAGATATAATATTACCGGACACCGCCTATTTTACAGGTTACACTTCCTACGTTGGGGGGCAGCGGTTTATGAATATTGAAGGATTTGTTCTTTTTGAAATACCCCGCCGTAACAAACAGCCAGAGTACCGAAAAGAAAAAGTGTACTATCTTTCAACACTTGATATTGCTAATGATACGTTGAATATCAAAACCATCACAGAAACTTTTTCTCCCACCCGAAAGGATTTTAAAACCCCTGATGATTTAAAACGGCTGGTCGTAGATGCTATTAATCAAAAGAAAAACATTTACGACGACCTGTACTCACTTTCCTACCGGAAAATTCCAAGACCACAGACCGTAAAACCATTCTAAAAAACTGTTAGAAAAAAATCTCACCTGCATCCTTCAAAACCCCTGCATTCCCTTAGTTTTGCGCAATTTGTTTTTCCATAACGTACTTCGACTGTGCTAAGCACTGCCAGCGAAATATTAAACACCAAAAATGCCAAAAGACAATTCCATCCAATCGGTTCTTATTATCGGCTCCGGCCCCATTATTATCGGACAAGCCTGTGAATTTGATTATTCCGGCACACAGGCCGCCCGGAGTTTACGGGAAGAAGGGGTAAAAGTTATTTTGATTAACAGTAACCCCGCTACCATCATGACCGACCCCATGATGGCTGACCGGGTTTATTTATTGCCACTGACAGTCGAAAGCATTGAACAGATATTACAGGAAAATAAAATTGATGCGGTGTTGCCGACGATGGGCGGACAAACAGCACTCAACCTGGCTAAAGAAGCAGAAGAGTTGGGCATCTGGAAGCAATATAATGTGCGGCTGATTGGTGTGGATATTAAAGCAATTGAAAAAGCAGAGGATAGAGAACAGTTTAGAAAGTGGATGATTGAGTTAGGCGTAACAGTAGCCCAGGGAAAAATTGCCAACTCTTACCTTGAAGGGAAAGAGTTTGCACAGCAAATTGGTTTTCCGTTAGTACTTCGTCCTTCTTTTACATTAGGTGGTACTGGTGGTGGATTGGTATTTAAAAAAGAAGACCTTGACGATGCATTGAACCGAGCCTTAACGGCCAGCCCTATTCATGAAGTATTGGTAGAAAAAGCTGTACTGGGTTGGAAGGAATTTGAACTGGAATTATTAAGAGATTCTGCCAATAATGTTTGCATCATCTGCACGGTAGAAAACTTTGACCCTATGGGAGTACACACCGGCGACTCTATTACGGTGGCACCCGCCATGACATTGAGTGATACAGGTATGCAGCTGATGCGGAATACCGCTATCATGATGATGCGGGACCTGGGAAATTTTGCTGGTGGTTGTAATGTACAATTTGCATTGAATCCTGATACAGAAGAAATACTGGCCATAGAAATAAACCCAAGAGTTAGTCGTTCATCGGCACTGGCAAGTAAAGCCACCGGTTATCCGATTGCAAAAATTGCAGCAAAACTTGCTATCGGTTATAACCTGGATGAGTTAGAAAACCAGATTACTAAAACAACTTCTGCTTATTTTGAACCGGCGCTTGACTATGTAATTGTAAAAATCCCCCGTTGGAACTTTGATAAATTTAAAGGGGCCGATGATACCCTTGGCTTTCAAATGAAAAGTGTGGGTGAGGTAATGGGCATTGGGAGAAGTTTTACAGAAGCGGTGCAAAAAGCCTGTCAGAGTTTGGAAAATAATGCCGTTGGTTTAGGCTATTATGGCAAAAGCCTGATGCATGCCGATGAACTGCTTGAATATATAAAGACCCCGAAATGGGACCGCATCTTCCGTATTAAAGATGCGTTGATGGCCGGCATTTCAGTTGGCTCCATCTCCAAAGCCACCAACGGTATTGACCGTTGGTTCTTATACGAGATACAAAAGATATGCACCATTGAAAAAGAATTAGCGAAATATGACCTCGTGGACTTGCCTCTTGAATTACTCAGAGAAGCCAAAGTGAATGGCTTTAGTGACGAGCAGATAAGCCGCATCACTGAACATGGCGATGAAGAAGATGTATATAATAAAAGAAAGGCGGCCGGTATTACAAGAGTGTACAAAATGGTAGATACCTGTTCTGCAGAGTTTGAGGCCAAAACTCCTTATTTCTATTCAACATTTGAAGCTCCCTCTAGCTCCGCCAATGGGGATGTATTAACCTCTAATGAATCGAAGGTTTCCAATAAAAAGAAAATCATTGTACTCGGCTCCGGACCCAATCGCATCGGCCAGGGTATCGAATTTGATTACTGCTGTGTACATGGCTTACTTGCCATTAAAGAATGTGGTTATGAATCCATCATGGTGAACTGTAACCCGGAAACAGTTTCTACAGATTTCGACATGGCCGATAAATTATACTTCGAACCTGTTTACTGGGAACATCTCTGGGAAATTATCGAACATGAAAAACCTGAAGGAGTAATTGTTCAATTAGGCGGACAAACGGCATTAAAGCTGGCAGAGAAGCTTCATGCAAAAGGCATTAAGATTATTGGAACTTCTTATGATAGCATGGATATTGCCGAAGACCGTGGCCGTTTCAGTGACCGGTTAAAAGAATTGGAAATTCCTTATCCGGACTATGGCACTGCCGAAAGTGTGGATGAAGCAATAGCAGTAGCCAATAAAGTAGGCTACCCCGTATTGGTTCGTCCGTCATATGTATTAGGAGGACAAAGAATGCGTATTGTACTGAATGATGATGAAGTGGAAAAAGCAGTGGTGAGTTTATTAAAACATCTTCCGGGAAATAAGATACTGATTGACCATTTTCTTGATCGTTGCCAGGAAGCAGAGATTGATGGAATTTTTGACGGAGAAGATTTTCATGTAATGGGTGTGATGGAGCATATTGAGCCTGCTGGTATTCACTCCGGCGATAGTAATGCGGTTTTACCAGCCTTTAATCTTACACCTTTGATTGTGCACACTATGGAAGAGTACGCAGAGAAGATTGCAAGGGAATTAAAAATAAAAGGGCTCATCAACATCCAGTTCGCCATCAAGAATGATAAAGTATATGTAATTGAAGCCAACCCAAGAGCTTCGAGAACAACGCCTTTCATTGCAAAAGCTTACCAGATCCCTTATTTAAATATTGCTACCAAAATAATGATGGGCACTCATAAGCTGAAAGATTTTACGTTCGAGAAAAAGCTGAATGGCTTTGCTATCAAAGAACCGGTATTCTCTTTCAATAAATTCCCCGGAGTGAATAAAGAGCTGGGGCCTGAAATGAAATCAACAGGTGAAGCAATACGGTTTATCAAAGATTTGAGGGATCCTTATTTCCGTCAGTTGTACAAAGACAGGAGTATGTATTTGAGTAAATAGATTTTCATTTTATATTAATTTTTGAATGCCGTCGTTACCGACGGCATTTTCTTTTTATCTTTCATATATGAACCAGGAAATTCAATCAATTATAAGGCGTATTGAAAGTGTAAATAATGGCGAACCCTGGTTTGGCAGAGCTGCCTATAGCATCATGGAAGAAGTAAATGCTAAAAAAGCTTATATCAAACCAAATAACACAGAACACTCTTTAATAGAATTACTTTATCATATGATAACATGGGCCGACTTTACATTAAAACGAATTGAAAAAAATAAGAAGAACGATTTGACCACCTCTGAAAAGCTTGATTGGAGGGCCATTAATCCAAAAATACATACCTGGAAAAAAGGCCTGGCCGAGTTTAAAGCTATCCATAAAAAAATAGTAGCCCTACTCCAAACAAAAGACGATGATTTTTTACTCGAGATGGTGGATTATCGTAAATACAATTTTCGTTTTCTCATCAATGGTATGATACAACATAATATTTACCACCTTGGGCAGATAGCTTACCTGAAGAAATTGCTGGATTAGTGTAAACCGATACCCTGAAAGTAGTATTGCCCGGTAAAAAAGAGCTTTTTATCTTTTCAGTATGGCTCTCTATGGTTCTAACTTCTGGAAGAAGACCCCGTTTCTTAAACTATTGCTTGCTGCCATTGCAGGTATAATAGTGCAATGGCATTTTCAGGTTAGTATAACAATATGGTGGCTTGTTCTCCTTGCTGGCACCGTTCTTACAGCCATTTTTTTCCTGATTCCCTTTTTTAAACGTTTTAGGTTTGCTTTTATAAACGGAATTATCACCAGTATCCTTTTCTTTTCCATCGGTGGTATACTAACCTGGGAGAAAGATATCCGGAACGATAAACAATGGCTGGGAAATTATTATACCGGAACCGAGACATTAATAGTAACAGTAGATGAACCTCCGGTGGAGAAAACTAAATCCGTTAAGGCAAATGCTACAGTGAGCTATTTATTAAAAAACGAGCAACCCATTTCTGTTAACGGGAAGATTATACTTTATTTCAAGAAAGACTCTTCGTTACAGCTATCGTATGGGTCTCAAATCATATTCAAAAAACCTTTACAGGAAATTAAAAACTCAGGTAACCCCGGTGGATTTGATTATAAACGCTATTCCCTTTTTCAGGGCATCACCCACCAGGTGTACCTGAAATCCGATGAATTCGAACTACTAAATGACACTAGAGAAAATTGGTTCAGGAAATTCATTTATTCTTCCCGGGAAAAAGTGCTGGATATCCTGCGAACGAATATCAAAGGCGGGAAAGAACTTGGATTAGCAGAAGCTTTATTGATTGGTTACAAAGATGACCTGGAGCAATCATTGGTCCAATCTTATACCAACACTGGTGTGGTGCACATCATTGCCATATCAGGGCTGCATCTTGGATTAATTTATTGGTTGCTGGCTCTACTTTTGAAACCATTAAAAAAAAGAAAGAAAACAAAATGGCTCAGTCCTGTACTTATTATTACCGGTTTATGGCTCTTCAGCCTGTTAGCGGGGGCACAGCCTTCTATTCTTAGGTCGGCATTAATGTTCACCTGTATTGTTTGGGGTGAAACTTTTTCCAGGAAAACATCCATTTTCAATACGATGGCTGTGTCGGCTTTCATCCTTCTTTGCATTAATCCATATTTCCTCTGGGATGTTGGCTTTCAACTTTCCTATGCCGCAGTACTCAGTATCATTATTTTTATGCGGCCAATTTATAATTGGTTCTATATAAAAAATAAAGTGTTAGACTTTTTGTGGAAGCTGAATGCTGTTACGCTGGCAGCACAAATATTGACTGTACCATTAAGTATATACCACTTCCACCAGTTTCCTAATTTATTTATCCTCACCAATTTCCTGGCTGTACCATTATCAAGTGCTATTTTGCTGGGCGAAATTTTTCTGTGTGTTATTTCATTTATTCCTGTTGTAGCAATCTTCATTGGAAAAATTATTTCGGGGCTGATATGGCTGATGAACACTTATATAGAAAAAATTGAATCCATTCATTTTTCGTTATGGGATGGATTACAGATAAGTATTCTCCAGGCTGCTCTTCTTATTTTCTTTGCAGTTGGTATTAGCTATTGGTTGATGGAGAAATCAACTACAGGATTAAAACTGGGCTTATTGGCATTTCTTGGTTTTGCTATAGTACGTTCATGGTCATTTATACAAAGCAACCGGCAACAGAAAATCATTGTTTATAATGTGCCGCAAAAAAGAGCCATCGACATTGTGAATGGCAGAAACTATTTCTTTGTAGGAGACAGCGATCTTCTCGCTAACGATTTTGCCCGCAACTTCCACCTGAAACCCTCCAGAATCTTATACAGGATTAGCGATGTAGCAGCTTTAGATAATTTATCTTTCTTTGAAAACTACCTGAGCTATAATGGTAAACACATTTTACTCGTAGATGAATCCATTTCCTTTTTACCACAGGAAACAAAGCCTTTAGTGGACTTATTGGTGATCTCGAAAAACCCTAAAATTTATATGAAAAAACTGGTAGCCTCATTCAATATAAAACGAGTGGTCTTTGATGGCTCTGTACCGGCATGGAAGGTTACCTACTGGAAAAAAGATTGTGATTCCTTGCAAATTCCCTGGCATGATGTAACGATGAAAGGTGCTTTTGAGATGAGGTTGAATTAAGTTAGTTTTGCGGCTCCCAATCCCGCCCGGGGCGGGACCGCCTTTCAACACAATCATTTTATGAACAAAAAGATTCAATCGGCTCTTATTTCTGTATTTTATAAGGACGGTCTTGAGAATATTGTACAACTGCTGGCTGAGTTTGGTGTAACAATCTATTCAACCGGCGGCACACAGGCTTTTATAGAAAAGCTTGGTCATAAGGTGGTGCCGGTAGAAGACCTGACAACCTATCCTTCCATACTGGGGGGCCGTGTAAAAACACTTCACCCATCTGTGTTTGGCGGGATATTGGGAAAAAGGGACGATGCACAACATTTGCAGGAAATGAAACAATATAATATTCCTGAAATAGACCTGGTAATAGTGGACCTGTACCCGTTTGAGGAAACGGTGGCTTCCACCACCGAAGAAAAAGCTATTATCGAAAAGATTGATATCGGCGGACCTTCTATGATAAGAGGCGCCGCCAAGAATCACAAAGATGTAACAGTGGTAGCCAATAAAAGAGATTATACTTTACTTGAAAATATACTGAAGGAACAAAACGGCGAAACTTCGCTGGACCAACGACGGATGTTTGCTATCAAAGCTTTTGATGTTTGTACGGCGTATGATACGGCCATCTCAAATTATTTTCACCAGTTGTCTATGGCAACGCCTTTTAATAAGGAAGAGAAAATTCTCCGCTACGGAGAGAACCCACACCAGAAAGCTGTTTTCTTCGGTAACCTGAATGAACTTTTTGACCAACTGAATGGAAAAGAATTGTCGTACAACAACCTTGTAGATGTGGATGCAGCAATGCAACTAATAAGAGATGCAGCCCCCCCACCCCCCGAAGGGGGGATCTCAGACTCGAATAGTTTTACAACGCATAACAGCAACCAAACAACTGAAACCAATAAAACGACTACAGTAATAACAGACTCAAAGAACCTTCCTTCGGAGGGCAGGGAGGCTGTATTTGCAATCATCAAACACACCAACGTTTGCGGTATTGCCCAACGGCCCACCATTAAAGAAAGTTGGGAAGCAGCATTGGCGGGTGACCCGGAAAGTGCTTTTGGCGGAGTGCTGATTTGCAACGGAACAATCGATAAAGCTACTGCTGAAGCCATCAACGAAATTTTCTTTGAAGTATTAATTGCGCCTTCATTTGATGAAGATGCACTGTTGATACTGAAATCGAAGAAGAACAGAATATTATTGAAGACCAAGACAGAGCATGCAGGTCAGTCATCAGAAATGTTTCGTTCGCTGCTGAACGGAGTGCTGGTGCAAGGAGCAGATGAAGGTAATTTTGCTGACTGGAAAGAAGCCGGTGCCAGGGAAAGTACTGCCGAAGAGAAAGAAGACTTGTTCTTTTCAAATCTTGTCTGCAAACATCTAAAGTCGAATGCGATTGCACTGGTTAAGAACAAACAATTGATTGGTAAAGGCTGTGGGCAAACAAGTCGAATCGATTCTTTACGCCAGGCACTTGAGAAAGCAAAGCAATTCAACTTTAACCTGGACGGTGCGGTAATGGCCAGTGATGCTTTCTTCCCCTTTGATGATTGTGTGAAACTGGGACATGAAGCAGGTATTACTGCTTTCATACAACCGGGTGGTTCCATACGGGATAATGATTCTATTGAATATTGTAAAACCAATAACCTGGCAATGGTGATAACAGGGATGCGGCATTTTAAACATTAATGAACATTTTTGATTTCCATAAAACCATTCTCAACACTTCTGCTGATTATTTAAAAAAATTAGCAGTATTCAATCCACTTACTATCCGCAAAAAGGGGACGAAGTCAAAAGCCATTTTTGCGTTAGCTCTCGTTTGTATTTTATGGGGCACCACCTGGATTGCCTCCAAAGAAGGGGTAAGCCATATGCCGGCATTACAACTGGCAGGTATACGACAACTTATTGCAGGAATTTTATATGTCGGATTCTTTTTTTATAAAGGAGCCGCTTTGCCAAAAGGAAAAGAGTGGATACCCATTCTGGTATTAAGTTTCCTGAATTTCATAATGAGTAATGGCCTCAGCACCTGGGGTGTGCAATATATTTCTGCAGGGCTTGGCTCCATTATGGGAGCTATTTTTCCATTGTGGCTGGTGGTAATAGGATTATTTATCTCAAAAGAAAAATTACCCAGAAATGCTATCATCGGTTTACTGCTTGGCTTTAGCGGTGTATGCATAATTTTTTCTGACCACCTGCAGGATTTTCTGAACCCGGATTTCCGGAAAGGAATTATTTTATCGCTTATCGCCACCTGGACATGGGCTTTTGCCACTTTGTACACCAAACAACAGGCTATGAATTTTAATCCTTATTTCAGCCTGGGATTGCAAATGCTAATCTCTGCCGTGGCGCTGATAAGTTTTACCAGTGCTACCGGCAATGCGGTTCCTGTGAGTAAGATACCATGGCAATCCTGGGCTGCAATTGCCTACCTCATTGTTTTTGGTTCGTTGATTGCATTCATCTGTTATTTATATGCCCTGCAAAATCTTCCAACCGAGCAGGCCTCTATTTATGCATATATTAATCCGATTGTTGCTGTGCTCTGCGGCTGGATTGTATTTGGTGAAAAAGTCACCATCTTTATTACCATCGGAGGATTAGTGACATTACTCGGGGTGTACCTCGTCAACAAAGCTTTTAAAGCTATCCCGCCACCTGAGCAACCGGAGACAGAAGGAATGTAAATCAATAAACTTTTTAATAACCCTTCAGGATTGTTAACCCTTGTAGGGTTCTTTACTCATAATTTCTCTGACGAATTGTGCATACACATCCCGCCAGCCCTTAAATAATTCATCAGTGCCTAGAAAAGTATTGTGCCAGATGGTAATAAGAATACCATTTACCGCTTTTACTCTTGCATAATAATGCCGCATTTCATCAAATGCCTGTTGAGGAGTTTGTTGTTGTTCATGAAATGAATTGGCTTCCATGTAGCAAAAAGGATATAATAACAAATAAGTTGTTTCTTCTTTTTCCAGATCATACCAGTAAAATAGTGAAGCTACCGATGCCCGGAACCCATTGATACTACCATAACCCATCGAAAAATCTTCTTTGATACCGGCATCAATAAGATGACGGAAAGTTTGCGGCAATGTAAAGCGGATAAAATGCTGCCGGGATGCAGTGACTTTTATCGTAGCGATGTGTTCTATTGTTTCTATTTCTTTTTTTAACAATGAAGTATCATCCCCGCTTTGCCAGGATGGGTGAATACCGATATTGTAGTGATCAGCATGATGCTTTATCAATACCTGCATTGCTGTTTCCAGGGGCAGGATATTCCTGTCATACCGGCCTGCTTTTTCTGCCACCAGGAAAAAATAGCGGGGGTTTAATTTATAAGGCCTGTGCAGGTCAGCTATCCATGTATAAGAATCGAATGGATCAGTTTCTTTATTGTTAAGTACTTTTCTCCGTAACAAAAACCGGCTGAATTTTCCTTTCAATAAATCTTTTGCAGCTGCACCGGCACTCCGCCACCATACTTTGTGCCTGTAAGAATAAGCTTCATCAATATCATAAGTTGGGAGAAAGGTGAACTGAGAATGATGTGTGGTGAACGAGGTAAACTTCTCATTCAGTTTCTCTTTAAAATGCTGCAACCAGATATTTATCAAAGGAAGGTGTAGAAATCCTTCTTTGAATGCCAGTGAGTTTTCATGAGCATAGCGGCCATACATATCTTTTGGGTGGGGCAGATACTCTTCATACCGGCTGAGCAGGTAAAAAGAAGCGGCAAAAATATCGAAGGGAAAGTCGCCACCTGTTTTGAAGAAGGCTTTCTGGTTGTTTACCTCAAAACAATTAATCAATTGTGGCTGAACTCCTTTTTCAGATAATAAAGGATGCGGCTGCAACCAGAACTCATCATCTGCAACCATTTCATCACTGTAATTAATTCTTGGCCCCGGATAATCGATGAATTCTATCTTCCGGTCAGTCAACTGAAAAGGTTTGCCCATCAGTTCTCTCCCGATGAAATCACAGATGTATTGAAGCCGGTGAGTTATTGTATTTGCAAAGACAATCACAGGTTGAAGTTAGTTACCGGATGCCGTACTTTTCCTTCCATAACTGGTTGAATGATTTTTTGGGGAACTCCATTTTGCCACGGTGTTCTTTCCATCCTTTCAACACACTATTCACCACCCAGTTCTTGGTGGCACCACCTGCCATATTCATCCATTGGCGATGAAGCATTCCCTGCTTCCACATTTTCCAGGCCATCTTTTCACCAAAAGAGCTGTGGCCTTCTTCCACTGCTTCATGGCGGTTTTCCAATAACAACTCATGAAGATTAATTTTCACGGCACATACTTCGGTGCAGTTGCCACAAAGCGAAGAAGCATAACTCAGGTGCTTCCATTCATCCATATTTTTTAAATGCGGAGTGATTACAGAACCAATCGGGCCGCTGTAAGGAGTGTTATAGGTATGTCCACCGATATTTTTATAAACCGGGCAGGCATTTAAACAAGCACCGCAACGGATGCAGTATAAACTTTCTCTTTGCTTTGCATTGGCCAGGATATTAGTACGACCATTATCCAGCAGTATTACATACATATCTTCCGGGCCGTCTTTTTCATTTGCTTGTCTCGGGCCTGTAACGATGGTATTATATACTGTTACTCGTTGACCTGTGCCGAAAGTTGACAACAGCGGCCAGAACAAAGCGAGGTCGGTCATGGAAGGAATCATCTTTTCAATGCCCACCACTACAATATGTGTCTTTGGCATGGAACAACTCAATCTTGCATTGCCTTCATTTTCGGTAACGGCTATGCCGCCAATGTCGGAGATAATGAAGTTGGCGCCGGTTACCCCAACTTCTGCCTGTACATATTTATCCCTTAATATTCTTCTTGCTGTCAGCGTTAATTCTTCCGGTGTTGCTTTGGGGTCGGTACCCAATTTTTCGGCAAAGAGTTTAGCTACATCTTCTTTGCTCTTGTGCATGGCCGGAGTAACAATGTGATAAGGAGCTTCGCCATCTAATTGCTGAATATATTCTCCGAGATCGGTCTCCACACTTTCAATACCGTTCTTTTCTAAGAACGCATTCAGGTGAATTTCTTCCGTTACCATACTCTTGCTCTTCACCAGAGTTTTGCAATTCTTTTCTTCGCAGATTTTTTTAATAGCATCGAGTGCCTGTTGTGCATCTTCGGCCCAGATAACTTTGGCGCCCCGTTTTGTAATGATGGCCTCAAATGTTTCTAGTTGTTTATCTAAGGTCTCAATAGCTTTCCACTTGATGTTCTTTGCTTTTTCCCTGGCGAGGTGAACGTCAGCAAACTGCAGCTTGCCCTGTGGCACCACCGCATTGTACTTACCAATATTAAAATTGATTTTCCGGCGATGCTCTTTATCAGCCGCTTTTACTGTACTCTTAGCAATAAACTCTGCTGCTGTTTCTTTCACTATTGCTTATTTTAATTTCGCCTGTTTTTTTGCTGATTGCATTTTGGCTACTTTATCCAAGGCACTATAAAACTCTTCGCCATACTTTCTTATCAACGGTTCTTTCAGAAATTCGTAGGTCGGCACTTCTAATTTCTTTCCCAATGCACAGGCGGGATTACAAAGTTTTTCCCTTGGTTCATAATTCACCCGGTTGTAATCACCATGCTTTCCTTTTTTGGCGATAATGGGAAACAGGTGACAGCTGATTGGTTTCTTCCAGGGGATTACTCCATCATAATACGCCTGCTCGAAAGCACATTTGATGATGCCTTTCTCATCCCGGTTGCCATACACACATATTTCATTATCGTTGCCAAGAGTGGGTGTCACCCAACCAAACTCCTTATTATAAACATATTTTCCTTTCCTTTCTACTTCAGCAATGGATTCGGGAGAAAGGTATGATTTGATCTTCTCATACATTTCCAATACGATGTCCAATTCCTCATCATCCAGTGGTGCGCCGGCATCACCTTCTTCGCAGCAGCCGCCTTTGCATTTGTTCAGATCGCAGACAAACTGCTTTTCCACCACATCATCACTTATCAGTATGTTATCAATTACTATCAAGTCTTTTTTAATTTTGGCAAAGGTAAGTCCTGCCTTATTGTTCTCCTTCTTTTGTGCGGCGGAATAATTTATTCTTTATATGAAGACCTGCAGAAGTAAGCCGGTTATGAGATGTAAGATAATGCAGCACTTTATGCTCCAGCCAGTGATGCAATGGCACTAACAAAGCAGCCAGTGCAATCATAAAGGCAAGATCTTTCCAGGGTTCACCGTGAGTAATGGAATAGATATTCTTTTTAAAAACAAGGAAGATGAATTCAAACAGCATGAGAAACACAAAGAATCCGATGGCCTTTATCAGCCCGGCAGATACTTTGAACATACCCAACACTACCAGAGATATGAAAAGAAAAACGATACCGATGATGATGGCCAAATACTGAATGTTGTTCTTCCGGCGTTTTATTTCCTTCTGCTCCCGCTGAATCCTTTCCTGTCGTTGCTGTTCTGCCGTTGCCTCCTCCTGTGTGAGATCTTTTTCCTTACTTAATTTATCACTGCTGTCCTTATACTTATAATATATTCCGTTATAAAAACTGGCGGTCCGGAAGTCACCCTTTTTTTCATAGAGAGAGTCAAGATGTTTCGCTGACATCATCACTATCTCCAGCAGCCCGTTCTTTTCCCCGATCTCCTTTGCTTTAAGATAGTAGTCAATGGCTTTAGGTGTTTCCCCGGTCTTTGTAAACAGTTTTCCCAATTGCAGGTAAATGCCTAATCGGTTATTATCTGTCATATTCTTCTCAAAGAAAGGAAGGGCTTTGTCGAAATAAAAACGGGCAGAGTCGAACTTATTGAGCTCACTGAAAACATAGCCATAAGCCTGGTCAATCATCCCCGACATCCCGAAAGTGGTGAGGTGTTGCTTCAGATTATTGCCAGCGGAAGAGTTGAGATAATCCATTGCCTTTTGTGGCTGGTCCATCCGCAGGTATTGATTAAGCAGGCTGATATACCCGGGCATTTTGAGTGTGGCAAACCCCAATGAGTCCGCCATAGCTATTGACCGTTCAAAGTAGCTGATAGCAATATCATAATTCTTTTTGGCAGCAAACAGGTTGCCGATGGTATTAATATCAATGGCCCGCTGATATGGCACCCTTTTATCAGTAAGGTTATTCAGCATCTCGTAGGCTTTCGTTGCATTATCAATAGCCTTATCATAATCTTCAATGCTGCCGTAAAACTGTGAAAGATAGAGATAGCTGTTCCTCATCAGTTCGCTTTTCAACCGTTTCTTATCTGCATTCGTTGCCTTTATTTCCTCCGCTATCCGCAGGGCAGTGAAGTAGTGACGAAGGGCCAGTATCTTCTCATTTCTGGAGAGGTACACTTTCCCATAGATATTATTGGATTCTACCAGCAGGCTATCGTCTTTTAATGTAGCGATCCTTGAAAAGGCTTCAGCAATATACTTCAGTGACTTGTCCTGATCCGGTACCACAAGATTGATGTCGGCCAGTTGCAGTTGTGCCGCCCCGATCTCCTTCTCCATCTTATTTTGTTTCGCTATGGAAAGTGCCTTTTCATAATACTCAATGCTTCGTTGGGTATAGTTTCGCTGCCCCCGGAAGTAACCGCAACGCAGTCCGTTTGACATATATGCTTTTACCATCAGGGACCGGTCCCGGCTCTCTTCCGCAAACAAGATGAGTTGCTGGCCCATGGAATCGGCCGACGGGGGACTCACATTCATCATAGTACGGGAAAGGTTATCGTACCAATAAACTTTCTCAGCCGGGGTGCCTGCTTTTTGTAAAGCTGCTTTCATGGAATCAATAGCAGCAGGGTCTTGCGCATATGTTGAGACAAATGCGAAAAAAGACAATAATAAAAGACCAGTTCGCCGGGGGATGGGCATAGCATAACAGTTGGGCATACAAATTAGGAAAGATTCCGCCGACGGGAAAATTCCTTTAACACAGTTCTAACACAGTAACCTTATGGAGGAGTTTGAACAGCGGCATCTCCCCAATATCACAACCACTGTATGCAAAACTCAAGAATACTTACCCTTCAAAAGTCGGCGAAGGTCTTTTTCCAGATGTTGTTCTGGGTGCCGGTTATCGGTTTCAGCCTTCTTCTTATTTATAATACCCTTCCTTATTTCTCCTTCAGCAAGGATTTTGATTTTATCCAGGAAAGAAGTTTCCTCTTTCAAAGCAATTTTTACAATGCCTGTTTTTATATCCATATCACTGCGGGTGCCCTTTGTATTGGTACCGCCCTTATCCAATTTTCCCGATATATACTAAAGAAATCAAAATCCATCCACCGTATTTCAGGAAAAATTTATGTGGCAGTTGTATTATTCCTTGGCGCCCCAACCGGTCTGTATATGGCCTTTTTTGCCAAAGGCAGTTTTTGGGAAAGAGCTTTGTTCATGTTCATGGCCGGCTGGTGGTTTGTAACCACATTGAACGGACTGACCACTATCCATAAAAAGAATGTGGTAGCCCACAAAGTATGGATGATGAGGAGCTATGCGATGGCTATGACAGCGGTTACATTCCGGGTGTATTATATCATCCTGTACCTGCTGGACTGGACACTGCTGGAAAATTACCAGTTCTCTTTATGGGTAAGTGTGGTTGGAAATATGCTGATAGCAGAGTGGATCATTTACCGGCAGAGCAGAAAATACTTACAATCATTTACTACATAAGGCCAGGAGAAAAAAAGTTGACATAATTATCACTACAGTTCTTTATAATTTTTTTATTCATAAACCACTCAAATCTTAAGGGTTCTAAAGCCCCTTCTGGGGTTTGGGGCAAATTAACAACCATGAAATCTATCTTGTACGTCGGCGCCACGTTAATGATTGGTGCCAGCATCTACGGCTTTGTTGATTACAAAAACACAAGCCACAAAAAAGAATTTACGACTATGTATGAAGACAAGAAGGAAAAAGAGCCGGTAGTTATTGCGGACAATAAAACTACAGAGCCGGTAGTAACAAAAGAGGTTACCACCACTGAGAAAAAAGTCGTGACGAAAAAGAAAGACGTCATTAAAAATACAGCAATAAAGTCAGGCGATGAAGTGATTACTGCCAGTGAAACAAAAGAAACAGAAAAGCCGGTAGTGAAGAAGAAAAAGAAAAGAATCAACAGCAAGATTTTTAGCCGGGCACCGATAAGGGAAGATGAGGAAGAACTATTGGAAGAAACCCCGCCAGCTAAAACAGAGGTGAAAAAAACTGAAGATAAAGAGCAATAATAAGCAAACAGTCCTTTGCTCTTAACCCTGGCCGTGTCCGCCGGGGTTTTTTATTAGAAACAACTCTACTGCCATCAGAATTATTTCCATTGCAGTGTATTAATAAGATGCTGTACATCTTTTTTCAGAAAATCATTAACGATGCCCAGCGAATCGGCATTAGGTGTTGCATCAAAATACAAAGCCCCCCGTAAAAAATGTTTGGTGGAGTCTGTCAAAAAAAACTGGCTGGCAGTAGCTGTATTACCACCCAGCGAAAAATAAATCCCTTCAACCCCGTTCTTCGTCACCATAGGGCTGTCTATAATTCCTGTTGCCACATCCACATGTTGTTTGTAAGCCATTTTAAATCCATCTCTCACCAAAGAATCAAAATTATTTCTCCCCCCGATCTCTTTGTAGCTGATATATATTCTGCCGGCAAACTGCGGCACATCAATATTGATCCACCAATCCCCGGCCTTATCATCAAAAAAAGTTGAATCCTTTGTTACAGTGGAATAAACAGGATATTCAAACGTATACGGATAGCCAGGCTGATTAAATACCTGGTATTTTTTTTCCGGAAAGTCAATATGAAAGTATCCTTTCTTTTTACCAACCGAATAATCGCTGTTACAACCCAACAGCGACTGTAAAGCAATAACGAGCAGCACAACAAATCCAATACTTCTATTCATAGCAAGACTAATTAATCAGATGTAGGTTTTATCGTCACTTTCACCAGTTGAATCCTGTTATTCTCCACCTGCATAATACCAAATTCAAAATCACCACAAGGTATCACCCAATCTGCCGTAGGAAACTCCCCTGCCACCTCCAGTATTAACCCGGCCAGCGATTCACTTTCCCCTCTTATTTTATCAAATGTATCCATCGGCAGTTTCATGATCCGGCACATATCATGAATCATGATTTTGCCTTCGAAAATATAATTATTATCATCCACTTTGTAGTTGTTGCTCTCCTCTTCATCAAACTCATCTTTGATCTCTCCAATCACTTCTTCCAAAATGTCTTCCATAGTAACGATGCCGCTGGTGCCGCCAAACTCATCCACCACCACCGCAAAGTGAATATGCTTTTGCTGAAAATCTTTCAGAAGGTCTTCAATCAGTTTGAGTTCAGGTACAAAATATGGCTGACGCATCAACGTATGCCAGTCGTAACTATCTGCTTCATCCAGATAGGGAATCAGGTCTTTTGTATTGATAATACCAACCACGTCATCAAGGCTTTCTTTATACACCGGCAGCCTGGAATAATGAAGCTCCTCTACTCTCTTAATTACATCTCCAAATGAAGAACTGTAATCAATACCACTTACATCTAACCGGCTGCGCATAATCTGCTTCACCGAAATATTTCCAAACTTCACAATGCCCTTCATAATATTTTTCTCTTCGGGTGAAGCCTCTTCATCTGTTTTAATATCAATGGCCTGGTCCAGCTCTTTCATACTCATGGCATCTGTCTTATTTGCACCTGCACCTTTACCAATGCGGTCAGCCAGCTTTACAATCCGCTTGCTGATGCCGCTCAGTAAAAAATGGAGCCCACCCACGATGGCGCAGGAACCATAGGCGAACCGCAGGTTATTTTGAGTAGCCCATACTTTGGGAAATATTTTACCAACAAACACCAGGACAAATGCAATTACAATCACCTTTATGAGCACTTCCACCAAAACACTTATTTTGCCAAAAGAGATTAGTTCATTGATTAAAAAGTTAGCCAGGATAACAATGCAGATATTAATAAGCGTTCCGGCAATCAGTAAAGAGGCATACACTTCTTTGGGTTCTTCCAGCAGGGCCACTATCCGTTTGGCAGCGGAGTGTTGCTTTGTTTTCAGCATGTTCACATCTTTCTTATTCAAAGAGAAGAGAGCCACTTCTGCACCAGAGATAGTAAAAGTGAGGAACAAGAGTACAAGTAAAGTAATGCCCAGAAAAGTAGTGCCCTGTGTGTTAACAGACAGGAAAACCTGGAGGAAATAATCTGTAAGTGAAATAAATACCGGATGACTTTCCAAAGCAAGGGTTTTTGTTAATCATAAAGGCAGGTCATTATGGCCTGCCCTTTACTACGGGAGCAAAGTTATTGTATTTACGATTCACCATCAGAACGGCAGGCTTTCCGAAGGATCACCAAGTGGCATTTCGCTGCCGCCGTCACCTTCTATGCCGCCACCTTCGCCTGTATGGCTGCCACCTTCTGTTCGTCTGTCGAGCATAATGAGATTATCACCCACCACTTCTGTAGAGATTTTCCGGTTGCCATCCTTATCATCCCAGTGGCGGGTGCGAAGGCGGCCTTCTATATATACCAGGCTGCTTTTGTGCAGGTATTTTTGGGCCAGTTCGGCCAGCCCTCTCCAGAGAACAACTGTATGCCATTCTGTTTGCGACACTAATTTACCGGTGCGGTCTTTAAATGTTTCGGTAGTGGCAAGGGGAAATTTAGCAACGGCAATATTTCCTTCCAGGTGCTGTACATCGGGGTCTTTGCCCAGGTTGCCGATCAGCACTACTTTGTTTACGCCTCTCATATATTTATTCTTTACGGTTGATAAATCATCTAAGGGCTTTGGCGGTTCTTTAAAGTTAGATTTTTTTTATGGGAAATGGTGGTGACGGGGAAATAGGTTTAGTGATTTAACTTTATCGTCAAACCACCCAGCAACATGAATGATCTCTGGACCAACAGATGGAACGATCGGTATAGTGCAAACGAGTTTGCGTATGGCGAGCAGCCCAACAACTATTTAAAAGAGCAATTAGAAAAGCTGCCGGTGGGTACAATACTTTTTCCGGCAGAAGGCGAAGGCCGCAATGCTGTTTTTGCAGCCACATTGGGCTGGGCCGTTTCTGCTTTTGACATCAGCACCGAAGGAAAGAAGAAAGCCTTGCAACTGGCAGCTAAGAATAACATAACTATTGACTACGAAGTGGGCTCTCTGGAAGAATTACAATATACCCATGAGCAATTTGATGCTATTGCTTTAATCTATGCCCATTTTCCGGCAGCTATTAAATCTTCTTTACATAAGGCACTCGATAAGTATTTGCGAAAAGGCGGCATCATTATTTTTGAAGCGTTCAGCAAAAACCATCTTGCTTACCAGGCAAAAAACGAAAATATTGGCGGTCCCAAAGACATTGAAAGTCTGTTTTCAACCGACGAGATACGATCAGACTTTGCGAATTATGAAATAATAGAACTAGTAGAGAAGGAAATTGAACTGAACGAGGGATTATATCATAATGGTAAAGGTTCTGTAATACGATTTGTTGGGCGGAAAAAATAAAGGGCTGATCATTAAAACAACACCTGGCTCTGCACTCCTTCCTTCAAATACTGGTTGATAAATTGCGGGAAAGCATATTTCCCCATTTTATTTTTGGTAAGCCATATCCAATTTTTTTCTTGCAACGATTTTTTCTTTAATTGTATTCGTATGAACTGTCCGGCTATCAACTGGTGAGAGAGTTGTTGTTTGTACAACGGAGAAACAGCCACCAGTTCGTAACCATTCTTTGTTATCCAGTTTTTCTTTTCAGCGGTTTGAAGTATTTTTTTTACTGTTAGTTCGTTGGCGGCTTCCACCATTGGAAATTCGTAGAGATCCTGCCAGATATCTTTGGCGGTACGTTGCAGTATGGCCGTTTCATTTTTGTATTCCAAAATAAGATAATAGAACCAACGCTTCTTTATCGTAATCTTTTTTTCTTTAACAGGCAGGGCGGCTACTTGATTGGTTAAATACGCCAAACAGCTCTTATTAAAAATACACTGGGGGCAGAGCGGTGCGGTGGGTTTGCAGATGACGGCACCAAAATCCATGATGGCCTGGTTATAAAGGCCGGGTTGTTTTTTATCGAGCAGTTCTTCTGCCAGAGCAGTAAATATTTTTTTGCCTTCTGTAGTATCAGTTGGTGTAGCAATACCAAATATTCTTGCCAGCACCCTGAATACATTTCCATCTACCACTGCATACGGCAGATTGAATGCAAAAGAAGCAATGGCGGCAGCAGTGTAGGGGCCCACTCCTTTCAGTGCTTTGATATCATCATAAGTGCCGGGAAATTTTCCTTTTAGTTCTTTCGAAATATATTTTGCAGAAGCGATGAGGTTGCGGCAACGGGTGTAATAACCGAGGCCTTCCCACAACTTGAAAATCGTTGCGTCTGGTGCTTTGGCCAGTTTATGTATATCCGGGAATGTTTTGATGAAGTTGTTATAATAATTAAGTCCCTGCTCCACCCTTGTCTGCTGTAAAATAATTTCGCTCAGCCATATTTTATACGGGTCTTTCTCCCCCTTCCAGGGCATTTGCCGGGTATTCTTTTCGTTGTTCCACTTTAATAATAAGGGGGCAAATTTATTTTTGGCTGGCTGGGGAGAGGTCTTCTTCATCAAAAAAGAGAGGTGATTTGGGTTTATGGCAGTAAATATCCGGTTTTTTGCAGGTATTGGTGGCGGCGGGGGTGAAAAAATTATGTCTATTTAGTTGACTATCATATAATTTTGTTCTAAATTGGTGTTCGTAAAATCACTTAAACCCTGCAACCATGAGAAAAGCCGACCTGGTCAATCAGATTTCTGAAAAAACAGGCATACCCAAGGTAGATGTGCTTGTTACTCTTGAAACTATGTTTAAAGAGGTAAAAGACACCCTAGCCGCTGGCGAAAACATCTATATCCGTGGCTTTGGCAGTTTCATCACTAAAAAAAGAGCTGCTAAAATTGGCCGTAACATCAAGAAGAACATAGCCGTACACATCCCCGAACATTATATTCCTGCTTTCAAACCCGCCAAAGAGTTTGTAGCAGAAGTAAAAAAATTAAAAGAGGTAAAACCTGACGCAGGGCCCGGCGAAGACGCTTAATATAATATCATCATTCCCATTCATCAATCTTCAGTTTGCTGAAGCCACTGGCTTCATATTTTGATTCTTCATTCCTGATCAAATTGGCTTCAAACCAACGGAATGATCTCTCCTCTGTATTGCCCAATAACAATACCGGCTGATGTTTGCCTTCATCATTCTGCATGGTGCCAGCCAGTATAAATTTTACCGGGGATATCCATACTACTTCTTCCATACCGGCCGATGGACCAAAAGATATGATACTCTTCCAGCTTTTTGTTTTGAGGTTACACAGCGTAACAGCCTGGTCAACATCGCCGATGGCAATGATCTTTTTTCCTTTTTTCTCCAATGAAATCCCGCTGCTGTACAGGTCAATGAACTGGCTGCTATCGGGAGAATAACTAAGTGATGGTTGATAGAGTGCATAAAACTGGCCCATGCCGCTTACTTCCCTATAATCATTCACCTGGAATTCCCGAATATCCGACTGACGGAAAGAATCGATATGAAAGTTTGGAAAAGATTGTATCCATTTATCAAGTCCTTTTTCCAGCAGGGGTTTCAGGGATGACAGCATTGTGTCTTGAGCAAATGTATTGGTACTGGTTTGCTTAACTGCATTGGTATCTTTATTCTGTGGGTCAGCATTTCCATCAGCCGAAGTTTTTTTTCCTCCACAGGAAATGAATCCAATCAAAAAAAACACCAAAAAGAATAAGCCAATACGTTGACGCATATTGAAAAATTTTTTATTGAAATAAATGTAAGGATTTTGAGCAAAGGTTTGCAACAGCTTTCCTGTACAGTTTCAAAAAGCTTTTATAAAGTACAGGAAACTGCTTTTCCAGTACCTTTGCAGCCAATTTTATTAATGTGAAAAGACCTCAGCTTATTACTATTGTTATTAGCCTGTTAGTAACCACAGGTATTTATTTTTTTGCAAGAACAACTCCTAAAAAGAAAGTAGTAGCTGCTACCCAGCACAGTGCCGATGACGGGCATGACCATGGCGCTGAAGATGCTGGACTTTCTATTGATACTATTCTGAACCTGGCGAAGAAACAACTGACTGAGGAACAGCTTATCAGGATCACTACCCTGGAAAATTCCATCTCCCGGGGCGATGTAAAGGACCAGCAGATACATGTTTATCACCAGTTAGCCCGGTTTTGGGGAGACAGCGTACAATCCTTTATGCCTTATGCCTGGTATACTGCGGAGGCTGCCCGATTGGAAAATTCGGAAAAAAGCCTCACCTTTGCCGCCCAACTGATTTTAGATAATCTGCAAAGTGATGAAGTGGCGGAGCGAAGAAAGTGGAAAGCCTTGCAGGCTAAGGATTTGTTTGAAAGATCTTTGACGATAAACCCGGCTAATGATTCAGCTAAAATAGGCCTTGGAGCCTGTTACCTGTTTGGCGAAATATCCCCCACACCCATGGAGGGAATATTGAAAATCAGGGAAGTAGCTGAAAAAGACAGCACCAATACCTATGCACAGATGATGCTTGCAAGGGGGTCACTGATCTCCGGGCAATATGATAAAGCCATTATCCGTTTGGAATCGGTGAACCGGCAAAAGCCAGGTAATATTGATGCTATACTGTTGTTAGCAGAAATAAATGAAAGAATGGGAGAAAAAGCAAAAGCAGTTGCCTGGTATCAAAAAAGTCTTCCACTGGCCAAAGAAGCGGATTTAAGATCAGCCATTGAAAAAAGAATAGAAGAGCTAAAGAAATAGCTCCTCAACCAAACACCGGATAGAAGAAATTTTATTTATAAACAAGATTAAAAAATTATTTGAGTATGCCTTGTGGTAAAAAAAGGAAGCGTCATAAAATTGCGACGCATAAGCGTAAAAAAAGACTGAGAAAGAACCGTCATAAGAAGAGAAATAAATAGGTTTTAGTTCAGGGTTCGGAGTTTAAAGTTATCTGTTCAGAGAGCAGCGCTTTAAACTCTGAACTACGAACCCTAAACTCTTTTCAGTCCACCGGTTGTTTGCCGTATAAGTTTGCACCCTGCCATTTTCACTCGCAATAAATTTTACAGTTACAACCCCGCATTCCAAACGGATTTCCGGCAACTGGTGTTTTGCAGCATCAAGGTGAATCATTTTTAGCTGTAATGAACAAAGAACTTATTATTAACGCAGCCCCGCAGGGAGTCGAAATTGCCCTGTTAGAGGATAAGAAACTGGTAGAACTGCATAGCGAAAAAAGCGATGCCCGTTTTGCAGTGGGAGACTTATACCTTGGTAAGGTTAAAAAACTGATACCCGGACTCAACGCTGCCTTTGTGGATGTTGGGTTTGAGAAAGATGCTTTTCTTCATTATACCGACCTGAGCCCTTATGCCAAATCGCTGCTCAAGTTCACCAATATGTGCATGAATGATAAGGGTGAGCAGGGTCTTGATTTTAGCAAATTCACCATTGAACCGGAAATCGTCAAAACCGGGAAGATTAATGAAGTGCTGGGTGGCAAACCACATGTACTGGTACAGATATTAAAAGAACCGATAGCTGCAAAAGGACCGAGATTAAGTTGTGAACTTTCTCTGCCCGGTCGTTTTGTTGTACTGACTCCTTTTAACGATATCGTTGCAGTCTCCAGGAAAATTCATTCTTCTGAAGAAAGAAAAAGATTACAGAAAATTGTTGAAGCGATCAAATCAAAGAATTTCGGTGTTATCGTCCGCACTGCCGCTGAAGGGAAAAATACAGCTGAACTGCATGAAGATCTTTCTGCACTAATTGAGATGTGGAAGAGTATCCAGCAGAACCTGAAAGGGGCTGTGGCGCCTGCCAAAATTTTGAGTGAACAAACAAAAACCAACAGCATCCTCCGGGATCTGCTGAATGAAGATTTTAATAAGATCGTTGTTAATGACCGGAATATTTACAGTGACACCAAGAGTTACATACAACGTATTGCGCCGGAGAAAGCAGATATCGTTTCTTTCTATCAAAATGGTTCTCCCATTTTTGATTCATTTGGAATCACAAAACAGGTAAAATCTTCATTTGGTAAAACAGTGAATCTTGATAGTGGTGCTTATCTCATCATTGAACATACAGAAGCGCTGCATGTAATTGATGTGAACAGTGGTTATAAAAGCGTAAGCAATAACCAGGAACAAAATGCTTTGGAAACAAACCTTGAAGCGGCAGAGGAGATTGCCCGCCAGATGCGGTTAAGAGACCTGGGTGGTATTATTGTTATCGATTTTATTGATATGAAACTCCCCGATAACAAACGGAAGTTGGTGGAGAGAATGGAAGAATTTATGAGTCCGGACAGGGCTAAGCATGCGGTGCTTCCGATTTCCAAATTCGGCATCATGCAGGTTACCCGTCAGCGGATGAAGCCTGAGATGAATATCAATACCCAGGAAGTTTGCCCCAGCTGTAATGGAACTGGCAAAATATCTTCTACTTTACTTTTAGAAGATGAAATTGAAAAGAACCTGAGCTACCTCGTTACGCATAAAAACAGTAAACTGAAACTGGTCGTAAACCCTATTCTATATGCCTACCTTACCAAAGGCTGGCCATGGGCTACCCAAATGGCTAAATGGAAAAAGAAGTTTGGGCAAAAGACAAGATTGGAACAGGACACTAACTATCACCTCACCGAGTATAAGTTCTTCGATCAGCATGATGAGGAAATCAAATTGTGAGAGGTGAATGGTCAATAGTGAATAGTAAATATTATTGCCCCTGATAGTAATAATCCAAATGCAGGAAGTGGATTCACAATTCACTATTCACCATTGACTTACTTAGCTTCTATCCCTGCTTCCCAGGTAAATCATTATATATTGAATGAGGGTAACTACTGCCGCCAGTGCCGCTACCACATAGGTAGTCGCAGCCCATTTGAGGGCATCTTTTGCTTTGGGGTATTCCTCGCTATTGGTAATATTTGTTCTGTCTAACCAGGCCAGGGCCCTTTTGCTGGCGTCAAACTCCACCGGAAGGGTGATAAGGGTAAATAACACCGTGACACTCATTACTATAATACCTACCAAAAGGATCGTAGGGTTTTTCGTTGTCGCCAGCACAATCATACCTGCCAGTAAAATCCAATTGACCAGCATAGAGCTCATTTGAACGGCCGGCACCAACTTGCTCCTGAGCATAAGTGGGCCATATTTAGTGGCATGCTGAACAGCATGGCCGCATTCATGGGCGGCAACTGCAGCAGCCGAAACGCTGGTTCCGTTGTACACATCCGGGCTGAGGTTTACCGTCTTATTAACAGGGTTATAGTGGTCTGAAAGAAAGCCTTCTACAGAGGTCACCTTTACGTCATAAATACCATTTTCTTTGAGCATTTTTTCGGCTATTTCACGGCCCGAAAGACCGTTGGCAAGGCCTATTTTACTATACTTTGTAAACTTGCTTTTGAGGATAGCCGAAACCAAAAAACTGATGCCCAAAAACACCAGGGAAACGATAAAAATCTCATTTGACATCATCATATTATTATGTTTATTTGAGTGGTATTATAACAAATTTGCTACCATTTAGTTTCCCCGGTTTTTTTCAGCCTTTTTGTCATCCCAAAAATTAACGGGAGAATAAAATGGAGCATTTAGCAAGCCCTAAATTGATATTTTATTTTCACATAAAAAAATATAAATCAATTAGTTATAATCAATTTGAGTGCCCCTCATTTGTTCAAATTAACTACGTCATTATCGTCGAAAGTTATACACAGCATCAAAAATTTATTTTGAAATGTGGGGCTTAATTGTAACTTAGCAATAGAATTTAATGGGTTAGTAAGTAAGAGGGCCGATCGTAAGATTGGCCCTTTTTACTTTTTTAGAACATCGAAATAAAATCTTCTTTTTAGTCCTTCATTTTTTTACTTTTCTGTTCCACTTTTTCACCTCATTTTATTTTTTCTTATCGATCGTTGTTCAAACATTTTATTTAAAAGATTTCAATCGTTTAACTTTATTTAATGAGTAAGGTAAAGACATCTTTTTTTTGTCAGAATTGCGGACATGAAAGTGTAAAATGGGTGGGCCAATGTCCATCATGCGGGCAATGGAACACTTTTGTGGAAGAACTGACACAAAAAGACAATTCAAAAAATAATAACGGTTGGCAAGATTACAACGAAGAAAAAAGAACCAGCAAGACCATCTCGTTAAGTGAAATAAAAAGCAGCGAAGAAAAAAGATTGCCGACATCGGATACCGAATTGAACCGGGTATTAGGTGGTGGCATTGTTCCCGGAAGCCTGGTGTTAGTTGCCGGCGAACCAGGTATCGGTAAATCAACTTTGTTTTTACAAAATGGTTTATGGTTAAAAGATGTTTCGGTACTGTATGTAAGTGGTGAAGAAAGTGAACAACAAATAAAGATGCGGGCAGACCGTTTAAAACTGAAGAACGATAAATTTTATTTACTCACCGAAACTTCCACCCAAACAATTTTCCAGGAAATAAAAAAGCTGAAACCGCAATTAGTGATTGTTGATTCCATACAAACATTACACACTTCTTTTATTGATTCTTCACCGGGGAGTGTATCACAAATAAGAGAATGTGCTGCGGAGTTTCAGCGTTTTGCCAAAGAGACCAACACACCTGTTTTCCTGATCGGACACATAACAAAAGACGGAAGCATAGCAGGACCAAAAATCCTGGAACACATGGTGGACACGGTTTTGCAGTTCGAAGGCGACCGGCATTATGCGTATAGAATTTTAAGAACATTAAAGAATCGTTTTGGCAGCACTGCTGAATTAGGCATTTATGAAATGACCGATGAAGGCATGAGGGGTGTGCTTAATCCAAGTGAAATTCTAATCACACAAAAAGAAGATCAATTAAGCGGTATTGCCATTGCAGCTACCATCGAAGGCATGCGGCCTCTATTAATTGAGGTGCAGGCATTGGTTACACAATCAGTATATGGAACACCACAACGAACAGTCAGTGGTTTTGATTTACGACGATTACAATTGTTATTGGCGGTATTAGAAAAGAGAGGCGGCTTTCATTTTGGAATGAAAGATGTTTTTCTGAATATAGCAGGCGGTATAAAAGTAGAAGACCCGTCCATTGACCTTGCGGTTCTTTGTGCACTACTATCGTCATATGAAGATGTACCATTACCACAGCGGATTTGTTTTTCAGGTGAAGTAGGATTAAGTGGAGAGATAAGGGCAGTTAACCGCATTGACCAACGGATTGCTGAAGCAGAAAAATTAGGTTTTGAAAAAATTATTGTTTCTAAATACAACCAGAAAGGATTAAGTAAACAAAAATTTGGTATCGAAGTAGTAATGATGGGCAGAGTGGAAGAAGTTTATAAACACCTGTTTTAATGATTAGCTTAAAAGAAATTAAAGACGCTGTTTTGCATCTTGTATTTCCACATGTATGCACAGGATGTGGAAGTGATATCTTAAATGAAGAAAGTGTGTTGTGTATGCGTTGTATTGATGCAATGCCCGAAACAAATTTTGAATTACATCCCAACAATCCCGTTGAAAAAACATTTTGGGGAAGATTACCCCTTGCCGCAGCCACTGCACAATTTTATTTTACCAAAGAATCGCTGATGCAGCACCTGATGCACCAGTTTAAATACAAAGGGAATAGGGACCTGGGCCTCCAATGGGGTAGAATGATGGGGGAGCAATTGCAGCGTTCCGGTCGTTTTGTAGTGGACGCAATTGTTCCCTTGCCCCTTTTTCCGGCCAAAGAAAAAAGAAGGGGTTATAACCAGGCCACTATTTTATGCAGGGGAATGGCTGAAACCATGAATATTCCCGTGTTAGATAAAGTGATCATGCGACCGCAGCACACCGAAACACAGACAAAAAAAGGACGCATAGAAAGATGGAAAAATATGGAAGGAAAATTTGTTCTTTCCAATCCTGAAGCAATCAGGAATAAACATTTATTATTGGTGGATGATGTGGTGACCACCGGTGCTACTTTTGAAGCTTGTGGAAATGAGTTATTAAAAGCAGAAAATGTTACGTTGAGTTTGGCGAGTCTTTGTATAGCATCCCGATAAAGATGTCGTACAGAGATAAAAGAGAAAAAGAGAATTTTATTACTATTAAGTCATTACTCCTTGTCTCCTATTCCCCGGGGCGATGTTTTTTTCTTATTAAATACTTACACTACTTTTGATACTAATGAAGACCCTCGGAATACTGACCATATCCTTCCTGATACTTTTCTCTTCCTGCAGAAAAGATTCTTTTATTACCTCCGGCGACGCCAGGGTAACAATTACGGCTGATACACTTAAATATGATACTGTTTTTGTAACTGCAGGTTCCACTTACCGCAGTTTTAAAATCATCAATGAGAATAACCAGAAACTTCGTCTCTCCTCACTCAAGCTGATGGGTGGTGCCGGTTCGGTATATAAAATGAATGTGGACGGCACTCCGGGTACACAATTCAATAATATTGAGATAGAAGCTGATGACAGTCTCTACGTTTTTGTACAGGTAAATGTAAATCCAACTGCTGCCCCTCTCCCTTTTATATTGAGAGATAGCATTGAAATAAGTTATAATGGAAACAACAGGTTAGTACAACTAGAAGCCTGGGGGCAGAATGCTCATTTCTTCAGAGATAAAGTGGTAACGACAAATGAAGTTTGGAATAATGATTTGCCTTATGTTATTCTTGGTTCGCTATTAATAAATACCAATCAAACACTGACGATTAATAAAGGCTGCCGCATTTATGTACATGCTGATGCGCCGATAGTGGTGAACGGAACTTTGACAGTGAATGGATTAAAAGATACTACCGACCGGGTTTACTTCCAGGGAGACAGGTTAGATGAACCTTATAAAGATTATCCTGCAAGCTGGCCGGGAATTTTTTTACAGGCAGGTTCAAAAGACAATGTGTTTAATTATGCAGTCATTAAAAATGCCTACCAGGCCGTCGGGGTTCAGGACCCTTCACCCAATGCTAATCCAAAACTGGTACTGAATGAATGTATTATTGATAATGCATTTGATGCCGGCATCATCTCACTTAATTCAAGTGTACGGGCAAGAAATTGTTTGATTAGTAACTGTGGCAAAAATGTTTTTCTTGCAAAAGGCGGCGATTATCAATTCACACATTGCACCGTGGTTACTTATGCCAATCGTTTTATTGATCACCGGGAGCCTGTATTAGTGGTCAGTAATTTTATTAGTGTAAATAATAACCCTGTTACCGCCAATCTGAACGCTGTTTTCCGCAATTGTATTTTCTGGGGCGAAAATGGATTAGTGGATAATGAAGTGTTGGTTGCAAAAAGTGGTACTACTACTTTTAATGTCAACTTTGATTACGGTCTATGGAAGATGCAGGCTGCTCCTGCCAATATTACCAGCACACAAATGATCAACAACCAACATCCCCAGTTTGATAGTGTCAATACCAGCCGCAATTATTATGATTTTAGGCTAAAAGCCACTTCACCAGCTATTAATAAAGGCATTAATGCCGGGGTCAGTACTGATTTAGACGGTAAGCTCCGACCGGTTGGATTACCTGACCTGGGAAGTTTTGAAAAACAATAATCCCGGTGTTTATTGATTTTATTAATTTATTCGGATTCGGCAACATTATCGGCTTAGTTTTGTTATTACTTCAAAATAAAGAACTGTATGAAAACACTATTTCTTTCTATGATTTTAGCTGTGACATTAACCGGTGGTTCTATTTATGATTTTAAAGCACCCGGGCTTGATGGAAATGACATTGATTTTTCCAAATACAAGGGGAAAAAGATAATGATTGTAAATACAGCCTCTGCCTGTGGACTTACTCCTCAGTTTGAAGGATTAGAGCAGCTATATAAAAAGTATAAAGACAAATTAGTTATCATTGGTTTTCCGGCTAATAATTTTAACGGGCAAGAGCCATTGGATAATGGCGGTATCAAAGAATTCTGCAAACAAAATTATGGCGTCACTTTCCCCATGGCTGAAAAAATTTCTGTGAAAGGGACTGACATGCACCCTCTCTATAAATACTTAAAAGAGCAAGCCACTGCCAAAGGCTTTACCGACCCTGTTACCTGGAATTTTGGAAAATTTTTGGTGAATGAAAAAGGAGAATTAGTGGCTACGTTTAGTCCGAGAACAACACCAATGAGTGAGGATATATTAAAGTATTTGAATTAATACAGTTTTAAATTTGTTCGATTGAAATAGATTTTTTAAAAAGCGGTTCAGTATTCCTGGATCGCTTTTTTATTTGCAGAAAGTTTACTTTCGCTGTCCATGCAATTTGCCAACATTATAGGTCAACAACCAGTAAAGCAACAGTTAGCCGAACTGGTACAACACAACCGCCTTAGCCATGCCTTATTGTTTTTGGGTAAAGAAGGAAGTGGAGCTTTATCATTAGCCATTGCATTTGCACAATATGTTGTTTGCGAAAAAGTAAACGGTCGTCAGTCGACCGTCAACAGTCAACAGCCCGGGCCGTCTTTATTTGGAGAAGCTGAACCCGAAATTCCAAAAACTACACCCGAAAAAATAAATGACTCCTGCGGTGTATGTCCCGCATGTTTAAAAGCACAACAGCTTGTTCACCCGGATATACATTTTTCTTATCCCACTGTAACGAAGAAAAGCCGTGAAAAACCTGTTGCTACAGATTTTATAACCGAGTGGAGGGAGTTCGTAAAATTAAGTCCCTATGGTAATTTATTTGAATGGATTGAGCAGATAAAGGAAAAAGAAAACAGCCAGGGAAAAATAACAGCGGAAGAATGTAATGACATCATCCGCAAATTAAGTCTGAAAAGTTTTGAGAGTGAGTACAAGATTCTCATAATGTGGATGCCGGAGATGCTGGGAACGGAAGGCAATAAATTATTGAAGCTGATAGAAGAGCCTCCACCCAGTACTTTATTTATACTGGTAACAGAAAATGAAGCCCAGGTATTGCAAACCATTGTCAGCCGCTGCCAGTTGATAAAAATACCGGCGTTAGAAACAAAAGAAATTGAAGAAGCCCTCATCAACCGGAATAAAACCGAACCGGCTATTGCAAGACAGGTAGCCAGTGTAAGTGAAGGCAATTACCACGAAGCATTACAATTAGTACAACATGCCGAAGAAGACTGGCAGGCCTTATTGAGAGAATGGTTGAATGCTACTTTGAAAACCGGGCCGGTAGCTCAAACAAAATGGGTGGAAGAAATAAGCCGGCTGGGTAGGGAAAAACAGAAGCAGTTTCTCCGGTATTTCAATCATTTGCTGGAACAGGCCATCCACTACCGGATAATGGGTGAAAAGCTCAATATTGGCGAAAAAGAGAGGGATTTCGCCCAAAGATTGAATAAAATAGCCGGAATTGAGCAACAACAGGCCATTATTGAGGAACTTGACCGGGCCAGTTATTATATAGAACGCAATGCCCATGGCAAAATGCTCTTTCATGCCCTGACGATCAAGCTATATCATATTATACAGGATAAGATTGTATTTTTGGAAAACTGAGGTAAGCCTCAAGAGGTCCTAAACAGGATAAGATTGTATTTTTGAAAGATTGAGAACGGGCTTGAGGTTGAATGAGATGCTTTGGCAGGCTCAGCAGAGAGAAGAGATTAGCCCAAGGATTTGAATCAAATACTTGTGTTCACAACTACTTCTACATATAATACCGCTGTTGATACTGACTCAGCATGGCTGAGCAGCGAACAGAACCCTGAAGAGTGCGACGCAACATCAGCTCAATAGAATATCGGGTACTGAAGCTTGGTTCATTATCTTTCCTCAATTTTTAATTCTTAATTACTAATTTTTAATTAGCATAATGAGTTGTACAAGTTGCAGTACCAGTAGTAACGGTAAACCGGGAGGATGTAAGAGCAATGGCGGGTGCAGTACCGGCGGGTGCAACCGTATGAACACCCACGACTGGCTACGCAACCTGCCCATGAGTGATGTAGCCAGTGCCTGCAAAGTGATGGAAGTAAGCTTTAGCCAGGGAACCCGGAAAGATTTTTATCGTAACCCCAACTTACAACTGTATGAAAAAGGCGATCTGATTGCTGTGGAAGGCATCAGTGGTTTTGATGTGGGGGAAGTGTCGCTGACCGGCGAGATTGTGCGCCTGCAAATGAAGAAACGTAATGTAAAGGAAGATAATCCTGAAATGAAAAAGGTATTGCGGGTGGCAACCGACCGTGATATTGAAATCTGGAAACAAAATAAAGCAAGAGAACCTGAAGCAGTAATCCGCAGCCGTGCAATAGCCAGGCAATTGAAACTGGATATGAAAATAAGCCAGGTGGAAATGCAGGCCGACGGACGCAAAGCAACTTTTTTTTATATAGCAGATGGCAGAGTGGATTTCAGGGAGCTGATTAAAGTATATGCTTCTGAATTTAAAGTGAAGGTCGAGATGCGCCAGATTGGTGCAAGACAGGAGGCTGGTAAAGTGGGCGGTATTGGCAGTTGTGGCCGTGAACTTTGTTGCAGCACCTGGTTAACCGATTTTAAATCTGTGAATACCGCTGCAGCCCGTTACCAGAATCTTTCTATCAACCAGACAAAGCTCAGCGGACAATGCGGCCGTTTGAAATGCTGTTTGAATTACGAACTCGATACTTACTTAGATGCATTGCAACACTTCCCTGATAATTGTGATGTGATACAGGTGGCAAAAGGCAATGCCTTCCTCATCAAAAAAGATATTTTCAAAAATTTGATGTGGTACACTCTGCCCGACAGTACCAAGCACTATCCTGTACCTATTGAAACGGTGAGAAAAATAAAAGCACAAAACCAGCAGGGAATAATACCTGATGAACTGGGTGCAGTGGAAGTAACTTCTTCTAAACCGAAAGAAGAAGAACCGGAATTTGTAGAATTAGTAGGACAGATAAGTTTAAAGAGTCTTGATAAAGCCGCTGATAAGAAACGCCAGCAAAACCGCAATCAAAACCAGCAAAGAGGACAACGTCCACAGCAAGGTAATCAGCAAAGACAGCAGGGCGGACAACAAGGCGGTGGGCAACAGGGCGGTAACCAGCAACGACCACAACAAAGACAACAAGGTGGTGGGCAACAGGGCGGCGGTAATCAACAGCGACCTAATAATCCGGGAAGACAAGGAGGTAATCCGAACAGGAATCAACAACGACCTAATAATCCTAATAGAAATCAGCAACGGCCGAGTAATCCTAATGAGGGGAAGGATAAGTAGAAATTAGGCTGGAAGCTTCTGTGTTGTATTTTAGAAATATACCACAGTAAATTATATTCCAATAGCCCTGTATATCGCATCTTGTATTTTCCCCCTGATACCCATATTCGATAATTTTCCATTATCTCTTGTAGGATATACCCGGTTGGATAAAAAGATATACACTAAATCAGCTTTAGGATCCACCCACACACAGGTGCCGGTAAAGCCGGTGTGACCAAAAGTTTCAGCAGAAGCTAATGAAGAAGGATAAGGGTCTTTGCGGAGTGCATTATCTTTTTCCGGTTTATCAAAACCAAATCCACGCCGACTTACTTTACTGTGATAAGCAGTAAAGAATTTTATTGTCTCGGGCTTCAGGTACCTGACTCCATTTAGTTCGCCGCCATTCAGCAGCATCTGGTAAAGCAGCGACAAGTCGTATGCATTGGAAAACAATCCTGCATGGCCTGCTACGCCACCAAACATGGAAGCTCCTTCATCATGCACATCACCCCGTGTAGTTTGCTGGCGAAAATGTTTTTCTGTTTCTGTGGGCACCAGGCATTCCAATTGATAGCGGTTACGGGGTTTAAAACCGGTAGAATACATTCCTATTTTTTCATAAAAAGTTTTTTGCGCATACTGGTCCAATGTCATACCGGTGATCTCTTCTACTATCTTTCCAAGAAAAATAAAATCGTTATCACTATAAACATATTTGTTCTTTGGCCCCAGCGGACTTTTTAATATCCGGTACATCATTGTATCCTGCCAGTCGTTGCGGAGATAAATATTTTCCGCCACCCTTACACCGTATCCCTTTTGTTGCTTGCTGGAATAAATGGCCGGGTTTGGATTACCGGTTCCCGCATCAATTGTTTCCTTATAAAACGCAATGAAGGGAACAAGACCCGCCTGGTGCAACAGGATGTCATCGATCTTCAGGTCTTCCTTATTCGTACCCTTTACCCAGGGCAGATAATCTTTGAGCTTGTCATCTAGTTTCAGCCTTCCTTCTTCATATAATTTCATTACTGAAACAGTGGTGGCAGAAATTTTTGTTACAGAAGCTAAATCAAAAATACTCTCCGGGCTCATGGCCGGTGAAGAAGTATTGTACTCATAATTTCCAAAAGCTTTGTGATAAACAATATCGCCTTTATGTACCGCCAGTATCACACAACCCGGAAAGGCTTTTTTAGCAATACCATCCAACGCAATGGAGTCGATCACCTGCATTTTTACTTTCATTTCTTCTTTCGTCGGCTTCGGCTTTCCATACACAATACCTTCTCCAAACTTGAAGCGGCAAACAGACACCGGCAGCTTTCCCACTGATTTAATTCTTCCTTCCAATAAATCAGCAGCTGCCTGCTGAGTGATGTCATCATCCTGGTAACAGGCCACTAATGTCCAGGCATCGCAGAAATTTTTGGTAGCCAGTACATTGCCAAATGTGAGAGTGATAGTTTTTATAAAATTCAGCTCTTTATATAAATTAAGTGCAACAGGACTTAAGCCAAAATTTTCAGCAGGTCGTAATGAATAATTGTGAACCCCAATAATAATTGCATCATACTTTCCATCTTTTTGTACCTCTTTTAAAATCTCGTCTGCTTTTTCTTTCCCGTCTTTATACGAGAGCAGGAATACATTTGCATCCAGGTCGTCTTTCATTCTTTTACCAAACGCATTTAACTCCGTTGTTCCAATTCCCACATACGCAATTTTCTTTTGTTTAGCCGTTAATGGTATTTCTGCATAATCGTTGCGGGATGCTGTAAACCTTGCTTCTGTCAATAAGGTAAGACTGCCTTGTGCTACTTCGTAGCGGATAGCATCTGTTTTTGCATTCAGGTCTTCCAGGAGATTTTTCGTATCAACAAACTGAGTCTGATTAAGACCGAGGTTATATTTCGACATCAACACTTTTCTCACTTTTGCGTTAATATCCTCCCAACTCAATCTTTTATCTGCTATTGCTTTTTTTACGGCTTCAATTGTTTCCGGTACGCTGGCGGGCAGACAAAGCATATCATTACCTGCAATCAATGCTTCCACAGCGATGGTGCCACCGGGAAAATATTTAGCGACCCCTTTCATTTCCAGTGCATCGGTAAAAGTCAATCCCTGGTAACCCATTTTATTTCTCAATAAATCGGTTACACTGTTTTTTGAAATGGAGGTGGCGACATTCTTCGTATTGTCAATAGAAGGAATAGACAAGTGAGCTATCATTACACTTCCCACACCGGCATCAAAAATGGCCCGGAACGGAACCAGTTCCATAGAATCAAGTTCCTTCGTTGTCTTGTTTATCACTGGCAAATCATAATGTGAATCCACATCCACATCACCATGACCGGGAAAATGTTTGGCACAAGCCATGATGCCTGCATCCTGCATTCCTTTCATATAAGCCACGCCGTACTTTGACACTTTGTATTTGTCTTCGCCAAATGAACGATAACCGATAACCGGATTATTGGGATTATTATTAATATCCACTACCGGCGCATAGTTTACATGCACACCGATACGTTTGCACTGGTCACCAACGGCCAACCCCATTCTGTAAATAAGATTCTCATCACTTACAGAACCCAGCGTTAATTGATAAGGAAATTTCGTAACACTATCCAATCTCATACCCAGCCCCCATTCGCCATCTATAGTAACCATCAATGGTGTTTTGGCAATGTTCTGGTAAAGATTGGTAAGATTTGCCTGACGGACCGGGCCGCCCTGAAAAAAACAAAGAGCACCTACATTGTATTGCTTAATATCATTGGTCACTTTGGCCACATGGTCAGCACCGAGATTGGAATGTGCCCTTACCACCATCAACTGGGCAATCTTCTCTTCATTACTAAGGCTGTTTAAAACACTATCTGTCCATTGTTCAGCTGTCAGCTTGCTTTTATATTGGGCAATTGAAGCAACTGGAAGAAAAAGAGAAAGGAATAAAATTGCTTTGAACACCTTCATAGTATGGCAAATTTTAATGTAAGAAAACAAGTCTTAAAATTAGTTCTTTTGATGCAAAGCATTACCCAACAGTTGCTTAAAGTTGAAATGGCTATTTTTGGCTGCTAAAAGAGATTTTGTGCCTGATAAGATTACATTATTACCTGATAATATTGCCAACCAGATAGCAGCCGGTGAAGTAATTCAACGGCCGGCCAGTGCCGTAAAAGAATTACTGGAAAATGCTGTGGATGCTGGTGCAACTGCTATCAAACTTATTATCGCTGATGCGGGTAAATCACTGATACAGGTTATTGATAACGGCAGCGGCATGAGTGAAACTGATGCAAGGATGAGCTTTGAACGCCACGCCACTTCCAAAATAAAAAATATTGAAGATCTCTTTCATATCCGCACCATGGGTTTCCGCGGCGAGGCATTAGCGTCAATTGCCGCTGTGGCGCAGGTGGAATTAAAAAGCAAACGGGAAGAAGATGAAACCGGTATTTATATTGAAGTAGAAAATAGTGCTGTAAAAAAACAGGAACCTATTGCTGCCCCTGTTGGTACCAGCATTGCCATGAAGAATTTATTCTTCAATGTGCCGGCGCGGAGAAATTTTTTAAAGAGCAATGCAGCAGAGATGCGGCATATAGTAGATGAATTCACCAGGGTGGCGATGTCATTTCCCGAAATTCTATTTACGCTGAATGCCAATAACCAACAATTATTTCATTTAGAAGCCGGTAGTTTAAAGCAGCGTATCGTTCAGCTGCTTGGGAATAATTACAATGCCAAATTGGTTGCGGTAAAAGAAGATACCGATTACATGAACATCTATGGTTTTGTGGGCAAACCAGAAACCGCCAAGAAAACCAGGGGTGACCAATACTTTTTTGTCAACAACCGTTTTATCAAAAGCCCCTACCTGAACCATGCGGTGATGAGTGCATACCAGGAAATGATTCCAAAGGACAGTTTCCCGATGTATGTATTATTCATAGACCTTGACCCGGCCGTAGTGGATGTAAACGTTCACCCTACCAAACAGGAAATAAAATTTGAAGATGAGAAGATCATTTATGCGTTTGTACAGGCAGCGGTAAAACATGCACTGGCACAGTTCAGCGTAACACCAACACTGGATTTTGACCTCGATGCTTCTATCCAACAACTATCATCCATACAGCAACCATTTACAGAAGAAAGAAAATCTGCTGCTGCTTCCGGTTCTATCTATAAAGGGTTTACACAAAAACACCAGGCGCATTTTATTGAGAAAACTGACAGGAGTGAGCTGAAACATTGGAAAGACTTCTATGAGAGTCCGGAGACTGGAGTCAGGAGTCAGGAGTCAATACAACAACCGGAGACACACCCCACACCTCACACCTTACACCTCACACCTGATTCCGAATTAACCCAACTAATAAACACTTACATCACTCTTCCATCCTCCAATGGTTTTCTTCTTATTCATCAGCAAGCAGCACATGAAAGAGTGATATATGAACAATTAAAAGCGGCCAGCAAAGACAAACCTGTAGCTACACAACGCAGTATGTTCCCGGTTACATTAGAAATGGCACCGGCCGATGCTGCGATACTGGAAGAAATAATGACTGACCTGCAACAACTGGGTTTTACCATTGAGCCGTTTGGTAAAAATACATTTGTTATACAAGGTACACCGGCCGATGTGGAGCAGGGTAATGAAAAACATATCATTGATATTTTATTGGAACAATACAAACACTTCAGTAACGAAGTGAAATTCTCTAAGAGAGAAAAACTGGTTCGTTCATTAGCAAGACAACAAGCAATTAAAACAGGCACAAGGCTTACGGAAAGAGAAATGCGGAAACTTGTAAATGATCTGTTTGCCTGCGAACAATCGAATGTGTCGCCGGATGGTAATCCTACTTACCTCGAATTCAAACAGGAACAACTCGAAAAAATGTTTGGAAAATAAGTTTCTCGCAAAGACGCAAAGGCGCAATAATACATTTTCTTCCTGGCGACATTGCGTCTTTGCGAGCCAATTAATAATTGTTGCGGATGCCCTGCAAAAATTTCTCCACCGCCCTTCTTACTTCTGTTGCAGAAGCCTGGTGATTATTTACTAAGGTGGAAAAAATAAGCAGCTTTCTTTTTTTGGTATATAAGAAACCACTGAAAGCCACAACGCCGGATAGTGTTCCTGTTTTACCATAGATATAACCGCTGTCGGTTTTGTAGTAACTGCTGATAGTTCCTTCACCGCCGGTGGGCAGAATGACTTTGATACGTTCCATACCAAATTCATTCTTCATTTTATTGAGAATGGCAACAAAATCCTGTGGGGTAAATAAATTATAACGGCTGAGACCGGAACCATCCACCCATCTTGGTTTTTGAGGGAGGTCTTTGAAATCTGTTTTTAATAAGGTGTCAATAATTTTTGCGTCGTTCATTACTCCCAGTCTTTCATTGCTGACCATTAATAAGGATTGCTCTGCAAAAAAATTATCGCTGCGGTGCATCATTGGTTTGAGCAGGGAGTCGGTGGGTTGGGAATGAATTGGATTTAAATTAGGTGCATAACTGTGCTGACCAGACCATACAAATACTTTTTTTCCAATTGGTTCTTCAAGTAATTCTATCGTTGTTTGAATGCCATTTGTTGCGAAAGGGACGAACTGTTCTTTCTTTTTTTCTTTTCCCTGATTCAATATGTAAGTGTTAGTTCCAATATCTCTGACAACATTAAAGTTTTTATTATTTTCATCAGAACTGAAATTGACGATCCAGTTTACTTCCGGATAAGAATAAATAAAAGGTGGTTTTGTGCTATCATCAATTTCCTGAACCCACTTAATAATATTTCCATAGATAGGCATCGGGCTTCTTTCATTCATGTAGCTTTCATTGTAATCATTCCATGACCATCCTGAACCTAGTGCATCTTCCTCCCAGTTATTTGCATTTATAATAATACTCTTCTTTTGTTTTTTTAGAAATTCGATTAGTGGTTGATTTTTGAAATCAGGATGTAACACCGTAGGATCTCCCTTCGGAATAATTACAATTGATGTGTCAGTTTCATCTACCAAAGCACTGGTCAAACTATCTCCCAAATATTTCATCGCTGCATAGCAAGTCGGTAGTTTAGTATTACTGGCCGGAACGAAATATTTATCGCTCTGGTAATTGTATAAGTATTTATCAGCAGCCGGATCAAAAATGCTGATACCGACATGCGCCGCTTGTAGGGCTTTTGTATCCAGCACATCTTCTTTTGCGGATTTCCCTATTTGTTTTTCGATGGAACAAGAGGTGAAGAGAGTTAAGAGTGCAGAGTTTAGAATTAAGAGTTGTCTAAACTTATTTGCAATTTTTGATTTCATATAATCCTAAACTTTTAACTCTTAATTCTTAACTGAATTTAATAATTTTTCCTTCTTTCATACTTTCCAATGCTGCTTCAATGATCCTTGTATTCTTAATGCCATCTTCCGCCGGAACAGGATTAGGGCCTTGCCCGGATAATGCTTTATAGACATCATCATAATAGCCCATATAGTTGCCTGGAGAAGAAGTTGTTTCTTTTCGAATGACTTCACCATTTATTTCTGTGTGCAATAATCCATCCGGTGAGGAAGGTGCGGGGCACCAGCTTTCTAATGATGGTTTTGTTCCGGCAAGTAATTGTTGCTCCTGCATATCAGAACGTTGCTGTAAAAAACTTCCTTTCATTCCATGCAATACATATGCATAGGTTGATTCCCTGGCAATAACCGTAGCTTTTAATCTTACTCTTAACCTGTCATAATAAAACAGCAGTTCAAAATAATCCGGCACAGCCACATCATCTCTCATTTTTATTAAGTCGGCAAATAACGCATTGGGAAAGCCAAATAACTGGATGGCCTGGTCAACCAGATGTGGCGACAGATCAAATAAATTACCGGCACCGGGCATTGCGCCTTCTTTATGTTGTTTACCCCCAAAGGCTGGCCGGTAACGATCGTAGCGAATTTCCACTTCTCTTATTTCACCCAATAAATTTTGCTCCACTACATTTTTCACTGCTCTGTAATCACCATCATAACGACGGTTTTGATATACACTCAGAAACAAATTATTTGTTGAAGCCAATGCAGTTAATTCTTCTGCTTCTTTTACGGTAATAGCAAATGGTTTTTCAATCACCATATTCTTACCCGACTCCAATACCAGCTTCGCCTGTTCAAAATGTAAATGCGTTGGTGTATTCACCACAATCAACTCCAGCTCTTTATCAGCACACAATTCTTCTACCGAACGATACAATTTTGCATTGGGATATCTTTCTTTTGAATCGTTGTTATGTCTTTCTACAATGGCTGCTAATTCAAATCCCGGATGTGCGTCGATAAATGGAGCATGAAAGAGTTTGCCACTCATGCCATAGGAACATATTCCTGTACGAATAACCACCCCCATAAATAGTTTATTTATTAGAATTTTCCTACACCCCTAAAGGGGAGGTTTAGTATTTCCTTATATATAAAAATCAAAATTATCTTTTGCGAATACCTACACTTTTCTTTCAAGTGTTTTGCGAAAAGAGATGAAACCTTGACCTAAGTCTCCCCTTTAGGGGGACAGGGGGCATTACCCTCTCTCCTGTGCCCGCAACCATCTTTCCGGTATTTCATTACTGCTGGCCAGTAAATAATCTTTATAACTGCAGGCGATGAATTTTTTATCGGGCAATTGCATCCACCAACGTCCGGTTTTTTTGCTTTGCAGAAAAGTGGTTTCCACTTCTGCAAATGTCATGTAGTATTCATTGAACGAATCTTTTTCGTCCAGTGCAGCTTCCCGGCGGCTGCGGCTGCGGCCATCCAGTACATACCAAAGCATATGGCTGATCTGTTTTGCGGTCAACTCGTCTTTATCATGCTGGGCATCGTATCCATAAATACCAATACTGTTAACGTTGGGGCTCATCCCGGCATATTGCAGCAGCACACAGGCTTCTTCACCATTTAAACCATTAGGAGAAACTGTATTGGCGGGTGCATAAGCACTGGCAATGGCGGTTATGTCGAAGCTAAACAGGCTGCTGTTGCGGATGACCGGTTCCATTTCATCAATATTTTCCTTTACACTCCCGACACGGTAGCAATCAAAACGTAGCTTGTCCATTGTTTCCAGCATTCTTGGATGTACATAATAACTCTGAAAAGCAATATGATTGTAGTGGCGGATAAAATTGGGTTCGCCTGTCAGCATTTCCATCAGGAAATTCTCATGGCGGAAAGGAGATTCGAGATTCAGATCAATCAATGCATCCACACAACTGGCTTCAATCAGTTTTTTATTTTCTGCATAGGCATGGTATTGTGATAAGGTGAGGTCATGTGAACCGCCGAGAATAATAACTGTCTTACCATCATTCATCAGTTCCTGCACGACTGTTTTTAAGGCCGCATAAGAATCGGTATACAAAGAGCCCACTTTAATATTACCTACATCTGCGATCTTAATATCCTGGTGCCAGTAATACAAAGAATAAAAATGACGGCGAATGATATCCGGAGCCTCACTATGTCCATGTATCAATCCACTGCCCCGCTGTTCGCCACAACCCACAATCACTATCTGTGCCTCATCAAGGTCAGGAAATTCTTCGCTGTACACAGCAATGGTTTTTCCCAACTGGCCTTCTTTATAGCCTTCATCATGAGAAATTTCATGCAGGTTGACGGGTGATAAGAAGTCAGAAATATTAAGATGATCCATGGATACAAAGCTAAGCGTTTAAAGGAGGAAAAAGAGGCAAGGAGATAGACCTCTTTCCCGCCTTTTCTCATTTCCCCCCTTAGCTTATCTTTGCCGCCTTATGGAACAATTGCTGAATAAAATTGAGGTGTACAAGAATGAAATCAATGCCTTTTCTGTTTCGGATACAACTACTGTTGAAGAATTCAGGATAAAATGGCTGGGCACAAAAGGTATTGTGAAAGAGATCATGGGTGAAATGAAAAATGTGGCGCCTGATAAAAAGAAAGAAGCCGGGCAATTGCTGAATGAGTTCAAACAATTTGTTGAAGGAAAATATGATGAGCTGAAGGGCTCTGCTGATAATGGCCAACAATCAACGGCTAATACAATAGACCTGAGTCTGCCTGGCGATCCATTACCGCTGGGCTCAAGACATCCTGTTGTGTTAATGAGGAACAGGATCGTTTCTATTTTTCAGCGTCTTGGTTTTGCAGTAGCAGAAGGCCCGGAGATAGAAGATGACTGGCACAATTTCGGTGCCTTGAATTTACCGGAGCATCATCCGGCAAGAGATATGCAGGACACTTTTTATGTGCAGCAAAATCCTGATTGGGTATTGCGTACCCATACCAGCAGTGTGCAGATACGGGAAATGGAAAAAGGTAAGTTGCCTATTCGTATGCTGATGCCGGGTCGTGTGTACAGAAACGAAACCGTGAGTGCAAGAAGTCATTGTTTCTTTCACCAGGTGGAAGGATTATATATTGATGAAAATGTTTCCTTTGCTGATTTGAAGCAGACGCTTTATTTCTTTGTAAAAGAAATGTATGGCAAGGATGTTAAGGTTCGTTTCCGCCCTTCTTATTTTCCTTTTACAGAACCCAGTGCAGAAATGGATGTGACTTGTTTTATCTGTGGTGGCAGCGGTTGTAATATTTGTAAAAAAACAGGATGGGTGGAAATTCTGGGTTGCGGCATGGTGCATCCGAATGTCTTATCCAATTGCGGTATTGATCCAAACAAATACACCGGCTTTGCCTTCGGCATGGGTATCGAACGGCCGGCTATGTTAAAATATGGAGTTAATGATCTGCGGTTATTCAGCGAAAATGATGTACGGTTTTTGAAACAGTTTACTTCAGCGATATAAAAAAGGCCGCTTTTGCAAGCGGCCTTTTTAGTTATTTTATTTACGCTTTTCTAGGGTTATAAAGCACAAGCAGCACTGAGGCAGCAAGGCTGAGCCAGTAACCAAGTCCTAACATTTTAATTAATTGACCAATATCCGCCCCTTCAATAAGTGTACGGATTACCAGATACAATACTCCTATAAGAGCCAAAAGGGCCAGCACTCCTCTTGATGGAGTATAATTCTCGCCATTAGCAGCTCCTACCAATAAAAGCAAACCGGCAATCGGAGCAAGCAGGAGTACATATTTATCTGCTTTACCTCCTCCCTTAATTAATTCGAAACCGCTAACGCCGGTAGTACTAAAAAGATCTGTACTTATGTAAGGTAGAAAGAAACCGGCAATCAATATGACCGCCAAAATTAATGTTACAGTTTTTCTGTCCATGTTGGTTGGTTTTAATTGTGAGTTAATATATAATTGATTAAACAATTACTTTTTTGCCGACATCCGTTTGTAGCAGAAAAAAGCCGCTGCCAGAAAAGCCAGGATCGAAATATAAAACCACGGGGTAAAGTCAACACTGATATTCATCTTATCAGACAAGTCACTCATCTTATCCCCTATTTTATCAATAGTGTTTCCGACATCATTATCCGGCGTTTTATCACTAACATCCGGTATATCCATCTTTACTTTCTTTTTAAGGTCCAGCATCATGCCTATCATGGCGCCTGCAGAAGCAATTCCGGTAACCATCGCTCCACCTATTGCAGCCTTTGCATTAGTAAACGATAACAATAATCCCAACACACCCAACCCCAAGGCAATTAAAGCATACAGGTTGGGATCTTTTTTATCCGTATTAGTAGTTGTTTTTGTAATAGCATTATCAACTTTATCTGTTTTTACATCATTCAGGTAAGAATTATCCGAACTGTTGTTCTTCATTTTAAAACCCGTGGCCAGTTGAATACCACTTACCTGCTGCAATGACATACTATTACACTTGATATCAACAAAAGGCATAAAAAACAGCAACACGGCTACAACAAAAGCTATCGAGGAAGGAATTTTGGTTCCAAACATTCCCGGGGTTGGTGCAGCTGGTACATATGTTGTTACGGGTGTAGTTGGTTGGTTAGTATCCATGTCAAATTTTTGTTTAAGATAAGAAAATTCAGAAACCCGTAATATGATTATTTACCTATTATGAACTTAGCTCCGGCTTCTGTAGTGAAGTACGCAAAATCATGCAGTCCCTGCTGTAGCCGAAAGATATAAATTTTCCTTTTCACCTTCTTTTCAAGGCTGAATCTCAGCAAGGTGGGCCGGTCACCATTATTTCTATATCCTGAATAACCAGCCGCATAAGCTTGTAAACGTATGTTGTTGCGGTTCCACTCAAAACCACTTCCAAAAAGGATAGCATCATCCTGCCGGTATTTCTCGCTATTGGTTTGCCACACAAAAAACCCGGCCATTCCAATCCATTTCCAGTTCGTTTTCTTTATTGGAATGCCCCAACCTGCATCAATCCAGTATCCAGGCACATCCCCATATCTTGCCAAAGAAAGTAAACCCCCGGAAGGCATCCGGAAACCAAATCTCACCGCCAGCTGTAGCTTGTCTCTTTTTTGTTGGAAAATATGAAAGGTAGTATTTGCAATTACATCACCCACCGCCTGCTTTTTATAATAGTCAAGGTAAAAAACCTTTCTTTCTGTTTTCTTTTCATGCGATAGCTGAAATTGTTCATAAGGTACAAACTGCACATCTACTGAAATAGTATTATTCTTAGTTGTATAGTTTCCATACAGGGTCAGGTTCTGTGTGTTATCCCCTTTTGAAAAATGGGCGTTAGCTGTTATGCCAAGAGAAATAACACTGTCAATACTTCCATTGTTAATAGCGGGGACAGAAAGTGCATTAGGACCCATATACTTTGGTGTGATCATAATGTACTTTGACCAATGTGTATGACCATCCCAATTCACATTGTTATTCCACCAGATATCAGACTGGCTAAAACACAATACCGGAAATAGCAATATAATCGTCAGCAGCAACCGGTATCGCATAAGGGGTAACACAATTTTAAAGATACTATTTGCATAGCCACAATTATAAGAATATTTTCGGTCTGTTGCTGCAGAGCTTACCCGGTAATAGTATCTTTATCCTTTTCAAACAACAGCTACATGATTATTAATACGATTTGTGTTTGCGGTGCAGGAACAATGGGTAGCGGAATTGCCCAGGCAGCTGCACAATCTGGTTTTTACACACTGGTATACGAACTAAACCCTGCTGTACTTGAAACGTCCAAAAAAAATATCGAAAAGAATTTACAATCCCTGGTTGAAAAAGGAAAGATAACCGTTGAAAAAAAGGAAAAGACGCAGCAGTTAATTCATTTTACCGATGATATTCAAACCTGCCTTGCCGATGTTTTTATTGAAGCCATTATTGAAAAGCCGGAAATAAAGATCGCCTTGTTTAACCAGTTGGCAGAGTTGAATCACAGTGAATCCATTTTTGCAACGAACACCTCATCTTTATCGGTTTCAAAAATTGCATCCGGGATTATGAGTCCGCAACGGGTGATTGGTATGCACTTTTTTAATCCAGCCACGATAATGAAACTGGTGGAGGTAGTAAATACGGAATTTACCAATGCCCAAACCACCGAAACCGTTATTGAGCTGGCGAAGCAAATGGGAAAAGTACCAGTTCTTTGCAAAGACTCTCCCGGTTTTATTGTCAACAGGGTAGCCAGGCCATACTATATAGAATCCCTTCGGTTGGTAGAAGAAAAAACTACAGATTTTTCGCAGGCAGATAAACTATTGGAAGCGATCGGGTTTAAAATGGGACCATTCAAATTGATGGATTTGATTGGCAACGACATTAACTATGCTGTAAGTTGTTCTGTATATGAACAAATGAACAACCCGGAACGATTAAAACCATCCTATATACAAAAAGAAAAAGTGGATAGCGGGCAACTTGGAAAAAAATCCGGAGAAGGTTATTACAAATATTAAATCCTGACTTAAAAATATTCAATGGTATTAGTCACAGGCGGTACGGGTTTTCTTGGTTCTTACATCATTAAGCAATTGGTGGAGAAAGGTTATAACGTCCGTGCCCTGCGGCGCAGCAACAAACTTCCTTTCTGGATAGCAAAAGAAATTTTGGAAAAAGTTGAATGGGTGGAGGGAGACGTACTTGATGTTATAGCGTTAGAAAATGCAATGAATGGTGTTGACACAATTATACATTCAGCAGCCATTGTCTCTTTTGCCACCAAAGACCGGAAAGAAATGTACCAGGTGAATGTGGAAGGAACAGCTAATGTAGTAAATATAGCGTTGGAAAAAAATGTGCGACGATTGGTACATATCAGTTCCGTGGCAGCATTGGGCAGAACTGCCAACGGCGGTCATGTAAATGAAGAAAAAAAATGGGAAGAAAGTAAGGTCAATACACATTATGCAAAGAGTAAATTCAAAGCTGAGTTGCAGGTGTGGCGAGGAATCAGTGAGGGATTAGAAGCCGTTATACTAAACCCCAGCACCATTCTTGGTTATGGCGACTGGCATAGCAGCAGCTGTGCTATTTTCAAAAGTGTGCATGATGGATTTAATTGGTACACACCAGGCATTAACGGTTTTGTAGATGTGGAAGATGTGGCAAAAGCTACCATCGTGTTAATGGAAAGCACTATCAACGAGCAGCGTTTTATTGTTAATGGCGATTCATGGACTTTTAAAAAATTACAGGATACGATTGCAGATGGGTTTTCAAAAAAACGTCCGGCTAGAAAAACTACTCCCTTCCTGTTGGGGGTAGCCTGGCGAATGGAAAAATTGAAATCGTTATTCACCCGTAAAAAACCATTGCTTACAAAGGAGAGTGCCCGGGTGGCACAAAGCCAGACCTGGTTTGAAAATGATAAAATACTCAAGGCCCTGCAGGGTTTTTCCTTTACTCCGCTGGAAGAAACCATCAAAAAGGCTTGCGAAAAGTACACTGGCACTATTAATACGGTGCAACCATAACCATTGAGTCAGTATCTTTAATCGGCAATCTATATCTATGCAAAAAATTCGTTTCGCTTTCCTTTTCCTGCTTTGCGGGTTTTCGTTTATTAGCCATGCTCAATTTGTAGTTACAGGTACTGTATTAGATTCAACAACCCGTGAGCCACTAACACCGGCTTCTGTATTTTGCCAAAACACTACATTAGGCACCGTTACTAATAAGCAAGGGGAATTTTCCATCTCCCTGAAGTCTGGTGGATACGACCTGATATTCAGTTATACCGGTTATCAAACACAAACCGTCCGGGTAACAGAAAACAATAAATTGGAGATATTATTAATAAAGGAGGATAAAAGCCTTGGTGAAGTGGTTTTAAAAAATTCTTATGAAGTAACCGATGGCTGGGAAAAATATGGCGACTTTTTTACCAAAAATTTTATTGGCTCCACTCCTAATGCTGCACAATGTGTGCTGACCAATCCGGAAGTATTAAAATTTTTCTTTTATAAGAAAACGAACCGGTTAAAGGTGCTTGCAACAGAAGCATTGCAAATTTCCAATAAGGCATTGGGATATAACCTGCGTTACCAGCTTGATTCATTTGTTTACTATTACAATACAAATATTAATTCTTACCGGGGTTATTGTCTCTATACAGAAATGGAAGGGGAAGATAGTCTGAAAACAGTTTGGGCTGCCAGAAGAGCTAAAACTTATGATGGCTCAAAACTTCATTTTATGCGCAGCTATTATGACAGCATTTTGCTGGATGATGGATGGATAATTGATATGCTGGACGAAAAAAACGACAAAAAATTTAATAAAGTACAAGATGTATATGATAGCAGTTATTATAATGTAATTTTTAATACAGTTGATAGCCTTGGGGCGGATAGTGTGGTGCATACGGTTGTTACCGGGTCGGGTGAAGTAGAAATATATTATCCCCGAAAAATAAGTGTTACCTATATCAAACGCAGCCCCGAAAAGGAGTACCTGTCAATAATGAAATTGCCCAAAAATACACCCTATCAAATTTCTTATATTGACATTAAAGACTGGATTGCGATCACACAAAACGGATATTATTACAACCAAAAAGATTGGGTAAACCAGGGCTACTGGAGCTGGAAGAATATAGCAGATCTATTGCCGTATGATTATGTGCCGGATTAGAAGAACTAAGATTTACCCGATTATTGAAGATTAAAATGAAAAATGGTAGCACTTCTATTTTTTATTCCGCTAAATCCATTTAAATCCTTCTAATCGTAGTTCTATTTCATCACCTTTTCCCACAACTGTGGTATTCTTTTTATCCAGACAAATTCTTTCATTTTTTCTCTTGCATCTTCCACCGGAGATCCGAAATACACCTTTCCCCCGGCTATAGAATCTTTCACTCCGCTTTGGGCATACACGATAGCGTCTTTTCCAATGGTCAGTGTTTTACTAACACCCACCTGCCCCCACAAAATCACATTGTCTTCAATAGTAGTGGCTCCGGCTATACCCACCTGTCCGGCAAAAAGACAATTCTTACCTACTACCGTATCATGCCCGATATGAATGAGATTATCCAGTTTAGTTCCGGCGCCAATGATAGTGTCATGACTTACTCCCCTGTCAATGGAGCAGTTAGCTCCTATTTCCACCCCATTTTCTATCAGTACTCTTCCGCAACTGGTCATTTTTTTATAGTGAATTTCCCGGTTGGTTTTCTTATTATAATAAAAGGCATCGCTGCCGATTACTGTGCCGGCCTGGATAATAACATCATCACCAAGTATACAATGATCGAGGATAGTTACATTGGGATGAATGATACAATCCTTTCCAACGATTACATGGTTGCCAATATAAGCACCGGGCATTACAACAGTCCCTTCGCCAATTACGGCAGTATCACTTATCGATTTCATAGAAGGTGTAAAGGGACGATAGAAGTTTACAATCTTCAGATAAGCTTCAAAGGGCTCATCAACTACCAATAAAGCTTTTCCATCGGGGCAATCCGCTTTCTTATTAATAATAATATATGTAGCCGCTGAATTGATACAGGTATCGTAATACTTTGGGTGATCAACAAACACTAAATCACCCTTCTCTACTTTGTGTATTTCATTAATACCGGTGGCATTCCCTTTTTTATTTCCAATCACTTCAGCACCGATCAACTGTGCAATTGTTGTTACCGGAACAGGTTTTTCAAATCTCATACAGACAAATTTTATCAAAGGTAATGACCTTGCAAATGGCTTATATCGTCAAAAACATGTGTTTTTATACTTTCATGCAGCTACAATCAATATTTTTTAAAAAACATTTTTAGGGTTAAAAACAGCCATATAATCAAAACCAATACCAGGTATCAGCGTACTGTAAAACAAAAAAACTATTGTAAATGTAAAAAAACTTAAAAAATACAATCTGATGAAATGCTTGCCAGTAAAGCATTTTATCGATAGCGAAAAAAATAAATGGATAAAAATAAATAGATAGATATTTTTTAAAACAATAAGCCGATAACAAATCAATAGTGGAAGGCTATTGGTTTATCCACAGTTAAATGTAAAATGTTAATAAAATAGTTTGGAAATATTTTTTGGTTAAACAAAATTCTTTTTAATATTGTGTAGGGAAATTTATTTCCCGGTACTTACTAACCCATCCATATATTATCCCTTCGCTTACTACGGAGGGATTTTTTTATGCCCTTCTCTCTCTTGAATGAAAAAAAGTATTTCAAAAATATTTTTTTAACGCCGCCATATCATCCGGTATAGCGAAACAGGGGTTATTGCTTTACAAAATTCTCCTATCGAATTAAAGAGCCCTGGCTCGTCATAACTTTCATTCCGTTAATAGTCAATAAATAAAAATACCTTTACTCAACTCTAAAAATAAATGCATGCTCAAATCAATGACCGGTTTTGGAAGGGCCGAAAAAAATGTGGGTGATAAAACTTTTTTGGTTGACATTAAATCACTCAACGGAAAGCAATTTGAATTGCAATTAAAAATGCCGGCTATTTTAAGACCTTTTGAATTTGATATCCGCCGTATACTTTCTGAAAAATTGAGTCGTGGTAGTGTTGATTGCAGCATCAGTTTGAAAGATACGGGCAGCGCCAAGCCAGTTACTATTAATACAGATCTGGCCAAAGCCTATTATAAACCCCTTGCAGAGCTGTCTGCAGCCCTAAACCTGGATCCTTCGCATATCCTCAGCACACTGGTAAAGTTGCCGGAAGTTATAACCCCAAGCAGCGAGACCCTATCTGATAAGGAATGGATTGATTTTCAAGCTGTTTTGCAAGGTGCTATTGACCGACTCAACACCCATCGCCTTAATGAAGGGGCTATGATGGAGAAGGATTTGCTTTTACGTATTAATAATATAGAGATACAGCAGGCAGAAGTAATCAAACTGGAACCGCTCCGCCAGCAAAAAATCCGGGAAGGAATTACACGGCTGCTGGAAGAAAATGTTGGCAAAGAAAACTATGATGGCAACCGGCTGGAGCAGGAGCTTATATATTATATAGAGAAGATAGACATTACCGAAGAGCAGGTCAGACTAAAGAATCATTGCGAGTATTTCAAATCTTTACTTGCTGAAAAAGAGGAAGCGAAGGGAAAGAAACTTTCTTTTATACTCCAGGAAATTGGCCGTGAAATTAATACCACCGGTTCGAAGGCGTATGACTCAACTATTCAAAAAGCTGTGGTGATGATGAAAGACGAACTGGAGAAAGCGAAAGAGCAGGTTTTAAATGCATTATAGAAAATTGGTAAGACAGTTGCTAGGTCTGCAAAATCATCACTTCTTGATTACATTTGCAAAAACATTTTCTTGAAAAGATTTAAGCACACTGGTCTTATTGCTTTAACAGCTTATTGCCTGCAACTGGCAATCGTTTCCTGCAACACAATTGACCTCTATGAAAAGTCTGTTTCTATCCCCGGTCATTCCTGGAAAAGTGATTACAAACCTTCATTTACTTTCACCATAAAAGACATTTCCTCACCCTACCAGCTTTTTGTTGTGCTCCGGCATAATGATAAATACAGCTTCAATAATATTTATCTCAATATCAGTACCCGGCAACCGGACCAGGATAGTATACAGACTGCCCGGTATGATTTACGCCTGGCTACTGATAATGAAGGTTGGCTGGCCAGCGGCATGGACGATATTTATGAACATCGTATTCAACTAACACCAACGGGGGGAGAATTTTATTTCAAGAAACCTGGCAATTATACTTTCAGTATTGAACAGATTATGCGGGAAAATCCGCTAAACAATGTGCTGAATGTAGGCCTTCGCCTTGAAAAGAAACAATAATACCAAAGTTGAATAACCACATCTTTGCTGTATGCCTGATGTTACCCGCAAAAGATTACGCCGAACTACCTTTATTTACTGGATGCTGCTATGCTATATAATAGCAGCACTGGCCTGGTGGTTCATATCACTCGAAAAACAAAACAAACAGATAGCGGACCTCCAATATAAATCTGTGGCCATTGAAAAAGACTCTTTGTCACATCCAGGACTTGGAGATAAAGTTTTCGCTATTGATAAGGAGACGAAAAGAAATACCAGAAAATATATTGCCGAAGGAATAACTTTTTTTATACTGATTATGATCGGTGCTGCTTTCGTATACCGTTCTGTCCGCAGACAGTTTAAGCTGCAACAACAACAGCAGAATTTCATGATGGCCGTTACTCATGAATTAAAAACCCCCATCTCTGTGGCCAAATTAAACCTGGAAACGTTGCAGAAATACAACCTCGACCCTGAAAAGCAAAAAAAATTACTGCGCAATACTTTAGATGAAACAGCCCGGTTAAATTTTTTAACCAATAATATTCTGGTAGCTTCACAATTGGAGAGGAATACAAGTAAATCATCACAGGAAGAACTTGACCTTTCTACGCTGCTTAAAGATTGCCTGCATGATTTCCGGAACCGATTCCCCGACAGGATTATTAAAGAAGATATAGAAGCGGATGCTGATGTGAAAGGAGATGCTTTGCTCTTACAAATGCTTATCAACAATCTTTTGGAAAATGCCATTAAATATTCTCCTAAAGAGAGCCCGGTAACAGCAATACTAAAGAAATACAGATCCGGCATCGAATTGCAGGTAAAAGATGAAGGGCCGGGTATTGATGATGAAGAAAAGAAAAGAATATTCACAAAATTCTATCGTATCGGCAATGAGGCTACCCGTAAAACGCAGGGTACCGGTCTTGGCCTGTACCTTTGCCGGAAAATAGCCCGGGATCACAATGGCGACATTTCGGTGACAAACAATGAACCACGGGGCAGTAATTTCGTTGTCATTTTTAAATTATGAGTGCAGAAAGAAAAACATCCATTTTATTAGTGGAAGATGAAGAGAATCTCCATGAAGCGCTGAAGCTGAACCTGGAGCTGGAAGATTATGAAGTAACCTCAGCATTCGATGGAGCTGCCGCATTAAAAGCTGTAGAGGGTGAATATTTCGACCTTATTATCCTCGATGTGATGTTACCGGAAATGGATGGCATCAATGTTACAGAAACCATCCGTCTCAACAATAATGAGGTACCGATATTGATTCTAAGTGCCAGGAACAGCAGTGCTGACAGGGTGTTGGGATTAAAAAAGGGGGCCGATGATTACCTGACCAAACCTTTTAACCTGGAAGAGCTTCTGTTGAGAGTTCACAAACTTATTAATAAGAATAAAAAACTACAGGATAAATCAACTATTGGAGACAACTATTCGTTTGGAGGAAACACTATTGACTTTAAGGGGCAGGAAGCAATAAAAAGTTCAGGGGAAAAGATACCTCTCAGTAAAAAAGAAACCATGCTCCTGAAATTGCTGATTGAAAATAAAAATGAGGTGGTACCAAGAGAAAAAATATTGCAATCAGTTTGGGGTTATAATGTATATCCAACGACCAGAACTATTGACAACTTTATCCTCAACTTCCGTAAATATTTTGAAGAAGACAGCCGAAACCCCAAATACTTCCATTCTGTAAGGGGTGTTGGATATAAATACTCTGAATAAAATTATTCAACTCTCTGGCGGTTGAATAATTTCCAGCACTTCTTTAGTTTCAGACAATATACTTTGTTTGTCCTGCTCTAAGCTGACATTCGTAAACATACCTGCTTCACACTGTTCAAGGACGTGGAATAACCGTTCCGTTGTATCGCTGGAAATTCCTGCTGTGTTCATTTTTACAACTAATGACCTTTTATTCAGTTCACTGCCGGATAGGTTAAACTGTTCGCCGGTAAATTGCCAGATAACACTATGGAGTGCTGTATAAAACTGTTTATCTTCTCCTGAAGTCAGCAACTTAACAGGCAACAGCAGCTCTTCTACGGTTGGCTTAGCAGGTTCCTGGCTTACCGGTATTGTTGTCACAGCCTCTTTTCTGATAAAGATCCAATACAATAATATCAGCAGAACCAGCAATACTACTATTCCACCAGCAACTCTGTCAGCTTTTTCACTTCTTTCTGCAATAGATGTTTTATGTTCCGCTACGAACAGTTTCTTTTTGTCTTCATTACTGACAGAAAATTGAATATCTTTTGTTGCAGTAGCAGTATAGTTGTTGCTATCTGTGTTGTAAAAAGAAAAATTTACTGGTGCTATTTTGTATGTACCAGCCGATGCACAAACGAAAGGATAGCGGAATATACGCCGACCGGTTAGCGGTGATTTTGTTTTATCGATTTCGTCTTTTACAACCGGTTCAAACCCTTCCACTCCTACAGGCCATTGCACAGCAGGTGCATTGATCTGTATAAAGTTTCCTCTCCCGGTAATAGCAATTTCAAGGAATCCCTGCTCATTCTTTGACAGGTTGCTGTTTTGAAGGGTCGCCGTTATAGTGAACTGCCCTGTTGCTCCTGCAAAATTGGCTGGTTTATTTTTTTCCGGAACAGGTTTTACATTGATAACAACCGGTTCGGTACTGATCGTTGTTTCAAATACTTCTGTTCCCTCCTTCGGGGTTTCAGTATCATTATTACCGAAAAGACCTTCTACAATTTCCTGTTCTGTTTTTTTATTCACTGCACTTTTCGAAAACTCGACTTTATTCTTTACTTCCATCGCATCGATCGTATAAATACCAGTCTGTAATGGATATAACTGCACTTTACGAATGGTATGAACATCAAAATCTTTTCCATTCACTTTTTCCGTAACCATCTCTTTGTCGGCGAGATTCACCATATCATATACTGTAAAGCCATAAAACCCTGGGTTTTTTATAATATCTGATTTCGATTCAAGCCTTGAGTATAATTTAAAGGTTGCCAGCACCGGTTCGCCCACATAACAATTTTTTCTATCCACCATTACTTTTACAAAAAGGTTCTGCCTGATCTTTTCATACCCATTTTCACCAGGTCGTAAAAAATAATCTGAATTGCTGATGCCATTTTCTTTGTTGAATCTCTTAACAGCTTCTTCTTTTGAAATTACCAGCACCATAGCATCATTACTGCGAATAAGTTTCCCGTTAACAACAATTGTTGCCCCGGGTACTATAAATTTTCCGGGACGCATGGCCTCAAGGGTGTACACAGCATTGCTAAGAGGTTTTGCTCCATCCGATGTTGAAACAGAGCCCAAATAAATATTGGGACCGGCTACAAAGCGAAAATTTGTAAAGGCAGGAGGCTTTACATTCATGGTCTTGTCCCCATCTTCAATAATATACTGCACCTGGAAAGATTCGCCGGAAACAACAGGCATTTGCGGCACAATGGTTTTAAAACTAACCTGTGCCTGTGCTGTTATTGCAAACAAGAGAAGTTTGAATATAAAGGCTGCTTTCTTCATGAATAATCATACTAAAATAGTACTGCTTTCGCAGAGGAGAGTTTTAAACTACATCAAAGGGGAAAAGCGGTTTTTAACGGCTACAGATCACCCAATTGTGGCCGGATGACAATATCCTCCACGCAGGCCTGTACCGATAATTGTGTTGCAGCATAAATCATTTTAGCAATATCCTCAGCCTCCATAATACGTTTGGAAGAGTTATCATACTTACCCCATGAATCACTCATCACTGCTCCGGGATGGATGGAAGTAACTTTTATTCCATGCGGTTTCATTTCTTGCCGTAGGTTTTTACTAAAGCCATACAATGCGAATTTGCTGATACTATAAGCCCCACCATTTGCATAAGCATCCAGCGAAGCGATGGAACACATATTGAAGACATGGCCTGACCGTTTTTCCATCATCCAGGGTAGTACAGCCCGGGTTACATGATAGGCGCTGTGCAGGTTTACCGCCAGTTGACTTTCCAATGTTCCATCCGGCTCATTATGAACACTGCCCGGTTCAAAAAAACCTGCATTATTCACCAACACATCGGGAACACCATATTCAAGGCACCAGGCACCAAAAGCTTTTGCTTCCTCCTTTCGGCTTAGATCAAAAGGTTTTGCTTTTATAATAGCGGAAGGATATTTGGTTACCAGTTCTTCCAGGGTTTTGTATAAAACCACTTCTCCTCTTGCACATAAAAAAAGATGATGGCCATTAGCAGCAAAAATTTCAGCGATGGCTTTTCCAATTCCTTTGGATGCGCCGGTGATAATTACATTCATGGTATGATTATTTCCAGTTTCTTTGCAAATCTACAACTGTAATGAAGTACAAACATCTATTTTTCGATCTGGACCATACCCTTTGGGATTTTGAAGCCAATAGTCGCCAAACGCTGGAGGAACTATACCTGTCTATGAGCCTTGATAGAAGAGGGGTAAGTGATTTTGATTTGTTTCACAGGAACTATCTCGTTCATAACGACAAACTCTGGGACCGCTACCGCAAGGGTTTTATAAAAGTGGATGAACTTCGCTGGAAAAGAATGTGGCTCAGCTTGCTGGACTTTAAAATAGCCGATGAACCGCTGGCCCGGGAAATGGGAGTGGTTTTTCTGGACCTGTTGCCCACCCGTAAAATCCTTTTCCCCCATACTATTGAAATATTGGATTACCTGGCAGAAAAGAATTACCAGCTGCATTTAATTACCAATGGGTTTGAAAAAACACAGCACAGTAAATTAAAAAATGCCGGCCTCACCAACTATTTTAAAGAAGTAATTACTTCCGAAGGCAGTAATAGCCTGAAGCCACATAAAGAAATTTTTGATTATGCGTTGAAAAAAGCGAATGCAAAACCCGATGAAAGTATTATGCTGGGCGATAGTATTGAAGTGGATATATTAGGAGGTCTTAATGCAGGTATTGACCAGGTACATGTGAATCATCTTACAAAAGAACCTGTACCTGTTATAGAAAATAAACTACCTACTTACACTGTTTATTCGCTGAAAGAATTAGAAGGAATATTTTAAAATACATTACCAGGTAGCAATAACCGTTACACCACCAAGAGGCTTATCACCAATTTTTACATGGATCTTTGCGTCAAGTGGTAATAACAAATCAACCCTTGAACCAAATTTGATGAACCCCATCTCTTCAGCTTGTTTTACCTGTTGACCAGGTTGCAGGTAGTTCACAATTCGTTTTGCCACCGCACCCGCAATTTGTTTTACTAGTATTTCTTTGCCATCCTTTCGATACACCACCGAATGTCTTTCATTCTCTGTAGATGATTTGGGGTGCCAGGCCACTAAATATTTTCCTTTGTGATATTGGCTATATGCTATTTCGCCAGAAACCGGGTTACGATTGACATGTACATTCAACGGACTCATAAAGATGGAAACCTGTATCCGGCGGTCAGTAAAATATTCATCGGCCTGCACTTCTTCAATAGTCACCACTTTTCCATCGGCAGGGGCAATGATAGCATCATCCTGTATAGTGTTTTCTCTTTTAGGCAAGCGAAAAAAGGAAATGATAAAAACCAAGAGGCCAAGTGTCCCTATAAAAATAATCCAGCTGATTATTGGAACAGAAGAGCTTATAAAATAAAATGAAAGAAGATTTATTACACCAAATAAAATAGTGCTGATCGCAATTGTCTTGTAGCCTTCTTTGTGGATGGTCATGGAGCAAATATAGTAAATGGTGAAGAGTCAGCCTTGCCTACCGGCAGGCAGGTAGTGAATGGAAAATCATTGCATGAAAAAGCAAACATAAAGCCAGACAAACGGAGTTGCCAGTAATAAAGAATCAAACCGGTCTAAAAAACCACCATGCCCGGGCATTAGTGAGCCGCTATCTTTTACTCCCGCCATTCTTTTTAATTTGGATTCAAGCAAATCGCCGAAAGTGCCGGCAATAGCAGCAATGGCAGCAATTATAACTAAATGATAAGTAAGCCAATCAAATTGAAATCCATAATAAGCAATAAGACCAACAACAAGTATACTCAGTATAATACCCCCAATCGTTCCCTCCCATGTTTTTTTGGGAGATATTTTTGAAAGTGGTGTCTTTCCAATAAATGAGCCGACTATATATGCCATCGTATCATTTATCCATATAGCTACAATTATAGTAATGGCGATAAGGTTGTCGCTTATCACATACATTGTATCACGAACATGTACATCCATTGTTCCATTCAAACCGATCATCAATCCCCAGCACAACGAAATATAAACCAACCCCAGCGCCGCCATTGCAAAAGCTTTAAGCTGGATAACATTCCGTTGAAAAATGCCAATCACTAATAATGCAAACCCCGCAGCAGAAACTGGTAATGAAATATTTTCTTTTAGTCCGTAATTATTGATATGGTAAGCCGTGCCGCAAAACCAAAGCAGCATTCCATAGCCCATTACCATCAATCCAAGCTTTGTATAAGGATGAAAACTGGTGTTATGAATCTTTTCTGTCAGTTTCAGATACTCCCACCAACACCCAAAATGAATAATAGAAAACAAAACAAGAAAACTCCATTGGTTCCACAGCAGCCCTGCCAGCATCACGGCTGCAAAAATGATTGCTGTTAATGCCCTTGTTTTAAATACTGCTGAATTAAACGCCATATTTGTCAAAGTCAAATGGATGATCCTTTACATTTTTATCGTCTGCATACACTTCGTTGTATGTTACCGCTGATTTTTTTCTCATCCAGCCAACCAACAAAACCACCAGAACTAAACTGATTGTTGCCACTAATGCCATACCGGATAGTTTGAGAGTTTTTTCCTCATTGAGTAATTCAGGATTGAAATAAGCGGCTACTATCAGCACAGCATCATATACAAAATGGGCAAGTATAGCCGTCCACAAACTGCCGCTGTACCAGTAAATGACACCCAATAAAATTCCTAACACAAACCGTGGAAGAAATCCATAGAACTGCAGGTGCATCGCAGAAAAAAGAAATGCTGCTACAATGATGCCTACCCAGGGATTTTTAAACATTTTAATAAGCAGCCGCTGTGCAATCCCCCGGAATAGTAATTCTTCTCCAACAGCCGCAAGCCCTGCAATACAAATAATATTTAGCAGAAGGTCTTTGATTGTATGTTTTGATAATAATGCTTTGATGGTTTTTGCAGCATCTGCTTCCTGTTCTTTTAACCACTTTTCAAGACCAGCGGGAAACTGAACATGCCGGTTTAGTTCACCTAAAAAATTTACGGCGGGAATAGCCAGTAACATCACCCCAACCCCAACGAGAAAATAAGTGATATGCGATGGCCTTTTCAGTCCGAGGTATTTTTTACTGTCAGTACTGAACAACCAGGCACAAATAAAAGTGGGAATAAGAAATAATGAAATAAACTGAATGATCTGCATTCCCCGGATTACAGTAGCCAATTTACCATCGGTATAGTCCCATTTTGAGCTATCGCTCATAGTTTCAAGACTCATTCCGGATATTTTTGACAACAACACCGTACCCAACAGCCCTATTATAAAAAAACTGGCTAATGCAATGCTGATAAGTAGTACAAATTGAGTTCCAGCAGATTTTGCTTTTAACAGCCCTTTCATTAGAAAACTAAGATTTAAGAATGTAAATTTGCCGTTTGTACTCCTTCGCAAACGCTTCGTAGTACACTGTTAAATGGTAAAGATAGGCAACATACAACTTCCTGACTTCCCGCTGCTTCTGGCACCGATGGAAGATGTTAGCGATCCTCCTTTCCGGGCTGTGTGCAAGGATAATGGAGCGGATCTCATGTACACAGAATTTATTTCCAGCGAAGGTTTGATACGGGACGCTATAAAAAGCAGGAAAAAGCTAGACATCTTCGATTATGAACGTCCTGTCGGCATTCAGATATTTGGTGGTGATGAAGACAGCCTGGCCATGGCGGCAAAAATTGTAGAAGTTACCAATCCTGATTTACTGGATATCAATTTTGGCTGCCCGGTAAAAAAAGTAGCCCTGAAAGGTGCCGGTGCAGGAGTATTAAAGGATGTTGATTTGATGGTACGGCTCACATCGGCTGTTGTAAAATCAACTTCATTACCGGTTACTGTTAAAACCAGATTGGGCTGGGATGATAAAGCAAAAAATATTGAAGAAGTGGCTGAACGGTTGCAGGATGTGGGTATTAAAGCATTAGCTATTCACGGACGTACCCGGGCACAGATGTATAAAGGCGAAGCAGACTGGACATTAATTGGCGAAGTGAAAAATAATCCACGTATAAACATTCCGATTTTTGGTAATGGAGATATTGATTCTCCGGAGAAAGCAGTTGAATATAAAAACCGTTATGGTGTAGATGGCATTATGATTGGCCGTGCCGCTATCGGTTATCCCTGGATATTTAACGAGATAAAACATTTTGTAAAGACGGGTGAGCATTTACCTCCCCCTACTATTGAAGACCGCTTATTTGTTTGCCGTAAACATCTCCGCAAATCCATCGAATGGAAGAACCCGGTGGTAGGCATCAATGAAATGCGCCGGCACTATGCTAACTACCTGAAAGGGTTACCTAACATAAAAGAGTTCCGCAATAAATTAGTAACACTTACAAGTGAAGAAGAACTCAATGTTGTGTTTGATGAAATAGCCAGAACCTATGGCGGGTATGAGTTTGAGAAAACTCCTATTGAATTAGTGAACTATCATGAAAAATGCCCGGTGAATTAATCCTGACGCTTTAAAGTTTTCATAAGTCCTGCAACAGATACAATTAACCATGTGCCTTCCAGTACAACAAAGGGCCAGTAATCAATAAGCCATGAAGCATAGCAGGCGAGGCCAGCCCCAACTATATTCAAAAGGAAAAATAGTTTGCTCTTCCCATTAATCCATCCGAATGTATTACAGAAATATGCAAGAAGTATTAATCCCACACCGGCCGTTCCTATAAGATCAGTATAGCTCATACATTCCTCCTTTCTAAAAAGAATTCATTTTGTTTCTTTACTCGCTGATTGCTTTCGTTACATCTTTGCTCAATGGTGAAACAGAAGGACCAAAATAATTTGTCAATACTCCTCCTTCATTAACGATATACTTTGTAAAATTCCACGAAGGGGATTGATCGTTCCATCCATTCTTTGTTGAATCGGTCAGCCATTGGTAAACGGGATTTTGCTGTGATGATTTTATCACAATGCTTTTTTTCATCAATGGAAATGAAACGCCGTAATTTACTTTACAAAATTTGGCAATCTCTTCATCGGTTCCCTTTTCCTGTTCTTTAAAATCATTGGCAGGAAAACCGATAATCACCAATTTTTCACTGTATTGTTCTGATAACTTCTGCAAATCATTCAATTGATTAGTGTAACCACAATCACTGGCAGTGTTTACCAGCATTATCTTTTTGCCTTTCAGATTGGCAAAATCAAGTGTATCACCGTTATTTAAAATAGCTTTTAGCGAATAAAAAGATATAGGCGGTTGCTTAGTTCCGCTAAGCTCCTTTGAATTCTTACCTGCCAGTTTTGTAACCCACATTAAAACCGGATAGGCAGCTTTCAGCACTTTTTGTCGGTAGGTCATATTCTTTGAATTACGGTTTGCAATTTCCACATACAGTGCAAACACAATGATGAATACAAGAAGAACAATTAATGCTCTTTTAAGTTTACGGTATTTGGATTTTGCAGTCATCAGCGGATTACCCATTTGAATAATTTCAACTTCCCCTTAAATGGCGGGTACTTGATACTGGGATCAAACCAGGTAGGTGTTTTCATTACGGCTTTTTTATGGCTGAAGGTGTCAAAGGAATACTTGCCATGATAACATCCCGTTCCGCTAAAACCACGTCCACCAAACGGTAAATTATGATTAGTAAGATGCCAGCTCGAATTATTAACACAGCTACCTCCGGATGGTACTGCATCCAGCCATTCCTTTTCCTTTGTACTATTGGATGTATAAATGTAAAACGACAAAGGATTAGGGTGCCTGTCAATGATTGCTTTTGCTTCATCCATTGTATCAAATGTAATGATGGGTAATACCGGTCCGAATATCTCGTCATTCATTACTGCTGAGTCAAGCGGTACATCAGTAAGGATGGTAGGTTCGATAAAAAGCTTCTCCTTATCCGTTCTGCCCCCAAAAATCTTTGTACCCGTTGATAAATAACCTGCAATCCGGTTGAATTGTTTTTCATTGATGATTTTGCCGTAGTTATAACTGTCTTCTGGCTTGTCACCAAAGAATTTTGGTAAAACTTCTTTAAAGGCATTGAGCAGTTTGTCTTTAACTGAATGATGTACCAGCAAATAGTCCGGCGCCACACACATCTGGCCGGCATTGGAGAATTTTGTCATGGCAATACGGCGGGCAGCCACTTTGATATTTGCATCGCTTTCCACTACACAGGGGCTTTTGCCACCCAATTCCAGGGTAACAGGCACTAACCTTTCAGCGGCCATCTTATAAATAATCTTCCCGACTACAGTACTGCCTGTATAAAAAACATGATCGAATGTAAAATTATTCATCATGCCGGGAATAACGGCCGCCCCATCACCCTGCACATACAAAATATATTCTTTTGGAAATGTCTCTTCAATGATCTTCTTCATTACTGCATCAGTGGCTGGGGCAAATTCACTTGGCTTCAGCACCACACAATTACCAGCTGCAATCGCCCCGATTAATGGATTGATCAATAACTGAAAAGGGTAATTCCACGGCCCGATTATCAGTACCACTCCAAGTGGTTCTTTCATCACCCTGCTTCCGGATGGAAGGTTCAGCAGATTGGTGCTTACACTTTCAGCTCCCATCCAGTGCCGGAGATTTTTTATTGCCGCATTCAATTCAGAAATCACCATCCCTGTTTCTGTAACCCAGGTTTCTTCCCTGCTTTTTTTCAGGTCTGTATATAATGCAGTATACAGACTCTCTTCATGGTTCAGGATAGAGGTTTTTAATTTTTTTAATTGTTCCTTCCTAAACACATAGGTTTTAGTGGCCCCGCTGTTGAAATACTGCCTCATTTTTTCGAGGGCTGATATGTCTGCCATTAATTCTAATTTTATACCAAGTTAGTTAAAACTCTCCGCCCAATGACCGACGAATACTTCATGATGCAGGCATTAAAAGAAGCCAAAATAGCATTCGAAGATGATGAAGTACCCGTTGGTGCTGTAGTGGTTATCAATGAAAAAATAATAGCCCGGGGTCATAACATGACAGAAAGGTTAAACGACCCTACTGCCCATGCTGAAATGATTGCACTTACTTCAGCATTCAATTCACTCGGCAGTAAATATCTGCCGGAGGCAACATTGTATGTAACTATAGAGCCTTGTAGCATGTGTGCCGGTGCCATTTACTGGAGTAAGATTGGAAAAATTGTGTACGGTGCGGATGATGAAAAGAATGGATACAAGAAAACTGCCGGCTCCAATTGGCCCTTTCATCCCAAGACGGAATTAATAAGGGGAGTAATGAAAGACGAATGTGCCAAACTGATGAAGGATTTTTTTAAAGGGAAAAGATAGTTATGGCTAAAAACATCAACTTAAAAAAAACAACCACCACTCATCCCCGCACAGGTAGTCAACTAAAGGTGGCCGATGAAATTTATGTTCCTTTTAAAGCTGCCATCCTGCAAAGCCTGAAAGGAAGTAAAGGCAAGACATTTAGTGAACTGACTGATGATGTGGCTAAAATCATTCGTCAAAAAATACCTGATTTTAAGAAATCGATCCCCTGGTATACTATTTCAATCCGGTTGGACCTTGAAACAAGAGGCATTGTAGAAACTTTTACCGTGAAAGGGAATAAAATGAATCGATTGAAAAAGTAGGTTGCAGGCTAAGAAAGTATTCATCTATGATTCGGGCATTTTTAAACAACGTATCCTTACTTTTGTTATCCTTACAAACAAATAAACTTAAATACTATGGCATTTACATTATCACCCCTCCCGTATGCACATGATGCGCTGGAGCCGCATATTGATACACTAACCATGCAGATACATCATGGCAAACACCACCAGGCATATGTCGATAATCTGAATAAAGCTGTTGCCGGTACTCCAAATGAAAATAAATCGTTAGAAGAATTGGTGGCTGCAGCCGGCACTATTTCACCAGCTGTTCGAAATAATGGTGGCGGCCATTGGAATCATACATTCTTCTGGGAAAGTCTGGCACCCAATACAGGAGGCGCCCCATCAGGAAAACTTGCTGACGCAATCAACCAGACTTTTGGCTCTTTTGATGAGTTCAAAACAAAATTTGCTGCCGCCGGTGTAGGTCGCTTTGGAAGCGGCTGGGCATGGTTGCTTATTCATGAGGGTAAACTCACTATTTCGTCTACTCCCAACCAGGACAATCCACTAATGGATGTTGCCGAAATAAAAGGAACCCCTATCCTTGGGGTAGATGTATGGGAACATGCTTACTACCTGAAATACCAGAATAAACGTCCGGATTATCTAACTGCTATCTGGAATGTAATTAATTGGAATAAAGTAGCAGAGAGATTCGAAGCTGCATAATATAAAGTAGCTGAAATCAGAAAGCCTTCTACTAGTGAGTAGAAGGCTTTCTAACTATATAAAGTAACTTATTTACATTTATCCATAATGTCTTTCATAATCTTGTCGGCCTTTGCTTCCATTTCTTTATTATCCTTGTCTTTCTCATATTTTTTAGACATTTCGTCCCCATAAGTCTCCATCTCTTTTTGCAGATCTTCCAATTCTTTTTTCACTTTTTCATCTGACTGATCTTTTGCTGCCAGTTGCTGGGCTTTGCAGCGCATATTGCCAAATTTTTTCACATCACCTTCAAATGATGAACCACCCCCGCAGGAGGACATACTTACAACAACAGCCAGAATAGCCATTGATAGAAAATTTTTTTTCATGTAGATTATTTTCGGTTATTAACTAATGATTCAAGAATGGATAAATACTTTACCCAGGTACAAAATAGACTAATTTTCAACATAAAAAAAGAGAGATCAGGGAACAGGATCGTAACCACTCCCTCCCCATGGATGGCACCGGCTTATTCTCTTAACCGCTAGCCACATACCTTTAAAGACTCCGTACTTTTTTAATGCTTCAGCAGCATAGTGAGAGCAGGTGGGAGTATAGCGGCACTTTGGGCCCAGCCAGGGAGAAATAACCCATTGGTAAATTTTTATCAGCAGAATAAAGGGAAGGCTTAATATGCGAAGAAATGTTTTCATTTTTGTTCGCCGGCTATTAGAAGAAGTTTCTCCAGCACCTTGCCTGTTTTATCAAACACCTCTTTATACACTGGCAATTCGTTACCTGTGTAAATAAAAAAAAGATTCAGTTGAATATTTTTTTCCGCCAATTTTTCCTGGAGCGAAATTTTTTGCAACCGGTAAGCTTCTCTAATAAGCCTTTTCACCCTGTTTCTATCAACAGCTTTTTTAAAAATCTTGCTGCTTACACCAGCTCCGAATTGAAGTACTATATTTTTATCGTTGTTGAATAAGTAATAGATTCTGAATGGAGTCAGAGTAAATCTTTTCCCTTCTCTGAATAGTTGTTCAGTTTGCTTACGGCTTTTGAGCCGTTCTGTTTTCTTTAGTGTAAATAGTTTAGCCACCAATAAACCTAATAAAAATAGCTCCGAAATATTTCGGAGCTATAAATATAGTGAGCTTCCCGTTTCTCCCATTTCGGAAGATTTGGATATGCTTTCTACTTTAATTTACTTTCATCAGAAACGGTCAGTTTCTTACGGCCTTTGGCACGGCGGCTGGCTAATACCTTACGACCATTAGCAGATGCCATACGTTTCCGAAAACCATGAACAGTTTTACGGCGTTTGCGATGAGGTTGGAATGTACGTTTCATAATTATTTCTCTTTTTTCTTCTTCTTAATAATGCGGCCGGGAGAACGGACCTGGTTCCAGATTCACCAGCAAGTCACCACACCTGCTGTTTGTGAAAGGACGGCAAAGGTAATGGTTTAACGCTTATAAGTATATGGGTGGAAGCTGTTTTTAGAAAAAAATCCTCTTATCAACTTTTGTCCTCATTTAATCTTAATGCTTTCTAAATCAACATGTTTGGAGCTTATGGGTTGTCCATAAAAAGTAGTGGCATGGTTATCAAAATCTTCCGTTGAATCTGTAGTATAAAATATTCGCTGACCATTTTTACTGCATCTGCTTTCTATTTCCGGGTGGCGGGTCAGGTAATCAGCCAGGCTGGTGGCTACAATCTCCCCTTGAGAAATCAGTTTTACACCTACCGGTAAGTATTCCTCAATTTTTTCTTTTAATAAAGGATAATGAGTGCAAGCCAATAGTATTACATCGATATCTTTTCCCTTCTCAAAAATATTATGCAAGTTTTTTTTTATGAAAAAATCGGCTCCGTGACTTTGGTACTCTTCATTTTCTATTAATGGCACCCACATCGGGCATGCCTCCTGGTAAACTTTAAGGTCAGGGAAAAACTTGGCAGTTTCCATCGGGTATGATTGGGAAGCTACTGTTCCGTTGGTTGCCAAAATGCCCACACTTTTAGTTTCGGAAAAAGTGCCTATAATTTCTGCTGTTGGTCTTATTACACCCAGCACTCTATTACCGGGAGCAATGACCGGTAAATCATTTTGCTGTATCGTTCTTAATGCTTTTGCAGAGGCAGTGTTACAGGCAAGAATGACTAAGGAACAATTTTGTTCAAAAAACCATTTTACACATTGTAATGTATACTGATAGACTGTTTCAAAAGAACGATTACCATAAGGGGCTCTTGCATTATCACCCAAATAGAGATAATCGTATTCGGGGAGCTTCTTGATGATTTCTTTCAGCACGGTTAAGCCCCCATAGCCTGAATCAAAAACACCTATTGGACCTTGCATTTGCATAATACAAAAATAAGGATTGGTTATGGGAGCCTTTAAAAACAATCCCCGGTATTGTCTCTGACAATACCGGGGATTTTAAATTATTTTAAAAATTACTCTTTTTTACTTACCTGCCGGAGTGGCTTTGGGAATAGGCACTTTAAGCTTTGCTGCCACCGCTGCAATCATATCATCACCATCAGGTGCTACAAGGAAAGCTTCTTTAGAAAACACATGAGTGTATCCTTTTTCTTTTGCTACCAATTTAATAGCATCATACACTTTGCGGTAAATGGGAGCCAGCAATTCATTTTGCTTAGCCTCTACTGCCTGGTTTACCAATTGTTGCCAGTTTTGTATCTGGTAAATTAAGGTTGGTAATTCCTGTTCAATTTGTTTACGAACAGCGGGTGGTGTTTTTAAAGAATCTTTGTATACACTATCCTTGTATTGATACAAAGAAACAATCTGGGCATACTGTGGGTTGATTGAATCGGCCTGGTAACGTTCCAGCAACGAATCCAATTTAGCAGTTTCTGGCATCAGACCTACCATGTTGTCTACACTGATATAACCGGCTTTCATTTGTGCATCGGCAGTGCCGGCAAATAAAAGTCCTGCACCTACTACAATTACGGAAAGAAATTTTTTCATGTGGTTTGTTTTTGTTTGTCCCGACCATTCGGGTTTTTATTGCTTTACTATGATTATTAAAGTAGACTTTTAGTTGTCAATAAGTTGGCTGGTAAAGCCAGTTATGATTTTTTTAACACCTATCGAACCCCCAGGTCTTTGAGCACATCTTCACTCTTGTCCAGTTTTGGGTCGGCAAATATAATGGTAATTCCTTCACTTTTATCCAGTACAAAATCATAACCCCTTGTCACCGCCATTTTCTGTACAGCGTTATATACCTTATCTTGTATTGGCTTTATTAATTCCTGCCTTTTTTTAAACAGATCTCCCTCAAAACCAAAGCGTTTGCGCTGTAAATCCCGCAGACTCTTTTCTTTATTAAAAAGTTGATCTTCTCTTTTTTTCTTTAGTTCGTCACTTAGCATTACCTGTTCGCCTTCATAAGCTTTGTACATATTATCCAGCTCTTTTTGCTGGGCATCAATATCTTTTTGCCAGTCAGCCGCAATGTCATCTAACTGTTTTTGAGCTGTTTTATAATCCGGCATTTTATCCAGGATATACCTTGTATCAATAACGGCATACTTCTGGGAAAATCCCAACATGCCAAATCCCAACAAGCAGGTAAGAAGGAGTATTTTTTTCATATAATAAGTTTTATGATTTGGAATTTACAGCTATTACTCCGGTTCAAATCCTAACATAAAGGTAAACCGTGAGGCTCCTTTAAATCCTGATTGCCCGGGTTGAATGCGGTCAAGACCTACACCATAGTCAAATCCTAATAAACCAAACATTGGCAGGAAGAACCGCATACCTACACCAGCACTACGACGGAGACGGAACGGATTATAATCTTTGTAATCATGCCATCCATTGGCTGCTTCAAAAAATGTTAATGCGTAGATAGTACTGCTGGGATTAGTAACCAGCGGGAAACGCATCTCCAGTGTATATTTATTAAAAATGATAAAAAATTTGTTTGCATTCTGCTGGTCTGGATTTACAGTTGGGTCAGATGATTCATATACCGGGTATCCACGATGGGCCACAATATCATAACCTAATAAACCAAAATTATTGGTTAGTCCCGCATCTCCCACCTGGAAACGTTCAAATGGCGAATAGTCCAGTTTATTGGTGTAGCGGCCTACATACCCATACTTGGCAGCTATCTTCATTACAAACTGGCGGCTCTTATCCGCACCCATTGGTTTCCCAATTGGTATATACCACTCTGCATTAAACTTCCATTTATGATACTCCGGAGTTTTATAAGGATTAACAGAATTGACCAGGTTTTTATTAAACAAAGAATAAGGTGGCGTAAACTGAACACTTGCTGTAAGGTTAGATCCGCTGGTAGGGAATATCGGATTAAAGACAGAAGACCGTTGTAAGGTAATCTTCATACTTACATTATTGGATGTACCATCTTTCAGTCCTTCAAATATGGGATAGTTGCGCAGCTTATACTGTGTAATATTCAATGTATAGACGAGACTGAAAAAATCATCAGGCCACTTTAATTGTTTTCCAAGAGAAACCGAAAAACCTGTTGACTTCAGATAATTTGTATCTGATCTTGCCCTGTCTATCTGACCTGTGAAAGGATCAAAAGCATTCGAAAATTTACTGTTATTGATTCCGAACGTAAGTGAATTTCTTTTTTTACCGCCCAACCAGGGTTCGGTAAAGGAGGCACTCAGGGAACGATAAGCCCTGCCATTGGATTGGAGGCGCAGACTCAATTTTTGTCCATCTCCGGTGGGTAATGGATCCCATGCCTGTTTTTTCCAGATATTCTTAATAGAAAAATTATTGAACGTAACACCGAGTGTTCCCGTGAGGCCTACACCACCTCCCCAACCGGCTGACAATTCCAATTGGTCAGAAGATTTTTCTTCCAGTTTCCAGTTGATATCGACTGTTCCATCATCTGCATTCGGTACTACTCCCGGGTTAATCGTTTCCTGGTTAAAATATTGCAGGTTGGCTAATTCTCTTTGCGAACGGATAAGGTCAGAACGACTAAACAATTCTCCGGGGACGGTTCTTAGTTCACGACGAATTACATGGTCTTTCGTTTTTTCATTTCCGGCAATAGTTACATTTTTTATTCTTGCCTGTGGTCCCTCGGTTATTCGTATTTCATGATCAATCGTATCATTATAAACAGCTGTTTCAATTGGTTCCACCCGGAAGAACAGGTACCCGTCATCCATATATAAGCCACTGATATCGCCACCTTCCTGTGTAAGCTCTTTTCCAAGACGTTTGTTCAAAATACCAATATTGTATACATCTCCTTTATTGATTCCCAAATAAAGATTGAGGATTGAATCAGAATATTTTGCATTTCCTTTCCAGACAATATTTCCAAAATAATATTTTCGACCTTCATCTACTTTCAGGTCAACATTCAGGTTGCCTTTGGGGGTATTGATGGTAGTATCTGCAATAATCTGGGCATCACGATATCCTAAGGAATTGTAATAGTCCAGCACTTTTTCCTTGTCTTCGTCAAATTTTGTTTGATTATATTTTGCGCCGCTAAGTTTAAACCGGAAGTAGGGGTCTAATAATTTTTTGGTTTTGCTGAGTGAAAGAAATCCCCATTCTTTTAAATATTCATTGAAAGAAAAAGGTTTCGTAACACCATAGGGACTGGGAGTATTATCTGAGTGAAGGGTGGCCTTGCTCATTTCTTTAGTGCCCTTCATTTGTTTTTTAAGGCGGAGACCATCCACCGTATTTCCAAAATAACGTATGTTGTCAATGTGAATTTTTTTACCCTTATTCACATAGATAGTCATGGCGTTGGAATTGGTAAAAACCGTGTCAGGAACTTCTACAATATTTACTGTTACATTCAGGTAAGCTTTGTCAGTGTAAAACGTTGAAACTTTTTCAACAATTTCACGACGGGTATTTTCTGTAATAATTGTTTGTTTGGTCAGGTTAACCTTACCCAATATTTCTTCTTGTTCAGATTTAGTAACGCCTACAAATTTAAAATTACCAAGTCTGGGACGCTCCACCACTTCAATCTCAATCCAAACTTTATCATCCTGAACTCTGGTCACATATACCTGCACCCCGGAGAAAAATCGTTGACGCCAAAGGGCTGCAATTGATTTAGCAAAAATATCTGTGCCGGGGTGTATAAATTTATCTCCTGCATGAAGATTGGCAATTGAATAAACGATGGAAGTATCGAGGTAGTTAATACCCACTATATTAACAGCCGCTATTACATACTCTTTAGGTATCCGGGAATTTTGCCACTCGATAAGTTTGGGATCAACAGAAGTAGGATTTGTAGTATCCGACACCTGTGCTTGTATAGTAAATACAGATGCCACCACCGTCATCACAGTAATTCCAAACCTTAGTAAAAATCTTTGCATGATGTATTGTTCCAAATCAGTTTCAAAATGGGCTGGATTAACCCCTAAAAGGTTGTTTTACAAGCCCACCCCTTCTGGTTGAGGCGGCAAAATAACGGTAAATATTTGAAGTCTTTGTTAAAGAAAACGGGGAAGTTGGTAGCAGGAGGCTAAAATAAAGGCAAAAGAGGCAATATTGATTAGAAATCTGTTTTAATTGGAATCAAAGATCCGGGACCATACCACCCTAAAAATACTTATCCCACCACCAATTGTTCCCCCGTTTTTCCAAACCTACGTTCCCGGTTCTGATAATCGAGGATGGCCTCATAAAGGTTCTCTTTCCTGAAGTCGGGCCAGCGAACGCCGGTAAAATACAACTCAGCGTAAGCTAACTGGTAAAGTAAAAAATTACTGATACGATATTCTCCGCTGGTACGTATCATTAACTCAGGGTCGGGAAAGCCACTGGTGCAGAGATACTGCTGAAGAGTATCCTGGTTAATATTTTCTACGCTTAACCGCCCACTTTTAACTTCCCATGCAATACTTTTTACTGCATTAAGCAACTCCCATCTGCCACTGTAGCTCAATGCCATTATCAGGTTCAGGCCCGTATTATCTTTGGTAATGTCAAGTGCCTCATTCAGTTCTTTTTTGGCGTATTCAGGTAACATACTCATATCGCCAATTACATGTAACCTGATATTATTCTTATCAAGACTTTCTACTTCTTTACGGATTGTACTTACCAGCAGTTCCATCAGGCCTATCACCTCGTATTCTGGCCTATCCCAGTTCTCGGTTGAAAAGGCATATAAGGTCAGGTATTCAATACCAAGTTCTGCGGAACCTTCTACAATATTTCTTACACTTTCTACCCCATGAAAATGGCCAAAGAGGCGGTCCTCTCCTTTTTCTTTGGCCCAACGACCATTGCCATCCATGATAATAGCAATGTGGCGAGGTAGTTTTTCCTTATCTATTTTTTCTAATAATGTTGACATAAATGCTATGCTGGAATCCGTGTAAAGTTATTGCTGATTGACCGCATTCAAAGTAAATTGTAAAAAAAGAATGCCCCGCAATGGAGGCATCCAGTAATTTACTATAAATCAACAGGTATTATTGGTGAAAAAATTAATTTTTCCCCCAAACGGCTATCCGAGACTTTCCCCTGATAAAACCTTTTGTTTCGTACCAGAATTCTATCTTGGTAAGATGTCTCAGCCCACCGTCCATATCAATAACACGGCTTTCACTTCCTTGTGCAAAGCGGTTACGCAGTTCCACATTCTGAGTTGAACCATTGTCAAAATGAATGATCATTTTGTACATCTTCAATGGACCATCGGTGACTCTTAGTTTTATCTGGCGGACATCATCTTTCCAGTTTCCAAAATGAATTACATCATGATCTACCCCAAAACCTACATTTTTATCTTCGAGAAAAAACCAGTCGCCTGTATTTTTCATGTTGGAAGAACTGGTAGTAGTAAACGCAGCAGTACAGCAAAAAATAGCAACGATTGCGGTGCTAAATAAAATTTTTGTGAGTCGCATAGTAAATAAGTGTTTGGTTAATTAAGAGATTTAGTGATAGACCACCAAATAATTACGGTGGTTTAATGCCACTGCTAAATAATAGCATTATTGATTATTCCCACTAACCCAACGGGGTGATTTTTGCTGCTAACCGAAACCTGATTTACTTAGCTGTAGGACACTTGTATGATTGGAGATTGAAAGTAATATGAACCATAGCTGTAACAAATTGATCTTTCTGTTTGCTATTACCCCGCTGCCGGCCGGGAATACCGATTGGCTCGCCGAGTTCAAAAGACCTGTCACTTAACAGCTGTGCATTGGATGTGCTTCCATCAGGATTAAGAGGAAATGCCGCGGGGTCAACATAGGTCTTACTTACATCATCAAGGTAGTCTGTGTTGGTAAACCTATGCAGCACTTCAAAACCAATATTGATTCTTTCATTGAAGGAATACTTGATACCCCCACCGAAAGGAATGCTGATCGCCATAGCACTATATTTTTTACGGTCAGGATATAAACTGCTACCCTGCCCTTCTGTACCCAATGGTCTCAGAAATACTTTTTCGCCTCGTAAATAAGCATAAGGGTCGTAGCTAAAAATACCGGCACCAAATGTTATATAAGGAGTAAAACTATACTGTGGTTCACCAGGCATAAACCTGAAAAAATTAAAATCTCCTTGTAATGTTACTTCCCAAACTTTACTGTTAAAGCTCAGGTTCCGGCTATACATGTATTCATTATGTGTGTTATACTGGTCTGAATAGCCTAATTGGGCGAATGTGGCACCAAGCCGGAGAGCTATATAATTACCTAAGTTCTTCCGGAAGAATAGACTGGCCGCCAATTTTGCTGTATTCACCCTGGCCCGGGTGTTCAAATCCCCAAAATACTGGGCGGCGCCGACACCAATACCAAATTCACCTTCCTGCACTACTGCATCTTGGGCTGAGACAGAAGTACCGGAGAAAAGGGCAGTAGTGGAAAAAGCCACCGCAACAAAAATCTTTTTCATCATAACTAAAAATATGGTTCGGGATTAGCTTAGAACGCTAAAAATAAGATTTTCTTATAATTATAGGGCTATTTTAGTTTCGCTTATCAAGCCCCCAGGTCAATTTATTACGCAGGGTTTGCAGGAAATTATTCTCACTCAGGCGAACCAGGTGGATATCAAAACTCTCTTTTTTTACTGCTAACTGTACATCCTTACTCACAATTTCCCTCCGGGAATCTAATGCACAGATAATCTGTTCCGAACGGCTTTCAATCTCAAATGAAATAATATTATCATCGGGTACAATGATGGGTCGGACATTCAGATTGTGAGGCGCCACCGGGGTTATTACAAAACTGCCTGAATCAGGAAATACCACCGGGCCATTACAACTGAGTGAATAACCGGTAGAGCCTGTAGGTGTAGCCACTATAAGCCCGTCTGCCCAGTAGGTATTTAAGAATTCACCATTGAGATACGTATGAATTTTTATCATCGATGCCACGTCCCTTTTATGAATGGAAAAATCATTTAAAGCATAAGGGACATTACCAAACATGGGTAAACTGGCATCCAGGTGAATCATGGTACGCTTATCTGTTACATAGGTCCTTTTGGCAATAGATTTTACTGCAATTTTTACTTCCTCCCGGCCGATACTGGCTAAAAAACCTAACCTGCCAAAGTTGATACCCATGATAGAAATCTGCTTATTCCGTACAAGAGTTACCGTATCAAGCAAAGTACCATCACCAACAAGGCTGATTATAAATTCAATTTCATCCGTCAAATCTTCAGAAATAGAAAAAGTTTTTGTGTCAGCAGGTAAGTGGATAGTCTCTTTTAACTGGTCGAAATAGTCTTTGAAAATAATGGGCTCTATTTTCTGAATGGCTAATTCATCAAAGAACAACTGCACATCTTTCTGCTGCTCACTCTCCAGTATCCGGCTGTATATTGCTGCTTTCATTATTTTTTTTAGAAGATGGTCTTGCGGTGTAAAAATAGACCGTTTTGGCCTAATGAGTTAAAACTGTATTCCAGTTTGAATGTAACGTCGTAAAAAGTAAGGATATCAATACCAAACCCACCGGAATAGAGCATTTTATTGGAGAGAGAATTTTGTCCCGGCTGCTGAGCATGAACATAGCCGCTGTTACCAAACACTTTTCCGAAAATACGGAAAGGAATTCGCTGTGCCTCTCTCCCCTTTTTACCTGCGGGTGTTTTAATAGCAAAATTCAGTAACTCCCTGGTAACTGTTGTTTTTAAATAGCCCCCTGCCACGCCGTCGATTACAAAGTACTCAAAGCCCTGCATGAAAACATCGCCATATCCGAGAAACCGTTGATTGAAATAGGGTTGTTTGAAGGGAAGTTTTATACCCCCATATACATTCAGGTTCAAAAAAGTTTTTGCTGACAATGGCCAGGTGCCGGAACCTTTTACATGAAGCTGCCAGAGATCAATAATATTATTAAATCCGTTTTTACTAATGGAAACCTGTGCCGCATACCCTTTAGTGGGATAAGGAATATAATCCAGGTCATAATAGGTCATATTATAATAAATACCCGGAAAACTAATACTGTTTCGTCCAGATTTAAAATAAGAAGGGTTCAGGGAGACAATTGTATCTTTTATTCCTTCTGCTGCATAACTTATTCCAAAGCTGTGTCTTGTTTTAATAGCCTTACGATAAGTAAGCTCAGCATTAGCATTTGTAAAATTGCGGACGTAGTTATTTTCGTCTTTCAGAAAGACCTGTTTGTCATTGATTGTATTATAGTTTATCTCCCTGTTTTTACCGGCAGCAAAAGAAAATTTAAAACCCCATTTCAGCCTTGCATCAATGTATAACCTGTCATAGCTGAGAGAAAGTTGTTTTGTATAGCCATTAATTAGTCCCAGCTTTAGTTTATCATTTTTTCCCGAGACATTGTTATAATATAATTTTATTCCATAATTCACCCGGTCAAGACTGGCATTTTGTTCCACTAACCATTGGTTAAGATTACGGTCAATGGGTTTAAAAACAGGCACCGGAAATAAATACCACCGTTCCTTTACTTCAACACTCACATCAATTTTATTACCCTCAATATTTTTTGCAGCTACAATTACTGAATTAAAAAGAGTCGTATTCATCAACTGGCGACGGGCTGTTTCAAATTTTTCAACCAACTCTTTCAATGAATAAGTCTGCCCTGATTTAAAAGGTATTTCCCGGAGAATGATTGATTCTTTTGTTTTTTTATTTCCCGTAATTTCTATTTTTCCCACAATAACTGGTGAGTTGGCAGAAGGAACAATAGCAGTATCTTTTATTTCCCCTGTTACGGTGGATTGTGCCATCAGAAAATGGCAAGCAATCATCAGTATGAAAAAAAGGGAATAATATTTTCTTTTACGCAACATAATTCTTTTCGGGCAGAGGCCTAAATTAGGCCGAATTATCAGGTCTGCATAAAATAAAGGAAAAGTCCGAAGATCAGATTTTCAGGTAGTTCATCAGGTTGTCGTAGTTGCTGCGTAATTCGTTTGTGTACAATTCTTCGCCAAAAAAATATTTTACGTTATACTCATAACGTTGAAAAGAAGCTACGATGTCTGCCACATCAGGTTTATTGATACGGATAGTCACCTGCATCATACCTGTTTCCGCATTATTAGAAGTATTTAATTGGGTAATCTGGGCATCATTTGTTTCCACCAGTTTGCTGATTTCATTAAATGAATACTGGTTACTCTCCATCTCCAGCACAATCAGGCCCCCGGGTTCACCAAGGCTCATAAAACCCGATGAAAATTTTAAAAGGTCATTATAAGCCAATGTACCAACCAGTTCATTCTCTTCTGAAACAACCGGAACCACACTCAGGCCACTATCAGCAGCAAGTTGAACCGCTTTGAGAAAATGTTCATCTTCCTTCACCGACACATCTGAAAAAGATTGTTCCAGGGAAGATAGATCAGCATGGTCATTCTCTGCCAATAGCAAGTCTTCTTCGCTGATGTTACCAATAAATTTTTCGCCTTCTGTAATAGGAAGATGAGTCACATGATTGTCATTCATCAGTTGCAATGCCTGGTACACCTTATCGCTAAGGCGAAGGGAAGGAAGGGATTGAGATAATAGTTCACGGGTTAACATGGATAGCGGCTTTACTTCTCTGAGACATCAATGATCAGGCAACTGTTGCAGGCTCATTGAGCTTTTTCAAAAATTTATGCAGAATCGCATTAAACTCATCGGGCACTTCCATCATAGGTGCATGGCCACATTTATCAACAAAATGCAATTCACTGTTTGGAATCAACTTATTAAATTCCTTGGCTACAAACGGAGGTGTAATGGTATCATTACTACCCCATACTAATAACGTTGGTTGTTTAATCTGGTTGAGCTCTTCCCCTAAATTATTTCTGATAGCACTTTTAGCTAAAGCAATAATTTTAATAACCTTTATACGGCTATTGGTAATACTATACACTTCATCTACTAACTCTTTAGTCGCCATCGCAGGATCATAAAATGTCAGCTCTGTTTTTTTCTTGATATACTCATAGTCACCCCTTTTGGGATAACTATCACCCATACCGTTTTCAAAAAGGCCTGAACTTCCGGTTAGTGTCAACGACTTTATTCTTTCAGGATGCTTCAGTGTGTGTACTAATCCTACATGGCCACCAAGGGAGTTCCCTAACAAATGAACACCCTGGTAGTCTCTGGCTTCGATGAACTTATGTACATATTTGGCAAGGCCACCAACAGAAGTGTTTAAAATATCCATCTCAAGCAGCGGTAATATAGGTACAACTACTTTGTAATGATGCCGGAAGTATTCTATAAGACTGGCAAAGTTGCTGAGTGCACCAAACAGGCCATGTAAAAGCACCAGCGGTTCTCCACTGCCTTCCTCGATGTATTTGAACTTGTCGTGTTGTTTGATTTCGTACTCCATGGCCGTTAATTCTGTACTATCTATAGTTGCTAAATTAGTCGTTTTGGCGCAAAAAATAAGCAGATTACTGCATAAAGACATGCCAATCAGGGCAAATATAGGCGCAACGGCCTTGTTTTAAAAACATGTTTTGATTACCGGGCTGTATTTCAATTTATTTATTATACAAAACCTGTATATATCACTGTTGTATCTCCGGAACAACTTTATTTGAAGAACTATACGTTAATTGAATGTTGCAGAAAAAGCTCATACTGTTTTTTACGGTGAAGTCTTGTTTAATACTTACACCTTCTTTTCCCCGGTAAATGTTCCAACAAGGTCTAATGTAAGGATATCTCTTTCGCCACCCCATCAAAAAATTGTTCGAGTTCGCTGAACATATCTTTAAAGATGGGGACAATAGAGCCAAATCCATTCATCGCTTTCGGGCCCCAGGGTTGTACAAAAGAATACGTCACGGATTTATCAATTGTATCCGCTTGAAGCAACTTCATTTGCTCTGCATAAAAAAGTAACACACTGAAAACAGTAATATAAATAGCAGCAAACAGAATAATACCGCCGATTTTGTTCACCCAGCCAAGCAGCACAACTTCTATCGCTTTTTCGATAGCTCTGGCCCCCAGGCGAATCAATAATAAAACAATAAGGAAAACAACAGCAAAAGAAATAATAGGGAGCCATTCTTCTGAGACCTTAACAGCCTTGCCAATATAACCAGCAACAACTGTTGAAAGCTTCATAGCTGCGGCAAGTCCAATAATAACGGCAACCAATGAAAACAAACCTATAACAAGGCCACGTTGATAACCTTTTAATATGGCTAATACAAGGATGACGGCGAAAATGAGGTCGATTAACATTTGTTTGTTTAAGGTTTAACGTCTGAAGGGGCAGGTTATTTCGGGTAGAATCAACATTAAACCTTAAAACTTTAAACATTCAACTTTTTGATAGCAACTCCTTCACTAACGAGGAAATAGTTTTACCATCTGCTTTACCAGCTAATTGTTTAGTTGCGGCACCCATTACTTTACCCATATCAGCAGGGGATGATGCACCAACTTCTGTAATAATTTTTGATAATACAGCTTTTACCTCGTCAGCACTCATTTGCTTTGGTAAGAATTTTTCAATCACCGCTATTTCTTCTTCCTCTTTTTTAGCCAACTCAGGACGATTCTGCTGTTGAAATATTTCTAAAGAATCTTTCCTGCTTTTTACCAATTTCTGCAATAGTTTCAGTTCGTCATCTTCCGATATTTCACCTTTAGCTCCTTCTGCAGTTTTAGCCACAATGATAGCAGCTTTAATAGCTCGCAGGCTTCTTAACCCTGCTTCATCTTTTGCCAGCATGGCTGTTTTCAATTCAGTCATTATTTTTTGTTCGAGGCTCATATCAAATTTTTTTAGTTAATCAGCTTTATTTTCTTTGAGTTGCTTTTCTCTGAATTTTTCATAAAAGCCTTTGGCAAACTGTTTCATCTCCTGTACCTGGTCGGCATATTTGGTAGCACGGCCATAGGTATCCGCCATCGTCATCATGGTTTGATAAAAGAAATCCGCCATTTCATCCACCATCATATCACTCGTCCAGAGGTCAATTCGTAACGCTGCTTTTTCTGCCCCATCCCAGAAAGAAATCATCATGGCTTTTGCCTTTTGTGCATTTTCAGCCGTTGTATCTGTTGCACTCCACGCAATAGAAGCAGGCACCCGGTTTTCATCGGTCATCACATCAATAGTAATTGTCGATTTATTCATATATAGAATTAAAGGAGGCAAAGATAAGAACAGGGATGACACGGATGAAGGCAGATTCAACCGGATATCTAAGGCATAACCTTCACTATGCTTTGCCACAGTAATGTGGCCGTTTTATCCCAGGAATATTGCTTTACAATCTGCCTGCCTTTTAGAATCAACTCTTTGCGGAGGTTCTCATCTTTATACAGTAACATCATCTTATTAGCTATATCAGTGTGGCTGTTTGCATCTGCATACAATGCAGCATCTTTTGCTATTTCCTGCATGGCCGAATCAGCCGAGGTAATGACCGGCACATCACACCGCATGGCTTCCAGCACCGGCACACCAAAGCCTTCAAAAAGGGAGGGATACACCAGCGCATAAGCTGCCCCAATAATGTCAGCCAACACGGCATCTTCCACATAACCTGTCAACACTACATCATTTCTATATTTATAGGATTTCAAATCTTTCTCAAACGATTCGTATTGCCAGGCCAGTCTTCCGGCCAGTACAAGCTTCATATTTGTTTGCTGCCGCTTTTTAAAAACCGAGAAAGCTTTTAGCAACGTTATTAAATTTTTTCTTGGGTGAATGGACCCTGCGTATATAAAATACTCTTTCCCGTCAGTGTATTTATTTTTTATTGTTGCTTTGGCGTCATTATTAATGGGATTAAAAATCTCCTTTACTCCATTATATACCACATTAATTTTTTTAGCATCGGTGCCGTACTGTGCAATAATATCTTTCTTAGAAAATTCAGAAACCGTTGCAATAGATATTGCTTTACCTAAAAATTTAGGTGTATATCTTTTATAAAAAAGCAGGTGTGATTTTTTTATGGCCGATGGGTAATGCAAAAATGCGAGGTCATGCACTACAAGGCATTGCGGCACTTTAGTGCCCAGCGAACAAAAACCATCGCAGGATACAAATACATCCACCTTATATCTTTTTAAGATGACAGGTACTTTAATATCATACCATAATTTCCACAGCAATGGGTGCCGGGCTGCAGGACCGGTAACAACTGTCTTTATATTGTTACTAAATAAGAAACGTTTGTCGTAAGGCCTGTCAAATATGAAAATAAATTCATGCTCCGGATGTTGTTCTGTTATCCGTCGAAAAGTTTCATATATAAAATTTCCGTACCCTTCCAGGTAATCAACCAGCAGAAATCTTGTATTGACAGCAATAACCATATATGCCGGCAAAGGTATTGGTTGTAGTATTTACGCAGTAAAACATCTTACGACTCTGTTGTAAAAAAAGTTTGATTTATTACTTTTTCCCTTCTGTTTTACTACACCGCTGTTTCAGAAAAACACAGGAACATTTGCTGTGGATATTCATTAAATACCGCAATTAAAATCGGGCATTTGTACAATTGTATACTCTCTGCGATGACTCTACATTTACACTACCACCTCATTAAGTAGAAACCAAAACTCAAACCTATGAAACATATTTACGCAAGGTTTTTTACAACGGGTGGTCTTATAATACTCATGCAACTATTTTTCCACCATACCGCACTGGCACAATGTCCTTTTGGCGTTACACCCGGCAGTACTATGTATGATACCACTATTAATACACCGCCGGGCATCAATACCTTACAGGTAAAATTTCCACAGGCGGATCCAATGGTCGGAATGGTTACTTGTTTACGACTGTGTATTTCCATTACAGGTGTTGTTGACTCTGTAAGTGTTGAGAACAATTCAGCTTCAGCACAAACGGCCGATGTGTACTATATAAGAACGGATCAGATAACAGGGCCGGGACTATCTGCGCCATTAAGTAATAGTATAAATCATCACTATGGTCCTTATTCGCTTGGGCCTACGAATGGTGTACTGGGTTCCGGTCCTGATTTTATCGCTATCTCAAGAGATACATTATTGAATGCTGTAACGGTTTGCCAGACTATCAATAACATGGATTCATTACTACAGTTTTACGGACATGACAGCGTTACATATACTTATAACATAATGGCCTTTACCAATGTAACCTGTACGGGTGGTAACTATAACAGTACCGTAGCCACTTCGGCCATTGTAAGGTTCCACTTCGAGTATTGTACCTGTCCCGGTTATATATTACCCTTACAGCTACGCAATTTCGAAGTAAATAAAATAGCAGATAATAAGGCAAAGCTTAGTTGGTCTGGGTTTAATGACCCCGAGGCTTCTTATTATTATGAAACCCAGGTGAGCCGGGATGGAACCAGTTTTTCTGCAACAGGAAGAGTAGAGAAAGATGCAGCAATAAATGATTCGTATCAATTTATTTATACGACCCCACAAAACGAAAACGGAGTTTTCTTTTTCAGAATAAAACAGGTGTATGCCAATGGTTATACGAGATTCAGCGATGTGCGACAGCTATCGTTAAAAAGTTCAACCGTTCCAACATTTATTATCAGCCCTAATCCCTCAAATGGGATTGTTGGTATCAAATTTGATAATTACGGGGGTGGTAAAATGAGGCTGGAAATATATAATACTCAGGGGCAAAAAGTGATGCAAAGAGAAATAGTAGTGGCAGGTAATTTTTATCAACAGGTGGCTACGTTACAAAGTGGTGTTTATTGGATCAGGCTTACCGACGTAACGAGTCAGCTAACCTCTGTGAATCAACTTTTAATTAAATGACCTCTTAGGTGGAAGAGGATGGTGGCTTGTAAAAGGGGCCCAGGTTCGGGGCCCCTTTCTTTTTATACGACCCCAATTCATGCCCTCCCGACCTCCCTAAAGGGAAGGCCACCAACACACAGCCCTAACTTTCAAAGTGTTCCTATTATTTCATTAAGGTCCTTTAAACATAAAATTCCTCCTTTGAGTCCGCTGTGTTTCACCCTTTAACTTCCGATTTCAAACTTCTTTCTCTACATTTGTTGCAATGGATATAGATAACATGGAGTATAATACCACGAGAAATCATCTTACCATGAGGGAATATGGCCGTCATGTGCAGAAGATGGTAGAACATATCATGACGATTGAAGAACCCGAGCGCCGGCAAAGAAATGCCCAGGCTGTGATTGAACTTATGGGTTTTTTAAATCCGCATTTGAAAAATGTGGAAGATTTCCGGCATAAACTCTGGGATCACCTGTTCTTAATATCAGATTTCACATTAGATGTAAAATCTCCTTACCCGATTCCCACCAGGGAAACATTGAAGGCTAAACCCGATCCGCTTCCTTATCCAAAAAGGCAACCAAAACTATTGCATCTCGGCAAAAACCTGGAAGTAATTATTGGTAAAGCCTTGCAAGAAGAAAATCCGGAGAAGAAACTGGGCTTCGCCAATGCTATTGCGTATTACATGAAGCTGGCCTACAATAACTGGCACAAGGAAATAGTACATGATGATGCCATACAAAGTGAACTTTCTGCTATTACAGATGGTCAGCTTACTTTCACTAATACACCGTATGTAAAAGCATTCCGCCCTCAACCTGAAGGAAGAGATAACCGTGGTGGTTATGGGAAAAGAGGCGGTGGAGGTAAATACCAGCAACGTGGCGGCGGTGGCGGCCAGCGCAGAAATGATGGCCGTGACAACCGTGGTGGTGGTGGAGGTGGTTTTAAGAAGAAAAGGTATTAAGTTAATTAGTTAAATAGTTAAAAGGTTGATTAGGCTTTCTAATCAACCTTTTCTTTTTAAATAATCACTCTGTCCTTGTAATATTTTACCTTGCAACCGATCCTGTAATCTTATTTAATTTATCAACCAATCAACTTAAAGAAGATGCATTCTTTCGAAGTAAGAGGTGGAAAAAAATTACACGGTGAAATAATTCCCCAGGGAGCTAAAAATGAAGCACTGCAGATTATCAGTGCTGTGTTGCTCACACCAGAAAAAGTTACCATTACCAATATTCCCGACATCATTGATGTAAACCTGCTGATAGAATTGTTGGGTGAGATGAATGTAAAACTGGAAAGAACGAGCCGTGATACCTGCATCTTCCAGGCCGATGATATCAATATTGATTACCTGCACAGTGAAGCATATAGAAAGAAAAGCGGAAAACTACGAGGTTCGGTAATGCTGGCCGGCCCCATGCTTGCAAGATTTAAAAAAGCATTCATACCAAAACCCGGCGGCGATAAAATTGGCCGGAGAAGGTTAGATACCCATATCATTGGCTTTGAAAAACTCGGCGCCTCCTTTACTTATCATGAAGAAGACGGGTTTGTTCATTTAGAAGCTCCCGATCTGAAAGGTGCTAACCTGTTGCTGGATGAGCCATCTGTTACCGGTACCGCCAATATAGTTATGGCCGCTTCTATGGCAACAGGAACTACTACCATTTATAATGCGGCCTGCGAACCTTATGTTCAGCAACTATGTAAAATGCTGAACAGCATGGGAGCAAAGATCACAGGCATTGGCAGTAACATGCTGACGATACAGGGTGTTGGGTATCTCGGCGGCACTGAACATCGTATGCTTCCTGATATGATTGAAGTAGGTTCTTTCATCGGCCTCGCTGCCATGACACAAAGTGATATCACTATCAAAGGCGCCGGGATCCAGCATCTTGGTATTATTCCTGAAAAATTTCAGCAGCTCGGTATTAAAATGAATTTTAGCGGCGATGACATTCATATACCTGCACAGGAAAGCTATGAGATACAAACTTTTTTAGATGGTTCTGTCATGACCATCTATGATCATCCCTGGCCGGGATTTACCCCTGACTTGTTAAGTATCATACTGGTAACAGCCATACAAGCCAAAGGCTCGGTACTTATTCACCAGAAAATGTTTGAAAGCCGTTTATTCTTTGTCGATAAGCTGATTGATATGGGCGCAAGGATTGTACTCTGCGATCCGCATCGTGCCGTTGTGATTGGTTTGGAAAGAGAACAAATGCTGAGAGGCATTACTATGAGCAGCCCGGATATCCGTGCCGGTGTGGCATTATTGATTGCTGCACTCAGTGCCGATGGAAAAAGTATCATTCAGAACATTGAACAGATAGACAGGGGCTACCAGGATATAGATGGGCGGTTAAGAAAATTGGGGGCGGATATAAAAAGAATATATTAGAAAAAAATTTTTTTTTTATTATGGAATTAAACATTAAATTTAGGTACAAGTATTTTAATTTTATTAAAGTTAACCAATTACTTTTAGGAACATCAACACTAAAGTAGCATAATGGTAACTGACATCTTTCAGCAACACCCCGTTCTCGAAAACGAAAGAGTATTGCTACGCCCAATAGAGGAAAATGATGTTGACAACCTCCTTCCCTTCTCACAACACGAACCGGAGATATGGAAATTCGGTTTGGTAACAGCCGCTGGTGAAGAAAACCTACGACACTATATCCGCACTGCAGTAAAGAACCTGGATGATAAAAAAGAATATCCCTTTATTGTATTTGACAAACAGGCCAACCGCTATGCAGGCAGTACAAGATTTTATGATATACAACAGCACTGGCTAACCACACAGCTTGGCTACACCTGGTATGGAAAAGATTTTCAACGTACCGGGTTGAACCGGCATTGTAAATTATTATTGCTGACCTATGTATTTGAAGAATGGAGATTAGAACGGTTAGAATTTCGGGCCGATGCCAATAATGCAAAAAGCATTGCTGCCATGAAAGCTATCGGCTGTGTGGAAGAAGGCATTCTCCGCAACCATATGCCCACTGCCCAGGGTGGAAGAAGAGATAGTATTGTGCTAAGTATCTTAAAAACAGAATGGTTCGGCGGGGTGAAAGAAAAACTGCTGAAAAAGATCCGCTGAAAATAAGTTTCTATTTGTATGCCGGTGAAATAACTTTCCCTTGTTGGGGATAATCATTCCCCATTTTTCCATTTTTCCCATATTTTATTGGTTAATTATTGGCTAAAATCATTGGCATGGATTTATCAAATATTCAACTTGCAATATGTTGAAGATTGGTATGTGAAACAGATAATCCTTTCATTTAATTGTATAAATAAGTAAAGTAAATAACCTATTCAGTTTAAATCTGAGGAATTCATTTACAAATAAATTCAAATAATTATGGACAAGAAACAAAATGCCAATCCCTCCAGGGAAACCAAAGACATGCTAAAAGAAAAAACAAATCAGGATTTCAATAACCAGAAACCAAATCCTGAAGACCCCAATCAAAATAAAAGTCATCAAACAGTGGAAGAAAACGAAGAGCAGAATAATCCATCTGAAATAAAAAAAGGATCGAAAAGAAAGAGAATTAAAAGCAAGTTATAAAAAAGAACTATCAAACCCCTGCTCTGCGAAACTTCCAGTTTCGCAACACTATTCCCTTCCCCGACGAGTCTCCTCCAGCACGCCGGGTAAACTTTAGGAAAATCAGCGGAAGGAAAGGTCTCGCCTTGAAATTTCAATTGCTACTTAATTTTTTCCTTCGGCCTCTTCTCTTTCAGTACCGGCGCATCATCTTTCCAACGCCACAGGTGCACACAGGCATAAGTGCGATAAGGGCTCCATTTAGCAGAGAGCCGCAACATATCTTCTTTCAGTTTCTTTTTATCGCTGTTGTCTAATTTATATAATGCAATCATTGCATTTTGAATACCGAGGTCATCTACGGCAAATACATCTTCCCGGCCAAGGGCAAACATGAGCAGCATTTCAATCGTCCATCTTCCCACTCCTTTTATTACAATTGAGATATTCTATCACTTCCTCATTGGTCATTTTGCCCAGCTTCTTTGCATCCATTCCAAACGCTATTTCGAACTGTGCTACGTTTTTTACATAGCTCACTTTGGCATTGCTCAGTCCGATTCCTCTCAGCGTTTCAAATGGAGTAGCAAGTATCTGCTGCGGTGTTGGCTCTTTGCCTTCGTATAGATTAATAAACCGTTTGTAAATAACATCGGCCACTTTGGTAGAAAGCTGCTGACTCATTATGGAGGCACAGAGATAAGTGCAGATATTCTTCCGCTTTTTTAATTGGTGCGGTTCACCGGCTTCCACCAACTTCTTTAATTTTTTGTCTTTACCCAGGTGTCTGATATACTCCATTGTATATTATACTATTGCATTCCAGGTTGGGTTATTTTAAATCCTGTCTTCGCTTTTTCATCTTCCACCATCTTCTTTACATCTGCCAATAGCTTTTTGGCATCGTACACTATTCCATCTTTTATGGTGTATTGCACACCACCTTTTCTTATCACTTCGTTTTTATCATTCATAAAAATGGCACCGGTACCATAGAGATATTGAAGGTTCTCTAATGGATTAGCATCCACTATAACAATATCTGCCAGCTTACCTGCTTCTACAGTCCCTATTTCTTTTTCCATGCCCAAGGCCTGTGCGGCATTGAGAGTTGCAGAACGAATTACTTCCAATGGATGGAAACCTGCTTCCCGCAACAACTCCAACTCACGGATATAACCAAAGCCATAGGTCTGGTAAATGAATCCATTGTCAGAACCTGCTGTTACTCTGCCGCCGCGGTTCTTATACTCATTTATAAACGTCATCCACAACCGGTAATTTTCTTTCCAGGCAATTTCTTCCTCTGTCCCCCAGTTGAACCAATAAGAACCATGTGACTCCCGGCTCGGTTCATAAAATTTCCAGAGTGATGGCAACGTATAATGCTCATGCCATTCTGCACGGCGGGCACGGTGCAGGTCACGGTTAGCATCATAAATATTAAAAGTGGGATCGAGTGTAAAGTCAAGACTCAGCAATTCATTCATCACTTTATTCCAATGATCGGTGAACGGCGCTGCTGCCTGCTTCCATAATTTTCCTGCTTCTTCAAATCGATGTGATTCGTCGGCATAATTATAATTAGCCGGGTAATTTTGTACCGTGCGGTCCGTGAATAATGCTTCCGGCAATCCATACCAATGCTCCATGGAAGTCATTCCTGCTCTTGCACTATTCAATACATTCCATCTTGCTACGGACATCTGTGCATGGTGTGCACAGGAACGGAGACCCAGTTTTTTATTTTCTCTTATCGCTGCATCCATGATGTCCGGTGCAGCACCAAAAAATTTTATCCCATCAGCACCTTTCTTCGCATTGTCTCTTACCCATTCAATAGCCTGCTCTGCAGTAGTGATGGGTTGTTTAGCTCCGGCACCAAAAGCAGTGTATGCTAAGATGCGTGGTGCAGTAATTTTATTTTCTGCACTGAGTTTCTTTTCATCTAATGTCCAATCCAATCCATTGCCTGCTGATGGATCCCTGATAGTAGTGATGCCATGTGCCATCCATAATTTAAAAACATATTCTGCCGGAGTGCCTTGCCCGGTACCACCAATATGTCCATGCATATCTACAAAGCCTGGCAGTGCATACATGCCTTCGCAATTCAATTCTTTGCCACCTTCTTTTAATTTGGGTCTGTTCTTACCTGGTGGCATACCGGGGCTACCTGCACTGGCTACCTGTACAATGCGATTTTTTTCTATAACAATATCCACCGGGCCAATAGGCGGTGCACCATTGCCATTGATTAATGTTACGCCACGAATGATGAGTTGTGCAAATTGCCCTTCGCCTTCTTTTTTCTCGGGGGCTTTTGGTATTTGTGCATACAGAGAGGAAGAAAACAGGAATACAAGGATTAACGTAAGTGTCCTGATCAGCATACTGCAGTTGTTTTGTGAAGAACAAATTACAGCATTTTAAACTTTAGCAGGCAGGATAACGGGTTTTTTGTTTCGGCATACGGTTAATTATCATGCTTCTGCCCATGCCCGAAAATTAGCTACCCTTTCCCGGCTTATAATCATTTCCTCCTGTTGTATATTTCCTTTAACGGAAAGTTTCAGTCGGCTGTTGTAGTAAGGTTTTACCTGTTGTATGGCATCTATATGTACAATAAAGCTGCGGTTGAGCCGGAAGAAATGCTGCGGATGCACCAAGTCTTCTAATTGCTCCATTGTATAATCCACTACGTAGCGGTTACCTTCTTTATCAACCAGGTGAACAATTTTATTATCGGCCTGAAAAAAAGCGATATCGGCCGTATCAATAAAAAATAATCGTTGTCCTACTTTTCCTAAAAATTTTTTCTTTTTTTGCTGCTCCTGCAGGTGTGGCACCAACCGGCTATAATCAGGCTGGCTAAAAGAAGCCGCCATGTGCCTGTATTTATTCAATGCCGCCGCCAATGCTGCACCGGCCACCGGCTTTAATATATAATCCACACTAAATATTTTGAATGCTTCGAGTGCATACTGATCGTAAGCAGTGGTAAACACCACAGGCCTGCTGTACTGCACCTGGTTGAATATGTCGAAACTGCGTCCGTCGGATAAATGAATATCAAGCAACAACAGGTCAGGATGAGCATGTGATTTGAGGTAAGCGACAGTTTCTTCCACACTTTCTAAACAGGCAATGACCTGCACCGCAGGGTCATACTCTTGCAGTAAGGTAATCAACCTTTCTGCCGCCAGCCTTTCGTCTTCTACCACAATCACTTTCATAGCTGTCAATTTAAATGAAGTAAGGGTAGCACTACTTCAAATTCTTTTTCCGTTTTGGTGATGGTAATATCCCGGCCGCTAATAATCTCATATCTCTTTCGGATATTTTGCAGCCCCACCCTCCCGGATGGTTCTGCGACCGGACGTAATTGTAAATTATTTTTCACCACCAGTGTATGGTTACCGTTGGTATGTATATCAATATGCAAAGGTTTATTACGGGACACCACATTATGCTTAATGGCATTTTCAATCAGCATTTGCAAAGCTGCCGGCACCACATGATAAGCTTTATACTGTTCGCCTATGCGGATATCAATTTTCAATGCGTCATCAAACCTTTTTTCCAATAAAAAAATATAAGGTTTAATGAATTCCAATTCTGACTTAAGTTCTACTAATTCCTTTTGCTGGTTATTAAGTATGTAGCGGTACACTTTGGAAAACTCTTCGATAAACTTGTTGGCACCGGGATTATCTTTTATCACCATTCCCGATAAAACATTGAGGTTGTTGAATAAAAAATGGGGATTAATCTGGCTTCGTACCAATTCCAGCTCAGCCTGCGAACTGATGCGTCGCAGCTCTTCCGCTTCGGTCCATTTTTTCTGGTATTCACGGAAAAAAAAGAAAATCGTATTCACCAGATGAAAAAATAAATTAGCCAGGCTTACATAAATGATGTTCAGTTTTAAGGGATTCAGATTTTGCTGCCAGGTATATTGATGAAAAACATTGCCTACCAGGAAGACAACTAAAACAGCTGCAGCAGCACCAATAACATTTCCTGCAATAAAGAATGAACTTAAAAACTTCGCCTTATTTTTTTCGGGAGATATTTTTTTACGTATTACCGGCTCAGCCATCCGGTTTCCTTCCCAGGTAAGACCCGTTATCAGGAAAATGGTGAGCAGGGCATAGTACCATTCTATTTCTATATTAAAATAATGATACACATTACAGAGTACAGTACTGAAAAATGTGTACGCTGAAAGCAGTATTATAAAAAGATATCGGTTAGAATGATTAAACATACAAGAAAAATTAAATCAGTCCCACACACCCGGCGGGACTGATAATTTGTTTTGCATAGGAATTACTTATTCCCCTGTATTAAGGCAGGAGCACTCTGTCGATCACATGTATTACACCATTGGTAGTAACCACATTTACCCCTGTTATAGTGGATGCCGAAGGATTTCCATTTCCTTTCACTTTAGCACCCCCGGTTAATGTAATTAATAAAGTTCCACCACCTGCGGTAGCCGGGGTTGAATTATTTACCAAATCACTGGAAAACACTCTTGCACCAACAACATGATATAACAATATATTCTTTAAAGTGTTCGGGTCAGCCGCATTAATAGAAGCAATAGTGGGGAATCCTGCATCAATAAATGCCTGGTTAGTAGGCGCAAACACCGTTAACGGGCCTGCAGCCGATAATGCACCAGAAATACTGGTTCCGCTGGCATCAGCTCTTAATACAGCCGCTACGAGGTATGTAAAATTAGGATTGGCCTGTGCAGTAGCTACAATATTACCAGCTGGTGGTATCAATACGGCACTGATAGCATGAATTACACCGTTAGAAGCATCAATATCTGCGGTAACAACATTGGTACCATTGATAAATACTCCCGCCGCATTTTTTGTTACAAATGCTTTTACACCGCCTGCAGTGGTTACTTCCGCATTGGGACCGGCAGGTACACTACCGCTAGGAATTTTACTGGTCAGCACATGATACTGGAGGATGGCCTGTAAAGTGGCTACTGATGTGGAATTAATCACTGCTTCTGTAAGACCGGCTGCAAGAAAGGCATCATTTGTTGGAGCGAACACGGTAAGATTGGCCGTGTTATTTAAGTAATCGGCAAGACCTGCTCTTACTACCGCTGTTTTTAACAGGCTGAAGTTGGCACTGGCTACTACTGTTTCAGTAATAGTTGGGGTTGGTGCCACATCATCATCCTTGTCACAACTGGTCATAATAAATGGCGTTGCCAATAACAAGAGGCTTGTTCTGCTGAAGATTTGTTTTAGTTTCATAATCGTTGGGTTTTTTTTGTTTAATAGATTAACATCCCAACAATCATTATGATACTACGACCGGAGTGAACCGTGGAAAAATTGGAGTGAATTGTATGTAGGAAGGTGTCATGTTGTTTAACTCTACCCCAAAAAACAAACCCGGGCTTTTTGGCCCGGGCTGTATTTTAAACTTATCGCTTTTTTATTCTATACCCCAGGTCATTTCTCCCCCCTTTTCGTCTTTTAAAGTAATACCCAATTCAGCAAGCTGGTTCCTGATTTTATCAGAGGTAGCGAAATCTTTTTTACCCTTTGCTTCCTTGCGGATATCAATCAGTAATTGCATTACTCCCTGCAGCTTTCCATTATCTGCTTCGTTAACTGCTTTTAATCCAAATACATCTTCGAGGTAACTTTTAAATTTTGACTGCATCAAAGTCACTGTATCGGGTGATAAGGCTGTTATCGCAATAGTTTTATCTTTTATAGAATTGATGATAGGCACTAATTCAAACATACTGGCTAATACTCTTGCTGTGTTGAAGTCATCATTCATATGCTCATCAAATTCAGCAACAAGACTTCTCACTTTTTCATCAAGTTCTTTGTCTCCGGACTCCTGACTCCCAACTCCCGTCTCCCAACTCATTAACTTCTCATAAGCATCCCACAACCGTTTCAAACCTTTTTCTGCCGCCTGCAATGCTTCATTGCTAAAATCTAATGTGCTGCGATAATGCGTTTGCAACATAAAGAAACGGACATTCATCGGCGAATAAGCTTTTTCCAGCAATGGATGTGATCCACTGAATAATTCCTCCGGTAAAAATCCGTTGCCGGCACTTTTACTCATCCGCACCCCGTTTACAGTAAGCATATTGGTGTGCAGCCAATAGCGGGCAGGTGAAGTGTGATAGCAGGCTTGTGATTGTGCAATCTCGTTGGTATGATGTGTAGCAGCCAGGTCCATTCCTCCGCCATGTATATCAAATTGTTTTCCGAGATATTTTTCACTCATGGCCGAGCATTCAATATGCCAGCCGGGAAAACCCATACCCCAGGGCGATGGCCATTGCATTAAATGTTCGGGTCCAGCTTTTATCCAGAGTGCAAAATCAAGCCGTCCCTTTTTTTCATCCTGTCCACCAAGTTCTCTTGTGCCCTCCAGGAGGTCTTCTAACTTTCTATTGGTAAGTATCCCGTAAGGTTTCTCTTTATTATATTTTTCTACATCAAAATATACAGTGCCATTTACTACATAACCATATCCATTATCAATGATCTGTTGGGCCATCCTGATTTGTTCGGTGATATGTCCTGTTGCCGTGGGTTCTATCGTTGGCGGTTCATTGTTAAATAACTGCATTACTTTATGAAATCCGACGGTATAACGTTGCACAATCTCCATTGGCTCCAAACGTTCCAGCCTTGCTTTCTTGGAAAATTTATCATCGCCTTCATCCCGATCACCTTCCAGGTGGCCGGCATCGGTTATATTTCGTACATAGCGAACCTTGTACCCCAGGTACCTGAGATAGCGGTAGATAATATCAAATGAAATAAAAGTACGGCAGTTACCAAGATGCACATCGCTATAAACGGTAGGTCCGCACACATACAATCCTACATGATCGGCAGTAATCGGTTCAAAAGACTCTTTTTGTCTTGATAAAGTATTATATAATTTCAGATCACTCATAAATGCTGATAATTGTCAAAAATAACCATTCCTGACTACTTCTTTAATTGTACATCTGCTACCAGCATATAGTGGTCGGAGTAATTTTTTACTATCCGGGTAAACTGTTTTATACTGAAATGACTGTCCGCAAAAATATAGTCAATACGAAGTGTGGGAGAAAGGGCTGCAAAAGTTCTGCCGATACCAAATCCTTTTTTCAAAAAAGCATCCTGCATTTTCCCCCTTACAGTGAAATAAGTGTAAGAGTTCGGCACATCATTCAGGTCGGCACATAATAAAACCGGGTGAGGGCTGTCTTTAATAATTTTATGCGCCAGGTCGGCCTGGATACTGCGATACGTAAATCCCTTTTTGAGTTTTGATAAGATATTACGGGAATTGGCGAGTAAGCTATCCCTTGCATTGGATATCTTGTCAATTCTCTCATAGTCTTTGTGACCGAATTGCAATGATTGAAGATGAGTAGCAAAAACCCGGACCGTATCATTATTTACTTTAATGTCGGTATGTAATAACACATCCGGAAGGGTTGGTCGTGGATAACGGATTTTACCTGTATCAATGATTGGGTAGCGGGAAAAAATAATGGAACTGTAGTAATGTCTGTCTCCATCATTATCAAAGGAAAAATAATAATAAGGATAACCTAACTCCTGTTGTATAGGTTTTATATTATCGTAATAGGCTGAATCCGTTGAAGTATGAAATTCCTGGAGGCACAATATATCAGCGTTTTGTTGTTTGATAAGGTCAAACATCTTTAATCTTGTTTCACTTCCTTTATTGGTGTTTCTTTTCAATTCTATAAACCGGGCCACATTCCAGCTAAGCACCCGGATGGTGCCGGTTTCTTTTTTATAAACAAATGAATTTTTTTTATGAAAAGCCAAAAACACACTGATGCTTTTAAAGCCCAGCAGCAAAGCAATAAGAGAAATAAGTGCCAGCTTTGGTTTTAAAATTATCAGCCAGCTGATTGCAAAAGCAATAACTATCACCAACAGAAAAGGAAAGGAAAGACCGAGAAAGGAAATAAACCACCAGCTTTGCGGATTAAGGTATGGCACCAGGCAGGCAAGCAGGAATACCGCTACTACAACGATGTTGGTATAAATAAAAAACCGCTTGGTGAAGAGTCGGAGCCTGGAGGACATTGCTGCAATTTAGGAAAATAGACGGGTACTTATAACCCTTCTTTACTGGCCCGTTTTAGCAAATCTTTTTCTTCGTCTGTTAAACTATTGTAGCCTTTCTGATTAATCTTATCCAGTATATCATCTACCCGCTGCTGGGTAACATTGGGAGTTTTTATAAAAGGTGTTGCAGATGCTTTATAAAATAATTCCTCTTTTATACTTTTGCCTTTTTTAGGTTTATCCGGATTAAAAAGATTGGCTACCCAATCAAAGAAATTACTCATCCATGCACTCCAGTCGTAGCCGCGGCGTAACAGTACAACAAATAAAAATCCCATAAGAGCTCCCGAGACATGAGCAATAAGATTTCCTGTATCGCTGATAGAGACGGTGGCTAAATCAGAAATTACATAGAGTGCTGTTAATGCCCATAATGGAATGCCGCCACCAATCATCGGGAAAATCTTGTAGGCGGGTGATAACAAAGTGGTGGCAATCGCAACAGCCATGACACCTGCTGATGCACCGATAGCCGTAGCAAAAGGAAGCTGATCCTGCAAGGAGGGTACAAAATTATACGACAGCACAAATGCAAGGGCACCGGCTAATCCGCCATAAATAAAGATGGGAACAATCTTTTTATTACCCATCATGTCCTGCATAATGTAACCAAAACACCAGAGCCAAAGCATATTGGCAAATACCTTCCATACATTATCATGCACAAACATGTGCGTAAGTACTGTCCATGGTTTACTAAGAATACCATCTGTGGTTGCAGGCATAACAAACCAACCTAATACATTTTTTATAAATAAAGAAGGCGCCAGTTCTTTAGGGAACCTGAAGTACCAGATGGCTTTCATAAAAGCAAGCCCGACAAAAGCAATCAGGCAGATGGCAATAAGCATCACCAATGTGTTACCACTTTGGCCCAGCGTAATTTTTTGCTTGTATTGTTTTTCAGAATAAGTCATCTGGTAAATGGTCAACAGTGAATGGTGAATGACAAAGGTCGTTTTGTTTTAGTTATTTCAAAAAGATTACTACTATCCAGTTGTGTACTCTTTTACTTGCTTAGCCTAATACAACGATCGCCGGTTAGTTTTGTTCCAGATCAGGACAATAATAAAGCCGGTCAATGCACCGCCAAGGTGAGCAAAATGGGCTATGTTATCTCCGGCTACTTTGCCAAACCCGCCAAAAAGGTCTAATAATATATAGCCTATCACTACCCATTTGGCCTTTACCGGCACGGGAATAGGAATTATCATCAGTTCAGTATTAGGAAACAGGTAACCAAACCCAACCAACACTCCCATCACGGCTCCTGAGGCGCCAACTGCCGGGGCAAATCCGCCCATAAAATGCTGCATCAACAGGTGTGCTGCTGATGCACCCACGCCGCAGGCTAAATAAAAAAATAGAAACCGTTTGGCACCCCACACATTTTCCAGCACCCGGCCAAACATGTACAAAGCAAACATGTTGAAAAGGATATGAAAAAACATTTCAAAGCTGGGTGCATGCAAAAACATGGTGGTAAAAATCTGGTAGGGCTCAAACAAGGGACTGTTAACCGGCCAGAGGGCACCTCTCATAGTAATCTGGTATTGTGCATCCAATGATAATTGGGCTATCCATACCAGCACATTAATGATAATAAGATTTTTGACGATAGGGGGAAACCGGTCGGGCCGGGTAAACCGAACATTACTCATTGGGCAAAATTAACTGTAATTCGTTTTCCGGATTAGTCAAAATAAAGGTTTAACGATTCTTCAATTTCAATTGCACCACATTCTCTATATGATGAGTATGGGGAAACATATCCACCGGTTGCACCTTGGTTACTTCATAGCTGGCATCCAGCAGGTTCAGATCTCTTGCCTGTGTGGCCGGGTTGCAACTTACATACACCACAATGGGTGCCGCCATCTCTATTATTTTCTTGACTAATTTTTCATGCATACCTGCCCTTGGCGGATCGGTTATGATGACATCAGGCTTACCATGGGCGGCAAAAAATTCATCATTGCATATTTCTATTACATCACCGGCATAAAATTCGGTCGTGGTTAAATTATTCAGCGCTGCATTTTCTTTAGCATCTTCAATAGCCGCCGCTATCATTTCCACCCCAATTATCTTCTTCGCTTTTCCGCTTACAAAAATGCCGATACTGCCGGTGCCGCAATACAGGTCATACACTGTTTCAGTGCCTGACAGCTCAGCAAAATCTCTTGTTACTTTATACAGTTGTTCTGCCTGTTTACTGTTCGTTTGAAAAAAAGATTTCGGCCCTATCTTAAATTGAAAATCTTCTAACTTCTCCACTGCATATCCTTTACCCGCATATACTACCGGCTCCAGGTCGTACATACTGTCGTTCCATTTTGTATTAACCGTATAAAGCAGAGTGGTAATAGCAGGAAATTTTTGCTGTACATATTCCATCAGCAAATTGATCTTTTGCTCATCATTTTCTCCTACTACAATATTCACCATCAGCTCACCGGTAGTGCAAAGACGCACCTGCATCGTTCGTAAAAAACCAACATGGTTGCGGATATCATAAAATGACCAGTCATTTTCTTTGGCAAATTCTTTTACCGCCAGCCTTATTTCATTGGTTGGCTCAGCCTGCAGGTAGCAGGTTTGTATGTCTACAATTTTATCGAAGAAACCTTTGGCATGAAAACCAGCCACAGCCCCCCCGAACTCCGTTCCTTCCCTTCGCTCCACTTGGGAACCCGAAGGGGGGATCTCAGACTCCGATAATTTTGAAAGTTCGATTACGTCTGGGTCACTGTTCAGCTGGCTTTGTGCGTTGCGAAGCCCCTCCTTGCGAGGGGTTTGGGGAGGCTTTTCTTTCGTAAACTCTTTTGTTCCGAAAGTGTATTCAATTTTATTGCGATAGTATCTTGTTTCGGCGGCACCTAATATGGGTTGAAATGCGGGTAATTCCACTTTGCCGATCCGCTTCAATGTTTCTTCGACCTGCCGGTGTTTGTATTGCAATTGTTTCTCATAAGGAAGCATTTGCCACTGGCAACCACCGCAAACACCGAAATGAGAGCAGAACGGCTGTACTCGGTCTGCAGAAAAGGAATGAATCTGTAACGGCACCCCTTCGGCCCAGTCTTTTTTGTTCTTCAGAAGCCGTACATCCACCACATCCCCGGGCACTACATTTTCGATAAAAATAACTTTCCCGTCTACCCGGGCCAGCGATTTTCCTTCTGCGGCATAGTCTTCCACCAGCAGCTTTTCCAGTACGATATTTTTCTTCTTTTTTCTCACGGCGCAAATATACCCCTAAGCCATAAAGGGGAATAATAAAGTACCCGCAAGGCATTCATTTACAAGCAACGAATTCAATACAGTGCTCCTCTTTAACAAGATTTTCCCTTTCAGGCATACACTGTAAGAATGAAAGGCTGCTGGTTTTTAAATATATTTGACGATTCATTCTGATCTATGAAACGAATTTTATTATCGCTGGGTTTACTATTGACTATCACCGGTTTTGCTCAAAGTGGCTATGAAATCAAAGTCACCTTTAAACCTTTCAAAAAGCAGTACATCTACCTGGGTCATTATTTTGGAAAAACATACCCTATCATTGATTCAGCCATGCTGAATGATAAAAGCGAAGCTGTTTTTAAAGGAGATAAAAAATTACAAGGCGGTATTTACCTCGTTGGCTATCCAAACAAAGCAGGTTTTTTTGAAATACTGGTTGACAAACAACAGCATTTTTCTGTATTTGCCGACACAGCCACATTGAGAAAAGGGGCTCAGTTTCTTAATTCTTCCGACAACACTCTATTTACTAACTATCAGCAACATATGGCTGACAAAGGAAAAAATATCAGTGCTGCGCAACAAGAATTAAAGAAAGCTACCAGCAAAGAAGATTCAGCAAAATGGACTGAAAAATTGGAAAAACTGGACAAGGGAATAACTGAATACCGGGGAGAGCTTATTAAAAAAAATCCCGGCACCATACTCAGTGTATTACTGATTACCATGAAAGAACCACAGCTTACCGGCCGGTTAAAAGACCCTAAAACAAAAGCTGATTCGCTGGAGGCTTATAATTTTTACAAAGAGCATTATTGGGATGGAGTAAATTTTTGGGATGGCCGTTTGGCTTACACTCCTTTTATTGATGATAAAATTGATAAGTACTTTGCCCAGTTAGTGGTGCCCCATCCTGATTCAGTAATTAAAGAAATGGACAGAATGCTGGGACCTGCCGGCATCAATGAAGAAATGCAAAGATACCTGCTGGTAAAATTTGTAAACCGTTATTTAGTTCAGAAATACATGTGGGAAGATGCGGTCTTCGTTCACCTGTTTGAAAAATATTTTGCGCAAAAAGAATACCCGTGGCTGAATGCACAGGGTCGTAAGTTAATAACCGACAGGGCCTATAGTTTAATGGCGAACATCATGGGTACCTCTGCAGCGGATATTGAACTGCCGGATATGAATGGGCAGATCAAATCACTTTATTCCGACACTGCTTATTATACCATCGTCGCCTTTTGGGATGCCACCTGTGGCCATTGCAAAGAAGTGCTACCCAAATTAGATTCTTTTTATAGGGCTAAATGGAAAGCAGCCGGATTAAAGATTTATGCAGTGGCAAAAGAAACTGATGGAAGTAAAAAAGACTGGCTCACTTTCATCAATGAGCATAAAATAACAGACTGGACTCATGTCTATTATTCGAAAGCAGACGATAAAGCAAGGATTGATGCAAGTATGCCGGGCTATTCGCAACTGTACGATGTGCAGACATTCCCTACATTATATTTGCTGGATAAAGACAAACGTATTATTGCCAAAAAGCTAACCTACCAGCAATTGGATGAGGTACTGCAATTGAAGATGAAAGGCTTATAAACTGGCTGATAATCACAAATCAAAAAGAACTTTAAATTAATAAACAACAGCTTAAACATGAATAAGAAGTTAACAGCCGTAATCATTGCCTGTTTAAGTATGATCGCTGTATCAGGCCAAACACTTTTTACCTATGGAAAATACAGTGTGGATGCAAAAGATTTTATCAAAGCCTATAATAAGAATAACACCCAACCGGTGGTTAACAAGGCCAAAGCTATCAGCGACTATCTAGATCTCTATATCAAATCAAGATTAAAAATCAGGGAGGCTTATGACAGAAAATATGATACCCTGGCGCAGATAAAAACAGAAGTTGAAAATCTAAGGATACAGATTTCTGAAAGCTACATGAACGATCCGGAAATGATTAAGCGAATGCAGCAGGAAGCATTTAACCGAAGCCAAAAGGATATAAGAGTAGCACATATTTTCATTTCTTCTAAAAATGCAACCGGCTTTATGGATTCTACAGCTGCCCGGCTTAAAAAAGAAGAAGTACTGAACCGCTTACAGAAAGGGGAAGATTTTTTACAGGTAGCGCAACAACTTTCTGACGATCCTGCTGCAAAGACAACCAAAGGAGAACTGGGTTTTATTACTGTCTTTACACTGCCTTATGCTTTTGAAAATGCTATTTACACCACCCCGGTTGGAAAATACACTTCCGCAGTGCCCTCTAAAATCGGGTATCACATTTTCAAGAATATGGAAGAAAGAAAAGCGGTTGGTAAAATCAAAGCACAACAGATTTTACTGGCCATACCTCCCGGATCTGATGAAGCCGGCAAAAAGAAAATTGCTTCCCTTGCGGATTCATTATACAAACGAATCCTGGCCGGAGATAATTTTAATAAACTGGCGGCTACCTTCAGCAATGATTATGTAACCGGCGCCAACGGAGGTACCATGCCTGATATCAGCGTCGGCAAGTACGATCCGGCTTTTGAGAAAGTATTATGGTCATTACCAAAAGATGGTGCAGTAAGTAAACCATTTCTTACTACCCATGGCTGGCATATTTTGAAAAGAAATTCCCTGAAACCAGTTGTTACCGATATAAATGATAAATCATACCTGCAGGATCTTCAGTCGAAAATAATGGCTGATGCCCGGTGGAAATCATCCAAAGATTTTATCTATCAGAAGGTTATTCAACAAGCCGGACTTACAAAATACCCCTATGATGAAATAGCCATGAGGGATATGACGGATAGTGTACTGGATTTAAAGCCCATGACTGAAGCCGGCAAAAAAATCGTTGCCACTACTCCGATGTTCAAAATCGGCGAGTCTGTTTATGATGCTACCAACTGGGTAAATTATGCTAACACTTACCGTTACAAACAGGATGGTACAGGTGCTAAACCCTATGAGCAGGTGAAAGAGGAATTTCTCCAGTTTTCACTATACAATTATTATCGTGACCACCTGGAAGATTTTAATGAAGAGTTTCGTAACCAGATGATGGAGTTTAAAGATGGAAATATTTTCTTTGAAATCATGCAGCAGGAAATATGGAACAAAGCACAAACCGACACTGCTGCCTTATTGTCTTTGTATGAAAAGAATAAAAAAAGTTATACCTGGAACCAGTGTGCTGATGCTGTCCTGTTCTTTTGCTCGGATGAAACCACCGCCAAAAAAGTATATGATGAAGTAAAAAAGAAACCTGCCGATTGGCGCAAAGCAGCGGATCAATATTCAGAAAAAGTAATCATTGACTCATCCCGGTATGAATGGAGCCAGATTCCCAATCTGTTTAAAATGATTCCCAAACCTGGCATGATTACTTCACCATTGGTAAATACCAACGACAACACAGCTTCATTTGCCTATATCATCCAGTCGTATAGCCAGCCGATGCAGCGTACATTTATGGAAGCAAAGGGGCTAGTGATAAATGACTACCAGACGATACTTGAAAACCAATGGACGGAAGCGTTGAAAAAGAAATACCCGGTAGTGATTGATCAGAAGGTATTAAACGATATCTCAAAATAAAAACTCCTTAATAAAAAAACTCTCCTAATCCGGAGAGTTTTTTTTATTTTCTTCTCATTCTATTTATACCAATTCCTGTAAATAATAATGATGCTCCTATAATTCTTTTACAACATTCGCTATTACATGTGGTTTACCCAATGTATAATAATGAAGAACCGGAACACCTCTTTTCTTTAAATCTTTTGATTGTTCCAACAGCCACTTTTGTCCAATCCTCTCAACTTCTTCATCTGTTTTGCACCGGAGTACTTCATTAGCCAGGTCTGCTGGAAGATCGATGTGAAATGTTTTAGGAAGTATGGTCAGTTGCTTTTTACTATAGATAGGTTTCAGGCCTGGTATAATGGGAACAGTAATACCAATAGCTCTGCAGGCGTCTACAAAAGCATAAAATTTTGCATTGTCAAAAAACATTTGAGTGATGATGTAATCTGCTCCTGCATCCACTTTTGCTTTCAGGTATTGCAAATCAGCATCCATATTTGGTGCTTCGAAATGTTTTTCCGGGTAGCCTGCCACACCAATACAAAACTCGGTTTTATGTGTTCCCTTCAATTCATCCTCCAGGTAAATACCGGCATTGAGGTTAGCTACTTGTTTAAGCAAATCGCTGGCATATTTATGTCCGCCAGGTTCTGGTTCAAAGGTTGTTTCGTTCTTCGCCGCATCGCCCCGAAGTACCAGCACATTGTCAATGCCCAGATAACGCAGGTTTATTAAGGCATCTTCTGTGTCATTAATACTAAACCCACCACAGATAAGATGTGGCACCGTATCCACATTGTATTTATTCATGATAGCGGCACAGATACTTTCCGTACCGGGTCTTTTACGAATAACTACTTTTTCGAAAGTGCCATCCGCTCTTTTCTTAAATACATGTTCGCTGCGGTGATAGGTAACATTGATAAAAGAAGGCTTAAACTCCATTAAGGGGTCAAGATGTTTGTATAACGCTTCAATGCCTTTGCCTTTCAGCGGGGGCAGTACTTCAAAAGAAATCAATGTGTCTTTGGCCTGTGCGATATGGTCGGTTACCTTCATAAGGGTGCAAAGCTAATGATGCATAGGCATTAGGCAAAGTCGAAGTGAAAAGAAAAACCAGATCATCATCTGATTTCTTTCCCTGTTTTATCAATCGTAATCGTTTTGCCATCTTTCTTCACCGTAGCTTTTCCGTTTTCGAAGGCAATTGATTTGGGGTATTTATCCTGTACCAAATCAAACTGGTAAGGTATCACCAGTTTTCCTGTTTTATCTATATAACCATATTTTTTGTTCTTATTGCAAACAGCTGCCAGTCCATCGCTCATGTCTCCATTTTCAAAAATCTCAGGCACTTCAGCAGTAAAGATGATTCTACCGGTTGTATTAATGTAATATACCTGTTCACCTTTGGGTGAATCGAAAGACGTACTGACTTTTGCGATGCCTTCATAAAAATCTTCTGCCCAGCTTGTCTCTACACCCGGCATCTTTTTCCCTTCTTTATTAATTAAGAAATGTTTGGAACCTTCCTGTACCACCACTGCCCAGCCATAATAAAATGAATTAGCTTCCGTGTACTTACAGGGAATAACCATCTTTCCATTCGCATCAGCATAACCCCACAATCCATTTTTTTGCACCGGGAGCATCCCTTCCGTAAAACTTTTGTGTACGCCATATCCATAATTTTCCCCAAACACTTCTAAATCGCTTAAAATTATTTTTTTAGTGACCAGGTTGTACGCATACCATTTTTTAGTCTTTTCTCCTTTTACTAAAACAATATCACTCTCCTTATTCTGAATATCTTTCCGATACTCGTTCAGCGTAATGCATTTTGCACTGTCCAGAAGGGTTGTTCCCATAAGATCAAAAATTCTTCCTTCTTTTGGTGCAATAAAAAGTCCCAGTTTATAATGTGTGTTGACCAGGTCATCATCATATTCTGCAAGCACTCCTTTTTTGGGGTTAAAAAAACACCAGTTCTGCCTTCTGATACTTCCTGTGTTATACCTGTTTTGGAGTAAATAAAGAATAGGTTGGCCTTTTACAGTATTCCATTCCTTATATAAGTAATCAGGCTTGCACAACTCTTTACCACTTATAATTGATAGGAGCGTATAGTGGCAATATTTCAAATCGTAACTCCCTTCCTTTTTCCGTGCAACTAAAACAGTGTCATTTGCTTTTTCAAATTCAAAATAGCTGGTACCGGTAATCCTTTTTCCGGCACTATCCATCACACCATACGCTTCAATAGCTCCTTTACTGTTCTTGTTCGCATAATAAAAAATTCCCTTAATAACGGAAGTCCCCAGGTAATCATAAGCCGGATCAATCAGTACCTTGCCCGTCGTATTTCCTGCACCCATTTTTTTCCCTCCGGAAGAACCCGTAGAGGTAAGTATAAAATATCCATTTTCAACTCCGCTAATCTCATCGTAGAAACTGGCAAATAATGGCTTACCCTTTGCATCCAGGTAATTAAATTTATAACTACCGGTAAGCCGTTTCATTATTTTAATAAACCCACTCTTGTATTCTCCGGCCGGTAAAATATCAGCTTCCATGCTAAACAACTGCTTACCTGTCTTATCAATTGCCGTAGCGGGTCCTGCTACCAACTCTTTTACAATACCAATACCACCTGAAAACTTAGTAGCAAAAACATATTTTTCTGGTAGTACAATGATTCCTTTGGTATTGATAAAACCTATTTTTTTAGACGCTGTATCATAGAATTTAGCAAGACCCTCCTGGAATGAAGATTCCTGCCGCATCGTCGCCATTTGTTGTGCCAGTATTTTTTTTGCCCCTTCACTTAGCCCTTCCATTTTGGGTAAAGAAGGCAACGGAAAATTTTTTTTGTATTGATTAAGCCCGGATTTATTGATGTAGAAATAATGTCCGTCTTTTTTGACATAAGCAAACCCGTCACTGAAATTTTCCCCTTCTTCATACACAGCCGGAATCACCAACTTTCCGGAAACGTCCAGGTAGCCAACTTTACCCTCCTTTATAACCCTTGCTAATCCATTACTTAACGAATAAGCAGAATCAAACTGGCAGGGGATAACATACTTTGTTCTTAAAGAATCGCAATAGCCATATTGTGTTTTCCCGGTGGTTTGTTCCTTACAACTGCAGGGAACTATTTTCTGGGAATTGGCTGTAATGACAAGCATCAGAGTGGCAACTAAAAATAATATTTTCGGCATAGTAGATTTTTGTAAATGGTAATAGTAATATTAAGAAAATTTATGAAAAAAATTGTGCTGAAACCTTCTATATTTCTCTGCTCATTAGAATAGTTCTCAGTTTATTTAAACTATTAATCAACATTTAAATATTAGAATAACCACCTGTTTGTTAAATCAGCCTATTGGTGAGGGGCTTCTGTGAATGAACCCTTATTTTTGCTTCCTATGTCTATCACCATCCGCACACAAAATCTGGTAAAAAAATATGGCAGCCGTGTGGTTGTCAACCAGGTTTCTTTCGAAGTAAACCAGGGTGAAATTGTTGGACTTTTGGGACCTAATGGTGCCGGTAAAACAACTTCCTTTTACCAGGTAGTTGGATTAATCAGGCCCGATGAAGGAAAAGTTTTTCTCAACGACCTTGACATCACCTCCTTGCCGATGTACAAACGGGCACAAATGGGTATTGGATACTTACCACAGGAAGCTTCTATCTTCAGAAAGCTGAGTGTGGAAGATAATATTGCTGCCATATTGGAAATGACAAAACTTTCAAGACAAGAGCAGCGGAATAAATTAGAATCCTTATTAAACGAATTTCGTTTGCAGCATGTACGTAAGAACAATGGAGACGTTTTAAGTGGTGGCGAAAGGAGGCGTACAGAAATTGCCAGGGCTTTGGCTGTTGACCCCAAATTTATTTTATTGGATGAACCATTTGCCGGTATTGACCCCATCGCCGTAGAAGATATCCAGTCTATTGTAGCAAAATTGAAATACAAAAACATTGGTATCCTGATTACCGACCATAACGTAACCGAAACACTAAGTATCTGCGACAGGGCTTACCTGCTGATCGAGGGTAAAATCTACAAACATGGTACGGCAGAAGAACTGGCCGGTGATGATGAAGTAAAACGACTGTACCTCGGCAGAAATTTTGTGCTTAAAAGAAAGGATTACCTGCATGCTGAAGCAATAAAAGCCCACGAAGCTTTTAAAGAAGACTAAGTTTTTCCTATTGCTTTAATTTCTCTATTTTGCCTTCAGCAATGAGACTACTCTCCCCTGCCATATCATCCCTTGCCCGTTCACGCCTTTGGCGCATTGATGCCTGGAAAGAACACCCGGTAAATGCACAGCGGGAAGTATTGCAAGACCTTGTGACAACGGCACAGTACACTGAATTTGGCAGAAAATACAATTTTTCCAATCTTTTTACAGTAAGAGATTTTAAAAATGCGGTGCCTGTTCATGAATACAACGACCTGAAGCCCTATATAGAACGCATCATGGCTGGCGAACAGAATATTCTCTGGAACACACCTATCTATTGGTTTGCAAAAAGCAGTGGCACCACCAGTGATAAAAGTAAATTCATTCCTATCAGTGATGAAAGCCTGGTAGATGGACATTTTAAAGCATCGAAAGATGTGCTTTCCATGTATTACCAGTTTAAACCAGATGCTGAATTGCTGACAGGCAAAGGATTGTTGATAGGGGGGAGTCACAATATTAACCCGGTAAATAAAGAAGCACAATATGGCGATCTTAGTGCTGTACTCTTTCAAAACTCTCCTTTCTGGGCGCACTGGCTGAGAACACCCGATATCAGCATTGCGTTGATGGATGAATGGGAAAGCAAGATTGAAAAAATTGCAGAAGCCACGATAAAAGAAAATGTAACATCTGTATCTGGTGTACCCACCTGGACATTGGTGCTTTTCAAAAGAATTTTAGCAATAACAGGTAAGCAAACGATTGGTGAAGTATGGCCATCCTTAGAGCTATATATGCATGGCGGTGTTTCTTTCACACCTTATAAAGAACAGTTTCAAAAAATAATCGGCAAAGAAATTAATTACCTGGAAATGTACAATGCCAGTGAGGGTTTCTTTGCAGCACAGGACGTACCCGGCTCAGAAGGCATGTTGTTATTTCCCGATCATGGTATCTTTTATGAGTTTATGCCGGTAAGTGAGTATGGGAAAAACGACCCGCAGACAATCGGATTGCAGGAAGTGGAAATGGGAAAAAATTATGCCCCTGTTATCAGTACGAACGGAGGGCTTTGGAGATATTTATTGGGCGACACGATCCAGTTCACCTCATTAAATCCCTTCCGTATAAAAGTATCCGGCAGGTTGAAACATTATATGAACGCCTTTGGCGAAGAAGTGATCGTTGATAATGCAGATAAAGCAATCGCCATAGCATCAGAAAAAACAGGTGCGATCGTCAATGATTATACCGCTGCGCCAGTTTATTTTTCTGAGGCATCCAATGGAGCTCATGAATGGCTGATTGAATTTGAAAAAGAACCGGACAATCTTGAAACATTTACGAATGAACTGGATGCAGCATTAAAAAACATCAACAGCGATTACGAAGCCAAGCGGTATAAAAGCATTGCGCTTCGTTTGCCCATTATTCATTCGCTTAAAAAAGGGACCTTTGAAGAATGGCTGCGCAGCAACGGAAAACTGGGGGGACAACACAAAGTGCCCCGGCTTTCGAATGAAAGAAAACTGGTTGAAGAGATTCTGCAAATGAATACTCCTACATTTGTCAATAAATAATCTACACATGAAATTATTGGAAGGAAAAGTTGCCATTGTTACCGGTGCTGCCCGTGGCATTGGTGAAGGCATAGCATTAAAATTTGCAGAGCATGGTGCTCATGTGGCTTTTACCTATGTAAGCGACAGCAGTGCAGAAAAAGCTGCTGCATTAGGAAGCAAGCTAACTGCTTTGGGCGTAAAAGCAAAAGCATATAAAAGCAATGCCGGTGATTTTGCCCAGTGCGAATCGTTTGTAAACGATGTGTTGAAAGAATTTGGCACCGTAGATATATGTGTAAACAATGCCGGTATTTCAAAAGACAATTTGTTGCTCCGAATGACGCCGGAGCAATGGAATGATGTGATACAGGTAAACCTGAACAGTGTATTCTATATGACTAAACAAGTCATTCGTCCGATGATGAAAGCAAGAGCTGGCTCTATCATTAATATGAGTTCGATCATTGGCGAAATAGGCAACGCCGGGCAGAGCAGCTATGCAGCGAGCAAGGCCGGTATTATTGGTTTTACAAAATCGGTAGCAAAGGAACTGGGCAGCCGCAATGTTCGATGCAATGCTATTGCCCCGGGCTTCGTAGAAACAGATATGACGAGTTATTTAAAAGATGGCGAAGGTGCGGATAAATACAAAGCTGGTATTCCTCTTGGAAAATTTGCGTCGCCGGAGGATATTGCGAATGCAACCTTATTCTTAGCAAGCGATATGAGTTCTTATATTACAGGGCAGACATTGAGTGTATGCGGTGGATTAAATATGTAAGCTAAGTGGATAAATGAGAAAAAAGAGAGAAAGAGTCTTTTCTCCTTCTACTCCTTTAAACTCCTAGCTTAATTCCTCTTTTCTTTATATAGCTATGCCACAATATCATACTGGCAATAGTTCGATACGGCCGCCATGATTCTGCTATCGCCAACATTTCTTCCTTGCTTATGTCTTTTGGTAATTGTTTTACTTCTTTCAAGCTATTCACCAGTGCAATATCGCCAAGCGGAAACAAATCTGTCCGTTGCAATGCATGCATCAGGTACACATCGACAGTCCAATGGCCTATACCTTTTAATTGGATAAGCTCTCTTCTTACTTCTTCATCAGGAAGAGCAGTTAATTTTTTCAACTGTATTTTTTTTGATTGAATTGCTTCAGCCAACCCCCTTGCATAGCCCATTTTTTGCCGGGTAAAATAGCAGGCCCGCATTTCCTCATCAGAAAGTAAAAGTATTTTAGCTGGCGTTACATATCCAATTCGTTCTTTCAATTTTTTAAAGGCGGCATATGCAGCTGCCAGCGAAACCTGTTGCTCAAGAATAGTGAGTATCAATGTTTGAAAAGTAGCAGGTCTTGTCCACATGGGTGGGTAACCATGCTGAAGGATAATATTTTTTAAATCAAGATCCTGCTTTGAAAGTTGTCTGCAGATACGACGAAAGTTGTCCGCATCAAACGTTCTTATATTATGTGACATTAAAATAATTTTATACTTTCAACAAGCCTAATAAACCTTATTGTTATGAAAAAAATATTTTCCCTGCTTTTTAGTAGCCTGCTTTTTTTCGCTGCCTGTAATGATAAAACAAAAAAGTCTGGCGAAGACGGGGGCACGGCTACGGTTGCTCAAAATAGTGATTATCCCATCACCATGGATGGAATTGGCCCTATTAAGGTTAGTATGTCACAGGAAGAATTAGAAAAACTATTAAATCAGAAAGTACCGCTGGCAAATCTTACAGATACGGTTAGTGGCTCATGGGAAGATTCTGCAACTATCAAATACAAAGAAGCAGAGCTACGCTTAGGTTTTGTCCGGACTTATATGGCGAACGACAGCTTTTACATGCGGGTCACAGGCATCAAAACCAGCAGCCCCCTTTGTAAAACTACAAATGGATTAGGAATTGGTTCCGGTAAGCAGCAGATCATTGATGCTTATGAAAGCTATCTTCTCTTTATGGCTCCGGAGTATGAAGACACCACTTATACGACCCGGAGCAAAACCAGGTATTCCATAAAAGTCAGGGAGACCTACGAAGGTGGACAGCTGGTATTTTATTTAACGAATAATAAAGTAACCGCCATTGAAGCAAGTACTTTTTATGACGATTCAGAATGATGCTACTTTGATTTAAATTTCGCAATCGATTTTTTGGTAAAATCACTGAGCACTAATCGTCCGCTGATAGCAGCCCTTTCTATCAGCAATTTATCCCAGTGTTCTGTTCCTTTCCAGAACATTTTTTTCATTTCGGCCATCGCTTCCGGGCTGGAATGAACCAGCACATTAGATAATCGCCGGATAGATTCATCCATTTGTTCTGCTGTTGGGTGCAACTCGGCAAATAACCCTCTTTTTCTAGCCCATTCAGCATTGCGCCACATGGTAGCATCAATAGCCAATAAAGAAAAAGCAGATGTACCGATTTTTCGTTCTACAGCAGGCCCTACCACAAAAGGACCGATACCTACTGCCAATTCACTTAATTTAATATCTGCTCCATCGGTTGCTATCGCATAATCAACGGCTGCAGCTAAACCAACACCTCCGCCTACACATTTGCCTTGTATCCGGCCAATAATGAATTTTGGACAGGTACGAATCGCATTAATTACATGAGCAAAGCCACTGAAAAATTTTAATCCCTCTGCCTCACTCTTAATTTCCACCAACTCATCAAAAGAAGCTCCTGCACAAAAAGCTTTTTCTCCAGCAGAACGCAGAATAATTACAATCGTATTCGGGTCTTCTCCGGCATGAGTAATAGCTGCAGCCAGGTCATGCAAAATTTTACCCGGCAATGAATTGCTTTGCGGATGAAAGAACTCAATTGCTGTAATGCCCTGGTGCAACTGACTTTTTACATATGCGTCTGTCATGAATAATAATTTTATTGGCTCTTTTTCTGAACCATCGTTAAAATTGTCGCTACTCCCGTTATTTCATTTGTCTCATCAAAAAATTCAACCAGCCATTTTACAATTCCCTTATCTATATCATCCCCTCTCTTAAAATCTTCCGGTTTTTCGATTACCCTTTTATCATTGGGCAATTTCTCTTTGCAGGTAAACCTAATGTACACTTCTGCTCCCGGGTAAACAGGCTTGGTAAATCGCAATTCATCGATACCATAATTCAACAACACCGGGTTCTTTTCATAGCTATCAACAAATAACCCAGCTGCAATACTCATTATAAAATAGCCGTGTGCCACCTGTTGTTCAAACATGGTTCCTTCAAAATTGGTTGTCCTGATATGAGCATAAAAATGATCGCCACTCAGATCGGCAAACTTATCAATGTCTTCAGAAGTGATAACTCTTTTCTCCGTTATGATCTGGTCTCCTATTTGTAACTCTTCAAAGTATTTTTTAAACGGATGCTTCCCTGGCTGTTTGCCCTTTGCATTTGGCTGATATACGTTGGTGATAGCGGTAATAGTAGTTGGCGAACCTTGCAATGCTGTTCTCTGCAAATAATGTTTTACCCCTCTTATACCTCCCATTTCTTCTCCGCCACCTGCACGGCCCGGACCTCCGTGTACCAGCAAAGGCAATGGCGAACCATGTCCTGTACTTTCTTTTGCACATTCATTGTTCAATACTAAAATTCTTCCATGGTGTGAGGCTGCACCAACCACATATTGTTTTGCCTCTTTATAATCTGCCGTCACGATTGTACTAACAAGACTTCCCTTACCCAATTTGCTCAATACAATTGCTTCGTCCAGATTTTTATACGGCATGATGGTGCTAACCGGCCCAAAAGCTTCTACCTCATGTGCTTCTTTTGCAGCAAAAGGATTTTCGTTCATCAATAATACCGGCGACATAAATGCACCTTTCTCCGCATCCGCATCAATAACACTAACGCTATCTAGTGAGCCATAAATGATTTGTGAAGAGGCCAGTAGCTTTTGTATTTGTTCTTTTACTTCATTCCGTTGAGTTTGTCCTGCTAAAGAACCCATTCTTACTGTTGCGTTCAACGGATTACCGATTGCAGTTTGTGACAGTGATGTTGAGATTGCTTTCCACACATCTTCCATTTTATGCTGCGGCACAAATATTCTGCGAATACCGGTACACCGTTGCCCGGCTTTCAGTGTCATTTCTTTTCTGATCTCTTTTATAAAAATGTCCCACTCGGGCATACCAGGTTGCACATCTTCGCCCATCACTATGCAGTTCAGCGAATCTGCTTCCATATTAAATGGAACATTATTTTCCAAGATGGCTGCTGTTTTCTTCAGCATCAATCCGGTGGATGCACTGCCCGTAAATGTTATCACATCCTGCGATATTACATGATCAAGCAAATCGCCGGCACTCCCACAAATTAATTGTAAACTTCCTTCGGGTAAAATTTTGGAAGCGATGATTTCTTTTACAACTGCCTCTGTTAAATAACTGGTGACTGTTGCTGGTTTTACAATACAAGGCATTCCTGCCAATAAGTTGACCGCAATTTTTTCTAACATTCCCCATACCGGAAAATTAAATGCATTGATATGAATAGCCACTCCTTCTCTGGGAACCAAAATATGAGTTCCCATAAAGGTTTTATTTACACTCAGGTTATGACTTTCTCCATCAATACAAAACACTTCATCGGGAAACTTTCTCCTCAACGATGCATTAGCAAACAGATTACCAATACCACCTTCTATATCTACCCAGCTATCGGCTTTTGTCGCCCCGGTATGATAAGAGATTGCATAGAATTTATCCAGGTGATTACGAAGATGAAGGGCTAATGCTTTCAGCATATTACCTCTTGCATGAAAGGTCATTTTTCGTAAGGCAGGATTGCCAACTGTCCGGGCATACTCTGTGATATTTTTAAAATCAAGGCCCTTGGTAGATGCTGCGGCAACAGGCTCACCAGTCACCGCATTGTATAATAATTGTCCATCGCCATCGCCATTTATCCAGTTGCCAGTAATATAATTTCCGAGTTTATTCATATTGCAATACTTAATTCTGTTACAAAATTACCCCAATTTCAAAAACAAGGTTTCAATGATTTTAATCAGTATGCTTTGCAGTAAAGGTGACTATATTTGCCCCTCTAAAAAAAATATATGAAAACCATAGTGTCGTTCCTGATTGTAATACTTGCATTAACTACAACTTCAAAAGTACAAGCTCAGGAAAAAGCAAAATGGAAAGAAATGGAAGCTTTTCATGAAGTTATGAGTAAAACATTCCATCCTGCTGAAGAAGGCAAAATGGAACCGATTAAGAGCCGCAGTACAGAAATGGTACAAAAAGCAATTGCCTGGAAAAAATCTATTGCCCCTGCCGGTTATGATAAATCAGCCGTATTAAAAAATATGCGCAAATTGGTGAAAGGAGCAAAAAAAGTAAACAAACTGGTACAAAAAAATACGCCGGATGCTCATTTAAAAGAACAATTGACAGAACTTCACACAGTTTTTCATGAGATCGTTGAAAAATGTGAGCATTGATAACTCTTTTCCAAAATATTTCTATTATGAAGCTTTATATACTTCCTGCGATTCTAGTACTACTTATTGCCGCTGCCTGCAATAATGATGATAATAAACATGCCGGGCACAATGGTTCCGGCAAAGAACCCCAAACACTTGCTGACAGCCTGATGAAAGATATTGATGATGGACATATTGTTGGTATGTCTAAAATGGGCAAGCTGCACAATACAAAAAAAGAAGTACAGCGGATTATTGATTCTATTGGCAAACTACCAGCCAAAGCACAGGCAGCAGTTGCCCCTTATGTTGATCAATTGAAGGAAAACATCAAAGAATTAGAATATGCCGATTTTGCCATGGAAAAATGGATGACAGAATTCGAAATGGATTCCGCCATTGATAATTTGGAGCAACGTATTAAATATCTAACGGATGAAAAAATGAAGGTGGGCAAAATGAAGGAGGCTATACTTACCAGTATGCAGAAAGCAGACTCCCTTCTCAAAGTAAGATTCTAAGAACCGGGAGGCTCTACGCCAAACTGTTTTAGGTGGTGCAATGCATGTTTGTGTAAAAGCTGAACATTCTGCTCAAAGTTAAGGTCACCAAAAAAAGGATTCCGGATAATTTGAGCGGGGTTCTTCTCATAGACTTCAAAAAAATAAATCAATTCCTCCTGCAGGCTGCCGATGGCGGCCTGTACTGTTTGATATTGGAGTGGTGCAGGTTCTTTACCCATCAATGGATTTTTTGTATTTTCTTTAAAAGGCTTATCACTCATCATAAATTCCCGCATCCGCCCAAGGTTCTCAGGTAGTGTAATTATCGTATCAATTTTTAACCGGCCGCTTGCATTACGTACAGCATCACCGGCATAATGTTCTATCATTTGCTGCACACTCATCTTACCCCACCTGGGCGGTGTGGCAGGGTCTAATCGTTGTAAGCAGGACACCAATTTTGTGCGGAGGAAATTTTCTTTTTCCAAACTCATGTAGCAAGTTTTGCGTGAAGCAATGTACGAAAACAGCAGGTCAAAATAAAAAGCCCGGGACTTAGCCCGGGGCTTTTAGTTATCTAAGCCAATTTTATTTTATTTTTTTATCAATATGAAAGGATAACCGATCAAAAATTTCGCTGATACTGCCCATACCATCAACCTTGGCAACTTTTCCGGACTTTGAATAATAAGCGGCGACAGGTAATGTCTCCTTTTTATAAACTTCCTGCCGGTTCCTTTGAATATTTTCATCCGCATCATCACTTCTACCAGAGGTTTTGCCCCTTAGAACTAACCGTTTAATCAGCTCCTCTTCATTTACATCCAGCACCAGCACTTTGCCTATTTCGGTTTTCTTTAGCTCCATGAGTTTGTCCAGTGCTTTAGCCTGGGCTACTGTACGGGGAAATCCGTCAAACAAAAAACCTTTCGCATCCTTGTGTTGGTCAAAATAAGAATCCACCATCCCAATCACCACTTCATCCGGTACTAACTGGCCCTTATCTATAAAGTTCTTAGCCTCAAGACCTAAAGGAGTTTTGTCTTTAATTTCCTGTCGTAACAAATTTCCTGTAGAAAGGTGCACCAGTCCGTATTTTTCTACTAACTTATCTGACTGCGTACCTTTTCCACAGCCAGGAGGGCCAAATAAAATCAAATTATACATAGTAGATACTAATCTTGGTGAGTGGACAAATATAATGTACGGAGCTTGTATTATCTATATCCCGCCTAAGTTTTAGAAGATTTCAAATAGCCTGCGTTTTGAACCAGATTGCTTCGGAACCGGTCAGATAATGTTAAGAAAAGGCCACAGTCGCATTGTTGACAAACCAGGCCAACCTAGTTATCGTAAATTTGTTATTCTTAATGGCCCCTTAAAAGGGGCTTGAAATATCAAATATGAAAACATTATTAAAATACACAGTAGTAGTAATCGTCAGCCAGTTATTTCAGCAATGCAGTTTTTCGCAGAATAATCCTTCAAAAAACAATTCACCAACAATGGATACCACTAAAAAGAACAACCCTGTTTATTCCAATATTGACACCAGTAAGGTGACATTAACCGAAGAGGAATGGAAAAAAATACTTCCCTCAGATGTATTTTATATTGCCCGTCAAAAAGGTACTGAAAGGCCCGGGACCAGTAAATTTGAGTACTTTAAAGAAATAGGTACTTATTATTGTGCCGCCTGTGGCAATGCCTTATTTAAAAGTGACACTAAATTTGAAAGCGGCTGTGGATGGCCCAGCTTTTATGAGCCAATCAGCAAGGGGAGTATTATTTATACTCCTGACAATACACATGGTATGCAAAGAACCGAGGTTCAATGCGGTCGTTGTAAAGGACATCTCGGCCATGTGTTTGACGATGGCCCGCCTCCAACAGGACTTCGCTACTGCATTAACGGGGTAGTGCTGGATTTTGAGAAGGCCAAGGAAGCAGAAAAGAACTACAAAGAGAAACCAGGGCAATAATATTTTAGCCCGGTACAGCATAACCCCCTTTCATAGAAAAGGGGGTTTTTTATTTTTTGAAGCAGTGCCATTCTGATAAATTTACGTTCCCAAAAGAAATTTGTATGCAAGTGGTTAAAAAGCTCTGGTTACTTCTGCTGGCTATGGCCGCAATTTTTCCGGCTGTCTGGTCACAAATAGATGTGACACAGGTAATGCCGCTTGATCCAAAAGTAAAGATTGGCCGACTTTCAAATGGACTTACCTATTACATCCGTCACAATAGTTTACCTGAGAAAAGAGTAGAGCTCCGCCTGGTGGTAAATGCAGGTTCTGTTTTGGAAGATGATGACCAATTGGGCCTGGCTCACTTTATGGAGCATATGAATTTTAATGGAACTAAACGATTCCCAAAAAATGAACTGGTAAGTTATTTGCAAAGCATCGGTGTTGAATTTGGAGCCGACCTGAATGCATATACAGGTTTTGACGAAACGGTGTATATACTTCCTGTGCCAACAGATAAACCCGGTTTAGTGGATAAAGGTTTGCAAATATTAGAAGACTGGGCTCACAATGCATTGCTTGACCCCGCTGAAATTGAAAAAGAAAGAGGTGTGGTAATAGAAGAATGGCGATTAAGCAGGGGCGCAGATGAAAGAATGATGAAACAAACACTGCCTGTTCAATACCGCGGTTCAAAATATGCACAACGTTTACCAATTGGGAGCAAAGCAATATTGGAAACTTTCTCGCCTGAAGCGTTAAAACGTTTTTACATCGACTGGTATCGTCCCGACTTACAGGCCGTCATTGTAGTGGGTGATATTGATGTCAATGATATTGAACAAAAAATAAAACAAACATTTGGTAATATCCCCGCACCCTCATCCCCCAGGAAAAGAGAAACCTTTAAAGTGCCAGACCATAATGAAACATTAACGGTGGTGGCAAAAGATAAAGAAACCGCTTTCCCCTCTATAGAAATATTATTTAAAAAAGATCCGCAGCCTGAGACTACCATTGGTGATTATAGCCGCTATATAAACCGCCGTCTGTTTACCGGTATGCTCAATAGCCGTTTCAGGGAAGTAACCCTTAAACCAAATCCTCCTTTTGTTGGGGCTGGTTCATTTTATGGCAACAGTCTGGCCAGAACTAAAGATGCCTACCAGGTTTTTGCTAATACCAGCGATACAGGTATGTCCCGGTCATTATATGCACTGATGCTGGAAAATCGCAGGGTATTATTACATGGTTTCACCCCTTCTGAATTTGAATTGCAAAAAAAACAAATGCAAAGTTTCTACGACCGCATTTTTAATGAACGGGAAAAGGAAGAATCCTATAACTATGTAAATGAGTATGTAAATAATTTTTTAATTAATGAGCCCATCCCCGGTATTGAATGGGAATACGATTTTGTAAAACAACACCTGGCTTCAGTAAAATTAGAAGATATCAACAGCCTGGCAAAGCAATGGATTACCAACGACAATATGGTGGTAACATTAAATGCTCCCGATAAACCAGATGTAAAAATTCCATCGGCAGAAGAAATCAACCTTGTACTTAATTCTGTTGATGTAGCAACTATTGAGCCTTATAAGGAAAAGGTGTTGGCCACCACCCTGATGGATGCAGGTAAATTAAAACCCGGAAAAATCCTTAGCACTAAAACCGATGATAACCTTCAGACAACTACCCTGAAATTATCCAATGGGGCCACTGTGATTTTGAAATCCACCAGTTTCAAAAATGATGAAATAATGTTCCGGGCCTTTAGTAAAGGAGGCCATTCACTGGTAAAAGATGCAGATTATTATTCTGCCAGTAATGCAGCTGCTATTGTTACACAAAGCGGGGTAGGCAATTTTTCTGCAATAGACCTGGGCAATATGCTGAAAGGGAAAAACACAAATCTTGCCCCCAATATATCCTTATATAGTGAAGGGATGAATGGCAGTACTATTCCAAAAGAAACAGAGACCCTGTTGCAATTGATAAATCTTTACTTCACCTCACCAAGAAAAGATAAAGATGCTTTTGAATCATACAAAACAAGACAAAAACAATTGTATGCTAATCTTGCTGCCAACCCGCAGATATATTTCAGCGCTGAATTTCAAAAGATGATGACACAAAATCATCCCCGGGCAGGTGGCCTGCCCAGGTCAGAAGATTTTGACAAAATCAATCTTGACCGGAGTATACAGATTTATAAAGAACGTTTTGCCAATGCAGGCGATTTTACTTTTTTCTTTGTCGGCTCTTTTGAAGAAGAAACTATAAAGCCATTATTGGAAAAATATATTGGCAGCTTGCCAGGTTCTGCTCAAAAAGAAAATTTTAAAGATTTGGGCATCCGGCCACCTGCAGGTAAAATAGATAAAATAGTTACAAAAGGTGCCGACCCAAAAAGTGTGGTAGCAATGGTGTTTACAAGTCCTGCTGCCTATAACAGTAAAGAAGCTTATGCACTAAACAGCCTTGGTGAGGTGATGAGCATCAAACTGGTAGAGCAATTACGGGAAGAAAAAGGTGGTGTATATGGTGTTAGTGCTTCCGGCTCCCTTGGCAGAATCCCATATTCTTCCTCTTCATTCACCATTACTTTTCCCTGTGCGCCGGAAAATGCAGATACACTTAGCAAAGCTGCCCTTGATGAGCTTCGAAAAATAATAAAGGCTGGTGTATCCCCTGAAGACCTTGAAAAAATAAGAGAACAACAAAAAAGAAAACTGGAAGTGGATATGAAGCAAAATCAGTTTTGGATGAGTAATCTTTTCGATGCTTATTTTTATGGCAGCAATCCATCAGAAATATTGAACAAGCAAAAACAGGTGGACGGACTCAATGCTAAAATGATACAGGATGCGGCTAAAAAATTTATTAACCTCAATAGTTTTATCCGGGTTACATTAAAACCGGGTAAGCAGGAAGAAAAGCCATTGAAAGGATTTTAAAATTGTCCAAAATACAAGCATGAACTACCTAAAGATATTTGTCAGCTTTTTATTTTTTGTCTTGCTCGTTACCCTTGGCCTTTCGTTTTTTTTGTCTGCCAACCAGAAAGTAGAACGGACCGTCATCATTAATGCCAGTGCTCCCGTTATATATAATCACTTAATCAAACTGGAAAATTTTAATAAGTTTTCAGTATGGAGCCAGCAGGACTCCACTGCTGTATATACACTGAGCGGAAAAGATGGAACCGTCGGCGCCTCCACTTCCTGGAAAGGCAGCCCCGAAATATCCGGTGAAGGAAAAATTGAGATCGTCGCATTGGAACCAAACAACAAAGTGACACATACTCTTCAATTTTCTCAACCTAAAAAAGGAAAAGCCGAATCAGTTTTTTTGCTGAATGAAACGAATAAAGAAACTACATCCGTTACCTGGACATTCAAAATGGCCACGCCCCGTCCCTGGAATATTTTCAACCTGTTTTATAGCTTAGATAAGCAAATGGGAAAAGATTTTGAAGATGGTTTAACTGCTTTAAAAAATATGATCGAGTTAAATATTCCGGACTCAATAAATACACCTAATCGCTGAGACGCAAAGGCGCAGAGAAAATACAAAAAATTAAACTCCAAAAATTCCAAAACTCCCCTGCGCCTCCCCGCCTCTGCGGTTTAATAAATTCTATCCCCTTTGCCGAAGGCAACCATTTAATAGGACCAAGCCACTTATATAAACTTTTTTGCTACCGGGTGGTTTATCAGTAAGTTTAACTTCCAAAACTTGCTGATATGAGAAAATATTTTCTGCTTACTTTATCTTTAATTATTTGCCTTCTTACTACTGCACAAAAGGTTTCCTTAGAACAATTTAAGAATTTAAAGCCCCGCAATATCGGTCCTGCAGGAATGAGTGGCCGTATCACTTCTATTGATGCGGTACATAAAAACCCGGCTATTATTTATGTAGGTGCTGCTTCGGGAGGCATATGGAAAACTGAAAATGCCGGGGCTGACTGGAAACCCATTTTTGACGACCAGCCCATTCAGAATATTGGTGCGTTAGCCATTCAGCAATCTAACCCCGCTGTAGTTTGGGTGGGTACAGGAGAAGGTAATCCCCGAAATTCATTAAATATCGGTGAAGGCATTTATAAAAGTTTAGATGCGGGTAAAACATGGAAAAGAATGGGGTTGGAGAAAACAAGAAATATCCACCGGGTAATTATTGACCCCGTCAATCCCAATACTGTATATGTAGCAGCTATTGGAAACCCTTATGCCCAACATGCTGAACGAGGTGTTTACAAAACAACTGATGGCGGTGAAACATGGAGCCGCATTCTATATACGAATGATACAACGGGTTGTGCAGAATTAGTAATGGATCCTTCTAATCCTAACAAACTGATTGCTTCGATGTGGCAGCATTATCGTTTACCGTGGAGAATGAAGAGCGGTGGCCCGGGTAGCGGCATGTATATCACTGTTGATGGTGGCAGGAATTGGAAGAAATTAACCAAAGAAGACGGATTGCCAGATGGGCAAATCGGAAGAATTGGTATTGCCTTTGCCCGCAGCATGCCATCAAGAGTGTATGCCAAAATAGAATCTGCAAAAAATGGATTTTATAAAAGTGATGACGGTGGTTTTAAATGGACATTGGTAAATAGTGATCCTGCACAGGTAACCGACCGTCCATTTTACTACCAGGAAATTTATGTGGACCCGAAAAACGAAAATCGCATTTATGATATTCATTCCACCGTTACTTATAGTGAGGATGGAGGAAAATCATTCAGCACCATGCTCCCTTACTTCGGTATTCACCCCGACCATCATGCCTGGTGGATTCACCCGGAAGATGAAAACCTGATTATTGAGGGTAATGACGGAGGTATTGGTATTTCAAGAGACCGTGGCAAAACATGGGTGTTCGATGAAAAATTGCCAGCCGGTCAGTTCTATCATATCAATGTTGACAATGAATTGCCATATAATGTTATGGGCGGTATGCAGGATAACGGAAGTTGGCTGGGTCCGGCCTATACCTGGACAAACGGCGGCATCCGTAATTACTACTGGAGTAATATCGGAGGTGGTGATGGTTTTGATGCAATGCCTGATAACGATGAAGCTGGTTGGGTATATAGCATGAGCCAGGGTGGTTCAGTTGGAAGGGTGAATTATAAAACCGGTGAACGATGGAATATTCGTCCACCCTACTTAGGTACCGATGAAAAAAATATGTACCGTTTCAACTGGAATGCCGCAATTGCACAAGACCCTTTTGACAAAAACACAATTTATTACGGGAGCCAGCATGTACATAAAAGCAAAAATAAAGGTGCAAGTTGGGAAACCATTTCACCTGATCTTACAACAAATGATTCAGCAAAGATTGACCAGAGTACAACTGGTGGATTGACATTGGATATTACCGGGGCAGAAAATCATTGTACTATTCTAGCGATTGAACCCTCCACTAAACAAAAAGGAGTGATTTGGGTAGGAACGGATGATGGCAATGTGCAACTGACAACAGATGATGGAAAAACATGGACCAACTTCCGGGGAAAAATTCCTGGCTTACCTAACGGGAGTTGGATACCACAAATAAAAGCTTCAAGGCATAATGCCGGCGAAGCATTTGTGGTGGCGAATGATTATCGCCGTGGTGATTTCAAACCTTATATATTCCGCACCACAGATTTTGGAAAAACATGGACGAGATTGGTGGACGAAAGAAAGGTTACCGGATATGCATTATGTGTATTACAGGATCCGGCTGAGCCAAATTTAATTTTTGCTGGCACTGAACAAGGCCTTTGGATAAGCTTTGATAATGGAAATAATTTTCAGCAATGGAAAAATGGTTATCCTTCTGTTTCTACCTATGACTTAGCCATACAGGAAAGAGAAGCCGATCTCGCTATTGCAACATTTGGAAGAGCATTATGGATACTGGACGATATTCGTCCTTTAAGAAAGGTAGCTGCCGCTAACGGAAGTATTACAAAAAAACTTACTGTTTTCTCTGCACCAGATGCGTACCAGGCACAATACCGTGCCGCTCCGGGTTATGAGTGGAGTACGATGGGCCTTTGGGATGCACCTAACAGAAGCCGGGGTGCTGCTGTATCATGGTTTGTAAATAATGCATCAGACACAGCGGCAAAGAGGGCAAAGGCGGATAGTGTTCAGGTAAAAATTTATAATGAACAAAACGAAAACATCCGCAACCTGAAATGGAAAACTGATACAGGTTTCAACCGCCAATACTGGGGAATGGAACAAAAAGGTTTTCGTCAGCCCGGTTCTCCAAAACCAAGACCTGGTTCTCCCGAACCTGCCAGCTTCATTGTATTACCCGGAATGTATAAATTGGTCATCACTTTAAATAAAGAATCCGATTCCACTTTCATCAAAGTAAATGACGACCCCCGGTTTGGGAATCGTAATGAGATTAAATTGGCGCAAAGAAAAATGTATGATCGCTTACAAAAAAGTGGAAATAAATTAACGGAAGGAATGGATCGTCTTACTGAAGCAGATGAGATTTGCACCAAAATAACAGCTCAGCTAAAAGACCTGGATGGAAAGGAAGCAGACTCACTTAGAAAATCCACAAAAGCCATGCAAGACAGTATCAAATCTATCCGTGAATTTATCAGCGGTAAAGTTGATGACAAGCAGGGCATCAACAGGGACCAGGGTAACACGGTGATAAGAGTATATCAACTGGCCGCACAGTATATAGGTTCCAAAAATATAGCTCCCGGTGCACAGGAAGAAAAACTGGTATTGAATGCAGAAACCGTTATCGGACAAGCACTTCAAAAGATAAACGCCTTTTTTGCAAATAAATGGGTCGCTTACCGGCAACAAGTAGAAGGAACAAAGTTGAATTTATTTAAAGATTATAAACCGATTGAATAATTACAAAAAATAACCGCTGAGACGCTAAGACACAGAGAATATTTTACTTATTAATAAGGAGTATCTGCGTTCTCCCCGCCTCTGCGGTAAGTTAATTTCTAGCATGAAAATGAATACTGGAGTCTGGATTGGGTTGATTGGTGGTATCATCGGACTGCTGGCAGGTGTCATTGCAATTATCACTACTGCCGGTTCGATAGGTATTTATATGGGAGTTGGTATGCTTGTTTTGTTTGGTGGTATGTTCTACTTATTCTACCGGCTCTTTTTTAAATCACTCATCAATACAAACCGACTGCAAAAAACAGGCTTGCCTGGCACCGCAAGAATTGTCGAAGTAAAAGACACTGGTGTCACCATCAATAACAACCCGCAGGTAAAATTGATACTGGAAGTAAAAAATGCTTTTGGTCAGAAATATACCACACAGTGCCGGGTATTGGTTTCAAGGATAAATCCTGGTGCCTATATGCCCGGTATGGAAGTGCCGGTAAAGATTGACCCTAAGAATGAAATGAATATTGCAATTGATTTTTCAGGCGGTGCACATTCTTCAGGGCAACCTCAAAATGCTGCAATGTTGCAGGGAGAACTGGAGCAAATGCAAAAAGACAATGAGGCTATTAGTTTATCAGGCAAACCTGCAAGAGCTATCATTAAAAAATATACCTGGCTGGGGTATTATGTCAATGGGAATAATCCATATGTAGAGTTAGAGCTGGAAGTATTGCCGGATAATCACCCTTCTTTTTCCGGCAAAACCAAAGGAGTGATTGCAGCAGCCTCCGTCAATAAATACCAGCCGGGACAGGAAATATTTGTAAAATATGATTTGTATGATAATAGTAAGGTGGTGATTGACCATTCGTAATCTCCCATCTCCCCCAATTTCTTTATTTTTGCGACAAAGGGTTAAGGCATGAATCGTCGGGAATAAATTTTTGTTATCTGCTTCTTCAACAAAATATTTATTCCGGTAAGAAACATCAGACCTTATTACTAAATAATAACAGACTGATGAAACTGTCACATTTATCCGAAACATTAATCGGTTCTGAAATCGTAAAATTGGGTGGTGAGATCAGAGAAAAAATCCGCCAGGGCGAACGTATCTACAACTTCACTGTAGGCGATTTTGACCCTTCCATTTTCCCCATTCCCAAAGAACTGGAAGATGCTATTGTTGAAGCTTATCGCAAACATTTTACCAACTATCCCGCCGCCGAAGGAAATCTTGATTTAAGAGAAGCCATACACTCATTTATTAAAGATGAAGAACAGCTGGACTATGGCACCAATGAAATATTGGTGGCTTCAGGTGGCCGTCCGTTGATTTATGCAGTATTCAGGGCCGTATGTGATAAAGGAGATAAAGTTATTTATGCTGTACCCAGCTGGAATAATAATCACTACACTCACTTTGTGGGTGGAGAGCATATTGTGGTAGAAGCGACTGCCGCCAATAATTTTATGCCGGTGGCCGATGATCTCCGTCCACATATAAAAGAAGCAACATTGATTTCTTTATGCTCGCCGCAAAATCCTACAGGCACTACTTTCAAAAAAGAAGAACTCGAAGCTATTTGCGACCTTGTGATAGAAGAGAATAAAAGAAGAGGCAATAGTGAAAAGAAATTGTATGTGATGTATGACCAGATGTATTGGCATCTTACCTATGGTGATATAAAACACCATAATCCCGTTTCCCTTCGCCCTGCGATGAGAGACTATACTGTTTTCATTGATGCAATCAGCAAAGTATTTGCGGCAACCGGAGTACGGGTTGGCTGGAGTATGGGCCCGGCCACCGTTATCAATAAAATGAAAGCTATTCTTACTCATGTCGGTGCATGGGCTCCTATGGCTGAACAAAAAGCGGTGGCCTATTATCTTGGGAACAGGGATGGAATAAAAAAATATCTCTCCCATTTTAAAGCAGAAATAGAAGAACGATTGCGCCACATTTACGATGGTTTTACGCAATTGAAAAATGAAGGCTTATCGGTTGATGCGATTGCTCCGGAAGCTGCTATTTATCTTACTATAAAAATTGATCTGGTTGGAAGAAAAACTCCTTCCGGAAAAGTATTGGCCGATCAAAGCGAAGTAACAGCATATGTACTCAATAATGCCGGACTGGCTGTGGTTCCTTTCTATGCCTTTGGTGCCGGCAAAAGTTCTGCCTGGTACAGACTTAGTGTTGGTACCTGCAAAAAAGAAGAGATTGGGGAAATGATTGGAAGATTGAGAGAAGCATTAAAAATATTATCTTAATTGAGTTCCCTGTAAACAGATTATAGCCACACTCCTTTAATTCTTATTAATCAAAAAACGGAATGGTCTAAGCCGGAAATGATTGGATTCTTTTAGTATTCTTTTTTTGTTAGAGTTGATGCGATTGCGATCAACCAGTTCTGTAGCAATGCAAAATTGTTCGGGAGTTTCTATGTAACGTAAAACAGTCTTCAGGCACCGCACTTCTTTTTCAACGGCCTTCTCATCCAGTAACTCTGTATTGAAAAGTACAAACAGGTTGCGGTTAGAATTCATCATGAATTTGCTGATTTAGTAGCCCGTCATTCCTTTATGGCTGGGACAGCCACAATTTTTGCCGCCTTTACCACTACCGGAATAATAATTTTTATTACAGGCAGATAAAAATACTATTACTAACAAGGCTACTACTATTTTGTTTATTGTCTTCATAATTTGGAAGTTCTAAATTAGAACTATTTTACAAACAAATTAGTATGCTGTTTAGTCAAAACGGGTAAAAATTAACATGAATCAGCTACAAAAGCAGAAAATACAGGGGAAACCCCGCATTCTTATTGCCCCGCTGGACTGGGGCCTTGGTCATGCCACCCGCTGCATCCCTATTGTCCGGGAGCTTTTAAAACAAAATTGCGATGTGTGGTTGGCCGGGGAAGGGGCACAGGAGCATTTATTAAAAACAGAATTTCCCGAACTCCCTTTTCTTCAATTACCCGGGTACCGGATAGAGTATGCTAAAACAGCAAGAGGCCTCATCTGGAAAATGATACAACAGGGGCCCAAAATGCGGCGGGCCATTTTATATGAGCATCAATGGCTGAAAAAAATGGTGGCGCAACATCACTTAGATGGAGTTATAAGTGATAATCGTTTCGGCTTATATCACTCCGCAATTCCCTGCATCTTTATTACTCACCAGTTGCGGATAAAAAGTACTGCAGGCAAATGGACAGAGAAAATACTACAGAAAAGAAATTACAAATACATCAACCGATTTACGGAATGCTGGGTACCTGACACCGAAAATGAAAACAACCTCGCCGGGGAATTATCGCATCCGCAATTAAACCCTGTTATTCCTATTCACTACATTGGTCCGCTTTCCAGATTTGAAAAAAAGGAAATAATAGAAAAGAAAAATCATTTACTGGTGATACTCTCCGGACCCGAACCACAGCGAAGTATACTGGAAGAAAAAATCATTAAAGACATTGGTCACTATAATCATACAGCAACTGTTGTCAGAGGGCTTCCCGGTTCTGCTTCATTGATTCCCTCCACCGGGATGATAAAATTTTACAATCATCTACCTTCGGCTGAATTAAATACAGCTATGCTGGAAGCTGAGTATATTATCAGCAGAACCGGATACAGCACTGTAATGGATATAATGGCCTTACAAAAGAAAAGCATACTCGTCCCAACACCCGGGCAAACTGAACAGGAATACCTCGGTAATTTTTTAATGGAAAAAGGATTGTCCGTTTGTGTGGAACAAAAAGAATTCTCATTAGCAAAAGCAATGAGTGCTGCATTTGATTTTGATTATAAAATACAGGCTGCAACAAATGATACTTTGCTCACAAAAAATATTCAAAGGTTTTTATCTCAATCTTTTACGCCAGCCTTTGGATAATCAAAGAACCAAAATTCTTTTTGGGCCGCTTTAAAGTCAGCCCATTTTTCACAATCAGCTTTTACAGCAAAGACACCAGCTGTAGGAATATTATCTATCCGGGTAGGAGTAAGCATATTTGCAAAATCAGTGATGCCGTAGTTATGAGAAAATATGGCGAGGCTATCATGCTTATCATTTGCAGTGGCGATGATGGAGAAAAATGTAGTTGGCTCTGCCAGGTAAAGTTTCTCTTTGAACTCTATATCATCCTTTTTTTTATTGTATGCTTCTGCAAAAAATTTTGCTGTTTTTGCTGCTCTCTTTGCCGGGCTTGCAATAAATGCATCAATCTTCACTTTTTTATCCCTTAACCGTTGGGCCATTACAGGTGCATCTTTTTTACCCCTTTCATTCAATGGTCGGTCGAAATCATCCAGTCCGGGGTTACCCCAGTCACTTTTAGCATGACGTACCAGTATCAGTGTTTTCATTCCGTAAAATTTATTGTAAAATAATGCATTTGCATCGTCGTTCTTTTCATCAATAACCTCTTACATTCTTCCCTTCCATATAATTAATAAAAGCCTTATTGACCACCTTATTACCACCCGGAGTTGGGTAGTTGCCGGTAAAGTACCAATCGCCGAGGTTATTAGGACAGGACTTATGTAAGTCTTCTATCGTTTGAAAGATAACGTCCACCGGGATATCGAGACCGGGAGGGGTAATAAGACGGGCTATTTTAGCAGAAATTTCTTCTGCTGTAAACTGTTTGTACAAATGCTTCACCACATTCTCAGTATGCAATTGATTGTTACGTTGCAGGTCCTTACATATTTCCAGTAATTCTTTCAGGTAACTTTCTTTCCCTTGTTCTTTCATCAACTCAACAGCTGCATTAAAAGCAATAAAATCACCCATTTTACTCATATCAATACCATAACAATCAGGATAACGGATTTGTGGTGAGGAAGAGACCACTATAATTCTTTTTGGCTTCAATCTTCCGAGCATACGGATGATACTTTCTTTCAGGGTTGTACCTCTCACTATCGAATCATCAATTACTACCAGTGTATCTTCTCCGGGCCGAACTGTTCCATATGTTATATCATAGACGTGTTGCACCATTTCATTACGGCCAGCATCTTCCGTAATGAAGGTTCGCATCTTTACATCCTTAATAGCAATTTTTTCAATCCGGATGCGGCGGTTTACCATTTCACTCAACTTTTCAGCATCATACTCTTTCTCCCAGCTAAGTATCCTTTCTATTTTTACTTTATTCAGGTAAGCTTCCATCCCTTTCACCATACCAAGGAAAGCCGTTTCTGCTGTATTGGGAATAAAGGAGAAAATAGTATTCTTCAAATCATGGTTGATTGCATTAAGTACCGGCTCACTCAGATTATAACCCAATGCCTTTCTTTCTTTATAAATCTTTTCATCGCTGCCCCTGGAGAAATAAATACGTTCAAAGCTGCAGGCTTTTCTTTCTTTAGGTTCCAGTATCTGAGTTATTTCAATTTCCCCTTTTTCATTAATTATTAATGCCTGCCCCGGCATCAACTCTTTTATTTCGTTTTCACCAACATTGAAAGTTGTTCTGATGGCAGCTCTTTCTGATGCGGCTACCACCACTTCGTCATTAATATAATAATAAGAAGGCCGGATGCCATGTGCATCTCTGAACACAAAACCGATACCATTGCCGGTAACACCACCAACATGAAAACCACCATCCATCAGGGGTAATGTTTTTTTCAATACTTTTTTAATATCCATTTGCCCGGGAGAGGCTTCATCCTCTTTGCACAGAAAAGTATGCATCAATTCTATCATAGCAGCCAGGTCACTGAATCGAACAGTATGATGGGGCACCTTCCCAATCAGCTCAAATAATTCGTCTGAGTTTACAATATTGAAATTACCCGCCAACGCCAGGTTGCGGGCAGGAATAGTATCCCGGTTTATAAAGGGATGGCAATATTCCAGTTTGTTTTTCCCCTGAGTACCATAGCGAAGATGACCAAGCAGTAACTCCCCTAAAAATTTCAGGTGACCTTTCATCAAACCCGGATGATTTTTAATCTCTGGATGATATTCCTCCAACTCTGCTAATTCATTACCAATTTGCTGAAAAATATCTGAGATGGCTTGGGGTGCATTGCTGCGCATTCTGTTCAAATATGGATAGCCGGGCTCCACATTTAATTTAACGGCTGCTATTCCGGCACCGTCTTGCCCACGGTTATGCTGTTTTTCCATCAGCAGGTACAGCTTATTAAGCCCCCACAGCACTGTACCATACTGTTGCTGGTAATAAGAGAAGGATTTCCTTAGCCGGATGAATGCCAATCCGCATTCATGTTTAATTGGATCACTCATGGAAGCGGCAAAGGTAGGCCATAACGTCTATATGATTATATTAATTCCTCTATTGTGTGAAAGCCCTGGCCGACATTTTTCACTTAAGAGGTAGTGTCACAAAATTAAAAAGCCGCTACATAGTAGCGGCTCCACTTAATTAACTAAAAACAGCTTAGAACGATTTTCTTTCGGCTGCAAATTTCTTTAACTGTGGGCACTCGGCTTCTGTCTGGGTGTCTACATTAATATAATAAGTAGGCAATTTTGTAACCATCCATTTTTCCATAGCTTTTGCCTTTTTTTCTTCCAGTGCAAACTGTGATATTCTGCTGTAGTCGTCATGCAAGTTCATTCTGTGTGGTTCAGAACGGGATTTCAGATAAACAATTCTAACTCCTTTTTTTCCTTGCTCATCTGTGTATGCAGCAGGCAGGGAAATATCGCCAATCTTCATTTTTCCAAGCATCCCCACCATGTCTTTATCAAGTGCATCGATAGTAACATACGTAGAGCCATCTCTGTTAGTAATACACGGCCCGGCAAACTTCGCTGACTCATCATCACTGTATTTAGAGGCTGCGGCATTGAAACTGAGCTTCCCTGCAATAATGTTTGTACGAACTGAATCTAATTTTTTACTGGCTTGTTTTATTTCATCATCCGTTACCGGAGGTATGCGGAGTATGTGCCTTACGATGGCATCATCACCATTCCGCTGTACCATTTGTATGATATGATAACCAAACTTTGATTTTACCGGTAAAGAAATATCTCCTTCTTTTAACCGGAAGGCCGTTGACATGAAAATCGGGTCCCAGCTTTTTTCATTTCTGTTTATTTGATACTGACCACCCCTGTCCTTACTACCCGGGTCTTCTGAAACTTTTTTAGCCAAAGCGTCAAAAGTGGTTATTTTGGTTTCAATCTGTCTTTTGTAATTATTCATTTCCCCGATAATATATTGTTCTAAATCTCTCGAAGCTTTCGGGTAGCTGATTACCTGGCAAATTTCCAGTTCCGATTCATAAAAAGGCAAACTATCTGTTGGTATTTTATCAAAAAAGGCCTTTACTTCATTGGGAGTGATTCTCACATTATCAACTATTTTTCGTTGCATTGCACCTGACAGCTTTTGCTCTTTTACAGATTCCCTTGCATCATCTTTAATCTGGTAAATACTTTTACCTGCCATTTCTTCTAATGCTTCCTGGCTGCCCAACTGGTTAATGTAGTAACGGATTTTCTGATCAAGCTCCGCTTCCACCTCATCATCCGTTACGGGTAATGAGTCTTTTTCAGCCTGCAACATCAGCACTTTGGAAACAATAGCCTGTTCCATCAACAAACACTCAGCGTTCTCGGGAACAGTTCCTCCCTGACGGGCAATATCCAAAATTGAATTGGTAATATCAGATTTAAGAATAATTCTATCTCCTACTACCGCAGCTATCTTATCTGCTACAACTTTTTTTGCCTGCGATTGAGCCACTGTGGTAAAACACACCAGCAGGAAGCAAGCAGTTAGTATTCTTTTAATATTAAGCATATGTTCAAAAATAGTTTTCCCTATAAAACTTACAGGCAGTTTTGTGAGTATTTAACAAAAGTTTGATGAGTGAGGCTGCGAGTTATGAGCTACGAGTAACGAGTCTAACTTTACAGGCTCTTTTTCGCAACTCTAAATTCTTAACTTAAAGGGTCCTTTTCACTTCTTCAATCTCATAGGCTTCCACTACATCTCCTACTTTATAATCGGTGAAGTTTTTAATCGTTAATCCGCATTCCATTCCCGATAACACCTCTTTCGCATCATCCTTGAATCGCTTCAACGAAGCCAGTTCAGCATTGGCGTCACCGGTTGGGTAAATAACGATACCATCACGAATCAGTCGAACCTTAGAATCTCTTTTTATTTTACCATCCCTGACAGTACATCCTGCCACCGTGGCTTTATCAAATTTGAACACTTCCCTGATCTCCACATTCGCAACAATCTTTTCCTGCACCTTTGGTTCAAGCATACCCTCCATAGCACTCTTCACTTCCTCTATCGCATTATAGATGATAGAGTACATCTTTATTTCAATACCAGCATTATCTGCCAGTTTAGAAGCCTGTAATGACGGACGAACGTTGAAGGCAATTACAATAGCATCCGATGCTTCTGCGAGTACGATATCGCTTTCGTTAATCTGTCCTACGCCTTTGTGAATTACACTTACTAATATTTCCTGCGTAGAGAGTTTTTGTAATGAGTCGCTCAGGGCTTCCACAGAACCATCCACATCACCTTTGATAATTACTTTTAATTCTTTAAAGCTTCCAAGGGCCAAACGACGGCCGATTTCATCCAGTGTAATATGTTTCTTTGTTCTGATACCTTGTTCTCTCAGAATTTGTGCACGGCGGTAAGCTATTTCCTTTGCCTCGGCCTCATCTTCATATACCTTGAATTTTTCACCCGCCTGTGGGGCACCATTCAATCCTAATATCACTGCCGGTGCGGAAGGACCAGCCTTCTCCTCTTTTTTATTTCTTTCGTTGAACATCGCTTTCACACGGCCAAAATACTGGCCACTGACTATCAAATCTCCGGGTTTCAACGTTCCGTTTTCTACCAGCAAAGTAGCCACATAACCCCGGCCTTTATCCAGGGAGGCTTCAATGATTGTTCCTGTAGCTTCCCGATCAGGGTTTGCTTTTAATTCCAGTAATTCGGCTTCCAATAGAATTTTTTCCAGCAATTTGTCAATATTCAATCCTTTTTTGGCAGCTATTTCCTGGCTTTGGAATTTTCCACCCCATTCTTCCACCAAAATGTTCATTTGTGAAAGCTGCTCGTAAATCTTTTTCGAATTAGCCCCGTCCTTATCAATTTTATTGATCGCAAAAATCATTGGTACACCGGCTGCCTGTGCATGGCTGATAGCTTCCCGGGTTTGTGGCATCACTGCATCATCTGCTGCTACAACGATTACGGCAATGTCGGTAACCTTGGCTCCCCTTGCCCTCATCGCTGTAAACGCTTCGTGACCGGGTGTATCCAGGAAAGTAATTTCTTTTCCATTGGCTAATTCTACCTGGTAGGCACCAATATGCTGGGTTATACCACCTGCTTCACCAGCTACCACATTGGCACTACGAATATGGTCAAGCAAAGATGTTTTACCATGATCGACGTGGCCCATGATAGTTACTATAGGTGAACGGGGTTTTAAGTCCTCTTCATCATCCTCATCATCTTCCTCCTCCATTTCCATTTGCTTCTCCATATTGATGAACTCCACATCAAAACCAAACTCACTGGCTACTAATTCAATTACTTCCGCATCTAACCGCTGGTTGATGGATACCATGATCCCCAGTCCCATACACTTACTTATCACTTCGGCAAAACTTACGTCCATCAGGTTAGCTAATTCACTAACACTGATAAACTCAGTTAACTGCAGCTTGTTATCATCGGTCGTTTCACCCTGCGCATCGGCTATCTCTTGTCTTTTTTCACGGCGTAACCTTGCTTTTAAACCTTTGCCCTTTCCACCACCGCCAGCCAGTTTGGCTTGCGTCTCTCTTATTTTTTCCTGAATTTCTTTTGAATCAATGAGCTTGTCTTCCCTGCGACCTGCTACTGCCGGCCTGCGATTGCCGCCCCCTGCAGCACCACCTCTGCCCCGGTTGAAGTTACTGCCACCACCGGCGCCTGTTCCCCCGCCTTGCCTTCTGTCTCCGCCAGCAGTATCTTTATTAATAAATATTTCTCTTCTGCCCGTATCCTTTTTCTCAATCGGAATACGTTTTCTTTTTTTCTTTTCGTCTTTTACAGGTCTTGTATCATTATCAACAGGTAAATCAATTTTTCCTAAAATTTTGGGCCCGGTTAATTTTTCTACTTCAATATTTTCAATAACAGCAGGTTGATCTTCTTCTGTTACAACAGGAGTAGATTCTTCTTTTGCTATAGTTTGTTCAACAGGTTTTGCTTCCTCTTCTTTCTTCCCTTTTTTGGTTTTACCCTTCGTTCCCTTATCTTCTTCAACTGGTTTTATCTCTTCTTTTTTGACTTTAGTTATTTTCTTAGGCCGGGTTGATGAATCAATGGTCGAGAGATCTATTTTCTTCAGCACTTTTGGCCCTTCAATTTCCGGAGCCTCTGCTTTTACAATTTCTTCTACCGGTTTTACTTCTTCTATTTTCTCCTTTTCTTTTTCCTTTACAGGCTTTTCTTCTGCTACAGGTTTTACTTCTTCTTTTTTTACGATGGCTTTAGCTGCCGGTTTTTCGTCCTTTTTAAAGCTTATTTCTTCATCCTCTTTTTTCTTCTTTGCTTCAGCCTGTGACCCCTTCGGTAATTCAAGCTGATCACTTTTAATTTTTGCCGCCTTATCGCTGGAGAATTCCTGTTGCAGGGAGCGATACATATCCTCTGTCAATTTAGAGGTGGGCTTCAGTTCATCTTTGGGAAATCCTTTCCCTATCAGGAAATCAATAATGGTATCCTGACCAACGTTAAATTCCTTAGCCGCTGCTAATAATCTTGGAAGTTTTAATTCTGACATTCAGGTTTTTTATATTGTCAATTGTCAATGGTGAATAGTGAATACGCTACATGGTTTATTGACCATTGACAATTCACTATTCACAACTTTATTCTTTTTCAAATTCTTCTTTCAATATTCTTCTTACGTCAGCAATGGTTTCTTTTTCAAGGTCTGTTCTTCTCTCCAACTCTTCCGGAGTCAGGTTCAGCACACTTCTTCCGGTATCACAACCTACTCTTTTCAGTTCATCAATGATCCATGCTTCTATTTCATCGCTGAATTCTTCCAGATCAATATCAAACTCTTCTACTTCACCTTCATTGTCACGATATACATCCAGTTCGTACCCTGTCAATTCGCAGGCCAGTTTGATATTTACCCCGCGGCGACCAATAGCCAGAGAAACCTGGTCTGGCTTCAGGTAAACATTGGCATGATGGCCTTCATTGTCCAACTCCATGCTGGTAATTTTTGCCGGTGTCAATGAACGTTGTATCAGTAACTGGATATTGCTGGTCCAGTTGATAACATCAATATTCTCGTTCTTTAATTCTCTTACGATCCCATGAATACGGCTACCCTTCATTCCCACACAGGCTCCAACCGGGTCAATACGATCGTCGTAAGATTCTACTGCAACTTTAGCCCTTTCTCCCGGATCCCTTACAATTTTCTTTATCACAATCAGTCCGTCAAAAATTTCCGGCACTTCTATTTCTAATAATTTGGCCAAAAATTCAGGTGAAGTTCTTGATAAAATGATAACAGGATTGTTATTCTTCATATCCACTTTCTTCACGACGGCACGGATGCTTTCCCCTTTTTTGAAATAATCCTGTGGGATTTGCTCACTTTTTGGCAATATCAGTTCATTACCTTCCTCATCAAGGAGTAAAATCTCTTTTTTCCATACCTGGTACACTTCGGCGCTGATAATATCACCCACCCTGTCACCATATTTTTTAGCTAATACGTTTTTCTTCAAATCGCTGATACGACTGGCAAGTGTTTGTTTGGCGGCCAAAATAGCACGGCGGCCAAAATCAAGCAGGTCAATTTCCTCATACAATTCTTCGCCTACTTCAAAGTCGGGTTCTATTTTCACAGCATCAGAATAAGCCACCTGCGCCAGCGGATCTTCCACTTGCCCGTCCTCCACAATCATCCTGCGGCGGATAATCTCGAGGTCACCTTTTTCAGCATTAACGATTACGTCAAAGTTGTCATCGCTGGTGTATTTCTTGCGCAGCAATGTTTTAAATACATCTTCCACCACTTTCATCATGGTGGGACGATCAATGTTTTCTGCTTCTTTAAAATCCTGGAACGCCTCTATCAGGTTTATACTTGCCATAACACAAAATTTTGAACGCTGTTAGGTTAAAATTTAATTTGAATTTTTGTTGTCTTTATATTCTCGACAGAAATAGTGTGTTGCACTGTTTCCATTTTCTTCCCTTTTCCTTTTATTTCTTCAATCACAATCTGTCCTTCGGTTGCACTCACCAGTTTACCTTCTTTTTTAGTGCCGTCGTTTTCTATCACTTCTACAAAGCGGCCAATATTTTTCAGGTACTGACGGTGTAATTTTAGCGGCTCGTCCAATCCAGGCGATGATACTTCAAGAGAAAAATCGCCATTGGGATACATTCCACCTTCTTCCAGGTCTTTGTACAGTTTCCGGTTGAATTGCACCAGTTTCTCGATGCTGATTCCCTGGTCACCATCAATAAACACTTTTATATTATTGGTCGGTTTGATTTTTACTTCTACCAGGAATAAATCCGGTTCTGCGCTAATCAAAGCCTCCATTTTGTGTTCAATCGCCTGTATTTGTGGTTCTCCGTTCATGGGGTATAAAAGAAGAAGGGAACGGCCTCGTTCCCTTCTTACTGCTATTTCCGATGCAAATATAGGGGAAAAAGGAGGTAACAGCCAAATCCATAGGTAAAAAGCAAAGGTGGAAAATGGAAACCCTGAAATTTGAATACTTAACTATTTTTTCGGCAAACTGCCCTTGTTTACCGGCGACAGGATACCAGTGCAGCTTATCTTTACAGTATGAAATATGTGTTATTCGCCATACTGGCTTACATATTATACCAATTCATTTTTAAATTGGTCATTCCGGTTTATTTAGCCAGCCAAAAAATAAAAAAGGGATTTAGAGAAATGCAAAGCCGTATGCAAGAGCAAATGCAGCAGCAACAAGGCTTTACGCCCCAGCCCTCCGCCCCTGATTCGTCGTCCCAATCGAAGGCAGGTGATTATATTGAGTTCGAAGAAGTGAAATAAGTTCCTTTGTCTGCTATATTTTTTTATTTTTGCGCCCCGGAGCATTTTGTTCTTTAAATAATAAGAAGTTCTTTACCATCGAATACAATAAATCATTGGCTGTTAAGTCAGTCAGGACCCATAGCTCAGTTGGTTAGAGCACCTGACTCATAATCAGGGGGTCGTAGGATCGTGCCCTACTGGGTCCACTAAAAAATGCCCCGTGTTTCCCCGGGGCATTTTTATTGAAAACCAAAAGGTTCTTTAACCTTTTGTTAACCGGGATGAAAATACATTTGTCCACTACTTAAAATTATTATGAAGAAGATTTTATCCTTTTTTTTCTGTTCCCTTTTTGCAACTACTTTTTCAATGGCGCAGGACAATCCTGTTAAAAAGAAGAAAGAAATTGTTGATATGAGTAACCGGCCCAATGACCATTTCATGTTGCAACTCGGTTATACTACCTGGGCCGGAAAGCCAGACACTATTACAACCAGTGGCTTATCCAAGAGCTTTAATGCTTATTTCATGTTTGACTTCCCTTTTAAAACCAATCCTAAGCTAAGTATGGCTTTTGGACCAGGTATTGCCACCGACCATATGCTTTTTACCAAAACACATGTTGGTATAAAGGATAATACGCCGACATTTCAATTTACAAATCAATCCGATACTAACAATTTCAAGAAAACGAAGCTGGCGACTGTTTATTTAGAAGCCCCGATTGAATTTCGTTTTTCTGCTGACCCTGCTACAGGTAATGGTTTCAAGTGGGCCGTAGGAGTGAAAGTGGGTACTTTATTAAATGCACATACCCGTAATACAAAATTTCAAAGCAAGACCGGTACCAGCATAAATGATTATGTGATGAAAGAAGCCAGTAAACGTTTTTTCAATAAGACCCGCATTTCGGCTATGGCCAGAGTGGGTATGGGACATTTCTCTGTATTTGGCAGTTACCAGTTTACCACACTACTAAAAGACGGACTTGGGCCAGAAGTAAGGCCTTATTCGATCGGATTAACCCTAAGCGGATTATAAATTCTTTACGCCTTACAGGTAATAAAATTTTTCAAAAGCGATTCAGTAAACGAATCGCTTTTTTATTTTTCACGTCGCCACTATTACGAAGAACTATTTTTTAGCTTTGCATTTCCCCCGTCGAAGGCGGGGATTTTTATTACTACTATGCTTGATAAGAAAAATATTATACAGAACGAAGAAAAAGCGGTGCTGATAGGTTTGGTACAAAAAGATCAAACAGAGCAGCAGGTACATGAATATTTAGATGAGCTGGCATTTCTCGCCGAAACAGCAGGTGCTGTTACCGTAAAGCGATTCACACAAAAACTGCAACATCCTGACAGCAGGACTTTTGTAGGTAAAGGCAAGCTGGAAGAGATCAAAAAATATGTACAAGGGAAAGATGTACGCATTATCATATTTGATGATGAGCTCAGCGGTGCACAGATCAATAACATAGAAAAGGAAACAAATGTAAAAGTGATTGACCGTAGTGATTTGATTCTCGACATTTTTGCCCGCCGGGCTAAAACAGCACAGGCAAAAGCACAGGTAGAATTGGCGCAATACCAATATATATTACCCCGTCTCCGTGGTATGTGGAAGCACCTGGAACGGTTAGGCGGTGGCATTGGTACAAGAGGCCCCGGTGAAAGTGAAATAGAAACTGACCGTCGTATTGTAAGAGATAAAATAACCTTGCTGAGAAAACGATTAGCAGAGATAGACAAGCAGGCATTTACACAACGTAAAGACCGGGGGGAATTTATCCGGGTAGCATTGGTTGGGTATACCAATGTTGGCAAATCAACCATTATGAATTTGCTGAGTAAAAGAGATGTATTTGCAGAAAATAAATTATTTGCTACGCTTGATACTACCACCAGCAAAGTGGTTTTTGATACTACTCCTTTCCTGTTAAGTGATACGGTCGGATTCATCCGTAAGTTGCCGCACCATTTGGTGGAAAGCTTTAAAAGTACATTGGATGAAGTACGGGAAGCAGATATTTTATTGCATGTTGTTGACATCTCTCACCCGGCTTATGAAGACCAGTTAGGGGTGGTAAATAAAACTTTGCAGGAGTTGAATGCTTTTGAAAAACCGACCCTTACCATTTTCAATAAAATGGATTTGTATGAAGCACAAACATTCGATGAATGGCTGGAAGAAAGTACTAAAAGTGAAATTTTAGAAGACCTGCGGGACCGGTGGAATGGCGAAACAAACGGCAATGCTGTTTTTGTATCGGCGATTGAAAAAAGAAACATAGATGTGCTGCGCCAAACCATACTTCAGAAAGTAAGAGAATTGTACCGCATACGGTATCCCTACAAGACCGAATTCCTTTATTAAAGATGGAACGGAAATACACCTGGCATAAAATAGCTGACCATATCAACGAGCTGGACTTTGCTGCTAATAATATTGCCGTAATTGAACTAAAAGGTAAAAAAATATGTGTGGGCAAACACCGGGAAGCGGCTTTTGCTTTTGCGTATAAATGTCCGCATGCCGGTGGTATCCTGGCGGATGGATATATTGATGCGTTAGGAAATGTGGTTTGTCCGCTGCACCGTTACAAATACAATATGGAGAATGGCCGCAATGTAAGTGGAGAAGGATATTACTTAAAACACTGGCCGGTAGAGCTGCGGGAAGAAGGCGTTTTTGTGGGAATGGAAGAAAGCAGTGGCTTGTGGAATATTTTCCGCTAAAATTGGTTGTGAATACCTTGTTGATAAAGCTGAATATCCCTATTTTTGCTGCCCCGAAAGGGAAGGTATTCCTCCTTAGCTCAGTTGGTTAGAGCATCTGACTGTTAATCAGAGGGTCGCTGGTTCAAGTCCAGCAGGGGAGCTAGCCGTGGAATTTTCCACGGCTTTTTTTTAGTAATATTTTCCCGCCCCTTCACTTAGCTATCCGAATTCCCAGGTTTACTGGTATATTTAAGTAACAATGAAAAACATGAAACTATTCTTTCTACTCGTATTGTCAACGTTTTGTACGATCACCATTTCCGGTCAAACAGGTAAAGCCCCCGCAGGTATCACTTACGAAAAGCGTACTGATATCTTAAATGCCCCCAGGTGTAATGCTTCAGAGGTGTACCTGAAAAAGAAAGTAAAAGCACAGTTAGCAACATACTATAAAGATCATCCCTATATCGCCGTTGATTTTACTTCCTTCAAAGGACAAAATGGGTATAGCGACAAAGAAGATGCTAAAAGGATAGTTTATCCTTTTAAGATAGAAATGCTGGTTTATTTAAAACGGAACGTTATGAAGGAAGGAAAAGAACTTACCGAATATACTATCTGGAAATATGATAGTGAATATGAATATGCCACGAGGCCGGGAAAGAAGTGTGAGTTTTATATAGTGCCTTCCTCCCAGATAACACTGATTACAAAGCAAGTATTCTGATGAGATTGGTAGTGGTTATATCTATGATGCGTTTCAATAAAAAATAATTTTCCAACTACTTTTTTTGCACACTATTTTATTCAAACCCTCTCAACTCATTCATATTCCGCTGCAGCCAGTTTACATCTGGATAATGTGCATTCCGGTTGATGGTATGAATGGCATAAGCTTGTCTTGACCTGCCACTGGTATTAACTAAACTATAGTGTGGCAGCAGACCGTGCAATACAATGCAGGTACCTTTTTTAACTTCCAATGGTATCATTCCTTTCATTGAAATAGGTTCATCGCTGAGTTGCAATAGTTCTGTTCCACCATCTGCCTTTTTACGAAACCAGGAACGTAGTGCTGTTTGATGTCCCCCGGGCATAGCCCATAGACAACCATTTTCTTTCGTCGCATCTTCCAGTGCATACCAGAAACCGATGCAGGATTCAGGTTCGGTATAAAGAAAACTTGAATCCTGGTGTACATCTACCACGCCACCAATCTTTGCATGTTTGAGTATGTACATGCTTTGAATAATTACGGCATCACGCAGGTTCAATTCTGCAACTAACTTTTTCATTTGAGGTGAACGGGAAAATGAATCGAAAACCGGGTCAAGATCATGGAGGGCATGGCCAATCTTGTTGAGCGAATGAAACAGGTCATTTTTCAATTTCCCTGAATCGTCGAATGCATCTTTTTCGAAAAAGAAAGATATCCGGTCGCCAGATTCGAGAAAATAATCATCAGTTGTCCTGGACTGGTTGGTTGTTTGAAAAACAGAAGGATGACCTTCATAATTAAAACTGCTTGTCAGCTCTTCGGCACGCCTCATCAGGTCATCACATTCGTTGGCCGTATTGAAATTTTCCAGTATAAGAAATCCGTCAGACTGAAATTGCTGCAACCTGTTTTTCATGCCGTTAAGATAACACCCTGAATGATTTTTTCAATAAAACAATCTGGCCATACTTCATTTCCAGATATGAAACTTCAGGCGGAATTTTTTTTCTATCATCAATGAACGCCAGTCAATAAATAGGAGAGCAAACAGCAGGATAAGACCAACCAGTAATCCTAAAATAGATTTCCAGGACATGATGCCCCGCAGCAGGCTCTCCGTATTCTCGGTTGCATATTTACCCATAAATACTGCAATACTATCACTGGTAAATTTTCCGGCAAAAAAAGCCGGGATAATATATATCGGTTTCATCCGGGCTATACCACCGGCAACAAATAAAGGAGTGGATGGCAACGGCATAAGTGTATATAGTAAAATGAAGAGCTGGCTTTTCCAGCCATTGTGCTTCAATTTATCTCCCAAAAAACGTATATCATCATTTTTAGATTGAATAAATAACCGGTTGGATACATTGGGAATATATAATGTAAGAATATAGCGGCCGATAATAGAGCCAATGACACCAATAACAATTACCGGCCAGATAGAAAGCCCAAACATTATCTGGAACAAGACCATTACTGTAAAGGCAGGTGGTAGCGGCAGCGGGGTAATATCCACTGCAATGGTTCCTAATAACACAAATAAGTATTCCCACCACATGCTACTGTAATTTCCTGCATTATCCGGGCCAAATAAATAACTAATCACCAGAAGTCCCCTGATTAACATCAGGTTTTTCTGTTTTGTGTCCGTTTACTTTAACACTTCCTGACTTGAGTTGAACTATCGATCTCAACTTCTGGAGTTTAGTTTTGTTATCTTTACAAATAATCTATCCTTATGCAATGGTCCGTACTAAATTCTGAAGAGCAATTGACATCGATACTGGAAAAATCATTTATGAAACCACAGGTCATCTTTAAGCATTCCACCCGATGCTCGGTGAGCAGTGTGATAAAAACCAGGTTGGAAAAAGATACTGTCCCTGACAACATTGATTTCCATTTCTTAGACCTATTAGCCTATCGATCCCTTTCTAAAAAAATAGCGGAAGACCTGAACGTACATCATGAATCTCCACAGGTGCTGCTGATACAAAAAGGTGAATGTATTTTTGATGAAAGCCACCTGGTAATAAGAATGCAGGATATTATAGACGAGGTGACGCATTAATACACCCCTTCTTATCTATCTACCATCCGTTTCAACTTTTATAGCATCAATTTTCTCTTGCCCAAACAGTAGTAAACCCTTTATTCGCTGATTGAGCATTAGTGGACCATGTTGAAGGGTCAGAATCTATCACTGTATACGTTCCTGCCGGCAATATCCGGTTCGGCCTCACTACCCAATAAGCATTTTGAACCCCACCCTGGCCGGGAGTACCTGTTGCCAGCCAGGGGCCAAATACCTTTCCTTTTTCATTCATCAATGTAATGATGCCCGGCAATTTTCCATTGTTGAAATAATGGTAGTTCTCAATCCTGGTGATATAAGTGTCTTTATTCAAAATAAATTTTGTTGGACTTACAGGCCCATTGGTCACACCATAAATATTTCCATTATCAAAAATCTTCTGTTCGCTTCCGGGGTCCATTGACATATCATCAGAAGAAGCAGCTATTACACGGTTCCCCTTCACTTCTGATTTTTTATTCCGGGATGCATTCAGGATATCAATAGGTGAATTTTCTTCTTCCTGGTTTAATACATATTCCTGTCCGCTATTTACCTGCAATGAATATTTGTAGACAGACCTGTTTGACGGATCATCCTGCATATTAAACCCTGAGTACACTTCAGCCGCACCCTTACCTGATCCTTTGAATACAACCTTGTAACCTTTATCAGAGGGATAAGCTAATTCAGTCCAGAAAGTTCCATCCGCCAGTTGGAAGGTATTCACTGATACACCGGGTATTTCAGTACGAAGCATTCCACCGGGGAAACCACTGATGCGGCCTGCTCCATCAGTGATATATAAATACAATGGACAATCAGCTGCTGTTCTTGTAGTATTCTCCCGGTTACTAAAATCTATTTTCATCCGCCTCTTTCGTTCTGTCACATCTTTTATATTCTTATATCCATCCTGACGTTGTTTGGAAAGAGATTTATACCAGTTGGTTTCAGCCGGGGTAAGCTCTGTTTTACGGGGGTCGTTATAGCCACTGCCGCCGCATATTGGATACTGACCTTTATAATAACCAGAAGGATTTACTCCATGCGGAAATATTTTTTTCCATTCCTCCATCGTATAGGATTTAGACCGCTGTTCTGGCCAGGGGTCTAATACAGTACCTGTTACTCTCCAATCTGTGCCTTTGGGATAGATAACCACAGCCTGGTGCCCTCCGGGTGTGATACCGCAATTAGCTTGTATCGGTCCATAATCATAACCTTCTAATAATTTTTTTTGTTCTGCATTGGTACCATATTTAATATTATCCAACAGACCAAGCACTTTGCTCTGGTATGCTCCGCATACATAATCGTCATATTTTTTATCAAACCACCACAGCTTATTATTATCAGGACCATTACTTACCAGCCCTCTTGGTATTTTACTTTCATCACCATAGATTTTGAGAATATCTTTTAATACAGCCACGGCTGATGCCGCCGGTTTATGTTTATCCGGCTCTGCCGGTTTGTTCTGAGAACCCCATCTGCCATCCCAATCTCCCTGCACTACAACACCCCGTGAACCTCCACCCATACTATAGTGACCGTTCATATTAATAGAGATACTGACAGATTTTGCATCTTTGGGAATGGCCACCTGTTGCTGAAAACTCATTGGTGTTCCAGGTTTCACTTCATAAGTACCGCTGCTTGACTTTCCTCCAGCATTAACAGTTACGGTTACGGTGCAGCCAAGCCCTCCGGCTTGTAATGAACCCGATATTCCCAGCATACCCGTTTTTTGAACATCAGTAATTACAAGACTGCGGGTCCAGGTAAATCCGGGCACATCTGTATACTTAGATATGGTAGCACCGGTAATACTATAATTGACTTGCATTCCATTAAAAGGCTCGCCGGGAAATATTCCGGATGACTGAGATTTCGAAATTGCAGCAAGGACTGCTACAGCTATAAAAAGAGCAAACCACTTTTTCATAACTCATCATTTAATATGAGTAAGATATTATCATAATAAAGACGTAACAATGACAGGAGTTGTAAATAAGGATGATTATTATCAACACAGCTGCAATGAAAACCGGGACAATTATGTCAGAATCGCAGGTTCATCCTCCCGGCATCATTTTTATGCCAGTATCCCCGTTATTCCAATTTTCAAACTTAAAATGTAACAACATGCACTACAATCAGTCATGCGGACACCGTCACAACGCTATGGCGTCCGAAGCCGCAAAAGGCAACACTTACGGAAACAGGAACAACCTGTTAATCCGTTCTATGCAACGGGCCAGTGTAAACATTTACAAAACAAACAACAGTTATGAAATGCTGGTGTTTGCACCCGGTCGTATCAAAGAACATTTTCATTTAGCTATGAATGGAAATGAGCTCACCGTTTCATACACGCCACCGGAAGGTTTTCCCCGTCCTGAATGGATACTGCGGGAATACAGCCGTGGCGGATTCAGAAGAACTTTTACTTTGGATGAAAGCATTGACAACACAAACATCACTGCTAAGTATGCAGATGGTGTGTTGCAGGTCAGCCTGCCTGTCATTGCCGGTAAAGAAAATGTGAAGAAGGAAATTGTGATTAACTAAGCATGGTTAGCCTTTTGCAGACGGGCATCGAGAGGTGCCCGTTTTTTATATCCGTACCATTGGGTAGTGTTCCCGTATTTTTTCGCTTTATATTTAGTGGAAATAAAGGTTATGAAAAAAATTATACTCAGTTGCGGTTTATTAGTTACAACCCTTTTTTGCCTGGCACAAATCAAGGGCAATGTAACCATCAGCACTACCGGTACTAACAATCTGAAAATAAAATTTGGTGGCAAGCAATACAGCCTGCAGGACCGAAGTGTGACTTTTCAAAGTCTCGAACCAGGCAACTATAGTCTTATTATTTACCAGCTGCAACAAAAAACCACTGGCGGCACAGCATACACAGAAGTATTCAATAACAATATTACAGTGAATGCAAAAAAGCATCTTGAGGTATCAGTACTCCGTTTTGGAAAAATAGCCTGGGATGAAAGCACTATTGAACCCGATGACTGGGCCAATACCGGCTACCAGCCAGTTCCCGGGCAACCTGTTGGTACCGTTAATAATAATGGAACCGTATCTGATGAACAGTTCGTTCTCTTAAAAAAATCTATAAAAGATGCCACCTATGATTCTGATAAAATGATTACCGGTAAAGTGGTATTAAAGAATAATTTATTTACAGCGGCACAAATAAAAGAAATGTGCCGGCTGTTTACGTATGATGACAACAAGCTGGAGTTTGCAAAACTAGCCTACGAATTCTGTGCAGATAAAGGCTTTTATATTACTATCCTCGACGTATTCACTTACCAGAGTACAAAAACAAGTTTACTGGAATTCATAAAGAATAAATAACTATCCCGTCCTGTTTACAAAATTGTATTTTATTCAGCAGCGGCTCCAATAAAAATAGTATCGGCTTTATCATCCTTGCCAAAAGTAAAAATGATACCACCATAGATGGAGCCTACTGTAATGGTCGTTGTATTACTATTGCTCTTATCAATATCTTTTTCATAAGCAGCCATTACATCCTTGTAGCTGCTGCCAATGCCCACATTTTTCTTTGTTTTATATGCACAAGGGCTGCTGATAGTAATGGAAAAAATTTCCTGCCTGGACTGGCTTTTTTCACTGCTCATATTCAGCACAATACCTTTGTTTGTATATAGCCAATCCTGGTGCATTAATCCATCAGCCCCCCATTCTTCTTTCTTTGATTTTGAAGCTGGCTCCCCTAAGAGCTCAATAACTTTCGAATGGCTCAAACCTATGGTAAGCTCTCCCACACCGCCATAATCCTGCTGTGTCATATCAGTATTACTATTGTTAACACCCTTATTATTACTCGTATCGGGGGATGCCACCACAGTAGTATCATTGGTAGTTACAGGCTCAACTTTGTTAGGTGGTTTTTTAGTATTACACCCGGAAATTATCAATACAATGATTGAAGCAACCAGTAAAGTTCTCATGATTTTTAGTTTATAAATGAAAGGTATTAAAAATATTCTGCGGAAATAGAAGTCAGTAAAATTCTACCGGAACAGATTATGCTGGAGAAAAGACCCATTTTGAGAGACGATTATCGAAAAAAAATGGGGACAACAAGTGCTAAACTGATGTTTTCCCAATGAGAAATGCTATATCTTTGATAGGATTAAATTTGAACACCCGTTAACATTCTAAATTAAAAACAACATGGCAACAAAAAAGAAAGCCGCTAAAAAAGCAGCAAAGAAACCTGCCGCTAAAAAAGCGGTAAAAAAAGCAGTTAAGAAAGCAGCAAAAAAACCTGCAAAGAAAGCTGCAAAAAAGAAATCAGCCCGTAAACCCAACGCTGCCTTCATGAAGGCTCTTACACCAAGTACTGCCTTAGCAGCGGTAGTAGGAAGCAAACCATTGGCCCGCACTGAGGCGGTGAAAAAAATCTGGGTTTACATTAAAGCCAATAAACTGCAGGACAAAGTCAACAGACGTATGATCAATGCTGATGCTAACCTGAAAGTAGTTTTCGGTGGTAAAGGCCAGGTATCAATGTTTGATATGGCGAAACACTTGTCAAAACACCTGAAGTAAAAAGGCGTTTACTTAATTTAAAGGGCATCGGGTGATGCCCTTTTTTATTGTATATACTTTATTGGATACATGGAAATACAAGAACCAGCTTTTAAGCAATTGGAAAAAAATTATAGATGCGAGGAATAAAATTTATCGGGATATATGGTAATAAGATTTCCCTGCAACGATGTTGAAAGTTCACATCGCTTATAATACAAGCTAGATAAAATCAATCCGGCTACATTATTTTATTAATCACTTTCTTCCAGGTGAAAATGCTGGTGATGCGCCCCTGCTGCAATATGAAGAGCAAAACCGGTGATAGCAGTATCCTTTAAAATATTGACCAATGCAAGCTGCCGCATATCCTTAGCACCGGCGTGCAGGTAATTGGGCACATGAATAGATAGAATGAAAAAAATCAACAGGGCTGCCAGCAGGTACCCGGTCAATTTTACATACTGGTTGGTAAGGAATGACAACCCGACAAGGATAAAGGCAGTGCCAATAACATACACCCATTTTATTCCTCCTACCAGAGAAAGCGGTACATAGACAAACAAATCCCGTGGATACATAAAATGAAAGACGCCAAATGCTATGAGTACAACCGACAGCATATAAATGGCTATCCGGGAGACGATATGATAATGTTTCATAACAAAATGATTTTAGAAAAGGTAGGATGGTTTGTCCTTCAAAAACATGACTTTCATCGGCAAGGGTAATAAAGTTGGTCATTTATGCCGGGGAAAGGCTGCTGAAGAAAGCAGAAAAGAAAAGTTGTAAAAGATATTGCTACCTGAATAAATCATTTGTCCAATCAAAAATCACTTTATCTCCACAAGTTTACGGTCACTCTCATTGCCCGTTCTGTCAACCGCAGAAACAATAATTGCTTTCAGCGTTTGTCGTGTTGTTCCGGATTCTTTTATCCGGTTAAGTGTTAACCAGCGATCGTTTCGATTAAGCACCTGGTAATTCCAGGTGGTACCATACTGGTAATAAACCACCCAGTGAAAAACATCTTTTTCCTCGGGATGTGTCCAGGTTATTTTCCATGTTTCATTCTGTAAACTGGTAGTAACAACTGGCTTTGCCGGTGGCTGGTTATCCAACCATGGACTGGGCGGAACCAATGCCTGCTTTTTATAAACACTCTTCAATAGTGTATCGGCCATTCTTGGATTTTTAGTAAGAGAAGAAATACTCCAGTGTACCACTCCTTTGCTTTGTGGCTGCATGCCCCTGTCAATCATAATCTGGTTGATTGTCTCATCAAGATTTTTATCGGTACTATCTCTACCAATACTGATACCGGGCCATAAATGACGGTTCATTTTATTTTCACCTGCCCACCAGCCAAGCAGGACTGGAAAACTTTGTGCATATCGGTTTACCGGCCAATATAATTGAGGAGTGAAATAATCAATCCATCCTTTATTGAGCCAGAGGCGGGCATCTGCATACAATTGATCATACTGGTCAAATCCTTCTACAGATTCGGGGTAACCGGGCCGCCAGATACCAAAAGGGCTAAGACCAAATTTTATCCAGGGCTTTTCGGCTTTAATATTTTTATAGAGCCGTTCTACCAATTTATTCACTGCATCACGACGCCAATCACCGCGGGACAACTTACCGCCATTGTTTTGATAAGCTGTCCAACTGATGGAGTCAGGAAAATCGGCAGTGCCATTATAGGAAGGATAAGGATAAAAATAATCATCCATGTGAACGCCGTCAATATCATACCGCTTTATAAGATCCATCACTACAGCATTGGTGATATCCTGCACTTGCTGTTGTGCCGGGTCCATCCACCAATAACCTTCTTTCAAATACATCACCAGCTCCGGGTGCTTTTTTACAATGGATTGATCACTGATAGCTTTTCCATCTTTATGATGTGCCCTGTACGGATTCAGCCATACATGTAATTCGATGCCCCTGTCATGAGCTTCTTTTACCCAAAACTCCAACGGATCATAATAAGGGTCAGGAGCTTTCCCTTGTGTGCCGGTAAGATAATACGACCACGGTTCTATATCACTTTTATACAATGCATCAGCCTGTGGCCGCACCTGCAATATGGCTGTATTGAAATGATGTGTTTGTAAAAAATCCAAAAGGGCAATAGCTTCCTGTTGTTGTGCAGCAGTTGATAAACCGGGTTTGCTGGGCCAGTTAATATTAGCAACCGTGGCAATCCAGGCGGCACGGAACTCCTGTTGTGCCTTTGGCAAAACTATTTCAGCTGTGGCTACCGTAGTTGGTTTGGTGCTGGAGCAAGAGTGCAGTATCAATAAACTACCAATCGAAAAAATATGGATGGCTATTTTTTGTAGCATAGCGGAAAAGTTTTATAGAGAATTAATTTCCTGATGGCCTTTTCATCGTATTCAAACCTTTTTCATCATTCATCATCCGATAATTTACCAACCGGTATTTTGCATCATGAATCAGTTGTTGAAAGGAAGGTGAGAGTAATGCTCTTAATTCTGCCTCCCGGTGTTTGCTCATATCTTTTGGTCCGAATGTATTGAGGTCTTCCATGGCACTCATTTCCGGTATATCGAGCCCGATATGCACCACGAATAATTTAGTGCCACCGGGTTGTACAGCTTTCAGCTTTGTTGTTAATGTATCCAGTTTATTGGTATAAGGGGCGGCATAACCACCCAGCACTTCCACTTCATCATAATATCTTGATATACCCACCTTATATTCGGCAGCCAGTTTTTCTACAATAGCTCTCGTTTCGGGTGTTTGTACGGCAGCACCCATGTGATAGTCTAAGTAATCAATCTTTAATCCGGCCTTTATTGCTTTTTCAATCTGTGCCCGGAGTTCTGTTTCTATTTCACTAAGCTGCGGATTGTTTCCAAAAAGTTTACTGCGGGAAGGGAAAAAATAACCCAGTGAATCTACCAATGAAGGCACCTGGTGCACACCGGTTACTGGTCCCCAGCGGTATTGCTTCCATTCTGAATTGAGTGTAAGATGTATGCCTACTGAAACGTTGGGATATTTTTTTAATAACTCCACCGCTTCATTAAACCAGGGACATGGAACCATGACGGACATTGATACTGTCATACCGGTTTCTAATACTTCTTTGGCCGCCATGTTTACTGCATGGCACATACCGATATCATCTAACCGGAAAAGAAGAGGGATTTTCTCCGCTGGTTTATCTTTTTGCGAAAAGGATACAAATGAAAAAAATAAAACAGCAAGGGACACTATCGCTTTTTTCATAAAGACTATTTATAATCAGGAAAGAATAATATTCAGTTGAGCCAGTTCTGCAATAAATTGAGCTGTAAAATCGGACCCCGGTTTTTTAGTAATGAGGCCCCTGTTCACCATTTCAAAAATGGTATCCCATTCGCTGATATGCTTTTCGCAAGAGAGGTTGGGTGGCTGCCAGCTGGGTTTTGACAAGGGCTGATCATCCGGAACAAATTTAATTTGTACAGCGTTGATAGTGTAAGGAAGTGTAACCGCCCCGGTTAAAAATAAATTGGTATAGCTGTCATAACCAGTGCCGGAGGCATTGATTGAAATTTCACTGTTCATGTGATAGTCAGTAATACGGAGAAATTCAATTGTCCATGGAGGAGCAGCATTATTTTCGTTTTTTGACATGTGGTTGGTTTTAGTAATTGCTCGCAGTTCTGCTGATGAACGCTACTTGCAAACTACAACTAATCAGGCAAATTTTTACAGATGTGCAGGCAACTTGCCAGTATCAAAGAATGCCAGTTAATTAACCGCTATTTTTACGTTTTATTACTACTAATATGACATTTGCCGATTTAAATTTAAACACTCCTTTGCTCAGGGCTTTAGAGGAGATGGGATTTACCACTCCCACTACTATTCAGCGTAATGTTTTTTCCGTCGCAATGTCCGGAAGAGATGTATGTGGCATTGCACAAACAGGTACTGGTAAAACATTTGCCTATTTATTACCCTGTCTGCGGCTATGGAAGTTTACAAAAGATAAATCACCGCAAATACTTATCCTTGTTCCTACCCGGGAGCTGGCCGTACAGGTAGCAGAGAATATAAAATCCTTAACTCCTTATATGAGCCTGGAGGTCCGGGCGGTGTATGGTGGTGTAAATATCAATACACAACATCTGGAATTAATGAACGGAGCGGATGTGTTGGTGGCCACACCAGGACGGTTTTATGATCTTGCCATGAATGGTGCTTTTAAAACAAAAACAATAAAAAAAGTAATTATTGATGAAGTCGATGAGATGCTGAACCTCGGCTTTCGTACCCAGATAAAAAATATACTTGACCTGTTGCCCCCGCAACGGCAGAACCTGATGTTCTCTGCCACCATAACGGAAGAGGTGGAAGCACTGATTGAAACGTATTTTAATAACCCGGTACGGGTAGAAGCGGCACCCACCGGGACACCGTTAGAAAATATTCTGCAGACTGGCTATGAAGTACCTAATTTTTATACCAAAGTAAACCTGTTGGAATTATTATTAACCGAAGATGAAACGATGAACAAAGTGCTGGTGTTTGCGGCGACCAAACAATTAGCTGACCAGTTGTATGAGCAACTGGAAACGAAATTCCCGGGTACTGTTGGCGTTATACATTCCAATAAAGAACAAAACCACCGGTTAAATACAGTGAAGAAGTTTAAAGACGGTACGTACCGCTTTATCATTGCTACAGATATTGTGGCAAGAGGTATCGATGTGGCGGAAGTATCACATGTTATTAATTTTGATGTGCCCGATGTACCGGAAAATTATATACACCGCATCGGCAGAACAGGCCGTGCCGACCGAAAAGGAATCGCCATCACATTTATTACTGAAAAAGAAAAACCATTGCTTAATGCAATTGAAACACTGATGAAATACAAGGTGCCACTTGGGCCTTTACCGGACCATCTTATTATCTCGGACGAACTAACAGAAGATGAGAAGCCGAAAATATTCATGAAGACCGATGCCATAAAGCCTAAAAAGAAAGAAGAAGCTGGGCCTGCCTTTCATGAGAAGTCGGCAAAGAACAGTAAAGTAAATATTATTGTTCCGCATAAGGAAAGGATGATGAAAAAATATGGTAAGCCGATCCGGAGAAGTTCTAAAAAGAAAAAATAATACCTATGCTGCCTTCCAAAGACCCGCTGCATGGCAAAACATTAGAAGCAATCGTTACAGAGCTACAGGCTTATTACGGCTGGGAAGAGTTGTCGCAACAAATAAATATCAATTGCTTTAAAAGTAACCCGAGTATAAAATCCAGCCTAACCTTTCTGCGCAAAACAGATTGGGCCCGGAAAAAAGTAGAAAGCCTTTATTTGTATATGCTGCGAAAAAGAAAATAATTTCACCCGGATCAGGTATTATAAATAAACAGTTTCTACCTGCATAAATCCCGGATTATTGTTTCATGTTGCGGATATTGTTTTGATAATACACCGGCATCAGCCAGTTCAAAATCTGCAAAATCAAAACCGGGAGATACCGTGCAGCCTGTAAAACAAAATTCACTATGCGGGGCCGGACGACTTGCAAACCAACAATTAGCGGGTACCACATACTGGAATAGTTGTCCATTCCCTGCATCATTTCCCAATGTGATGATGGTTATTATACCATTGGCTTCTATAATATAAATCAGTAAAGGGCCTCCTGCATAAAAATGCCAGCATTCATCACTTTTAATCCGGTGAAATGCAGAGAAGTTGCCCTGCTCCAGCAAAAAATAAATAGCGGTAGCAAATGGCCGGCTACCTGTAAACCGTTCCGGTAATGCGTCAACACCAATTTGTTCGGTGCTCCGATATGTTTGCTTATACCAACCTCCTTCAGGATGCGGCTCCAACGCATATTGCTCAATAAGCTGATGTGGAACAATCATATTGAAAAGATAGCAACATAAAGAATTACAATGCTGATGTGTTTAAGGCAACTCCAATTCCATCCCCTCAACAGCCAGCTCATGGTGTATCGGGTTGTTGTGTCTTGTTTGTAAAGCAGAAAACATTTCATTCAACGTTGCATCAGAGTGATCGGGATCATGGTGTGCTAACAAGAGATGTTTTACTCCCGCCATAGTAGCAAAGTGTAAAGCATCATCCATAGACGAATGTCCCCAGCCGGTTCTAAAAGGATATTCTTCCCGGGTGTATTGTGCATCATGAAGTAAAATATCGGCTCCTTTTGCCAGCCTTATTCCGGATATCCACCTTGGGTCGGTCAGCATTCCGGTACGTCCCAGGGCCGGTTCATGATCCGGCAGATAAACAAATACTGAATGATGACCGGTAATACGGTAACCTATGGTTGGTCCCGGGTGTATCACATATTCTGATTGAACAGTAAACGGTCCGATTTTAAATTCGGTATTGTCAATTTCATGTAAGGTCAATTTACAAGGCAGGTTACGGATAAGGACAGGAAATAAAGGGGGTGAAAGGTACCTGGTAAGCCTGGAGTGTAAACTTTGTTTACTGCTGGCCGGCCCCCAGATATGTATTTCCATAGCCGGGTCAAAAAGTGGCTGAAAAAAACCAAGCCCTATAATGTGATCGAGATGCAGATGTGTGAGTAAAATATCTATTCGTTTATTATCAGGCCTTTCACCAGTGTTGGAATATCGCATACCCGAACCGGCATCCAGCACCAGGCGCCATCCCTCTTCTTCTACTTCGATGCAGGATGTATTGCCTCCATAATATGTAGTATCAGGGTCTGCAGTGGGTATGGAACCACGAACGCCCCGTATCTTAATTTTCATCGTCTTTTAATTCCCAGAATATAGCCACTGCTCCTAAAAATTTGCCCGACCTGCCCAGAATAGGATAAGAAGTCACTGAAATTTTTTCTATCGTTCCTTTTAAACTTTCTATCAGGAATATTTTATGATAAGGCCGGCAGTTCCGGAGTGTTTTTACAAGAGGCAGATCATCAGGCGCCAGCAGGTGGCCGGCTTCGTCTATGGGTTTAAAAATAGTACCCCACATTTCCACCGGCATTTCCCCGGTTTCTTCGTAGCGTTTTCCTAATATCTCTTCGGCAGGTTCGTTATAAAAAATAAGATTCCCTGCTGTATCAGTAATAAAAACGGGAATGGATAAACAATCGGCTAGTTGCCGGTTCAGAATAATTTCGATTTCGTAAGCAGGCATGGTGCAAAATTGTTGGTTTGGCAATTTCTCTTTTGTAAGGTAAGAAAAAGTATTAAAAGTTATAGCCAGTTGTATTTCTAATAAAATACCGGCGGATTTTTAATCCGCCGGTATGAAATCGGCTTTCTTCTTCTTTATATTTTTTGCTTTGCTTAATAACGGCCTTCTTTTTTATCCTTAGAACGGCCAAAAACATATCCACCGCCACCTAAGATGACACCACCAATAACTGCACCTTTAACCGGATTCCTTTTATTGATAATAGCACCTGTTACGGCGCCGGCTGCTGTTCCTATTACCGCATACTTCGCGGCTTTACTCCAACCTTTTTTCTTTACCACTTTTGCTTCATTAGTGGTAGAGGAATTCATTGTACCTGATGTTGATTTACGAGCGGTGCTATGTTTGTGAGCAATAACCTGATTAGTTTGCTCTGTAGCCAAACTATTTTTCCATTGTTGAAACTGTGCAAAACCGGTGGTGTCTGTAGCAGCAACCGGAACTTGTGTATTGTTATTTTTACAAGCTCCTAATAAAAATAAAGAAGCAATAACTGTAGTAACTAATAAAGTAGATGTTTTCATAACTGTAATTTTTAAGTGAATAATCAAGTTAGTCACACCCCATATTTTCATAAACGGTGCCACAATGCCAGCACTTGTTAAAACACCCGGGTTGTTTTAGGTAACTGATTGTTTATAAGGGACATCATTCTTTACTTCTTTAACAGTTTACAATTTGAAGAGGCGCAGGAATAGAAAGGACATAACTATTCCCTCATCATTTTTTTGGAGAAATGATTGGTGGAAAATATTCTTAACACAGGCAGTAAGTCAATGAAAATTCATTCACTCTTCTACAAGTCATCTATTTGTATAGCGTTGAGATAGGGCACCAGGTGGGCCGCATTGTGAAATACCCTGTACTCGGTAATCTCTTTACTTTGTTTGCAACAAACTGTTTCAACATAAAATCCGGGAAGCTGGAAAAGGAATATCATGTAATTGAGAAGTCCTCTCTGCGCAATGGGCACTCCTTCTTTTACAACGGCGAATCTCTTTTCTTCCTGTGTCAACACAATAAATTCTGATAGTTTCATAAATGCTGCTTTTACTGGTTAAAAATGCAATTACTAAACCCGCAGGTAGCAGAAATGAATCTGCGATGCTGCGTAAATCAATGAACTTAAGAGGCTGAGGCAATAACTTATAAATCAGAAACAAAATAGGGCCTGTGAGTGGCCTGAGGCAGACATCAAATATAGAAAAATGATTATAATATTCTCCAAATAAATTTTCATGCAGAAATTGTAGAGGAACGAAAAAAGCGGCACCAAATGGTACCGCTTTTATTAAACCACGACTTAATCAGATTAAAGATTCTTCACTTTCACTTTCTCTCCGTCTACTCTTCCTTTTTTCTTGAGGACAGCTCCATTTTCTGCTATTAACGCTTTCATTGTTTCCCCGTCTTTTGTCATTTCGAGTTCGTAGGCCGTTCTGTTTTTATCGTTCTCCTTGTCTACAGAAACAAGAGTGTAACCTGCAAAGTTTGTCTGAATGCTCTTATTAACGGCTGCTGGTAAACCTGCATGGTTGGTTACAGTCATTACAGTTCCTATCCAGTTATTTTCATTGTCGTACCAGGCCCAGAATTCGTCAGCACCTACTCTATAGTTTGCTACATAATCAGCCGTATCCATTCTTGACCAACCTGTCCATTCCCAGTCAAATGTATTTACCGGCTCATAACGGTTCCAGGTAACATTGCTGGCAGTGGGATATTTTTGTTTGAACGATACTTGTACTTGTTCCGGTACTGCTATTGCCATTTTACCCGATGTTGTTCCTGAGAAAGTATCAGAATTACTCCTGGTATCCGAATTCATCGTAGTATCATTAGTGAAACCTTCTGTAGCATTTCCATTTGTAGAACTTTCTCCACACGATGTGGCAAAAACAGCTACTGTTGCCAATGCTAATAAATTTTTAACTCTCATTATTCAATATTTTATGTTTAGAATGACCGTTTCCGGCATATTTACAAATGATTATATCAAACTATTATGCCAGTAAAGTGGATTGGCTATACTACTTGTAATGATGGGTATAACTTAGAAAGGTGTATAATGATAGATGTAGATTACCTGACATTAATCTTAAGCAACATAAAAAATTCTTTCTCGTCAATTTCTTTGATACCGCCCGGTTCTAAGTCACCCAATGTAAGGTCCTCAATGCTAACCCGGATTAATCGTTTGCAACGATGGTGAATGGCCGCCACCATTTTTCGTACCTGGTGAAATTTACCTTCGGTTAGAGTGATGCGGAGCCAGGTGTAGGGAATATTTTTTGTCATGGTGTAGGGCGATGGAAACGAAATTTCAGGCTGCAACACTATATCGGCTTCGCAGGGAGCAGAGGTATAATATTCGCCGCCCCGTATTCTGAACTTCACGCCTTCTCTTAACTGTTGTAATCGTTCTTCCGTTACTGCATGATTGACAAGAACGAGATAGGTTCGTTTATGCGGTGTAGCTGCTTCAAATAACAACCGGGTTATTTTTTTATTAGTGGTTAAGATCAATAAGCCCTCCGATAAATTATCTAACCTGCCTATCGCATGAATGCCTTCGGGAAAATTAAACCCGATATCGCCGAGTAAGTTTACCGCATGGGTACTTACAAACTGGGAGACCATATTGTAAGGTTTGTTCAGGATGAAATAGCGGTGGGGAGATGATGACATATTCGTTTGTGCTGTTCAGCGCTGCAAACTACGGATAAGCAGTTATCTTTTTGGGGAGCAATAGGGTAAGGTTTTTCTTAAAAAAATCACCTGCCGTTGACAGGTGATATAATTTAAACGGATTGGTATTTGCATACTTGCCAGGCTGCTATACAACCTTTAATCCCTAATTTAATTTTTCTGCAAAAAAGGTCAGCAATTTTTCATCACTCATTTTATTAGAAGTGGATTCTTCTGATTTTACATTCTTAAACTGTGGTGTTGCTGCCAGGTAATGCATAAACTGTTCCTGCACCTGGCCAGTGCCGGTTACATGCAGGTGGGTGGCGTTTTGCAGGTTTTTTGCAATTTCTTTGAAAAACTTGGTCTGCAAAGTTCGTTTATCATTGTTCTCATTCTTTTCGCTGCTATTCTGGGTAACATCTTCCCCTTTTGTGCGGGCCAATATTTTTAATTCCCCGGTTTCTATATCTTCTTTTCCTACAATGATGGCCTGCTGTGTATCCATCCATACTCCGAACTGTTTTTGTTGAATCATATTAAGTTGTTTTAATGTATCACCGCATAAAACAATAATCGTACCCCGAAAAATTTTTTACAAGCTGATTCAGCTTCAAATCATCGTACCGGGTATTAAATATATTGCTCTTGTAAAAGTCAAGACAGGAAAATATTGTAAATTTCATCTGCCAATTTTTTTCTATGCTCATTGTTGCCACTGAATTACATGTCAGGAATTTTTGGAAATTCATTCCTTTTGTGAAGTATTCTACCCGTTCAACAAAGCAAGCCAAACAGGCGGAAGGCTGTCTGCATGTATGGGTGGGGAATAAAGGCTGGCGCATCGGATACACTCTTACAGCATGGAAGGATAAAGCTTCGATGCAACACTACCGCAATACAGGCCCCCACAAAGAAGCTATGCAGCAAATAGCTAACTTATCAAAGCAGTATAAAACTCTTGTATGGGAAGCAGAGCAACTACCCGACTGGAAAGATGCAAAAGCAAAGCTGGATGAAATTGCATTTAAGCAGTTGAAATAACTAATTCCTATTGTGTAATCGTAAGACTTCCGGCTACTGTAAATTTTTTATTGGACACCAGTTTGAAAATAGCTGTGCCGGTAACCTGCTGGCTGATGTTCAAAACACATTCACCACTACCTGCGGGATTGATAACAATCATAGCATTACCGGATAATATCGCAGGTGGAATAATATTATTGGTCCAGTTAGATGCCACATCCCAGTTACCATTGCCGGTAAATGTATACGTAGCGGAGGCTGGAGGATTTACCGGCACCGTACTCCGGAATAAACCTGCATTATGCCCATCAGCAGTATGACAAACAACATAGATATATCCAAATGTATCAAAACCAAATTCCAGCATATTGGAAAGAGGTGATGGTAATCCTGTTGAGCTTACGATCCAGTCAGTGGTAGCCGACCAGCCATTGGTATAATTAGCCATACGGACGCCATCGTTCTCACAGGCGATATAGGCATTGTTACGCTGATCAAATACAAGGTCCTGTACACCATGTATCACCAGGTCGGGATCGGTAAATTGTGTCCACACATTTCCATTATCCTCCGGTGATGAATACCAAAGGTTATGTGTCCACCAGTCACCACCGGCAAATATGACCCCGTTCACATCTGTTTCCACTTCAATAACATTTCCATACCAGGGAATACTGTTGCCAACTCCTAATGTAAAAGTTTGTCCACCATTATCAGAACGGGATACTCCTTCACTTTCACTACCGACGAATATGGTTGACTCCTTATTAAAATCAATATCCCAGATAGCAGAAATTGTCAATGGGTTATTCAACCAGTTTGCGCCATTATTAATAGAATAGGATAATGTGGTGGCACCTGAAAACTGGGACGTAGCCCAGAGAGTATCTGCTTTATGTTGTTTGATCTTGGTGTACCTGTCACAACCGTTAGCGGCCACCAGTGTCCAGTTGTCGCCATTATTGGTGGAGCGATAGATAGCACCTTTAGGTGTAGCATTAACGCCATGGCAAAGAATATCGCCTGCAGCATTGCTCATTATCTGCAAAGTGGGAAGATGACTAATACCGGTGTTCCGCAATTGCCAGGTAGTGCCATTATCCAATGATCGCCACGGTCCGGAACGGGTGCCAACAAACAGGGTTCCGTTTTGGGTGCTGGTAAAAGTAAGTACTACTCTTCTTGCATCCATACCGGGATTCATATCATTCCAGACGCTGCCCCCATTGGTTGATTTGAATACACCCGAAGCACCTGCATATATATTTCCGGAAGGTGAAGCGGCTATGCTCCCAATCAGGGTAGTGTACATTCCTGATGACACAAGCGACCAGCTATCGCCGTTGTTGATGGAACGATAAAGAGCACCGGCTGCTGTGGTATTACCAATGAACAACCTGTTTTGCGCATCAGCAAAAACAAAAGAGGCATCTGCACCCGGTAAGCCTGTGTTAGCAGATACCCAGTTGCCCCCTGATGTATGGCATCTGAAAACATTATTAGCATTACATGCAACATAGATAGTGTCGTTGGCACCCACCGTCATTTTAAAAACAAAATTATTAGACATGGCATTCCCTACGATGGTCCAGTTGTTGACACCGTTGAATTTATAAACACCGCTTGCAAAAGCACCGGCATATACTATTCCACCCGGCCCGGTGGCTATCGCTCTGCCAAGAGCAGGGAAATTAAAAGTGATATCGGTCCATATAGTTCCATCCCAGGAATAGATTTTACCGGTGGTGGCCATCATGTACATATTACCCCCGGCCCCGGTTGCAAATCCTGTTACTAAAATATTGGTGACCGGAAGTCCATTGTTGATGGCTGTCCAGGTGCCGGCAGAATATTGATACACTCCGTGGGTACCTGTACCTGCAAACAATTTATCCGTGGAAGAGACCTGCAAACTCCTGATCAGTGAATCGGGTAAACCAAGGCTAATATTGGCCCAGGTGCTGCCATCATCAACGGACCGGAATACGCCGTAGGTGGAAGTGCCTGCATAAACTATATTAGTGCTTGTAGTTGCGATGGAACTGATGCCCTCATTGGGACCGGGAACTTTTTGCCAGGTTACCTGTGCAGTAGTACAAAATGGTAACACAAGGACTACAAAGAGTAGTTGTTTGTTCATAAGAAGGTTTAAACGCTGCCAGTTCATCACTGTCAGCAGTTGGCAATTGGATTTTACCTTCTTAAAGATAATTTTATTTTTTTCATTATCTGCATAAAGCCCTGTACTTCTTTACAAGAAAAATAAAACAATCAAATGGCCAATGCTTTATGAATTTCATCCAACAACTGATATAGTCCAATATTGTTAATAAGACAACCTATTCCTATTTTATTGGGAAAAAGAATGAGGAAGTACAAAAGTGTTTGTTTCGTTTTAATGAACTCCTTGCAGGTGACTCATCATGAAAAAGAGCATTAATCATTTTTAAAAACTTATGTCCCTCACCGGGTGTATCTCCCAAGCAGACTCACCTTCTACTTCCCGGCATTTGGCAGGTTTTGTAGCATGGTGCGAGTCGAAAAACAAAGAGCCCCGGATGCTGATACGTCGGTGACTCTGCAAAAACCCGTTGCTGCCGCATAATGGAATGTCACTCATTTCCCGGATTGCTTTTTCCCGTAGTTCAATAAAATGCTGTTTCTCCTCTGCTGTCCCATCTCCAGGCACTCCTGATATTTCTGCATTGAAGACCCGGGTAACACCTTTCTTGTAGACCGGAGTATTGCCAATAAGCAAGTGCAGGTCATTGTCTCCTTCTACAGTAATAGTGTATAGGTATGCTTTTACTATAATCACATTCCGGTCTTCCTGTTCTACCCGTTCATTTCTATGGCCAATGGCAAGGCTGCGCATAAAGTCATTGCTTTCCAGCTTACGGAAAAGAGCCGGTATTGTTCTGTAACTTTTATATGCCTTATCAGAATAAGTAGTCTTCGGTATTTTTCTTACACTACCTGTAAAAGGATCGTTGGCACCGACTCTGTTATTCCGTATAGGCACCTCATCATCACTAACACTATCCATGAGTATGGCATGGTGCGCCGACAGCGGTAATATGGCCTGACCAGGAATTTTTTTAAGCAGGATTTTTTTACCCGTAGCTGCCACATAATATACCAGGTCCCTATCAGTTTGCTCCTCCAGCGAATACACCCGGGCTGTGCTATCGTTAAATACTTTGTTGGCCAGCCTAGTACTGATTCTTCTGCTGCTATTACAAGCAGTGAATGCAAACAGAATTAAAACATATGTGTATTTCATATTAGTTGGTTGTATAGTGCTAATAAAATTCGGTTATATCCTTTATATAGGCAATAACCCTTTTGGGTTATTGGATAACATCTGTTGTAAAGAGTATTCAAGCCCTACCTTTACATTTTATATCAATAACCCAACATGAAAAAAGGATTAGTAGCTCTCGCAGCACTCTTGCTGACAGTCACCTCATTTGCACAACAGAAAATAAAAACAGAAGACCTTAGTAAACATGTTGGCGACTCCGTTACCTTCTGTACCAAAATTTTCGGTGGTATATTTTTGGACCGTAGCAAAGAACAACTTACTTTATTAAATGCCGGCGGCAATTATCCCAATGCACCGCTTACTATCGTTATTGGATCGGACACCAGGGAGAAGTTTGCCAACAAACCCGAAGTGTTTTACAAAGACAAAGAAGTATGCATCACCGGAAAAATCAGTTTGTACAAAGAGAAGCCACAGATTGTGGTATGTAACGAAAAGCAGCTTGTTGTGAAGTAATTACAGGTCAGTTTTCCAGTTGACCACCATTTATAGCAAACCGAATCTCTTTCGCTTTCAACCTTCTTTTTAAACCAATCGGCACTTTCCTGTTTTGGGCGTTTCTGTTTGTATTTCAAGCATTTCTGCAATAGGGCATTCCCACCCGGCTGATTTTGTGCTTATCTTAATGCATTAAACCAATCATCTATGCAGTGGGAAAAAACAATCACCATTATTACAGGTGCCAGTTCAGGTATCGGAAAAGCTACGCTTGAATTATTAAGAGCCGAAGGAAGTATTGTTTACAACCTCGATTATCAGGCTCCTGCTACACCCGATCCATTCTTTATACACTGTGATGTGGGAAATAAAACGGAAGTAGCGAATGCTATCCGTACCATTTATGAAAAAGAAAAACGGATCGATTTTCTTTTTACCAATGCAGGGATGCACTTGTTTGCCACTCTTGAGGAAACAAGCGATGAACAATTAGAAAGGCTGGTATCAACTAACCTGCTCGGCACTTTTTATTTGCTGAAAGCAGTGATACCGATCATGAAGGAACAACAAAAAGGAAGTATTGTGCTGATGGGATCGGACCAGGCATTTGTTGGCAAGGGCAGTAGTTCCGTATATGGTATGACCAAAGGCGCCATTGGGCAGCTTACAAAAAGTACCGCTATTGATTATGCACCGTTTAATATCAGGGTCAATTGTATTTGCCCGGGCACTATTCAATCTCCGTTATTGGATAAGGCGGTGCAACAATTTGTTGCTAAGACCGGTGAAGAAATCAATGCTGTTTATACCTCTCTTGATAAGGTACAACCATTGGGCCGGATTGGCCAACCGGAAGAAATTGCGAAAGCAGTGCGGTTTCTTTTATCGGATGACAGTTCGTTTACTACCGGTTGTCTTTTTGCAGTGGATGGCGGGTATACTTGTCAATAGTTTGTTAGCTTAATCATTTTTCGGTTGGTGGAGATACTTCGTCCCGCCTTAGGCGGGATCAGTACACCAACCAAGGCATGTTACTTTTACTAAATAACTGACAGGTATAAACTGCAACTTTCGCAAAGCAGGTTAATTTTTCTTTTTAGGTTTCACCAATCGCAGCTTCCAGGTAATAGTTGTCTTTCCGTCAGGTGTAGTTGTAGAGCCTGATAAAGTATCCCGGTTTTTTGCATCCGTTTTTCCTGTAACATCAAAACCCGATGCATCAATTTTTTGTTCCGGCATACTTTGCGCATCATTCGTAGGAGGATTTTCCTTATTGCAACCTGATTCCGACCTGGTTGTTTCAATTTTGGACACCAGCGTTCCGCTGGGCGTTGGTACAAAGATTTTGTAATTACCCTCATTATCAATCGAAACAGAGACTGGGAGATTGTCTGATCCTCCGCCTAATTGAGTAAAAACTTCTGAATAATTTAAACTGTAGCCTGTCCAATAAAGGTTTCCGCCTTTCGGACGGCAATAAACTTCACCACTGGTTATGTGTTTCTTTTCAGATAGAATTTTTGATCTCATCCACACTCTTGCTATTGTTTTATTGGCAGAAACATCACTGCCCGGCTTAGGCGGTAACAGGGTGGCCACAATTGTGTTTTGTGACGAGTAAGTTTCTGTTTTTGTTCGGCTGGTATTCCTCGTAGCCGCATGAGCCGCACCCTTATCAGTTGTCACTTTGGTTTCATTCGAGAGGTATACATATTTTACTTCCCCAACCCAATGCGGTTTACAGTTATCTGGCAGGCTGGAACCAAGCTGCCCGACGATACTTTTGGCAATTTGTTTTGCATCTGTTCCGGTCTGGCGGGCAACAGTTGTTCCCGTTTGCGGATTCATTACAAAAACCGTGTAAGAGGTAGTACCCCCGACTCCGGGCATTGCCGAAACACTCATTACATAACTTGCTCCCATCAGGTTTGCGATGTCTGTTAAGACTTGCTGCGGATCACCGCCTTCGAGTAAATTCTTTTCCCGTTCACTCTCAATTACATTGCGGATATCCTCGTCGTCCATTATATCCACACATGGTTTTTCCTTGTTTAATGCGGACTCTAACTCACTTCTGAGATTCGAAGTGGCATTTTCTCCGCCATTAGCTTTGCTGGTATTATCGTGGATGACGATGGAAGAACCAGTTTGAGATTGAGCAAGGGGAGCAGCAAAAGTCAACACCAACAGCAGTATTGTTTGAAGTAAGGTTTTCATTGCAGTAGCTTTTATTTTATTTCTTAATAATTAAAAGCTGAATCATCCGGGCATCTGTCTTTGTTTATTGCAGACTCTGTATACCAATCGCCTTTTGTGCCTTAAAAAGAATTTTGATACAGGATCAACACCAGCATACCCACCACTCCACAGATGATGCAGGTAAACGTTTTCGTATTTCGATTTTGAATCAAAGTAATACAAGTATTCTGTTGAATACAATGACTTTGATTACTGTTGCACATAACCTTTACACCGTTGCAGGTATTATGTACGGCCTGGCTGTAGCGCAGAAAACCGGAAACACCAACAGAGACTGGCTAATCAGGCGGAGGTAATGAAATCAGTATGCGGGATGGCAATATCTGCAGCACCTGATAGCCGCAAGGGAAAATAATCATTGGAGGGAAACAAATTTATTTCCCGGAAACAGCTATATTTAAGTTCTTCTATCCCTCTGAACCTGTTTTCCCTCCCTGTTCATTCTTCATCAAAAAACAAAATAAAATGAAAAGATTCAATCCTTTCAGAGCCCTGATTTTATTCACGGCAATGACTTTATTATTCGCTTCCTGTAATAGCGGTGATAAAAAAACAACGGAGACGCCAACAGGCGATACCACCACCACACCAGATGTAAAAGTTAATACCATTGTTACCACTCCTCAACTCATGGGTATGATCAAGCATAAGGTGAAAGATTATGCAGCCTGGAAAGCTGCATATGACAGTCATGATTCTGCCCGGCTGGCTAACGGATTGCACAGTTATGTAATCGGAAGGGGCATGGATGATTCAATGATGGTATTAATAGCCATGAAAGCTGACGACCTGGAAAAAGCCAAAGCATTTGCCAAAGACCCTTCACTGAAAGAACGTATGCAAAAAGGTGGCGTTGTTGGTGCTCCTGAAATTTCATTTGTCAATGTAGTATGGCAGGATACGGTTAATGTAGGCAGCATTCCCCGTGTGATAACCAGCTTTACGGTAAAAGACTTTGATACCGCTAAAAAAGGTTTTGAAGAAGGCAGGCAGGAAAGGATGGATAATGGTATTACAGACAGACAATATGGCCATGATGCAGATGATAACCACAAAGTATCGATGGTAACAGCCCTTAAAGATGTTGACAAAGCAAAAGCTTACTGGGGATCTGATGCGATAAAGAAAAGAATAGAAGCCGGTGGACTTACCACCCAACCGCAGCGTTTTATCTTTAACATTGTAGCACGGTATTGATAAAAAATGAATAGTTATTAAAAAAGATGAGGCAACTGCTTCATCTTTTTTTGTTGTGTAATACCGGGAAAGCAGGAGATTGTATTACCGGCAAACGGGTATTTGTTCTGTGCGGTTGTTGCAGTATAAAAAGAACCTGCAGTAAAAAACAACAACCGAAGCGTTTTACTATAACTGAACACCCGCCAGGGCGGAACTTTTAAAATCGTAAACGAATCATACCTGCACACTGGTGGGTGGCATTTCTAAGTCTATAGCCGAGAATATAAATGCCTTTGTGCCAGACATCTGTTTTTCCGGGGATAAGCCACAACCCATGATACCCGTTGGTGCCCTGGGTAACAAACTGGTCTATTTCCACATGTTCTACTATTCCGGTAGGGGAAAAAAGATTGGTAAATAATTCTGCATCATTGGGGCCGAAGCCTGCATATAAACTTCCATCGGCTTCTGTAACACAGATAACAACATACACCGGCTGGCGGTTTCTTCTGTCTGCATCACCATAATGGACAATTTGTTCGGTGTGGATCTTTTGCATGGTTTATAGTTTAAGGTTTATAATTTATTGATGGAAGAAAACATTAACCAAGACCTATTACTTTAACTGAACTAGGCCAAGGTGAAAATTTTAATTAAATGATCCGTCCAACACCGCATCCAACCCGGCAGGTTTAATTTCTACCGTAAAGCTATCCACTCCTTTCTTTGCATATTGCGCCACAAACCGGGCTTTTGTAAGCTCAGTGAGATAAACATCAATGTCGTTTTTGGAAAGACCGATATTTTTGGAGAGGGTATTAAAACTATACCGCACTGCTTTGCCATCAACAGCATCTTCACTGAGAACCTTAAGTATTGCAATCTTGTGTTGATCCGACATGTGTTAAAAGTAAGGGAGAAAGTTCAATAATTACTACGGAGCGATGTCATGCCGGGCCTGACCCGGTATCTTTTTCTTTTTTATTAATTCTGTGTGCTTCGGTGGAAACTAAGCACATCAGGGAATGGAGGAATGAATATGTTGAGAAGCGAGATAATATTTTTTCTTGCTTTTCTTTTTGCCTTGATGCAAAAAGAAACAAAAAAATCAAGGCAAACGCCATTGCTCCGCAGGCTTTGCCATCCCCCGCCCCCTTTTCTGTTTTGTCTGCGTCCTTTTTTTTTGATTAGGGATGATTGAAGCAATGTGTAAGACTCTGCTGCTTGTTTTGGTTGGCAACGAAAAGTGCTGTGTTCCGCCTTGAAAGTGTTTATGATAAATAGAGGTTTATACTACGGCGGAACAAGGCACCGGGAAAGGTTGATTGTTTGAGTAAGTGGTTATGCTACGAAGCGATGTCATGCCGGGCTTGACCCGGTATCTTTTTCTTTTTTATTAATTCTGTGTGCTTTGTGGAAACTAAGCATAACAGGGTACCAGTGAATCCTGATATCGAATAAACGGTGGTTGTAGACCTGTATAAACAAGGCGCTGAAGACATAGGCTTTAAAAAGACCTACGGTGAAGATGGATACACCTGCTGTGACAAGGTTGACCGCTAGTTCCTTCTTATAGGTTTTACGGAATAACCACCAGGATAATATCGTTTCACCGATTATCATGGCAGCGATATAAATACCGGGGTAGAAAGTAACCTGGTCCGCAATGGTCTGGTAATGGTCCATAAGCAGTGGTCTGGCTGGTGAAAATAAAATAGTAATTACCAGCATCCTTTCCTGCTTAAGGCTGGTTTAACAAAATACCAACCGTGACAGGTAGCTGCCGGCGAAGACCAGCCAGAACGATGAACTAATTACAGGTACGAAAAGAATTCCTAATTATAGAAATTCTGGGTCAGGCTATTAGAGATTACTTTAAAATCATTATCCTTTCTTACGATCTGGTAACAGTTATTAATGGCCCTGATGTTGGGATTGGACATATGTTTTTCGTTGTAAGGCGACAACATATCTTCTTCCACTACTTTTTTCTTGTCAGCATCTACCAGGCGGGAAAAAACCCGGTAGTGAAAATGCCAGGGGTTTAAATCTCCCTCCTTATCATCTGAAGTATAGGTATCATTAAATCCTTCAAAAATTAATTCTACAGAGTGGCTGCTATGTTCAAGCAGGTGATCTGTAATATTGATGAACACATTCATTTCAGGGTCATCGTGGACAATGCCACTATCCCATACGGTAGCACCGTTTAAAAAAATAACCATGCGGTTATCTACATGTTTAACATTGATCCAATATTCTTTTTTCATGTGATTTTTTTTATAAGTAGCAAAATTTGTCATTCGTGGAGACAGCGGGTATGAGTAATCTCATGCCGGATTCTGACATATGTCCATTTTTAATCTGGCTTTACTTATAAGGGAAGCAAGCAATGCGTCACGAACGGATGATGCTATAAAGAAAAGAATGGAACACTAACGTCATCAGTGGCATAAAAAATTGGCCACAGAGACACTACCTGTTTACCACCGTGCAATCTTCCAGCATTAAATAACCGTAGGGTGTGTAGGTTTTTATTCTTCCTTTGATGATAACTCCTTTTACGCCGTGGTTGGTGTTTGTATTTTCACCAACCACAGTGCTATAAAGATGTTTGAATAATTTGATGGACTTATCATTATTCGGTTGGTGGAGGAAAACACCAACCGAGGCGGAAATTGCCACAAAATTTTCCAGTAAAGAAAAGAGTCGACTTAGGCCCAATGGTTAATAAAAAACTATACTGTAGCATATAGGTGGCTTGGTGCTATGTTACGGAGCGGTGTCATGCCGGGCCTGACCCGGTATCTTTTTCTTTGTATTTCTTTGTGCTTTGTTGGAAACTAAGCATAACGGAGATTTGATTTTTAGCGCATCTCCTCTTTAATCTTTTCTTCTAACTTCTTAAATTCTTCATACTGCTTTTTAGGATCTCTGGGAAGTCTTGTATTTTCTATACTTCTATTATGCCTTGTAATAGCATCAAACATGATTGCGGCATTTCTGATTAAAGCGATATGATACTCACTTGCAGTATCTGAAAGCAAACAAACTATTTCACCCTGTTCATCTGTAACAACACCTTTTTTAATTTCCCATTGCATAAGTTAAATTTAAATCGGGTACACCTCGTGACTGCCATTACAAGACAGCTACAAATATTCCTACTACTTTTAAAGTACTTAATTCATCATCATTCAATTCGATTGGTTGATAATCGGGGTCATATGAGTTAGGCTTCAAGATGATTTTCTTATGCGACCACTCTTCTTCCTTTACCACTTTTTTACTCTCATAAGTTTTAATTGTATACCCTGATGCATATTCCGAATCTTGAATATTATAATGTTGCACCAAGACAACTTTTCCTTCTCTTGAACCCCCTGGGTCTTTCTTAAATAAACACCATGAACCATTAGGAATTATTTTGTTCATCGATGCACCAGTTACTTTACAAACAAAATGTTCTTTTGTAGGCTTATATGATTCTGGAAGTTCAACCCATTCAAAATTTGACGCCTGTTGCGATTCACTAAACCCACCTGCCGCAACACTGATATCATAGAACGGCACACAATTTTCATATTCCTTCACTTCATGCAATGGAAGTATTCGGACTGATTTTTTTATTTCAAATTTCGTAATATGCTCAGAAAAATATTCTCTTAGGCTTTTGTCGCAGACATAGACATAAGTTCCACGTATGCCACGTAACATCATTGTCTTATAGATGTTTATTATATAGTTTTTAAGATCATTAGGGTCACTAATTGACTGCTTCCCATTTCTATCAAAATAATTTTCTTGCTTTATGACAATTTCATTCTTCTTTTTATCATAAGATATTTCATTCCCGAAGATTAACCCTGTAAAATTTAGATCATAACCTTGAGTGGTATGAATACAGCCAACCTCATTTATTGCGTTCGTAGAATTAACCCAATCATTAGAAACACTATTCCATTTCAGCTTTATTTCGTCTATTACAATGTCGTGAACATTTTTATTCTTAGATACCCATTCCCATGAATAACCTGCTATTAGCCTAGAGAGGCCAAATTCGGCATCCTTTACATTAATACTTTCTATCATTTCTGACAATGAATCGAAAAGTAGAAATTCGTATTTAGGTGTTTCAAAAACGGGTTGACTTTTTTTGAATTTTACATTTAATAAATTGTCAACGTATGTCACATAATCCTTTCCTCCTCTTACTCGAAATTGAGAGGTGAGAGTTTTAATTACCGTATCGTTCTTTGACTTTACTTGGTCAAAATCTTTCTTGTCGACATCTGAAGGTTTTATTGACTGTCCCTCATCATAAAAGAATAGATTCTTTCTTCCTTGCAATAATATCCAGTCTAGTTCATTTCCTTGCAATTTCGGCAAGCTAAGTTTATCATTTGCAATATCAAATGCTCCAAAATAAGCACCCAAGTTTACCCTTTTTCTTAATCTATGAGATTCGTCAACTATTAGAATGTCATATTTCTTGTTTGTGACTTCTGCAGGACCAATAACCATGTTGGCTTTTAATCCCCTTATATTTTGAAATACTTTTTTGATAGTGCCACGAAATGAGGACATAGGAACTACTAATGCCATAGACGGATTGGGATATGAGTTTCTCAATTGGTCTACAATTTTCACAAATTCGTCTTCATCCGAGCCAAACTCTTTAAAACTCAGCTCTTCCCTTTCAGAATTTAATAATTTGAAAAGGAATATTGCTAAAATTGTTTTCCCTGTTCCAGCGCCCCCTTCAATAATTATATTTTTTGTTTGATTATTTAAAAGGCTTTTTATGATTTCAATCATGCTTGCCTTTTGCTCTATTGATAGTGATTTGTATGGAGAATATTTAAAAAGGTCTGAATTATCAATTTGCGTAAGGCTCTTACTGGTTATTCCTTCCGACTTTAATTCGCCCCATATTGTTTTGAAAATATCCCAATAAATTTCCTTTTTCTGATAATAAGTGTGATTCGCCAATCCTAAATTACCATTTAGCAATTTATATTGACCGTCTCCTGCCAAATACTTTATTAGATTAGACTCAATATCTAATGTAGCGGATTTATTAAACTTGTCACTTGTTATCAGATGAACTACAGAGAGTTTATTTTTATCGTTACTCTTTAAGTGGGTAGCCATTCTGGAAAAAGCATCTGTAGTCTCCCCAACATATGCCGTCTTAACCTTTCCGTCGCTTAATATGTATACTAAAGGCCATAATCCATTTACATAATGATTATCATAAAAACTACCCAGTAATGTGTTATTAAAGTCAAATCTTTTTATTTCAAAATTGTTTATTCCACTCATAGCTCATCATATTTCTTTGCTGTTCCTTTGGCCTTGTCTACTGGGTATTTTTCTCCATTCAGTTTTATTTTATCTAATACAATCTGCTTTACATTAAACTCATATTTTTCGGCTAATAAAAAAGTAAAAGCTAAAATATCAGCTAACTCTTCTTTTACCTTTTCTTTTTTTACTTCATCTGGAGATTTCCAAAGAAATAGCTCTAAAAGCTCTCCAGCTTCTACATTAATAGCTAAGGCAAGATCTTTTGGGTTGTGAAATTGTTCCCAATCTCGTTCGTTTCTGAATTTTATTAGTTCTTCGGTAATGTCTTTAATATCTGTCATTGCTTTTATTTTTGACAAGGAGAAGTGTGTGGAGATTAAATTTTGCCTAATACTTAAATATACGAACCTTCAAGTAGTTTTGGGAAAACCAACTTCTTAATATGTTCAGTAGCGAACAGAACGTACAAGGTAGCAACCGGCCTACTCATAGCTTCGGCGGGCAAGCACAGCAACTTTCACAAAGTATTCTACTGTCATCTAATTATTTTCTTCAGTTAAATTTAAAAGGGTTAATGCCTGGTACCAATAGTAAAATGCTTCCGGATTGTTTTTTCTTAGTTTATTCAACTTGCTGTATTGCTGGTTAGTAATGTTCCAGTCTTTTATTTCCATTGGTTCACTAAAGCGTTGCAATCCAATCCCTCCTGTCCGGATAAGTGCTGTAATATAAGCCGCTCTTGCCGAATGTGTAACAGCTTTTTCAATATGATAGTTCTCCGAAAAGATATATTGCTTTAATTGACCTATACCTTGCTTCAGTGCTTCGATATTTCCATTTCCCAATTGTCCTTTTGTGCTGATGGTTAATGCTGTATCAAAGATATCGTCTAACACCAGTTCGGTGTCAGCTTCAATATTCCGGTAACCCAATTCTGTATTTGCAAAAGCATGAAAGGTGGTTGTTATTGCCACGGGATTGGTAGCCTGCTCAACAAGATTGCCAATATCATAAAGCTGTTTTATTATTTCCATTGCCCTGCTGTGTCCGCCTTTTTCATAAGGAATTCCGGTAGTGTTAGGAGCAAAGGCCGTAAGCTTGTCCCCCAAAAGATCATCAAAGCCCGGCACCTGTACTTGCAATGGCTTACCGTTTTGAAATACAAATGTTGAATCAATATTTTGCGAGGCCAATTGTTGGTATTGAGGCTTTTCATGCAAAATATCCAGCATTACATATTCTTCTCCCCTGGCTGTTCGATAGGCAGGTTCGTAGAAAAATTTATAATGCGCCTTTTCTATGTTTGAGCTGGCTTGCCTTTCCTGCAATTCAACTCTTGTAAAGCTTTTGTCTTTTACAATTTTAGCAAAAGCTTGTTCAAAATCTTCCTTTATCGGGATGATAATGTCTATGTCAATAGACAATCTTTTAGTGCTGCCCTGCATTAGCATAAGTGCCGTACCTCCCTTGAATATGAAATTTATCCCGGAGGCCGATAAGCCTTCCAGCAGCAATAAAGCTCTTATTACTTTTTCTACTAAAATTTTATCGGCTTTATTGTTTTTAGCAGATGCTTCGTTTATCCAATCAATGTGTAACACACCTAAATCAATCATACCCTACTTTATTTCGTTTATATTATTACTACGTAAGAACGCTAATAATTGTTTCTTTTTTCGCTTTCTGTCGGCATAGCGAATGAGTTTACTTTCGTTAATAGTGTATCTCTCAAAAGCAGATTTAAAAATTACTACTAATTCATTGCTTTGGAGATATTGAAATTCTTCGTCTGAAAATATATCAACTAATATTTTTCCAATGTTGCTGTAGGCACATTACGTATCTCCTTACTGGGAGCTTCGGAAACAAGTGTTCTTATAATGATTGGCTTTTTGAGGTCGGTAAAATAATCTCCCAGCATTTCCTTTCCAGGGAACATAAAGACCTCTTTGAGTTGTTCCCGCAATGAGTAATAAACGGATTCTTCCGAACCTCTTTCAACGTCAACCAGCATAAAGCTATTTTTTGTAATGTGCTGGTTAAATTCTTTGATAAAGGATGAATCCCAAATGCAGTAATTAATGAAAGGAAATTGAGTTCTGATTGCCGCACGTACTTTGAAATGTTTAGGATTCAACTCAGGAATAAATGTGTTTCCTGAACCCAGTCTGAACTTTCCTTTTCCAACTCTTTCCAATATGTTTCGGTTAACCAGTTCATACACCCGCCAGTTTACAGTAGATTTTAAAATCCCGGGTTCGAGTTTTTTATAAAATCTAACTATATCTGAAGTAGTAATTACTTCAGCGGAAGTAAACACCTTGATTAGCTTCTCAATATTTAGGTCTCTGGCTATTGTTATTGTTTCATATTCTCAAATATAATCAAATTATTGGCAGCAAACAAGCTTTTGCTGCCAATAATTTGAAATGAAAGATTTGCATAAGTTGAGTATTTAGAGGGAAAGTGGGTCTTCGAAAATGGTGAGTAGCGAACCTGCCTACCGGCAGGCAGAACGTACAAGAGTGCACCGGATCAATTCCGGTGTAAACGCTGCAACAGACGATGATAGTAGTACTACAGACGGGTTAAATGAAATAGAAATCTGATTCCTTCCTCTTCAGCTTGACAAAACAAAGAAGGATTACCAGTAAAAAACTAAGGGTACGGTGCTACCCGTGCATGATCAACCCGGCAAACATTTTTCCAGGTTTTTCTCCAGCACTTTCTTTTCATACAGCGATTCGCCGCCCAGGGTTTCGGCTACTTTTACCATTACCGTGATATACATCGTAACGGGAACAATAAAAATGTCTGCTGCGGGCAAACCTGCATCGGCATCGGGCAATGATTCAATCCATGCTACTTTATCTGCATGGCTGAATTCTTTTACAGCAAATAACCAGGTGGCATCCATTTCTTTTTCTTTGAGGTGGTGGATAATGTTATCAATGATAACATCGGGGTTCCGTATATCTTCCTGGAGGCGGATGCTGTTGGGGTCCATCAGCATGGCCTCCACATTATAAGGCACATCGGGAACTACGAGTGCGGGAAAAGTTGTTGCTTCCATAACCTAACCATTTGCCGGAAGGTAACTACCCTACCCCGCCAATACAATGACCTGTGATAAATGCCGGGCTGATGTATATCATTCTGCCAGTTGCCGCCACCGGTGAGTATTGTCACCCTGCTTTTCCGGCTTAACTGTACCTTTGAACGGTAACCTTATAGTTCCTTTTACTATGGTAAAATCATTTGCCCCCTTCCTCGCTGCCCTCCTTTTGTTTGCCTGTAACAAGAAGACTGAAAAAATAAACCCGACCGAAGAAAAAATAACTGAATCGGTGTACGCCTCTGGTGTTATTAAAAGTAATAACCAGTACCAGGTTTTTTCTACGGTGAATGGGTTGGTGAAGGAGGTGCTGGTAACCGAAGGTGATGTGGTGAAAAAAGGAGATGCCATCATGCGGTTATCGGATGTAACGGCCCGTCTGAATAATGAGAATGCACAGATAGCGGCTGATTATTCTTCGGTAGCTGCTAATGCCGACCGGCTGAATGCCCTCCGCATCGATATTGATATTGCTAAAACAAAAATGGATAATGATGCTTCGCTGGTAGAACGGCAGCGCAGCCTCTGGACACAGGGCATCGGCACCCGCAATGAACTGGACCAACGGGAACTGACGTATAAAAATTCGGTGAATGCATACAACGCTGCTAAGTCCCGCTACGCCGATCTGCAAAAGCAAATCAATTTCCAGGCAAAGCAATCACAAAAAAATTTACAGATATCTAACAGCACTACCGGCGATTATGTTATTAAAAGCGAAGCCAACGGTAAAGTGTACAGCCTGCTGAAAGAGAAAGGTGAAATGGTGACGACACAAAATCCCGTGGCACTGGTGGGTGATGCTACCGGGTTTACCATTGAACTGCAGGTGGATGAATATGATATTACCCGGGTACTACCGGGACAAAAAATATTGCTGGGCATGGACAGCTATAAAGGACAGGTGTTTGAAGCGGAAGTAAAAAAAATAAACCCGGTGATGAATGCGCAATCAAAATCATTTTTGGTGGAAGCTGTTTTTCTTACACCGCCACCGGCCCTGTATCCCAATCTAACTACGGAAGCGAATATCGTTATTGCAGTAAAAGATAAAGTGCTGACCATTCCCCGCAGCTACCTGATGGATGATGGTACGGTGCTGCTGGAAAATAAAGAAAAAAGAAAAGTGGTCACCGGACTGAAAGATTACCAGAAAGTGGAAATCATCAGTGGGCTTACGAAGAACGATGTTATCCTTAAACCGGAGTAATGAACAATAAACTGATTTTCAGTATTGCCAAATCGCTGCTGGTAGCCCGGTGGAGACAAACATTGATAGCGGCTATCGGTGTTACGTTCAGCATCACCATGTTCATTACCCTGCTGAGTTTTATGACGGGATTAAATGATCTGCTGGACGGTCTCATCCTGAACCGTACGCCGCATATCCGTTTGTACAATGAAGTAAAGCCGAATAAAAACCAACCGGTGAACAGTGCAGTTGGATATAAAGACTCTTATAATTTTATCAGCTCCATTAAATCGGGTGGCAGCCGCCAGGAAATTTATAACAGCGGTGCCATTATGCAGGCCTTACAAAAAGACAGCCGGGTGCTGGGTTATTCTCCCAAACTGATTGCCCAGGTTTTTTATAATGAAGGCACGGTTGATATTACCGGTGTCATCAATGGTATTGATGTGCTGGCAGAAAATAAACTGTTTCATTTTAATGATTATATCACGGCGGGTTCGGCATTGGATATAAGCCGGGTGCCCAACAGTATTGTATTGGGAAAAGGGCTGGCAGAAAAATTAATGGCCGATGTGGGTGATGTGGTACAGGTAACCACTTCAAAGGGTGAACGTTTTTCACTACGGGTGGTTGGTTATTTTCAATCGGGTATTGCAGAATTGGATAAAGTGCAGAGTTATGCATCGGTAAGTACGGTACAAAAATTATTGGGCAAGCCGGGTAATTATATTACCGATTTACAAATTAAAATGAAAGACATTACCACCGCCCCGGCCGTGGCAGCAGAATACCGGCTCCTGTTCCGGGCTGATGCGGAAGATATACAAACAGCGAACTCGCAATTTGAAACGGGCAGTTCTATCCGTTCCCTTATTTCTTATACCGTTGGTATTACCTTATTAATTGTTGCCGGTTTTGGTATCTATAATATCCTGAACATGATGATCTATGAAAAAATGGATTCGATCGCTATTTTAAAAGCGACCGGCTTTTCAGGACGGGATGTGAAAAAGATCTTTCTCATCATTGCCTTAAGCATTGGTTTTTTTGTGGCCTTGTTGGTTTGATTTTAGGATTCAGTTTATCATCAGCTATTGACCAGGTGCCATTCAATACGGCTTCGTTGCCAACTATTAAAACCTACCCCATCAATTATAACCCGTTGTTTTATGTTATCGGTATTGTTTTTTCATTGGTCACTACTTACTTCGCCGGTTGGTTCCCGGCCCGCAAAGCCAGTAAGGTAGACCCTGTTGTTATTATAAGAGGTAAATAGTATGAGTGAAATAATACTGGAAGCCAGACATATCAATAAAAGTTTTCACGACCCGGTTACCTTCCCGGTATTGACGGATATTACTTTTTCCATTAACAAAGGTGAGTTTGTATCGGTAACAGGAAAATCCGGTTGCGGAAAATCTACCCTGCTCTATGTTTTATCAACGATGGATACCGATTATGAAGGTGAGTTGCTGATCGATAATGAAATGATGACGGATAAAAAAGAAGCGACCCTGGCCCGGGTTCGCAATGAAAAGATTGGCTTCGTATTCCAGTTCCATTATTTATTAAATGAGTTCAACGTATTGCGAAACGTTATGCTGCCGGGATTAAAACTGAATAAATACCCGGAGAAAGAAATAGAACACCGGGCTATGGAAAAATTGAAAATACTCGGCATTGATCATCTCGCTTTAAAAAAAGCAAACCTTGTGTCGGGTGGAGAAAAACAACGGGTGGCCATTGCCCGTGCCCTTATCAACGATCCGCATATCATCATGGGTGATGAGCCAACCGGAAACCTGGATAATAAAAACAGCGATATCGTCTTTGATATTTTCAAACAACTGGCGGCTGAATTCAACCAGACCTTGCTCATTGTAACACATGATGAAGCCTTTGCTGCCAGGACCAACCGCATCATTAAAATGGAAGACGGAAAAATTATAAGTCAGTAATTACCTGTTCCATTAATTATGCCGTTCTATTTCTTCATTGGCTGCCGTTTCCAGTACGTCAGCGAACGCCACACCCATTCAAAAGGACCGAAACGGAAATACTTCATCCAGATAGAAGAGAAAATGAGCTGGAACAACCAGACTGCACCCACCACATAATACAGCTGATGAAACCGCAGCTTATTATAATATCCAAGTCCGTACCCGTAAAAGAACAGTGTACAGATAATGCTTTGCATTAAATAATTGGTGAAGGCCATCTGTCCCACATTTGCCAATGCCTTCATGAGCCAGGGCACCAGCTTGCTGCGGAAGATAAGCATGACCAAGCTGGCATGCCCGATCGCTAAGGGTATGCGCCGGAATTCTGCAAACACATCATGCGATGAACGCCACCGGTCTGTATAAAGGCCGGTGTTTCCAAAGCCCATCCAGTATTTGTCAAATATGAGCCAGGCCACGGGGATGCCGATGCCATAACCTATGAACATCCACATAGCATAAGTAGAGGTCTTTAATTTATTGCTGAAGAAACCCCAGCCAAACATGGCCATGCCCAGAAACATCATACAAAACAAATCCCAGGGGTAATGATACATATACATTACTTCCACCCCCGCATTCTGTGGAATGAAATAGGTAAAGATGGTGGCATAGTCCGACTGCATCTTGCGGATATTCTCATTCGTTTTCGCTGTATCCGGCTTTTGGTTCTTTTCTATGTCCGTCCAGAATGCAATGGCACCCTGCTGTTCGGCCGTCAGTTCTTTCTTTTCCTTCTTCGCCTGCACCGCTTCCACATAGTCTTTGCGTTTTTCCCGGAATTCATTCCAGCCCCATTGTCTTTTTACCATAGCAGCCGCTACACAAAACAATGCTATCATCAGCAGGTGTTTGGGTTTTAGTTTGCGGAAAGCAAACAAGACCATACCGGCAAGACCATAGAAAAAAAGTATATCACCACCCCATAGCAACACAAAACAATTGAACAGGCCAAACAGTACCAGCCATAATAACCGGCGGTAATAATATTCCGCTACGGTGGGCATGCCCGGTATTTCTTTTTTATTCAGCATGAACAAAACCATACCGGCACCAAAGAGCATGGAGAATAAACCCCGCATCGTTCCCTCAAATAAAACAAACACCGTGGCAAACGTATAATAATCGCTGCCATGCCGTGGACCATTCACCAGCGGATACCAGAAATTCGGGTTGATACCAAAGCCGGGTATGTTCATCATCAGTATGCCCAGCAGGGCCACCCCGCGGATGGTATCAATACTTTTGATACGATCTGCGGAAGCTACCGGTGCTGTACCTGCTGTCAGTTGTTGGTCCATGATGGTCGTTTAATATTTTTTATATCGGAACGCTGATTGTTATGATTAGCAAGATTTACACAGCTATTATCATATACATCATCATAATCTGCGTTCCCTCTTTTTATTTTTTATTGGGTAGCCACTTCCTGTACACCAAACACCTCCACAGCCATTCCACCGGTCCCATGGTATAATATCGCAACCACAAAACAGAAAATACAATTTGTACCAGCACCACTTCGGCCACAAAGAAATACAGCTCCCACTGCTGCAGCCTGCCGAAATACCCAAAGCCATACCCATAGAAAAAGAAAGTGCAGATGATGGTTTGTAAAATATAATTGGTGAGTGCCATTTGCCCGGCCGCTGCCAGTGCTTTCCATATCCAGCTGAACAGTTTCCAGTTCATCCGTACCAGCCATAGTAATAATGATGCATAACCTGTTGCCAGTACAATTCTTTCAATGGGGAAGAACATATCGTACGGCAGGGGCTGCTTCTCTATGTAGCTGGCATAGTCAGTAATTTTCAGTTGCTGAAAATGAATCCTAAACCAGGCCAGTGCTACACCAATAATTATGGCCACTACTGCGATCACCAAATATTTTGAGGAAGAAAACCGGGAGCTGAAAAAGCCGATACTGAATAAGGCCATGCCCAAAAACATCAGCGACCCGATATCCCATATACCAATTTTATATAACCAGGTGGATTCCCGCTGCTGGGACCGGGGCATTAAACTATAGGCCACTTTACCCCAGCTGTCACGCATCATTTTATTATTGGCCACCGTGGTAGCCGAATCATATTTCAATGATTTCACCATGCCTTCCCATTTTCCTTTTTCCCCTGCCTGTTTTTTAGTGAGGGTATCGTTTTTACGGGCCATGGAATCAAGCCGCTTATTGTTGAGCAATGTATCTTTTAATAAAACGGTGTCCTTTGTACGGTCCAGGCTATCTTTTATTGCCCGGGTGGTACTATCGGCTTTGAATCGCTTCTCGATTTTTATTACCGCCGTGTATTTCTTGTAATCATTTTTATCATCGGCATAGTTCCAGTATTGTTTGCCACAATAGATGAGGGTGCAAACAACCGCTGCAATAAAAAATCCTTTCGCCTTAAGCCGGGTAAAACCAAAAAGTAAAATACCAAGTACCCCATACTGAAATAAGATATCACCCGGCCATAATAAGATAAAAGCATTCAGCACCCCAAAGGCCATCAGCCATAACATTCTTCTTATATATACATCACCGGTACTGGTGGCGACAGGATGTTCTTTCTTTTGCAGGAGTAATAAGATGCCGGCGCCAAACAATATGGCAAACAGGGCTCTCATCTTTCCTTCAAAGATCATGGAGATGATGGTCATCAATTTATAATTACCGCCATGCATGCCGGTATGATAAAAAAGCCGTTCGTTGTTGGTGAAACCGCCAAACTCCCAGATGCTGATCAGCAGCATACCAAAAAGGGCAAAGCCTCTTATCACATCCAGAGAAAACAAACGGGAATTACCGGTAGTTGCAGGTAAAATAGTGTCACCCGGTGACGAAGGAGTAAGACTCATTGGCGTTGGTTTAATGTTTCCTTCGGGTAACAGGTTTAAATGTAAGTATTTAAAATGGAAGACAGAAGGACTATCCGCCAATAATAATTAAACCCCTTGCTCATGTGTATTAATCATAACCGGCTGTGACCGGCATCAGCAGCAACAGCCATTCCCCTTACGAACTTTAGAAAAAGAAAGTATGAAAAGTCTCGCCAATAAAGTCGCCATTGTAACCGGGGCAGGCTCCGGAATTGGCCGTGCTATTGCCTGGCAATATGCTGATGAAGGCGCCAAAGTGGTGGTAGCCGATATTGATGAAATAGGTGGCACCCAAACAGTAGCCCTCATCAAAAAAAATAATGGAGAGGCGATTTTTATCAAATCAGATTCTTCCAGTGCAGCAGATAATCAATCGTTGGTAGAAGAAACAGTAAAACATTATGGTGGTCTTCATATTGCCTGCAATAATGCCGGCATCGGTGGGCCACTTGGTGTTACAGGAGAATACCCGATCGATGGCTGGAACAAAGTGATTGGTATTAATCTGACTGGTGTTTTCTATGGCATGCATTACCAGATCCCTGCCATGCTTGAATCTGGTGAAGGTTCTATTGTCAATGTTGCTTCTATACTCGGACAGGCGGGAACGAAATTTTCTCCGGCTTATGTAGCGGCGAAACATGGTGTGGTGGGTCTTACCAAAGCGGCTGCATTAGAATATGCTGATAAAAATATCCGCATTAATTCTGTTGGGCCCGGTTATATCGTCACACCGCTATTAACGAAGACCCTTACTGATGAGCAAATGAAACCGTTGGCCGGTCTGCATCCTATTGGTCGCCTGGGTCAGCCGGGAGAAGTGGCAGAGCTGGTGCTATGGCTCAGTTCACCGAAAGCATCTTTTGTAACGGGATCGTATTATCCTGTAGATGGCGGATACCTGGCACAATAGATTATAATACAGGAATTCAATTGTAGAGCATGTTGAGTAAATGGGTTCGTTTCTTTTCTATGATCTCCGTGTTCTCTCCTTATTTTTGATCTTCCATGTCATTATATATCAGTTCGCTTAATTCGGGCAGTAATGCCAATTGTTATTATGTCGGCAATAGCCAGGAAGCTGTACTGATTGATGCAGGACTCAGTTGCCGGGAAACAGAAAAGCGGATGAAGCAACTGGGTTTAGCGATGGACAAGGTGAAAGCGATTTTTGTATCGCATGAACACTCGGATCATATTACCGGTGTGCCGGGCATTTCCAAAAAATTTCAACTGCCGGTATATATTACGGAGGCTACTCATAAAAACTGCCGCTTACCTATCGAGCCGCATCTGATTGCTTCTTTTAACCATGCAAAGCCGGTGGTGATTGGTAATTTATCGGTGTTTCCCTTTCGCAAAAGTCATGATGCACAGGACCCGCATAGTTTTTTAGTGAGTGGTCATGGTGTAAACGTAGGTGTTATCACCGACATCGGTTATGCCTGCAAACAGGTGATGAAATATTTTAGTCTGTGTGATGCCGCTTTTCTTGAATCAAATTATTGTGCTGATATGCTGGCCAATGGCAACTATCCTTATTACCTGCAACAGCGTATCAGTGGCGATGAGGGACACCTGAGTAATGCACAGGCCCTGGAATTATTCCAGCAATACAGATCGCCGGCATTGCGCCTGTTGATCTTATCGCATTTATCCAAAAACAATAATAACCCGGAACTGGTCAACAGTTTGTTTACCCAACATGCCGGTGATACAAAAATTGTGGTAGCCTCCAGGTATGCCGCCTCAGCAGTATTTGAGGTTAGCGGGGATGCGGGTCGTCGTCTTTCTGTTTTACACAGCAGTGCAAAAACACATCTAAAGAAAGTGAAGAATGAGAGGCAGTTGTCCTTGTTTTGATTTATTGAACCAGCAGAAATAAATATCCTCCCGGTTTTCATATAAATTCTTAGTTTCGCCCTTCTTTCAAGCAAACGAATATGAAGTCTTACTAAGGCTCAGTCTGACAACTACTGAATTACTGAGCTTATTTTTTCGGACCGTTTATCAAGCAGGCAACTACTTCCTGTTGTCTGTTTATTCGTTTTCATTAATTTCAAAAGATTTTCAACCATGTCGCAATCAACTTATACCAATAAGGTCTCTTATTTTTTTTCACTTTTCAAGCAATCACTGCGTGGCGGTGAGTATGATTATACAACGGGCAGCATCAGGGCCGCCATTTTGTTATTGGCCGTGCCGATGATACTTGAATTAAGTCTTGAATCTGTCTTTGCTCTTGTAGATATATTTTTTGTCAGTAAGCTTGGCTCCAATGCTGTACAAACCGTAGGGCTGACAGAATCGGTTATTACATTAGTTTATTCCTTAGCCATCGGGCTAAGTACAGCGGCTACTGCTATGGTGGCCCGGAGGATCGGGGAAAAAAATCCTGAAGCAGCTGCCCATGCCGGTATGCAGGCATTGATCATGTCGCTGATTGCAACGGTGTTTATCAGTGCAGCGGGAATTATTTTCGCCCCGGATATACTCCGCATCATGGGTGCCACACCTGTTGTGATAAAAGAGGGAGCAGTTTTTACCCGTATCATGCTGGGAGGCAGTGTTGTCATTATTTTACTATTTCTTATCAATGGTATTTTTCGTGGTGCCGGCAATGCCGCTATTGCGATGCGGAGTTTATGGATAGCCAGTATTATCAATATAATATTATGTCCTGCCTTCATCAATGGCTGGGGACCTTTGCCTGAACTTGGATTAAAAGGAGCCGCCATCGCTACCGTGATCGGCCGGGGCACCGGTGTATTGTATCAATGCTATTTTTTATTTAAAGGGAAAAAAGGTAGTATCAGTTTAGGCAAGGAACATTTCATTATTGATTTCCCCTTAATGAAATCATTGGTGAAGATTGCCTGGCCAGCAACTTTTCAATTTATTATTGCCTCGGGCAGCTGGATAGTGCTGGCACACTTAGTAGCGGTTACCGGTGGCACCCATGCATCTGCCGGTTACCAGATAGCTATCCGCAATATGGTATTCTTTATTTTACCGGCCTGGGGTCTCAGTAATGCGGCTGCCACGTTAGTAGGACAGAACCTCGGCGCCAAACAACCGGACCGTGCAGAAAAGAGTGTATTACTCACGACGAAGTACAATGCTATTTTTATGTCAGGAGTGATGCTGTTGTTTATATTTTTTGCCCGACCCATCATCAGCTTTTTTACAACGGTACCGGAAGATTTAAAATTTGGGGCACAGGCATTACAAATTATGGGCACCGGTTATATATTTTATGGCATTGGTATGGTGATGATACAGGCACTGAATGGTGCCGGTGATACCAAAACACCCACCTGGATAAATTTCTTTGGGTTCTGGCTGTTCCAGATTCCTTTGGCCTACTTATTAGTAAAAGTTTTTAAGCTGGGAGTCGTAGGTGCTTTTATTGCCATTCCAGTCGCAGAATCGGCACTGGCTATAGCTGCCTGGTATTATTTTAAGAAAGGAAAATGGAAAAAAGTGAAAGTGTAGCGTATTCCGGTATTTCTCTTTCTGCAAGTAATTCGTATTTCATACTTTTAATGTAGTTATGAATAGTAACGTTATTAACCAGAATCAACTGCGGCAGGTTTTCTTTATTATACTCATCCTGCTGATGGGCATCGTGTTGTTTATGGAGCTGGCTTCTTTCCTGCCTGCTTTACTGGGTGGTATTACTTTATATATATTACTGCACCGGTGGATGTTTTTTCTGACCGAAAAGAAAAAGTGGCGCAAAGGATGGACTGCTATTTTACTGATGTTTTTTTCTTTTATCGTTATCCTGATGCCGGTAGGTTTGCTGGTCAACATGCTTTCTTCCAAAGTCAGTTATGCTGTTCAGCATTCCGATGAACTGGTGACCGCTTTAAAAACTGTAGTGAACAATATAGAAACCCGGTTTAATGTAACTATTGCCAGCGATGAGAATATTAATAAAATCGGCGGAACGATTACTCAAAGTCTGCCAAAGATTCTCGGGGCAACTTTTAATACATTAACCACTATTTTCTTTATGTACTTCATTCTCTATTTCATGTTAGTGAATGGAAGATATATGGAGAATACCCTTTACGAACATGTGCCATTAGAAGATAAGAATGTGAATCGGCTGGGTAAAGAAATTCACATGATGGTAGTGTCAAATGCCATTGGCATTCCGCTGATTGCCTTTGCACAGGGCCTGATTGGCTTGATTGGTTATTTAATAATAGGTGTAAAGGAGCCTTTCTTCTGGTTTGGTGTTACCTGTATTGCCGCCATGTTGCCCGTAATAGGTGCGGCATTGGCTTATATCCCATTGGCCATTATCTTTTTTGCCAATAACCAAACCGGTCAGGGTATTGCGATGCTGGTATTTGGTTTCGGCATTATCGGCACTATCGATAATGTACTTCGTTTTACACTTTTAAAGAAGATTGGTAATGTGCATCCGCTTACAACCGTGTTTGGTGTTATCATCGGGTTGAGCTTATTTGGTTTTATCGGGTTAATATTCGGACCACTGCTTATTTCATTGTTTATGTTACTACTCAAGATTTACTCCAGTGAGTTTATTACCAAACAAAGAGACATCAATAAGATTATGGAGAATTGAGTGAAGTTCATGGTTCATAGTTCATGGTTGGGTCGCTTATTAATAAAACACATTCCAAGTTATATAGTATAAAAATCCTGATACAGGTTTTATTTGACCACCGACCTGTATTCATCCATATGTGCTCATCTGTGGCTAACCTGTATCCACCTGCCATTACTCGTAGATTCCCTTGTATGATTTTATCGATGGCTTAGTAATTGTTCGCAAAAGACTAAGAAACAAACATTTATTACTTGCATTATTAACAATCAGATAATAATTTGGCTCTGCCTTACGTTTTTAAACCCAATCCGAAGGTGCTCTGACTAAAAAGAATTTGCACCCGAGAAAAACCGTACCCTGAGTGAGAAACCTATTTTTTCCAATATCCGTCGGATTATTGTGTACATCATTTACCATTCATCCAACCAGAATAACACCGACCAGTATTCCTGCAGTTGTGATTTCTCATCCCATTATTACGGACTCCTCTTTTTCAACTGCTGATGCGGCTGCGGAATTATATTCTACCGTCAACCTGCAACAGGCCGGATTATCAAAAGAAGCATTTGATTATGCATGGAAGGGTTATCAATATTTATTAGACAAGAAAAAAATAAACCGGAGTAATTATCTCACTATTTGTGATTTTAGTAAGTCATCCAGGCAAAAGAGATTATATATTATAGATATTGCAAACAATAAACTCGTCACTCATACGTATGTAGCACATGGAAAAAATTCGGGTGGGGAATATGCCACCCAGTTTTCCAACAAACCGGAATCATTACAAAGCAGTTTAGGTTTCTATATTACCTCGCAAACTTATATTGGTGAACATGGTCTTTCATTGCGCATTAATGGTGTGGATCCAGGCTATAATGATAAAGCTCTTGAACGCAGTATTGTTATCCATGGTGCCGCCTATGTAGATGGTGCAAGAGCAAAGGCGGGAATGTATATGGGCCGCAGTTGGGGTTGCCCGGCTGTGCCACAAAAAGAATCGGCAAGTATTATTACAACTATAAAAAACGGGACCTGTATTTTCATTTATCACCCGTCACGAAATTACCTGCAACACTCAAAAATATTAAACGGCTGATTGGACACATAACAAGGATGGATGATAACAAAAAGCCCGCCGTACCCTATGGTTGGGCTTTTTTGTTTTTTTCTGGTCATAGTTGATATACCAATTACAGAGTTTATACAATTTGTATTATAGCTTTGCAATACTTTGCTGGATGACGATAAAACCCATCCATGTCATCACCGCTACTACCAACCAGCCGATAATTTGTAAGAACAACGGATGCCGGTAATCTTTCATCAATGAAGATTTAGTAGCGGCCAGCAGGATCACTGCTAATGCTACAGGAAGTATTAATCCATTGACAGCACCGGCCAGTATTAAAAGTTTAACAGGATTTCCAATAACAACAAAAATGATTGTTGATAAAATGATGAAACAACTAATAACGATCTTTTCATTATTCTTTATCGCCGGTACTAATGTTTTCCAGAAAGAAACAGACGTAAAAGAAGCACCAACCACCGAAGTGATCGCTGCACTCCAGATGACAACACCAAAAAATTTATAGCCTAACTCTCCCGCAGCAGCCTGGAAAACAGAGGCGGCAGGATTAGCAGCGGATAATTTTATTCCCTGCGATACAATGCCCAGCGCCGCAAAAAACAACATAAACCGCATGATAGAAGTGATGAGGATTCCACTAACCGAGCTACGGGTTACCTGCGGAAGATTTTGTTTGCCTTTTATACCTGCATCTAATAAACGATGTGCTCCCGCAAAAGAGATATAACCACCCACCGTGCCACCCACCAGGGTAACAATCTTCATTACATCAATTGTTTCCGGCCAGATGGTTCTGTATAATGCTTCACCAACAGGCGGGTGGGATGAAAAAGCGATGTAAACAGTCAGGCCGATCATGATAAGTCCCAACCATTTTGCAAAATTGTCAATCAGCTTCCCGGCTTCTTTGTACCAGAATATGCCCAGTGCGATCAAACAACTGATAACGGCCCCTGTTTTTGCATCGATCCCCGTTAAAACGTTTAAACCCAAACCACAGCCGGCGATATTTCCGATATTAAAAACTAATCCTCCAAAAGCAATTAATGCTGCAAGAAAAAAACCCATTCCCGGAAATAATTTATTGGCAATATCCTGTGCCCGGTGTTCGCTGACGGTTATTATTCTCCAGATATTGAGTTGTGCCCCGATGTCCAGTAAAATAGAAATAAGAATGACAAATCCAAAGCTGGTCAGCAACTGCTCCGTGAATAATGATGTTTGTGTTAGGAAACCGGGACCGATAGCAGAAGTAGCCATCAGGAATGCAGCACCGAGTATAGCGGAGTTTCGTTTCATGCCCCCAACCCCCTAAAGGGGGCTTTTAGTCGTTTATAATTTTTAAAGCCTGATTGCATTATGAATTGCTTTTGCGAAATCAACCGCCTGTTTACCATCACCATGAATGCAAATCGTTTCTGCTACGATGGGAATTTTTTTCCCGGATATAGTTGTTACTGTGCCTTCGTTAATCATTTGTACTACCTGCTGAACAACTTTCTCGGTGTCATCAATTATTGCATTGGATTGTGAACGGGGAGTTAGCGAACCATCGTCCTGGTAACTGCGGTCGGCAAATACTTCATTGGCAGATTTTAACCCAAGAGCTTTTGCTTCGCTGACAGAATAGCTTCCACTTAGACCCACCACTATTAATGAAGCATCAAAATCTTTCACGGCTCTTGCAATAGTCTTTGCCAGCAGGCTATCTTTTGCTGACATATTATATAATGCACCATGTGGTTTTACATGCAACAGTTTTGTATCAAACCCCGCAACGGTTTCGTTCAGAATAAAAAGTTGCTGCGAGATAAGGTCATATATTTCTTCCTGCTCCAGTTTCATTTCCGTCCGGCCAAAATTTTCCCGGTCAAAAAAGGACGGGTGTGCCCCGATAGCAACCTTATACTTCAGACATAATTCCACCGTCTGCTGCATGGTGGCTGCATCACCTGCATGATAACCGCAAGCAATATTGGCTGAGTGGATGAATGGCATAATCAATTCATCATTGCCGACACCTTCTCCCATATCGCAGTTAATGATGGTGCTCATTAAAATATTGTTCTAATCTGAAAGTACAAGCATTTTGCAATTGCAGCAAATGTTGCTGCTGCTTTATTAATAACTGCTCTGCCGTTGCTAGGTCAGTCATACGAAAATGAATCTTATCTCCTGCTTTCATTTGTGCCAGCTTTGTATGATGGGCTGTAATAACATGAGCCACTCTTGGATAGCCTCCGGTGGTCTGGTGATCGGCCATCAGCACTATCAGTCCGCCATCGGGTAATAACTGAATGGTGCCAAAACTTACAGCCGAAGAAACCACTTCATCATTTATCATGCTATGTAATGGAATATTATTTAACCGGTACCCCATTCTGTCTGATTGCTGTGTGATCACAAAAGAAGTCATCGTAAAATTTTCTTTCGACTCATTGGTCAGCCGTTCCCATTCGTTACCCGGTAGCATCAATATTTCATCATTCCCGTTAATCCCTGGTTGAGCAGCAGTAAGATATTTTGTATCCGCCTGCCAGGATAAAACTTTAAAATCATCCAATGAAGCGGAAGAAAAAAATGGCTGATTAATTAATAGTTCATCATCCTTATGGAGGTTTCTTCCATTAAACCCTCCGGCTTTTGCTTTCAGATGGGTGCTGTAACTATTTAACCAGGGTTTGATAGCAATTCCACCCTTTACAGTAAGGTATGCCCTTGCACCACTTACCGGCTTATGAAATTGCAGCAGATCATTCTTTCTCACAATAATGCAATGAAGATTCGGCACCGGTTCTCCATTGATACTCGCAGAAAAATCAGCACCTCCCAATGCAATGAGTGCCGGTTGAGTGAACATAAAAACAGAAGCAGGAAAATGTAATTCAATAAGAGCTTCGCCGGGTTTATTTCCCACCAACATATTCGTTACCTGCATGGCATATTTATCCATAGCCCCTGTAGGATTAATACCTAACAGCTGATGGCCATAACGACCCATATCCTGGATGGTATCTAATATGCCCGCCTTGATAACTTTCAAACTCATTTTTACCGCAGAGACGGAGAGGTGCAGAGATTCATCAGGCTGATGACTTCATTATTTCTGCGGCTCTGCTATTTTTATTTTTTCAAATTCATTTTTATCGATTGGATAAAACTGTACTAAATCCCCAACCCTTAGTAATGTTGGGGCTAAACTCGCTGCGTCAAATAATTTTATTGGTGTTCTCCCGATAATTTGCCAGCCTCCCGGTGATGCCAGTGGATAAATACCGGTTTGCTTTCCGGCAATACCAACACTTCCGGCTGCTACATTAACCGGTTGGGATTTACGTGGAGTTGCAATTTTCTCATCTACCTCTCCCATATAAGCAAAGCCGGGGAGGAAGCCAAGCATATATACGTTGTAGCTTTTAGCCGTGTGAAAACTTATCACTTCTTCTACAGAAATATTTTTCACTGCTGCTAATTGCTGAATATCGCTTGCAAATTCTGTGTCATAACAAACAGGGATTTTTATTATCCTTTCTTCACCATCCTTTTGCAAGATGGGCTGCTTCAACCTTTCTTCCAACAGTTGTTGCATGGTTTCAAAGGCAGTTAGGCCAGGATTCAATTTTCGAATAGCTGCTACATCATAATAAACAGTCAGGGAGCTATAGGCGGGAACCGCTTCAATCATTCCTGGCAGCGGAGTCTGTTGTAATTGGTTAAATCTTGCAATGACTTCTTTATTAATATCGATATCTATATAATTACCAAAGTCAACAGTGATGGCAGCATCGCCCAATGAAAAAATGTTGTATGAAAAGCCTGTGTAATTCATGCTAAGACCATTTGAAGATAGCAACTTAACTTTACCGGCTGATGGCAAGATTAAACCGGAGAGACAGTTTCAATTTATTATCCAAGCTTACACCCCGCCGTGCATGGAATGGGATAAAGGTCCTGAGCAGTTATTATATCAGTAAATGGACCAAAAGACCTGTTCAATGGGGTTATCCTGTTTCGATTTCTTTTGAGCCAACCACATCCTGTAATCTTAGATGCCCTGAATGTCCGAGTGGGTTACGAGCATTTACACGGCCAACCGGGATGTTACAAAGGGATTTTTTCAGTGAAACCATTGACCAGTTATCAAAAGATCTCCTGTACCTCGTTTTTTATTTCCAGGGAGAGCCCTACCTGAATCCCGGATTTTTGGATATGGTGGACTATGCATCGAAGAAAAGAATTTATACGGCCACTTCTACCAATGCTCATTACCTGACTGATGAAAATGCCAGACGAACTATAGAAAGCGGATTAGATCGTTTGATTATTTCTATTGACGGAACTACACAGGATGTTTATCAGCAGTACCGTGTGGGCGGTCAGCTTGATAAAGTAATAGAAGGAGCAAAAAATATTGTAAAGTGGAAAAAGGAACTGAAAAGTAAAACACCATTTATTGTTTTCCAGTTCCTGGTAGTAAAACCTAATGAACACCAGATAGAGGAAGTAAAGCAATTAGCCAAAGAAGTGGGTGTGGATGATGTATGGTTTAAAACGGCGCAGATATATGATTATGAAACAGATCCCAATAATTTAATCCCCACCATTGATAAATATAGCCGCTATCGCAAAACAGCGAACGGGCATGAGTTTAAGGGTAAATTAGCCAATCATTGCTGGCGACTTTGGCATGACCCGGTAATAACCTGGGACGGATTAGTAGCCCCCTGCTGTTTTGATAAGGATGCACAGCACCAGTTGGGTGATTTAAAGAAAAAAACGTTCAAAGAAATCTGGAAGAACGGGGAATACACTAAATTTCGAAAACAGATTTTACAAGGGCGCAAAAATATAGATATATGTGCCAATTGCTCGGAAGGAACAAAAGTCTGGAGCAAGGATTAGTTACTCACCGCTTTCCTCTCCTGAAATGGAAAGAAAAACTGAACTGCTATGCAAATACCATCCTCAATATCTACCCGCCTGCAGTACCAGCATAAATCATTAATGGATATCATTGATGGCTTATCGGATGAACAAATAAGGCGGCAAGTAATTACGGGTAAATGGTCCATATTTGAAAATATCGTTCACCTGCAAACCTACCAGCACACATTTGTGAGCCGTGTAAAAGATATATTGAGGGAGAACAATCCTGTTTTTCCCCGATACACCGCTGAAGGAGACCCGGAATTTCTTGAAAATTGTAGCAAGTCCACAAGAGAAATTATGCAGGATATGATTACACTAAGAAAAGAAATGGCGGCAGAAATCACCTCCTTTCCCCCGACTGACCTGGTTAAAAAAGGTACCCATCCGGCATTTGGGGAAATGACATTGTTAGAATGGCTGAACTTCTTTTTGTTGCATGAAGCACATCACTTGTTTGCCATATTCAAACTGGCAGCAACCTTAAAAATTGCTAAACCCGGCGGAGAATACAGCGAATAAAAAAGGAGGCCGTCAAAACCATCGCTTTTCTTCTTCTCCCTATCGACACTACACTACCATTTTTTCATTTCATCAAAAATGGAAGTGTAGAAAGAAGTAAAGCCTTCAATAAAATGGCGGAAAGATTCGGATAAAAGTTTCATGGTTCGGTGGAATTATAAGGTTTGTACTACAAATCAATTCATTTTCCTGAAATATTACAATACCACAAAGAGGTGATTTTTGGCTGTATAGCTGCGTGGTCAATGTTAATAATTTATAAAGCTGTTGCTGGTTAGCAACAGGAATGATGTAAGGTCCGGTGAACCTGATTTTTATCTGCCTGAAATTTGTGGTTCTAATGAATAGCGGCCACTTTTTCTAAAATTAATTTGACCAGTTCCTCTTTATTACCTGCTTCTACTTGATGTTCCTGCCGTGTGGTGGATGATTTGATGACGAGTTTTAGTATGATCTTATTTCCTGTCCGCAAGTAGCGACCATTAAGTTTATACGCATCAGGATATTCCCTGACATCCCAAAATACCAGCTTAGAATCACCCTTTGATGAAGCCGCATCTTCCATAGCATCATCCACTATTATACTTAATCCTAAAACATCTTCCGGTTCTACTTCATCCTGGAAATTGGAACGTATGAATACGGGTTTAACAGGAGACAATTTTACCGCTGCCACATCTTCAGAAGTCATTTCTCCAATATCAAAACTCTGGGCACCGTAAGGGCTAAAAACCTGCGGCTTTTGAATGCCGCCAATACCTTCGGCCAAAAATGGAACCCTGTCACGGGCATACTGAAATAGCAAACCAATATCAATAAACCGGTTATTACGTAATGCTGCACCCCTTATGGATTCTATAATACTATAAGTTAGTACACCCTGACCATACCGGCTGGCCTCATAGCTTACCGCATCCGCAGCACAACCTGTAATGATGTGCATACCTGCCCTGTCTTTCATTCTATCCAAAGCTTTAAGGGTACCCGATGAAATATCCCTTTTCGCCATCATATTATCAATTGCTTTACCAGATGCACATGCATCAATCATCAGCACCTGTTTCAGTGCAGGAATTTTTTTGATCAGTTCCACTAATTCTGCGCCAGAAATAGTTGCAGTTTTGCGAATAGCCGGATCATTGTACGCTTCCACACTGGCAGAGTATGCTTCTTTAGTAAGATAATAGAAATCTCCATTGGCGCCGCCCCAATTAATTCCATGTCCCGATAAATAAACAACCAGTACATCTGTTGATTTTGCACGGCGGGCAATACTATCAAAAATGCTGATGATATTTTTCCGGGTGGGTTGCAAGGAGGATTGGTTAGATTCGGTAGTCAGCAGCCAGCTCGTAGTTTTTGATGTTCCAAACAATCGTTTTGCACCTAACGAAAGTGTTTGTTCCATGTTTATAGCATCTTTCGATGGATATTTTAAATCTATACCTGTATTGGTATAATCACTAACGCCTACTGCTAGTATATATAGAGATGGACGTTCTGCCGGAGTTGCAGAAGCATCTGAACGATAGCCAACCTTAAATCCTTTACTTACCAGGTATCCTTCTTTGTTGTAAACTTTCACGGTTACTTCATTCATGGTATCCGAAAGCAGGTAAGGATGATTCTTCAAATTGTAATTTACCTGATAAGTAAGAGCATCCGGATTAGCAGATCCGCCGCGGGCATCTGATACAACTTCTTTTCCGTTGATATAAATGACTGTACGGCCAATTCCGCCACCCCGGTTGGATAAGTCAACATTTAATTTTCCCGTTGTTTTATCCAGCTTAAGATTGACAGCAGGGTATAATTTCACTTCGCCCAGCTGTTGTACATCCCGCAAGGGCTCATTGCTATAGCCTAAAATCTTTCGCAATAGTCCTGGCTCATAATATCTTTCTTTCAATTGTTCCAGGTCAATCACTTCCAATCCGGCAGTATAATGTAAAATTGTCTTGATTCCTTTGGGAGTTCCATCAAACAATCCCGAAGGGGTTACTACAACATAATCATTCCCCATTTCTTCCATAGACACCAGCGTTGCCAGTTCTTTTTTTTCAGCAAGGTCCCATATTTTTATTTGAGAATCGGAACTACCGCTGAAAAGCAGACGGCTATCAGCGCTGAATACTACGGAGGTTACTTCGGCATAATGACCCTGAAATTCTTTTACCAGTTTACCGGTTGCTGCCTCCCAAACTTTCAATTCTGTCTTTCCCCAATCTCCGCCACCACCGGCAATATATTTTCCATCATTACTAACAGCAAGATCTAGCAAATTCCATAAGCTGCCTTCCAATTCTTCTGTGGGTCGACCATCAGCGAGAGAGAATTTTTTCAGCCCTTTTATATAGTATTGTCCACCGGGTACAAACTCGACATCCGCTTTTCCTGCTTTTAAATTGGTGAAGATAATTTTTTGATCAGGCCATCTTATCAGTACATCATCATATATATATCCCTCGTTATCATCCGAATCAACAACTTCTACCGTAAGAAGCAGGTATTTCCCATCCCTGGAAAACTTTGCCACCTGCAGTGAACTATTTTCGTAACGGGAGTTGTTCTTTAAAAACTCGCTGAAGTTGATAATATTAACACCCGGAAGGGTTTCTTTAGAGGGGCTGTTGGTTAATATCGTTTTCCCGTCGGGGCTGAAGCAGGTAATTATGCCGTTACCAGAAGTATCTTTAAAATAATCCGATTTCATTTTTTCAAGATCATATGCACCCATGTATATTCCTGGACCGTCAGTTATGAGGTATTTACCCGCAGTATCCGATTGCATATCTGTAATCTTACCATAGTAACCGCTGAAAAATGTAACCCTTTCCGACTTATCTAAGTTCCATTTTTCAAGTTTGGAACTACCCGAACTTTCATCATACCCTGCAGCGTATAGATTATTACCATCGTTCGATAAAAGCAGTTTACTGACCGGAAGATTATAACCGGAAAAAGTTTTTAAACTATTGCCCGTGCCTGCATCCCATAACCTTAGTGACCGGTCGAAACTGCCGCCACTGATAAGTAGTTTACCATCCTTGCTGCAATCCAGGCTATACACACGGTCTTTATGGCCTTTCAGGGTAGTAACCGGCTTGCCTGTTGCTACCTCCCATTTAATAATTGTATTATCAAAACTGCCACTAAAGAAATATTTTCCATCCTTAGAAAAAACCAGTGCATCAACATTTTCAGAATGTTTTTCGGATTCAAACTTTAGTTTCCGTGAAGACAAATCCCAGCATTGTACTTTTTTATTAATAGCAGTCACTATCCATTTTCCATCTGGGCTGACATCCATACCTTCAATTCTATCATTTGCTTTGCGGGTATCAAAAGAGTCAACTATTTTGCCACTATTTATATCCCAGAGCAATAGTTCATTGTCTGAAATACCTCCACCGGCACTTACCATAAAATTTGTTCCCGGAACGAGACGCACACTACGGATATTTTCTTTTGCACCGCTGAATATTTTTAATTGTTTACCCGTATTTCTATCCCAGATACGGATAGTTGAATCAAAGCCTCCACTGATGATCTGGCTCCCGTTTTTATTAAAGATTGCCGACCAGACATATTCACTGTGACCTTTAAATTCCCTGATCAGTTTACCAGTTACCACATCCCACAGTTTCAATTCGCCAAATTCATAAGACCCGCCACCTGTTAAAAGATATTTGCCATCAGGACTGAAACAAATAGAAGTAACATATCCCTGGTGACCTTTAACGGTTCTTATCTCCCGGCCACTTTCCACTTCCCAGAGTTTATAGGTAAAATCGGCGCTTCCGCTGGCAGCATATTTACCATCAGGGCTAAAGGCAACGCAATAAACAATTTTGGAATGCCCTAATTGCACTTTCAATTCAGCCTTTTGTGCTGTACTGGTTTGCACTATTATCAACAGAAAAAAAATGCTGATACCAACGCTATTACGCAGGTGCAAATTCATATTGAAATATACTAAATAAAATTCTGTTGCCTTTAACAGATAAAATTTGGTAATTCAATGTTGCAACATTAATTTTGTTGTTCAAACATTAATTACTTAAAATATACTATTATGACAGATTTAAGAACACAGGTTGACCAACTCAACCAAATGATCCTTGAAGGAAAAATTCTTGATGCTTTTGAAAAATTTTATGCAGACGATGTAGTAATGCAGGATAACAATTACCCGGTAAGAGTGGGTAAAGAGGTGAACCGCCAGTATGAAGAAGCTTTTGTAAATGGCCTTACGGAATTCCGTGGTGCGAAGGTGGTTAACACTCTTATCAGCGATGGTCTTGCGGTAGTAGAGTGGTGGTTTGACTATACACACAAAGATTATGGTGTACGTAATTACACACAGCTTTCTGTTCAGCGCTGGAACGGAGGTAAAATTGTTGAGGAAAAATTCTATTATAATAATTAATACTCTCTGTTTAAGCGAACTTGAAAAAGTTTTGGGTTAACATAAGGACTTAACCCAAAACTTTCTATTTTTATCAAACAACTTTTCTGATATGGGCATAGACCAGGATATAAAACAGGCAAAATTCAGGAACCCCCACCAGAAAGCGGCTATCAACCTTATCTACACGGTAGGTTGGATGAGGGACAAAACAAAATGTGTTTTTGAAGCAGAAGATATTACAGCACAACAGTTCAATATACTACGCATCTTAAGGGGCAGTTTCCCGGAACCCCTTTCTACTTTACAGATAAGAGAAAGAATGCTGGAAAAAATGAGTGATACAAGTCGTATTGTTGACAGGCTCATTGCAAAAGGATTAGTAAAAAAAATTACCTGCAAAAATGATCGCCGCCTCGTAGATGTCATTATTACTGATAAAGGTAAAAAGCTATTAGAGCGGTTAGATATCCGCCAGGATGAAATAGATAGAGTTTTGGGTAACCTTTCAGAAAAAGATGCTAATATTCTCAGCGACCTGCTGGATAAGATTCGGGATGGGGTTGAATAATGTATTTTTGCCGGATTCATAATAGCGAACCCTGATTGTTCATCCGAATCTGAAAACATGATACGATCCACCTTTTTATTTTCATTAATCACTGTACTATCCGTTCAATTTTTAAATGCCCAGCCCAAATATGAATTCAGGGGGGTATGGATAGCCACCGTTAATAATATTGACTGGCCGGCTGGTGGTGTTACTGATCCTGGCCAACAAAAAGCTGATTATATCCGCTTGCTGGATATGTATGAAAAAAATGGGATGAATGCTATGATAGTCCAGGTACGTCCTGCTGCTGATGCATTTTATCCCTCCCAGTATGAACCATGGAGTCAATGGCTGACAGGTGTACAAGGTAAACCACCATCCCCGTATTACGATCCCCTGCAGTTTATGATTGAAGAAACACACAAACGGGGTATGGAATTTCATGCCTGGCTAAATCCCTACCGGGCTGTTCATAATATCGGCAGTTCCTCTGTTGCTGAAAATCACATCACCCGCATACACCCGGAATGGTTTGTTACCTACGGTGATAAAAAATATTTTGATCCCGGAAATAAAGAAGCACAAAATTTTGTGGTAAATGTAGTTCGTGATATTGTGAAGCGGTATGATGTAGATGCGATACATATGGACGATTACTTCTATCCTTACCGGATTCCGGGAAAAGAATTTCCTGATGAAGCCAGTTACAAAAAATCCGGTAGCCTTCTCAATAAGGATGATTGGAGAAGAAGCAATACAGACTCTATTATAAAAGCTTTAAGTCTTGTCATCAAGCAGGAAAAAAAGTTGTGTCGTTTTGGTATATCACCATTCAGTGTATGGCGTAATAATGATAAAGACTCAGTAAGGGGCAGCGATAGCCGTAGCGGACAAACCAATTATGACGACCTCTATGCCGATATATTGTTGTGGCTGCAAAAAGGCTGGATTGATTACGTAACCCCACAGTTATATTTCACCATTGGTCATCCAAAAGTTGATTATGCTAAAATGCTGGATTGGTGGAGCCGTAACAGCTATGGCCGCCATGTATATATTGGCCATGGAGTTTATAAAGCCGGCACCAAAGAAGCAGGATGGGATAATCCAAATGAAATTCCCAACCAGATAAAACTATTGCGCCGCAATCCGAATGTACAAGGCAGTATTTATTTTAGCAGTGTAAGCTTTCAACGAAATCCGAATGGATGGAATGACAGTCTTCAAAATAATTATTATAAGTATCCTGCCTTGCTTCCTCCCATGCGATGGATAGATAATGAGAAGCCCTGGCCACCGATAGTAGAAAAGGAAATTGATGATGATTCTATAATACAATTAAAGGTGAAACCTGACCCTAGAAACCATATACCTATAAAGTATTATGTGGTATATCAGTATGCTGCCGATTCACACAGTGAAACGTTTGGCAATGTTCCTCAATATATTTCCAGGCTGATAACTACTCCTGATGGGTTTAAATTAAAAGAGCCGCTTTCGTCTAAACATTTTTCCTATCGCTATGTCATTACTGCTGTCGGGAAAAATAACAATGAAAGTGATTTAAGTGAGATTGCAATACTGGTACAACCGAACGGTAAGTGGAATTTTTATACCCCCCACCCCTAAAGGGGAGTATAAAAAACCTTTATTTAACTTTACAGCTGTGTTATACATGTTTTGACATAACACCTGGTCAAGTAATTAAGCTAACCAATAAACTTCTTCGAATATGCCCGGCTTTGAACTCTGGAGTGATAAAGAAAGAAAAGAAGTAAATGATGTGCTGGAAACCGGTATCCTGATGCGATATGGTTTTGACGGACCAAGAAAAGGTATATGGAAAGCCAAAGAGCTGGAGGCTGCCGTTTGCCAGACCTTTGGGAGTAAATATGCGCAGCTTACGTCCAGTGGCACAGCTGCCTTAACCACCGCTATGGGTGCATTGGGCATTGGTTATGGGGATGAGGTCATCACACCCTCCTTTACATTTGTAGCAAGTTTTGAAGCGATACTGAGTGTTGGTGCTGTTCCTGTACTGGTTGATGTGGATGATACGCTGACATTAGCACCTGATGCAGTAAGAAAAGCCATCACTCCAAAAACAAAAGCCATCATGCCGGTACATATGTGCGGCAGTATGGCAGATATGGATGCACTACTTTTTATTTGCAAAGAACATAGCCTCTTCTTACTGGAAGATGCCTGCCAGAGTATCGGCGGCACGTATAAAGGAAAACACCTTGGCACCATTGGTGATGCCGGTACATTTAGTTTTGATTTTGTAAAAACGATGACCTGTGGTGAAGGTGGGGTTATAATGACAAACCGTGAAGATTTGTATATTAAAAGCGATGGCTACACCGATCATGGACATGACCATAAAGGGGTAGACCGGGGTGCCGACCTTCATCCATTTATTGGTTATAATTACAGAATTTCAGAATTACATGCTGCCGTTGGTTTAGCACAGATAAAGAGGCTGGATGAATTTCTTAGTCTTCAAAAGAAAAATCACACCCAATTAAAAAACATTCTGGCTCAAATACCAGCAATCTCTTTCCGCCGGATACCTGACCCGGCTGGCGATAGTTGCAGTTTTATTAGCTGGTTCTTGCCGACTGAAGAAATAACAAAAGCAGTTGTCGCTGAAATGAAGGCACAGGGAATATTACCCGGTAATTTCTATTGGTTTGATAATAACTGGCATTATATCCGCAAGTGGGATCATTTAAAGAATGCTGATACACTCAACTCCTTGCACCCGGATTTAAAAGCAAGCGTAATGGAACAGGCCAATAAAGATTTTTCAGCCAGTGATGATGTAATGAGCCGTTGCATTTCTACCGCTATCAGCCTGCTGTGGAATGAAGAGCAAATTCAAGAAAAAGGAGAGAAAATGGTGAACGTAATAAAGGCTGTCCTTAACAAGCACCAGATACCAGCCTGAGAATTTCCCTGAAACTATTTCCTGCAAATTTTATCAATAGCAGATTATGCCAGCCACTAAACTATTCAGGGATTTCTTCAACAGTGAGAAAAGCTCAGGCATACTGCTTATACTTTTTACTATTGTCAGTTTGGTAATTGCCAATTTTATTGCCGGACAACCCTATCTTGATTTCTGGCACCAGAAAGCCGGGTTTACAATAGGCAGCTTTACGATAAATCTCAGTCTTGAACATTGGATCAACGATGGCCTGATGGCTATTTTCTTCTTATTAATTGGGTTGGAAATAGAACGGGAATTATATGTAGGTGAGTTATCCAGTATAAAAAATGCTGCGCTTCCTATTGTGGCAGCAATTGGCGGCATGGCAGTGCCAGGACTTATCCATTTTATATTCAATGGAGGAACAGCCACCCAAAACGGTTTTGGTATCCCGATGGCCACAGACATTGCTTTTGCCTTGGGCATTCTTTCGCTGGCTGGCAAACGGGTGCCCTTGGCTTTGAAAATTTTCCTTACCGCCCTGGCTATTATTGATGATCTCGGCGCTATTCTTATTATCGCCATTTTTTACACCACCGAACTTCACACTACTTATTTATTAATTGCTTTATCCATTTTAGCTATCCTCTTTGTTTTGAACCGGCTACGGATTCATCAGTTGATCTGGTATATCATCGGCGGTATCATCATGTGGTATTGCATGTTGCAGTCGGGAGTACATGCTACCATTGCAGGTATCCTTTTGGCATTTGTTATTCCGTTTGGAGATGGAAAAGAAAACTCTCCTTCTTATAAGCTGCAGCATTTCCTGCATAAGCCGGTAGCTTTTTTAATTGTACCCATTTTTGCACTGGCCAATACTGGAATTATTTTTAATGGCAGCATCCGGGATGTAGTACTAAATAATAACAGCCTTGGTATTATCGGTGGTTTGCTGATAGGAAAGCCGCTGGGAATATTATTATTAAGCTTTATTGCTATTAAACTTAAGCTGGCAAGTCTGCCAGAAGGAGTGAACTGGCTTCAACTGACCGGTGCTGGTATTTTGGCCGGTATTGGTTTTACCATGTCAATATTTATCACCCTGCTTGCTTTTAGTGATAATAATATTATCCAATATTCGAAGATTGCTATTTTGCTTTCGTCGCTGGTGGCGGGGGTGGTTGGGTATTTGCTGGTAAAAAAAGCAACTTCATTTTCTCCGGTTGAAATAGAAGAAGAAAAGTAAGATTAGAATTTATCATCGATAAGGCTTGTTCACATTCGGTTTTTGCTCCATCCAGTTTACATACTCCAACGAACCAAGCCGTAGGCGGATGGGAACAGGAGTAATTTTATCCAGTTGCAATTCTTTTTGGCAAATAAACCCCAGACTGTTGATATAAAAAGAAGCTGTTGGCACATTCAATAAACGATATTTATTGAACCCGGTACTATCTTCATACTTAAGTACTTGAGGTAAGCTGAATGTTGGTTTAAAGAGATTGGGTGTTTTTTTGATAGTAACCCGACCCGAAAAGGGGATACTGAAAGAAGATTTCGGCTGCCCCAAAATTTCCCCATTAAACATTAACAGCAACACAACAAGAAAAATAGAAACCCGTTGCGACATATTTTATTTATTTGTATCTAAATTTAGGCATTATTTTTGTGCAAAGGCCGAATTTTCTAAAATCCGGCCCGAGCCACTAAAAAACAGAACGAACCCATGGCCCTCAGTCAGAGCTTACAGCAGCGGATGCTGCAAAAACTATCGCCCCAGCAGATTCAATTGATGAAACTGCTGCAGGTACCTACGGCCAATCTCGAAACCCGGATTAAAGAAGAGATGGAAGAAAACCCTGCCCTGGAACTCGATGAAGATAAACATGAAGACTCTGATGAAATAAAGGATGAATTTAATGAGGACGGTGCTGAAGATTTTGAAGAAAAAGATGGCAGCGAAGATGAATATGAAAATATTGATGTCAGCGAATATGTATCCGATGGGGATGATGAAGTGGGTGATTATAAACTCAGGGATGATAACTACCCGGAGGAAGATGAAGGCCGGCAACTTCCTTTTAAAACAGAAGTGAGTTTTTATGAAATGCTCATCAACCAGCTTGGTCTTTTAAAGTTAGAAGAAAAAGAACAAACCATCGCCGAACAGATAATCGGCAGCATAGATGAAGACGGTTACCTGCGAAGAGAAACTGCGGCTGTTGTGGATGACCTTGCTTTCCGGCAAAATATTATTACTACCGTGGAAGAGGTGGAGGCATTAATAAAACGCATCCAGCAGTTTGACCCTCCGGGAGTAGCTGCAAGAGATTTGAGAGAATGCCTTTTATTACAACTAATTCGCCTGAAAGACGAAGGCAAATCAGTTGATCTGGCTATTAAAGCTATCACCAAATACTTCGACGAGTTTACCAAGAAACATTACGAAAAAATACAACGGGGGCTGAATATTGACGATGACCAGTTGCGGGAAGTGATGCAACAAATTATCCGGCTTAACCCTAAGCCCGGTGGCACTGTAACTGAAGTAAACAAGGCAGAAAACTATGTAGTACCCGACTTTTTCATAATGAACAATGCCGGCAAATTAGAACTGACACTCAACAGCCGCAATGCCCCGGAGCTCCGCATCAGCGAAGGATACCGGGATATGCTGAAAGAATATGACCGGGGTGCCAAGAAAGATAAACGACAGAAAGAAGCGGTATTGTTTATCAAGCAAAAGATTGATTCTGCCAAATGGTTTATTGATGCCATCAAGCAACGGCAACATACATTACTCAGTACCATGAATGCTATTATGGAGCACCAGTATGATTTCTTCTTAACCGGGGATGATACAGAACTAAACCCGATGATATTAAAAGATATTGCAGAGAAAACCAACCTCGATATTTCTACCGTAAGCCGGGTTGCCAACAGTAAGTTTGTGCAAACAGAGTTTGGTACCTACCGTTTAAAATTTTTCTTCAGCGAATCATTAAGTACCGACAGCGGTGAAGAGGTTTCTACCAGGGAAGTAAAGAAAATCCTTAGCAACCTGATAGAAGCCGAAGAGAAAAAAAGGCCTTTAAGTGATGAGCGACTGACTGAATTATTGCAGGAGAAAGGCTACAATATTGCCCGCCGCACCGTGGCAAAATACCGGGAACAACTTAATATCCCGGTGGCGAGGTTGAGAAAAGAGTTGTGATTTTGCCACAGATTACACGGATTAGCGTAATTTAATACAGAATTTTTTTATAGCCCACTAAAAGCTGAGATGCAGCTAATCTGTGATAATCCGTGTAATCTGTGGCTGTATTTTAAAACGGTAAATCTTCTTTACTTTCCATCTGACCTTCATCAAAATATTCCTGCCCGTCATTGCCTGATGAATCAATTTTTGCAGCTCCGGCAGCATCAATTTTCCAGGCTTTCACATCAGTGTACCACTTACCATTATATTCTCGGCTTTCCACATCAAAAGAGATACTCAGTTGTGACCCTACCTGTAACTGGCTTTCATTGATCTTATCACCCCAGATAGAAATACAAACCTTTTTGGGATACTGCCCTTCTGTTTCCACAATAATATCCTGTTTTTTCCATTGTCCATTTTTGCCAGTACCCGTTTGCAGGGGAAGTAGCTGAATGAGTTTTGCCGTTAATTGCATGTAAAATTTATTTAAGGTGAAGGTACATATTGCCCTTTGATTAATCCTGTAGTGATACCCCCCAGATGGTATTTTTTAAAAAAAGACTCTCATTCATTTTGAATAAATAAGCAAAGTAGTATTTTACGCAGCTAAATCTTCCCAACCCGACCATATGGTATTCGCCAGCCTACTTTTCCTTTTTATATTTCTGCCGCTTTGCCTGATGCTGTATTACAGCACTAAAAATCCTAAATGGCGAAACTGGGTATTGATCGTTTTTTCACTGGCATTTTATGGCTGGGGCGAACCTATCTGGATCTCTTTACTCATACTTTCCTCCCTCTTCGACTGGGGCAATTCAATTTTTATAGATAAACACCGGGGCACTAAATGGGCAAAGATTGGAGTAACGGTTACAGTAGTATTTAATCTTGCCTTACTGGCCACTTTTAAGTACGACAAATTTATTGTTGACCAGGTAAACTCTTTGTTAGGCACCTCATTTACAGCACCTGGTTATGCCTTGCCATTGGGTATTTCTTTCTATACGTTTCACACTATTTCTTATGTAGTGGATGTGTACCGGGGTGATATAAAAGCACAGCGAAATTTTCCTAATTTTTTAATGTACGTATCACTCTTCTCCTCATTAGTAGCCGGGCCTATTATCCGTTATGCTCATGTAGAAAAAGAAATTTATGGTCGTAAAGAAAACCTGACTGATTTTAGTTTAGGTGTATCCCGGTTTTGTATTGGTCTGTTTAAAAAAGTAGTGATTGCCAACATTGCCGCAGAGATTGTTGCTAAATACATGGGTGATAACCGTGACCCGTTAAGCTTTGCAGAATTGGCCAATTTTTCCAGCCTGGAGGCATGGGTAGGTTTAATCATGTTTGCCATTCAGATCTATTTCGATTTTTCCGGTTATTCAGACATGGCCATCGGATTAGGAAGAATGTTTGGTTTTCACTTCCGGGAGAATTTTAATTACCCCTATATCTCTAAATCTATTGGCGAGTTCTGGCGACGATGGCATATTTCCTTAGGAAGTATTTTCAGAGATTATGTGTACATCCCGCTGGGTGGCAATAAAAAAAGAGTTTATCTCAATCTTTTTATTGTGTGGTTTCTTACCGGTATGTGGCATGGTCCCAGCTGGAATTTTATTTTCTGGGGATTGTACTTCTTCATCTTTATTGCCCTGGAAAGAGCTTTCCTTTTAAAGTGGCTTGAAAAAGCCCCGGCCTTTATTGCACATATCTATGCATTGGTGATTATTATTCCGGGTTGGGTGATTTTTTACTTTACCGATACGGAGATGCTAATAGCTTATGTGAAGAAATTATTTTCCTTTTCATCTGGCCCTGCTGGCAATATGGAGGTAATGAATACACTCAGCACCCATCTATTCTGGCTGATACTGGCCCTTATTCTTTGTATGCCGGTTTATCACACCATTAAAAATTGGATAGATAAGAAGTCAGGCCGCATTTCCTTTTATAACACCACCGTTATAGGATTTAATGTGCTCTTACTTTTTATTTGTGTGGCACAATTGGTTGGCAAGAGCTATAATCCGTTTATTTATTTCAGGTTTTAATAAACAGTAAAAATTGAAGCAAAGAATATGAGTGAGGTAACAAAAAATAAAATGCACACCGTAAATGTGGCTATTTTTTGCGGATTGCTTTTAATAGGTGGCATTGCTTCCCTGGCAATGAAAAAGGAAACTGTATCTGTAATGGAAAACCGTAAGCTGGCAGCTTTTCCACAATACTCTGACAGTTTATTCTGGAGCGGAAAATATTTTAAACAGATAGATGAATATTATGCTGATAATTTTCCACTCAGGGATAAATGGATCAGTTTTTCCGACAAATTCAAAAGCAGTATTGGTTTTAACAGCAGCGAAATAAAAATGTATGATCCTACCAATGATGCAGAAGCCAATGAAAAAACAGATACGATCAAAAATGAAACAGTTAATAACGGCCCGTTACCTGATGATAGTGCAACAGGGGAAAAGAAGAAAGGCGTTTTTGTATTCAAGAACAGGGCTTTTGAAATGTTTGGAGGTGGTCCCGAAATGGGAAAATCGTATGCGGATGTTATCAATTCCTATAACCGTTTGCTGAAACCCGGCATACAGGTTTATAACCTCATCATTCCTGTTGCGTTGGAATTTGAGATTACGGAGAAATATGCCAGGTTTCAAAAACCTAACCGGCCTGCTATTGAAAACATTTACACTTCCCTTGATTCCAACATTAAAAAAGTGTGGGCTATTGACGAAATCAGAAAGCACCGCACTGAGTATATTTATTTTAATACTGACCATCACTGGACCAGCCTTGGTGCTTATTATGCATACCGGGCCTTTTGTTTTACGGCCGGGTTAACTCCCGTTTCGCTGGATACCATTGCTTATAAAACCAAGCCCTCTTTTCTCGGCTCACTGTACAGGCTGACAAGAGATCCGGGGCTGCAAAGTAACCCCGATTCTGTTCGTTATTATCTCTTTAAGGATTCGGTGAACTTTTATATAGGCAGTGCTAAAATCGGGCAATGGGTAAAATCAAAAATGTATGGTGAAGGTGCCAGCGGCGCTAATAGCTATTCTGTTTTTCTGCAAGGCGATTTGCCTACCGTAAAAATGGAAACACAGCATAAAAACGGAAGAAAGATTGCTATTGTAAAAGAATCCTACGGCAATGCATTTGCTCCCTATCTTATCAACAATTATGAAAAAGTAATTGTTGTGGATCAGCGGTATTACACCGGCGACTTTATTGCGATGTTGAAAGCAGAAGGCATTAACGAGCTATTATTTATCAACAATATTTTTGCGGCGCATACTCCGTTCCATATTAATAAAATAAAGGGACTAAAGAAATAATGGTAAAACACTACCATATTGCTTTAATCGCTTCTATAGCTCTTGTGGCATGTAGTTCTGGCAACAACAAAAATGATGATTCAGGAGCAGATACAACATCTGCAGTTCGTACTATTGTAACGCCACCACCTATTCCTGAAGTATTGCCTGACGATGGACAGGTAGGTGTAAAGAAAGGGGCTGTTTTTATTTTCAAAAACCGGGGCTTCGAATTATTTAGCGGTGGTGGTGGAAATGGCAGGCAATACGCATCTGTTATTAATATGTACAGCCGTTTAAAATTGCCCGGGATCAAAATTTATAATCTTATCATCCCTAATGGTTTTGAATTTGAAGTAACAGAAAAATATAAAAAACTCATAACACCCGCCAAAGATGCCATCAAATCTGTTTTCGCTGCTGAGGATCCGGAGATTATTAAAATAAATCCAATAGATGAAATAAGAAAACATCGCACCGAATACATTTATTTTAATACCGACCATCACTGGACCAGCCTTGGCGCCTATTATGCATATCGCAGTTTTTGTGAAGCCGCTGCACTTACCCCTGTTTCTTTAGACACTATTTCTTCGAAAGTAAAACCGGGGTTCCTGGGTTTGTTTCACCGGCTTACCAGATCTGCTATATTAAAAAACAACCCTGACTCAGTAAGGTATTACCTGTTTCCTGATTCTGTCAATTTCTATATTGGTAGTAGTAAGTCTATTGGATATTGGGCAAAGTCTAAAATGTATGCCGAACAGGTAAGTGGCGCCAATAGTTATTCTGTTTTTCTGCAAGGTGATTTGCCAATTTGTAAAATGGAAACACAACACAAAAACGGAAGGAAAATTGCTTTGGTAAAAGAATCATACGGCAATGCATTTGCTCCTTTCCTGATTAATAATTATGAAAAAGTAATTGTGGTAGATTCCCGTTATTACAGTGGCGATTTTATAGCTATGCTAAAAGCAGAAGGTATCAATGAACTTCTTTTTCTGAATAATATTTTTGCCGCACATACACCGTTTCACATCAGTAATATAAAGGGATTGATGAATCCAGGAAGTCCGAAGGCAAAACCATAAATCAACAACAATAAACGCTTACAGTTTCAAATGCTTCTGTACCCAGATCACTTTGGGTTTTAATTCTTTTGTGTATTTATCCCCGGTGGCATAGCCCACACTTTTCAGAAAATGATAATAGTCGCTCTTTGGATTTTTCTTCCGCCATTTACCATAGCGTTTGTCCTGCCATTCTTTATAGTATTCTATGCACTCCTCTTCCGAGTCAAACTTCTTGCACTTGTTTCCTTTAATATAAAATCCAAAAAGATTGTTATAACGAAGACAGCATTTTTTGCAACTTAGGTTACCTGTTTCCTGCATACATTGAGCCATTACAAAATCGGGGTGTTTGATGCCGGCCGCTTTGATACGGTCGTACATTGACTGCATCTTAGCCTTATTGATGTTTTGAGAAAATCCCTGTTGAAAAAAATTTATAAGTAAAAAGACTAGCAATAATTTCTTCATGCTTTGGTATTTAGTGAATAATAAACCCAAAATGGTTACGGCCTTGAAGAGATATATAAAGATAGTAAAACCTCTTCCTTTTATCAGATTCCGTTACTTTGCAAAAAATCAACGATTTTTTATGAGCACAAGAATGATGGTGGAAGGGCAAAATCAGTTGCAGGAAGCAAGAGAACCGGCATTCCCTCAACAACCTGCGGCCTTAAGAGTTGCGGCAAAAATTATCTCTTATATATTTCATCCTGTTTTCGTTCCGTTATATATTGTTTTGTTCATGGTGCATATTCATCCCTATCTTTTTACCGGGATGGCTGCAAGAGATAAGACAAGAATAGTAATGATGGGAGCCCTTATGTTTACATTTTTTCCCATTGTAACAGTCTTGTTATTAAAAGCATTAGACTTTATCAAATCTGTTTATCTCAACTCACAAAAAGACCGCATCATTCCACTGGTAGCCTGCGGAGTCTGGTATTTCTGGATAACATATATATGGTGGAATAGTAACAAAATGAGTGATTCGCTTTTCATTCCCAAAGAGGCCGTTCAACTGGCCCTTGCTACTTTCATTGCTTCCTGGCTGGGGTTGATGGCGAATATAAAAATGAAGATCAGCCTCCATGCTATTTCAGCAGGTGTAATGGTTACTTTGTTTATATTAATGGCATTGTCGCAGGAACTCAATTTCGGTATCTGGTTATCGGCTGTTCTTTTTATTACAGGTTTGGTTTGTACGGCCCGTTTCATTGTGTCAGACCACACGGTACAGGAAGTATATGGAGGTTTGGCAGTAGGTGCAATCTCGATGTTAGTGGCAAATTGGGTGGTTTAATTTGAAATAGAATATTTTCTCACCATACATTCCAATCCACTGCAATCGTTTCATTCCTGCTCGTAGGTTTTTGTAGCCCTTTAGTTAACTGCTCCACTCTTTCACCTACTATTTTTTTCAGCTCACTTATTTTTAATGTCGGGTATTTATACATGGCTTCCAGAATAGAATAAGTAAACACTCCATTCTTTAAATCATTTCTCTCTAAGGCGAATTGTGTTCCGGCTGCCGCAGAGATAATGTTGGCGCCGGTGCTCTTTCCAACATTCACAAACAGGCTTTGCATCAGTTCAAAGCTGTTCTTTAATCCAAGATGGCCTTCTTTTTTATAGGCAACGGGTTTTAACCCTTTTATTAATGAATCAGAGCTTGCATCAAGTGTTATCAAATCTTCTTTATCTACTTCGCCACTGTGACAGGCATCAATCAGCATTAATTTTTTTCGGGCAGGAATACTATCCAATAAATTCTCTAATTCATCATAAGGCAATCCATTTTCCTCAGGTTTATTAAAATTAACTGAGTAAGTAGAAAGAAAATAATCGTATTCTTTGCTGAGCATGCCGTGACCTGAATAAGCAACAATCACTTTATCATTCTCTGTTGTCTGAAGCAATTTTTGTCTTAAGGCTTTTACATTGCTGGTGGTTACGTTTTCGTTGAATAAAGTGTCTATAATTATAGCCTCTTTATATTTCTCTTTCAGCTTCGTTGCCAGATCCCGGATGTCTTTAGCACTGTATTGAAGATTATTTTTGTTATCTAAAAATTGATCTATACCGATGCCGATAAACCGAACTGATTCTTTTTGTTTTACTGCCGGTGAATAGTTTACAATAAGTGGCATCCTGTAGCTTTCTGTTCCATTTACATCGGTGATGGAAGTTTCTATTCTATTTTCTCCATGTGAAAGGTTGATAGTAATTGTCGTATCAAAATCATTTTTATTTCTCTTACGGATATTAATTCCTCTTTGTCCAAAAATGGGTGTTTCATTTACCCAAACATTGAAGCGATCTAATTTATAAGTACTGTCGTTTCCTTTTATAAGAAGTTTTAAAGTACCTGATTTTTGTTCATGCTCAATTACATCTCTATTTGTAAAATCGGCTTCTGGCACACTGTAGCCATCTCTGAAAGCAGTTGTATCAATACCTAATTTTTTTATCCGTTTCTCCCAGGCTTTATAATATGATTTTACCAAGGCTGTATCTGTATGCCCCGCGACATGCAATATTTTATCCGGACGATTAAATTTTATATCCAGTTGTTCAAAACTGATTACTCTCAGATCTTGGGTAATATAATGAAGGAGCTTGGCGGCATCAGGCGAGCAGGAATAATACCCCGAAGGAAGATGGGTAAAATAACCACTATCAACAACAAAGAAAGTATAGAGTATATTTCCTGTTTCAGCATCCCAAAGCTTACAGGTATTGTCGTCAGAAGCAGTCAATATTTTTTTCCCATCCGGACTGAATTGCGCTGTATTAACGTAGTTCGTATGACCTTCCAGGATCTTTAATAACTCACCAGTAACAGCATTCCATATCCTGGCCGTACCATCCCAGGAAGCAGTAACAACTTTAAGACCGTCCGGACTAAACCGGATTGCATTGATCCATTTACGGTGTCCTTTAAAAGTTGTCAGTTTTTTAAAGCCTTCCATACTGAATACAGAAGCAATACTGTCACCATCTAAAACAGCGAGTTTTTTATTGTCAGGACTCAAATGAACCCCCCAAATAAACGGCTTTTGATCTTTTATATCACCAAGGAACTTTCCGGACCCCGCATCCCATGATTTGAAGACACTATCATCACTCATCGTAATAACCATTTTACTATCGTCGCTGAATGTGGCTGATTTCACAATACCTGTGTGTTCCCTGAGATCAGCTTGTGTTAGTGTTGTCCGGACATCCCATAACCGGGCTGAGCTATCGTTAGAAAGGGTAATAATTTTTTCTCCATCAGGACTAAACTGTGCCACTCTGAAAGGAAAGCTGTGGCCTTTCATATCGGCTGTTATGCTTCCGGAAGCAGCATCCCAGATTTTAGCACTCTTATCAGAAGATGCAGTTACAATTCTTTTACCATCCGTACTGAATTCAGCATAATTAACTGATTTTTTATGGCCTGTTAAATTGGTAATAAGTGAACCCGTCGCAGCATTCCACACTGCAGCTTCGCTTGCATCGCATGATGTGACTATTTTTTTATTGTCCGGACTAAATGACGCCGTTAGCATAGTTGCCGGGGCTTCCAGGGTGAATAATTTCTTTCCGCTAACAGCACTCCATATAATTGCTGTTTTATCCCGGGAGGTAGTTACGATTTTTTCTCCCGCAAAATCGAAGTGAACAGAAGTGACTATAGCCCGATGACCTTTATATAAAAATAGCTGCTTCCCCGTAGTGGCGTTCCAAACCCTTGCAGTGCTGTCATAGGAAGCTGTTACAATTTTTTTTCCATCGGCACTCAATTCTGAATATATAACTGGTCCATTATGACCGGCCAGCGTAATGATTAAGTTTCCAGTGGTGGCATCCCAAATTTTACCTGTACCATCCTTAGAAACAGAAATAATTTTTTTCCCGTCTCGACTAAAATGGGCGTAGTTAACAATATCTGTATGACCTGCCAGGTCCATGATAAGCCGACCGCTGGCCGCATCCCAAATTTTTACAGAATGATCGGCAGAGGCTGTAACAATCTTTTCCCCTTGAGCATCGAAACAGGCGGAGTTCACACTCCCCGTATGACCTTTTAATGTAAAGAGTACATTTCCTGTGGTTACCTCCCAGATGGTTACAATTTTATCATCTCCTGCAGTTATAGCTTTTTTACCATCCGGGCTAAATTCGGCATGCCAGATATAGAATCCTTTACCATGAAGTTCCGTGAGAAAACAGCCAGTAGCTACATCCCATATTTTGGCTGTTTTATCAATCGAAACGGTGATGATTCTTTTCCCATCTCCGCTGAACCGTGCCAAAGTAAGAGGCTGCAAATGACCCAGAGGAAGGATAAGTTTTAGTTGTTGCGAAAAAACAGTTATTGGAAATAAAAAACTGACCAGCCAAAACAAGAAGATTTTCATTTGGCAATCTTTACTTAAATGTATCCGATGTTTAAAAGTAAGTTAAGAAAATTTGTTACCAAATCGTCCAATCCACTGCAATGGTCTCATTTCTCGATGTCGGCTTCTGTAATCCCTTTGTCAATTCTTCTACCCTGGTGCCTACAATATTTTTGAGTTCACTGATTTTAAGTGTTGGATATTTATTCATCGCTTCCAGAATTGAATAAGTAAAAACTCCGTTCTTCAGATCATTTCTCTCCAATGCAAACTGTGTTCCCGCTGCTGCAGAGATAACGGTGGCACCGGTACTCTTACCCACATTCACAAACAAGCTTTGCATCAGTTCAAAACTGTTCTTTAATCCAAGATGGCCTTCCTTTTTGTAAGCTACCGGTTTTAATCCTTTTATTAATGAGTCGGAGCTTGCATTTAATGTAACCAGGTCTTCCTTATCCACTTCACCACTATGGCAGGCATCTATCAGCATCAGTTTTTTTCTGGCGGGAATACTGTCTAATAAATTTTCCAATTCATCATAGGGCAATCCATTTTCTTCCGGTTTGTCAAAATTGACTGAGTAAGTAGAAAGATAGTAATCGTATTCTTTACTAAGCATGCCATGGCCGGAATAAGCAACAATCACTTTATCATTTTCTGTTGTTGTTTGCAGTTTTTGTTTTAATGCTTTTACGTTAGAGACCGTTACATTCTCGTTGAACAAAGTATCAATGATTATATCAGTCTTGTATTTATTCTTCAGTTTTTTAGATAAATCCCGGATATCCTTAGCACTGTATTGAAGATTGTATTTGTTGTCTGCAAATTGGTCAATACCGATACCTATAAAACGAACAGATTCTTTTTGCTTAATTACCGGTGTATAGTTTACAGTTAGTGGCATCCGGTAACTTTCCGTTCCGTTTACATTGGTGATGGAGGTTTCAATTCTATTTTCCCCTTGCGAAAGTTTGATGGTAATCGTAGTATCAAAATCATTTTTATTTCTTTTGCGGATATTAATTCCTCTTTGTCCAAAAATGGGTGTTTCATTTATCCAAACATTAAAGCGGTCCAATTTATAAGTAATGTCGTTCCCTCTAATAAGCAGTTTGAGTGTTCCGGTTTTTTGTTCGTATTCAATAGCATCCCTGTTGGTAAAATCTGCTTCGGGTACGCTGTAGCCATCCCGGAATGATGTTGTATCAATGCCGAGTTTCTTGATCCTTTTTTCCCAGGCTTTGCGGTAGCTTTTAATTAATGTCGTATCGGTGTTGCCAATTGCTTCCAGTACTTTATCGGGACGGTTGTATTTCACGTCAAGTTGTTCGAAAGTGATTACTTTAAGGTCTTTTGTGACATAATGAAGTAGTTTCGATGCGCCAGTTGTTGATTTATAATAGCCCGCCTTAGTTATACATATATAGTCAAGGCTGTCTATGCAAAGCAGGGAGTACAATTGTTGCCCCGATCTTATATTGTAAACTTTAAGTTCAGCATTATCCTTGAAAAGTACAGTTTCGTTATTAAAACAAACACCACTTATTTGTCCACGATCGTAAAAATATTGCTTTAATGCTTTTCCGGTTTCAGCATCCCATAATCTAAATGTTATGTCATCAGCTGTAACAACCGTTTTCCCATCCGGAAAGAATTCGCCAAAATAAACAGGGTCACTATGATCTGAGAGATCGCTGATCAGAAGACCCGTTTTATAGTTCCAAAGCCTTACCAAAGGCTGTTTATATGTAAACGAAATCAATTTCTTTCCGTCTGCACTGAACGAGGCCCCCATAAACGGAGTATGGTCCCCGTTCAGGATCTTCCTTATAAATTTTCCCGTTGCTGCTTCCCATATTTTCGCCACATTGCGATACGAACACATGGTTATCATTTCCTTCCCGTCGGGGCTGAATTCAACGAAAATACCTTCTCTGCCATCCGGTTCTTTTAATGTATAACTGAGTTTGCCGGTGACATAGTTAAAAACACTTATGGCCGTATCTGAACCAGTCAGTGCCGCCAGATTTCCTTGCGAACTAAAAGTTAGATAATCGATCCTGTCGTAACCAAGAGAATGCCGTGAAAGAAGTTCGAAGGTATTCAGGTCCCAAAAAAGTACATCTCTTTTCAAATTATCGAATGTAGCAAGTACTTTACCATTGGGACTCAAATAAGCATACCCATAATAACCCGGAAAATAACCGATCTCCTTACCAGTCAAGGCGTCCCAAACGTAGACCTTATTGGAATCCAGTGCGGAGGTAATAAATATTTTGCTATCAGTAGAATATGTTGGAGAGCTAAATAACATCGATTCATTAAAGGTGAGAGACCGGAATGTTAGCTGCCCCGGATCCCATATTTTCTGGTAGTTGGAATTGTCACATATGATCATTTCACCATTTTTGCGTGATAAGGTGGTTCCGTTAACTTTCATCAGGTGACCCGCCATCTTAGAAACCATAGATCCATTTAATATGCTAAAGATCGAGATCGAATAGTCACGACCTACAATGGCGATCTTATTGGCCTTGTCGCTCAGCCAAATTCTTTTATAACCGTTGACCTCAGATAAACTCAATGGGACAGTGCTGATAAAATTGCCTGTATTAATGCCAAAGGTGGAGATGGTTCCGTTTGATTTAATGAGTAGTTGATCTGATCCTTCTGTAAAAACCACCGCCGATCCCGGTATTTCGTATTTTTTCTCTCCGCTTACCGGATCCCAGCCAATGACACGGTCCCCGTCTGTAACAACGGTTGTCCCATCTTTGGAAAAAGCAGCTTTATATATTCCTCTCAAACTGGCCGTAACCTTCCCTGTTGCAATCTCAGTTATATCTGCCCCATAATATCTAAGACCCCAACGCAGTATAAACTTTCCATCGGGGCTTATCCTGGCATAGTTTAAATCATTACTTGGTTTTTTCTCCAATTTCCTGATCAGTGCGCCAGTTTCAGCAGACCATATCCCAATGGTTGAATCTCTTGTATTGGCATAGATCATTTTTCCATCGGAACTAAAAGCCGCAAAAAAAGCAGAGCTAGTACTGGCGCCACTATCTCCAATTCTCCACAATAATTTTTTTTTCTGAATATCCCATACTGTCACTTCTCCATCGCCTATTGCTGCTACTACTTGTTTTCCATCGGGGCTGAATGCAGCGTTATTAAATCCAAGAATTTCTTCCTTGAATTCTGCTACCAATTCTATTTCTGGCACTTTCCAGATTTTTATCGTTGCATCCCGGCTTGCAGTAAGGAAATATTTACCATCAAAACTGAAGTCAACTGATGTAATATCTCTACTATGGGAAGTAATATCCGCTAAAAGTATACCGGTACGGATATCCCAAAGTTTAGCTGTTCCATCATAAGATGCCGATAAAAGGTATTTTCCGTCTGGAGAAAACGCAAGATCATCGATAGATGAATGATGCATCGACGGAAGAACTATTCTCGGTTCCTGTGCGTGGGCACCACCCCATACCAAAACTGTCGCAATAAAAAAAAACTTACGCATAAGGAAAGTTAATCTTTCGGGGTCTTTACCTGAGCCTTTATGGCCAAACGATTGAAATAACATAGTTACTTCTCTAAGGTAGAACTTAAGAGTGATTACCATACATTCCAATCCACCGCAATTGTTTCGTTTCTTGAGGTGGGTTTTTGCAAACCCTTAGTTAGTTGCTCTACTCTTTCACCAACTATCTTTTTCAACTCACTTATTTTCATAGTTGGGTATTTATTCATCGCTTCCAGAATGGAATACGTAAACACTCCGTTCTTTAAATCATTTCTCTCTAAGGCAAACTGTGTTCCTGCTGCCGCAGAGATAATGGTGGCGCCAGTACTCTTACCCACATTCACAAACAAGCTTTGCATCAGTTCAAAACTGTTCTTTAATCCAAGATGGCCTTCCTTTTTGTAAGCTACCGGTTTTAATCCTTTTATTAATGAGTCGGAGCTTGCATTAAGGGTTATCAAATCTTCTTTATCCACTTCACCACTGTGACAGGCATCTATCAGCATCAGTTTTTTTCTTGCGGGAATACTGTCGAGTAAGCTTTCCAGTTCATCATAGGGCAAACCGTTTTCCTCCGGCTTATCAAAATTTACGGAGTAAGTGGAAAGATAGTAGTCGTATTCCTTACTGAGCATTCCGTGGCCGGAATAAGCGATGATCACTTTATCATTTATATGTGTCGTCTTCAGCTTTTCCTTCAATGCCTTAACACTGGAAACACTTACCTGTTCATTGAATAGCGTATCGATAATGATGGAATCTTTGAATCTTTCTTTTAATTTTTTTGAAAAATCACGGATGTCTTTTCCGCTATACTGAAGATCATATTGATTGTTCTCAAACCGATCCATTCCAATTCCTATGAAATAAACCATTTCCGTTGGTGTGACTATCGGAGTGTGGTTAACGATCAGAGGCTTCCGGTAGCTTTCTGTCCCGTTTACATTTGAAATAGATGCTTCAACCCGGTTTACTCCTTGTGAAAGAATTATGCTAATTGTTGTATCGATATTATTACGATTGGATTTGCGTATACTTATTCCTCTTTGTCCATATAGGGGAGACTCATTTATCCAGATATTAAATCGGTCGAGTTTGTAAATACTATCATTCCCTTTTATATGGAGACTTAGCTTTTCATTGCTTTGCTCATAGGAAATATCGGCCCTGTTTGTAAAATCCGCTGAAGGCACACTGTAGCCGGGCCTGAACGTACTGGTATCAATGGCAAGTTTCCTGATCCTTTTTTCCCATGCTTTCCGATAAGATCTGATGAGTAAGGTATCCGTGTTACCGATTGCTTCAAGCACTTTATCTGGCCTGTTATACTTAACATCAAGCTGGTCAAACGTTATAACCTGCAGGTCTTTTGTAACATAATGCAATAGTTTTGCTGCTGCCGGAGAACATTGATAGTAACCGGAAGGAATATAAGTCAGGTAGTTAATCGTATCAAGTGCAATGGAGGTGTATATTTCTTTAATTGCAGGGGATTCATTCCCCTCCCTGTCTATATTAAAAAACCTGGCCCCAAAATTCAGGACTGCTGCAAAATTATTTTTCCCGGTAAAAAAGGCATTAATCCAACCAGTTGAATTAGTATGTACTTCGCTTTCTTTTTTTTCGGACTCTGTAAGAGTATGAAGTGTAACCTTGCCATTACTTGCTGCAAGCAGGTATTGCTTGTTTTTATTGTCGGCGTTAAAGGAGACCGGGTCACCATTCTCCCCCGGGCTTTCAATTTCAAGCACTTCTTTACCAGTGGCAAGGTCATATTGCGCAAATTGTCCCGGTCTATCATTAAAAAATTGTGGATTGCCCGAATAGAGAACATTAATTACTTTACCATCTTCTGTTATTTCAAGATCGATAACCCCTGTTCCAAAATGTTTAGTGTACAAAAGTTTCCCTGAAGCAAAATCCCAGCAGTATACCGTTCCTCCTCCTCCGGCTACGACGAATCTGTTGTCTAAGCTTATCCTTATCAAAGCCATAGAAGTCTCTGCAAGGAGTGTTTTGAACAATTTCTTTTCATTTGTTTGCCATATTTGAATGGTACTGTCCCAGGATGCTGTAAGTGCATACCTGCCATCTCTGCTGATATCTACAGCATCGACATTTCCCCTGTGTTTATTCATCCGAAATATGAGCTTTCCGGTCGCTACATCCCATAAAGCGGCTGTTTTATCCCATGAACCCGTAATAATTTTTTTTCCGTCGAAACTGAATTTAACATCCACAATCCACCTTTCATGAGCATCCCATTTATTTAACAAAGAACCGGAGGAAGTTTCCCAGATACTTAGCTGGCCGCTTTTAGACACAGTAGCAACTTTAGATTCGTCCTCGGATAAGGCTATAGCAGTGATCCAGCTGTTATGCTCATTTGAAGATCTTAATAACTGTCCATAGCCCGTTTTCCAGAACCTGATATACCCGTCGATCTGACCAGTAACCAATATATTATTTTTTTTACTATATGCATGACCTGAAAGATCCATCACTTCACCTTTAAGACCCGTCAAAAAAGATCCTGTAGTAGCATCCCATATTATAGAAGTGCAATCCGAGGAAGAAGAGATGATTTTTGTGCCATCCGGGCTGAATGCGGCATGCTGAACATTGGTGAAATCAACATCATTTCGGGAACCAGTATGTCTGTCAATATCGAGTTCATATAGTAGTGATCCTGTGTTAGCATCCCAGACCTGTAACCCCCAGCTTGCATAGCTTAAGACCTTATCAGAACCGGGATTGAAAAAAGCTCCTTTCTGGTTATCAGTGTCCCGAATAACATACAAGGTGTCGCCGGACGGCGCATCCCAAAAAATAATGACTTCATCTTCTCCTGCAGAAACCAGCTTCGTACCTGTATTATTATACTGAACTGATATAATTGGATTCGAGTGTCCAGGTCGATCAATGATCAATTCATTTTTTTCTAAATTCCAGACCCTGATATGTCCATCATTAGCACCCGCTGCAATACTTTCACCATCAGGGCTAAAATTGATTGATGTAAATTCAAGACCAGGAATGGAAAACTTCTCGTTTTTTCCATCGGGTATGATTTCTACAACAGTAATGCCAACACTTTCCTGAACGACAGCAATGGTTGATTCATCCCTGGAAAGATCAGCCGCCACAATTTTTTCGATTTCCAGATCAGTCTCGTACACCTGGTCTCCGGTAACCGCTTCAAATACCCCTGCCGTAAAATAAGTAGTAAAAAAAATCTTATCCCCGTTTTTTGTAAAACGAGCCGATTCAATCCCCGATGATTTGGTAAACTCTGAAACTAATTCTCCTGTCTCCACCCTATAGACTGCCACTGTTTTTTCGTACCGTACCAAAAAGTATTCACCCGTTTTATTAAAACTTGCTTGGTTGGCGTAACGATCAAATCCATGGACAGCATATAACTCAAAACCACTATTATTCCATATTTTGGCGGTTCCATCGTATGATGTATTTAGATATTTCTGACCGTCCGGGGAAATATCTGCGCTTAATACAGAAGTGGTGTGTCCGACCGGAATTACCAGGGAAGGATCCTGCGCATTCAACTCCGAAAACACTATCATCAATATTATTAGTGCGGTGGATTTCATTAAATATTTTTACTCAAGATATTCTTATCCTTCGGTGAAAACAATACCCTTAAAGAGCAAATGATTGGACAGTAACAATACAATCCGTATCCTGTTCCCTGTTAGAAAAACACATTTATTTCGTTTTAGTTTCCGGGCCTGCATACCGGCATAGGTATAGTTTAAAAATATTTTCCCCAAATTATTAGTTTTTAATTACTAAATCATTTAGTTTTGAATTCTGGTCGAAATATTTCGACTTACAATACGCAAAAACATAACTTTAACCCATGGCAAAAACAGACAAAACCCCCGAAACAACAGGCAACAACAGTGAAAAACTAAAAGCCCTCAAGCTTACAATGGATAAGCTGGAAAAGGACTACGGCAAAGGCAGTGTAATGATGCTCGGCGATAAAGCCGAAGCTACCCAGGAAGTAATTTCTACCGGATCTCTCGGCCTTGATGTGGCTTTAGGCATTGGCGGGCTACCCAGAGGACGGGTAGTGGAAATCTACGGACCAGAATCTTCCGGTAAAACAACACTGGCTACCCATGTAATAGCTGAAGCACAAAAGAAAGGCGGCATGTGTGCCTTTATAGATGCGGAACATGCTTTTGATAGTGCTTATGCAAAAAAACTAGGTGTTGATGTTGACAATCTTTTAATATCTCAACCCGATTATGGTGAGCAAGCCCTTGAAATAGCCGACCGCCTGATTCTATCCGGTGCATTGGATGTGGTGGTGATTGACTCCGTGGCAGCATTGGTTCCTAAAAGTGAACTCGAAGGTGAGATGGGTGACAGTAAAATGGGATTACATGCAAGATTGATGAGCCAGGCACTCAGAAAATTGACCGCTACTATTTCCAAGACCAATACAATCTGCATTTTCATCAACCAGCTTCGTGAAAAAATAGGAGTGATGTTTGGTAATCCTGAAACGACTACTGGTGGTAATGCATTAAAATTTTATGCTTCTGTTCGTTTGGATATCCGCCGTATGACACAGGTGAAAGATGGTGATGAAGCCATTGGTAACCATGTAAAAGTAAAAGTGGTAAAGAATAAAGTAGCTCCTCCTTTCAGGGCCGCTGAGTTCGATATCATTTTCGGTGAAGGTATCTCTAAAACAGGTGAAATCGTTGATATGGGAACTGAGCTGGGCATCGTTCAGAAAAGCGGTAGCTGGTACAGTTATAATAATGATAAGCTTGGCCAGGGCCGTGATTCAGTAAAACAACTGATGGTGGACAATCCTGAACTGGCGAAAGAAATTGAAGGGAAAATCAGGGAGAAAATTAAAGAAATGCAGTCTGCCTAAGCAGCTGTTGTTCAATATTTTACAGATGTGTTAGTTTGTAACCCTCCGGCTAAAACCGGAGGTTTTTTTATTTCTTCACAAATATTTTACAGCAAAATATATAATCAATGTTTAAACATCATTATATTTGTTTCAACTATCGCAACCACCAGGTTGAAATAGTCGTTTTTTAAAAAAGAAATGAGCAACACAATCAACAAACCCGGGATCACTGGATGGCTGCACCTTGTTTTTGGTGTTGGCCTTCTAATAACCTTTTTTTTACCCTGGGTCTCATGGAGTGGAATGCCGGTAACCGGTGCTGCTATAGCCACCGGTGATTTTTTTAAAACCTCCGTAGCCGTATCCGGACCAGAGAATCCCTTTCCAAAGCTTGCCTTTTCGTTTTATATCTTTTGGCTGATTCCTTTGCTTGCTGTTATTTCTGTGATTCTTGTTCTCTTAAAAAAGAAAGTAGTCCCTTTTTCTTTTATAGGCGGGTCATTATCGCTTGCCCTTATTACTGTCTATTTCTTTTTTACGACTACCCTTGCTGTTGATTTCAGTATTGGAAATAACGTATGGGGTATGTTAAAAATCTCTGCCTATCTGCATGCACTTTGTGCAGCCGGTCTTATTCTTACAGCCTTTCCGGTTAAAACATGGTTACCAAAATTTGTGTGGTTATTGCTGGGTCCGGTTCTTGCTTATGGTGCTTACCAATTTGGAGAAAAACAGGTAATGGCTGAAACTTTTACTACAACAGATAAGGTAAAAGCAGATTATACGATTGCGGCTAACGATCTTATCAGGGAGTTTATGGCAAACGACACAGCGACAAATAAAAAATATCTTGATAAGACACTGGTTGTAAACGGTGAAGTTTCTGCAGTAGATATGCTCCCTGATTCAACAGGCACCATCAAATTTGCGGATAGCACTGGTTCTTATGTAATCTTCTCTTTAGAAAAAGACCAGCTTAACCAGGTAAAAAATATTATGCCGGGGGATCCTGTTTCCTTAAAAGGTGTTTGCAGCGGCAGCATCTATAGTGAGATATTGGGAACCACCTCTATAAGTTTTAAACGAGCAATTTTAAATTTAAAATAAACATCAACAAATGAAAAAAAGCAATTCTATTTCTTTCTTTAGTCACTATTACAGGAAGCCTTATGGCACAAAAAGTAACAACCACTTCTGCAGTTGTAAATTTTGATGCCACTACACCAAAAGACGCATTACCTAAAGCAGAAAACAAAACAGTAATCGCCTCGCTTGATAAGACAACAGGGGCTGTTGCATTTGAAGCGGCTGTGAATAATTTTGCTTTCAGCAATCCAAAAATACAGGAGCATTTTAATGCGGCAACCTGGATGAACTCAGCCAGCTTCCCAAAATTTACTTTTACTGGTACAGTAGATAAAATAAATAAGATAAAGTTCAACAAGGATGGTACTTATAAAGTAAATGTTACTGGCAACCTTACTGTAAAGGGTATAGCAAAACCCATTTCTGCGCCGGCAACTGTTACTGTAGCCGGGGGTGTAATTTCTGCTACCTCTACTTTTTCTGTCAAATTGAAAGACTATGAAATTACCGGTGCGCCAATTGAAGCTGGTAAAGTAGCTGAAAAACCAACTATCACTGTGACCGCAAGTTTTAATTAATCTATACTATTAATATTAAAAGGCCGGTCTCAATAAGAGACCGGCCTTATTATTTTTATTGTTACCATTGTTAATTCCCCACTACCTTTTCCAGGTGTATCAGTTTTCCTGTGGCATCAAATCCTTCAATCACTATTTTGAATTTTTTACTGAAATCATTATTAAAAAAATTCAGTTTCATTGATGTTGTTTCGCCGTCAGTGTATATATCCGGGTTCCAGTAAAGTGTGGTTCTGCTATCTGAAACCGGGTGCTTTTGATCAGCATTATTATAATCGGGTGCATAAAACTGCTTTGAAATAGAATAGCCGTTGTATTCTACAAAACTCAACTTGTCTGGCTTTACATCCTCATTTGATCTGTCTTTTGTGTAAACTGCCAATGCCCCACCCGGAAAATTGCTGCCGACACCCACAAAACCTGCCTCATAAAACTTTACCAACGCCAGTTCATCTGCCCTGAGTAAACGTAATTCCAAAACAGTTGCAGGAGCCTCGTCGATAAAAACACCTACCGCCCATTTTTGCCCGGATATAAGGCTCATATTTTTTCTATTAACAATATTACCTCCTTGTATTTCTATTTGCTGAATACGATTTTTTATATAATCCACAGCATTCAAAGATTTATCATTCGCCGGTTGATTAATATTATCAAGATTTACTTTTCCGGGGGATCTGAAAACACCAGTGGTATATTTTTCGTTTACTATATCAATTGGCTTTTTATTTGATACGGCGTGGACAGTTACCTGTTCCAGCTCTTTTACTTCATCCAGTCTTGATTTTACGTATCCATATCTTGTATTTATTTCTTCTTTTGATCTTGTAGTGTTAATATCCCTTACCATCACATTATTCAGCATAGTGCCGGGTAATACAGCAATCAGTTTTGTAAGTGAGTTATCGGTAAGAATCACCAACGCAGGCTTGGGCTTTTCCTTACTGTCAGTATACGCATAATAGAGCTTTGCTTTGCCAAAAAATAACAATGAATCCATCCGGAATTTACCTGCTGCATTCACCTTTACTTCATAGTTCTGCGTTGTTGAATCCTCTGCTTCTACATATAAATTCAGTCTTCCATTCTCCAGTGCTTCCTTATTCTTTTCATCCATTACTGTTCCGCTGATAGAAATAAAGGGTTGTTCATAATTTCTTTTCTCCGGGTATTGATTGGCCAAAAGTTTTGTCCAGTTATATCTGCTCCAGCCATGGGTAAGTAAAAGATTGTCGATAGCCTGCTTTGTTGTATCGTTACGTCCGTTAAAATACCAGGCAGGATTATAAACGTATCCCTTTAAATCACTGGTTAATAATAACCGGGACCAAATATTATCATCATCATTAAAACTGCTACCCGAAGCATCTGTAATGGCAACAGAGCAGCTACGTTGAATGGCATCGGGAAAACTTAATTCAATATTGTTCTCCGCTCTTTTTGCTTCCGATATTTTTGTGGCAGCAATGGATCCACTGCTTACATACTCTTGATTATCTACAAAAGAAAGCCGCTCCGCTAATGGAACACCATCTTTATTAAATACAGTAAAATGTAAAATGCCTGATGGTAAGCTATCCGTTACAATATGTCCTATCACCGAAGGATAGTCTTCAAAAGAAATTTCGTTTTCATAAACCACATGGTTGTTGATAGCTGCTACCAGCACTACTGTTCCGAACAGGGCTTTATCCTTTTCACTCCGGGAGAGCTGAAATTTTTTGCCTCTTGTTCCATCCTGCATTTTCTCATCCTGGATTTTGAGATTAATACCCGCAGCCTTTACCTCGGGAAGCTGGTAGGTTCGTTTTCCAGCGACCGTTTCTACCTCTGCAGTGTACTTTTTACCAACTTGTGGTTTGAACGGCACTTTCCCAATTCCATCATGATATGTTTTAAAAGAGGCTATTGTTGTTCCTTCACCGGTACGGATAATACCATTAACTTCTACAGGGTTCCCCATTGATCAACTGCTTTGAAGCCGACTACAGTTAAAATACCATCAACCAAATCACCGCTTTCAGGAAAAAACTGTACTGAAACATTTTGAGCAGCCGTTTTCTCAGAGCTAATTGTTGCAGCAGGTTTAAAAACGAATATATTTTTCTTGTAAATAAATGCTTCATCGTAATCAAGCATGGCGGGTGTAATGGCCCTCAGGTAATAATTTCCCTGTGGAAGAGAATCTGGAATGTCGATACTTCCTTTTGCGACAGCCCCCATAACAGGGAATGATTGGGTACTCACCACAGCCCCTTTACTGTCGGTGAACTGTAAGTATAAGTTATTGCTGGCACCGCTTGGCTTCCCGTCACTGAATAAGTAGGCCTTAAAAAAAATAGTCTCCCCGGAAACATAATATTCTCTATCGTAATGAATATAAATTTTCTGCGGCTGATGTTCAAGGGCCAGCCTGGCCAGAGCCGTTTCAAATTTTTGGGCTGTGAGTTGAAAAGCAGTGAATACAAAAACAAATGAGGTGAGAAAATATTTTTTCATGTGGCTATTTTACAGGGGGTAAATTAAGTAAATAAGAACCGGGAAAACATGATTATTATTTCAACGGGAAGCCCGGGTGATAAAGATTGTTTTTCACCCTTTTTGGCTGCATGAGGGATAAATTAATCGATGTTAATCAGGCTTTGTTATTCCTTACCGGCTTTCATTAAATTGCATGTTCTCTATGCCTTTTAACCTTTATAGTCCATTCCCCCCTGCCGGCGATCAGCCGGATGCGATCCGCCAGCTTACAGAAGGCATATTGAACGGGGAAAAATACCAGACATTGCTGGGTGTGACGGGAAGCGGTAAAACATTTACTGTTGCTAATATGATTCAATATGTGCAACGACCAACATTAGTACTTACCCATAACAAAACATTGGTCGCTCAATTATATGGTGAGTTCAAACAGTTCTTTCCTGACAATGCAGTAGAATATTTCGTTTCCTACTATGACTACTACCAGCCGGAAGCTTATATGCCGGTGAGTGATGTATATATAGAAAAAGATCTGAGTATAAATGATGAGCTGGACAAATTAAGATTGAGAGCCACCTCAAGTTTACTCAGCGGAAGAAGGGATATTATTGTTGTGGCTTCAGTAAGTTGTATTTATGGTATGGGAAACCCTACCGATTATGAAAATGGAATCATTCGTATTAATAAAGGGCAAACCATTTCAAGACAAGCCTTCCTGCATTCATTGGTGAATTCCACCTACAACCGGACAACATTGGAGTTTAACCGGGGTACATTCAGGGTGAAAGGCGATACTGTTGATATCAACCTTCCTTATGTTGATTACGGATATCGTATTACATTTTTTGGCGATGAGATAGAAGAAATAGAAAGTATTGATGTAGTGACCAGCAAACGGATTGGCCTGATGGAAAATGCAGCCATCTTCCCTGCAAATTTGTATGTGGCGCCAAAGGATATCCTGCAGCAGGTGCTATATGAAATGCAGGATGAAATGACCGCACAGGTAGAGTATTTTAAAAAAGAAGGGAAATATATTGAAGCACAAAGATTAAGTGAACGGGTAAATTATGATATAGAAATGATACGGGAGTTAGGTTATTGCAACGGTATTGAAAACTATTCCCGTTTTTTTGACAGGCGTCGTCCCGGTACAAGACCATTCTGCCTGCTGGATTATTTTCCCAAAGATTATATAACAATAATAGATGAAAGTCACCAGACGATTCCACAGGTAAGCGGTATGTATGGTGGTGACAGGAGCCGTAAATTAGTGTTGGTTGATTATGGATTTCGTTTACCATCTGCATTAGATAACCGCCCATTGAATTTTCATGAATTTGAATCGCTGACCAACCAGGTAGTTTTTGTTTCTGCTACACCTGATAATTATGAACTGGAAAAATCAGAAGGCATTGTAGTGGAACAAGTGGTAAGGCCAACAGGTTTGCTGGAACCTCCTATTGAAATCCGTCCTTCTGTTAACCAGATAGATGATCTGCTAGATGAAATTGATAAACGAATAAAGATGGGAGACCGGGTTTTGGTTACTACATTGACAAAACGGATGGCGGAAGAAATGGATAAATACCTGCACCGCATTAATGTAAAATCAAAATACATTCATAGTGAAGTGGATACGCTGGAACGAATAGAAATACTCCGTGAGCTACGATTAGGTACGATTGATGTACTGGTAGGAGTGAACCTGCTGCGGGAAGGATTAGACTTACCGAAGTTTCTTTAGTTGCTATTCTTGACGCTGACAAAGAAGGGTTTCTCCGCAATGAAAAATCATTGACACAAACAGCCGGCCGTGCTGCCAGGAATGTGAACGGTCTCGTTATTTTCTATGCAGATAAAATGACGGACAGTATGCAGAAAACTATTAATGAAACTAATCGCCGGCGGGAGAAGCAAATTGCTTTTAACATTGAGCATGGCATCACACCAAGAACCGTTGTTAAATCAACCAAAGAAGTATTTGCACAAACTTCTGTCTTGGATATTAAAGGATATGATCCTGCTAATCCTTATGCTATTGCCCCGGATGAAAACATGATAACAGTAGCTGCTGAAGAACAAGCTGAATACAAAACTATTCCACAAACAGAAAAAGCTCTTTCAAAAATCAAGAAAGAGATGGAAAAAGCGGCCAGGGATTTAGATTTTATGGAAGCTGCAAGATTGAGGGATGAAATGTTTTTGCTGCAGAAGAAGTTGGAGGAGATGAAGAAATAGTATATTTATTTTTTGTACATAGTATTGCCAACCAAATGCTGACTAATGAAAATTTTTGTAATGCATTCATTAAATCGTTTTACATCGCTTCTATTCATTTTATTGACTTTTCAACAAGTAAAATTATCTGCCCAGACCTATAAAATACTTTTACCAGTTTCACTCAATGCAGAAATTTTATCCGCAAACTTTTCCCCTTCAAGCAATCGAATGGTTACTGCATCAAAAGATAATTATATTAGAATTTGGGACTATCGGAGAAAAAAAGTTATCGCCGAAATCAATACGGAGCAAAATGAGTTAAAAGAAGCATTTTTTAGTCCTGATGGTAAAAAAATTCTAAGCATTTCAAGATATAATTTTAAATGCTGGGATATATCAACTTTAACCCCCTTGGACATATTTGAATTTAATAGTTATGTTTATACAAATATTGGGTTCTCAAAAGACAGTAAAAAAATTTTAGGGGAATCCGACAAGGCTCAATATATGTGGGATATAGGAGTTGCAAAAACTACTTACATCTTGGATAAATTCAGGGTATCAACAGATTATCTTCCTAAAAAAATTGCATTAGATCAGAATGCAGATAAAATACTATTCAATCGTGGTACTACTCTTTTTTTATACTCAATTTCACAAAGCAAATTAATTTGGAAGATTGAAAATTTTTCAAATTTTTTCGTTGTTGCACAATTTCATAACAAAGGCAAATTAATTTCTGCGTTTACAATTACGGGAGAATATTTTCTATTAAACGGAGAGAACGGAAATGTTCTTAATTCCGAAAAAACAGGAATTGCTATTTCACTCCCTTTTGAAAAAAATCGAAATACCACAAATGAAATGCCCCCGAATTTTTCAATAAACCCTTTAGAAAATAGAGTTGTTATTAGTGATAGTGCTGGGGGTCTGACCTTCCTTGATATTCAAAAAGAAGTTGTTTCTAAAAAATATTATCTTGAAAAAAAGAAAATTCTTGCCGTTTCAATTTCCGAAGATGATCAGGTTTCATATTACGTAGATAAATCAACAATAAAAGTTATTGATTTAAAGTCTGGCAATAATTATTATACAGACAGCCTGATTAGAACCTGGTCCTTATTTGAAAAAAATGACGATAGCTTAATGAACGAACTGACTAAGTTCTTTGAACCAGAAAAGGAAATCGATAATATTTCTGAAATAAAATATATCCCCAAAAAAAGATTGTTTTTTTGGAAAGGGGATAAGAACAACTATTTTTTCAGTCTGGAAAGCAAGAAAGTAATACTTAAAACTAATAGCAGTGATTATGGGCATAATGTAGAAATAGATTTTACAAATTCCTATCTTTTATCAAAAAATAAGTATGCGGCTTATCAATACATAATTTAAATGATTTTCATGAAACAAAAATTCAGGTGACCAAGGAGAATAATGAAATTGCACATGCGGTTTTTAGTCAGCGAGACAAAGACCTTTATCTATTTCCAAAATCAGGTAGCACAGTTTTTTCTAAGCTTAATTTCAACAATGGTCAATTTGTATTTCACAAAATTGATTCTCAAGAATACACTAACAGGTATTTTGGAAAATATGCAAATAAGATTCTTTTAAATACTTATGATAGCTCATTGTGCTATGATTTTTTAAATAAAAAAGTTCTATTTATAAGTGAACGGCTTAACAATATTTCGATTGGTGGAGTATTTCTTGCCGGCATTAATAAGTCTAATGTTTTAAAACTATGGAACTTTATTGATAACAAATTTGATAAAAATGTTAGTTTAGAGAAAATTGATTTTAAAGAATTAGTAGTGAGCCCATCGGTTCGCTATTTTATTTTTTTACCAAATAATGATGAGGCTTTTCAATATGATATTATTTCTGGAAATGTTATTGGAAAAATTGAAAATAAAAAAAGCTCTAATATTACTGATATAAAATATTCCCGTGATAGTGAAATTTTATGCGTGGTGAAAGGTGATTCAGTAAATGTTTATTCGAGTAAGGATTTAAAGAAATTAAAAGATTTTTATATTCCGGGTGCATTCCAATGCTTTTTAAGTAATGACAATAAATATCTTGCTGTTTGCACTTTTAATAATAAAATTGAATTGATAAATTTTGACACCGTTACTAAAAAACAAATATTTAATCGCTCTGGCAGTTTAGAATTTTTCAAAGATGCTGTTGTTGGAATAGAGGTTACCCCGAATAATAAATATTTAATAGCCAAGTATAGTGAGGGCTCTTATTGTATATGGCGAATTGAAGATGGGAAATTTATTAATCAAATAGAATCTGTTGCAAATTACTCTTTACTACCTACAGCAGATTTGTGTGCTTTTGTACTAAAAAATAACTTGGTAGTATTGTTTAGTTTTAAGACTGAAAAAATATTTACAAACATATATATTGAAAGTTCTAAGCGCCATATTATTCAAATACCTGAAGGCTTCTACAAAAGCTCTCCTGGTTTAGCCCGTGATTTATCATATTTTGACAATAAGCTAAATACTATTTCTTTCGACCAACTCGATATCAAATACAACCGCCCCGATAAAGTACTCCAAGCCATCGGCTCAACAGACACAGCATTAATTGACTCCTACAAAAAAGCTTATCTAAAGCGAATTAAAAAATTAGGTGTTGACACCACCTCTTTCAAAGAAGGTTTCACTATCCCCGAAGCAGATTTTAAAAATCGGGATGCTGTTGAATATGAGCAAAAAAATAAACAGTTAACACTCCAAATCGCAGGTAGCAGCACCGAAAACCTCGACCGTATCAACGTTTGGATAAACGAAGTGCCTTTGTATGGGCAAAAAGGAATCAACCTCCGTTTAAAAAATAAGAAAATCATTGACACCACCATTACTGTTAATTTATCAGAAGGAGATAACCAGGTGGAAACATCCATTACAGATGTGAACGGAATTGAAAGCTACCGCCAGCCATTATTTGTAAAATATGTGTCGCAAAAACCCACCACCGCTAAAACGTATTTTATCGGCCTGGGCATTAACCGTTTTTCAGATAGCATCCATAATTTAAACTGGAGTGTAAAAGATATCCGGGACCTCGCTAACAAATTTGCATCTAAAGGCGCCGTTATAGATACTCTCTTTGATGAAGGCGTAACCATAGAAAATGTTCTCCAATTAAAAAAGAAGTTATTATTAACCGGCGAAGAAGATAAAGTCATCATCGCCTATTCCGGCCATGGCCTGCTCAGCAGTGATTATGATTATTTTCTTTCTACCTATGCTGTCAATTTTAATCAGCCACAAATAAGCGGACTGCCCTATGAAGAACTTGAAAATCTGCTGGACGGCATTAAGGCCAGGAAAAAATTATTACTGATCGACGCCTGCCACAGTGGGGAAGTTGATAAGGAAGAAATGAAAAATTATTCTGTTGCAAAAGATTCGTTAGAAAAAAATGGGGTGAAGGGATTCATCATTACCCAAACTGATAAGAATAAAATTGGAATGAAAAATAGTTTTGAAATGATGCAGGAACTATTTGTGAATGTTGGCCGTGGCACCGGAACCACCGTCATCTCTGCAGCTGCCGGTACCCAGTTTGCTTTAGAAAGAGGTGATTTAAAAAATGGCGTCTTTACTTATTGCCTGTTAGACGCAATGAGGGGAAAAACACACTTAAAATATCTGATCTTAAAAAGGTGGTTACCGAAAAAGTACCTCAGCTAACCAATGGCCTGCAAAAGCCAACTTTTCGCAGCGAAACACAGCAGTACGACTGGGAACTTTGGTAACATCTGACTCGTAGTTTTACGATTCTCTCCAGAGTATTTGTGCCTGATTTCATTAAATACTTCAGGCCCAGGCTTGCAATAAAAAATACCCCGCTCTATCTTAGCATCAGAATATCAGAGAAACCAATTTCTTAAAATCCAATAAATCCACTATTATGAAAAGACGTGTCCGTAAAATCGCAAATTTCTTTGCCTTCAACCTGCTGTTCTTCGCTTTGTACCTGAACTTTATACACAAAGACAAAACGGCTGTTTTAGGTGGCGGAGAGCAAACCGCTCAGCCAAAAGCAGCCGCCTTTAGTGGTACTGTATTGGTAGATAATCCTGAACAGTATCTGCAAAAAAAGAATGAAACAACTGGTGTTGTTTCTCAGCAAGCCGCTTCAGTAAAAACTGAACAGAATGAAGGCACCGCCCTACGACTTTCAATTAACTAAGTAAAGCAGCGTTAACATATCAAAGCCCCTCCCGTTTAAAAAGGGAAGGGGCTTTGTGTTTTTATTTCTGCCTGTTGGTGAAATCTTTACCTTAGGGGCATGGAAAAAAAAGTCTTCCTCCTTGATGCTTTTGCTCTCGTTTTCAGAGCATATTATGCCCTTATCCGAAATCCCAGGTTAACCTCCAAGGGGAAAAACACCAATGCACAGTTTGGCTTCACCAATGCATTGGTGGAACTGATCACCAAACAAAAGCCTTCGCATATGGCTGTTTGTTTTGATACTTCTGCACCGACTGAGCGGCATACTGATTTTGCCGATTATAAAGCCAACCGCCAGGAAACACCTGAAGACATCAGTGCTGCGGTTCCTGATATAAAAAAAATAATAGAAGGGTTTAATATTCCGGTGATTGGCATTGATGGATACGAAGCAGACGATGTGATTGGTACACTGAGTAAGCAGGGTGAGAAAGCCGGTTATGAAGTATATATGGTAACCCCGGATAAAGACTATGGCCAGTTGGTTTCTGAAAAAATAAAAATATATAAACCAGCTTACCAGGGAAATGATGCAGAAATACTGGGGCCTGCAGAAATATGTGCTAAATGGAATATTAAAGATGTAACCCAGGTAATTGATATGCTAGGTATGATGGGTGATGCTGTGGATAATATACCGGGTATACCTGGTGTCGGAGAAAAGACGGCTGCAAAATTTTTAGCCGAATATGGTTCATTAGAGAATACACTGGCTAATGCCGATAAGATAAAAGGTGCAATGGGTGAAAAGTAAAGAAGGGTAAAAAATGGCTATTCTTTCTAAGAAGTTAGCCACTATTATAACAAATGTACCTGTTGAATTTCATGAAGAAGATTTCAGGCTGAAAGAATGGAATAAAGAAAACTAAAAGAAGTATTTGCTGAACTCGAATTCAGAACATTAGGCAAAAGACTTTTGGGAGAAGAATTTTCCGTTGCCTCTTCCTCAAAAGGTGTGGTAGAAAAGAAATGGCCCAGGGTGTACAGACAGATCTGTTTGGAAATATAATTGAACCGGAAATTAAAAAACAGAGCCTGTTTTGCAGGACACAGAAAGTGACGGGGCGGGATTAGTGGTAGATAAGAATATCAATAATACGCCTCACAAATATGAAGCAGTAGAAGGTGATGCTGCAATCAAAAAATTAGTAGCTGAACTCAAGAAACACGACGAGATATGTTTTGATACGGAAACAACAGGCATCGATGCCAATGATGCAGAACTGGTAGGCCTTAGTTTTTCAGTAAAACCCGGGAAGCATTCTATGTCCCTTGTCCTGCCGATCAAATACGTACCAAAGAAATCCTGGCACATTTCGATTCCCTCTTTTCCGATAAAAAGAAAATATGGATTGGACAGAATACCAAGTATGATTTGTTGATGTTAAAATGGTACGGCGTTGAGATTAAAGGAGAACTTTTTGATACCATGCTGGCCCACTATGTAATAGAGCCGGATGGAAAAAGAAGCATGGATATATTAAGTGAGAAATTTCTTGGTTATGAGCCTGTGCACATCGAAGAATTGATTGGAAAGAAAGGAAAGACACAGGGTAACATGCGGGATGCGGCTATTGAAAAGGTAAAAAGAATATGCAGGAGAAGATGCAGACATTACATTACAACTAAAAAATATTTTCGTTCCGCTTTTAAAGAGCAAAGAGGTTGAAAAAGTGTTTAATGAAGTTGAAAATCCATTGGTAAAAGTGCTGGTGGATATGGAATATGAGGGAATCCGGGTAGATATGAATTTCCTGGCAGATTATTCGAAAGAACTGGAAAAGGATGCGAAGAAAGCAGAAGAAAGTGTGTACCAACAGGCCGGTGTTCGTTTCAACCTTGCTTCGCCAAAACAATTAGGCGAAGTGCTGTTTGACAAACTGAAACTGGATGCTTCTGCTAAAAAAACAAAAACAGGTCAGTACCAGACGGGTGAAGATGTACTATTAAAATTAGCTGTCAAAGGTCACCAGATCGTTGATGATATCCTGACTTTCCGGGAGTTGACAAAATTAAAATCAACCTATGTTGATGCATTACCCCAGATGATAAACAGGAAAACCGGAAGGGTGCACACATCTTATGGACAAGCGGTGGCTGTAACCGGCCGCTTACAAAGTAACAACCCCAATTTGCAAAACATTCCAGTGCGAACTGAAAGAGGTAAAGAAGTAAGAAAAGCTTTTATACCCAGAGATGATGACCATATTCTCCTTTCTGCCGACTACTCACAAATAGAATTAAGAATTGTCGCTTCCATCAGTGGTGACAAGAATATGTGTAAAGCGTTTAAAGACGGAACCGATATCCATACTGCAACAGCAGCAAGAGTGTACAATGTGAGTGAAAAGAAGTGACTAAAGAAATGAGGTACAAAGCCAAGAGTGTGAATTTTGGGATCATCTATGGCCAGGGGGCTTTTGGCCTTGCAGACAATCTTGGTATTTCCAGAACAGAAGCCAAAGAGATTATTGACAACTACAAAAAAGAGTTTCCGGGTATTCAAAAATATATGGACGATACCATAAATTTTGCAAGAGAGAATGGTTATGTGGAAACTTTGATGGGTAGAAAGAGATGGTTGCGGGATATTAACTCAGCAAACTTTACGGTCCGTGGATTCGCCGAAAGAAATGCAATCAATTCTCCTATACAGGGAACTGCAGCAGACATGATAAAATTAGCCATGCAGAAAGTGCATGCGGCGATGAAAAAAGAAAAGATGCAGAGCAAAATGTTATTGCAGGTACACGATGAATTAGTTTTTGATGCACTAAAACAGAAGTAAATGAGCTAAAGCCTCTCATTCTTGAATGTATGCAATCTGCCATGGTGTTACCACATAAAGTTCCTGTAACAGCTGAATGCGGAGAAGGGAAAAACTGGTTAGAGGCACATTAATTTTCCGTAAGTCATAATTTTTACCTTGCTGATAAGTGTAAGTTTGCATTTCTATGCACCCGGTAATTTATTATTGTTATGATGCTTACTGTGGCTGGTGCTATGGTTTCAGCCCGGTTATAAAAAATAGAAGAAGAGAATAGAAAGAATGCTTCATTTGAAGTACTCTCGGGTGGAATGATTCCGGTGGAAGTTGCCCGTCCTGTAAGTTCAGTAGCTGGTTACATCAGTCAGGCCTATCAACAGGTAGAGGAAATGACAGGTATCAAATTTGGCGAGGATTATCTCTGGCATATATTTAATCCGGATAAAAGCGACTGGTATCAGCATTCAGAAAAATCAGCTATCGCCTTATGTATAGCCAAAGAAATATACCCACAGAAACAAGTTGCCTTTGCAGCCGACCTTCAGTATGCATTACATTTTGAGGGAAGGGATCTGACAGATGATGAAGCTTATCGAAATCTACTGGATAAGTATCGTATCTCTCCTGACGATTTTTATATAAAACTGAAAAGCGCTGAGTACAAAGAAAAAGCCCACTATGAGTTTGCCTTATGCAAGCAACTACCAAGTCACAAGTTTTCCGCAAGTATTAATGCAGGTGAATGATGGAAAAGTTTTATTTACTGGCAAAAGGTTTTACCAGTTATGAATTGCTACAACAAAGAATTGAATCGGTACTTTCAGAAATAAGAGGGCCTCCGCTTAATTAATATTTATTTATGATTTTAACCATCACACTAAATCCCTGCATTGATAAAAGTTCAAGGGTGGAAATAATGAAGCCAGAGAGTAA
>JADKAZ010000002.1 GCA_016719015.1 Chitinophagaceae bacterium
TATCCGCCTAGGACAGGGAGGAGAGTGATACTTTTTGCAGAAAAGATATTGAAGAGGCATCCCCAAGAGATTTTAAAGGATTTTGGGTGGTGGAGAAATTCTTAGCCGGAGTGTTTGCGGGCTGCTTTGTTTTATTCCTATTCCAAATGATGAGGAAAAAACACAGATGGGTTATTCTTTCCTCCCCACACTGGGGTAAGGGTTATGCCACCGAAGTGGCAAGGAGGGAGTGAATTATTTTTATAACAAGACACCTTGACTGAAATTTGTGGAGTAACAGGAGAAGCACCAGATGTAACTTCACAGAAAGTGTTGCTGAAAGCAGAGTTTAAGCCTTTCAGTATAAAGATGGAAGGCGAAAAGGAGTTGAAGGTGTTTATTATTAAAAAATAATCCTTACTGTTTTAAATAGAGGAAACAGCACCGTTACTGCTCTTGTTGCTGCTGATATTTACCTGGTACCGGTTGTTCCCGTCGTTGATAATCATCAACGCTGTATTGGGAGAAATGCTGCCGAGGTTTTCTGCACACATTATTAACTCATTATCTTTTACCGGGTCAATCTTCAGGGAAAGTGTAAGCGGTTTACTGCTAAGCATCTGATGAGTAAAAAGCACTTCGTTATTGTAGATGAGGGTGATGCTGTCGCCGTCAACAATGCCATTATCAAAAGAGAGATGCTGAAGGAATCATTTTCTACAGCGATGGAGCGGATAATATCTTTATCTCTTTTTTCCAGTTGCGCTGCACCTGGTTTAGGGTTACTGTTACCGGGTCCGTGAAGCAGGTATTTCTGTAATTAAAACCGGCATCGCAATATCAATTTTTTCTCTACGGTATCCAGACAGCCGGAACTGTTCTGTGCAAACATCCGTACTGATATGTTGCCGTGATTCATTGTAAACATGTGAAATAAGAGAAACATTTGATACGTTTTACCATCGCCCATGTCCCAGGTATAGGTTGCATTATTATTTTTGCCCGAAATTGTATGTTGCCGGGGTCTCCCTGCTCTGAATAATTGGAAATCAGTTTTAGTTCCCGGATTTGAATTTCCTTGTTACGGTGTCGGCACACCCGGCTTTGCTCACAACGATGGCTTTTACTTTGTAGGTTCCATATTTTTTATAATTGTGTACGGGTGTCATTTTGTTGGAGGTAGTGCCATCCCCAAAATACCATTGAATGGTTTGCAGGTTTTTTGTTTTGGAGGTAACTAAGCTGAATTGGGTTGTAGTACAATTGTCAATACGGAAATCAAATTTTGCTGAAACAGTATTGGCATCGGTACAAACCAGTTCCGGTTTATTTTCGATTAGTTTGTCTGCACAGAGTGCCAGTATTTCCTCTTTGTTCAGCGGTCTGTTATAGAATCGTACTTCATCCAGTAAGCCGTTGAACCAATAAGGGTACTGCGGGTTATTCATTTTCCCGAAGAACAAGTCATGGTTGTTGCTGAAGTCATTATTTCTCAACGTTCCTTTTGCCTGCAGTTGGCAATCAACATATAATTGGGCTGTCGTGCCGTCGTAGGTATAAGTAAGCAGGTACCATTTGCCTGTTACGATGAAATTGTTTGCCAGGGGTTTGGCGCCGGCTGCATAAAATGATTGTTTCTTTTTGTCGGGGAAGTCTGTATAGCAATTACTGCCATTGGTGCCGTGATTGTCGTCAAAAGTGAGCAGGTAGTTTCCATCAAGGTAATCAGAATAACCTTTCATAATGATACGGTTTCCATGGCAGGTGCCTTCGTAAAAATCTTTTACCATTACCCATGCCGACATGGAAAAACCGTTTTTGAAATTAAAGCTGGAACTATTCGGTATCCTGATATAGTTGCTGCTGCCATTGAAAGAACAGGCGGCATTGGCTTTGCCAAACCTGTCTGTCGTATAGGTGACCTTTGAAACGGAGGGATTATTCCCGTTGCCACTTTCATCATTGGCATTACCATTGAAAGGGTAATAGGCGGTAAGGCCTTTGTTCAAATTGATTTGTGAAAAAGAATGGTACGTACAACACAACAATGCAACACCCAGCAGGGATATTTTCATATAGAATAAAGTTACCGGATTAATGTAAATGTACCTTTTCTGAAAATGGATCCTTCGCAGGTTGTCCGGGCTTTAATCATATATATAAACACTGCAGCATCCTGGGGAAGGCCTTTGTATCTTCCATCCCAGCAGTCGGTTGGATTTTTGGTGAAGAATATTCTTTCTCCCCATCTGTTATAAATGCTGAACTCCAGGTCAAGGATAGTGCCCCAGTATTTTATACCATAGCAATCATTCAGACCATCATTGTTAGGGGTGAAGCCGGTAGGCATTAAGTAACCACCTTTATTCAGGTTCGTGACATTTACCACCACACTATCATAATTTATGCAGCCTGAAAAATCAGTTCCTGTTACAACATATTGTGTGGTAACTGCCGGAGATGCTATCGTACTTCCGGAATTTGGGTTGCTTAATGTGCCTGTTGGAGCTCAGCTGTATTGTACACCTCCGCTTGCTATTAACTGACTTTGCGGCATGGTACAATCAATATCATTTGATTTGTTTGCCCTGATACTTGGTAAAAGGGAGCACTGATATGGTAGTAGATAAAGTTTGAACGTTGTTGCAAAGAGTATCTGTAATCTGAACGCTGTAAGTTGTAGTAGAAGATGGTGAAGCTGTGGGATTATAAATATCCGGATTGTTTAATGAACCGGCCGGCTGCCATACATACAAATCGCCACCCGAAGCATTGAGTTGGATTGTTTTGGTAGAGCAGATGTTGGTGGGCGGAATGATGCTGAACGCATTGGCAGAACGAACCGTTACCAATACTGAATCTAACCGGGAGCAACCAAAAGCATTCGAAGCGGTAAGATAAAACATGGTTGTAACGGGTGGTGTAGCTGTTGGATTAAGTATTGTTGGATTGTTAAGGAAGGCTACAGGTGTCCAGGTATATTGTGTGGCACCGTTGGCAGTCGCCTGCAGGATGGTTGAATTAATACTGCAGATGGTATCATTGGGACCAGCATCCATGGTTAGTATAGATGCGGTTATATTCCTGCTGATACTATCCTTGCATCCGTTAATATCTGTTACCACTAATTTCACTGTATAAAAGCCGGGTGCATAAGTATGACTGGTATTTTGTGTGTTGGCAGTTCCTCCATCTCCAAAAAACCATTGCCAGGATGCAACAGGATTAGTGTTGGTGTATCCAAGACCTTTGAAATCAAAATTATCACAGGTTATCAGGCTGTCTTTGATCCGGACAGAGTCGATGTTAGGACGAAAGGGGATGTTATTAATGGGGATATTGAGATTTTGAAACACTAATCCATTTTGACCTGGAGTAGCTCCCCATGAACTACCGGCATCTTGCGTAAGAATGCCGTTGGCGCCGCCTGTAATTGTATTAACTGTATTAGCTGGTACTGTAGAGCCCTTGAAAAAGAAGAGACCTCCACTGCCGCCACCACCACCGCCAATTCTTCCACCAAGTGGCACACTACCCGTCATGTCTGCGCCTTTTCCACCCTTGATTTCAGTAGCAGTATTATCAAGAAACTGATTTATACTTAACAGAACGGAACCGCCAGCCCCGCCTCCGCCCATTCCATCATGACAATCTGAAGAAGGGGGGACAGAGCATGCAATTGCATTGTCACCGTTGCTAATAATTTTATTGTTGTTTGTTTTTAGTTTATCACAAATAATAATAACAATACCGCCACCATTGCCACCATCTGGAAGTGTGTTGCCGGGATTATCTGCCTGGCCAGCACCACCGCCACCACCCAAAAAAACTTTATTCAGGGCTTCGCTATTTACTAACGGGCGACCACCAATACCTCTATTGTCAAAAGGTGAACTACCACAGTTGTCTAATTGATAGCCTCCAAAACCTCCGGATCCGGAATTAGAGCCACCACCGCCACCACTATTATGCCCTACACCACCACCACCGCCATTGGCAGAACTTCCTTTTCCGTAATTAATAGTTGGAGATATGGTAGCAATGCTTTCTCCTTTTTGGCCGGCACTTGCATTACTACTTTGCGGATAATGATAATTATTTTGAAAACAATTCAATGCGGGGACACCAGAACTAAAGCCTTTACCACCTTTGAACCCTTTCCCACTTACATCAATATTGGCCAACAGGCTAACTGTATCCTGTACATTCAGTACCAGTACCTCCTCCTTTATTTCCATCCCAGGGCAGGCAGGTAAGTGTTGATGTGATAGTTGCATTGGAGTAATAAGGTACTCGTATTAATTGCACTTTCCCATCGGGTATATTGTAGATTCTTATTAGTATATTTTTTAATTCAATAATATTTCCTGCCTTGCTTTTTTACATAATTTATTTGATAGTTGCCTGCATTCCTGTAGTTGGTAGTCAGTCCGAAGTTGGGAGTGTTGGAGGAATCAATTACAGCTCCTTCATTTGTATCATAAGTACTGTATCACCCACATTAAACGTACTGGCATCTTCTACAGTGATTTTATTTTCGCAGGGATTGAAGGCAAGAACAGGGGTGTAGGTGTTGATGATGCTGCCGATTGAATTTTCACAATTATCAACTGTCACAAATACTGAATCTAAATAAGTTCCACAACCAGGTACAGTAACAGTTAAATAGTATTGCCCACTATTAATTGCTGTTACATTGTTGATAAGGGGGTTTTGTAAACTACTTATAAAACTATTTGGCCCAGTCCATCCGTAAGTTGCAGAAGCTATCGTTTCGCTATTTAATTGTAAATCTGATCCTCGGCAAAGAGTCGGCGTATTTGTAGAAGCAGTTGCTTTTACAGAATTATAGTCGCTGAAATATCCAAAACCAACCCCTGAAATATCTCCCTGTAGTACACCCATCTGAAAGAGGTTGGTGGAATTGCTTATGCGTATTACGGTACCGTTTGGATATGTTGTTGAAGGAAGGGTTACTTTGGCATAGTACCATTGTCCGCCCGTTCCAGGAACCACATTAAAATTACCGTTTGTAATAACTCCGGCTACACCATTTACTAAAAAGCTACTTTGTCCCCCGTTTTGCACTAAAAGTGTCAAAGTAAATGTTTCATTTGTACTCCTTGTTACCGATACAGAACTACTGCCTGTGCAATTAATTTTAGGTAATATTGCCGAACCTACTTCACAACCATAGCCGGATAGCTGATAAACATACACTGGTCCGGATGTTTGAACGTAGGTTACATTATTTGTTATTGTCAGTTGAGCGGTCTGGCCACTATTTAATGTACCTACAACTACTGCGTCTTGTGTTATAGTGGTTCCATTTTGAGTAGCTGTAATATATAATTTATCAAATGGGGAGTTGAGATTACTCTTAAAGGCTATATATTCATTTCCTGTGATAGTAATTGGCACAGTTTGATCCCCCGCCATATCAGCACAGATGCCTCCATATTCTGCTCCAGACAACAAATCATCCGATAACGTAATTGCAATTGGTTTCGTCGAACTTACTGATGAACCTTGTAAATGTGCAGCAGCAGCTTGCGAAGAAGCGATTGCAGCATAGGTTTGCCCTTTGTTTAATGATATTGTAAATGTAATATTAGCAGCATGTCCGGTAATATTTTGAGTTGGTACAATTGTAACTTGAGTATTGTCTTCCGTAGCCACTATGTTGAAGGATGAATAGGGTCTTGGGGTGTAAGTAGAGGAGTTAGAAAGCAAATATTGAGAAGAGATATAAAACTGATTTCCTAAAGCATTTCTACCTTTTAAGGCAAATATTTCCGGGTTGGGACCATTAACATTTACTTCATAATAAACAGATATTTTATTATCAGACACAATCTTTAATCCATTATTTTGAATTATGTTACCTGGGCCACACTCAATATTAGCCAACCATGTTGTCAGATTAACTGTTTGCGTTGAATTTGGCGCCAGTGTAATAGTTTGCGGTGGCATACCACCATTTGCCGGTTGAAAAACGGTTACGACACAGGGCTGGCTATATGAAGTTATTCGCAACATTACTGGCCGGTCATAACTAAAATCAGAAGATATGTCTGGAGCTGCAAACCAGAAGGCAGTATCTGTTTGCGCAGCACTAAATAATGATACTAGTGAAAACAATGAAAAGAGTAAATTCTTTTTTATTTTTTTCATTTCATAGAATTAACGCCACTATAATTATGGGGTGTTATCTTTTTAAGTTCTTTTTTCAGACTGTCGGCCACTTTTAATTTATCAATAAAATTATGGATGGTTTTTTTATCAATTTGCTGGCTTCCTCTTGTCAGATCTTTCAATGCCTCATATGGATTGGGATAATTTTCTCTCCGCAATACGGTTTGAATAGCTTCTGCTACTACTGCCCAGTTGTTATCAAGGTCATCATAAATCTTCTGGTCGTTTATAATCAGCTTGCTTAATCCTTTTTCTAGTGAACGAAATGCAATTAAAGTATGTGCTACGGGAACACCGATATTTCTGAGGACTGTTGAGTCGGTCAGGTCCCGTTGTAACCTTGATACCGGTAGTTTAGATGCGAGATATTCAAAATTGCATTCGCCATTCCCAAATTTCCTTCTGCATTTTCAAAATCGATGGGGTTTACTTTATGCGGCATGGCGGATGAGCCCACTTCTCCTTTTTTTGTTTTTTGTTTGAAATATTCCATCGAAACATAGCTCCACACATCTTTGCAGAAATCTGCCAGGATATTGTTGATCCTCTTCATACAGTCGAAATGTGCTGCGAGGTTATCGTAATGTTCGATCTGTGTGGTGTATTGCTGACGGTTTAATCCAATATGTGAGACAAACTCGTTAGCGAATTTAATCCAATCAGTTTTTGGAAATGCAATATGATGCGCATTGAAATTCCCGGTGGCACCGCCAAACTTTCCGCTGAAAGGGATTCCGATAAACTGCTCAATCTGATTTTCTATTCTTTCTACAAACACCATTATTTCTTTACCGAGTTTTGTAGGGCTTGCAGGCTGACCATGTGTATGTGCCAGCATGGGGATGTCCTTCCATTCAGTGGCCATTATCTTCAATTCAGTATTCAGGTTAAGTAGCGCAGGTAAATATTCATACTCAATGGCATGTTTCCATGATAAAGGGATAGCCGTATTGTTGATATCCTGTGAGGTTAATCCAAAATGACCCACTCTTTAGCGGCTGCGCCACCGTTTTTTTCTAATTCATTTTTGAGAAAATATTCAACTGCTTTCACATCATGGTTAGTAGTGAATTCAATTTGTTTTATTTCCTGTGCATCTTCAGGGCCAAAATCTTCTGCCAGTTTTTCCAGGTGTTTTATTGTTTTGCCGGGCAGCTTAAAAAACTTCTTTTTTTCGAGGAACAGGAGGTATTCTATTTCTACCTGCACCCGGTATTTGATCAGGGCATATTCAGAAAAATATTCATCGAGATGCTGCACTTGTTTACGGTAACGACCATCAACAGGGGAGATAGCAGTGAGTGTATTCAGTTCCATGAATAGTTTTTAGTTGGTAGTTTATAGTATCGTTTAATCAGTTTTCTGATTCAAGCTTCTAAACTTCTATAAACTGGTTCTGATTATATTTGCCGTAAAGATAACAAAGACAAATTGTAGAAATGAGTGACAAAAACTCTCCTTTAGGGGATGGGAGCAAGAAGATCAGGGTTGGAATGGTTAATTACCTGAACACAAAGCCGTTGTTATATGGACTGGAGCGAAAACCTATAAGTGACAGGATTGAACTAATTGGTGATTATCCATCAAAAGTGGCACAGTTACTAATTAATGATGAAATTGATTTGGGACTGATCCCGGTTGCTGTTCTTCCTTCACTATCGGAGTATCATATTATTGGCGACTATTGCATTGGAACGCAGGGTGAGATTGCTTCAGTGGCCTTGTTCAGTGAAGTTCCGATGAACGAAATTAAAAAGGTGTACCTCGATTACCAGAGCCGTACATCTGTTGCGTTGCTGAAATACCTGATGAAGGAGTATTGGGGTATTGATCCTGAAATAGTAGAATCATTGAATGAAGATTACCGAAGCGAGATAAAAGGAACTACCGCCGGGCTGGTTATTGGCGACCGGGCATTGGAACAGCGCAAAATCTCCACTTTTATTTTTGATTTGGGTTCCGAGTGGAGGGCTATTACCGGGTTGCCTTTTGTATTTGCGGCCTGGGTAAGCAAAAAGCAGTTGCCCGACGAATTCATACAGCTTTTTAATGAAGCTAATGCTGTAGGATTACAACATATAGATGAAATTGTTGCAGAAAATCCTTTTGATCTTTACGACCTTAAGAAGTATTACAATCTTCACCTTAGTTATAAACTGGATAGCAATAAACTAAAGGGGATGGAGCTGTTTCTTTCAGGCCTGAAAACGGCCTGATAGTCGCTAAAAATCAATATTTTCGCAGCCTTATTTTCCTTTATGGCAGAAACACTGGGAATGCTTTGCGACAAGTTAACAATTGTAAAGCTAAAGCAATATCATACAGAGGATAATGACCGGCTTAGCAGCCTGGAAAAACAATCAACCCAGTTACAAGCGGAGATTGATGAATATATCATCAACGCTGTTGAAGGTAATATTCCTGTTGACAGGATGACCTTTGATGCCAACAAGGTTTTTAAAAAAGAAGGCAATACCGTTGCAGAGGTGATGGGCAATTTTGGTGAAGTTGTAGCGCAGTTAGCCGATGTGAATTGCCAGCTATGGCATGAGCAGGAAAAAGTATACGATTTTGAGAAAGTACCTGCGGAGCAAAAAGATATAGTGGTAAGAAAATTAGCCGTACTAAATCTGGAACGAAATAAATGTATAGACAGGATCAATAGCCTTTTTGCTGGCATGGTCTCAAAAAAATAAATTAACAATGCACATCAGAAAAAGAACTACTTGCCGTGTTTGTGGTTCATCATCGCTAAAGAAAGTTATAGACCTGGGGCCTCAATACCTACAGGGATCGTTTATAAAACCCGGCAAGGAAATGCCAAGCACCCGGAAGATTGATTGCACACTGGTTCGATGCAACCCGGAAAAGGATGAGAATGCTTGTGGTTTATTGCAGATGGAACACTCCGTACCTCCCGAAATTTTATATGCTGCTTATTGGTATCGTAGTGGTACCAATAATACTATGCGAAATCACCTGAAGGATATTGTTGATGACGTAACCGGGATCATTAAAAAGGATGCTGCATCTGTTCTCGATATTGGTTGTAATGACGGCACTTTGTTGGGTTACTATCACCAGGGGTTTGAAAAATTTGGTTGCGACCCAAGCGATGTGGCACAGGAAGTAAAGATTGCCAAAGTGGTGCAGGATATTTTTCCATCCGAGCAGTTGTTTAAGTTGCTGGAAGGAAAACAATTGGATGTAATTACATCAATTGCCATGTTCTACGATTTAGAAAGTCCGGTTGATTTTGTAAAAGGTATCAAACGGTTCCTTGCGCCAAATGGTGTATGGGTGTTTGAAATGAGTTATATGCCCAGAATGCTGGAGCTGGATAGCTACGATACTATTTGTCATGAGCATCTTGAATTTTACAGTCTTGCTGTCTTAGAGAAGATATGTGCCATGGGCGGAATGAAGATTTTAAAATATCGTTTAATGAAATTAATGGCGGCAGTATCCGTTGCTATGCCACACATAAGGAATATGCCGGACATGATGAGAAGGTCAACTATTCTCTTATAAATGAAACAAGACAAAAAGAATTTGATCTTGAATTAGATACTGATAAGCCTTATGATGAATTCCAGGAAAGAATAGAGAAGCTAAAAGAAGAGCTTCATGATTTACTGGTAAAGTTTAAGAAGAAGGGAAAGAAGGTACATGTGTATGGGGCTTCAACTAAAGGCAATACAATTTTGCAATGGTGCAAGATTGATAATGAACTAGTGGAATATGCTGCTGAAAGAAACCCGGACAAATATGGGGCGTCAACATTAGGAACTAATATCCCTATCATCAGTGAAGCAGAAAGCCGTGCTATGAATCCTGATTATTATCTGGTATTGCCCTGGCATTTCAAAGATGAATTTCTCGAAAGAGAAAAAGAGGCTTTGGAAAAAGGAACGGGTTTTATTTTTCCGGTGCCTAAAGTTGAAGTGTATAAAAAATAAGCATGGAGAACAGGATTGTTTTATTTGTCACTCATACCCCCCGGCAATGCGGTGTCTATGAATTCGGTAAAAATGTTTTTAATGGAATTTCAACCTCACAAAAATATAATTTCATTAAAGCCGAATGTGACTCGCTTGATGAATTAAATGTGGCTATTAAAAAGCATAATCCGGCTGCGATCATTTATAATTACCATCCTTCTGTACTTCCCTGGCTTTGTGCAAAAATCAGTAAAGGTATTTACCGGAATAACCTGGTAGATATTAAGGCGGTACAAATTGGGATTATTCATGAAATAACCCAGCAGGTAGCTGATACGGCAACAAGCTATGGTAATAAATTTATACTTGGCCCATCCCAAAAAAAATTAAATTCTCTTTTTGATTTCTATATTGCTGCAGACCCGACATTGTTGTTAAAGAATCCCCTGGTTTTTAAAACTGGCAGACTTATTCCTTCTTATAATAAGGATAAGACAGAGCCACCTATTACTACTATTGGAAGTTTTGGATTTGCTACTCCCAAAAAAGGGTTTGAAAGATTAGTCCAAAAAGTACAAGAGGAATTTGATGAGGCTGTAATCAGGTTGAATATGCCTTCGGCTGATTTTGGTGATGCAAATGGAGAAAATGCCAAATTTATTGCCGCTAATTGTAAATCACTCATCACAAAGCCGGGTATTAAATTAGAAATATCACATCACTTCATGCATGAGGATGTGGTGTTGGATTTTCTTGCTGGTAATAGCATGAATATTTTTATGTATGGAGATACTGTGGGTAGAGGGATTTCCAGTGCCGTTGATAATGCCATGGCTGTAAAGAAACCAATTGGGGTTTCCCGTTGCCAGATGTTCAGGCATATATTACAAGCAATGCCTTCCATTTGTGTAGAGGATAATTCCTTAAAAAATATTTTGAATAATGGATTTTCGCCGCTTGAGAAAATATCAAAAAACTGGGATGCTGAAAACCTTCGATGGGAGTATGAGAGAATATTGGATTCGGTTTTTCAAAAGGTTCAACATCCTTTTAAACAAAAGATGGGGGTTGTAAGAACTATTCAATCTGTTGGAAACAGATTCTTCACCCTTCCGGATAAATCATTTACATGGCTTCGTAATACAAAGGCCGCCACAGAAGATGATTTAACGTCTGTTGAATCTTCTTACATCCCAGTACAGCTTGAGAACAATGTGTTGAACAGAATATTGGATGATGAAGCAAGACGGCTTTATAAACCTGCTGAGAAAAAATTATTTGAGCTTGTTCCAAAAACAATGGCAAAAAAAATAGGCAGAGCCAATGTACAACAGGCATTTGTTTTTGATACCGTTTACAGGCATTTGGACAAATACGACAATCCTAAGTTACTTTGCGTTGGTAGTTATGAAGACACTGCATCAATGGCTTTACAAAAGATGGGCTATGGCGTAGAGGATATAGACCCAATGATAAATTATTTTCTACAGGAGTATTATTCAAAACCCTCCACCCTTAAAAATTCATACAATATCATTTTTTCTACTTCTGTTATTGAGCATGACCCGGACGATGAATCATTTATAAAATGTGTTAGTGGACTTTTAGCTCCTTTGGGTATCGCAGTCATCACCTGTGATTATAAAGATGGATGGAAACCCGGTGATTTAAAACCCGAAGTAGATGCAAGGTTTTATACTAAGTCTGATCTTGAGAAAAGGCTATTGTCCTGTATCCCGGGTTGTGAATTAGTAGATTCTCCGCAATGGGATTGCCCTAGTCCTGATTTTAACTATCTTGGTAAGTATCAATACACTTTTGCCACATTTGTAATCAGAAAGAAGAGCATTTAATGAAAGCTATCATCTTCGGTGCTTCAGGACAGGATGGACATTATCTTTCAGCATTGTTGAAAGAAAAAGGCTATAACGTAGTTGGTATCACACGACAGAGTAATTCTCTTACTGAAATTTCTGATTATACATCCGTTGATGAATTGATAAAGCAGCATAAGCCGGCATTTGTTTTCATCTTGCCGCAAATTCAACTACCAGCCACGAGGCATTGTTTGAAAACCATGCTACAATTGCGACAGGAACGTTGAATATTCTGGAGGCGGTCAAAAGAAATTCTCCAATAACTAAAGTGTTTATTTCTGGCAGCGGGTTGCAGTTTAAAAATGATGGTAACCCAATAAAAGAAACTGATCCATTTGAAGCCAGAGATGCTTATTCCGTAAGCAGGATTCAGTCTGTTTATGCTGCAAGATACTTTCGGTCATTAGGTATTAAGGCATATGTCGGATATTTTTTTAATCATGACAGCCCTTTGCGTACTGAGAGGCACATGACAAAAAGGATTTCAGAAGCTGCCAAACGAATTGCGGTTGGGAGTAATGAAAAATTAGCAATAGGAGATATTGATGCTGTAAAAGAATACACTTATGCCGGGGATATTGTAAGAGGAATCTGGGCAATAGTAAACCAGGATAAAGTCTTTGAAGCAAACATATCTTCCGGGAAAGGCTATTCTATAAAAGAATGGCTGGAGCAATGTTTTTCTTTAGTGAGTAAAGATTGGCAAGAGTATGTTGTAGCAAATCCTGATTTTGTTTCAGGCCACAAGCAACTTGTTTCAGACCCAACATTGATATTTTCTTTGGGGTGGAGGCCAGAAGTGAGTTTTGAAGAATTAGCCAAACTGATGATGAAATAATCAATGGACTTTCCTAAAAAAATATTATTAGTTCAGTTATACTCCAATGGCGATTGTTTGTATGCCACAGCCGTTGCCCGGCAAATAAAGCAAGATTTTCCCGGTTGTCATCTTACCTGGTTAATTGCTAAGTTTTGCCAGGATATTATTGCTGGCAACCCCTATGTTGATGAAGTATTGGTTACTGATGAAGTTCCCAAAAATGATATTATTGCTTTCAGAAGGCTTAAGAAAAAAGTAGCGGCAGAAAAGAATGAAGGAAAATGGGATGAAGTTTTTGTTACTCATAATATGGATGATAACCAGGCTTTGTATGATGGAACTATACGGGGAATGATATTCCGGGCTTATCCCAAGCCTATCACAGTTCCGTTTCAGCCTGTATTGATTTTAAACGATGCAGAAAAGGAAAATGTAAAACAATTTGCTGAAAAAAATCAACTACAGCAATTCAAAAATATCATTCTGTGGGAGTATGCACCACAAAGCGGTCAATCAATACTGAGCTTTGATTTTGTAATGAAAGTGGCAGAAAGAATTACCCAATTACCACAAACCTGTATTATTCTTTCCTCTGCGAATTCTTTTTCCAGTACAAGTAAAGATTATTGATGCAAGCTGTTTGAGAGTGAGAGAGAATGCTGAACTTACTCATTACTGCTCCTTACTAATTGGCTGTAGCAGTGGTATTACCTGGTTAAGCACCAGTTCAGCGGCTAAGCAATTGCCCATGCTTCAATTGCTTGATCCGCAGGCATATTTTAGGAATGCACCTTCTGTAGATTTCAACCGTTATGGGATTTCTACTGAAGAAGTAATAGAGTTGATCATGTTTGATGAAGAAAAAATTTTCCAGTCTGTAAAATCAATTATTGAAAACGGTGTTGCTTCTTCAAAAAAAAAGCTAGACGAATCGTTGCCCATACAGTTCAATACCACAAGGAAAATTGTTTATAACCTGCTTTGTTATTTTCAATTCAAAGCTATTGCAAAACATTACCGTATCACAACGTCTATCTACGGCAGGCATCCGTTATTTATAAAGCAATTTATCCTTGGCTTCCTGACTTTTCCTTTTAAGTTTATCAGTAATAAGTGGCGTAAGAGAAAGCGTTAATTTTTTGCCTGGTAGATTAATTCAGCCTCCATCATTTCCTTAATCATAGTCGGGAGGTCATATTTAGGCTTCCATCCAAGTTTGGTATTTGCTTTTGTCGCATCACCAATAAGCAGATCAACTTCTGCCGGTCTGAAATAGCGGGGATGAATACCTACTACCTGTTGCCCCGCCGTTAAGGGAAAGGCAGGATTATTAGCTTTGGCAATAAATCCTTTTTCATTAATTCCCTCACCTTCAAACCTGAGTTCAACACCTATTTCTGCAAAGGCCATCTTTACAAAATCACGGACAGGTGTAGTTACACCTGTGGCCAATACATAATCTTCCGGTTCGTCCTGCTGAAGCATCAGCCACATGCCTTCTACGTAGTCTTTTGCATGTCCCCAGTCTCTCTTGGCGTCAAGATTTCCCAATAATAATGTATCAAGTTTACCAAGTGCTATCTGTGCAACAGCTATTGTTATCTTTCTTGTAACAAAACTTTCTCCCCGTAAAGGGCTTTCATGATTAAATAGAATCCCATTAACAGCAAACAGATTGTATGCTTCTCTGTAGTTAACCGTAATCCAATAGCCATATAGTTTTGCTACGCCATAAGGTGAACGGGGATAAAATGGAGTTGTTTCAGTTTGAGGTATCTCTTGTACTTTGCCATAAAGCTCAGAAGTAGAAGCCTGGTAAAACTTAGTTTTCTTTTCGAGACCTAATATCCGGATGGCCTCTAATATTCTTAATACACCGATGCCGTCGGAGTTGGCTGTGTATTCAGGTGTTTCAAAGCTAACCTGTACATGGCTTTGGGCTCCAAGGTTATAAATTTCATCCGGTTGAGTTTGCTGAATAATACGGATCATATTAGAAGAGTCCGTAAGGTCTCCATAATGTAAATGGAAACGGTCAGCTATATCTTTATTAAAGAATAGATGATCAATCCTGTCAGTATTGATGAGGGAGCTGCGGCGTTTTACGCCATGTACATTATAGCCTTTCTCCAATAATAATTCAGCAAGATAAGCACCATCCTGACCGGTAATTCCTGTAATAAGGGCTGTTTTCATAAAAATTCTGGTGATTTGACCGGGCAAAAGTAAGGTTTAAAGATTAATTTTTCCTTGCTGAAAAACAAGTGGCATATTTGCAAAAATGTACGCATAGCTTATGACCGTTGCCATTAATTGCTGGATATTAAGGAATAAAAAACTGGATGGTATCGGCTATTTTACAGTAAATGCTGTAGCTAATCTTATCAAGAACCATCCGGAAGTTCAGTTTAAGATTTTGTGTGACAAAAAATTTACCGAAGATTATTTCGACTTCGCCAATGTAACAAAGCATAAGATTTTCCCGGCGCTCCGTCACCCTCTTTTATATGTGTTTTATATGGAGGTAGTTCTTCCTTTCTTCCTTCGAAAGCATAAGCCGGATGTGATGGTTTCGGCTGATGGTTATCTTAGCTTGTCATCAAGTTGCAAACAGATACCCATCATTTATGATATCAATTTTGAACATAAGCCGGGGGATATTAAACTAAAGAACCGTATTTATTTTAAATTTTTCTTCAAGCGATTTGCCCGTAAAGCGAAAAGGATTGCCACTATTTCTGAGTATAGTAAAAAAGATATAGCTGACTACTACAAGCTTGATTCCTCTACAATTGATAATGTGTCCTGTGGCATCAACAGTAATTTTTCTCCGCTCGATGAACAGCAAATAAGTGAAGTAAAAAATAAATGGAGTGGGGGAAAGCCGTATTATTTTTTTGTTGGTTCTATGCATCCAAGAAAAAATATAAAACGATTGATTGATGCGTTTAATCTCTTCAAACAAAAAACTGGCTCCAACTTTAAATTGATTTTGGCGGGTTCCATACTCTGGAGTAAGACAGAGATCGAAGATTCTTACACCAACAGTCCATACAAAGAAGATATCATTTTTACTGGCCGGTTATCCGATGAAGATTTGCAGAAAATGCTGGGAGCTGCGTATGCATTAAGTTTTGTTCCCATTTTCGAAGGCTTTGGTTTGCCAATTGTTGAAGCTTTTCAAAGTGGCGTGCCGGTGATCTGTTCCAATGTAACATCTATGCCTGAAGTAGCGGGTAATGCAGCACTAATGGTGGACCCATTCAGCATAGATAGTATTGCTGAAGGAATGGTGACATTGTCAAAAAATAATGAATTACGGAATCAACTTATTGCTAAAGGGCATATTCAGAAACAATTGTTTTCCTGGAGCCGCACAGCAGGCCTGCTTTGGGAGTCTATTTGCAAAGTAACGGGAGTTAAGTGATCGTTATACAGTCTTTGCCTGCCAATACTTAATAATATCGGAAAGACTTTTTGAAATATCTATTTCAGGCTGCCATCCTAATTCATTTTTTATTTTCTGGTAGGAGCCTATCACTTTTTTATTCTCGTTGGGGCGAACCAATTGCTGATTTACAACCGTCTCCACTTTTATGCCTAACAGATCACTCATTGTCGAAATAATATCTTGTAACAGTATACCTTTCCCGGAGCAAATATTATACACTTCGCCACGCCGGCCTTTTTTCAGCAACAGGTAATAGGCCCTTACAACATCCCGTACATCTACAAAGTCACGGATAACAGAAAGGTTGCCGGTTGTAATTGTATTATCAGCAGACTTATTTTTTGCCAGCTGCACCAGTTGCTTTGCAAAGGATGAGATGACAAATACTTCCCGTTGCCCCGGTCCGATATGATTAAATGACCTTGTCATAATAATATCGAGGGAGAAGCCATCGGCATAAATCTTCGATAGCATTTCCTGTGAAACTCTTGCTACTGCATAAGGGCTAACAGGTTTCAGCGGATGCTCTTCAGTAAGCGGTAATTCTTTTTCAGACACTTCTCCAAACTCTTCTGAGGAACCTACAGATAGTATCCGGCAATTACTTTTCTTTAATCGAATCTGCTCAACAAGATTCAGGAAAATATTAGTGTTATTCACAAAACTGTCCAGCGGAGTATGCCAGCTTTGTGCCACCGAACTTACGGACGCAAGATGCAAAATATATTCAGGCTGGAATGATTCAAGGATTTGGTCTGTAGCAGACCGATTCAACAAATCAATATTCTCAAATGAGATGGTAAGATTGCTGTAATCTGAAAAATCGAAATCAGGAGAATTTTTATCAATACCTAATACGACAGAACCGGGTTCTTCTTTATTCAGCAACGCAAGAAAGTGCTGGCTGACAAAACCTGTAAAACCTGTAATTAATAATCTCATCGTTGCGGTTTATGATTCGCCAATTAATCGCTGAATAATATTACCGTAAAAGTAATAGTTATAATATTCCTGCGGTGTTGGAATTGAACTGGCTGCATTAATAATTACCTCTTTGGCAAATTCTTCCCAGTCATTATCAGCTACTGTTACAAGTTTTGCCCCGCAAACTTTCTTTACAATTCCGGCAGCCCCGGTTGCTGTAGAAATAACGGTTGTTCCATACGCAATTGCTTCCACCACCTTGGTTTTTACACCGCCACCTGATTGGACAGGATTTAAAAATATGTCTGCTGCTTTAATATAAGGTTCAATGCTTTCGGCAAAACCTGCAAACATGATATTCTTGTCTGCATAATCTTTTAGCAAATTCATTTTTTCTGGTAACCCTTTCCCGCAGATAATAATTTTATAGTTGAATGATGATTGAGCAAGTAAGAGTGGATTGATTTTGTCAAGAATTGTTCTTACGGCATCAATATTCGGTTTGTAATTCAAGAGGCCATTAAACAACAATATCTTTTCATCAATACTGATACCATGTTTTTGAGCGATAAACTGTTTAGCGGTAGACCTGTCTTCCGGGGAGCTTTTTATTTCCACACCAAATGGAAGATCTATACATTTCTCTGATGGTATCTTCCATTCCTGAATGGCAAAATCCCTGTCTTCAGAGGAAATAAAGAAAAGACCGTCGGCTTTTTCAAAACTGCTCTTTTCGTATTGCTTTAGCACAGGCCACCACCATTTACCTGTTGACCGGAAACGCTGGTATTCGATATTATGTGTATGGATGATCACTTTAACCCCTGTTTGCTTTCTTACCGCAAATGCCAGCCAGGCAAAATAGGGATGTTCGCAAATGATCGTATCGAAACTTTCTTGTTTGGTAAGGGTAACAATTTTAGAAATAAGACTGCGGTCTACGTATCTCGAGAATGATTTTTTCAATAGAGGGATTGTCTTATACGACTTCGCCAGTGAAAAATCATTCTCCGCAACTGAAATAACCGTCAGGTCAATTGCTGTACCAAGGTGCTCAAAAAACTGTGCAATAAACTTTTGCCCCCCTGAAAAGAACGGCAGGTAAGGGTAGGGAGCTATTGCCAGCACCTTTTTCATCAGCTTGTTTTCTTGCTTTCACGCCATGCCATAAATAATCCGCCGGCAAATATCAGCAGGATGGCAATGGAAGCCATGAACATCATGGAAGTTCCTTGTTTAACGGAAGCTGGTTCAAAAACAAATTTTACTGTATGCTTACCGGCAGGTAATGACATGCCACGAAGGATATAATTTACATTGCAGTAATCTGTTTTCTTTCCATCTACATAAGCGTTCCATCCCAATGGATAATACACTTCGCTGAAAACAGCAAACTGCGGTCCATTACAATTGGCTTCATATTCAATGGCGTCGTTATCAAATTTTATCATCTTGATGGATGAAGCAGAATCCCACTGCGGCTGCACTACGTTTTTACTGAATGATTCATCAACAATCGCTGTATCCTTTAAGTTGGCACTTCCCAATGCCTGTATACTGGCCACCCGGTCTTTTACCACCTGTACATTTTTTACCAACCAGCAGGGACCAAAAGCATCCGGGTTAGGTATTACACCGGACTGTCCTGATTGAGGATCCTGAACAATAATATATTTTGTGTTCAGCATGTTCAGGATTGCAGGGGTGGCTCTTCCGGATAAATATTTTTCAATAATATCCTGGTAAATTCTGAGTTTGGCTGGATGATAACCACCAACAGATTTGTGATAGTAAGAAGTTCTTGATTCGCTGAAGGGTCCACCCGTTTCAGTACCTACCATATTAAAAACCCTGAAATTGGGATCTTTGTCTTTTAATATCTGGTCGTCGATTTCAGATTTCTTGAAATTGGCTCCATCATAATCATCTGCCGGAATGAAAAGTTTCCTGTCATCTCTTTCACTCAGGTAGGGTTCTTTTTCATTGCTGAAATATGCTTTACTTACAATTGTCACATCAAGAGTACTAATTATCAAAAGAATAATTGCGGCAACAAATCCTTTTATCCAGTTTTTGTAATATGCAAAAATTACACCGAATGCTAATAAAGAAAGTCCCAATGCCCGTAGCAGCTGACCACCAAACATGGCCTGCCTGTCTGCTTTTAATCCTGCAATCACAGACCGCCCTATATCTTCATTTTTTGCCTGATCAGAAATGTTCTGGGAAATTTGTCCGTCATACGGGGAACTGTAATCCATTATCATATACATGATACCGAGCAATGCGAAGAGACCGGCCGCTGTATATAATATTTTCTTGAAATCAAGAGACTGAAGCTTTAGGCCAAACAAAATTTGTTGTAAAGCCAAAGCCGCACTAATGCCCAATGTAAATTGTGGAATAACCTGAGCAAATGGTGGAGATCTGAATTTGTTATACAAAGGCATGTACTCAAATAAAAATGTATTAAAGCCAGGAAGGTATTTTCCCCATGACATTAATATCCCCAATACTGTTGCTGCTAACAGTGCCCACTTAAGCGGTGATTTGATAATGATAAATCCAATTAGCCCCAACAAACAAATGATAACCCCGAGGTAGGCAGGCCCTGATGTATAAAGCTTTCCCCAATAGGCGGGCATACTTTGTGCTACTTGCTCTGCATTGCTTTCAGGAATCCCCTTGTTAGTTAATTTCTTTACCACATTGGATCCTTCACCCGTCATGTTTTTACTAAACCCTCCAAAGGCGTTGGGCATAATAAAAGTCATCGTTTCAGCACGGCCAAGACTATACTCAAAGGCGTAAGAAGTATCAAGCCCTTTTGTACTGGCAGTTTTTACGGAGTCGCCTTCAATCGTAATATCTTTTCCACCCCGCATGGTAAACTTTGCGTACTCAGATGTGGTTTTTAAGATTAAAGCATTTCCTGCCAGGGCTATTATTGCAGATACAATGGTAATGCCCCCTGCCATACCAATATGTTTCCAATCTTTTTCTTGAATCCACTTAACCAGGTAAGCAATGGTGACCAATGCTGCAATGATGAAAAAGTAATAAGTAACCTGAAGGTGATTGACTCCAATTTGCTGGTAAGCTGCATAGGTAGTCAGTGCAAAACCAAGCCAGTATTTTTTTTCATAAATAGAAATCAAACCTGCCAGGATTAAAGGCATCAATGCAGTTGCCTGCATTTGTGTATCATGCCCTGCAGCAATGATAACAGGATTGTAAGTTGAAAAGGCGTAAGCAAGAGCGGCCAGCATGCCAATAACTGGCCTAATTCTTAAAACGAGACAAAGGATATAAAAACAAATACAGGCTAGAAAAAAAAAGTTGATAGGCTTGGGCATTCCCAGTGTAAATATCTTCAGCATATCAGGCAAAACACTTTTGCCTTCCATGGCTACCTGGTAATTGGGCATACCGCTGAAAAGATTCGGATTCCAAAGAGGATAATGCCCGTTTTTTTCCTTGTATTCAAAAGCATTTTGTGCCATTCCTTTCCAGCCCACATTGTCATGCTGGTTCAGCACATTTCCGTCCAAAATTGGTTTACAGAACAAGGCAGAAACGACTAAAAAAATAACAACCGCAATGATATGAGGGAGAATTTTTTTCAGCAGGGAATTTTTCATTACTCTTCAATATTAGGCTGACAAAATAATGCTATTTTAGACTAAAATCCCGATGCGCTGGCTTTTATTTTTGTCCCGGTTGTCTTTTATCTGTGGTATCTGTTTCCTTTTGTCTTTTTCATTGCTCATGCAGGATTGGATACAGGATGAAAACCTGAAATCAATGATTATTACCATCGGCTATTTAATGGGAATGATCATTCTTCCTGTGGTCAACCTTTGTTACCTGGTGGTGTTAATTGTTAAAGGAAGGTTGAGAGAGTTTGTACCCTTGTGGCTAATTATCGTTAACCTGTTATTTTTATTGACAATAATCTTTTTTATATTTTATCTCAATGATCCATACTATCATCAAAAGTAAGCCAACCCGGTTGTTCCTTATTCTCGGTGGTTTCTTTATAGCCAATGCGTTAATAGCGGAATTGATGGGAGTGAAACTATTTTCACTGGAAGAGACATTTGGTGCAAACCCTGCTCACCTGAATATTTTCGGCAATGACTTTTCTTTTAACCTCACAGCCGGTGTGTTGTTGTGGCCTGTTGTTTTTATAATGACAGACATTATCAATGAATACTACGGGATGAAAGGAGTGAGGTTTCTTTCTTTTCTTACCATTGGATTAATCATATATGCTTTTATCATGTTCCAGGGGGCTATTCATCTTACCCCGGCAGGTTTTTGGGTGGGTAACTATGCAGGCCAGGGTGTACCCGATGCGGATAAAGCCTACCGGGCAATTTTTGGTCAAAGCCAGTGGATAATTGTCGGTTCGTTGGTGGCGTTTTTAATTGGACAAATATTAGACGTTTTCATTTTTCATAAAATTAAGAAGGCAACAGGCGAGAAAAATATCTGGTTGCGGGCCACTGGTTCCACATTAGTATCACAATTGGTTGACAGTTTTGTAGTTCTTTTTATTGCTTTCTATATTGGTCCACGCCTTTCTAATAACCAGGGACAGCCATGGTCTCTTAATCTTGTTATGACAATTTGTATTGGAAATTACATCTATAAATTTATTATGGCCTTGCTAATGACACCGGTCATTTATCTTGTTCATAACAGGATTGAAAAGTATCTTGGTCATGAGCAGGCAGCAGCAATGAAGAAAGCTGCAATGGGCGATGACTAATGGCTTGCTTTTATGAGACTGGCAACGATCTTGTCAATTGGCAGTGTAACACTTGCAGATGAAAAGTCATCCCACTCAATAAAGCGGAAAGTCTCTGTTTCTTTCGTTGCTTCGTACACTTTCATTTGCTGTTCATCAAAATCAAACGGCTTTGTTCTTAAAGGAATTTTAATTTCTTCAAGCGGTTTTGCAAAATAGTAAATGGATATAATCTGATGCTCAGGGTTGAAGGCAGATAGTTGAAAATAATCGGTAGTATAGATATGGTTCCCGATTCCTACTTTCAGGTTCATTTCTTCCATAAATTCCCGTTGTAAGCAATCTCTTGTTCCCTCCCCGAACTCAAGCCCGCCACCGGGAAATTTGGTAATGTAATTGCCGCGGATGAATTCATCACTGACTAATACCTGTTTTTCTTCATTAATAAGAATACCATAAACTCTCAGGTTGAACATACGGTCTATAGAATTTTCTTGCGGAAAAAATACCAGCCAATGATTAAGGCGATACCTAATGATAAAAAAGCTACAATATAAAATGCGTATTGTGAATGTTCAAACCCACTGGGTACATTCATGCCGAATAAACTGGCAATAAGGACAGGGAAAGTGAGAACAACAGTAATCACCGCCAGTCTTTTCAACACCTGGTTCTGATTATTGGCAATAATGCTGGCAAAAGCATCCAGGGTGCTGCTCAATATATTAGTGTAGATGTTGGCCATCTCAAGGGCCTGGGAATTATCAACAATCAGGTCATTTAAAAATTCTTTCTCTTCCTCTGTAAGAGCCAGGAAGTTTGTCCGTTCTATTTTCATCATCAGCATTTCATTAGAGCGGAGGGCAGTAACAAGGTATACCAGACTTTTTTGTATCCGCATCAATTCAAGCAGGTGTTCATTACGGCTTGAATCATACAGTTGTTGCTCAAATGTATTGCGACGCTGGTTAATCTCTTTCAGGTGCTCCATGAAATTCTGAACAATTTTTTCAAAAATTTTCAGCACCATCATATTCCTTTTATCGGGATGACGGTTTTGAAAAGTATTCAGAAATTTTTTGATAGCTGTATTTTCAAAAGAGTTAACGGTTACAATCTGGTTGTGGGTAAGAATAATACAGATAGGTATGGTAATGTAATACGCATCACTTTCATTAAAAGAGTTGTTTTCAGTAGGAGTTTTAATGACAATCAACTTGACATTGTCATCTTCTTCAAAACGGCTTCTCTCGTCAATGTCTAAGGAGTCTGTTAAAAAGTCAATGGGTATATCTAATGCCGTGGATAATTCCGAGAATTCTTCCTGCTTTAATGGGGGTAATATATTGACCCAAACCCCGTTTTCGGGTTTGTCTATCTCTACCGTCTTTTGATTGATATTTTTAAAATACTGAATCATAAATCAACGCATACCTTGATTGGGGTTCCAAGAGGCAGGCAAAGGTAAGGTTGCACTTTCAGATTTAACCCGCCAATCTTTCTTTAATTATCAGGAGATGATGTTCGGTATGATAGATGGTAAAATAGCTGAGTTCCCGTAGGGTGATTTTCCCCAGCAAAGGGTGGGGTGCAAGGTATTTGTCAAGTTGCTTGTCATCCCATTTCGTTTGCAGGGCATTAATAAGTTTTCTCATTGACTTATTGAAGTTGTCAAGAATATTTTCTTTTCCATTGTTTTGGGAAACTGGTTTGGCAACAAATCTTCCACTAGCCCGCCCACCTTGTTCCAATTTGTATTTATACTTTGCCACCAGTTCATCATAGCTGCGGGACGAACGATTAGGCTTGCCGGTATAAAGCCTGATAATAAGTTTTGGAAGCCGGTAAGCAAGTCTGGTCATGTTAGCCGAAGTAATGAGATGTATTACATTCTGCGCAACTGACCACTTCTCTATTGGTTGCCGGAAAAATAATTCATTGCTGATGCCGGAACAAAAGGAAGAAAATTTGTCAGACACATTTTCTAACTGCCGGATGATATCATTTTTTGATTGGATATCAGTCATATATTATTTTAATTGAATAGTGCCTTCATAAACTTTTTCAGCAGGACCGCAAAGCCAGATATTTTCATATTTATTCTCATCGGTACGGTCGAACTCCACAGATAGTAAACCTCCAAGTGTTTTCACTTCCACATCATTAAAGCCGTTTTCATTATGATAACAAACAAGGGCAGCCGCCGTAACTCCGGTTCCGCAGGAATAAGTTTCATCTTCTACACCCCGTTCATATGTTCGGACGGTTATTTTATCTGCCTCTCTCATCTGCTCCACAAAATTCACATTGATCCCTTCTTCTTCGAACTCTTTACTGTGACGTATCTCACTCCCTTTTTTGAAGACATCCACATCCATCACATTTGTTACCATTTTTATATAGTGGGGTGAGCCGGTGTCAAGAATGAAGTCATTATGAAATCTTTTGATGTCCTTTACATCTTTCATTTTTAATGAGACAATGCCATCCGTATCTATTTCTGCTTCATGTACCCCGTCTGATGCAAGGAAACGGTATACTTCCCGGTGAATGCCCAGGTGGTAAGCAAATTTTGTCATACACCGGCCGCCATTTCCACACATACTACCTTCTTTACCATTGGCATTATAATATTTCATTTCAAAATCGAACCCGGTTTTTTCGTTAAGCAACATCAGGCCATCGGCACCAATGCCAAACCTCCTGTCACATAGTTTGTGGATTTGTTCTGTGGTAAGCGATGAGTATTCATTCTTCCTGTTATCCGCTAGAATGAAATCGTTACCAGTTCCCTGGTATTTGAAGAAATGTAAATTCATGTTAGTAGCGGGTAATTAGGGGTTAGTGGGTTTTACGCTCAAGTTATCAATCATTTTACTTAGTACTTGCTTCAAACACTAAATACTTTCAGAAAATATTTGAAGAAATTTTTGAATTAACTTTTCAACTGTCGCCAGGCCATCTTTTGAAAATTCCTTTTGTACCCGGTTGGCAACAATAGCATTTACGGCAAGGCAATTATGCCCCAGCAATTTTCCTAAACCATAGATGGCCGAGGTTTCCATTTCAAAATTGGTGATGCGGTGCTGGCCAAAACGAAAATCTGTAAGACGATTGACAAAGTTAGGGTTACTGATTCCGAGTCGTAATATCCTTCCCTGTGGACCATAAAAGCCGGGACAGGTAACGGTAATACCCTGGTGAAAATCTTTTACAAAATGTTTTATCAAAGACGCAGCACCACTACTGATATAAGGATTGCCGATTTGACCATGAATTTGAGTATGCGTAACAAAAGACTGTAACAACTCTTTTTCCTGGTCATTTTGTTCATGCCGGTAAAAATTGAGCAGGTTGTCTACTCCAAGTCCATGTGTAGAGGCGACAAAACTATCCACCGGAATATCTTCCTGCAAAGAGCCGGAAGTGCCAATGCGAATAATATTTAAGGATTTCAGGTCTTTCTTAATTTCCCTGGTGGCAAAATCAATGTTGATAAGAGCATCCAGTTCATTGAGTACAATATCAATATTATCGGGACCAATGCCGGAAGAAAGAACAGTCAGCCTTTTTTTGCCCACATATCCGGTATGCGAGATGAACTCCCGGTGTTGTCTTTTTACTTCCACCGAATCAAAATGTTTACTGATTTCCTTTACCCGGTCAGGATCACCAACAGTAATGACTGTGCCAGCTACTTCTTCAGGCCGGAGGTCGAGATGGTAAATGGCTCCGCGGGGATTAATAATTAACTCTGATTCAGCGATACGACTCATACTCATTGTTTTGGAATGATGAATAGGTTCAATTATCAAAAATATCCTATTTTCGCTGCTGTTCAAAACGGTCCTGTGGCCGAGTGGCTAGGCTCAGCTCTGCAAAAGCTGCTACAGCGGTTCGAATCCGCTCGGGACCTCAAAGGTTGTCAGCATTGGCGACCTTTTTTTATTGTTCAATGCGAACCCTTTTACCATTCAGGCGGCTGAGAGAGTCCAAAACCCTGCTTGTATCAGCCGCAGTTACTGGCAATAGCATATATAAAGTAAAAGAAACAGAGTCCTTAGTTTCCATTTGTGCAGGCCATTGAAAAGTTTTTAACTTGCTCAGCCTGCTGAATGCTCTTTTTGCATCAGAAGTCTCAAGGATAAATTTATAATTGCCTGCCGGCAGGGGTACGGCAACCTGGTTAGATTGAACCTGGTTGCTTTTTTGCAATTCTGCAGTATCTGCTACTAAAACGGTTTCATCATCGTTTGTTTTCACCTGTACTGAACCGCTTTCATCGGTTATCGTTTTTTTGTAAACCATATAACCACCCCAAATGGCAACTGCGAGGCCCGTAATTAATAATAAAATTGCAACCGGTTTTTTCCAGGTCATATTTTTTTTGCGGGCATAAAAAACACTTTTATAATCGTTTAATGACTCATCATTTTGGTATGCTGAAGTAATCTCTTTTGTATTTTGTTCTTTTAAAGAAGCCGGGAGTGAGAGTCCGGGTGTAAATGAAAATTCTCCTGATTTCACTTTCGTTAATGTTCCGATGCCTTCCAGTAAAAATGGTTTGCCAATATTTAAAAACTGGAGTGCCAGCCCTAAATGAGAATCCAGGTCGGCAGCAGCCAGAGCCTTCATAGTGCCGGTTTGTGAAGAAATAAAATTGACCAGCACTGAGGTATCTTTAATGGTCGTATTTCTTTCAAAGGAAACACCTTCCAGGATTGTTACTTTATTATGTTTACCCGTTTCCGGCTCAATAACAGTAGAGGGGTCTAATATAAAACTTCCCAGGCCAGGAAGGTCCAGCCTTTTGTTGACGTAAAGATATTGTGCCAGTAAGGGAGCTACTTTCAAAATCTCTGGAGTTATGAATCTGTAAGATATATATTTTGTGTTGCGGATGCAAGTGTAATAGCCACAGGTGTTTTACCTTTGTGTGAATTATGCTTTCAGAAGAAGAAAAGGGGTTTATTAAATACTGGGAAATAAACAGGCTCCGCAAGAAAAAAGTTTGGAGACAATTGGCTGTCGGCTTACCACTGGCTGTCATCATTGTTGTAACTATTTTCATCAATCTATTTTCGAGGTGGCACAAAGAAGCTGATAAAGTGATGCGCCGTGAGCAGTCATCACTTATAATTGTATTGATAGCCGCCGCTCTTTTAATCGTCGTTTTTATTGTTATTTTTTCTGCCCGCCATCGCTGGGACATGAATGAGCAGCAGTATAAAGAATTATCAGCGAAAGAAGATAAACCATAAATTTGCCCCCGTTGCAGCAAAAATGGCCCGGAAGGGGTCTATATGTAGTCGGTTATTTAAAATGGATAAAATGAGAAAAATAATATTTGCACTTTTTGTTTATTTCGCCCTGTTTACCGGCGCAAGTTGTATAAAAGATACTGGTTGCCAGGATAAAACAATCCAGAGTGAGCAAGCGGCTATTGCAGCATATGCAGCAGCTAACGGCATCACCGGCACTACTCATAGCAGTGGAGTATATTACCAAATTATGAATCCTGGAAGCGGCCCCACTCCAACAGTCAATTCCCAGGTTTCCGTAAAGTATACCGGTAAAAGGATTGATGGGACTATTTTTGATTCGCAAACAACAACCCCTGTTACTTTTACAGTGGGGGGAACAATTCCCGGGTTTCAAATCGGGTTACAATTAATTCAAAAAGGTGGTGTGATAAAAATGATCATACCTTCTTCTTTAGCCTATGGTTGTTCCGGACAAGGGACTATTGCCGGTAACACAATACTTTTTTTCGAGGTCGAATTAGTCGACGTTTTATAGCTAAGACTATCTGCTTTTGCTTAGCCCCGGCCTTTGTGCCGGGGTTTTTAATTGTATTTTTGTTTTTAAATCATCCGTTTTGCCACACGAAGCCATATCAGTATTTGATATTTTTAAAATAGGTGTTGGGCCTTCCAGTTCTCATACACTCGGCCCATGGAGGGCTGCGCAACGGTTTGTACAAACGTTACAGCAAAAAAATCAACTGTTTGATGTCACAGAAGTGAAAGTGCTATTGTATGGCTCATTAGCCAAAACAGGAAAAGGGCATGGTACCGATGTAGCTGTGCAGTTAGGTTTATGCGGAGACGACCCCGTTACATTCGCCGTGAACCAGATAGATGCAAAGATCAGCGACATAGCCTCGATGAAGAAAATAATATTGCTGGGTTTACATGAAGTGGACTTTGATCCTCATGAGAATATTGATTTCCTGATTACGGAAACATTGCCTTATCATCCAAATGCTCTTACCTTTTTAGCTACCATGCGAAATGGGGAATCCATTGCCGAAACTTTTTATTCTATTGGTGGCGGATTTGTCATAAAAGAAGGAGAAGCAGCAGGGGGAACAGATGAAGCTCAATTAGCTTTTCCAATTAATACAGCAGACGATTTGTTGCATTGGTGCAGGAAGACCGGCATGTCAATCAGTGAGATAGTGATGGAAAATGAATCTACCTGGAGAACTGAAAAGGAGACAAATGAAAGGATGCTCAATATCTGGCGGGTAATGAAAGAATGTATGTACCGGGGTTGTCATACTCCTGGTATGTTACCCGGCGGACTACATGTGAAACGGCGGGCTGCTGCGTTGAATAAAAAGCTGACTACCGGGAATGACTATACTGATTATGATTCCTGGCTTTCTGTCATCCGGTCGGGTGGAAATGATTTTAAATATACCTTGGATTGGGTCAGTTGCTTTGCTTTAGCGGTGAATGAGGAAAATGCTTCATTTGGTCGGGTGGTGACAGCACCGACAAATGGTGCCGCAGGAGTTATTCCTGCCGTATTACAATATTATATTGCTTTTTGTGATGGTAATAAGGAAGAAAAAATCCTTCAGTTTCTATTAACAGCTGCTGAGATTGGAAGCATTTTTAAAAAAGGGGCCACACTCTCGGCAGCTATGGGTGGTTGCCAGGCAGAGATAGGTGTCTCTTCAGCAATGGCAGCCGCAGGACTAACAGAGTGTATGGGAGGAACACAAAGACAGGTGATGATGGCTGCTGAAATTGCCATGGAACATCACCTGGGATTAACCTGCGACCCTATTGGCGGATTAGTACAAGTGCCGTGTATTGAAAGAAATACAATGGGTGCAATAAAAGCGATTACTGCCTCCCAGTTAGCATCGCAGAGCACTCCTGATTTTGCTAAAGTATCTTTAGATGCAGTTATCAAAACGATGTGGGATACTGCTAAAGACATGGACTTTAAATACAAAGAAACGGCAGATGGAGGTCTGGCTGTAAATGTACCGTTAAGCCTTCCGGAATGTTGAGGTTATGAATTCCTGGCAAGCTTTTTTAATACCGCCCATTGCTTCAATGTTTCCCGGTAATTAACCGCTGGATAACCCAAAACAGTTTCACCGTCGGGTATATCGTTTATTACTCCTGCACCACCACCTATTTTTACACCATTACCTATGGTAACATGATCTTTAATTCCAGCCTGTCCGGCCATTATTACGCCATCACCAAGTGTTACAGATCCTGCAATTCCGCAGCTGCCCGCAATCAAACACATCCTGCCTATCTGGCAATTATGTCCAATCTGTACAAGATTATCAATTTTAGTTCCATCGCCAATAGTAGTAGCACTGAATTTTCCCCTATCAATACAAGTGCCTGAGCCCAATTCAACAGCATTTCCAATTATTACGATTCCAATGTGCGGAATTTTTACAATGCTTTTTCCATCAGCACCGGGCCGATATCCAAAACCATCTCCACCAATTGAAACATTCGGATGAAAAATACAATAGGCTCCAACCTGGCATCTTTCACGGATAACAGTACCCGACCAAATGATAGTATTCCTGCCGATGGTGCATTCGTCCAGTATGGTTACGTTTGGATAAATTATTACGTTGTCATTAATTTTTACATGTGCACCGATATATGTTCCAGCACCAATTTTACATCCATTACCAATAGAAGCTGTTGAATGTATTACCGCCGTTGGATGAATATTGGTATCAAAAACAGGCGGCTCCGGGGTAAATAGTTCCAGCACCAGGGCCATTGCCAAATCCACATTTTTTACCTTTATAAATGCCCGGTTTTCTCCAGGTTCAATAGTGATGGTTTCATCAATAAGTGCAGCGGCAGCTTTTGAAGCATTCCAGAGGGGAGCAAATTTTTTATTTCCAATGAAAGTGATATGAGTTTCTCTGGCCAGTTTTATTTGTTCAGCACCTGTAATCCGGTGTGAAGTGTTGCCGGTTAAGATTCCTTTTACTACTTCATTAATTTCAAGAATGCTGAATGATTTCATTGTTGTTATCAGTTGATATTTTCAGGATGTAAAATAATGCGTTGAAGTTAAGAACTAATGCCCATCCGCTGTAAAACCAATTACTGGTTTGTAATCCAATGAAAAATTTACTCCGTAACTTTCCTTAAAATACCCACCATGCGGAGAATTGTGTTTTTTTATTTGATATTGCTTATGCCTGGTTCTATTTTCTCTCAACAGTTTGGTGGCCATCCACCTTCTCATAAATGGAAACAAATCAATACGGATTCAGCAAGAATCATATTCCCCGTGGGTATGGATAGCCAGGCGAACAGGATTTCCTCCATCATCCATTACCTTGCTACCGAGAAACCGCTTTCGCTGGGTAACCAACTAAAGAAGATCAACGTTGTTTTACAAAGTCAAACTACAATTCCTAATGGTTATGTGCAATTAGGCCCTTTTCGCAGTGAATTTTTCATGAACCCGGTACTGAATAATTTTGAGGAAGGAAGTATTAGCTGGGGAGATCAATTGGCCATACATGAATACCGGCATGTACACCAGTTTAATAACTTCAATAACGGGTTGAGTAAACTAATGAAAACTCTTTTTGGACAGGAAGGATTTGCATTGGCGATAAATGCTTCAATCCCCGATTGGTTTTATGAAGGCGATGCCGTTTATGCTGAAACAGCGCTGACCAGGCAGGGCAGGGGCCGGCTGCCGCTTTTTATGAATGCTTACCCATCCATCTGGCAGGCTGGAAAAAAATATTCCTGGATGAAATTGCGCAATGGCTCTTTGAAGGATTATGTTCCTAATCATTACAATCTCGGTTACCTGCTGGTGAATTATGGCAGAGAAAAGTATGGTGCTGACTTCTGGACCAAAGTAACCACGGATGCCAGTGCTTATAAAGGATTGTTTTATCCTTTCCAGACTGCCATAAAAAAACATGCCGGAATAGATTATAAAACATTCAGGGAAGATGCATTTGAGTCGTATAAAAAGATTGCCATCCAAACTGATATAACTAAGGAAAAGTATATTTTTCCTGTTAAGAGACGTTTTGTAAATAATTATTACTTCCCTTATGCCACAGGCAGTGATTCATTACTGTACCTGAAGACCAGCTATCGCCAACGCCCCACTTTTTATATAAAGGATGCTACAGGGGAACATAAATTGAGAGTGAAGGACATAGCAATCGATGAACAATTCTCTTATCGTAATGGCAAGATTGTTTATGCTGCTTATGAAACGGATGCCCGTTGGCGCTGGAGAGATTACAGTGTTATAAAAGTGCTGGATGTACAAACAGGTCAGCAAAAAAAAATTACGAGTAAAACAAAATATTTTACTCCCGATATTTCAGCAGATGGTTCAAAGGTGGCGGCGGTACAGGTAGATGTAAATGGAAGAAGTGAATTACACATTATAGATGCTAATAATGGCCAGGTAATAAAATCAATTCATTCTGCTGAAATCAGTTTATTTACTGACCCCAAGTTTATTGATGATCATTCCGTAGTGACGTCGGTCAGGCTGGCTGACGGTCAGTCGGCATTGGCGACTGCAGAGATTGAAACGGGTAATACTATTCGGTTGACACCGCCATCCTTTAATGTGGTGGGCTATCCATGTGTGACAAATGGTGTCATCTATTTTACTGCATCATTTGGTGGTAACGATGATGTCTTTGCATTGCGATTAAGCGATAAGAAAATATTCAGGGTCAGTAACGGCCCGTTGGGTAACTATTTTGCTAATGCGGGTAATGGAAAAATAACATGGTCTGCATATACAGCCGAGGGCTACCAGTTAAAGCATATTGATGAAAAGGATATTGTATGGAATGAGACAGCTGCAGCAATTTCTGAAAAATTGATTGATAAGTTTCCCGTAGCAATGGCTGGTGGATTTAATGACATTTTATTGAATGTAATTTCAAAAAGAGACTTTCCTGTCAGTAAATATAAAAAGGGAACGAATTTGCTGAACTTTCATAGCTGGCGTCCTTATTACGAAGATCCCATTTTTACTTTTTCGCTTTATGGCCAAAACATATTGAATACATTAGAGACAGAAGTCTATTATTTGTATAACCAGAATGAAAAAACCAGTGCTGTTGGTTTTAGCGGCGTATATGGTGCATGGTTTCCCTATCTCAATTTTGGAACTGAATTGACATTTAACCGGGAAGAAATTATCGGTAACAAACTCCGTCAGTGGAACCAACTGGACTCACGGATTGGATTGTCAGTACCATTAAGTATAACCAGTGGGCAGACATTTAAAAACTTCAGTATCGGGAGTTACTATGTTCTTCGTAACGAATTTAATAAAGATTTTTTTAAAGATTCGCTGGGGAACACATCATTCAGTTATTTACAGCATTCTGTTTCGTGGAGCCAGCAGGTGCAACGTGCAGTACAACATATTTATCCAAGATTGGCTTATGCAGTATCGGCAACATATCGTCATGCCATCACAACGTATGAGGGCTCACAATTTATTACGAATGGCACTTTGTACCTGCCGGGGTTAATGTCAGCACATAATTTATTATTGTCAGGCTCATTCCAGGAAAGGGATACGTTGTCACAGGTGTCTTTCGGTAACCGCTTTGCATATTCAAGGGGGTATACAGGACGGTATTTTTCAAGGATGTGGCGATTGTCTGCGAATTATCATTTGCCGCTACTCTATCCTGATTGGGGATTTGGTAATATTTTATACCTGCAGCGTATACGGGGAAATATATTTTATGATTTCACCAAAGTATATTCAAGAGATAAGAAAACTACAAGAGACCAACGAAGCGTTGGTGGAGAAATTTTTATTGACACTAAATGGTGGAACCAATACCCCTTAACTTTTGGGTTCAGGATAAGCAGGTTATTAGACCAGGATCAGTTTGACGGATTTAAGGGAACAGTATTTGAATTTATTATGCCGGTCAATATTATTCCCAGGTAATCAACCATGATGTTCTTCTGTGGATTCTGTTTTCTTTTTTGAATGATGCATCCATTTATTCAGCTTATATGAAAGCCAGGCACTACCGATGCCTGTAATGGCACCTCCAATTACATCAGAAGGGTAATGCACTCCAAGATATAATCTTGATTGTCCTACAAGTGTTGCCCATGTGTATGCAGGGACTGCCACATACCATTTATGTGTCATTAATGTAAGCGATGTGGCGGTGGCAAACGCTTCTGCGGTATGGCCCGAAGGGAAAGAACCGTTCTTTGCATTTTTCAGTGCGATCAATGTTGGGTCATATTCATGTGGCCTGGGCTTATTAACAATTGATTTTGTTGCGAATGTCAATGCCTGCGAAAAGGCAAAACTCTCTAGTGTAAAAAGGGCTTGTTTTTTTAAAGTACTGTTTTTATCAATCATTCCCGCTACCCAGAGTGTAAGCGGTGTTCCCAGGCTGACTGGTGTTGCTGTTCCGGACAAGAATTTATTAAATGATGTTTTACTGTCTGTCCTTTTATCCTGTAGTTTATGCAGGTAGGTGATGCCAGAATAAGTTTTTTGCCCCAAAAGAGTTGTAGTGGACATAGTAAATGCCATCACGGTTATAATACAGAGGATCTTTTTCATAAAAAATAAGAGGGTTTGATTTACCAATAACCTACAATTTAGGGGAATAATATTAAAAACAAGATGATTAACCCACTATTAACAAAATTATTTTAGAGGTTTTGCAAACTATCCTGGATCATTCTGATCTTTTCTTCCGCATCTGCTTTTTTCTTTTTTTCTATTTCAATTACCTCAGGTTTTGCATTTTGAACAAACCGTTCATTACAAAGTTTCTTTTCAACAGAAACTAAAAATCCTTTCAGGTAATCAAGATCTTTTTGTAATTGTTCTTTTTGCGAAGCAGTATCCAATACAGTCGTTGTTTCAATAAAAAATTTATCTTTTTGAACTACTACGGTAATACTGTTAGCAACAGAAGTGGAAGTATAAGAAACAGATTCTGCATTGATCTGTTTTAATAAAATACTTTCAATTGATCTATATGTTTCGCTATTGTCGGTCAGTATATGCAGTTTGATACTGTCTTTAGGCTTCAATTGATTTTTAACTCTTGCATCACGGATAGCTGTAACAACCTCTTTCAATAAAACAGCATCAGATAAAATAGTTTTATTGACAGTTTTTGCGGTTGCAAATTGTTTTACAGTTAAATCATCATTCCTTTCTTTCAACTGATGATAAATCTCTTCTGTTATAAATGGCAGAAAGGGGTGGAGCAATTGCATCAATTCTTCAAAGAAGCCAATAGTTTTTTCATACACCGTTTTGTCGATGGGTTGTTCGAAACCAGGCTTTACCCATTCGAGATACCAGCTACAGAAATCATCCCATATTAATGAGTAAATAGTTTTTAATGATTCGCTTAATCGAAATTCTTTAAACTGTTCATCTAATTGAATTCTTACCTGACTTAAGCGATTTTCAAACCAATTCGTTGCAAGTTTTCTGCCGGACGCGGACTGTCGCCTGCGGACAGTCTTCCTTCCCACATTTTTACCAGCTTCAATGCATTCCACATTTTATTGATAAAAAAGCGACCCTGTTCATTACCGGAAGGATCCCACATCAGATCATTACCTGCCGGTGAGGAAATCATGATGCCAAACCGAACTGCGTCTGCTCCGTCTTTATCAATCATCTCAAGCAGGTCGGGTGAGTTGCCAAGGCTCTTACTCATTTTTCTTCCTTGTTTATCCCGGACGATTCCGGTAAAATAAACTTCATTAAAAGGTTTTTGTCCTTTGTATTCATAGCCTGCCATTATCATCCGTGCTACCCAGAAAAAAATAATCTCCGGTGCTGTTACCAGCGTATTAGTGGGGTAGTAGTAGTTTACATCTTTATTACCCGGATTGCTATATCCTTTAAATACTTCAAACGGCCATAGCCAACTGGAGAACCAGGTGTCAAGGCAATCTTCATCTTGCTTTAATTGTGCATTATTGATAGAGAATTGTTCTTTAAATATTTTCTGAGCACCTTCTTTTGTTGCTGCTACAACAAATCTTCCTTCTTCATCATACCACGCCGGTATTCTATGTCCCCACCATAACTGTCTCGAAATACACCAGTCTTTGATATTCTCCATCCAATGGCGATAGAGATTTTTAAATTTTGAAGGATAGAATTTTATTTCTTCATCCATTACGGGAAGCTAAGGCAGGGCCTGATATTTTTTTCATATCCACCCACCATTGCAGTGATAATCTTGGTTCAACTACTGCATCCGTTCTCTCTGAATAACCTACTTCACTGGTATAATCTTCTGTTTTTATCAGGAAGCCCTTTTCTTCCAGTTCCTTTGCTATTTTTTTTCTTGCCTCAAAACGATCTTCACCAACGTATATCTGAGCTTCAGCATTCAGTGTGCCATCTTCATTAAAAATATCAATCACTTCCAGGTTATGTTTTTGCCCCAGTTGGTTATCATTCAAATCATGGGCAGGTGTCACTTTTAATGCACCTGTCCCAAATTCCATAGTAACATATTCATCTGTGATGATGGGAATGCGGCGATTGATTAACGGAACGAACGCAAACTTTCCATGGAGGTATTTGTATCGTTCGTCATCCGGATGAACACAGATAGCTGTATCACCCATAATAGTTTCAGGACGAACTGTTGCAATAACTATGTATTCATCTCCGGGTACATCCAGTTTATATTGGAGGTGATACAATTTCTGCTGCGTCTCTTTTCGTATCACTTCTTCATCACTCAAAGCGGTTTTGGCTTTCACATCCCAATTGATCATCCGTTTGCCACGGTAGATAAATCCTTTATTGTATAGATCAATGAACACATTGATTACGGATTCATAATAATCCGGATTCATTGTAAAGCTGGTACGTTCCCAATCCAGGCTGCAGCCCATTTTTTTTAACTGTTGGAGAATAATGCCGCCATATTTTTCTTTCCACTCCCAGGCATATTTTAAAAAATCTTCCCTGCTTAAGGATGATTTGGCAATTCCTCTTTCCCTGAGCATCTGTACCACTTTTGCTTCAGTAGCTATTGAAGCATGGTCAGTGCCGGGTACCCAGCAAGCATTTTTACCCAGCATTCTTGCACGGCGTACCAAAATGTCCTGTATGGTATTATTAAGACAGTGTCCCATGTGGAGCACCCCGGTTACGTTGGGAGGGGGTATTACAACCGTATACGGCTCACGGCTATCTGGTTCGCTATGAAAGTAATTTTTATCCAGCCAATGCTGGTACCATTTCTGTTCGGCTGTGCTGTGGTCAAAGTTTTTACTTAGTTCCATAAGGCGGCAAATTTACCTTGTTTTATGTAGAAAGCGAAACAGCAATATCGGCCGGGTATTTCATCAGAATTACTTAATATATTCGTACAAAAATTGATATAAATACTCCTTTATGAAAAGAGAACTAACCTCCTGGTACAGTCCGTCACTTAATAAGGAAATGCCTATTGCCAGTTACGGCGATTATGGATTCGCCCTTTTACTGGTACCAACAGCCGCAGCAGATTATCTTGAATATGAACGTTTCCAGTTAATGGATCACATTGCTCCTTTTATAAACAGCGGAAAAGTCAGGGTGTTTTCTATAGATAGTATCAACAATGAAAGCTGGTTGAATAACCAGATGGATCCCCGGCATAAATCTATTCGCCATCAACAGTGGAATGATTATGTGTTTAATGAAGTGGTTCCTTTTATTAAAAACACCACCAGCCAGGAAACTCCCATCATAACCTGTGGTGCTTCATTTGGCGCCCTGCACAGTATGAACCTGTTCCTGAAACGTCCGGATATCATTAATGGTGTTATCGCAATGAGTGGCGTTTATGATTTATCAGAATATACAAAGGGACATTTCGACGATGATGCCTACTTTAACAGTCCCTGGCATTTTATGCAAAACCTCACTGATCATTCAACCCTGGAGCAAATACGGCAGAGTAAAAATATCCATATTCTCACTGGCAGTGGTTCTTATGAAGACCCTTCGGCAAGTGGAAAATTTGCTAAAGTCCTTTATGACAAGGGCATTTGGTATGAGCTGGATGTATGGGGGGAGGACTGGCCGCATGACTGGAATACCTGGAGGGCTATGTTACCTCATTATATCGGGTCAAGGTTTTAAGGTTTGTGTATTTTTTTACTAATAGCATCTTCTTCAAAATCAAATTATGAAGATGGTGCTTTTTTTATGCCTGCTGTGCCCTACTTTGATAATTGGGCAAAGGCATGAACATGTTAACGCATTTGTAAAAAGTATTCCGGATGAACTGGGTCGTCCGGTTAGGATGCCTGAACGGTCATATAACCGGTATTATGACCTCAATGATTCGGTCAGCTATAGTGTAAAGCAGCGGTTATTTGTTATAAGCTCTGATTCTGTTTATCACCTGGTTTTTCATAACTATCGTTACACGATAGATTCATTAGAACAGTTTATTTTCAGTGATAATGATTCGTCCTGGTATAAGCAGATGTACCGGTATCTCTCAGATTCACTTCCATCAATAGATTTTACCCAATACGAATTGGTGCTATATTCCGCTTGTGGCCAATGCCTTGCTTATTGTAGCCATGATGAGCAGGATCATTGCCATCGAAATGTATGCAGTTTTATGGATGCGTGGTTTCTGAGAGATAAGTTGAAATTGATTGTAAAGAAAGAGTAATGCATTTCTCACGGAATAAGCTTTTTCAAGAGGGTATCAAATTCAGCACCGGAGATCATTCTTGCGCCAAGGCTTTCAAGGTATTCGGTGTAAACCTGGCAGTCTATTAATTCAATCCCTTCACTTTTCAACTGCAGCACATATTTTATAAAAGCAAATCTTGAAGCATTGCTCATTGTGCTGAACATGCTTTCGCCAAAAAAAACTTTTCCGAGTTTGATACCATAGAGTCCACCAATCAGTTTTCCTTCTTTCCATACTTCTGCACTATGGGCATATCCCAGTTCATGTAATTTGCAATAGGCTTTCTCTACCTCATCAGTGATCCATGTCCCGTCTTGTCCAGGCCTTTTTGTTTTTTTACAATGATGAATGACCTGTGCAAACGCTTTATTGGTGGTGAATTCAAATTCATTTTTATTCAGCAATGGTTTTATACTCTTGCTTATTTTTAGTTCTTCGGGGTATAAAACGAACCTGGGATGCGGGCACCACCATAAAATAGTATCTCCTTCATACCAGGGGAAAATGCCACTGCGGTATGCCAGTAATAATCGTTCAGAGGAGAGGTCTCCACCCATTGCTAAAAGGCCATCTGGTTCGGCTAAATGTACCGGAGGGAAGGTCAATTCTTTGTCAAGTACAAATAAAGGCATAGTAATGGAGACTATACAGCCACTAATTCTACGGTAGCATTAATACCCCGTTCTGTGATAGCATCACATTGAGGTTTCAGGTCATCATACGAGCCGTTCTTCACCCCATACTTCCCCTGGAAATGGATAATGTAAGCACATTGCTCAGCCTGTTCATGAGTATGGCCGCAAATTTCCATCAGGGTTTCAATAACCCATTCAAAAGTATTGACCTCATCATTCCATACGATCAGGCGACAAGGGTCTTCTGTTTGCGTAAGCACATCTGTTTCTTCAACAGCGTCTGTTTGATATTGATTTTTAATATCCATTGTTGCAGGACAAAAATACATTTTTGTTTTTGTACTTTTAAACTAAACTGCAATTATGGAAAGAGTTACTGGCCTGGGCGGCCCTTTTATAAAAGCTGAGGACCCAAAGGGCCTTGCTGCGTGGTATGAAAAACATTTAGGTATTGCATTTAATGGAACTACCTATACCGTGTTGCCATTTGCCAATGAAGATGGAAGTGAGAAACAAGGCTATAACGTATTTTCCTTTTTTAAGAGTGATTCCGATTATTTTGCCCCCAGCAACAAACCAATAATGCTGAATTTTATTGTAAAGGATTTGTTTGCCTTGCTGGCTGTTTTAAAAGAAGAAGGCGTAACCATAGTTGGCGAACCGATGGACGAAGAGTATGGGAAATTTGGCTGGATTATGGACCCGGAGGGCAATAAAATTGAATTGTGGGAACCGCCAATAGGTTGAAAAAAAATTTGGCAAAAAACCTCACAACCTTATCTTTGCACTCCCAATAAAAAAGGGAGTTTAGCTCAGCTGGTTCAGAGCATCTGCCTTACAAGCAGAGGGTCGGCGGTTCGAACCCGTCAACTCCCACTAAATCCCGTTTTGTGTAAAACAAGGCGGGATTTTCGTTTAAATTAGCTTTATGTCAACCACCTATTGCGATTTTGTACGAGGAAAAGGAAAAGACACTGTTCACAGGGATTATCATGATAACGAATACGGCTTTCCCATTGATGATGACAACCTTTTGTTTGCAAGATTAATTCTGGAAATTAACCAGGCAGGTTTGAGCTGGGAAACCATCCTGAAAAAGAAGGACAACTTCTTTAAAGCTTTTGATGATTTCAATATTGATAAAGTAGCCCGGTATTCTGCTACAAAAAAGGAAAAGTTGATGCAGGATGCAGGCATTATCCGTAACCGGTTGAAAATAGAGGCGGCAGTTCATAATGCAAAAGCAATTAAACGGATCCAGAAAGAGACGGGTTCATTTAAAAACTGGTTAGACCGTCATCATCCTAAAACAAAAGAAGAGTGGGTAAAGCTTTTAAAATTACGTTTCGGTTTACCGGTGGTGAAATTGTAAATGAGTTTTTAATGAGTGCAGGGTATTTGCCGGGAGCACATGCTACTACTTGCCCGGTATATAAGAAAGTAATGAAACAAAAACCCAAATGGGCGGGGAAATAATTAATTCGGATTGACCTCTGGTAATCTGTAATGTTGGCCATCTAATACGAACAACTCGTCAATTTCGAAGGTCCAGAATTTAAAAAAGGGACATTTTTTCAAAATTTTTTCTACTTCTTTCTTGTCTTCGGCATTTAACGTAATCCAAGAACGCTGCGTTTCCATACTGACGGCATAGTGATCAATAGTTCCCTTATTAATGAGGAAGTTGATATATGTGCGATGGGGAGGAACCAGTTCCATAAACTCATCACTCATTTTGAAATGTATCGTTGCCAGGTATTTTTGCATCTCTATAATTGACAATCTAAAAGTAGGAAAGTTGCACCGGGAGAAAAAAGAATCCTGAAATCACTTACTTTTATTGTTCCGGAACGTTAGCTCAGTTGGTTAGAGTATTACCTTGACATGGTAGGGGTCACTGGTTCGAATCCAGTACGTTCCACTAAATTTTCCATTCCACAATCTCATTCACCCAATCAGAACGGCGGGGTGTTGTTATCCGGATATAATTATCAGTGTATCCTTCTATCATGCCATGCTTATCTTCTCCTTCAAACAATACTTTACGGATTTGTCCTGCATGTTGTTCTGTAAAGTATTGCATCTTCATATAAGAAAGATTGCGAAGTGTCTTGTTTCTTTCATGCCTTATATTCATAGGCACAACTGGCTTAATACCTAATGCATGGGTGTTATCTCTTTCACTGTAGGTAAATACATGCAGGTAAGATATATCCAATGAATGTAAAAAGTCAAATGTTTCTTTAAAGTCTTCTTCTGTTTCGCCGGGAAAACCAACAATCACATCTACACCAATAGCACAATGCGGCATTAATGTTTTGATCAGCGCAATTCTTTCGGCGTACATCTCTTTTTTGTACCGGCGGCGCATCAAACCAAGAATTTTGTTGCTGCCACTTTGGAGCGGAATATGAAAGTGTGGCATGAATTTGTCACTATTGGCAACAAACTCAATTATTTCATTCGTCAGCAAGTTCGGTTCAATCGACGAAATTCGATATCGCTTAATATCTTGTATTTTATCAAGCTCTTTAATCAGGTCAAAGAAATTTTCTTTCTTTGAAGTTTCTAAAGCCCCCCTTGCGGGGGTTGGGGGGCTAAAATCACCAAGATTAACTCCTGTCAGTACAATTTCTTTTACACCATGTTTGGCTAAGTGTTCTGCATTCTTCACTACATTTTCAATCGTATCGCTCCTGCTTTTTCCTCTTGCCATGGGTATGGTGCAGAATGAACAATTATAATCACAACCGTCCTGTACTTTTAGGAAAGTTCTTGTTCGGTCATTCACCGACCAGGAAGAATGAAAGCCGGAGACTTCCGCAATATCACAACTGCATATTTTGGCAGAATCGCCCTTGGCCAGCTCACGGATATGTTTTGCAATATTAAATTTTTCGGCAGCACCCAGCACCAGGTCAACACCGGGTATTTCAGCAATTTCTTTTGGTTTTAATTGTGCATAGCAACCGGTTATCACTACAAAGCTTTCCGGTGCTTTTCGCTGAATACGACGAACCAGCTGGCGGCATTCTTTATCTGCATTATCCGTTACGGAACAGGTGTTTATTACATATACATCAGCCATACCGTCAAACTCTCTTTTCTCAAACCCTTCTTGTTCCAGCATACGGGAAAGTGAAGATGTTTCGGAGAAATTAAGTTTGCAGCCAAGTGTATGAAAGGCCACTGTTCTGGATTCTGCCATAGAGCTGGCAAAAATACGTTGAAAGTTTAAGGTTTAATGTTCAAAGTTGTCTTCTGTGTAGAGGTCTGTCTGCAACAATCATGTATTTTTATCCAAATATTTGAGAGTGAACAAGAAATGGGCTCCTTACATATTAATAGCACTGATGTTGGTTGCAATTGTCGTTATCAAACAATGTACTAATAGCAAGGAGCCGGTACCCAAACCAAAGATTACCAATAATGACAAGCCGAAAGACCCGGCCAGTAACCCCACCGACAGGGATAATGGTTTTGATCGCCGTACCTCGTTTTTAAAATACAGCAATCATGCAAAATGCCGGATGCAATGCCGGAAAATATCACAACAAGAAGTGGAAGAAATAATGCAGGAGGGAAAAATTAATTATAGTAAAAGTGATTTGCAAAATGCCCGGTGTCCCCGTTATGCAGTGGAAGGAGTGACTGATGACGATCAACGGGTGAGGATCGTATATGCCCAGTGCAATGAATCAACAACTGTTGTTACTGTTATTGACCTGGAGACTGATTTTAAATGCAGTTGTCCCGGCGATGACGATAAATATAAAAATCAGCGGTAATGAAAATATTACTGCGGCCTTTACAATGGATTTATAGCATTTATGCTTTTATCACTTTTGTGGCAGTGATGTTGCTCATTTTTCCTTTTGCCATTATCGCCAGTTTTTTTGGAAGGATCAAAGGTGGAAATATGACAATACGGCTTTGCATGTTGTGGGCCGACCTGTGGTTCCCGATGATTTTTATCTGGCATAAGAAAATATATGAAACGCCACATGATAAAACCAGGTCTTACATCTTTGTCAGTAATCATATTTCTTATCTCGATGCTGCTATCATAGTTAAAGCCTACCGTCAGCCCATTCGTCCGTTGGGTAAAGTGGAAATGAGTAAAGTACCAGTGTTTGGCCTTATTTACAGAAATGCAATTGTAACCGTGGACCGCAGCAGTCCCGTTAACAGGGCCAATAGTGTGAGAATTTTAAAATCATTGATCAGTAAAGGTATTTCAGTACTTGTTTTTCCGGAGGGGACTTTTAATATGGGAACTACACCGCTTAAAGAATTCTATGATGGTGCTTTCCGGGTGGCGATTGAAACGCAAACTCCTGTAAAACCTGTTCTCTTCCTGGATGCATATCGCAGGATGAACTATAAAAGTTTGTTTTCGATGAAGCCGGGGCAAAGCCGGATTCTATATTTGGATGAAATACCGGTTGCAGGATATACATCTAACGATGTTGAAAAGTTGAAACAAGAAGTATATCAAATTATGGAAAGGAAATTAATTGAATACGACGCAGCATGGAGAAAACCCCTCAATCCGCCATTAGGCGGAGAGTAATATAGACTCCTGAATTCATAGTTATCTTTAACCCTTCAATGTCAAAAAGTATCTCCAATATAGAAGTTTCTGACTCCCCTTTAGGGGCGGGGGGGTATGCTGAAATCATCATACCCGCTGCTTTACCCAAAAACTATACCTGGTCTGTCCCGGCACATTTACTCGAATCTGTAAAACCCGGCTGCCGGGTAGAAGTAAATCTTGGCAAAAGCAAGAAGTATGCAGGCATTGTAAAAAAATTGCTTACTAATAAGCCTGAGTTTATCGAGACAAAAGATATATTGAATGTACTCGATGCAGAACCTGTAGTATTTGAAGAACAACTCAAACTATGGGAATGGATCGCTGCTTACTATATGTGCAGCGAAGGCGAAGTGATGGCCGCAGCATTGCCTGCTCATTTTAAACTCTCCAGTGAAACAATCATTGTTTACAATGAAGAATATGGCGACGATTTTTCTGCTCTTGACCATGATGAATACATTGTTGGTGAAGCGTTACTTATAAAAAAAGAACTCCGTCTTACAGAAGTACAAGAGTTGTTAGACTCTGCTCATGTTTATCCCGTCATTAACCGGCTGATCAATAAAAAGGTTTGTTTTGTGTGGGAAGCATTGAAACAAACCTATGCGCCGAAAAAAGAAACCTATGTGCTCCTGAACCCAGATTTTGATAATGAAGATAAATTATCTGAATTGCTAAATAACTGGACAAAAGCTCCTAAACAAATGGAGTTATTGTTAAGCTATTTGCATTTAGTGAAAACGGAAGGGGAAGTAATAAAATCATCGCTGCTTAAAAAATCGGGGGCATCAGATGCACAGTTAAAAGGATTAGTTGAAAAAAATATTCTTCGTCTCGAAAAGAGAACAGTTGACCGTATTAAGTACTTACCCAAAAATGTGCTAATTGATTTTGAACTGAGTGAAGCACAACAAAAAGCTTTTGAACAGGCAAAGGAACAGCTTACTTTGAAATCCGTTTGTTTACTGCACGGTGTTACTTCCAGCGGTAAGACGAATATCTATATAAGGCTGATCGAAGAATATATTAAACAGGGTAAGCAGGTGTTGTATATGCTGCCGGAGATTGCTCTTACTTCCCAGGTGATAAGACGATTACAAAAACATTTTGGTGGTTATATCGGTATCTATCATTCCAGGTTTTCACAAAATGAAAGGGTGGAGATATGGAATAAAGTAAAGAATGGCGAACTGCGGGTGATACTGGGGGCAAGGTCGTCTGTATTTTTACCTTACCAGAATTTAGGAATGATCATTTGTGATGAAGAGAATGATACATCCTATAAACAACAGGAGCCGGCTCCACGTTATAATGGAAGAGATGCAGCAATTTATTTTGCCTCTTTATTCGATGCAAAGGTTTTATTGGGTAGCGGAACGCCGTCGGTAGAAAGTTATTTTAATGCCAGTACCGGCAAATACGGGTTGGTGGAGTTGCCGGTACGTTATGGTGATCTGAAACTGCCACCACTTGAAATTGTTGATACCCGGAAGATCATCCAGAAAGACAGATCAAAAGTAATGCTGTCGCCACAACTGGTAGAAGCAGTCAATGAAGTATTGACAAGAGGGAAACAGGTTATTCTTTTTCAGAACCGCCGTGGCTATTCGCCGTACCAGGTATGCAGTACCTGCGGCTGGATACCGCAATGTAAATATTGTGATGTATCACTTACTTTTCATAAGCTCACTAATAAATTAGTTTGCCACTATTGCGGCACCACCTATCCGCCGGTGCATACCTGTGCCGCCTGTGGCAGCGATAAGTTTACGCAACGGAATTTTGGGACTGAAAAAATTGAAGAACAATTGCAGGAAACATTTCCGGACGCCAAAGTGGCGAGAATGGATATGGATACTGTTCGTGGAAAAAATGCACATGATGTTTTGATACAGCAATTTGAACAAAAAAGAATTGATATTCTTGTTGGTACTCAAATGGTAGTAAAGGGACTTGATTTTGATAATGTTGACCTTGTTGGAATTTTAGATGCTGATGGGTTGTTACACTTTGCAGATTTTAGAGTGAATGAAAGGGCCTTTCAACTGATGGAGCAGGTGAGTGGCCGGGCAGGGCGAAAAGAGGAGACTGGAAAAGTGCTGGTACAAACTTCACAGCCTTCTCATCCGGTACTACAATTTGTACAGCAGCATGATTATAAAATGATGTTTGGTGAAGAACTGAAAAAACGAAAAGAGTTTTCTTATCCGCCATTTTCCCGCATCATTCATATCAGCTTTAAGCATAAAATAAAGGAAGTGGTGGAAAGGGCTGCACTGGTTTATGCGGATGCTATGAAAATTAAGTATGGTCAGTACATTGTTGGTCCTGCTGAGCCTGTTATCGGACGCATCAGGAATCAATACCTGATGGAATTATTATTGAAACTACCCAGAGATGGCAAGACCATTAATCAATGTAAAAAAGATTTACTGGAGCAGGTTGCCATCCTGCATCAGCATAAAAGTTTTCGCAGTGTGACGGTCGTGGCGGATGTGGATGCGGTGTGATCTATTTTAGCATATTTAAAATTTATGATGTGTTAAGGAAAATTATTATTCGACGGGAAAAACAAATAACACCCCCCCCCCCCCCACAAAACGGGGGGAGGGGTCCCCCTTCCCCCAAAAAAACCAAAAAAGAGAAGGAAGGGGGGGGAGAAAAAAAAAAAAAAAAAAAAAAAAAAAAAAAAAAAAGAATAACACCCACAAAACAAAAAAAAAAAAAAAGGAGAGGGGGCGAAGGCGGGGCGGCCCCCCCCCCCCCCCCCCCCCCCCCCCCAACAACCGAACCAAACAAACCTAAGCAACCTTTTGGGGGTTTTTTTTGGTTTTTGGGGTGAAAAAATTAAAAAAAAAAAAAATAAAGAAAAGTGGTGGGGGGAGCAAACCAATAAAAAACTGTTGATTTTCTTACTTTAAATTCTTATCAAACCAATCTGGGAAATCTAAAAACTCAGGCATCATGGTGCCGGGGTTGTGCACCCCACCTTTCTTAATTATAAATTTATTCTGAACACCTTCTTGTTTCAATCTTGAAACAAACGTTTCTGATTGTTGTAACGGCACTACCTTATCTGCATCGCCATGGATAATAAAAATGGGTGGATCGTCAGGCGAAACATAATAGATGGGAGACATCTCCCTGGCTATTTTCATTCTTGCACTGGAATCGGTAATATGATCATACGTTGAAGTAAGCTGATTCCATTTTGTAAAATCGAGTGCACCATATATACTGTTTGCAACCTGGAGGCTTTTATTATTAATAAAGTTAAAACCCGGCCCTCCCCAGTTAAGGCAATCGGTTGGAGGATAAAGCACCGCTGCTGCCTGCACTCTTGATGATACACGGTTTATCGATTTTTTCATCAGCCATTGCCGCAGCCAGCGATAGGTGGCCACCGGCAGAACCGCCTGTAATTCCAATCTGTTCCGGGTTAATTTCAAACTTTTTTGCATTGTACCGGACATAACGGATGGCTCTTTTCAAGTCCTCTATCTCATCTGGTATGGCATATCGGGGTTGCGAACCGAGTATAACGAGGAAAACAGAAAAACCTTTGTCAAGAAACATTGCTGAGGGACGGATTGTTCTTTCAGCCTGTTGGTAGGAGGAAAACCATGAACCTGCAATTACCCATATGATTGCTTTATTATTTGATTTCACTCTTGGTTTTACATGAAGCAGTGTTAACGCCACTCCGTCTTTTCTTCCATAAATCAATTCATCTATTTTATAATTGGCTCTTGCTTTGGCCATTATTTTTTCCATTACCGCAATCCAGCGGCTATCCGATTTTACTGAATTGAAATCCTTATCCGCTTCAATACCATTTACATCGCCTTGCGAAATGTTGGATGATTTTGAAAGCAGTTCTAAAAAGTAAAAGGTGCTATCCGGAACTTTTGCCATTGCCCATCTGCTGGCAGCCCTCCAATAATTACTCTCGTCAGTTTGTTTTCCCTGTATTTTTATTCCGGCAGAATAGGCTATGGCAGAATTCTTATAATCTTTTACTTTATATAGTGAATCTCCTTTTTTAAACAAAGATTCTGCATCCTGGGAGTAAGAAAGCTGAGCATTTAATATTAAGATGGAAACCAGAAGCTGGATTCTTTTCATACAGAAAATTTAGGTGTTGAAGTTAAGAAATAAGAATGGCTTTTATTTCGGGATAATGATATATGTGAAAGCCTTCATTTTGTTTTTTTGCAGCAGCCAACATTGCCATAGCTACCTTTTTCCCATGAATTGGTTTGTACTTTGCGGGAATCAGAAATGAAAAGGCAGACATAACACTTTTTGATATTTTTTCTCCCAACCGGAATTCTTTTCTATCTCCCAGTAAAACAGAGGGTCGAATAATATGTACCGATTGTAAACCTGCAGCTTTTACGGCATCTTCCACTTCACCTTTTAGTTGCAGATAAAAATTATTGCTCTTGCTGTCCGCACCTACTGATGAAACGAGAATAAATGTTTCGCAGCCATTCATCTTGCAAAACCGGGCTGCATTCACGGGTATATTAAAATCCACTTTTCGGTATGCTTCTTTATCGCCTTTTACTTTTTTCTGGGTGGTGCCAATAGCACAGAACACCACATCGGAGTCTTCTAATGCCAGGCGGAAACTTTCCATATCGTTAAAGTCCACTAGTTTTTTTTCCAGTTTTGGGTGAGTAAATTCAAGCGGCCGGCGTATCAAAATTCTAACCGTATGATAAAAATCATCCTTTAATAGCTCTTCCAATAAGTAATTTCCAATTAATCCGGTGGCGCCAATCAATGTTGCTGTCATAAAAATTCAGGATGTTTGCAGTATGCAAATTCAGGAAAATATTTCACTTCGCCCTTATAATACATTCGGGATTGATGCAAAAGCAAAATATTTTGCTGCTTTTGATGATGTTGACGAACTGGAGGAAACCTTAAACTCTAAACATCATAATTTAAACTTCATTCTCGGTGGAGGCAGTAATATCCTGTTGACAAAGGACGTAGATGGATTAGTATTAAAGAATGAGATCAAAGGGATAAAAGAAATACATGAGGATAGTGAATATGTCTATATAAAAGCCGGGGCAGGGGAGAACTGGCACCAGTTTGTACTGCATTGCATTGAACGTAGTTGGGCAGGGGTTGAGAATCTATCATTGATACCAGGGAATGTTGGCGCATCACCGATGCAGAATATCGGTGCTTATGGTGTGGAGATTGACGATGTATTTTGGGACCTGGAAGCATATCATTTAAAAGAAAAAAGATTGGTAACCTTTACCCGGAGTGATTGTGAATTCGGCTACCGGGAAAGTGTATTCAAAAGAAAATACAAAGACCAGTTTGTAATACTCAATGTTACTTATCAACTGAGAAAGAAACCCCGATTCAATACCAGCTACGGCGCTATAGAGCAGGAACTGGAAAAAATGGGAGTGAAAGATCTTTCCATCAAAGCCATTTCAGATGCGGTTATTAATATCCGTTCTTCCAAACTACCTGACCCAAAATCAATTGCCAATGCCGGCAGCTTTTTTAAGAACCCGGAAGTCTCAGTTACCAAATACGAGGAATTGAAATCAGCTTTTCCGGGTATCATTGCTTTTTCTTTGGTAAACGGGAATATGAAACTAGCCGCTGGTTGGTTGATTGAGCAATGCGGCTGGAAGGGATTTAGAAAAGGTGATGCAGGCTGTCATGCCAATCAAGCATTGGTACTGGTAAATTATGGTACAGCAAACGGAGGTGAGATTTATAACCTCAGCACAGAAATTTTGCAAAGTGTAAATGAGAAATTCGGAGTAATACTGGAAAGAGAGGTAAATATTGTTTAACTTTTATTTTTATCCGGTGTTCAATAATATTGCTCAACCAAAAACAATAACATGAAAAAATTCTTACTAAGCGCAACATTTATTTTACTGGGTGTAATATTTGTTAATGCGCAAAACAAAGCAGTTTACGGGGAACTGGGTGGAAATGGCCTTGTTTTCTCAGCCAATTATGATATGAGGTTTACCAAATCAGAGAACGGTTTTGGTTTTCGTGCCGGCGTTGGTTTTGCCGGTGGTACGGGGGCATCGGTTTTCACATTTCCAGTTGGTCTGAATTACCTGACAGGTAAAGATGCACACCATCTTGAGCTTGGTATCGGAGTTACTCCTATCACCGCTACTATTGACCTCTTTGATACTGATGAAGATGCACGGGGCAGTACTACTTTTATTATGCCTACGGTGGGTTACAGGTATGCAAAAGTGGGGAAAGGATTTATCGGACGAATTTATGTAGGTCCTGTGATTGCCAATGGAGGGTTCTTTTTTCCATGGGGAGGTATTTCTGCAGGTATAAAATTCTAGTACTATTTAATAATATAAAAATGCCGGAAGAAATCTTCCGGCATTTTTATTAAGCTTCTTCATCAAATTCAAAGTCCTTCTCTGTAAAATTCATCATGCTTCCCATCAGGTCTTTAAACTCTACTTTATTTTCAAATATTTTTTTACTGATAAGTGAATAAGAGGAGAGTCCATGTAAAACAAATTCCATTAATAAAGCGGCCTGCTCTTCATTTGTCTTCGGAAAATATTTTTTTACCAGGGCATTCAGTCCATCAACCTTATAAAGCAGTAATATTTTGTCTTTGTCGCTGGTGTTAAATGAAATATTGATATTATTGCCCTTATCAAACCAGGCAGTAATAGGCCGGTAGGGATTTTCATCCGTCTTTTCTTCTTGTGAAGGTTTGCCGGTATTCCGTCTTTTCTTCAATGTATCGGGGTTCGGAAAATATTGTGCAAACTGAGTACGGATAGCTTTGTCCACCAGGTTCATGGCTACCTGGTAAGGGCCTTCCTGTTCACCTTCATAAACCAATTCTACTTTTCCGGTAATGGAAGGAATGATACCTACCAGGTCACTCATCCAAACCTGTGTTTGTTTTTCATTATTGATAATAGCTCTGCGTTCTGCGGAGCTAACTGCATTTTCAAATGCAGAAATGGTAAGCCTTGCACTAACACCACTTTTCTTGTCCACAAACTCACTGCTCCTTGCTTCAAAAGCAATTTGCTCGATCAGGCGTTTAACCAGGTCACTTACTTTTACCCTTTGTTTTTGATCTTCACATATCACAGCTTCCTGTTCAGTTATCTCCAGGGCATTTTCCAGCGACTTGGGATAGTGTGTCAAAATCTGGCTTTCAATTCGATCTTTCAGTGGCGTAACAATAGAGCCACGGTTTGTATAATCTTCAGGATTGGCGGTAAAAACAAAGAGAATATCAAGTGGTAAACGAAGCTTGAATCCACGAATCTGTACATCTCCTTCTTCTAAAATGTTGAATAAGGCAACCTGTATTCTGGCCTGTAAATCAGGCAGTTCATTAATCACAAATATGCCACGATTGCTTCTTGGGATAATACCATAGTGCAAAACCCTTTCATCAGCAAAGCTCAATTTCAGGTTGGCGGCTTTTATAGGATCAATGTCACCAATGAGGTCAGCAACACTTACATCGGGGGTCGCCAGTTTTTCCCCATACCGTTCGCTCCGGTGTATCCAGTGGATAGGAGTTTCATCGCCGTGGGTAGCAATTTCTTCATTGGCGAATTTTGACACCGGATTAATTGGGTCATCATTAATGTCGCTGCCCGCAACGGAAGGAATATACTCATCCAGCAATTCTGTCATTTGCCGGGCCATTCTGGTTTTGGCCTGGCCTCTTAAACCGAGAAACAGAATATTATGTTTGCTGAGCAAAGCTCTTTCCACATCTGGGATTACCGTGTCTTCATAACCAACGATTCCGGAGAAAGTGGGTTCATTCTTTTTAAGCTTCGCAATAAGGTTCTGCCTTATTTCTTCTTTGATACTTTTAGGTTGATAGCCGCTTGCTTTTAATTCGCCGAGTGTTTTTATGTCTCTCAATCCCCTAACGGGGACTTTTGTAGATTCTTTAATCATATATTTTTTCTTTACTGAATTATAGGTTTAAGGAAGTTTGTTGCCCTAAGTCTCCCCTTTAGGGGACAGGGGGTTAATAAACAGTTTTTCTCTTCCCACTCTCAAAATCTTTAAATATAAATGCCCCTAACTTATCCAATGATGCAAAGAATGCTTTTCCATTATTGGTTTCGGTAAATTCCTGCACAAATTTTTGTAAATAAGGATCAGTAGCGATCATAAAAGTAGTAATGGGTATTTTTAACTTCTTGCACTGTGCCGCAAGGTTTATACAACGGTTCACCACTTTTCTATCGAGCCCAAAACTATTTTTATAATACCGTTTTCCGATTTTCAGACAGGTTGGTTTACCATCAGTGATCATGAAAATTTGTTTGTTGGGGTTTTTACGGCGACGTAAAATATCCATAGCCAGTTCCAAACCGGCAACAGTGTTGGTATGATAAGGCCCTACTTGTAAATAGGGAAGGTCTTTTACTTCAATCGGCCAGGCATCGTTGCCAAACACAACAATATCCAATGTATCCTTGGGGTATCTTGTTTTAATTAATTCACTCAACGCCATTGCAACTTTCTTAGCGGGGGTGATCCTGTCTTCGCCATACAAAATCATAGAGTGTGAGATATCGATCATCAATACAGTAGATGTCTGTGCTTTGAAATCAGTTTCTCTAATACTCAAATCATCTTCCTGCATCCGGAAACTATCAATCCCATGATTGATTTGTGCATTACGGATGCTTTCTGTAAAATCAATTTGTTCGAGCATATCACCAAACTGAAACTGCCGGGTATCAGGGTTCAGTTCATCACCTTGTCCGGGTTTAAAACTGTGGTGGTCACCGTGCTTTGTTTTTTTAAGCTTACCAAATATTTCTTCCAGGCTGCTTCTCCTGATGCCCTGTTCCGTTTTAGGTGTTATCCTTATTTCTCCTTGTTCATTATTATCCGTTAAGTAACCTTTTTCTTTCAACTCATCAATAAAATCACCCATGCCATATTCATCATCGGTCAATTTATATTGTTTGTCTAATTCATTCATCCATTGCATGGCTTCTCCCACATCACCACTTGTGTAGGTGAGGAGCTGCATAAAAAGGTTCAGCAGTTGGTCAAACTTGCTTTTGCCTTCATTATCTGCATCAAATTTGGTGAAATGGAAACCTTTCATTGAATATACAATTTACGACAAATACCTTGCCGTCGTTTTACCTGATAACAACTTAATTTACTTTAAGTTTAAAATAGAAAACCCTCCGTTGCAGGAGGGCTTTCTATCCATTGTAAAGAGAATATTAATTTTTTATTTCCCGGAGTCTTTTCCTTTTATGCTATCCGGATTTGCGCTATTAGTAATAGTGGTAGGCCCTTCTGTTGTTGGTTTAATCTGCGTTTGAGGAGCATATTTTGCTTCCACTGCATTTAAAACTTCTATCATTAACTCATTAATCTGGTACTCCATTGTCAACGTTTTGAATAAAGGGTTGTCAACGGATACACCCGATGCTGTCATAACGGGTTTGGTGCCACCATTCAGCGATATGTAATAAGCTTGTTGCTGAGTAAGGTCTTTTCGGATGGCCAATCTTATTTTTTCTGCCATGTCTGTCTTACCTGCTTTGTAACAAGCTTCCAAATACACTAAACCTGTCTGGTTATGACCATTGTAGCGACTGGCCATTGCATAAGGCAGGTTTTCAGGGTCAATTCCTTTCTCTACTTTATCAATCAGCTTTGCAGCATCTTCTTTTCTTCCCATGTCGGCCATGTTACCGGCTGCTTCCGCATATAGTGATCGCAGGTTTAGAATATGACGACGATTTTCCTCATCAAAATAAACCCCTTTCTTATCAGCTCCACCAAATTCATATTTTGTCATCAGGTTATTGAACATCGTATCGCTGTTATTATCTCTTATGGATGTGCCGCCCATCCTCATTTGCCGTAGTGTTTGGTCTGTTACCCAATTTACCTGAGGCTGTTTTAGTGCAACCGGCACAAAGCGGTACGACATACCATCTTTGCGCAGGTATTGTCCAAATCCGAGTTCGCCAAAAGGTGAGGTGAAATAAATGGGACGGTTCCATTTACTGGTTGCGATTATCGCCAAAATGGCCAGATCATTTCTGTAGAGATAATTTTTATTTGCTGGTATTTCAAAATTAATTACATCTAAAACACTATCTGTCGCATTTACTGTTCCATTTTTTCTTACAAGGTCTTTATCAACCTTTATCGAAAACTTCCTGACAGGAAAATTATCAATATATTTTGGCGACCTGAATGCCCGTAAAGCTGTATCTAAATCGTTATAATATGATTGGTTGATGTTGTTATCAGCCTGGAAAGCAAGGTAAGCTCTCTTTTCACCTTGAATATCTTCAGCACTAAAAATTACATCTAAAGAATCGGCAGTATTTATTTTATAACGAAGTTGGTTAATATACCAATCGATACCTAAAAGGCTGTTATTAATAACACGGATATCTGTTCGAACACCTTCTACTTCCTGAGCATACCAGAGGGGATACGTATCGTTGTCGCCAAAAGTGAAAATGACTGCATTAGGAGCACAACTTTCCAAATAAGCCTTTGCCATGTCAGGGCCAGTAGTTTTGCGGCTACGATCATGATCATCCCATTCCTGTTGCGCCATTAATAAAGGCACTGCCAGGCACACAACACTGGTTACAATATTTAATGTTTTTTCATTTTGACCACCAGAGGATACAGCCCGGCCGAGAAAAGTAACACCTGCCGTAACAGCTGCATATAATGCAGTGGCGAAAACACTTCCAAAAATTCCACCCCCACTCATGGCGGTAATGACGAAAGTAAGTACACCGCCACCGATGAGCATATTTTTCAATGTTAGCAAATCCTTTCTGTCTTTTGCCATTTTTACAAAAGCTACAACAGCTAATCCAATCCAGATTGCAAATGCATAGAAAGAACCTACATAGGCATAGTCCCGTTCACGGGGCTGATTGCCTGGCTGGTTCAGGTAGAGCACAACTGCAATGCCTGTCATAAAAAATAGCAGGAAGCTGACAATCCAGTCATTCCTTTTTTTAAGGAACTGGTAAACACAACCCACTATGCCAAGCAGGAAAGGCAGCATGAAGAGTTTATTATGAGCTTTATTATTTTTAAGACTGTCAGGCATGGCACTTTGGTCGCCAAGCCTTTTATTATCAATAAACGAGATTCCTGTTATCCAATTACCATCCCGTTTATTACCGAGCCCTTGTACATCATTCTGTTTTCCTGAAAAATTCCACATAAAATACCGCCAGTACATATGGCTCATCTGGTATTCAAAGAACCATTGTATGTTATCTTTCATAGTAGGAGCAACGTATTCACCCCTTTCATCTCTCAGATCTAACCAATCGGCATAAAAGTCGGCATGATACTGGTCATTACTGGAGTCCCATATTCTTGGAAAAAGTTGTTTTACATCGCTGTTGAAATTGTATTCTTTTTTTCTTCCGCTGGCGATATATTTTTTATCTCCTTTCACATACTTCATTTCTCCTTCAATAAATGGCTCCTCCCGGTTAATATCATCAGGTACTTTAGCGGCAAAATGGGGCCCATAAAGTAATGGAGCTTCTCCGTATTGTTCACGGCTGAGGTAATAAACAAGATTGATTGGATTGTCAACATTGTTCATATCAATTGATGGATTGGCGTTGGACCGGATAAGCGTTGTGAAATACATGAAATAACCAATCAACATAAATGCATAACACCAGAGTGAAAGCTTAAGGATTTTAAGTGCCGATAATTTTATGAAATATCCAATGGCAGCTGCGGCACTAAGTATGAGCAACAAACGGAAAACCTTAATACCTGTTCCCGGTATTATCACAAATGGTAAGGCAGATAAAAACAGGAATAAAACAAACCAAATGATTAGCTTGACTTGTGATGTGTTTTTCTCGTTGAAGCGTAATGCCCAGATGATGAGTGCAAACAATGCAATGAAATAAATTGCAAAGCCGGAAAAGAATGGCAAATTCAATGTGTTGACAAAGTAAACATCAAACTGACCGGCAGCTTTCATTGAGTATTGAATAATGCCTACCTGTACCAATCCTGTAATAGCGCAGCCCACCAGAAATGCAACAATAGCTCCACTGGTGGAAACCTTGTAGCGCCGATAGTAATATATCATTACAATGGCCGGGATGGTTAAGAGGTTCAATAAGTGAACACCAATTGAAAGGCCCATCATGAAAAACAGAAAAACGATCCAGCGGTCACTTTTGATTCTTGCCTGTGGATCATTACCGGCATGTTCGTCGGCATGTTCCCATTTCAGCATTGACCAGAATACCAGGGCCGTAAAGAAAGATGATAAAGCATATACTTCGCCTTCTACTGCACTAAACCAAAATGAATCACTGAATGTATAGGCAAGGGCGCCGACGACACCGGCCGCCATGGTTGTGAAAGTCTGAGAAGAAGTTAAATGCTCACCGGCAGTAACAAACATCTTACGGGCAAAGTGAGTAACACTCCAGAACAGGAATAGGATGGTAGCGGCACTCGCCAATGCACTCATAAAATTCACGGCACTGGCAGCAGTATGACCGTTATCACCAAACAGGATTATAAAAAAGCGACCTAATAATACAAACAATGGAGCACCGGGAGGGTGGGGCAACATCACTTTATCCGCACTGGCTATAAATTCACCTGTATCCCAAAGACTGCCTCTTGCCTCACGGGTAAGAAAATAAGTGGCTAAAGCAATGAGAAAAATGGCCCAGCCGGTGATGTTATTGACTTTTCTAAAGTTCATAAAAGGTTGGTTTTGAAAGAAAGCAAAAATAGGGATATTCAGTTCATCATCAGCAGCAGGTAATGGCCTGTTTTTCAGTAGAAAGTCTTAAAGATGAGGGATGGTTTAAAGGTGGACAGGAACGCAAAAATTCAAGGCTGTTCGTTTTTTATATAAAAGATGCTATTCTGCGGGGGTGCTATTCAAAATAAACTTTAATAGTCTGGTAGGAAAGCTGGCCTTGTCTTGTTTTTTCAGAAAAACCCTTCAGGCCAAAAAGACCGGCCGCATTTCCTTTGTTAATGGCAATCTCAAGGTAGCCGGCGCTATTGAATAGTGCCAGTTTTTCTCCTTCCGGCACATCGGCATAGCTTTCGCTGATACGGTCAATCATTTCATTTCTTGTAAATACGATACGGAAACTTCTGCCTTTACGTTGTTCTTCAAACTGCTCATGGGTAATGTTGACAATTACATTTTCAAAACTGTCAATAAATATAATCTGGCCTTCAATTGAATTATTATCCAGCACCGGTCTCAGGTGACGTTTTTCCAGGTATATAGTTTCCGCAACTCCAATATTCATAATAGACTCCCCATTCACTAATTGGTTAACTACTTTTCCCATTATGGAGCTGAGGTATGTTGTGTTTTTAGTAGCTGTTTTTTCCAAAGGGATACCGATGACTATTTCAGGAGTTTCTTCCAGTATCATTGTTAATAAGCCATTATCGGCACAAAGGAGATATTGATTTTTATGAAAAGCGAGTAATAATTGTTCTGGCTTTTTCTCAAACAGGTTGACAAGGATAAGGTGATAAGTGAAGTCGGGAAAATTTTTTATTGCACTCTGGCACACATAAGCCGCTTGCGGGTAATTGAAAGGTGGAATGTTATGTGATATATCAATAATCTGAAATTCGGGGTTCAATTGCAAAAGCTGGGCCTTCACTGCTCCCACTAAATAATCAGGGCTGCCAATATCCGATGTAAGGGTTAGTAAAGGCAAGATGGTTTTTTGTTTTTGTGTTACAGGTGAGTGATAGTGTTTTTATTTAATGAGCTTTCCATCTTTGAAAAAAAAATTATACGTTAATTTATCGGCAAGCTTTGGAAAAAATTTTTGCATGAACACAGTTCTCTTGCCGGTAAAAGTCAACACAAGGGTTCTTTTCTTTTTCCGGATAGCATTTAAAATGTGTGCAGCACAATCTTCCGCCGTCATCATTTTACTTTCGTCCATCGGTGTGTCCCCGTGAGACGTACCATCTTTATTCAATGCCGCATTGCGGATATTGGAAGTAGTAAAGCCAGGGCAAACCCACATTACATGTACTCCATCGGCCATCAATTCAGTTTTAATTGCTTCCAGCCACCCCTGCACTGCAAACTTGCTTGCAGAGTAACCGCTTCTTCCCGGTAAGCCCCTGTAACCAGCAATGGAAGATACACCTACAATGGTTCCCTTCCTTGCAATGATAGAGTCTAATGCATATTTGGTACAATTGACGGTGCCATAAAAATTAATATCCATCACCTTATGAATTACTTCTGTGTTTGCTTCTTTTAGTAGTGCCCGCATGGAAACGCCGGCATTATTTATAAGTATATCAATGCCACCAAAAACTTTAATGGCGGTTTCCATAAAACGGCGGCAATCATTCTCGCTGCTGACATCTGCCACCATAGTAAGCAGGTTTGCAGAAGGATATTCTGATTGAAGGCGATAAAGCTTATCATGATTGCGTCCGCAGGTGGCTACTTTGGCCCCCATACTTACCAGTGCATCAACAAGGGCTTTACCGATACCTTCTGTACCCCCGGTTACTACTACTACTTTCTCATTAAAATATGCTGACATGGATAATTGGTTATGTATACAAACCTACTTTAAAAATGTACAAAACCGCAAGTTCCGGAAATGAAAAAGCCCCGGCAAAACCGGGGCAATCTGTGATCCCGCTGGGACTCGAACCCAGGGCCCATACATTAAAAGTGTATTGCTCTACCAACTGAGCTACGAGATCAACCTTTCCCTTTTTGGGAGTGCAAAAATACAGTCTCAGGCCTTTGTTGCCAAAACTTTTTCTATTAATTATCAACAGTTTTTGTTGATTTCCAAACCTTATTGGGGATTCCCGGTAATTTCTTCCGGATTCTTCTTTTCTGCAGCCAGGACGTTTAACAGTTGCCCGAACATTTTGATGTATTGCCCAACTTTTCCATGTTGGGTTTCTATATTTATGTATCGCCTGTTTCTCTCACCGAAATAAATACTTAATGAGCCATCTTTTTTTGCCTGCTGATTATCCTGCCAGATACTATTGAAACCGCTATCAGCCATTTTCTGATATAAAAGACTATCGGTAGTAAGAATAATATCATCCACATCCTGCAGGCTGTCTGCATAGACTGCTTTTGCATCCTTTTTCCTGTTCCCCCCGGGTAAATAACTTTTTATAGAAAAAGCTTCTTCCGTATTATTATGCAGCGCCACAATACATGAAGTATTATCTGGTATTAATTGCAGTATTCTTTGGGCAAATCTTTCCACCTCTTCCATTGCATCACGGCTAAACCTGCTGTTATCCCGCAAAGTTTGTTCAATACCGATTCGGGAAAATATTCTGTTTGGATCGAATCCATATCGAATGCCTTTTAACCGGAAGTAAACCACCCGTTGCCGGCCGTTTTCAATTTTAATCAGGGTGCCGCCATTTTCTTCCATTAAGGATTTGGCGGCCTGTACCGAGGTGCCTTCATTATCATGTACATTAATACATACCAGGTCTGTTTGGTTTCCATATTGCAGAACCTTAATTGGAATACTGCGGTCGCCGATTTTATAAAAAATTGTCTTCTCTGCAGGAAGAAAAACTGGGGTACTGGCAGAAAAATCAGATACTCCTGGTTGAGCATTTAGCATCATTGAGAAAAGAAGAATGCTTAAACTGATAGGTACCCGTTTCAAGGTTAGTTGTTTTGTTAAAGATACTTTTCATAGATAAGCACTTTATACCCTGAAAATGGTATTTTTTAAGTGGGATAAAATCAGGAAAGTTCTTCCTTCATCTTTTGCATTACATCTTTTTCTATCATTACCTGTGCAAGGTGTATCATATTCATAAATGCCTTTGCTCCGGAAATGCCATGACCGATGATGACCGGCTTGGCCACACCAAGAACCGGTGTGCCACCATAATTTTCAAAATTGAAACGTTCAAAATATTCTTCTTTCACTTTTTTGGTATGGCTGATTTCATATAATGATTCAGCCATTTTAAGAATAATATTACCTGTAAAACCTTCACAAACCATTACGTCAGCTTTATCCAGCAATACATCTCGACCTTCGATATTACCAATGAAATTGATGTGTTTATTTTCCTTTAGCAGGGGGTAAGTCGATTGCGCCAACAGATTCCCTTTTCCTTCTTCTTCCCCTACATTTATCAAGCCTACCTTTGGATTCTCAATACCGAGTATCAGTTGTGCATACACAGAACCCATTATGGCAAACTGATTGAGCTGTTCCGGTTTACAATCAGCGTTCAGGCCTACATCAAGTAACAATCCTGTACCGCCATTTGCTTTTGGAATAATACTGGAGATGGTAGGTCGTATTACCCCGTCTAACGCTTTAATACTGAAAAGGGCTCCCACCAACATAGCACCTGTATTGCCGGCACTGATGAAAGCATCCATTTTGCCGGAGGCTAATAACTGAAAACCAATAGCAATAGAAGATTTTGGTTTTTCCCGTAACGTTTTGGTGGGATGTTCATGCATACCGATTACCTGTTCTGCATGAACTACTTCAATATTGTTAAGCGGTACACCCAGTTCAGCAAGTATTTTTTCAACCTGGATTTTATCACCAATCAGCACCAGGTTGGCCGGAATGTTATGTCCTGAAAGATATAATTGAATACCCCTGGCTGCTTCCAGTGGGGCATAGTCACCACCCATCATATCAATGCCAATGTTCATACTGTAAAAGTATAATTCTTAATTGAAGCTCCTGTTTGAAAACAACAAATTCCAAATACCATCATGACAATTTAGTCATCCGGATCTGGAATTAAAAATTTGCTATTCGAAAGCAGTGCTTACTGTGCCCTTAAAGGAGCTTTTTCTGCAACCACTTTTCCTTTGTAGTAAAGTTTTCCTTCACTTACATGGGCACGGTGGCGAACATGTGTTTCACCTGTTGTGCTGTCGGTTGTTAATGTTGCAGCAGTAGCTTTATAATGCGTTCTGCGTTTGGCACTTCTTTGCTGACTATGTCTGCGTTTGGGATTTGGCATAACTCAAATATTTATTTGTCAATTATCAATGGTCAATAGTTAATGTAATCCGATTTTGTGAAGTTTATTCTCAACTCACCATTCACTATTCACTTTCTAAATCTTTAAACTTCTCCAATCCTTTCCAGATTGGGTTCTCTTTTTGTTTATTTTCTTCAGGCTCCATTTTTTTCAGCATATCCAGGGCGGTTTTGTTGCAATGTGGCCCATCCATTTTTTCATAGGCACATGTTCTTTGCATGGGGATAGTGAGGACGATGAATTCGTAAATCCAGGTAGCCACATCAATATGACTTTCGCCTTGTCCGATGTAATACATATCCGGATCTTCTTCCTGTTCATTCATCACCTCAGGGTCTTCCACCATTTTCACTGTGATATTAAATTCATCCCACAGTTCCCATGGCAGATTATTATTGCAACGATCGCAGGTAACTTCCAAATTACCACCAATTTCAAACTTCAATAACATAAAGCTGCTTTTTTTATCAAGCGATAGCTTTACATTAGCCTTACAATGACGGAAATCCTGCTGTTGGAATGCCTCAAAGAACTTATCATTAATCGAATAGCTGAATTCATGTACCCCGGGTTTCAACCCCACAAAAGCTATCTCAAACTCCCGGCGGCGGCTCATTTATCAACTTTTTAAAGAGTGTGCAAAGGTAGGGGAATAAACGGACATTTTCAGGCTGATTTTAGATTATTTTTGCTCATCTGTCCCGGCTTAATAGCGCCTGACCTGCCTGCCGGCAGGCAGGTTTTGAAGATACTTAAAATTTGAAGCTTGCAACAATTTATTGCCCGGTTATTTGGTCGCCTGATGAAAAGCTGGAGTTGGGTTTTACTGGTAGTTCTCACTATCCTTATTAAATGGGCGTCGTGGTACCCGGGTTGGGTAGAGAGAAATTACAGCCAGGGGGTGTACCCGGTTATATCCAGGGCACAGCGATTCCTGTTTGGCTGGGCATCTTTTAGCATTGGGGATTTGTTCTACGCCTTTTTGGTTGTTGTTATTCTTTATAAGGTATTCAAATTTTTCAGGCTATTATTTAAGAAGCAACTGAACCGGCGTTATTTTGTAGTAGCGTTACAACAAGGTATTTTTATTTTACTCTTCTTGTATGTATTCTTCAACCTGCTTTGGGGGCTAAATTATAACCGACGTGGAATCGCTTACCAGCTTGATTTGCAGGTGAAGGAATATTCACTGGCCGATCTTGATACATTGACCAATGTTATTCAAAGCCGGGTAAATTTTTATGCCGGGTTTGTAACGGAAGCTCAAAGGGATTCATTTAATAAAAAAAGCAGGTTATTTAATAGTGCAGTAGAAGCGTTTGATGCCGTAGAGAAGCAATATCCTTTTTTAAAATATAATCCCAAATCCATAAAACCCTCGCTGTTTAGTTATTTAGGAAATTATCTCGGTTTTCAGGGGTATTACAATCCATTTTCCGGAGAGGGGCAGGTAAATACAACGGTACCCCGCTTTTTGGAGCCATATGTAACCACTCATGAAATGGCTCATCAACTGGGATATGGAAAAGAAAACGAAGCAAATTTTGTTGGCTTTCTTGCCTGTCGTTCCTATAGCTCAAATGTTTTTCGATACTCAGCTTATTATGACATGTATAATTATTCGATAGGAGAAATTGCCCGAAGAGATACCTCACTGTCGTTGGTAAAATCCTATCAGCAAAAAGCACATCCGCAGGTACTCAAAGACCAGCAAGAGTTTAAAAATTTTTACCTCCGGTATAAAAACCCCATTGAACCTATTGTAATGTGGGGGTATGGACATTTTTTAAAAGCCAATAACCAACCGAAGGGCAAAAGAAGTTATAATGAAGTGGTAGCTTGGCTGATTGCCTACTACAAGAAGTTTGGAGTGGAAGCACTCTGAACATAATTTTCTTTCAGTTGTCATACTTAATTATGAATAATACTTCAAAGCTTATTATTTCCATTATAATTCCGGTTGCAATTGGCGCAACTGCTGGTTTTTTTACTGCAACAGGTGTTGAAAGTTGGTATCAGACTATCAACAAGCCCTCCTGGAATCCACCAGGTTGGATTTTTGCACCAGTTTGGACAACACTTTATGTAATGATGGGAATAGCACTGTTTCTCGTTTGGAAATCGAATGCCAGTGAGGGGTTAAAGAAAAATGCTATTACTTTTTTTGCAATACAGTTGATCCTGAATTTCTTTTGGTCATTCATTTTCTTTGATCAGCAGCAACCAGGATGGGCATTGGTAGAAATAATAATAATGTGGATAGCTATTCTCCTAACGATTTTTGCTTTTGCAAAAGTGAATAAGACAGCGGCATGGTTACTGGTGCCATATATCAGTTGGGTGAGTTTTGCAACGATTTTGAATTATACGATCTGGAAATTGAACAATTAATTTTGTCCTTTAAACTTAAATGAAAGGGCTATCGAATTAAATTCTTCTTTCAGTTTATCTATTTTACCATCTCTATAAATTTCCATTACTGATAATGCCCTGTTCATTTCAGAGTAAACGAATAGTTTTATAATAATATCTGAGCCCATCTCTTTCCCTTTTATAACCGTCCCTTTGCCTGACAAATTGCCCCAATTGGTAATATCGATAGACTCAGTCTTTTTAATACGAAAAGTAGAAGTTGTCAGAATTGTCATATAATCAAGAGCATTTTCAATATTGATGTTTTGATACTTGATAAAGAAAATTACGTTATTCAATTTCCCCGGGGCATTAATAGTGAAAGTAGAATCTGGTTCGTAGTCTTTACTTTTTGTATCGAGTTTCCAACTGGAGGGATAATGCAGGGAAAAACTGTCCCGGTCAATGATCTTATAATCCTGGGCAAAAAGCTGATGTCCTGTGAAGAAAAATAAAATGAAGAATGGCAGACTTCTCATATAAAAGGCTTTAAAACTTATTCTTCCACATCATGCTTTCCACAGGCTTGTCTGGCTGATTGCTGTATTTAGAATTTTTCTTTTGGTTATAGGCAATTTCAATTTCTCCATCTACGGGGAAGTAAATCAATTGACCTATGGGCATGCCTTTATAAACTTTCACCGGTTGTTTTACCGAAATTTCTAAAGTCCAGTTACCGCAAAATCCAACATCACCTTTGCCGGCTGTTGCATGAATGTCTATTCCTAATCTTCCTGTTGAAGACTTGCCTTCGAGGAAAGGAACATGGGCATGTGTTTCTGTATACTCTTCCGTGACGCCCAGGTAGAAAATGTGGGGATATAAAACGATCCCTTCATCCGGTATTTCAAAATAGTCTATCTGGTTATGCTTTTTTGCATCAATCATATGCTCTTTATAGGTTGCCAGGGTTTTGCCAAGGTGTACATCGTAGGAGTTGCTTCCTAAACATTCCCTGTCATATGGAACAACTTTAATGGTGCCTTTTTCTATTTCTTCTAATATCCGGGTATCTGAGAGTATCATTTTCTATCTTCGTTTTTTTGTAGTGGCAAAGTAAACAGGAATGAGTAACTAATGCCGATTTTTTTTCAACATCAAATCAACGAAAACACACGGCTGGGAGTGTGGAAGATTGAAGAAACAGAAGAGTTCTTCAAAGGTAATGTGCCCCTGCACCGGGAAGTAACTCATCCGCATAAGCGGCTGCAACACCTGGCTGGCCGTTTCTTACTGCAGTTTCTTTTTCCGGACTTCCCGTATCAGCTCATAGAGATTGCTGATACCAGAAAACCGTTTCTACCCGACGAGCAATATCATTTCTCCATTTCGCATTGTGGTGATTTTGCTGCAGCCATTGTTAGCAACAACAAAAGAGTTGGCATTGATATCGAAATACCCGTAGAAAAAATAGGCCGGATTATGTATAAATATCTTAGTGCCAAAGAACATGAATTATTTAATCTTATACCAGGGGGAGAGAATAATACAGCTGAAATGAATTACGATGAACCAACCTTGCTCTGGTCGGCCAAAGAGGCGGTTTTTAAATGGTATGGTAATGGTGGCGTGGATTTCAGAAGGCAGATCCAGTTGCTGAAGCAGCATGAAGGAACTGAAACAATAGATTGCTTTTTTTCAAAAGACGAATCAGAATTGACGATTCATTACCGGCAGTTTGAAGGGTTAGTACTGGCCTGGGTTATCAGTTAATCAAGTTGCAGGTCATCATTTCCATCACCAAGTAAATTCAAGTCTACATCAGTTCCTGAAATCCCTTCGATGGAACCTGAAATATGAGATGAGTTGTCGATTATCCCCTGAATCATTTTACGTTTTTTCTGCCAGTTCTTTTCAAAGTCTTCCTTTTCTTTATCTAATTGTACCTGAAGGCCCCTGAAACTTTCTCTCATTATTTGAAGACTTCTCCGGAACTCCTGGCCTGTGATATAATCATAGACGGCCACCATTTTATCCCCTTTATTTTCCTGGATCTTTCTAGTTTCAGCAATTTTCAATATTGCATTACGAAGGACATTGACCAAACTTCTAGCTTCATAAAACGAGCAAACATAAACGCCCTGCTTTTCGCCAAATTGCGACATATCTTTTGGGAATGCCTTAGTAACTATTACAGCAATATCAGCTCCCTGATTATGCATGTCAGCTTTTAGTTTTTCTATCCAATCACCACTAAAATTCTCGGTCCGTTTGCTTTCAAAAATGATTTTACCACATTCTTGCCCTGTACTGTTCCTGATAATCTGTATGCAATCCGCCCCACGGACACCTTTACCAACTTCACTTATTATATCAAACGGGAAAGCCGATCTAAGCATTTCTTCAAGAGCCAGTTCCTGCACTTCGCCTTGCAGTTGCATGGAGCCTTGCTCAGCCTTGCGTCGCATTTCTTCCGCCAGTTTTTTCTGATCGTCTAATTGTTTTTCTAATTCTTTCAAGCGCATTTGATATTCAGTATCTTTTGCCGCTACTTTTTGTTCTTCAATCTTGCGAATATCTTCTGTGAGTTTTTCCCTGGCTTTTTGTAGTTGCCTTTGAACTGTCAATTCCATCTCCGCCTCTTTATTTTTCAGTTCTTGTTCTTTACGAAGGAAATCTGCTTCTTTTTGGCGGGCCAATTTTAATTTTTCCTCGTTGTCTTTATTGTTTTCCTGCAATAGCCGGAGTTGGTTTTCAAAATCAGATGAAACAGACTTACGGATTAAGGCTTCGGTTTCTTGTTGTGTTTTTTTCTTTTCATCCAGCAATTGTGTATCAAATTTTTGTTGCTGCTGCTTTTGCCATTCAGTCATTTTGTTACGAAGTTCCCGCTGCACTTCCTCACGGATGCTGTCGGTTGGTTCAAACTGGTGACCGCAATTAGGACATTTTATTTCAGTTGCCATCGTTGTTTATTCCTTTGCTTCAAATCTACAAATACTACTTCGCAAACGCTTTGCAGGATAAATAAAAAAAGCGACTCATTTTATTGAATCGCTTTTTATAAAAGTGCCCCGGAACGGAGTTGAACCGTTACGACCGTTGCGGGTCACAGGATTTTAAGTCCTGCGTGTCTACCAATTCCACCACCAGGGCTTACCACCACCTTCGCATGTGTTTCGGAGGTCTTACAAAAAAAATCCCTCCACCAAAGGAGGAAGGATTCCTGGAGCGGAAGACCGGGCTCGAACCGGCCACCCCGACCTTGGCAAGGTCGTGCTCTACCAAATGAGCTACTTCCGCATAATGTTTGCCAGACTCTATATCAGGCAATTAAAAGAACTAAGGGGTCGCAAAAATAGGGCATGAGCCCTTTTTAAAAAAATTTTACCGAAACTTATTTATACTTGGGGGTGTATAAAGTACTTTCCTGAACCGGAGCTTCTATCTTGTTGTAACGTTTGGTATATAGCATAAAGCATCCGCCCAAAACAAATGCTACGATACATGCTACCTGCAGATAAAACAGGAAGGCAGAAGAAGACACCCAGTTGTGGGCAAAATCTTTGTCCTGAACCTTTTGTAATTCCTGATGATATTCCTGGTTGTTACTCATATTCCGGTTTTGTGTTGCAAAAATAAGGGTTCGATGTAAAAAATCACTTTGTTTTCCCCACAATTTCATTAAAATACTTTTTGTTTTTGGCAAAATGCTGCCACACCATATTCTTTTGTAAATAACCAGACAGGGGTCCTTTTTTGGTTGTTGGAAACACACTTTTCTTTTGATAAAACAGCCACCACTTTATAAAAGCAAGTTGTGCCCTGAGAATGGCTATAAAATACCCACCATCACCAGTCAATAAACCTTTCCATGCGGAAACTCCGTCTAAAAAATTTCTAACCGGCATCACCCATATTTTTTTGGCAAAGGGTAAATTTTTTGACAGCATTATTCTATTGTTCCGAAAGTTCAGGTAGGTCTTTAATGAGTTGCCTCTTGGTAAGGTGCCACCGCCTACATGGTAAACTACAGATGAAGGGCAAGAGTAAATTTTATATCCGGCCAATTGTATCCGCCAGCATAAATCAATTTCTTCCTGGTGGGCAAAAAAGTATTCATCAAAGCCTTTCATTTCTTGAAAAACGTCAGGGCGGATAAACAGTGATGCGCCGCTTGCCCAAAAAATTGGTTCCGATTGATCATACTGACCTTTATCTTCTTCAATAATATCAAATACCCTTCCTTTAGCAAACGGGTAGCCGTATTTATCTAACCAGCCACCGGCAGCACCGGCATATTCAAAAGTTGTTTTGTTTTTATAAGAAAGTATTTTAGGCTGACAGGCAGCAATATTTTTATCAGTTTCTAATAAGTTTACCATGGGGGTTAACCAATCAGCCTGCACTTCCACATCAGAATTAAGTAGCAAATAATAATCAGCCTGTACTTGTTTTAATGCCTCATTATAACCTTTTGCGAAGCCATAATTTTCTGAAAAACGGATAAGCCGGATTTGGGGATATTGTTTTTGGAGAAAGGTGACTGACTCATCCGTAGATCCATTGTCGGCAACTATCACTTCGTAGTTATCGTAAATAGATGACATTACCGAAGGAAGGAATTGTTCAAGGTATTTTCTACCATTCCAGTTTAAAATTACAATGGCAATTTTTGGTGAGGGCTTCAATGTGCGGTAAATATTTATTCAAAAATAAGGTAAGCCGGTTTATCCTTGTTAAATTCGAAATATGTTTAGGCAAATATTAAACTGGCGAACTGCACTGGCTGTCGTAGCAATTTTTATTGTAAGCGGGACTATCATTTACTCTCAATACCTGCCCAAAAAAATTGCAAGGGAAGAAAGGCAAAAGGTGGAGCAGTGGATAAGAGCCAGCCAGTTTATACTCACTTCTCCCGGCGATGCTGATATTACTATTGCATCTATGATTGTGACGGAAAACACATCGATTCCCATTATTGAAACAGATGAGAAAGATAGTATTACTCAACATATAAATCTTGATTCAACTAAGGCTGTGAATAATGCCTCTTATGTGAAGAAAAAACTCAAGCAGTTTAAATCACAAAACAAAGCAATTGAATGGGCAGCTCCTGATGGAACAGGGCGCAAAAACCTGTATTACTACGGGAATTCGAAACTTCTTACCGAAATCCGGTATTATCCCATTGTGCAGTTGTGTATCGTTGCCTTATTTATTATTATCACTATTTTTTCTATTCGCAGCAGTTATCGCTCTACTCAAAATCAGGTATGGGCGGGTATGGCCAAGGAGACAGCCCATCAACTTGGTACACCTGTATCATCATTAGAGGGATGGGTGGAAATGCTGAAAGAAAAATCCGGAAACGAAAAGATTGTGCAGGAACTTGGTAAAGATGTTGACCGGTTAAGGTTGGTGTCTGACCGTTTTGGTAAAATAGGCAGTACGCCTCATTTAGAGGAAATGGACCTGGTGAGCCAGATTAACAGCATGGTAGATTATATGCGGAAGAGGGCTACCGGGAAAATCAATTTTTCCGTCAAGATACATGGCTCAATACCTGTTATTGGAAAGGTTTCGGCACCGCTTTTTGATTGGGTTATTGAAAACCTGTTGAAGAATGCATTGGATGCTATGGAAGGGAAAGGGAGTATTAATGTTGACGTAAGTAATGGGGCTAAAGAAATTTATATAGACATCGCTGATACAGGGAAAGGAATCAGTAAGCAAAATATTGCCAAGGTTTTTAAGCCAGGCTTTACTACTAAAAAAAGAGGATGGGGGTTGGGGCTTAGCCTTTCCCGCCGTATTATTGAACAATATCACAAGGGACAAATTTTTGTAAAACAATCTGAAATAGGAAAAGGAACTACGTTTCGAATTGTGTTGAAAAAGTAATTTTGAATTTGAATTAAGCTGTGTTCACACCGTAATCGATACAATAAAATGTGTCTGCAATATTCATTTTAGCATAAACCGCTTACATTTGCAATCCTGAATTGACGGGACATCTTGCCCGGGTGGCGAAATTGGTAGACGCACTACCTTGAGGTGGTAGCGCTGGAAACGGCGTGCTGGTTCGAATCCAGTCTCGGGCACAAAAAAGCGAAACTCATGTTTCGCTTTTTTGTTTATCGGTAACTTTCTTTATCCATCTTCTTGCTTTGCTATTCGCCGATTTTAGCAGGAAAGATTGTGTAGCACTGATTTTTATTTCAAAATCTTTCAACAGCTCGTATTCCTTAAAGGGTTTTGGTAAATAATCTTTTCTGAAATGCTTCATTCTTTCCTTCAGTATTTGATTATCCTGCCAGCTTCCCAGATCGTCAAGAATGGAATGCAGTTCTTCGGGGTGCCATGAATTAGATAGTTTGTCATCGGGAAATAGGGCAACCCAGTAATACACTTCTTTTAATTTTTTCCGCACCAGGTGTGGCTGCCGGAAATGTTTCTTGGTTTCAGATAAATGCGTATAGATAATAGCAGTGAGGTCATCGTGGAATTTATTACTATCTGCCAGGCAGCTATCCTGTTTAAATAAAAGGCTAACCTTTGCCAACTCTTTCTTATGATACCGGTGTATTTCCTGGTTAGCCCAGGCCCGGGTTGTTTTTATTTGTGACCTTAGATAATTTTTCCATTCTTTACAGGAACTGTTGGATTCTTTTTCAAAGGCTATTGTTAAAGCGAGACAGGTTTCTGCATCCCTGTTCCGGCCAAGTATATCAAAAAGGCTTTCTGTTTGTTGAAAAAAATATTCATCTTCCGGCTCATTTTTTAATAAGGAATACAAACTAAGTAATGCCCTCAGTTTTTTAGTGGCAACTCTTATATCATGTACTGGTTCTGTATTGATTCGTAACAGCAGGAGCGAAAGATTTTTTCAAAATCTTTCTGGATTTTTTTCCATTGAAGAAATAAGATATTGTAGTCAGACATGTTTTATAAATTAGCTAGCGATAAAAACTATCTTTTTTCAAACCTTCCGGTTTTCTCTTTTATTTTTATCTGGTAAACGATTGCTGTGAAGCCATGCGTCTTCCTTCTTTCGTTACTAACAACAGGCTCAAGCGGATGAGCCGTTTCGCTGGTCATAAAAGGTTTCATCCTGTCAATCAGTTTTTCCATAGCTTCCTTTGCCAGCTCACCTGCTAATTCTTCAAATGTTCCCCACAAGATCACACTCTGCCAGTTGGCCATATTTTGCATGTTATCCACTTCAAAACACACTTCAGGATTCTTTCGCATTATTTCCAGTTTTAAGCCTTCACGGGTATGGCAAATAATATTACCATCAGTATAAACATATGATACCGGTACCACATAAGTACGATTATCAGCATGACAGCCAATTCTTCCTGTCAACTGGCTATGAAGAAGGGCATCAATTTGTTTGTCGTTCAATACGCCAAGCATATTAAATATTTCCTGTAAGGTATAATTAAATGGCAATAAGACGAATGAGCCTTGTCAGGGAAAATGATGATTTAATTACGGTAGTTTATTATTGTCCGAAGGTGTAATTGTATTCTATTTTACCTGTAAGTTGTTTGTCATCATTGAAAAGAGCCTCTTTGGTTTTTAGTCCTTTTTCATCGTAAATATATCGCCAGATAAGATAGCCGAGGGTGAGGCTTGAAGTAGTGGTTATTTTTTGGATTACCCGGTCGTTTTCATCATACTCAAACAAAACATCGGGCAGCAGTTTTTTTGCTTTGTTATTATATCTTACAATATCGGAGAGACGTTTTTTATCATCATAATAATAATAGATGGTGCCTGTTTCAATTCCTCTTCTTATTGTTTTTTCATCACCGGTGTTACCATCTTCATCTGGTGCAAATCGAATTTCAAGACTATCAGTAGTATTAATGATGCGCCACATTTTCTCTGGTTTGCCTGCTGTATTATAAATCCATTGATGAACCTCTGTTTGATTAAAGTCGCTGGCAGCATCTTTTGTAGTATTCTGCACTTTGCTTATCCGGCCATCTCCATCATATTGATAAGTTGTTGTACTCTCCACCGCCGTTGAAGAATCCGTCATATTTACAATTCTTCCCTGGTTATCAAAACGGTAATAAATAAGGGTTTTGTTTAAATTGGTAATCGTAGTTGATTTAAGGGCCATTCCATTTTCTCTTACCTCATGAAATTCCGAAAAATCAGTTGCTTTTGCGCCCCGTTGATCGAACCCTGTACCGGATATAGTTCTTACTTTGTTAGTAAGGTAGGTTTTCATGAGCCGGTTGGTTTCCCGGGTATTGATAATATCGTTGTAATAATACTGTGCCTGCAGGGCAAGCGAACTAAATAGAAGAATGGGTAATAGAATGGTTTTCATACCGGTGATATTGCTTTTGCTGATCAAAGTTACCTTAATTGTTCAGTAACGAAAAAGAAAGGGTTCTTGTATTTTTTGTACTTACCTGTACTACGAAGCCATGTCCTGAAAATAAATAAGTCAAAAAAGTATCTAAAATTATCCTCTTTGTATTGGCGTAGTAGTATTTTTAAGAAAAAATTACCTTGTCTCATATACCACAGCGAAAAGAAAAGGATTGCCTGAACTGTGGTACAATAGTAGAAGGCCGTTATTGCCAGCACTGTGGCCAGGAGAATGTAGTGCCGAAGGAAACTTTCTGGCACATGGTTACCCATTTTTTTTACGATATCACTCATTTTGACAGTAACTTTTTCCATACCATACATCATCTTATTTTAAAACCCGGCTTTTTATCAAAAGAGTATATGATTGGACGCCGGGTCAGTTATCTGCACCCTATAAAAATGTATGTTTTTTCTTCAGCCATATTCTTTTTATTCTTTTTTTCATTTTTTGCACCCAAAATAAAAGAACCGGCTAATTTAAATACACCTATTTCACCTGCAGAGAGAGTGTCATACATTGAAAGGTTGCAAACGGCTTTGCTAAAAGATACCGCTAATATAAGTTTGAAAGAAAGTCTTGCCTATGCAAAAGATACCAGCCATGAAATTACACCCAAAGATAAATTTGAGTTTGAAGACGAAGGACAGGGAATTATATCTTTTGCCGGCCACAATTACAGCCGGTGGGAAGAATATGATTCCATGCAGCAACTAAAGCCGGTAAATAAAAGAGATGGCTGGTTAAGAAGGAGAATAGTACGTAAAAGCATAGATATTAATAACGCCTTTAAAGAAGACCCAAAAGGAACCACTAAGAAATTTACAAACAGTATTCTCCACCGCTTGCCTTATATGTTGTTTGTTTCGCTTCCCTTGTTTGCACTTATACTCCGGCTGGTGTACATAAGAAGAAAGCAATTCTATTTTGCTGATCATGGCGTATTTACAATCCATCTTTATGTATTCAGTTTTATATTGCTCCTGCTGGTGTTTACTTTAGGGGAATTGGAAGATGCCACAGGCTGGGGCTTCCTCGATTACCTGGTGGGATTGCTGTTCTTATTATTATTCTTTTACCTGTATAAGGCTATGCGAAATTTTTACGGTCAAAGCAGGGGGAAGACATTTTTAAAATTTTTATTTGTTGCATTGATTTCGATTATTATGATGCTGATTTTATTTACTTTATTTATGTTTTTCTCTGCGGTTACTTTTTAAATAATAAAAATATGAGTGATACTAACGGGGATACATTTTTACGTCTGGTAAAGATAATGGATGAATTGAGGGAACAATGTCCATGGGACAGGAAACAAACCATACAGTCCCTCAGGCAAATGACGATTGAAGAAACTTATGAGCTGGCTGATGCAATTACCGATGAGGATTGGACAGGTATCAAAGAGGAGTTAGGAGATATGTTACTCCACATCGTTTTTTATGCAAAAATTGGCAGCGAACAAAAGAAATTTGAACTGGATGAAGTAATAAACGGTATTTGCGAAAAACTCATATCCCGGCACCCCCATATCTACAGCGATGTTAAAGTAAACGATGCAGAAGACGTAAAGAAAAACTGGGAGAAACTGAAACTAAAAGAAGGTAAGAAGTCGGTGATTGAAGGAGTGCCGAAATCATTACCTGCAACAGTAAAAGCTATGCGGTTACAGGAGAAGGCAAAACAGGTGGGTTTTGAATGGGATAATAAGGAACAGGTTTGGGAAAAAGTAGAAGAGGAAATAAGTGAGCTCAAAGAAGCTATTGCCGGTGGCAGCCAGGTCAAAACAGAAGAGGAGTTTGGCGATGTGATATTCTCGTTAATCAATTATGCACGGTTTTTGCAGGTGGATGCTGAAAATGCACTGGAAAAAACAAATAAAAAATTCATTCACCGGTTTACTAAGATGGAGGAAGAGGCCTTGCAAAGCGGCAAAAGCCTTTCCGATATGACTTTGCAGGAAATGGATGCAATCTGGAACCTCATTAAACAACAGCGGCCATAGTATTGAAATCACCTTTTAAAAATATCCTGTTAAGCAAATATATTTTGCTGCTACTGGCGGTACTATTATTTGTCTTGTCTTTTTTATTCAATAAGCTGTATGAGAACCGTTCATCTGTTGCACAGGAAGTAAAATCAGCTGAAACCTATATCAAGAAGCAACACGATGATTTTGCCTCATTTTGTAAGGATACTTCATTGATTCGTAAATTACTTGCCAGGTCTGAAACGTTGAATGAATTCAATTCTCTTGCTGAAAAGAAGTATGGCCTGTATATTTTTTCAATAGATGATTTTGGGGCTCCCACCATGCGATTTTGGAATGACCAACTGGTAGTGCCACCAGATGCAATACTGACAGCTGAGGATGGAGAGTATTTTTCCAAAGAATTAAATGGTTGGTATTATGTTGTCAGGAAAACAATACCCGATAATAGCAGGGAAGGTAAATTGTTATCCATTGCAATGGTTCCCGTTCGGTCTGAGTTTTTTATTACTACTGATTATCTCCCGGAAAGTTTTTTTTACAGCCATTCTGCTGATAAGAGAGTACGGATAAGTGAAACGGCCTCGGACTTTCCCGTAAAAGCGATTTCAGGTAAAATTCTTTTTTACCTCGATAAAAAAACTGCCGTCGCGGTTCCGTATAATGACAGACGAACAATTCTTTTGCGATTTGGTGGAGTACTTCTACTTTTTCTTTTTATTCATCTGTTGACAGAATCTATTGCCCAAAAAAATGGGAAGTGGAGATCGATAGCTTTGCTTGCAGCTTTATTAATATTAATCCGTTTAACGACTTACTATTTTCCTTCCATTTTGAATCTTAGGCAGTTTGAGTTATTTAGTCCCTTGATTTATGGCTCCAATGCTATTCAGCGATCATTGGGAGATTTATTAATTAATGCTGTTCTGTTTTGCTGGGTGGTACTCTTTGCGTGGTCTAAACTACGTTATACAGAAAATCTAACGGAGCAATTTTCTATCCGCATTAAATGGATAACAAGTATAGTTTCATTATGCCTGTTAATATTTTCAACTTTTATTTTGGCTACTGTCATCCGAAGCCTGGTAGCTGATTCTAAAATTTCATTTGATGTCACCAATTTTTTCAGCCTTAATCGTTTTACGGTAGCTGGCTTCTTTGTACTGGCTTGCCTTTCTTTATCTTATTACTACTTCTCTCAATTATTATTCCGGCTTATTTTTCCTGTGGTTACGGGAAAAGACTATCTCGTTTACTTCGCTATTAGTTTTGTAGGGTTAGTTTATCTCACCAGCCGTTCTGGTCATCCTGATGTATTGTTTTACCTCCCTGTCTTACTGTGGTTGCTTATGTATACATGGCTTGTCAACAGGAAAGGGATGATATTTAACAGAATCCGGATTAATATTGCTGGTATTCTTTCCTGGATATTTATCTTTTCAGTTTCTATTACCGCAATCATGTTTTCTCAAAACAGGAAAGTAGAGTGGGAGAGAAGAAAACTGATTGCAGAAAAACTGGCAATGCAAACTGACCCTGCCGGAGAGCGGTTGATGAGCATTGCTATCCGGTACCTGGATAACGACTTTCTCACTGATAATTTTAATCGCTTTGTGGATGAGGATCAGAATGGAAAGTTGAGAGATAGTATCATTACTGATAGTTATAGTGGTTTTCTTGATAAGTATGATACCCGGTTGTATGTCTATGACTCAGCTGATAAGCCGTTGCATAACGAAGACCCGCTGTCTTATGAATCATTAAATACGATTTTGACGGTACAGTCAAAACCAACTGAAACAGAAGGGTTGTATTACTACGAAACTTCTTTCGATAAATTTAATTACATAACCCGGCGGGATGTATTAGATACTGGTAATAAGAAACTCGGTTCTTTTTTCATTGTATCTAATTCAAAGAATTACAGCCGGGATGCGTTATTCCCGGAATTGTTTCGCCAGTTTAAAGCAATTGATCCCGAAAACTCACCTATTTATTCCAATGCAATATTTGATAGCCTCCGATTAATATCGCCCCCGGGTAACTATCCTTTTCCAATCTGGTTAACAGCCAGTGAGGTTCCTAAAGAAGAATTTCAGCAACGAAAAAATGGTGATTATGATGAACTCTGGTATAATGCCGGTAACGAGAAAATAGTGGTTATTGCAAGAAAAAAGCAGGCAACGATTGAAACAATTACACTTTTTTCTTACATTTTTTGTTCTTTCCTTTTCCTGGTAGTATTTGTGCAATTAATTTCACTTATTCTTAAAACGGGTTATAATTGGATGGGTATCCGAAAGCTATTCCAGTTAAATATCCGTTCGCAGGTACATGGTACGATTATTTTTATCAGTCTTTTTTCATTCCTTGTAATTGGTGCTGCTACCATCTCCTTCTTTATCAGCCGGAATAAACAGAGTAATAATGAAAAACTGAGCCGGACCATGAAGATCATGGTCAATGAAATGGAAAAGAAAATGTCTGACCATAATACCTTTGATGACGTAATTAAAATTTATGATTCAGTCTCCAATCAGGGGCTGCAAAAATTGGTGGATGAAGTTTCTGATATACATGGTGTAGATGTGAACGTATATGATCTTGAAGGGGACCTGCAGGTTTCATCAGAAGCCAATGTGTATACCAAAGGTGTATTGAGTAAGAAAATCGATCCCACTGCCTTTTACCATCTGGACAGGTTGCGGCAGGTACAACACTCACAGGAGGAAAAAATTGGTAATTTTTCTTATCTCAGTATTTATTCACCCGTACGGGATGATGAAGGGAAAGTGTATGCCTATATTAATATTCCCTATTTCACATCAAGACCTGAATTACGGCAGGAAATTTCCAACTTCCTTGTTACCATTATTAATCTTAATGCATTTATCTTCCTCATTGCGGGATTGATTGCTTTGTTCATTACCAACCGTATCACTAATTCTTTCTCTATTATCAGTGATAAGATGCGGGAAGTAAACCTGGGGCAGATGAATGAGCAAATAACATGGAACCGTAATGATGAGATTGGTGAATTGGTACTGGAGTATAATAAAATGGTTGATAAATTAGGAGAGAGTGCTATGGCGTTAGCCAAAAGTGAAAGAGAAGGTGCCTGGCGGGAAATGGCCCGGCAAGTGGCACATGAAATAAAAAATCCGCTGACTCCGATGAAACTGAGCATACAGTATTTGCAGAAGGCAATAAATAATAATCAGCCGAATGTAAAAGAGCTATCAAGTAGTGTGGCCAATACGTTAGTGGAACAGATTGACCACCTTTCAAAAATTGCAGCTGATTTTTCTCAGTTTGCCAATATTGGTATTACCCAGGTCGAATTGTTAGACCTGCATGATGTGATTAGCTCATTGAAGGATTTGTACCAGCCCAATCAGCAGGTTGATATGGTTTGGTATCCTGTTAACGACAGAATAATGGTGAATGCAGACAAGACCCAGATGAACCGGCTTTTCACTAATCTGTTTACAAATGCCGTGGAAGCCTGTAAGGATAACGCTAACTGTAAAATTGAAATCAATGAAAAAAGAGAAGCGGATAAAATTATCATTAGTATAAAAGACAATGGTGAGGGAATTCCTGTTGAAACTCAGCAACGTATTTTTATTCCCAACTTTACTACCAAATCATCCGGTACCGGCCTGGGCCTGGCAATGTGCAAAGGAATTGTAGAACAAGCCAAGGGAAGGATATGGTTTGAAACAGAAGAGGCCCGGGGCACCATTTTTTATGTGGAATTACCTTTGGTCAATTGATTTAACAACTTAGTATCATTGATGTCTCTCCTTCATACCTTTAAGTAACAAACAGCAGCACATGAAACGTATAATCTTTTTGCTATTTATTTCCTTCTCAACTTTTGTTTCCAATTCTCAACAAACACAAAAACCTCCGCTACACGGAAAAAACTGGATGGCCATTACCGGCAAGCCCTTGGCTGCAACGGCAGGGTCAATGATTTTTCAACAGGGTGGCAATGCAGTAGATGCTGCCTGTGCTATGCTGGCATCTACCTGCACCATGTGGGATGTACTTAGCTGGGGAGGTGAAACACAGGCATTGATCTATAATCCCAAAACGAAAAAAGTAATTGCCATTAATGCATTGGGTGTGGCGCCAACCGGTGCTACAGTTGATTTTTTTAAAAGCAAAGGCTATTCATTTCCCCCTGAATACGGACCATTAGCAGCAATTACTCCGGGCACGGTGGGAGGTTTGTGTCACATGCTGGCGCAATACGGAACAATGAGTTTGGAACAGGTATTAAAACCAGCGATGCAATTAGCAGCTGGTTATCCCATAGATGCACAAACGGCTAACTCAATGGAAAGAGGGAAGGAGAGAATTAAGGAATGGCCATATAGCAAGAAAGTATTCCTGCCTCATACCGGAGAGAAAAGAGAAGCACCGGAGGCAGGTGAAATTTTTGTGCAAAAAGAACTACTGGCTACACTTACAAAAATGATAGAAACAGAAAGAGCCGCTTTGAAAAATAAGAAGAACCGTAAGGAAGCAATCATGGCAGCTAATGACAGATTTTATAAAGGCGATATTGCTAAAGAATTTGTAAGAGGTTGTAAGGAGCAAGGAGGTTTGATAACACTGGAAGATCTTGCTAAATGGAAGCCCATAGAAGAAGAACCACTTTCAGTAAATTATAAAGGGATAGAAGTATACAAACTGCAACAATGGACACAGGGACCGGCCTTGTTACAATCATTGAACATCTTAGAGAACTTTGATTTGAAAAAAATGGGTTACAACAGTTCAAAGTATATCCATACAGTTTACCAGGCCATGAACCTTGCTTTTGCAGACCGGGATTTTTATTATGGCGATCCATATTTTGCTCCGGCGGAACCTATAAAAGGATTGCTGAACAAAGAATATGCAAAGCAAAGAGCTGCTTTAGTAAAGTCTGATTTGAATGATCCAGGTATTAGTCCCGGAGATCCTTATCCTTTTGAAGGGAGAACCAATCCTTATACTGAATTGCTGAAAAAATGGAATACCGCTGGTGATGGGGAGAGAAATTTTGTTCCTGCACATGATTCAACCGGCACTGCAATGATAGATGAATTATATATGGAAAGATTATGGATGGGGACCACTTCAGTAGAAGCAGCAGATAAAGATGGCTGGGTTGTTTCCATAACACCAAGTGGTGGATGGTTGCCTGCATGTATTGCCGGTAACACCGGTGTGGGAATGAGTCAGCGGCTACAGAGCTTTGTACTGGATGCTTCCATCAATCCTTTTAATGTAATAGAGCCAGGTAAACGGCCACGGGTTACACTAACGCCTACCATGGCATTGAAAGACGGTAAACCATTTTTATCTTTTGCGGTACAAGGTGGCGATACACAAGATCAGAATCTGTTACAGTTCTTTCTCAACATGGTGGAGTTTAATATGACGGTCCAACAGGCTTGTGAAGCTGCCAATATAAATAGTAACCAGTTATGGCTCTCTCTCGGCGGAACAAAAATGGATGACCGCAAACCAAGACCCGGAGAAATTCTGGTAAGTAATACAACACCCGAAGCAGTAAGAAACGAACTAAAAATTATGGGTTATAAGGTTACCACCGGCAACCGCACCAGCGGACCAATCAATGCAATCTATTTTGACTGGAAGCACGGTAGCTTCTGGGGTGGCAGCAGTAATAATGGAGAGGATTACGGAATAGGATGGTAGGGGAGTGAATAATGTACAGATGATCTTGCCTGCCGTCAGGCAGGCAAGGAATAGTGAATGATGAAGTGGCAGAACTCCGCTGTTATAATTTTTGGTATGCTGCTTCCAGATTTTGTGCGGCCTGTCGGGGAAAAGTAACATCATTGGCAAATACAAATACATCATCGGGCTGGTGTTCTTTTTCAGCAGCCAGGTTTTCCCATTTTTGTGACCATTCTGTATAGTGAGTAATTAAAGACTGTGCATCTTTCTGTAATTCTTCTGGTAACAGTTGTTGATTCTCTATAAGTAATTTTAATGCATTGCTGTTATACAATTTTAATTGCTGGGCATGATGGAATGTTTTTCCCGCATCTAAATATTGGTGGTAGGCTAAGGTGGATTTGTTGAAGATTGTAATAAGTGATTCGAAAAATTCTAACATTTTCATAAGAGGTTACTTTAGGGTAGTAGTATCGTAAACTATTATAGCTGTCTTGTAATGTTTAAAAACCTAGTTTTATTGTAAGAATCTCAAGGTATCATGGCCACCATTAACTTAATCATTGAAGTATCGGGTTTAATGCCATTAGGGTCAGAAATTTGCCTCGTCAGAATTGCTGAGTTTTTTTGAAAGGTAGAAAATTTGATGAATCTCATTGCGCCACGCTTTGAGCGTCCTCATCTGTTTGATAAATGATGTTCTCCTCCTTTCTAAACGAAAAATAAACAACAAAAATAAGGAATTGAAATATCTTATTTGATGCAAGCATATTGATTAATAAGGATTTTTTATTTTTCTACTTTCACCTAACCATTCCTCAAACTCTCTCAAACTAAAACTGCTCAAATTATTCTCTTTTGTCATTCCCCCTTTCTGCGCTGCCAGCACTCCATATTTGACATCATCAAATCCACTTAGTGCATGTGCATCCGGGTTAATCGAGAGTAAAACACCTTTTTTAATAGCATAATCAATATACTTCCAGTCAATATCGAGGCGGCGGGGATGAGCATTGAGTTCAATCACAACATTATTAGCAGCGCAGACTTCAATTATTTTCTTGTGGTCAACTGGATAGCCGTTACGGCTAAGTAGCAGGCGGCCGGTCATATGGCCAAGAATAGTAGTGAAAGGGTTTTCAATGGCTTTAATAAGCCTAGCCATCGCTTTCTCCTCATTCATCTTCAGGTTGCTGTGTACCGAGGCAATAACGAGGTCAAAGGTTTTTAATACAGCTTCCGGGTAATCCAGGCTACCATCGTTAAGTATATCACTTTCAATGCTTTTGAAGATTTTGAAAGCTTGTCCGCCGGATTCGCCTTTAGGTGAAGATGTGCGGAGAGCCAGTTGCTCATTCAAAGCATCAATCTGCCGGTGTTGTTCCCGTATCCTGTCTTCTTTCAGGCCATTTGCATAAAAAGCTGTTTGGGAGTGGTCCGAGATAACAAGGTACTCAAGTCCTCTCTTTATACATTCATTGGCCATTTCTTCAATCGTATTGCTGCCATCACTCCAGTTGCTATGGCTATGGATGATGGAACGGATATCTTCTGTTTGTATCAGTTTCGGCAAATCATTCTTCTTGGCCTTTTCAATAATCGCTGCTGTTTCCCGGAGGCAGGGGGGGATGTAAGCAATCTTTGCTGCTTCAAAAATATTTTCTTCAGTTGCGCCTCTAGTATAATTGATGGACGGGAATTCTTTTTGAAAAACATCTGTAAATTCTTTGCTGCCCGTAGTCAGGAATTGCCGTTCAATTAAATTTTGTTTGCCGGTGTATAACCGCAGCTTTAATCCATTCTTCAGTTTATATAAAATATTGTCATCATTTTCTTCAAGCAACTCCGGAGGTTGGGCTGTTTGAAATTTTGGTTTGATTGTTTCATTCGTTTCTGCAATTACAAATTCTAATTCTTCGATCGTTAATGCCTGTCTTCTGTATGCCCCGGTTATTTTTACTTTATCTGGAGTAAATATTTTTTTCAGATAATTTTCTATCTGCGGATAGATTTCATCCAGTTGGGCATACAAAAAATGACCCTGGTTTAAAAAATAAAATTCTATGGCCTCCCGGACGTTTTTCTGTGTTTTTTCACCAAATCCTTTAAAAAGGGTCAACCGGTTCTCGTTGCAGGCATAGAGCAATTCACCCAACGATTCTACTTCTATCTCTTTCCAGATGGTATGAATTTTTTTTGGACCGATACCTTTTATGTTCAACATTTCAATCACACCGGGTGGTGTGTTGCTGATATATTCACTCAACACTTCAAGCTTGCCGGTGTCTAATAATTCAATAACTTTTTTGCCGACGTTGTCACCAATTCCTTTTATGCCAAATAGTTTTTCCCGGGGTGTATCCTTCAATTGCATCGGTAGCTTCTCTATGTTGAAAGCCGCTATGGCAAAGGTTTTCGTCTTAAATGAGTTTTCGCCATGGATGTCCATTAATTTGGCGAGCAGGTCAAAATTATCGGCGATTGCGGAGTTATCCATACCTCTAATTTATGATTTATCAGAAGTTGTAAAATAAAAAAGTCCCGGAGTGATCCGGGACTTTCGATGTCGTTGAAAAAGTTTTTCAACTTATTTCTTTTTCTTAGCAGCTTTCTTCTTAGGAGCAGCTTTTTTCTTTGCAGCTTTTTTCTTAGTAGCCATTTTGTTAGAATTTAATGTTAGTAATAAATGGGTTAACGATAGTAAAAATAACAATTATTTTATACTACCCAAATTTTTTTTCCACAAAATTCCAAACAGGGGTTTGAAGGCTTATGCTTCAGCTACTGCAATTGATGCTACAGAAACATATGTTCTGTTGTCTTTTTTCTTTCGAAATTCAACAACACCATCTGTTAATGCAAACAATGTGAAGTCTCTTCCTACTCCAACATTCTTACCAGGATGATAAGTAGTGCCACGCTGACGAACAATTATGTTACCTGAAATAGCAGGTTGGCCACCAAAGATTTTTACACCAAGGCGTTTGCTTTCTGAGTCCCGGTTGTTTTTTACGCTGCCTTCACCTTTCTTATGTGCCATATCTCGAAGTTTTAAAAATTAATACTTTGGTTAATACAAATTGCAATTAAGCAATACTGGTTACTTTGATTTTTGTATAAGCTGTACGATGACCTTTCTTTTTGTGAAAACCTTTTCTTCTTTTTTGCTTGTAGGCAATTACAGTATCACCTTTTACATGGTCAACGATTTCTGCCTGTACTTTTGTTTTTACAGCAGAGCCTACAGAAAGTTTGCCATCAGCATCGGCTAATAACACTTCCAGTTCTACGTTATCACCAGCGTTACCTTCCACTCTTGGAACATACAAAGTCTGGTCTTTTTCTACTTTATACTGTTGTCCGCCTACTTTAATTACAGCTATCATATTCTTGAAATTAGGACGGCAAAGGTAAGGGGAAAAAAGGTATTTCCAAACGGGAAATCAAAGAATTATGAACATTAAATGCCCCTATTTTGCCAAGGCAACCTTTATATTTGTGCACCTGAAAGGGTTCTCCATAGCACAAAGTATGAAAATCAAGTCCTTCTTAGCCAGGCCATTCGCTTCTTATATATATAAAGGTATCCGCAAAGGAATGGCCAGCGCTGTGTCTGATCAGGAAAATATCCTGAAGAATCTGCTTAAAGTGGGCCGAATCACCGAAATCGGGAAAGAGGCGGGTTTGGACAAGGTAAACAGCTACGAAGAGTACCGGCAGGCTATTCCGGTCCGTGATTATGAGCAAATGAGGCCGTGGGTGGACAAGATTAAGGAAGGCCGACATAATGTGCTCTGGAAGGGTAAGCCTATCTATTTTGCCAAAACCTCCGGCACCACCAGTGGCACTAAGTACATTCCAATTACCAAAGATTCTATTCCCAACCATATTAATACGGCCCGAAATGCACTGCTATGTTATATGGCCGAAACGGGAAATACGAAGTTTGCGGATGGCAAACTAATATTCCTGTCTGGCTCACCGGAGTTAGAAAGAGTTGGCGGCATACCCACTGGAAGGTTAAGTGGAATTGTGAACCATCATGTGCCAAAATATCTACGGACTAACCAGATGCCCTCGTATGAAACAAATTGCATAGAAGATTGGGAAAGCAAATTGCAAAAAATTGTTGATGAAACGATACTGCAGGATATGACTCTCATTAGCGGTATTCCACCATGGATGCAGATGTATTTTGACGAACTGATAAAAAGAAGCGGAAAGAAAGTGGGTGAGTTATTTCCCAACTTCAGTGTGATGGTACAGGGTGGTGTAAACTTTGAACCATATAAGGCAAAATTGTTGGAAAGTGTGGGAAGAAAAATTGATACAATAGAATTATTCCCGGCCAGCGAAGGTTTTTTTGCATTCCAGGATTCGCAGGAGGCAGAAGGGTTATTACTGAATACGAATAGCGGAATCTTTTTTGAGTTTGTACCTGCCGGCGAAATTTTTAATGAGAACCCGACCAGGTTATCATTGAGGGATGTGAAAGTTGGGGAGAACTATGCGTTGATTATAAATAGTAATGCAGGCTTATGGGGATATAATCTTGGTGATACGGTGAAGTTTCTTTCTGTTGATCCTTACAGATTAGTTGTTACAGGAAGAACAAAGCATTTTATTTCCGCCTTCGGTGAACATGTTATTGGTGAAGAAGTAGAAGCCAGTATGCTGAAAGCAGCGAAGGAAGAAAATGTACGGATCACTGAGTTTACCGTAGCTCCTTTTGTAAGCAGTGATGAAGGAAAATCTTACCATGAATGGTTTGTGGAATTTGAAAATATTCCGCATAATATGGCTGCCTTTGCTTCTAAACTTGACCAGTATCTCCGGGAGAAAAATGCTTATTACGATGATTTGATCGGGGGTAACATTCTTAGCCCTTTAAAAATTTCTCCTGTCCGAAAGAATGGTTTTATTGATTACATGAAATCTATTGGTAAATTAGGAGGGCAAAACAAGGTACCCCGTTTAAGCAATGACAGAAAAATTGCAGATGAATTAATGAGATGGACTGAAAATCTACAGACTGTTTAACCTATGAATACGGAACAATCTATAAAGCGTATCGCAATATTTGGCTCTACCGGTTCTATCGGTACACAGGCTCTTGAAGTAATTGCAGCTAACCCTGATAAATTTTCTGCTGAAATTCTAACAGCCCATCACAATGATGAGTTATTAGTGCAACAGGCATTACTCTTCAATCCGAATGTGGTCGTTATTGGCGATGAGAAAAAATATAACCAGGTAAAAACGGCCCTCGGATCAACCGATATAAAAGTATTTGCCGGGGAAAAAGCTCTGGAAGAAGTGGCATCCATGGATTGTTATGATATGATGCTTGCAGCTATCGTTGGTTATGCGGGACTGAAACCAACTTTAAAGGCTATTGAAAATGGGAAAGCGATTGGCCTTGCCAATAAAGAAACCCTGGTAGTAGCAGGGGATATAATAATGCGCAAAGCCGTTGAACACCGGGTGCCTATTATACCAATAGATTCAGAGCACTCAGCTATTTTTCAATGTTTGGTGGGTGAAACAAGAAACAGGATTGAAAAAATTATCCTTACTGCATCTGGCGGTCCGTTTATTGGCCGCAAACCTAACTACCTGGTAAATGTAAAAAGAGAACATGCCCTCCAACATCCCAATTGGACTATGGGAGCTAAAATAACTATTGATTCTGCCACCCTCATGAACAAAGGGCTGGAGATGATTGAAGCAAAATGGTTATTTAATTTAAAACCTGAACAGGTGCAGGTGGTCATTCACCCGCAAAGCATCATACACAGCATGGTGCAGTTTGAAGATGGAAGTATCAAGGCGCAAATGGGATTGCCGGATATGAAATTGCCCATTCAATATGCACTAGGTTTTCCTAAAAGAATTAAAAACGATTTCCCCCGTCTTGATTTTAAGAAAGTGAGTACACTCAACTTTGAAGAGCCTGATGTTAAAACATTCAGAAATTTAGCATTGGCACAGGAAGCGTTGAACAAAGGCGGCAACCTGCCTTGTATCATGAATGCGGCGAATGAAATTGCTGTGTATGCCTTTCTGCGCAACCGTATCAACTTTCTCGACATGACAGATGCTATCGAAAAAACGATGCAAAACATACCTTTCATCGCAAGCCCCACACTGGAGGAATATTTTGAAAGCGACGGGGAGGCCCGTAACTTCGCTGCCGATATAATTAAACTATAAAAGTTCCCAACCACTGGTTGGGATGTTTTTTAATAACATGAATAACTTATTAGCTATTGACTGGAGTACTATTGGTGTAAAAGCAGCACAGTTCATCCTGTCTTTTTCTATTCTGATCCTGTTGCATGAATTTGGCCATTACATTACCGCCAAATGGTTTAAGTGCAGGGTGGAAAAATTTTACTTGTTCTTCAATCCCTGGTTTTCTTTATGGAAAAAACAAAAAGGAGAGACTGAATATGGTCTAGGCTGGATTCCTCTTGGCGGTTATGTAAAAATTTCGGGGATGATTGATGAGAGTATGGATAAAGAACAAATGAAACTTCCGCCACAGCCTCATGAGTTTCGCAGTAAGCCGGCCTGGCAGCGATTGATTATCATGTTGGGTGGCATTATCGTTAATATACTTCTGGCCATTCTAATTTTCATTATGATACTGTGGGTCTGGGGTAAAGAGTATATGCCACCAGCTAATGCAAAGTATGGGATAGCTGCGGACAGCCTTGCACAAACGATCGGATTGAAGAATGGAGACCATGTTTTAAAAGTTGGAGACAAAGAAGTAAAAAATCTTTTAAAGTTAAGGGGCGATATAGTTTACAATGAAGGGCCGAGTACCATTACTGTAAAAAGAGGCGACAGTATTATTGTTCTTAACTATGATAATAAGATTGTAAGAAAACTTAACACAAGGGATGCAGGTAATTTTATTTCGATAAGAGCACCTTTTTTTATTGACAAATTTGCCAAAGAGTCAAATGCTGAAAAGGCAGGTATGAAAGCCGGTGACAGGATCATTGGTGTCAACGGTATGCAGACTTTGTTTTATGACGAGTTTACTCAAGGGGTAAAGGATAAGAAAGGTGAAAAAGTCAACTTTACTGTTTTGAGAGGAGCTGATACCATGAACATCCCAGTTGAACTCGATAAGAATGGAAAACTTGGTGTGAATGCAAAAAGCCTTGATGATATGGGCTTTCAGTTTGAAACACAGAAATATTCTTTCCTGAATGCAATCCCGGCCGGATTTAATGAATGCTGGAGCACTTTAGGCAACTATATGAAAGGATTGAAACAGTTGTTTAATGGTAAAGCTAAAGCCAGTGAGTCGGTAGGCAGTGTATTCAGTATCGGTGGTATTTATCCCGGTGTTTGGGATTGGCAAATATTCTGGACACTCACGGCAGTATTCAGTGTTATCCTTGCATTCATGAATATATTACCAATCCCTGGCCTGGACGGTGGGCATGCATTGTTTACATTGATAGAAATGATTACGGGCCGCAAACCAAGTGATAAATTCCTGGAGTATGCACAGATGGTAGGAATGATTTTATTACTGGGCCTTATGGCCTATGCCTTAGGACTGGATATTTTCAGGATGTTTAAGTAGAAATTATAACTCAATACCAATCTTCTTCATAAGAATAGAGGCGTTCATGCTCTGGCAGACGCCTCTTTTTAATTTATAATCGAAATATAATTCATCATTGGCGACCTGTACATCGAAGTGATAATTATGAATACTGCCGGGGAATTCATCTGCTAATTTTGCCAGTTCTAAGTCATGTGTGGCAATTAGTCCCGCCGCTTTGTGTTGTATCAGTTGTTTAATCAATGCTTTAGAACCAGTATGCCGGTCGGCTGAGTTGGTGCCTCTCAAGATTTCATCAAGCAGCAGGAAAGCTTTTTTGTTCTCGTACACTGCATCAATTATTTCTTTGAGTTTTTTTAGTTCGGCATAAAAGGTGGAAGTACTTTCTTCGAGGTTGTCACTTACTCTCATACTGCTCATTATTTTCATTGGCGAAACAGTAAGTCTTTTTGCACAAACCGGTGAACCCATCATAGCTAATACAATATTCACCCCGATACTTCTTAGGAAAGTACTTTTACCGGCCATATTCGAACCTGTAATAAGATTCATCTGGTTTAGTCCCTCAGTAGAAAATGAATTATTGATAAGCTTATCCTTTGGAATCAATGGGTGACCTAATTCTTCTGCTGAAAACATTCCTTCGCTGGTTGATATACCAGGAAATATCCCCTCCGGGTTATTGAAAGAAAGAGTTGCCATCGATGACAGGCATTCCATTTCAGCCAGGGCGGTAAACCAATCATCTATGCTTTTCTTATTAGTTGTCTTCCATTTCTCCAATGAAAAAATCTGTTGTAAGTCCCAGAAAAAAAATGTGTTTAGCGGAATGAATACCAGGGGATTTAACCTGATGTCCAGCATATCAAGGATCTTTCTGAGCTTTGTAATTTTGGCAGAGGATGGGGTTTCGCCGGTATCGTACTTATTTTTTATTTCCTTCAATAGGTTGCTGTTGAATGTTTTTTTTTCAATCCAACTGATACTGCCGGATAAAGATGCTAATTCTGATGCGATCTTGTTGAGCTGTAAATAGGCCGGCATAACCATTTTAGATATCCCAAGTGAAATGATAAGCTGTAAAAAGATTAAAGCATAAAAAAAAGGTGAAGGTATAATGCCCGTTAAATGGAGCAGGAGAAAACTAAAACTAATGCCAGGTAATATAAATCTGAGGAGTTGCCATTTTTTTTTATAGATAAATTGAGTGGGTTGTTGTAACCAGCTTTCAATTTTTTGTTGCATAGAAATGGTAACAGGAGTTTCTTTTCCATACGATTGCAACTGCTGGCGCCACTGTACATCTTGCGTTAATTCTTTCACTGCTTCCTGCCGTTGCAGGATAATAGTTGGCGGAGCAGGATCAAGCATCCATTCAGAAAACAATTTATTGCCCTGCTCACTATTGGTACGGTTGGTGTATTGAAACAGCGAAGCACGGCCAAAAATATCCAGGTCATTGGCATAATCATGTAAACCAGGTTTATACAAACTGCCGTCAGGTAAGTGAGTAAAACGGTGCTGGAGAACTTCTATTTCTGTTTTATTAATTTGTACTAAACGGAGCAGATTTTTAATAGCTTCTTTATTGTTTACATCTTTTGAGAGTATATAAAAGAACAGTATTAAAAGAATTATGGGTAAAAAAATGAACGCAAAAAACCCGTTTGTCCATAACCACCACAGGCTGGCGAATGCGGAAATAATTGTAATAAACCGGAGCCAGCCAAATATAATTCCCCGTTTATTATACTTACTTAGTGTAGCAGTATGAATGGAAACTAGTTCTTGATATCTCTCGAGAGGAGTTTTATTTAGCATCTGGTAAAAATAACTATTTCAGCGAGTCTTTCTAGGCCTTGCACCCTCAACGATGTAACGAAGTTTTATCTTAATTTTTAGAACTGGTACGGAGAAACATTGTTATTTTTACAAACTGTTTTAACCCGTATTCTTAACAGGGGGCGTTTGGTTTTGACAGCGTAGATCTTTGAGAGTGTAAGCATGTACTGCGTTGCGTAATTAGCAGTTAAATCTGAATACGAAACCTATAAATGGCAATACTCAGTATGCCATGGCTGCCTAATCAGTGATTAAGTAGTCATTAGGGCCGCCGGGCCGGTTGTTCTGTTACCATGCCCCGCCGCCGACTTAAAAACAAAACAGGATGCTGCAATCAAAGGCTGTGCTGATTGCTTAAGACCATACAGCTAAGGAAGTAATCGGTTGTCTGTTTCCAGTTCCTTCCCGACATAATAAAATAGAATAAACATGTAGAAAGCTTTCGACGAATATGTTTGGACACCGGTTCGACTCCGGTCGCCTCCACACTAATATGGAGCCGGTCCCTGATAGGGCCGGCTTTTTTCATTTCATCCCCTCATCATTTATAAAAATAGCTAAGTTAAAAGGGCTTTAGATCTCTAATAATGCAGGGAATGTAAAGGTGGTATTGATGTTTTCAGCTACGGCTCTTTATTTCTTATTTATGCCGATGGCCTAATACGTCTGTTACATCTTTAAGTGAATAACCCTTTGCCTGTAAAAGAACCAGGTAGTGAAATAAGAGGTCTGCAGCCTCACCTAAGAATTTATCTTTATCATCATCTTTACTTTCTATAATTAATTCTACGGCCTCTTCACCCACTTTCTGTGCAATTTTATTGATGCCGTTGGTAAACAAGGAAGATGTATAGGAAGATTCCGCAGGATTATCTTTTCTGTTTGCAATCACTCTTTCAAGCATTTCCAATGTAAAAGCTGAATTACTTTCATTAAAACAACTGTCCGCACCAGTATGGCAAACAGGACCGGTTGGCTCAGCTTTTATGAGCAAGGTGTCATTATCACAATCAATACTGATATCTTTTACAAAGAGAAAATTACCGGAGGTTTCTCCTTTTGTCCACAGTCGTTGCTTACTTCGGCTGTAAAAAGTCACCTTGTTTTCTTTTTCCGTTTTGCGTAGTGCTTCTTCATTCATGAAGCCCAGCATCAGCACTTTTAGTGTGATGTGGTCCTGAATAATTACAGGAATCAATCCATCATTATATTTTGAAAAATCGGGGCTCATAGTCTTACAGGTATTTTATTGTCAGCTAAATATTTTTTAAGGTCCGGAATGGCTATTTCTTTAAAATGAAAAATGCTTGCGGCTAGGGCAGCATCTGCATTGGCTTTTTTGAATACATCTGCGAAGTGTTCCATATTCCCGGCTCCGCCTGATGCTATAACCGGTACAGAAACGGAGTTGGCTATTTCTTTTGTCAGTTCAATAGCAAAGCCTCCTTTTGTGCCATCATGTTCCATAGAGGTAAGCAGTATTTCCCCTGCACCTCTTGCCGTTACTTCTTTTGCCCAATCTCTTGTAAAGAGCATAGTAGAATTTCTGCCGCCATGTGTAACTACCATCCATTGGTGATGGATGAGCCTTGCATCAATGGCAACGACAACACACTGGCTGCCGAAATTTTTTGCCAGTTCGTCAATTAAGGCCGGTCTTTTGACAGCCGATGTATTAATTGAAATTTTATCGGCCCCATTCTCCAGTAATATACTTACATCGTCTATAGTGTTAATTCCACCTCCGACAGTGAAGGGTATATTGATATGAGTAGCAATTTCCCGGACAAGTTTTGCTAACGTCTTTCTGTTTTCAGTAGTAGCAGTAATATCTAGAAACACTAATTCGTCAGCACCTTCTTCGCAATATCTCAACGCTAATTCAACAGGGTCGCCGGCGTCCCGTAGTTGAACAAAATTGGTGCCTTTTACAGTTCTCCCATCTTTAATATCGAGACACGGTATAATTCTTTTTGTCAGCATTTCTATTACAGGAACCTTTTTAATTCTTTTAATGTAATCTTATTTTCATAAATCGCTTTACCGATAATGGCTCCGTCACAACCAGCTTCTCTTAATTCATCCAGATCGTTTATTCTTGAAATGCCTCCACTGGCAATGAGATCAATAGAGGGATGCTGATTCATGATTTTTTTGTACAAATCAGTTGCCGGGCCTTGCATCATCCCATCTTTACCAACATCTGTACAGAAAATTTTTTTTACGCCTTTTAGTTTGTATGTCTCAATTAAATCAAAAACGGTTAATGCTGTTTTTTCTGTCCAGCCTTTTATTACAATGACTTCATCTTTTACATCTGCACCAATAATAAATTTCTCTGCACCATAGGCCAGTAACCAACCGGACAGGGTAAATTCATCTTTAACGGCAATGCTGCCGACAGCAGCATAGGCGGCACCAGAATTAAAAGTAATGGCGAGGTTTTTTTCTGAACTGATGCCTCCGCTAAAATCTATGACCAGCCTGGTTTTGCCAGCCAGTTTTTCAAGAACCTTCCAGTTTTTAACATCGCCTGCTTTAGCGCCGTCAAGATCAACCAGGTGGAGTCTTTTTATTCCGGCATCTTCAAACTGCAGCGCAACTTCCAGGGGATCTTCGTTATAGATAATTTTTTGGCTATAATCACCTTTAGTTAATCTTACACATTTCCCATCGATAATATCTATTGCAGGTATAATTGTCATTTTATAGGGCTAAGAAGTTTTTTAATAGTTGTTCGCCAACGACAGCACTTTTTTCCGGGTGGAACTGCACACCATAGAAATTATTTTTTTGTAAAGCTGAACTGTACCGTTTGATGTATTCAGTTGTTGCTATCGTATCAGTGCTTGCTTCTGCATAATAACCATGAACGAAGTAACAATAACTGTTTTCTGTTATGTTACTGAATAGTACCGATTTAAGATCATAAACGGTATTCCACCCAATTTGCGGAACTTTTACATGGGTTTCAGCGGGGTTGAATTTTCTCACTTTTACATTTTCAAATATGCCAATGCAGTCAGTATTATTTTCTTCTGAGTGTTTGCAAAGCAATTGCATACCAAGACAGATACCCAGAACAGGTTGTGTTAAGGAAAGAATGAGTTCGTCAAGTTTTCTATCTTTCAGGTACTTCATCGCCGTGCTGGCTTCGCCAACACCCGGAAAGATTACTTTATCAGCATTTTTTATGAGATCTGCATCATCTGTTACAGTTGCCTGTATGCCGATTCGTTCCAATGCGAATAGTACAGATTGGATATTGCCGGCATTATATTTTATAATTACTACATTCATTATAAAATTCCTTTTGTGCTGGGTAATTGCTGATTATCAACATCCCTTTTCACTGCTGACTTGATAGCTTTTGCCAATGCCTTGAAGATGGATTCTATTTTGTGATGTTCATTGTCGCCTGTGGCTTTAATATTAAGATTGCACCTGGCAGCATCTGAAAACGATTTGAAGAAATGATAGAACATTTCAGCAGGCATGTCGCCGATCTTTTCTCTTTTAAATTCCGCCTCCCAGACGAGCCAACTTCTTCCGCCAAAATCGATGGACACCTGCGCAAGACAATCATCCATGGGTAAGGTGAAACCATAGCGTTCAATTCCTTTTTTATTTCCTAATGCCATTGCAAATGCTTCGCCCAATGCAATGGCGGTGTCTTCAATTGTATGGTGTTCGTCAATATGGAGATCGCCATTCACTTTTATTGCCAGATCAATTCCACTGTGACGGCTTAACTGTTCCAGCATATGATTAAAAAAATTCAGACCGGTATCAATTGTTGCGTTGCCTTTCCCATCAATGTTCATCAGGATCTTGATCTTTGTTTCATTGGTATTTCTTTCATGTTGAATAATCCTTTCTCCAAGCCTGAGATATTCATACACCGATTTCCAGTTCGTTGTTTCGAGGGCAATAGTAGATTGCAGATCTGTCAGGTCATTGGTAATTTCAGCAGCACCAAGACTGGCATCATTGTTCAGCCAGATAGCTTTACAGTTAAGATTCTTTGCAAGTTGCACATCTGTAACTCTGTCTCCAATAACAAATGAACCGGCCATATCATACTCCGGGTTATTGAGATATTGTGTAAGCATTCCCGTTGCAGGTTTACGGGTAGATGCATTACCTGCTGCAAATGTTTTATCAATGTGTATATCACTAAAGATTATATTTTCATTTTCCAGGCTTTTTAGTATAAAATTCTGAACAGGCCAGAATGTTTCTTCTGGATAAGCAGCAGTTCCTAATCCATCCTGGTTTGTTACCATCACCAGCTCAAAATCAAGTTCTTTGGCGATTCGTCCCATCCAGGTGAACATGTCCGGATAAAATTCGAGTTTTTCAAATGAGTCGATCTGGTAAGTAGGAGGGGCTTCTTTTATTAAAGTGCCATCCCTGTCAATGAATAATATTTTTCTCATGCTGTATATGCATTTAAAGAGGCTATTAATTGTATGTTTTCTTCAGGAGTGCCAATTGTTATACGAAGACAATCATCACACAATATCACTTTTGAACGGTCACGGACGATGATTCCTTTATCAGCCAGGTAGCTGTAAATAGCTGAAGCCCCTGTCATTTTTGTGAGAATAAAATTGGCATCAGAAGGGTAAACAGTTTGGGTAAATGGCAACCTGAGTAATTCCTGTTGCAACCACTCTTTTTGTTCTACTGTTGTTTTTGTCCAATTATTGACACTGGAAATATTTCCCAGGGCTTCAATGGCCAGTTGCTGTGTAGCAGTATTGATATTGTAAGGATATTTTATTTTGTTCAGGTAGTTAATAATGGGTTGCCCGGCGAAAGCCATACCCAGTCTGAGTCCTGCGAGGCCCCATGCTTTGGATAAGGTTTGCAGTATAACCAGGTTCGGGTATTCGGTCAATTCCGGAATAAACGTTTTTTGCTTTGCATAGTTTATATAAGCTTCATCTATCACAACTAATCCGTCAAAGTTGTTAAGTAATACTTCAATATCATTTCTGCTAATGCTATTACCGGTTGGATTGTTGGGCGAGCAAACGAAAATAAGCTTAGTATCCGGGTCGATTGCCGTTTCAATACGTTCAAGGTTCAATTGAAAATTTTCCAGCAATGGAACTTTCTTCACTTGTACATCATTCATGGCTGCACATACTTCATACATGCCATATGTGGGAGGGAAGATGATAACATTATCTTTTCCGGGGTTACAGAAAATTCTGAATAACAAGTCTATTGCTTCATCGCTTCCATTACCCAGGAAAATATTTTGTGATGGCACGCCTTTGATGCTGCTTATCTTCTCCTTCAGCTTTGATTGTATGGGGTCGGGATAGCGGTTGTAATTTTCCGTCAAGGGTGAACCAAAAGAATTTTCATTGGCGTCAAGGAAAATAGTTGCATCCCCGGAAAACTCATGCCTTGCTGAGGAGTAAGGGGTCATTTTTTTAATATTATCTCTTACGAGATTTTCTATATTGAATTCCATAGTTAATTTTTTAGTCGTACGGCAACTGCATTACTATGTGCATCCAACCCTTCTGCGGTGGCCATGGTCATAACGGTGTTGCCGATATTTTGTAGTCCTTCTTTTGTTAGTTGCTGGTAAGTGATTCTTTTAACAAAGCTATCCAATGAAACTCCGCTGTACATAGCTGCATATCCATTTGTTGGTAATGTATGATTAGTACCGCTGGCATAATCTCCGGCACTTTCCGGAGAATAATTACCTATAAATACTGACCCGGCCGCTGTTATTTTTTGGGCGGTTTGTTGAGCCTCATAGCATGACAAAATCAGATGTTCGGGTGCATAAAGATTGGAGAACGAAACGGCCTCTTCAAGATCTTTTACCAGGATGATTTTACTGTTCTCCAGTGCTTTGATGGCAATTTTCTTTCTTGATAATGTACTCAGTTGCTTTTCAATTTCATTTTTGACTCCATCAACTAATGATAAGGAATAAGTAACCAGCATCACCTGCGAATCAGCCCCATGCTCAGCCTGTGATAAAAGATCAGCTGCAACGTATTCCGGAATAGCCCCTTCGTCAGCTATTATCAAAACCTCCGATGGGCCTGCTGGCATATCAATAGCAAGACCTTCTTGTTGTACCAGCTGTTTCGCTAATGTTACATATTGATTTCCCGGCCCAAAGATTTTAAATACTTTTGGAATGCTTTCAGTGCCATATGCCATTGCTGCTATGGCTTGAACTCCGCCGACTTTAAATATTTTTGTGATACCACACAGGTTTGCTGTATATAAAATGGCGGGGTTGATGGTACCGTCCATTTGTGGCGGTGTACAGAGAATAATTTCCTTGGACCCGGCGATCTGTGCCGGTATGGCCAACATCAAAACAGTAGAGAACAGCGGGGCAGAGCCGCCTGGAATATACAAACCTACTTTCTCTATTCCCACTGACTGACGCCAGCAAATTACACCCGGCATCGTTTCTATCTTTTTCACTTCTTCCTTTTGAGAAATGTGAAAACGTTCAATATTTATTTTTGCCTGTTGAATGGCTTGCTTTAACGCATCGCTTAATAAGGATTCAGCTGCAAAAATTTCTTCGCTTGTAACGGCACTGATTTTTAATTTCACTTCGTCAAATTGACGGGTAAATTTTATGACTGCTTTATCACCTTTTTCTTTCACCTTTTGCAATATTTTTTTAACCGATTTCTCCAGGGAGGAATTGTCGGCAACCGGCCTTTTAATAATTTCAGGCCAGATTTTCTTGTCGGGGTATGAATACATCTTCATCATATAATCATCTTTTCAATGGGGATTATCAATATTCCCTGTGCACCGTTTGTTTTTAATAGTTCAATTACATTCCAGAAATCGGCTTCATTGATAACAGAATGAACAGAACTCCAACCGGGCTCAGCCAACGGTAGAATAGTCGGGCTCTTCATACCCGGTAGTATGCCGCAAATAACTTCTAGTTTGTCATTGGGCGCATTCAGCAATACATATTTATTATTCTTTGCCTTTTTTACTGAGCGGATGCGAAACAAAAGGCTTTCAAGAATATTTTTTTTTCCAGCAGCTAAGTTTTTATTTTTAATCAATACAGCCTCTGATGAAAGAATTGTTTCGATCTCTTTCAGTTCATTGGTAAAAAGGGTACTGCCCGAACTAACAAGGTCGCAGATAGCATCCGCAAGACCTATTTTGGGTGCTATTTCTACCGATCCGCTTATTTCATGAATGGCAGCAGTAATATTCTTTTCTTTTAGAAAGTTGGAAAGAATAAAAGGATAGCTGGTCGCAATTTTTTTGCCTTGCAGGTCATTGAGTGACTGCATCGAACCATTCTTAGGCACCGCCAATGACAATCGGCATTTTCCAAACCCCAGTTTTTCTATTGAATCAACCTCTTTGTTTTTTTCCGATACTACATTTTCTCCAACAAAACCAATATCTGCAACAGCATCCTGCACATACTCGGGAATATCGTCATCCCGTAAAAAGAAAACTTCTACCGGAAAATTTGCTGCAATTACTCTTAACTGATTATTTCCATTGCTTACCTCGATACCGCATTCTTTCAGTAGTTTCATTGAGCCCTCATAGAGACGTCCCGATTTCTGAACAGCGATTCTTAATGTTTCTTGCATATATTTTTTCTTAAAATGAAAAAGGGCTTACTGTTAAGTAAGCCCTTGATTATGTTTGTACATAATATCCTCATGGCCTACTCTGGAAGAGTAAGAAATGATGATGGTTATGTGTGTATGTTTTCATTATTGAGTTGCAAAAATAAGGATAATTACTATTCGTTAGATATTTTAGTTTTAATTTCAACCATCTTTCGTTAGTAATGAAGACATAGCTAAACGACGCAGAATGCTTTTCAGGCGCAAAGCCCAAAAAACACAAATACAGCCTGGTATTTCAATTGATAAATTATCCTCTAAACTTGTAGTTGGCCTGAGGATTTCCGGGGCATCCTTGCTTTTGAGAAGCACAGGAGGTAACTACAAAAACTAAGGCAAGTAATACGAAAGCTAAAAGTGATTTATTTTTCATGTCAGGTGGATATTTGACTGTTAAACGATAAAACGCAACGATTATTTTGTAAGTTCAAAGATAAGAATGTTGCGGTATTTTGCAGTGCCTTTAAATATTGATTTTTCGGGAAACATTGGTTATGCTAAACAACTGGTTATCTTTATTTCATAAAGTTTTTCTGCTTCCAAATTTGATTTTGATAAGTACAGCAAAAAGTTACCTTTACCCCCCTTATTAACAAAAACAAAGAGAAATTATTAACCCAATGTTGCAACTGAAGAAACCCCTTGCCTTTATTGACCTGGAGACTACCGGCATCAATCCTGGAACAGATAGAATTGTAGAGATAGCAATTGTAAAAATCCTTACGGACGGCACACGGAGTATTAAACGAAAGCTGGTTAACCCAGGAATGCCAATTCCCAAAGGCTCCAGTGACATACATGGCATTACGGATGAAATGGTAAAAGATGCTCCCACTTTTAAACAGGTAGCGCAGGAGCTGAAACAAATGCTAGACGGATGCGATTTTGCTGGTTATAATTCTAACCGGTTTGATATTCCATTGCTGATGGAGGAATTTTTGAGGGCTGATGTGGACTTTGATATGAAGAACCGGAAGTTGCTGGATGTGCAGAATATTTTTCATAAAATGGAACCAAGAACGTTGAGCGCAGCTTATAAATTTTATTGTGGCAAAACTCTGGAAGGCGCCCATGGTGCAGAGGTAGATGCCTCAGCCACCCATGAAATACTGGAAGCACAAATTGTAAAATACCCGGACCTGGGAAATAATATTGATTCAATATTAAAAGTAATTGGGGAAGACCAGATTGTTGACTTTGCCCGCCGCTTTGTCATGGATAATGGAATTGAGGTTTTCAATTTTGGAAAATTCAAAGGCCGCCCGGTATCGGATGTGCTAAAGTCTGAACCACAATATTATGACTGGATGATGAAGGGTGATTTTCCACAACATACCAAGCAAAAGCTTACAGAGATATATACCCGTACCATGCTGAAAAAAAATTGATGCCCTTTGGCTGGTTGTCGTCAGACAGGTGAACAATTTTTAACAGGACATCTCTTCTGTTTTCAGTAAATTCGTTTTCCACCCCATTTGTATCGATTTGGAGAAATTAGTCATCATACCAACCTATAATGAAAAGGAGAATATTTCCAATATTCTTCATGCTGTCTTTAGTTTAAATGAAGGCTTTCATGTTTTGGTGATCGATGATGGTTCTCCCGACGGCACTGCACAAATTGTAAAGGATCTTCAGGAAAAATTCAACGGACAATTATTTATTGAGGAAAGAACAGGTAAGCTTGGATTAGGTACTGCCTATATCCATGGTTTCAAATGGGCTATTGCCAAAGAATATAAATTTATTTTTGAGATCGATGCTGATTTTTCACACAATCCAGCTGACCTGCCCCGCCTGTATGATGCATGCAAGAATAGAGGAGCTGATCTGGCTGTTGGTTCCCGCTATGTAAAAGGCGGTGGTGTGGTAAACTGGCCACAAAACCGTATTGCTCTTTCTAAAGGAGCTTCACTTTATACAAGAATGATAACCTGGATGCCTGTAAAAGATCCGACTGCGGGATTTGTTTGTTATAAAAAGGAAGTGCTGGAAACTATTAATCTTGATCAGATACGTTTTGTAGGATATGCTTTCCAGATCGAAATGAAATTCGCCGCCTGGAAATTGGGTTTCAAAATCAAAGAAGTACCCATCATTTTCCAGGACAGGACGCAAGGTGTTTCTAAAATGAATAAAAGCATTGTAAAGGAAGGTATCATCGGTGTGCTAAAGCTGCGCTGGCACAGCCTGTTTAAAAACTACAGGAAACGGGTAAAAAAAACTGAAGTAACGAATGTTTCCGGCAACCCGATCCCCCAAAACGAAGTGCTGGCAGAGAGCAAATAACCCACGGCTTTTCTTTAGTTTGCAGCCTTAATGAAAAAGGCATTTCTCCAATTACATATTGCTGTTTTCCTCGCTGGTTTTACGGGGATACTTGGCCGTCTTATTACATTAAATGAAGGCATGATTGTCTGGTACAGGTTATTACTAACCTCCATTACGATGTGGATATTGTTCGGTCTCATGAAAAAATTGCAGAAAATACCTGTCATTGATATACTAAAAATTGCTGGTGTGGGTTTTATTGCTGCTATGCACTGGGTTACATTCTATGGCTCTATCAAGTATTCCAATGTTTCAGTGGCATTGGTTTGTTTTTCAGCTATTAGTTTTTTTACTGCTTTATTTGAGCCGGTTATTTTGCGTAAAAAAATAAACTGGACAGAACTGTTACTTGGCTTAATAACATTAAGTGGTATATATATCATCTTCCATTTTGATACGCAGTATAAAACGGGGATTATCATTGGGATTATTTCCGCCGTACTAGCATCTTTATTTCCCATCTTCAACAGGGAGTTTTTGAAGAGAACCAATGTGGAAACGATGCTCACCTGGCAACAAACCGGTGGCTTATTGACTTTATCTATTTTACTTCCTTTTTACCTGCAAAAATTTCCAATCGACAGTTTTATTCCCAGTATGGAGAATTTAGGATGGTTACTGGTCCTCTCGTGGTTCTGTTCGGTTATTGCTTTTCAGTTTTCATCCAATGCTCTCAAACGACTCTCTGCATTTACCGTTAATCTTACCTATAATCTTGAGCCCGTATATGGGATTATCCTTGCATTTATGGTATATAAAGAAAACCAGTTTCTCAGTAAGTGGTTTTTCGTTGGTTTTGCTATCATTGCAGTTGCACTTATCATTCATCTTTATTTGTTATTGAAAGTAGAACGTAAACTAACTGAGCATGCAGCCGATTGATTACCACGAAAAAATTATACAATATTATAAAGATACAGAGAATGCTTATAAAGATTCCTGGGATTTGAATAACAGCCTCGCTATTCATTACGGATATTGGGATGAAGCTGTAAAGTCATTCCCCGAATCTTTAATACGAATGAATGAAGTAATGATGATAGCGGCAGGTATAAAGCCAGCCGATAAAGTATTGGACGCTGGCTGTGGTGTTGGGGGTAGCAGTATCTTTCTGGCATCCACATTAGGATGCAGAGTTACAGGTATCACCCTAAGTGAGCGACAGGTACAACAGGCAACAACTAATGCAATACAGAAAGATCTAACGGATTTGGTTGATTTTAAGACGATGAACTATTGCGCCACCGATTTTCCAGATGCAAGTTTTGATGTGGTGTGGGGTTGTGAAAGTATTTGCTATGCTGACAGCAAAGAACAATTCATTAAAGAGGCATTCCGATTGCTGAAACCCGGAGGAAGGCTGGTAATAGCAGATGGATTTGTCACAGCACTTGAAAGTAATGACAACCCGATTATTCGTCAATGGCTGGACGGATGGCAGGTAAATTATCTTGAAACACCAGAAAGGTTCATTTCCTTCATGGAGCAAGCAGGGTTTCAAAACATTAATTATCATAATATTTCCAGGGAAGCATCTCATTCATCCAGGCGATTGTATAAGTTCTATTTTTTGGCCAGTATGTACCTGGCATGGAAGAAGATTAATTTTTCCAAACCAGCTACGGAGATGCAGAAGAAAAATATCAGGGCTTGTAAATTCCAGTATAAAGGGATGAAAAAAGGTTTGTGGCAATACGGATTAATTACCGGGAAAAAGCCCTTATAGTTTTTGAGATTTCCCGTTATCTTTATTTAATACAAATTAACTGCTATGAAGAGTGTTCTTCTTTCTTTATCCTTATTGCTTTCAGTTGCTTTATGTATTGCACAAAAGAAGCCGCTTGACCATTCTGTCTACGACAGCTGGCAACATATTGGTGAACGGATGATAAGTAATGATGGCAAGTGGGTTGTTTATACAATTGATCCACAGGAAGGTAATAACGAGCTGGTGATACAATCGTCTGATGCCAAATACAGGAAATCGGTACCAAGAGGTTATAGTGCTGTTATAACAGAAGACAGTCGTTATGTTGTTTTTAAAATAAAACCATTTTATAGCGATACAAGAGAGGCAAGGATTAAAAAGAAGAAAGCTGATGATATGCCGAAGGATTCCATAGCAATTGTAGAATTAGGTAAAGAGGAAATCAGGAAGACGGCCAAAGTAAAAAGTTATAAAACTCCGCAGAAGTCTGCTGGTTGGGTGGCTTATCAATTAGAAAAAATGCCCGAGCCGCCTGCAAAACCAAAGACCCCAGATTCAAATCGTAAGTCAAATGTATCTGATAGCCTGAATCATATTATTGACTCCCTCCAAAGTATAATAAAGGCAATCCCGGAAAGAAAGAAAAGAACCCGGGCAGATGGTACAGAAGAAGAACTTGAGGACACACAAGATATTTTCGGGCAGGATGCTGATGGTGATGAACCGGCGGGTTCAGCTGCAGATGCGGGTAGTGATTTAGTCGTTCGGAAATTGGTAACAGGCGAAGAGAAAATTTTTGCCAATGTTTTGGAATATTACTTCAGCAAAACTGGTGATAAGTTGCTACTGGAACAGGCGAAGAATCCCAAAGACTCTTTGAGTAAAACCAAAGTGTTGTTGTATGATTTAAAAGAAGCAAGAACAACTGTACTTAGTAATGGTGGTAATGATTTCAAAAATTTCACCATGACGGATGACGGCTCTCAGATTGCATTCCTTGCCGAAAGGGATGCAAGACCAAAGGAGTTGCAGAGATTTTATCGGATTTGGTACTATAAGGCAGGGATGGACTCAGCAAGTTTACTGGCTGATAAAAATACCGTCGACATGCATCTTGGTATGGGCATCAGTGAATTTGGTAACCTGAATTTCAGTAAAAATGGAAAACGTCTTTTTTTTGGTACTGCTCCAATACAACCACCGAAGGACACCAGTATTGTTGAAATAGATAAACCAAAGGTTGACATCTGGCACTATAATGATGACTATCTGCAAACAGTCCAATTAATCCCTGCCAGATTGAGGGCTGCGCAGCAGGAAAATTTTCTTGCTATGGTTGACCTGGCAAAGAAAACTATCACTCAATTAGGAAGTAAAGAAATTCCCCAGGTAATACAGACGAATGAAGGCGATGGAGAGATATTTGTCGGCGTAACTGATATTGGTAAAAGAATCCAAAGCCAGTGGGTAGGTACAACCGAGAAGGATATATATGCAATTGATGTAAGTAGTGGTGAAAAGCAAATAATAAAAGAAAACTTATTGGGGCAGATTTATCCATCTTCAACGGGTAAGTATATTATGTGGTATGACCGGAAAGCAAAACATTATTTTGCCTGGGATGGCGCAACTGTTAAGAATATAACAGCGAAAATAAAAGTACCATTATATGCTGAAGATTGGGACACACCAAGTGAACCGAATAATTATGGTGTAATGAAGTGGCAGGAAAATGATGAAGCTGTTTTAATTTATGACAGGTATGGCGTTTGGAAAATAGATCCAGCATCAAATCAGACTCCATTAAATATTATTGGAGGAAGGGATAAAAAAATACAATACAGGTATATCCAAGCTGATGCAGATGAAAAGTATATAAAAAAAGGTCAGCAATTAGTGTTTCAAACTTTAAATGAAGTAAATAAAAAGGCTGGTGTATGGAGGGGGCTGTACAGCGGTGATAACTCAATCAATAAACAATTATTGCCAATTCATTCTGATGATTCATATAGCTTTGCCCAGGTTATAAAATCAAAAAATTCGGATGACTATATTTTTACGAAGGAATCTTTTAAGGAATCTCCGGATTTGTATTATTGGCATCAAACCGAAGAAGGACCTGACGGAAATAAACTTTCTTCCATTAACCCCCAGCAAAATGACTATAACTGGGGTACTGCCGAACTTTTCAACTGGAAAGCCTATAATGGAAAAGATGCAACAGGCCTTGTGTACAAACCTGAAGATTTCGATCCGAAGAAAAAATACCCGATGATTGTTTATTTCTATGAAAAGCTGAGCGATAATTTATATGATTATAAAGAACCGGCTCCGATACGAAGTGCTATCAATGTTCCATTTTTTGTTAGCCGTGGTTATATCATCTTTATGCCGGACATAACTTACAAAACTGGTTATCCCGGAAAGAGTGCTTACGATTATATTGTAAGTGGCGCAAGAGCCTTGGTTAAAAAAGGATTTGTCGACAGCACCAATATGGCATTACAAGGGCACAGCTGGGGAGGCTACCAGGCAGCACAGGTGGCAACAATGACGAAACTCTTTAAAGCAATATGGGCCGGTGCTCCGGTTGCCAACATGACCAGTGCCTACGGTGGTATACGATGGGAGAGCGGTGTGGCCCGCCAGTTTCAGTATGAAAAAACACAAAGCCGTATCGGCGGAACCTTATGGGAAAAATTGCCGCTGTATTTAGAAAATTCTCCGCTGTTTCATTTGAATAAAGTAACAGCGCCAATGGTTATCATGGCCAATGATGCAGATGGTGCTGTTCCCTGGTACCAGGGCATTGAATTGTTTACAGGTCTCAGAAGATTGGGAAAGAAAACCTGGATGTTTAACTACAATGGACAAGGTCATGGCCTCACACAACGACAGGATATGAGGGACTACCAAATTCGTATGCAACAATTCTTTGATTGGATATTAAAAGGTGATAAACCTGCCAAATGGATTACTGAAGGTGTACCAGCAGTAAAGAAAGGGAAAGAATGGGGGTTGGAATTGGTTGATTAACTGTTAAGGGGACCCGTTTGTTGGAAGTATTGTGTCCTTTCGGAAAGTTAGAAATAGCAAGACCCGGTAAAACAATTAACAAATTAACCAATTTACAATCTTATGCTGCAGCACTGATAAACTTTACCAAACTTCTTTTTGCAACCGGCAATAAGGTTTCATCAACCGGGAAGCTCAGTTCTGTTTCTATGGAATATACAGCCGGATTAGGAAAGTCTTTTCGTTGACGAATGAGTTCCGATTTGATATGTTCGTAAGTGCTGGAAATACTCCGTTGCCAGTTATCAAGAAAAGTAGTTTTGATGCTGCGGTATTTTTCATCATGCTTTTCAAAAAAAGAGAGCCTGTATTGGTAAACTCTTGTGTTTTTACCATGGCCGCTGCTTAAAAAGAAATATCCTTCCTGGATATCCAACGGAATTAAGCCAACAGGTGATATGCTGATTTTTTCTTCTACAAACTCATATATCTCAGTGCCATTGTGGATAGTATTTTTATTTTCCCGGCTGAATAATGAATGATTTCCTCCAGTTCCTGCATCAGGTCATCGTCCTCTATCATTTGCTCATACAGCAACTGTAGTTTCTCCATCTGGATCCCGGTTAGTTTTTTGGGAAAATGCTCCTGCAGGTATTTTTTATTCTCCCGGAAGGCTACAATATTGTTATAGTGAAATACTATATCGGCCAGCTGAGGATAAAGCTTGTTTTCGGAAAAAAATTTATTTACTTCCTGCAGGTAGGCAAGCAAAGTATATTTTTTCAACTCAAAATCAATACGGCCTTCGGCAAACCAGGTTTCGGATAAAAATTTCATAGCTGCATGGGTTTTAATAAACTAATTTACAAAAAAGACGGAATGAATAAAAAGGAAGTTTAATTTAGATTGTTAAATCAAATTTTATGCGGGTATCATTTTTTGTCCTTTCTCTCTTCTTGCTTTCTTGTAGTAATACAGTCTATGTGGTGCGTCATGCTGAAAAAGCTGGTGGCATAGACCCGGTTACTATGAAGACATATGCAGACCCGCCACTTAGTGCCGAGGGACAGGAGAGGGCTTTGAAGCTAAAGCAATTATTAGGTAACAAGAAAATAAAGCATATTTTTTCAACTAATACTACCAGGACCATTTCGACTGCTTCTCCACTGAAAGAACTTTACCTCGGTTTGGCTATTAATATTTACAGTAGTAAAGCTGATTCGATGGAGGCCTTTATTCAAAAAATTAAGACTATCAGGAAGGGTGATATATTAATTGTAGGGCACTCAAATACTATTGATGATATTGCAAATAAAATGGCAGGTAAACAAGTAGTACCCGGTGATTTGAAGGATAGTGAATATGACAATCTATATATTCTTAAAAGAAAAGGCGATAACTATATTTTCAAAAACGATAACTATGGTGCTCCTTCTAAATAAAAATCCCGAATCAAATTCAGGATTGTATTAATGAAAAATAAGCAGGAAAATTCAGGCTAAAACTCTCTGTCACTTTTAAAATTCTCCAACTCTTTTGCTACGGCAGTTAAGAAGGTTGCGCCAAGGCTTCCATCCACAATTCGATGGTCATAGCTCATACTCAGGTACATCATGTGGCGGATTGCAATACTGTCGCCAGCAGGGGTTTCAATCACTACTGGTCTTTTCTTAATAGCGCCAACGGCCATGATTGCAACTTGTGGTTGATTGATAATTGGAGTACCCATCAAGCTGCCAAAAGTTCCCACATTTGTTAATGTGAATGTGCCGCCACTAGTGTCATCAACTTTAAGTTTGCCGTTACGGGCTGCATCTGCCAATCCATTCACCTGTTTGGTAAGGCCAACAAGGTTCAACTGGTCGGCATTTTTAATAACAGGAACAATCAGGTTGCCGCTTGGCAAAGCAGTTGCCATTCCTATATTGATATCTTTCTTAATGATAATATTATTTCCGTCCAAAGAGCAATTGATTAAAGGGAATTTTTTTATGCAACGGACAATTGCCTCAATGAAAAGTGGAGTGAAAGTGATTTTTGTTCCTTCCCTTTTCTCAAATTCTTTTTTCACTTTATCCCGCCACTGAACCAGGTTTGTTACATCAGCTTCCGTAAAGCTGGTAACATGCGGACTGGTCTGTTTACTTCTCACCATGTGATCTGCTATCAGTTTCCGCATCCGGTCCATTTCTATTACTTCAACATTACCTGTATAGGTGGTGAGCTGTTGATTGCTGTTAGTTTGCTGTTGCTCCACTTTCGATACCGGAATAACCATTGTCTCGTTCTGGCTTCTGGCTTCTGGCCGTGTATTTCCTGTTTTTCGCTGGCTTACAAACTGTAAAATATCTTTCTTCGTTACCCTTCCTTCATTGCCGGTTCCGGGAATGTTTTCGAGTTCTGTCATACTTACCCCTTCGCTGGCGGCGATATTCAAAACAAGAGGAGAATAGAAACGATTCGATGAACCATTATTAGTTTGCGGATTATAGCCTGTCTGTCCGGTAGGTTGGTTGGCAGTTTGAAGTTGAGAAGACGCTACCACTACAGCTTCCTGTACAGGTTGGGTAACCGCTTCCTTCGGCGGCGTGGATAATACTGGTGTTGAAGTTGCCGGCTCTGCTGCACCGGTTCTTATCCTCGCAATCACGGTACCAATCGGAACAACATCGTTGACATTAAATAAAATTTCTTCAATTACACCGGCAACAGTGCTGGGTACTTCACTGTCCACTTTATCGGTAGCAATCTCCAGTATGGTTTCATCCATATTTACGGAATCGCCGGGTTGCTTGAACCACTTCAACACGGTGGCTTCCATGATACTTTCACCCAGTTTTGGCATTACTAAATCAACAACAGCCATATAATAATTTAAGAAGTTAGATAGAGGGTTTCATATTGTAAGCAGGCAATTACCTCATCGTCAGGCAAAACCATATGTTGGCTTACAATCGTTTGGCTCAAAGGTAAATGTTTCCGGTTAATCCGATAAAATCCGGTTGATCTTAGTTCTTTAGTATGAATTTCCTAAGGAAATTGAGAGCATTGTTGGCGGTAATACTGATATTCTGCTGCCGGTCAAACCGGAGATTGAGTTTTAATGTATCTATTTTTTCATTATTGCCAACGGCTATCCAGACTGTGCCAACAGGTTTTTCTGCTGTGCCGCCATCAGGACCCATAATGCCGGAGGTAGCTACGGCAAAATCAACATTTAGTTTCGTAAGGGTACCCTTCACCATCTCCTTTACCGTTTCCTCACTCACAGCCCCTGCTGATACCAATGTGTTATGCTGAACACCCAGCACATTTTCTTTTACTTCATTGTCATAGCAAACTACTGTTCCTTTGTAGTAAGCTGACGAACCCGGTACGGAAGTAATTAAATGGGCAATATATCCGCCGGTGCAGCTTTCGGTCGTTGCCATGGTTTGGCCTTTTGCTTTGAGGATATTTCCAATCACCACTTCGAGCCCTTCATCTTCATTGGTTACGAGATATTCTTTCACTATTTCCTGTAATTTTTCAAAATAGGGAGCCAATTCTTTTTCCACCGTTTCTTTGTTATCTCCCTGTGAAGTCAACCTCAGTTTTACCATTCCATAATTGGGCAGGTAGGCCAGTTTGATGTGGGGCGGGAGGGAAGGTTCAAAATCTTTTAGCATTTCTGCCAGCATGGATTCACCTTGGCCAAAAGTAAAAGCAGTGCAGTGAATGATAGCAGGCAGATCGAATTCTTTCAATAACCTGGGAATTACTTCATCGTGTATGAGGCCTTTCATTTCGTGGGGTACGCCGGGCAGGGAAATGAATACGGCCCCCCCGCCCCCCGAAGGGGGGATCTTGTACTCCGAGACTTTGATGTTTCTTTCTTTCAGTCGGAGAATAATAGTGTTAATTACACTATCTGTATCATTAAAAACTTGTTCATTAGTAAATCGTAGAACTTCAAAACCAAGTCTGTTTAAATCTTTTGTTCTTTCTTCATCGCTGATTTTGTTTTCTGGTAGTTGATGATATAAGCCGTCAACTTCAATAACTAATTGTTCTGAAAGACAGACAAAATCAGCAATGTAATTTGAAATGATATGTTGTCTTCTGAACTTGTATCCTGCCATCTTATTGCCTCTGACAATTTCCCACAAGACTCTTTCAGCTTCTGTAGGTTGTTTTCGGCTCTCTTTTACAAATTCTTTTAGCAATCCATATGTAAATACATCTGCTCTTGAATAGGCTTGATGCTTACCTGGACTTTCGGAGTTTAGATCCCCCCTTCGGGGGGCGGGGGGGCTAAACCACATCCCCGGTGCTGTCCCCTTTGCATTATGCAACACCGTACACACATCGGGTACTTCGGCCTGTTTCAGGTTTCTTTCCAGCATGGGCCCGGGGCGGCGAAAAACTACTTCAAATAAATATTTTACATGCGCCAGCACTTTTTCATTAACAACCAGTTTGCCACCAAAATATTTGCAGAGCAGGGGTTTGGTAATATCATCTGCCGTTGGTCCAAGGCCCCCTGTTATAATAACAATATCAGATTGTGCTCCTTCTTCATCAAGAGCATCCCAGATATCATCATATACATCACCTACGGCAACACGACGGCGAACCCATACACCAATTTTATTCAACTCTTGTGCAATGAAAGCAGAGTTGGTATCAATGGTTTGGCCTATCAATAATTCATCGCCGATGGTGATGATGGAGGCGTTGACAGAATTAGTACTCATTTAAGATATGATTAGAACGAAAAGAAGTAATTTGAACCTGCCTGCGGCAGGCAGGCGCAAAGTTAATCACTGAACTATGAAAAAAGTTTTCTTACTGGTTGCGGGTTGGTTGTTATTGATTAGCGTTACAGTTGCCCAAACCGTTACTCAAAAATTACAAAAAGCATTTTTGCAGTTTGAAAGTGATAGCCAGTTAAAACATGCTATCAGCTCCTTGTATGTCATTGATGGAAAAACTGGTCAAGTTATATTTGATAAAAACTCACAAGTTGGATTAGCACCTGCCTCTACACAAAAAATTATTACAAGTGTTACTGCGTTTGAGTTGTTGGGAAAGGATTATCGGTATAAAACGGAATTTTGGTGGAATAAATCAACTCCCAATTATTCAAAATCTCAATACATTGAAGTAAAACAAGTATGTGACCCTACTTTCGGAAGTGACAGATTTGAAAATACTATGCCCTCAGTAATAATAGAAAAATTTGCCGAAGCATGTAGTGCAAATAAAATTCCGATAACTGATATTGCAATTTCCAGATTCAACAATAAGTTTGAACTCCAGAAAATCCCTGATGGTTGGATATTTCAGGATATTGGCAACTATTACGGGGCAGGTGTTGCAGGATTTAACTGGAGAGAAAATCAATCAGACATACTACTAAAGGCGGGAAAATTTATCGGTGATGATGTGAAAGTGGCAAGAGTTGATACCTTAATGGCTGCGGGATACATTGATAACCAGCTAAAAACAGGCAAGGCCAATTCGGGGGATCAGGCATATTATTATTTCAATTATGGTAACAGTTCAGTATCGTATCCCATTTTAAAAGGAACAATACCTTTGGGAGAGGATAATTTTAAAATCTCTATAGCTGTTGCCAACCCTTTCTCATACTTTGTAAATGAGTTGGTAAAGAACAAGCTTGTTGGAAAAGCATATGCCAATTCAAATAGTTTTGATATCTCATCTATCTGGCAACCAGCAAAGTCCGATATTAATATTTACAGTCACTATTCCCCTTCCCTCGACTCCATCATCTATTGGTTCAATAAAAAAAGTATCAACCTCTACGGTGAAGCATTAATAAAAACCTTCGCTTACGAAAAACAAGGTTTTGGTTCTACCGATAGCGGTGTAGCCATCATTAAAAAATTTTGGAAAGAAAAAGGCCTGGATGAAGAGGAGCTTAATATCTATGATGGTTCAGGTCTTTCTCCACTCAACCGTGTCACTACGCATGCACAGGTAGAGATTTTAAAATATGCCAAAATAAAAGATTGGTTTCCTTATTTCCTTAAATCATTACCCGACTATAACGGCATGACTATGAAAAGCGGCACCATCAGCGATGTAAAAGGATTTTGTGGCTATCATAAATCCAAAGATGGAAAAGAGTATATATTCTCTTTCCTGGTAAATAATTACAGCGGAAAAACTTCCGGGGTGGTAAGTAAGATGTATAAGGTATTGGATGAGTTGAAATAGTCAATTGTGAATAGTCAATAGTGAATCGGAGAAAAGAATTACTTTAGGAGACTAAACCGAACTAAAACTCAAACTGTTTATGGAACAAAATTTTAAAAATCATACCCGCCTGGTAACAGGGTATCATGGTATTACCGGATTATTAATCTTAGCTGGCCTGATCGGCAGCATAGTTAATCTCATTAATGCAGATGCACATACTCATTATTCCGCAGCCCTGCTTGTTGTCGTATTCCTTTGTTTAATTGGCATTTTCTGGTATGCAAGAGTATTTGCCTTAAAAGCACAGGACAGGGCTATCCGTGCTGAAGAAAATTTCCGCCACTATATTCTTACCGGCAAGCCATTTGATGCACAACTCAGAATAGGGCAGATCATTGCTCTCCGTTTTGCCAGCGATGAAGAACTTCCCGGCCTTGCAAAGAAAGCAGTTGCTGAACAGCTATCCCAGAAACAAATAAAAGAAGCTATCAAAAACTGGCGAGCCGATCATCATAGAGTTTAATAACAGTAAGAGTTTGTTTATTTCTGTCCTTTGCGCATTCGATGAAAACTTTCTAAAACCCGAACTGCTTAAAGAAGGACATATCCATATTAATGAGCCAGGGGGATGCTATGCCGGCAGCCCAAATCAGGAAGATGAAAATCTTTCCGGTGATTGATAGATCCTGGATAAGATGACGATGCAGCAGATGTTGTATTGTCGTCATGATCCGTTCTTCCTTTTCGTCGTATTCAAACGGCGGAGCTGGAGATACATCTTTGAATGAATTGTGTTCCTCAATCAGTATGTTTCTTATTCTCCAATAATCTTTATCGGGAAGGTCCTCGTATTCAAGGTCGGTATTGATGCCTTCTGCTTCTATCCTTTTTTCTATGTTATTTATTTTGTTTTCGCCAACCATTCTCAGCAACATCATCGCAGGAAAAATAAGCAATGGATAAAAGGGCATTTGTATAGCAAACCAGCACATGAAACCGATGGAAAGAAAAATAAAAATCTTACTAATGATACTTTCTTCGTCCAGGAATACACGGTTCAGTAATTGTCCTCCATCCAACGGATATACAGGAAAAAGGTTGATCAGGTTAAGTAAAATAAACAACAACCCGATCCTTGAATAGGGAATATTCAATAAATAATAGCCAGCGCTGTGCTGGTCAATCAGGTAAAAAGCAACGCCAATAATAATTCCAGGAAGAGGACCTGCCAGAAGTATAACAGCTGATTGCTTTTGCGACACTTCTCTTTTGGTTCCCGATACATAAGCCCCCGAGCAAGGGAATAAAAAAAATACCAAGGTCCTTATACCTGAAATATTTCATAGCAAAGAAATGCCCCAGTTCATGTATCATTACGATGGCAGTAATAAGTAAAAGAATCTCCCATCTTTTGAAAATGTAAATACCTAATGCGAGATAAAGTGCAAGGCTTACCAGGGAACGCATCCAGATATTATTAGCCTGGTCTGGTTTTTTATATTTAGCGGGGTAAATAATTACTTCTTCAGCAGAAACCGGTGTTTCCTCATCATTCATCAGGCTGCTGTAAGGCTTCTCCGGCATCGATTCTTCTGAATTCTCCATCAGGTAAAATTAACCAAAATAGGGTTGCAATTTTTTCATCAGCAGGTCAGGCATAGTAGTTTTTTTCATGCCATTCGATTCCATGAAGTATAAAATAATTTTGCCAACCGCCAGTAACTCATTTTTCTCATTAAATACTTCATGGTGAAATTCTATTTTATGATGTACAGGTAATTCTTTAAGCATGGTTTTTACAGTCAACAGGTCATCATATTTAGCAGGACGGAGATAGCGGCAATGAACATCTACCACAGGCATTATTACCCCCATTTTTTCCATATCAGCGTATGTGAAACCTAACTCACGGATGGATTCAGCTCTCGCCGATTCAAAGTAGGGAAAAAAATTGCTGTGGTATACAACTCCCATCTGGTCGGTTTCGGCGTAGCGAACTCTTATTTGTGTGCTGGTGGTAAACATTTTAAATTTTTGAATCAAATGACTTTACTAAAGTATCGTTTTATTTATTACAGTCTTATCCTCCCTTTAGGGAATGGGAGTATTATTTCCCTATCAGTCTATCCATGCTGATCTTGCCCGGTCCGGTAAAAAATAAAGCCGCATACCCCAAAAGGTAAAGAGCAGCATGTTCGCCATCGCCAAATACTTCTCCATGGTGTGCATAAAACAATGCAACAGACATAGCAGTAATCAGTGGAACGCAGGCAAGTCTGGTCATCAATCCTAAGACAATAAAAATGGCACAAAAGAATTCGGCAAAAATTGTTAAACTCATCGAGGCAGGACCGCCAATATGAAAGGGGTCAGAAAAACCAGATGATTTTGACGCAAAGCTCATCAGTTTTTGATAACCATGGGGAATCATTAGCCCCCCAAGAGAAAGGCGAAGTAATAACAATGCAAATGAAACAGACCTGTCGGAATACTTTGTACTAAACAATTTTTTCATGGGTATGACATTCTATTAAAATGCAATGTTACCGAAAGAAATTTTCTCATGAAATTATCTGTAAGCATGAATGAAATGTTAAAAGATGCCTTATGCCTGCACTTATCCACACCTGTTTGGAATGATGTTTGGTCTTAGCTGAAATAATTTGAATATTCGCAACGTTTAACCACCAATCGGTTTAAAGGACAAATTCAATGAAGAATCAAAGTTTATTACTACTAGCCACTTTTTTCAGTATCTCCGTTTTTTCTCAACAAACCCGTTTTTATACAGATCCGGAAGAAAAATTCAAAGAAGCTAAAGAATATTTCCAGAAGGGACAATTCAGTCTTGCTTATCCGTTATTCAAAGAATTGAAACAGTCGATACGGGAAACTGATAAAGCCAATACATCCATTACAGTACAGGAAATAAATTATTACACAACAGTTTGTGCATTGAAACAAGGTGAAGGCAGGGCAGAAAGTGAAGCACAGGAATACATCGACATCGAAAAAAATACCGCCCGGACCCAAATGATGAGTTACCATCTGGGGGAGTATTATTTTGCCCAGCAACAATTTGCCGAAGCGGCCGCACAATATGAACAAACAAATATTGCCAATCTTAGTAACAGGGAAATTGCAGATATGAAATTTCACCAGGGCTATTCCTATTTTACCCTGCAACGTTTTAATGAGGCAAAACCTTTGTTCAACAGCATACGCAGCATTAAGGACGATCCAAATTACATTGATGCTAATTACTATTATGGCTTTCTTGCCTTCCGGGACAGACAGTACAGCGATGCATTAGCGGCCTTTAAGATCGTTGAAAATGAAAAAAGTTACGGTACTGTCGTTCCCTATTATATTGCCCAGGTATATTATATACAGGGGAAAAAAGATGAAGCTATCACTTACATACAGCAAAAGCTTCAATCCGGCAGCAGTTCGCAATATTACGATCTGGAACTAAAGCAATTGATTGGTCATGCGTACTTCGAAAAGAAAGAATATGCAAAGGCATTGCCTTATCTCGAAGATTATGTGGGCCGTTCAAAAAAAGTTCGCCGGGAAGATTTGTACGAACTGTCCTATTGTTATTACCAGGCAAATAACTTTTCCAAAGCTATTGATGGCTTCAAGCAATTAAGCGGAAAAGATGATTCGCTGAGTCAGCATGCGATGTATTTATTAGGGGATGCTTATTTAAAGACGGGGCAGAAATCGAATGCCAGGAATGCTTTCTTATTTTGTTCTTCTAACAGTAGTAATGCGGAACAAAAGGAAATTTCCAAATACCAATATGCAAAACTTTCTTATGAGTTGGGTTACCAGGATGAAGCACTCAACAGTCTGAGTGCTTTTCTCGCTGATTATCCTGCTTCCACTTATACAACTGAGGCAAAGGAGTTGATGATTGCTATGCTGGCAAACACCAACAACTACAAAGATGCACAGGCTTTGCTGGAAGGGTTAACCAAGCCTTCTGAAAATGCCAAGAGGCTTTATCCGAGAATTTTGTATGGCCGTGCCACAGAGTTAATAAATGATGGCAGGCTGGCTGAAGCGGATGCCTTGCTTGATAAAGCGTTGGCCGACCCCAACAATGGATCTGTACTTCCGCTATTGAACTTCTGGAAGGGTGAATTAGCCTATCGTAATAATAAATTGGATGATGCAATTAAGTATTATCATGAATATGTAAAAGGAGGCTCTCCCACAAGCGGAGAAGCAAATCTGAGTAATGTCAATTATAATCTTGGTTATTGTTATCTCAGAAAGGAAAATTATCCGGTGGCGCTGTCTTACTTTGAGCCACTGGGTAGAAATGCCACTATCAGCTCTAATTCTTTTGTTCAGGATGCTTTTATCCGCACGGCTGATTGTTATTACATGCAGAAAGATTACACAAGAGCAAAAACGATGTATGATAATGTGGTGAAATTTTCCTGGCCGGCTGAAGATTATGCCACTTTTCAAAATGCTATGCTGGCAGGGGTGAAAAGCCCTAAGGAAAAAATTTCATTGATGAATACCATGATAAGGAAGTTCCCGGCTTCATCGCTGGTTACTGATGCTAATATGGAAATTGCCAATACTTACATGAGTGATGAAAAATTCAGCGAAGCAATTCCTTATTTAAGTGCAGTTGCCAAAACAAGTGGTAACGCAAGCCTGGTACCCCAGGCTTATCTTAAGATGGGCACATCTTATTACAACCTGAATAACAATGGGGAAGCTTTAAGGCAATTTAAAATACTCATCGATAAATATCCTAATTCTCCTGAAGCGGAAGATGCATTGGATAATATAAAAACAATTTATATAGAGGATGGAAAACCTGAAGAATATGCCGGATTCATGAGAGATGCAGGCCGCCCTTTAAGTGTAAGTACAGAGGATTCGCTTACCTATGCTGCTGCGGAAAAACGTTACGATGACCAGGATATGAATGGAGCATTGACTGGGTTTAATAACTATCTGCAGAAATTTCCGAATGGAGTGTATGCCCTTGATGCCAATTTTAATCGGGCTGAAATATATAACTCAAAAAAAGACTGGAACAATGCATTGGTAGGTTATGATATGGTGGCAGCCAATGCCCCCAACAGGTATGCAGAAAGGGCGGTACTCACTGCGGCCAGGATCAATTTCTTCGAATTGAAAAATTATGTCCGGGCCGAGTCCTTTTATATTCAATTAAAGCAAATAACCGCCAGCCAGGAAAATAAGCTGGAAGCAATGCGGGGATTATTGCGCAGTCAATACCAGCAGCAAAAGTGGACTGAGGCTGTTGAGAATGCAAAAGAACTGACAGAGGCGAAGGGGAGCAGTGCAGATGACAAAACATTAGCCAATATGGCCATTGCAAAATCATACCAGGTAGGAGGGCAGTATGACCTCGCCATTGCTAATTTCAAATCCGTTGTTCAATTAAACAAGGCAGCACTGGCAGCAGAAGCACGGTATGAAATTGCCAATTGCTGGTTCCAGGTAAATAAATTGAATGAAGCGGAGAAAGCCGCTTTTGAAACCATTAATAAATCCGGGTCTTATGATTATTGGGTAACGAAAGGTTACATCCTCCTCGGTGATATTTATTTCAGACAAAAGGATTATTTCAATGCTAAAGCTACTTTCCAGAGCATTGTCGACAATACTATCAATGCGGAATTAAAAAATGAAGCACAGGAAAAATTGAGCCGGGTAACGGAGGAAGAAGGTAAATCAAGTAAGGTTAATAACTGATAAATGAAATTGATAATGAAGAAACACTTATTATATAAATTATTATTTCTGGGATTGGGTATTCTCTCTTTTGGAATTTCATTTGCCCAGAAAGATACCACCAAGAAAGGCGGCATCGATATTGTCTCCAGTTTCAAACCGGTACTCCGGGAATCTGCAAAAATTAATTTTAATGCGTCACCGCCTTCGGTGGATACTACAAAAGCCCGGTTGATTTATGATATACCCAATCAAAACTTGCTGTTCGCATATCAGCCGGGTTCTCTAAAACCATTGGCACTTGATATTGATTCTGGCGGACGGTTTGATAACAGCAGTTATGTAAAATTTGGCTTTGGTAGTTTACGAACCCCTTTTGTACAGGCAGGTATTTCATTTGGAGATGGTAAAACTGCCGGGCTGAATATTTTCGCCAAACATGTTGGCTCAGATGGGAAAAGGGAGTACCAGAAATTTGCCAATACGGATATTAAATTGGCAGGGTTCTTTAAATCCGGCAATAACCTGGAATGGGATGCAAGTATCGGTATGAAGCAAAACAGAACCTATAAATATGGTTATGAACCTCAAACGCTTCTGTTTGCAATAGATTCACTAAAACAAAATTTCCAAACGATAGCTGGCCGGTTGGCGGTTCATAATATCAATAAAACAGAATTTGGGTTGACCTACTGGCCTGAAGTTAAGATTGATGTATTTACTGATAATCTGAAAAATTCTGAAAGCAATACAGTGCTAAATCTGCCATTGCAGAAAACACTGGGGAAAGAATTTGCTGTTAACCTTGGTATTACATTCGACCTCACCCGTCTTTCCCCAACTAATAAATCGGCATTTAATAATACCATGTATTATATTTCACCATCCGTGTTGTATAAAACGGCAAAGATTAATGCACAGGTAGGTATCAGGCCGTCATGGGATAACAGGACCTTTAAAATGTTCCCTAATGTATTGGCTGATATAACAACTTCTGATAAGCGTTTTACTTTCCAGGTGGGATGGACCGGTTATATCCGGAAAACAACTTACCAGTATCTGGCATCACAAAATCCCTGGTTGTGGTTGCCCGCAACATTTAAGAACACATGGATAGAAGAACGATTTGCCGGTTTTAAAGGTTCAGTAGGAGACCACTTTAGCTATGCCGCTAAAGTTGGGTTTAATAAACTCAATAACCAGCCCTTATTCGTCAATGATTATACCACGGGTCTTGGTGGTAAATCATTCCGGGTTGTAAATGAAAAAGAGATCAAAGTAGTGAATTTTGGCGGTGAATTTGGTTTTGCGATCCATGAGAAGTTCTCACTCATTACCGGACTCACATTTAATCAATATTCAGGCTTAAAGGATAATGCAAAAGCATGGGGGTTAACACCATTGGAATTGAAAGCCGCTATGCGTATCCAGGTAATAAAAGACCTGTGGTTGAAAACAGACCTTTTTGCCTGGACTGGGCCCCAGTATTTAAAGAAAGATGGTACCGCTGACAGGTTGCCGGGAGCAGCAGACCTTAATGCCGGTCTTGAATTTAAGATTACCAAAAACATCAATCTGTGGACTCAGTTCAATAATATTTTCAATAAAGAATATCAACGCTGGAATCAATATCCGGTTTATGGGTTCAACTTTGTCGGGGGAATCGTATTTTCGTTCGATCAAAAGAACTGATGATGTACGACAAATTATATCTATACCTTTTACAACATAAAGAATTACCAGTGCCGGGCATCGGCACTTTTTTGTTGGAAAGAAAATCAGCAGAAGGTGATTTTCCCAATAAGCAGATAAAGCCGCCTTCTTATTCGGTAATACTTCAATCAAACAGCCATGTTCCAGGCAAAAATTTTTTCACCTGGCTGGCATATACACTGGGCATAACTGACCGGGAAGCTATCTTCCGTTTCAATGATTTTGCATTTGATATGCGAAAACAGATAAGTGAGGGCAGCGTTATTAACTGGAATGGCGTTGGCACTTTGAACAAAGGTCTTACCGGAGATGTAAAATTTACTCCTTCAATAACCGAAATGATTTTTGAAAAACCTGTTGCAGCAGAAAAGGTAATCAGGGAAAGAGCGGAGCATATGATAAGGGTGGGAGAGGATCAAAAGACGTCTGTTGAAATGACAGAAATGCTAAGCCACAAGGGAGAAGAAAAATCGTACTGGTGGGCTTATGCACTTGGACTAGCATTAGTGGCCATATTATTTATCGGCTGGCATCTTTCAGAAAATGGGTTGGATGTTGCTTCAACAGCTAATGGACAAAAATTAGTTCCGGTAGAAACAAGTACAACCTACCAGGTACTTCCTTAAATTCTCAAAAGCATTTAATCAAATTCAATTTACTTTGCCTGTCCCGCATTATTGGGGAGAGCTTTTGTATGAGTCAACTAATTCATTATACTAATTGCCCGGTTTGTGATTCGGCCGATATTAAAAATGTTTTATCAGCAAAGGATTACACAGTTAGCAATAAAGTCTTTGTTATTGCCGAATGTAATGCCTGTACACTCCGGTTTACACAGGATGTACCCGATGCGGCTTCCATTTCTCCTTATTATAAATCGGAGAACTATATTTCGCATACGAATACTTCTAAAGGGTTAATAAACCGTTTGTATCAATCAGTACGAAAAAGAACATTGAAACAAAAAAGGAGATTGATAGAGAAAGCTACGGGATTGACTAAGGGCTTTTTATTGGATGTTGGCAGCGGCACTGGTGCATTTGCAGCGACCATGAAAGAAGCCGGCTGGCAGGTAACCGGTCTTGAACCGGATGCTGACGCAAGAACAGTTGGGAAACAATCTTACCATATCGAATTGGAAGATATCAACCGCTTCTTTCAATTGCAGGCCAACAGGTATGATGCCATTACCATGTGGCATGTACTCGAGCATGTGCATGACCTGAAGGATTATATTGCACAACTGAAATTATTATTGAAAGAAAATGGAAAATTATTTATAGCCGTTCCCAATTATACTTCAAAAGATGCGGTTATTTACGGAGAGCAGTGGGCCGCTTATGATGTGCCAAGACATTTATATCATTTCTCTCCGCAATCAATGCAGGTGCTGGTTGAAAAACATGGATTGAAATTACTTCAATGCAAACCGATGTGGTATGACAGTTTCTATGTCTCCATGCTGAGCAGTAAATATAAAAATGCCCGCCTGAATGACGTAGTCGGGCAGGGGAAAACCAACCTTGTTGCTTCTTTTTTCAATGGCCTTCGTTCCAATATGAAAGCAATGGGTGATGTGAAGCGGTGTAGCTCGGTGATTTATATCATTGGAAAATAAATACTCTCCCAGGAATCATAGCAGACTTTGAGAACCCTTCTTCGGGGTGCAGGCAGGCCTTTTACTGACTAAACTGCACCTCATACAACTCAGGCCACCATTTACCTGTGATATACATTTTCTTAGTTGCTGTATCATAGGCAATACCATTGGGAACATCAGCATCGGGGTCAATCTTTTTGATACGTTCCCACATGGTGGTCAGGTCTGCTTTTGCTACAATTTGCCCCGTTGAGGGGTCAATCTTGAAGATATAAGGGAATTGATATTGGTTGGCATACACAAACCCGTCGATGTACTCCAACTCATTCAGGTTAAAAGAAGGACTTCCTGATTCTGTCACCGTTTGTGCTTTCAGTAATTTAAAAGTGGAAGGCTCATAGTAAAACAGGTCACTGCTACCGGTACTGACAATAAGATTTTTACCATCATTGGTTAATCCCCAACCTTCTATATCAACGTTGAATTCTTTTACTTTTTTAAAATCTGCCAGTGTATAGGCAAAGACTTTTTTTTCTTTCCACGTCAGTTGATAAACAGTGTCATTCAGAATTGTAACTCCTTCTCCAAAGATTTTAGGATCAAGTGAGATTTCTTTCAGGGCTTTACCTGATTTCATGTCCACTTTTTTCATTTTAGAAAAACCATAATTCCCCGTCCCTTCATACATTTCTCCTTTATAAATCAGCAATCCCTGTGTATAGGAAGAGGTGTCATGCGGGAAGGTATTGATGATGGAATAGCTCATTAATTTAGGGGCATTCGGATCAGGCTTGTCTTTTTCCCCCGGGCCTTTGGGATTACAACCGATAAAACCAGCAACAATAACGAAAAGAAACATTTTTTTCATGAACAGAAATTGATTTGACACAAAAATAAGTTCCGGAAACCTTTTGGGTTGTTAAAGCTTAACCAGGCGATGCCCGGTATCGGAAAAATACGATACAAATACTTCTTGCACAATTAATTAAAAGAATTACATTTATACTTTATTAAAATATCCGAACGAATTCCACCCTTTAGAAATCTAATCCCTGAGATACCCTTATTAATTCCCCAATTTCCTTCTTTATTATTTCCAATTCCGCTGAATTACTCATGACAGTAAAACTGTTGTCATGCTGTAACCTGATAACACCTGAAAACAATGAAGGCGGGAATAATTATTGTACTTTTCACATTGACGTTTGTAACAGAGCTAACTGCACAGCAACGTTGTTCAACTTCTGATTACCAGCAGGAGCAATTCAGCCGCAATTCTTCTTTTCGTGACAGGATAAATGAAATTGAAATATTTACTAAACATCAAATAGAAGGAAGAGCAACAAACAGAACAGAGAATACAATTATTAAAATCCCGGTTGTTGTTCATATCCTTTATCATACTCAAACAGAAAAAATAAGTGACGAACAGGTCGCCAGCCAGATAGATGCACTTAATAAATATTTCCGACGCCGCAATGCTGATACTACAAATACACCTGCTTATTTCAGAACGTTGGCAGCTGATTGCGAAATTGAATTTCAATTAGCTATTTCTGATCCAAGAAGAAGGTCCACTTCCGGAATTGTCCGTAAATACACTCCCATTACAAAATGGAAAGCTGATGATCAGATGAAATTTTCTTCCTCCATGGGAGATGATGCATGGGACCCTAAAAGCTACCTGAACATTTGGGTGTGTAATCTTGAAAAATTTGCCGGCTATGCTACAACCCCCGGCGGAGAGGAAAATAAAGACGGGGTGGTTATTTCTTATACTGCTTTTGGAACAGGAATTGGTACTTCCAGTTATGGTATGGGAAAAACAGCGGTGCATGAAGTGGGCCATTGGCTCAACCTGAAACACCTCTGGGGTGATGAAAATTGTGGTGACGATGGTGTAAGTGATACCCCAAAGCAAGCCAGTTATACCATTGGCTGTCCTTCTACTGTACGCATTACCTGCGGTAACGGTCCGTATGGAGATATGTATATGAACTATATGGATTTTTCAAACGATGCCTGTATTAATATGTTTACGGAGGGGCAAAAGGCAAGAATGAGAGCATTGTTTAATACTGGTGGCCCCAGAAACTCACTGCTCTTATCGAAAGGGTTGAATCCTCCGTTAATTGCAGAATCTCCCAGTACAACCGAAGATCCAAAGTGGCTGCACCCTCAATTATTTCCCAACCCGGCTAATAACGAGCTAAACCTTGACTTGTCTTACGATATCCGATGGATGGGTAAAACTATTTTTGTGACTAACCTGCAGGGGCAAATGGTTATGAATCTGTCTATTACATCGAAAAACCTGAAGATTGACATCAGCAGGCTACAGGCAGGCATGTATTTCCTTGCAGCGAAAAAGGATGACGGGGAGTCTATGAAGATGAGATTCATAAAGTTATAGTGTCGCAACCAAACTTATACTAACGGCAAGCAAGGCCCTGGAGAGATCCGGGGCTTTTATTATTACTCCTTTTTTTTTATAATTATCATGTAAAGAGAAATTACCTTAATCCTCGAGATAATTTTTTGCAAAAACTCTGAGATTGTCAATGAGTATATAGCTTCCCCAAAAATATTCACTGTAATCTTTATTATGTTTTTTTATAAGGGTTATTATAGCTTTCAAATCTTCAACTGGAAGTAGTGCATATGCATTATCAACACTAGACTCGAAATCGGAAAAGTTTACCATGTTCTTTTTAATTTTTATTTTAGAAGTATTCCATTTTTTATTTGACGCTTCGTCATCAATTACGTCATTGCAATATTTTATATAGTATTTCTTGAAGCCCGAAACATCCATTAATTGGTCAATTAATACTTTTTGCTCTTTTGTAGGCTCTAATGGCGGCGGTGGCATTCCATTATTCTGAGCATTTATTTTTATTGAGCAAAAGCAAAATGAAAAAAATAGTATTAGGCCCAATTTTTTTTTGATTTGCATATTTCTTAATATTTATAAGAATGAAAATAATATAAAAGGGATTACAAGTTTCCTCATAATCCCTTTTAATTCAATTAATCGTAGTTCTAAAGGTGTATCGCCTCTCCATACGCCACTTCAATCGCATCTTTCACACTTTCACTGATGGTCGGGTGGGGATGTATGCTGTTCAGTACTTCATGATAAGTAGTTTCCAGTTTTCTTCCCAGCACTGTTTCTATAATAATTTCCGTTACGTTGTAGCCGATCATATGTGTGCCCAACCATTCACCGTATTTCGCATCAAACACCACTTTCACAAAACCTTCAGTATGTCCTGCAGCAGATGCTTTACCACTTGCACTTAATGGGAATTTGCCAACTTTCACGTCGTAGCCGGCTTCTTTTGCTTGCTTCTCGGTATAACCAACAGATGCAATTTCAGGATAGCAATACGTACAACCCGGTACATTGTTATAGTCTAATGCTTCCGGCTGGTGACTATATTTCTTTTCGTTATAACCAATGTTTTCTACCGTAATGATGGCTTCTTTGCTGGCAACGTGGGCCAAAGCCTGACCGGGGGCACAATCACCAATTGCATAAAAACCGGGCACATTCGTCTGGCCATATTTGTCAACCAATATGCGGCCCTTATCGGTTTTAATACCGAGTTCTTCCAAACCAATACCTTCGAGGTTAGCGATAACGCCAACAGCACTTAGTAAAATATCTGCTTCCAATATTTTTTCTCCATCAGCTGTTTTTACGGTAGCTTTTACACCGGCACCAGCGGTATCAACAGAAATCACTTCACTGTTCACCATGATGTCAATACCACTCTTTTTAAAATTCTTATCCAGCTCTTTAGAAATTTCTTCATCTTCTACAGGAACAATTCTCGGCAAAAATTCAACGATGGTTACTTTTGTTCCCATACTATTGTAGAAGTATCCAAACTCAACCCCTATGGCACCACTACCAACCACGATGATTGATTTTGGTTGGGTTGGTAAATTCATTGCATCACGGTAACCGATGATTTTTTTACCATCTTGTTTTAATGCAGGTAACTCACGGCTGCGACCCCCGGTTGCTATGATAATATGTTTTCCTTCTACTATTTTTTTACTGCCATCGGCGGCCGTTACTTCTATCTGTCCTTTAGCTTTCAGTTTGCCAAAACCCATCACCACGTCAATCTTATTCTTCTTCATCAGGAACTGAACACCTTTGCTCATTTTATCTGCAACACCACGACTCCGTTTAATAACGGCCTCAAAATTGGCTTTACCGGTTGCCTCAATACCATATCCACTGGCATGTTTAATGTCTTCCATCACCTGTGCACTTTTCAACAAAGCTTTTGTAGGAATACAGCCCCAGTTCAGACAAACTCCACCAAGACTTTCTTTTTCTATAATTGCAGTTTTAAATCCTAATTGAGATGCACGGATAGCTGCTACATAACCTCCGGGGCCGCTTCCGAGAACCACTACGTCGTATGCCATTGTTTAATTGATTAATTATAAGTGAATAGAATGATATTAACGAGGAGCGAAGTTATCTGAAAAGGAGGAATTGCGCAAAAAGGGGTACCAGGGATATTGAGCCATTTAGAGAAAGTAATCCAGGATACTCACCAGAAACAAAGTACCGGGTAAGTACCTTTGCAAATCCCTCCATTTCGGTGTTAAATAACTACCCATCTGTTTATTTAGCCGTTAAACCAATAATCAGTAACCATATTTCTTATTGAGATATTTTAGCTGCCTGGTATAGTTATGAAAAAAAGTATTGCGTTTCTCCTGTTTATTTTTTGTGGCCTTTTCTGCCTGGCTCAGTCATCGGGAGACAGGGAGATCGGTATTAAAGTGCAAAGCGATAGCAAGGTGGTGATGCAGGGTGTTACTGTAAATATTTTGAAACCGGATTCATCTTTATTCAGGATGGCAACAACGGATAGATCTGGGATAGCTGCTTTTAAAGGACTTACAGCTGGTAAATACATACTTAAAGTCAGCCATACAGGTTATCAAACCGCTTACTTATCATTAAATAAACTGGAAACGGAGAAAGTCTTTGTTCATACAATTACCCTGATCCCAACAGCTGCTGTTTTAGACGAAGTAACGGTAACATCAAAAAAAACATTTGTACAGTTTGGGCCAGATAAAACGGTGATCAATGTGGAAGCAGGTATCAGCAATGCCGGGTCTACTATTATGGATGTATTGGAAAAATCCCCGGGTATTACAGTGGGCAGAGATGGGAATATTAGCATGAAAGGTAAACCCCAGGTAATGGTGTTGATTGATGGAAAGCAAACACAATTGACCGGTTCAGAATTGCAAGCTTATCTCTCCGGCATTAACGCTTCGCAGGTTGATGTGATTGAGTTGATTGATAACCCTGGTGCAAAATATGATGCTGCTGGCAATGCAGGTATCATTAACATCAAAACAAAAAAGAATAAGCAAAAGGGATTTAATGGTTCCCTGAGCGTTAGCCTGGGACAAGGATTTTATTGGAAAAATAATAACAGCCTTTCTGTAAATTACCGCAGCGGAAAATTTAACCTGTTCCTGAACTATGGCGCCAGGCTTGGCTATGAAAAAATGAACATGGAAGTGCTGAGGAAGTACTTTGATAAGAATGGGAACGATTCACTTTTGTTGCAGCAGCCGAATTTTACAAAAACAAAAATCAATGCGCATAATATTAAGACTGGTATCGATTTTTTTGTATCGGGAAAAACCACTCTTGGGGTAGTATTTACCGGCAATCTAACAGAAAGAAACGTTAGCAGTTCAAGTACAATTGACTGGATGTCTCCTTCCTACATTATAGATTCTACTATTAATACAAGGGGTACAAGGTTTACAAAATTTCAAAGGGCCGGGGTCAATTTTAACGGCAGGCATAGTTTTACCGATGGTAGTGAATTGGCAGCAGATATTGACGTTGTAAAATTTGATATTGACGGAAGTCAGCATTTTCAAACACAATTAGATGCACCGGGCAGCGCTGTGCAGGCTACCAGGGGAACAATTCCTTCCCGGCTGCATATTTTCACTGCTAAATTGGATTATTCGAGGAAATTTAAACAACTTCTATGGGAAACGGGATTGAAAACGGCTACAACAAATACTGATAACCTTGCTCAGTATTACTATAATGATGGTAGTGTATGGCTGGATGATCTGAGTCGCAGTAATCATTTCTTGTATGATGAAAATATACATTCTGCCTACAGTAGTATTGATGTGCAGCAGGGAAAGTGGCGCTGGCAGACAGGACTTCGGTATGAGATGACAAAATACAAGGCCAATCAATTAGGCAATACAGTAGTAAAAGATTCTTCCTTTCAAAAAAATTACGGGAGCCTGTTCCCCACAGCTTTTGTTTCGTTCAATGCAGATTCGAATAATACTTTTACAATTCGTTTTGGGAGAAGGATAGACAGGCCTCAATTTCAAAATCTGAATCCGTTCCTTATCACTATCAATAAATACACTTTTGAAGGAGGCAATCCATTTATCAGGCCTCAATACACCTGGAACATGGAATTGCTGCATACGTATAAACAGAAGTTTTCAACTGGTATTTCTTACAGTTATTTAAAAGATTATTTTTCCCAGATTTTCGTCATTGATTCAAATAGCAGCAACGTAAACAAAAATATTATGATTTATACTAGAGGGAATGTCGGGACATTTCATAATATCGGACTTACAGCAAGCCTGCAGTTGTCCATTACCAAATGGTGGAACCTGACTTCGATTGCTGTCTTTAACCATAAAGTAATTGAAGGATTTATATGGGCACCATTTAAATCAACAATTAATCAACTGAACTTTAGCCTGAACAACCAGTTTCAATTTAAAAAAGGATGGGCAGCTGAACTAACCGGTTATTACTTATCAAAGAGCCAGCTGGATCTGCAGGAGGTTTTAACTCCCCAGGGTGAAATGGGGGTAGGCGTATCAAAACAAATTTTAAAGAATAAAGGAACTCTCCGGTTTGCTATCCGTGATATTTTTTACACACAGAACTATTCTGGTTATTCCACGTTTGAAAATGCCGACGAGCCTTTTGAAGTAAAATGGGATTCCCGTGTAGCGAGGATCACTTTTAGCTGGCGGTTTGGAAAAGCTATGAAGGCGGTAAAACGATCAGCCGGAGGGGCAACAGAAGAAACCGATAGGGTTGGAACAGGTAATTAATCGAGAAAGGCCTTTTTTTGCTGCTGAAAATCAATGCAGACAAGCTTTTGGTTACTTTTCAACAGGTGGGTAAAAAAAACTCAATTCAAGGGTATAAATCTCCATTCTTTCCCCTACCTTTGCCGTCCAAAAATTAAGTATCAATCATGGCCAGAGTATGTCAGGTTACAGGTAAAGTGCCGATAGGTGGAAACAAAGTTTCTCACTCTAATATCAAGACAAAGCGTCGTTTTCTTCCCAATTTGCAGAAGAAGAGGTTTTACCTGGCCGAAGAAGATAAATGGGTTACACTGAAAGTTTCAACAGAAGCTATCCGTACCATCAATAAAAAAGGTCTTTTCACTATAGTGAAAGAACTGAGAGCAAAAGGAGAAAAAATCTAACCGAATTAAAGTTTATTAATCATGGCAAAGAAAGGTAGTCGTGTACAAGTGATACTGGAATGCACTGAGCACAAAACAAGTGGTAAGCCGGGCACCAGCCGTTACATCACGGTAAAAAACAAAAAGAATAATCCCGAAAGATTGGAACTGAAAAAGTTCAACCCGATTCTTAAAAAAGTAACTGTTCATAAAGAAATCAAGTAATCATGGCAAAAGCAGCAAAAACGGCGATCAAAACAAAAGATGCGAGAGCAGCCGCCGAAGCAAAAAATTATACCAAAGTAATTAAGGCTGTACGCAGCCCTAAGACCGGAGCTTATACCTTTAAGGAGCAAATACTCCACAAAGACAAGATCAAAGATTTTTTAGCTCAAAAGTAATTTGGAGTTAGTAAGAGTATTCAAAAGCTATTCGTGGAAAACGGATGGCTTTTGTTGTTTAAATTGGTGAATGGTTAATAGTGAAAAGTGAATGAGTCATGTTGTATCGGGTATCATTGACTATTGACAATTCACTTTTTACAAATATTCAATTATGGGATTCTTTAATAAATTATTCGGTAAAAAGGAAAAGGAAAGCCTTGATGAAGGGTTAAAAAAAACCAAGGAGGGTTTCTTTTCTAAGATCACCAAAGCTATTGCTGGTAAAAGCACTGTGGATGAAGAAGTGCTGGATAACCTGGAAGAAGCATTGGTAAGTGCTGATGTGGGTATTGAAACCACGGTGAAGATCATCGATAGAATTGAGAAGAGAGTTGCAAAAGATAAATACCTGAATGCAGGGGAGCTGAATAAAATGTTGCAGGAGGAAATTGAAACATTGCTGGTAGATGCTCCTGAATCAAATACTTACGCATTTAATTCTGATCTGCCGACCAGGCCATATATCATTCTTGTGGTTGGGGTAAACGGAGTAGGAAAAACAACCACTATCGGTAAACTGGCTTATAATTTTAAAAAAGCTGGCAAGAGTGTTTTGTTGGGTGCAGCCGATACTTTCAGGGCGGCCGCTGTTGACCAACTAACCATCTGGAGCGAAAGGGTTGGAGTGCCAATTGTAAAACAGGACATGGGTAGTGACCCTGCCGCTGTTGCATTTGACACGGTGCAAAGTGCAGTAGCTAAACAAAGCGATGTAGTATTGATTGATACAGCAGGTCGTTTACATAACAAAGCACATCTGATGGATGAACTGGGCAAGATCAAAAGAGTAATACAAAAAACAATCCCTGATGCGCCGCATGAAGTGTTACTGGTTTTAGATGGCTCCACAGGGCAAAATGCACTGGAACAGGCGAAACATTTTACAGCAACTACTGAAGTAACAGCATTAGCCATAACAAAATTGGATGGCACTGCAAAAGGCGGTGTGGTGCTTGCAATAGCCGACCAGTTTAAAATACCGGTAAAGTTTATAGGAGTAGGAGAGAAAATGGAAGACTTACTGGTTTTTGATAAACATGAATTTGTAGATAGTCTTTTTAATTTGGACAACACTAATTAATCACCCCTTTAGGGATTTGGGCATGAAGACGAAAACACTAAAGAAAGATAAGGTCAACATCATCACCCTCGGATGCAGCAAGAACATGGTGGACAGTGAAGTGCTGAGCGGCCAGTTGCTGGCTAATGAGATTGATGTGGTACATGAGAATAAAAAGTCCGATCACAATATAGTGGTGGTGAACACTTGTGGGTTCATTGAAAAAGCTAAAGAAGAAAGTATCAATACAATTCTTGACCAGGTAGAATTAAAACGAAGAGGTAAAATTGATAAAGTATATGTGACAGGCTGCCTGAGTGAACGATATAAAAATAATCTCGAAGCAGAAATACCAGAGGTAGATGCCTATTTCGGTACGATGGAACTGCCATTGATATTAAAACAGTTTGAAGCGGATTACAAAACAGAACTGGTAGGCGAAAGATTACTGGCAACACCACAGCACTATGCGTACATGAAAATTTCGGAAGGTTGTAACAGGACCTGTTCTTTTTGTGCTATACCATTGATGAGGGGGCAGCATGTAAGCAAACCGATTGATGAACTGGTAAAAGAAGCCGAAGGATTGGTAAAGAAAGGAGTGAAGGAAGTAATGCTGATTGCCCAGGAACTTACTTATTACGGCCTTGATATTTACAAGAAAAGAATGTTGCCCGATCTGTTACAACGCCTGGCCGATGTAAAGGGATTGGAATGGATACGATTGCATTATGCATATCCTTCAAAGTTTCCATTAGAGATATTAGATGTGATGAGAGAAAGAGATAATATCTGTAATTATCTTGATATGCCGTTGCAGCATGCTGCAAATAATATGCTGAAGGCAATGAAACGGAATATAACAAGAGAGGAGATGGAAGACCTTACAGCAGCTATTCGGTCGAAAGTCCCGGGTATCTGTTTGCGTACAACATTGATCGCAGGATTTCCCGGGGAGACATTGGATGATATAGAAGAGTTGAAAGAATTTTTGCAACGGCAGCGGTTTGATCGTGTAGGTACCTTTACTTATTCACATGAAGAAGGAACCAGTGGTTTTGCATTAGCAGATGATGTCCCGGCTGAAGAAAAAGAAAGAAGAGCACAGGAAATCATGGAAGTGCAGCAGGAGATATCTTTTGAGCTGAACCAGGTAAAAATCGGCAAGACTTTCAAAACGCTGATTGATAAAAAAGAAGCCGGCCGTTATTTGGGCCGTACCGAATTTGATTCAGTAGAAGTGGATAACGAAGTAGTGATACACTCTAAGAAAAAACTTCCCATTGGAGAATTTGTAAATGTGAAGATTACTAAAGCTTACGACTATGATTTAGAAGGCGAAGTCGTTGGTTAATTTTCGTTCATCATCTTTTACATCTTTCATTGAATAAAGTAGGGTAGTTGCTATCCCTTATAATATTATAAAAAAGAGGGCCGAAGCCCTCTCTCTTTTTAATCATCATCATCTTTTTTCTTCAACTGATCAGGCTTTTGTTTTTTTATTTGTAAACTATCGGAAGCTGGTGCTGACGGTTGGCCAGTAGTGGAGGCAGGTTTTTTTTCGTCCTCCTCTTCGCCTTCTTCATTCTCATTTCCTTCTGCATTGGCGGCACCACCATTTTGTATTTCACTGTGGCGGATGAGACCGCCCAAATGGGCTGTCTGGGCCATCGTACCAAAAGAGGCCAATGAAAGTAACAGAGCTCCTGAAAAAACAATTTTTGCAAGGCCTGTATTCTTTCTTAAAAAAATTCCGAGAAGGGCAATGACACCTGTGATAATGATGATGATGAGGGATATTTTAGCCATATCCTCATGTCTTTCGATAGCCGATTCATTTACGCCAGGTAAATTTTCTACCAGTTCTTCTGTTCCCTCACCGGTGAGATAAACAGGTATGGTAAGAACTGCTGCTGTTACCAGCAGATATAAAGAAAGGTTTTTGAAGGATTCATTTTTCCTGATCATTCCAAGTATTAATATACTACCGCCAATAATTGACAACAGTAATGGCGCATGGTTCAGCGCCAGGTGAATTTGTGCTGCATTCATAATGTAATATTTAGTGATAAATAATACTGACAGTCGGTAATAACTGCCATATCCTTGTTGCTAGTCAGAAAAGATCAGGCGGTAGGAGGGTGAAAAATTGAAAAGGATCTGTCACAAATAATGCCTTCGCAATGACGTGTATTTTTTTTGCTGCTTTCCGCAGGTATTGCAAGAGCAGGAATATCTGGTTTACTTACAATCGGGGTGTCTGTGTGAGAAATATTGCCTGATGATTTGAAGGGAAGTTTATTGTCTTCGCTTTCATCATTATCATTGGGATGTTCCCTGTCTGAATAATGAATCTTGAAAAATTCGACTAGTGACATTGATGGGTCTTCCTGGTGATGCTGCTGGAAATGTTTTGCCAGCAAAGGTAATTTCCATAACTGGTGCAACTCGGTTGCTCCGTTAAGTAGTAATAGAGAAAGTACAATGGTTACTATTTTATTCATCTCCAGTCTAGTGGCTGCAAACTAATATTTGTGGAACTAACTGGTACTGACTTTTGTCAGGTGTGAGTGAATTGTCTATTTTATAACAACTTGACCGGAATACCATCAGTTTTAATCAGAAAGAGGGTTAAATGCCTGACGTTTATTTTTTGCAGACCGGGTAGCTAAGATTTAGCAGTAAACCATTATCTTAGTTCGAATAAACCTTTCTATGGCAGACGATAACAAGTATGTTTTCCTGAACCGGGACCTCAGTTGGCTTAGTTTTAATCACCGTGTCCTGATGGAAGCGGCAGATAAAACTGTTCCGCTTTACAGCCGGATATCTTTTCTATCCATTTTCTCTTCCAATCTCGATGAATTTTTCAGGGTGAGAATGCCCTCTATTTTTGCTTTTACCAGTATTGAGGCAAAGAAGACTTCTATACGGGAAGAATACCCAAAAGACCTGGTACAGCAAGTACAAACGGAAGTACACCGGCAACTTGAGGAGTTTGGAGCAGTATTGAAGAAGCAAATTTTACCCGAACTGGCGGGAAATCATATCTGGCTATATTATGATGACCCCATCCGGGCCGAACATAAAGAAACCGTACGGGAGTATTTCCTGTCCAAAGTCCTTTCTTTTCTGCAACCAATTATTTTGCGGAAAGAAAACCAATCGACTGTTTTTTTAGATAATAATGCCCTCTATTTTATTGTTGATATGGAAGCACCCGATCAGCCCGGGGTACATTTATATGCGGTACTAAATATCCCATCTGCCAATCTTCCACGGTTTTCTGAGCTGCCCATGCTGGGAGATGACCATTATATTCTTTTCCTTGACGATGTGATAAGGGAAAACCTGCAGGAAGTATTTCCTGCATTTACTGTACATGGTGCATGGAGTATAAAACTGACCCGTGATGCAGAAATGAGTATTGAAGACGAATTCATTGGCGATATTGCTGAGAAAATTGAAAAGCAATTAGAAAAAAGAGAAGTAGGTCATGCCACCCGTTTATTATATGATGGGACCATGCCAGCCCAGGTAAAAGATTTTGTACAGAAATACCTGCTTCTCCGGGATGAGGAAATGGCGGAAGGCGGACGTTATCATAACCTGAAAGATTTAGGTAGCCTGCCCAATCCACAGAAAGGAAAGTTAACACAAAGCAACTGGCCTTCGGTGGCACATTCAGGGTTTGATAATCATCGTTCCATATTTCAAAGCATAACTGAGCAGGAGAAAATGCTGCACCTGCCATACCATTCTTACAATTATATTCTCCGTTTCTTTAATGAAGCCGCTATTGACCCGAATGTAAAAGAGATTTATGTTACTCTATACAGGGTTGCCGCTGATTCCCATATTGTCAATGCACTCATCAGTGCGGCAAAGAACGGCAAGAAGGTTACTGTGTTTGTAGAGTTAAAAGCAAGATTTGATGAAGCCAATAACCTGAAGTGGAGCAAGAAGATGAAGGCTGCCGGTATAAAGATTATCAATAGTATCCCCGGTTTGAAAGTGCATGCCAAGGTAGCACTAGTAAAAAGAATTGAAGGTAAAGACTGGAAAAATTATTCTTTTATGGCCACCGGGAATTTCAATGAGGCCACCGGACGATTTTATACGGATCATGTATTGTTTACTTCCAATAAAGAATTTGGTATTGAGTTGGAATGGCTGTTTGATTATCTGCAAAGCCGTAAACAACCTGCTGAGTATATGAAGATTCCTTTTCAGCATCTTCTTGTATCGCAATTTAATATCATTAAGCGTTTCGAAAAACTGATCGACAGGGAAATTAAGAATGCCAAAAAAGGCCGCCCTGCCGGAATTATCATCAAGCTGAATAATCTGCAGGAAAGAGCCATGATCGAGAAGCTCTATGAAGCCAGCAGGGCAGGGGTAAAAGTGCAATTATTGGTTCGCAGTATCTGCAGCCTGGCACCGGGAGTAACGGGACAGAGTGAGAACATCACCGTTCACCGTATTGTAGACCGTTACCTGGAACATGCAAGGGTTTTTGTTTTTCATAATAATGGCGAGCCGCAATATTTTATGGGTAGTGCTGATTGGATGAACCGCAACCTGCATAGCCGCATTGAAGTAATATTCCCCGTGTACGATCCGGCATTTGGGGAAGAACTGAATCATATTTTGCAACTGCAACTGAATGATAATCGTAAAGCGGTATATGTAAATACTGCGTTGGACAATCAGCGTTGTACTAACGATCAGGCACCCCTGGCAGCACAACAGGCTATATATGAATTTGTGAAGAGTAAAAATTAAAATTGATACCTGATAAAATTTATCTTTTTAGGAGGTAACGGGAGGGCGGTGTTCATACTACTATCCTTCATTCTGAAAACCATTCATTATGCTGCTCCTGTACCCTGATAAAGGTGGTACGTTTTGTCAACTCTTTTAGTGATTGTGCGCCTACATAGGTGCAGGTGGAACGGAGACCTCCTAAAATATCTAAAATAGTGTCTGAAACATTTCCACGGTAAGGGATTTGTGTAGTCTTGCCTTCGGAGGCACGGTATTCGGCCACACCGCTTGCATATTTTTCCATGGCTGTTTCAGAGCTCATCCCATAAAATTGTTTGTACCGGCTCCCATCTTCATTTTGCACTAATTCACCTCCGCTTTCTTCATGGCCTGCCAGCATTCCACCCAGCATTACAAAATCAGCACCTCCGCCAAATGCTTTTGCAATATCTCCCGGCACTTTACATCCACCATCAGAAATTATTTGACCGCCAAGGCCGTGTGCCGCATCTGCACATTCGATAATGGCTGACAACTGCGGATAACCAACTCCTGTTTTCACTCTTGTAGTGCAGACAGAGCCGGGGCCAATCCCTACTTTAACGATGTCTGCGCCTGCCAGTATCAATTCTTCCACCATTTCACCCGTTACCACATTGCCAGCTATGATGACTTTTCCGGGATGTTTCTCCCGGGTTGATTTTACAAACTTTACAAATTTTTCTGCATAGCCATTCGCCACATCTATGCAGATAAAACGTAATGCAGGATTTTCTTTTAATATCAGGGCTAGTTTTTCTGCATCTGTTTCATTGGTGCCGGTGCTTACTGCAATATTTTCGGTGATATCGGCACCACCGCCTTTCATAAAAATTTTCCATTGTTCCGGGGTGTAATGTTTATGCAATGCAGTAAAAAGCTGATGACGGGCCAATGCTGATGCCATTTCCATAGTGCCAACCGTATCCATATTAGCCGCCATAACAGGAATGCCCTGCCAGCTATCACCTCCATGAAGAAACTTAAATCTTCTTGCCAGGGTTACTTCCGCACGGCTGTTAAGGGTGGAACGTTTGGGTCTTATCATCACATCTTTAAAACCCAGCTTAATGTCATTTTCTATACGCATTGTTATGTGTGTTGGAACTTTGCAATTTAAAGAAACAAAAAATGATGCCGGCAATAATTTACAAACATCAAAACTCATTGGTAAAATTAAAATTGACAAAATTTGAATGACTTATCTTAGCCACCTAAAAAATAATCGGTATGTCTTTTGAATGGAAAGGGATTTTCCCCGCATTGCTCACACCTTTTACTGCTGATGATAAACTTGACCTGGATATGTTTGAAAAAAACCTGGCGGCACAGGTGAGTGCTGGTATTCACGGTATCATTATCGGTGGTTCGTTGGGTGAGGCCAGCACCATTACTCAAAAGGAAAAAGAGGAGCTTGTGAAATTTTCAGTGGAATACCTGAAGAGGAAAATACCGGTTATTTTAAATATTGCTGAAAGTACAACGAAGGATGCCATACAGCAGGCTACAAATGCAAGAAAATGGGGAGCTGATGGTATTATGCTGTTGCCACCTATGCGATATAAGACAGATGACAGGGAAACCATTGCTTATTTTAAAGCGGTGGCAAAATCAGCAGAGCTGCCCATTATGATTTATAATAATCCGCCGGATTATAAAATTGATACCAGGCCGGATATGTTTGATGAACTGGTGGAATGTAAAAACATTACGGCCTTAAAAGAAAGTTCCCGTGATGTAACCAACCTGACAAGGATGGTCAACAGGTTTGGTGACCGGTTTAAAGTTTTATGTGGGGTCGATACACTGGCCATGGAAGAACTCTGCCTTGGTGCCGATGGTTGGGTTGCCGGGTTGGTATGTGCTTTCCCAAAGGAAACAGTCACTATTTATAACCTGGTGAAAGCTGGTAAGATAGATGAAGCCGCAAAAATTTATCGTTGGTTCATGCCTATATTAGAATTAGATATTCACCCAAAATTAGTACAGTATATTAAACTGGCGGCAACACAAACCGGTATCGGCAGTGAATATGTCAGGGCTCCCCGGCTGACTTTAGTGGGAGAGGAGAGAGAAAGAGTTTTGAAGATCATCAATCATGGAATTGCTACACAACCTAATTTATAAATAACGATGTTCAAGGACGCAACACTTCCGGAAATAGAAAACGTAATGCAACAGGCATGGAAAGCCTTTCATGTGTATCGTAAAATGTCATTAAAACACAGGGCTGATTTTATGCGGGCCATTGCTACCGAACTGGAAGGCTGTGGCGATGCTATGATACAAACTGCTATGCGGGAAACAAATCTTCCGGAAGCAAGATTAAGAAATGAAAGGGCAAGGACTATTTATCAATTAGAAAGCTATGCACTGGCCTGTGAAAAAGGTGATTGGCTGGAAGTAAGAATTGATACTGCCATTCCGGAGAAAAATCCTCCGAAGCCGGACATCAGGAAAATGCTGGTACCACTTGGCCCCGTTGTTGTATTTGGGGCTGCTAATTTTCCTTTTGCTTATTCTACTGCCGGTGGTGATACAGCAACAGCATTGGCTGCGGGTTGCCCTGTCATTATTAAAGCACATCCTGCACATCCTGAAACATCGCAGTTAGTAGCCGATGCTATTTTGCATGCAGCAGAAAAATGCGAAATGCCTGACGGGATATTTGCCCATCTGCACGGCGCTTCTTTTGAAGTTGGAAAAGCACTGATAGAACATCCATATACAAAGGCGGTTGGCTTTACCGGTTCTTTAACCGGCGGCAAACAATTATTTGACTGGGCCAATCAACGGAAAGTACCGATTCCGGTGTTTGCAGAAATGAGCAGCATCAATCCTGTTTTTTTATTGCCGGAGAAAATGAAAACAGAAGCTGCTGAAATGGCAAAGTTGTATGCCGGTTCTATCACTTTAGGCGTTGGACAATTTTGTACCAACCCCGGTCTTATTATCGGGTTAGAAGGAAAAGAACTGACATTGTTCGTAGAAAAATTAGGAAAAGAAATTACGAAGATCGCCCCGGCTACTATGCTGCATACCAGAATTTTTAAAAATTACCGCAAGAAAAAAGATGAAGCATTAAAGCAATCGGGAGTTGATATAGTGGCACACAGTGAAATAAAACCCACCCTGAACCAGGGAAGCCCCACCATTGCAACAGCTTCAGGTCAAACATTTTTAAGCAATCCTTTATTGCACCAGGAAGTATTTGGCCCCTACTCATTGGTGATTCGTTGTAAGGATATGAAAGAAATGTTACAAGTGGCTAATAAAATGGAAGGCCAGTTAACGACTACCCTGATGGCTACAGAAAACGATATTCGAATACACGATAAAATTGTTGATGCGGTGGTGAATATCTGCGGACGATTTATTCTCAACAGTGTACCAACAGGTGTTGAAGTTTGTTTAAGTATGCAACATGGAGGACCGTATCCTGCTACTACCGATTCAAGATTTGGTTCTGTTGGTGCTGATGCTATCAAACGTTTTGCAAGGCCAATCGCCTTTCAAAACTGGAGTAATGATTTGTTGCCGGATGAATTGAAAAATGAAAATCCGTTAGGTATTTGGAGGACGGTGAATAATGAATTGTCGAAAGAGGCTTTGGGCTAAATTGTTGAACCACGGAGACACAATGTCACAGAGAAACACTGTGAAACTCCGTGTTCACCCTGTCTCTGTGGTTTTTAAATTTTATATTGCAAGACTATGGAGAAAGTTACCCTATCCTGACACAATATTATTTAATTACCTTCGCCGCCATTATTAAAAAAGAACTAATGAAACAAGATGAACTACTGGCGCAAAGAAGCGGTAACAAATGCGAACTCTGCGAAGCAACAGAAAATTTAAAAGTATATGAAGTGCCACCAGCAACTGGTAATATGGATGATGCTATATTGATATGTCCCAAATGCACAGCACAAATTGAAAAGAAAGAAGAACTGGATGCCACTCACTGGCAATGCCTGACCTCCAGTATGTGGAGTGAAGTGCCGGCCGTGCAGGTCATGACCTGGCGGATGCTGAATCGTTTACGCAATGAAAGCTGGGCGGCTGAAAATATTGATATGCTTTATCTAGATGACGAAAAATTAACCTGGGCCAAAGCCAGTGGCGACCATGAGAACGATGCATCAGTCGATCTGCACAAGGATTGTTTTGGTGCCGTACTGCATAGCGGCGATAATGTAGTGCTGACAAAATCATTAGATGTAAAAGGCTCCACCGTGAATGCAAAAGTGGGAACTGTAGTACGTAATATACGCCTTGTTTCAACTAATACAGAACAGATAGAAGGGAAAATAGAAGGGCAAACAATTGTGATACTGACAAAGTATCTGCGTAAGCAGGGTTAATTGTCTAACTGGAATCACTTAACGGGTTGCCAAACCTGTGTACTGTTTACTTATTTTATCCATAATGTATCCGCTTATCCAGCCTACATATGCATATCTTGGAAAAATAAGCTTCTTGGAAGCATTTAAGGTGTTGATATGCTTAATCACTTCATACAACCAGATAGTTCCTGCAAGCAATGCTTTTTGGTCATAGGTTTTTACTACCCGCTTTATATTATCCAGCGAAGCTCTTGTGTCTTCTTCATTCAGCCGGTTTTTTAAATCAGGATGGATAAGATTATCGTAATCGCTGTACACCAGCTTGCGGAAATTAGCAATATCCTCCTGGTTTAATTCTACATAATTCTGTTTTATCAACTCCGGGTGCATTAGCGAAGCAATTGCCCACACAACACCCCCGGATACATAAATGATATCTCTTGATTTAAAATCTGATTTGTCCCTGAATTGATAAACAATCAATCTGCCAAGGCTATCGATCATAATTTTTTCAGCAGCCTGCAGGTAATCGTCAATTTTTGCATTAGCCGCCATTTTTTCTTCCAGCAACCGCTGAAATGATTTTGTACCAAGTGGAAATGTAACAGGTATAAAAGTTTTACTGGCATTGATATATCCACCCTTGGTGTTGCCACTTCCAACGTCAAGCTGGTTGGCAGACAAACGGCTGTTGGAAGGGACAATTCCTTTAAAACTCAGCTCTGCTTCTTGCTCAACGGTGATGTAGTTAATTTTTATTTTCGGATCGAGGTCTTTGGGCCGTACGATAGTAGCAAAATATTCTACTTTGTTGTACTTGTCCAGCTCTTGTTTTAATCCGCTGCTGATAACGATATGGATTTTTGAAGAAGGAATTTCATACCTATCCCGGATGATGTTATAGAAGATGGTGATTGCATCAAAAGTTTCTTTTTCACTCTGGTACGATAGGGCAGCGGCATCCGTATTGATAGAGCTATCCATTTTCAGGGTGTAATAATGTTCACCGTTTTTATCAATCTTTACTTCAATAATACTGAGCTTAATTCCTTTGGCGCCAATTTCCACACCGGCATATAACTCACCTACACCGAGTACGCCACGTAATTGGTTATTCACCACATCGGCTATCACGGTCATGTTAAGTGACCTGTATATCTTAACTGCTTTCTGGTAAGCTACAATTGCCGGTGTTTGCTGGTTTGTTTTATTGTAAATATTCCCCAGGCCTTCATAGGCTTGCGCCTGGTGATAGCTATTTTTTGTAGCAATGGCTTTTGTGAGGGCTGTGTTATAATATTCTTCTGCTGCTTCCAATTGCTGGGCTTGCAAAAGAGTGCTGGCTGTCTTTAGCAACTGTGCTGTCGTTTGTGTTTTAATGGGTTGTGCAGTTGCATTCACTGCAACAAATAAAAACAGAACCGGAAATAACTTTCTAAGTACCATAGTTGAACGATTGAATTAACACAATTAAACGAAGTGTTGAAACTAATAGACAAAAGTAGAATATTCACCTGCGGGCTTGGGTATTAGCAAGGGGCAATTTTAAACAGGTTTTCAACAATTTGGGAATGGTTTAACTCATGAAGAAAAATAATTATAATACTTGCTTCGCTGGCAACTCTCACAGCTTTGGTAAGTGGCAGGTGCTGACTTGTCTTACTATGTACTTGCAGAAAGCTTTGCCTATAAAGACAGTCTGCCCAAAAATATTAAGCAATCACAATAGAATCTTCTCTCTTATTCTTCATCACAAACCAACCCGTAACCACAATAGAAAAAGTAAAGTAAGCTCCCAATATGTAGGTAGCAGAAGACAGATAACTATTAGCACCGAACCAATCACCCTGCACATATAAAAAATAAAGGCCAAGGCCGCTGCGCAACGCTTCCCATACAATGGCATATTGGTTCCTGTCCATCAATTCGGTAAGGGCATACACACTTAAAAAGATAAAGCCGCCATACCAGAAGATATAATTTTTATCCAGCGCATTTATCGGGGCAATATTTCCGAACAGGTAGCTCACAAATAAAAGGATCATGATGTTTTGCACCCATGCCCAGGTATTTAATGCAGGAGATGTTTTGGTATCGTATTTTTCGAAATGATACACATCTTCAATTTTATACACCGGGTATTTAGCGGCCACATCTGCTGGGCGGTAGCCGGTGGGTTTAAACCACAAGAGAAATTTGTCTTTCCAGTTATTGGTTCTCCAGGCATCTTGTATCAGTAACCATGCATGCTGAAAATTTATCTTGATCGGGTTCCAGGTGCGTACCGGACGGGTAATACCATAGACCGGCGGCACCGTTGGCAGTTCTTCCTGGTAAGTGCCAAACCATTTATCCCAGAAAATAAATATCTGCCCGTAATTCTTATCAATGTATTGCGGGTTAATGGCATGGTGCACCCGGTGATGTGATGGAGTAACAATTATTTTTTCTAAAAACCCCATCCTGTTGATATGCTGTGTATGATACCAGAACTGGGCAAACAAATGGAGGGGTGCTACGGTAGCAACTACTATCTCCGGCACGCCAAACAAGGCAGCCGGTAATAAAAAAATGGCGAATGTTTTTACAATGCCCGAAATGCTTTGCCGCAAGGCGCAGGCCAAATTATATTCTTCGCTGCTGTGGTGAACGATATGGCCGTTCCAGAAAAAATTAGTGACATGCTGAAGACGGTGAACCCAATAGCCGGCAAAATCTAAGGCCATGAAAGCTATAATATAAGTAATGATCTGGTTGGGCACCGTGGTAATGGCCAGGTTCTTTAAGAAAAAAGGATAGGAGAGTACGACGAAGTAAAGTCCGATAACATCTTTGGTCACATTGGTGACCCCACTGGCAAGACTGCTGATCATATCCATATTGCGGACGGTGTCCTTGCCTTTGCGCCAGCCATACCATTTTTCAAAAAGAACCAGCAGGAGGAAGGCTGGCATGGCGATGAGTAGTATCTTTCCGTAAGTTTCCATACAGTAAACTAATTGGTTACGAATTTACAAAACCATTGCATGAGAAAGTCTATTTTATTTTACCCTCTTTTCCTGGCTTTTTGCACAACGGCAAAAGCACAAACCACCGGTGCTCAAAAACTGGCGGCCTTTAAAAAACAACAGCAACTACTGCAACAGTCGACGTATAAAACCCTGCAATGGCGGCTTACAGGTCCTGATACCCGCAGCGGCAGGAGTACGGATGTGGTAGGCATCACCGGAAATCCAAATATTATCTATGCCGCATTTGCAACCGGAGGATTATGGAAGACAGAAGACGGTGGTGAGTCCTGGAAATCCTTATTCGACAAGGAAGCTACTCTGTCCATTGGTAATATTGCATTGGCTCCTTCTGATAAAAACATTTTATATGTCGGCACAGGTGAAGCGAATATTTTCCGGGCATCATTACCGGGAGTAGGAATGTATAAATCAGCAGATGCAGGAAAAACCTTTACGCATATCGGCTTGGAAAATACCGGGACAATCGCCAGGGTGTTAGTGCACCCAACCAATCCTGATAATGTATATGTGGCCGCCAGTGGCAACGAATGGACCTATAATAAAGATCGGGGTGTTTATCATACAATAGACGGAGGAAAAACATGGACAAAAATTCTATTCGAAAATGAAAAAAGTGGGTGCATTGACCTGGTGATGGACCCGTCTGACCCTAATATTTTATACGCCTCCATGTGGAACCGGATAAGAAAAAGATGGAGCGACCCGATGCCCGAAGACGGTGACCATCTATATAAATCAACCGATGCCGGCAAAACATGGACAATCATTAATAAAGGATTGCCCGATACAAAATTGACAGGAAGAGTTGGTATCGCTATTTCGCAGTCGAACCCGAATGTGTTGTATGCTTTTGTAGATGATCATAATAAAAAAAGAGATCCCAATCCCGGTGAAACGGACAGTTATGAAAGAAAAGTGCAGAAAGTAGTGATTGGCGGCGCTATCTATCGCAGTAATGATAAAGGCGAAACCTGGGAGAAGATGGGAGAGATACATGATTTCTTCAAACCTTTTTCTGGTACTTATGGTTGGGTATTTAGTCAGATAAGAGTAGACCCCAAGAATGAGAATGAAGTGTATGCAATGGGTGTGTCCATGGGAAAATCAGAAGATGGTGGTAAAACATGGAAACAGTTTCGTCCAACAGATAAAAAAAGCGAATGGATACATGGTGATAATCATGCAATGTGGTTTGATGCAGCAAATCCTGACCGCATTATCCTCGGCAATGATGGTGGTGTAAGCACTACAATGGACGGCGGTGCAAAATGGAATAACTTTTTTGATAAAATCCCTACTACACAATTTTATACGGTTACCTACGATATGCAATCGCCGTTCAATGTATTTGGTTCTATACAAGATGAAGGCACTTTTAGCGGAAGCATCAATAATACATTTGGCAAGCCGCAGGATTCCACTATCCGCAGCTGGGATTATGCACCCGGTGGTGAGGGAACACAGATACAGGTGGATCCGCAGGATCATAATATTGTCTTTTCCAGCAGCTTTTATGGAAGGCTGATGAAAAGTGATATGAGTAAACCGGATAGTGTGCAAAATGAGCGGATCAAAATGTTTGCTGTAGGTGCCATTGATTCATTACGGGGAGAATGGCTGGCGGGTACATTGCAATCAAAGTTTGACAATAAAGTTATTTATCATGGCTTGCAACATTTATATAAATCAACCGATGCCGGCGAAAGCTGGAAGATGATAAGCCCCGATCTTTCGTATAATGATAAATCAAAAATGGGAGTGTACCCTTATCTCATCTATCACCAGGCCATTACCGCAGTAGCAGAAGGGATGAAGCCTGAAATTTTATATGCAGGTACAGATGATGGCCGAGTATGGACCTATGCTTTTAATACTGGTGGTGGCGCTAACTGGAAGGAGATAACAAAAGGATTGCCGTTGAATAAACATGTGGCGAATATTACAGCATCTACATATAAACCCGGAAGAGTGTATGTGGTGTTGAATGACAGAAGAGCCGATAATCATACTCCTTATATTTATGTATCAGAGACGAAAGGAGAAAACTGGAAGCTGATTGCCGGCAATCTTCCCGCATCGCCGGTGAATGTGCTGATTGAAGATACTGACAAGGAGAATGTACTTTATTGCGGAACCGATATGGGTGCCTATATCAGTAAAGACGGAGGGAAAAACTGGGTAGCGATCAATGGAAATATTCCTGCCGCTGTGTCGGTGAACGATATGTTCATTCATCCGAGAGATAAAAAACTGGTGATCGGAACCTACGGAAGAGGTGTATATGTATTGGATGATCTGTCAAAACTTCGCTAAGATCTTATGAAACATATTTTCAACTGTATCGATGCACATACCTGCGGCAATCCTGTTCGCCTGGTAAAAGAAGGGGGACCGCAACTGGAAGGCAAGAACATGAGTGAGAAACGGCAACATTTTCTCCGGGAATATGACTGGATAAGAACCGGGTTGATGTTTGAGCCGAGGGGACATGATATGATGAGTGGAAGTATTCTCTATCCTCCTCATGACACTGCCAACGATGTGGCTGTTTTATTTATTGAAACCAGCGGTTGTCTTCCGATGTGCGGGCATGGAACGATTGGCACAATCACTATTGTTATTGAGGAAGGACTGATTAAACCCAAGGTGGAGGGTGTAGTGAGGATGGAAACTCCGGCGGGGTTGGTGATGATTGAATATAAGACGGACAACAGTCGACAGTCGACAGACAACAGCAAGTCGGCAAAAGTAGAGAGTGTCCGATTGACGAATGTGGCGTCTTTTCTTCATTCGACGGACTTGTTATCTTTTTGTTCAGAGTTAGGTGAATTGATCGTTGATGTTTCTTACGGGGGAAATTTTTATGCAATCGTAGATGTGCAGAAAAATTTTAAGGGATTAGAATATTATCCGGCCGATAAATTGATTGCATGGGCACGGGAATTAAGAAGGAATATTAATGAAAAGTATGAATTTGTTCACCCGGAAGATGCAACGATAAAAGGATGCAGTCATATTTTATGGACAGGTGCCGTGTTGGATAAAACATCAACAGCCCGCAACGCAGTTTTTTATGGTGATAAAGCTATCGACCGTTCACCTTGTGGCACGGGTACCAGTGCAAGAATGGCACAATGGTATACAAAAGGAAAGTTGAAGCAAGGAGATGAATTTATTCATGAAAGTATCATTGGTAGTAAATTCATTGGACGGATTGAAGAGGAATTGTCATTGGCAGGTAGGCCAGCTATTCGTCCTTCAGTAGAGGGGTGGGCCAAAGTTTATGGTTACAATACCATTTGGATTGATAAAGAAGATGATCCTTATGCGTATGGGTTCCAGGTTCTTTAGTTAGTGAATTGTCAATTGTGAATGGTGAATAGCCCCCGATTTTTGATAAAACAAAAATGTTTGTGAGGATTTCTATATTATATATACCTGTTTTTTTATTGCTGTCTCTTGCTGGTTGCAAGGCGGATAAGAAAGCTTCTGCAATGATGGCTAGTGAAAAAGAACTACCAGAAAGATTTTTAGTAGTGCTGGGTGTGGCCCAGGATGCTGGTTATCCACAGATTGGCTGTACAAAGGAATGTTGCACCTCTTATTGGAAGGGCCAGGAAGAAAAAAAACATGTTACCTGCCTGGCATTGGTTGACAGAATCGCAAATCAATACTGGTTGTTTGAAGCAACGCCGGATATCACTCACCAATTACATTCAGTTCAATCCTATCTTATTACCAAAGATGATTATTCACCGGATGGAATTTTTATCACTCATGCACATATCGGCCATTATAGCGGATTGATGCAATTGGGGAGGGAAGCGATGGGAGCTAAGGCTGTTCCGGTATGGACTATGCCCCGGCTTGATTCTTTCTTACTAAACAACGGGCCATGGAGTCAGTTGGTGGCATTGAATAATATTCAATTACAAACTTTACATGCTGATAGTACCGTTTCGGTCAATCCTTCATTGAAAGTAACACCGTTGAAAGTGCCGCATCGGGATGAATATTCAGAAACAGTAGGTTTTATAATTCAAAGCGATAAAAAGAAAGTTTTATTTATCCCTGATATTGATAAGTGGGAAAAATGGGAGAAAGACATCATCGCTGAAGTTGGAAAAGTGGATATGGCTTTGCTGGACGGCACCTTTTATAAAAACGGCGAGCTTCCCGGAAGAGATATGAGTGAAGTGCCACATCCGTTTGTGGAAGAAAGCCTGCAAAAATTTTCAGCACTATCTTCGCCGGAGAAATCAAAAATCATATTTATTCATTTCAACCATACCAATCCGCTGTTGAAAAAAGAATCAGCAGAAAAGAAAAATGTAAAAGCAGATGGGTTTGACGTAGCAGAGCAAGGGATGGTAATTGAACTATAAGAAAGTAGCAGAACAATTATGAAAGTAACAATCGTAGGTGGCGGAGTTATCGGTTTATGTTCCGCTTATTATTTGCAAAAGGCAGGACATGAAGTGACCGTAATTGACAGAGGTGATATTACCGATGGCTGCTCCTTTGGTAATATGGGCTATATTTCTCCGTCACATTTTATTCCGCTGGCCACACCCGGTATTGTATCGCAAGGCTTAAAATGGATGATGAGTTCAACCTCCCCGTTTTATATCAAACCAAGGTTGAATATAGACCTGATGCGTTGGGGAATGACTTTCTGGAAGAAATCCAATGCAAAAAATGTGGAAGACAGTGCGCCGCATTTGAATAACCTGCTGCAATTGAGTCGTGAACGGATGAATGATCTGAAAAAAGAACTCCCCGATTCTTTTGATATGATAGAAAAAGGCTGTTGGATGCTTTATAAATCTGAAAAGACGGGTGAACATGAAAAGCACCTGGCAGAGCAGGCCCATACTTTCGGATTAAAAACGATCTTATGCACTCCGCAACAGGTACAGGATTATGAAACAGAAGTAGAAGTAAATGTTGCCGGTGGCGTTTTATATATTGATGATTGCCATCTCAGCTCCGCGAAGTTCATGCAGTCCTTATTCAACTACCTCCAAAAGAATAAAGTGAAATTCTGGCTGCATACAGAAGTAACCGGGTTTGAGAAAAGCAATGGAAAAATTACTTCTGTCACAACGGATAAAGGAAATATTTCCTGCGATGAACTGGTGATTGCCAATGGTTCCTGGTTGGGTAATATTTCAAAACTGCTGGGTTTAAAAATGCTGATGCAGCCCGGAAAGGGATATAGTGTGGTGTATAATGAGCTTGAAAAGAATTTGCAATATCCTTCCATACTGGTGGATGACCGGACGGCCACTACACCAATCAACAAATGGCTTCGTATCGGGGGTACCATGGAACTGAGCGGCCATAGTGATAATATTTTGCCCAAAAGGGTGATGGCAATCCATACAGCATTTAAAAAATATTATCCATTAATGAACCTGCCGGAACCGGATGTGACAAAAGCCTGGTATGGCTACCGCCCTGTTACGCCGGACGGTATGCCTTATATAGGAAGGCATACTGCATACAGCAATCTTACCTATGCCGGTGGCCATGCCATGCTGGGAGTAAGTGCAGCAGCAGGAACGGGACAATTGATCAAGGAAATAATCGGCGGTGAAAAACCTGCAATTAAATTGACAGCTTTTAATCCTGAACGATTTAGTTAAATATTTGTTGACTGGCAGACAGGATCGTTTTCAACTTCATACTTTTACAGCTGCTTATGGAATGTACATCTACCCGGTTGCCTTATCGCCAGACAGGAGCTTTCTCCAAAATAGCATTGGACTATATTGACCAGGCAGCTGCATTGAAACCATTCTACACTCATCCTCCCACTTTACAAGGAATCAAGAAAGCGATTGAGGTAAGAAAACAATTTGCTGTGAACCGGGAAGTGCTGGTGCAGGAACTGAAAAAACAGTACGAAGGTGTTGCAACAAGTGAGAAGGTTAAAGCGAATATCGAAGCTTTACTTTCAGCAAATACATTTACAATTACTACAGCCCACCAAAATAATATTTTTACAGGACCGCTATATTTTATCTACAAAATTGTTCATGCTATTAAGCTGGCTGATCATCTGAAGACTTCTTTACCAAAACAACATTTTGTTCCTGTTTTTTATATCGGATCTGAAGATGCTGACCTTGATGAACTGAATCATATTTATATCGGTGGTGAGAAATTGGTTTGGGAAACAAAGCAAACAGGTGCTGTGGGCCGGATGAAAGTGGATAAAGGACTCATTAAATTGATTGGTAGTATGGAAGGGCAATTGTCCGTGTTACCAAATGGTAAAGAAATTATTGCTCAGTTAAAACAATATTATACAGAAGGAGCAAGTATACAGGATGCCACTTTTCGCTTTGTAAATACTCTATTTGAAGCATATGGATTGGTTGTTCTGCTGCCTGATAATGCTCATTTTAAAAAGCAAATGTCAGCTGTATTTGAAGATGACCTGCTCCATCAACATGCTTCAGGAATTGTGCAAAAGGCTGATAAGGAATTAGAGGCTGCTGGATACAAGGTGCAGGCCAATCCAAGGGAGATAAATTTGTTTTACCTGCAAGATGATAAAAGAGAAAGAATTGAAAAGGTGGATGAGCAGTGGGTAGTAGTAAATGGAAATAAGCGATTCTCCCAATCAGAACTACTGAATGAACTAAACGAACATCCGGAACGGTTTAGTCCGAATGTAATACTCCGTGGCTTATACCAGGAAACGATATTGCCCAACCTTGCTTTCATTGGTGGTGGTGGTGAAACTGCTTACTGGTTACAATTAAAAGGGTTGTTTGAACATTATAAAGTTCCATTTCCTGTTTTAATACTGCGTAATTCATTTCTGATTGTTGAAAATAAATGGCAGGAAAAAATAAGCCAGCTGGGTTTTACTACTGAAGATTTCTTTTTATCGGAGCAGGAATTAATAAACCGATTAGTGGCAAGGGAAAGTAAGAACCCAACAACATTAAACGGCTCACTAGCTGAACTGGAAAATCTGTACGATGCTTTTAAAAAGCAAGCAGCCTCCGTTGATGGCACATTAGAAAAACATGTGGACTCGCTGAAATCAAAAACGCTTTATCGTTTACAGGAACTGGAAAAGAAAATGCTCCGGGCAGAAAAAAGAAAGTTTGTGGATCAACAGCGGCAAATTCATTCTATAAAGAAGTATTTATTTCCTGGGGGTGGGTTGCAGGAACGTAAGGAAAACCTGGCTTATTATCATGCAAAATGGGGTGAAGCTTTTATTCCGCAATTATATGATCACTCCCTGTGTCTTGAACAGGAGTTTGTAATCATTACAGAGAATTTAAAATAATTTCCGATTCCGGATAGTTTATTTATTCAACCGGTAAGTTATTCCCAGTCGTATCAATTTTGAATAAGCTTCTAAATCTGCCCCAATCATGCCTTTGTAATAATTAGAGTGTCCAATCCAAAAACCTGCCAGTAATCCATAGCGTTGATAATTTAGTGTTGATTGCAGACCGGTGCGAAAATCCAGTCCGGTCTTATTCCGGTCTTTGTTTGTAGAAAATGTACCGGGGGGACTATCTGTTGTGGTGGCGGAGCCTTTTTCATGGTGCGGAGCAACACAAATAGCAAAGTCAAGAACACCTTCCACATCCAAACTAAGTTTTTTGAAAGCAAAACGATATCCTAAAGCAGGACTTATTGTTACAAATTTTGAAGTCAGAGTGACTTTTCCGTTTGCTACACCAGAAGATCCTCTTACACCAGCCACCGCATCAATGGATATTTTACTTTTTAATATTTCAATAGCTGCAGAAAGGCCGTAAATTATTTTGGCCTTTGTTACTTTTTGTAAAGAAAAGTTGATGCCAATACCAGCACCTGCTTTTTTGCTATATATATCATTAGTATAATTGGGAATAGAAGTAACATCACTCACATTAATAAAAGAGGTGTTGACTGCAGATTTTCCTCGAAATGAAAAGAACCCGGTGTTTATTCCGCCTGTAAACTCTTTATCCTGTGCAGGAGCAATCAGGTATAGGGTTAAAAAGCAAAATGTAGTCAATAAGTTTTTCATGGAAGGGTATTTATTTCCTAATTGGACAACCCTTTTCTAATTATAGCTGCTTTTGTAATCAAGTAACCTATCTCTTCCTCAGGTAAAAACTAAGTGTAAAGGCATTCCTTTTTAATGAAGAGAGTGAGGCAGCCTGTGGCGAGCTTGTTGAATTATTATTAATGTCAGAAAAGCCTGCCGAGTATTTTAATTCCGGTGAAAGAATAAATCCCGATTTTAAAATATTTATATCTACACCCAAACCTGCATCCCCGAGCAGTAATGATTTTTTTACCGGTAATATTTCACTGGATGTATTATCCTGGCTGAATATATAGTTAAAGGATGGCCCTAATGCGATATAAGGCGCAATGTTTTTAGAAGATAGCCTGATAATTAGAGGAAGCGCAATATTAACGGCTGTTGTTTTTACTGAAACTGTTTCAGTAATAATAGGGCCGCCTACAACATTTCTTCTTTGAAAGTCAACATCCATCGTTTCAAAATTAACAGTGGTAGCTGGTCGGATAGAAATCGTGTTACCAAGATTTACCTGGTAAATAAAACCAAGATCCAATGTTATTGCTGAATTAGCGGCAACGCCGACATATCCGGTTTGTGGGTTGCCAGAATAAGTAGGGTTGCTTTGGGTGAGACCTCCACCCAATGTATATCCAAAACTGCTTTTTCGTACTGGCTTTTTTGTTTGATTGTTTTTATCATCCGGAGCTTTTTTTGCAAGACTCAATGTAGTAAGGGCACAAGGCCAGTTCGGTGCTGTTTTAGTTGCTTTATCAGCATAATACAAAGCACTGTCTGTATTGTTATTTTGTAAATGTAGTTGCGCCAGTTTGTTTTGTATATAGGCTCCGTTCCTGTCTATGGATAACGCTGCATATGCATTTTGAAAGGCTGTATTTATATCACCATTAGCTCCATCTTTACCAAAATCACCATTCGCTTTTAAAAAATACATCCTGTTTCGGAGAGAGCTGGCAAAATCTGCATCATCCTCTCTTACAAGAGCTATCGCTTTTTCAAGATTCAGGGCAGCTTCATAATTGGCCTGTTTTTCTTTTGCCGACCCATCATCGCCGCAGCTAAGATACCGGTCCACTTTTTTCTGTGCAGTATTAATATATTCTACTGCCAGTGTTGATTTAGCATCCAACGTGTATGGATTGCCCGGAAATTTTTTATTCAACTGCTGAAAAAATTCTTCGGCTGAAGAACGTCCGGTAATATTATTTGACTTTACGGCCTTATAAAAATTATTATAGGTTTCAATCAGCACCGTATCAGCATTTGTAAACCATATCGGTGATTCAATTATTCCATGAAATGAGTTGCCGCCGCCCCGGTTCTGTTGTTTTTTCTTTTTCAGCCAATTTTGGAGATAAGCCTGGTCAACACGGCTGATAACTCTCTCACTGTTTTCTGTACAACAAAAGACAGGATCCTGTTTTCTTTTAAACCGCTGCAACGCTATTGAAGGAACGTTTTTGTCTACATAAGTTTGTATTTCATTGTAGGTGACTTTACTGTCGGGTGTCCCGATTGAATCTGCTGCGCCTGTTAATCCATCTACCAGGTAATAGGTAAAAAGGCCATGACCCGTGCCGATAGATGCATCCTCCAGTGATTCCTGGCCAGCACCAGTTGCCAGCATCAAAATTTCACCTGCTCTTTTTTCTGATATGGCAGCATTTAAAAAATTTTGTCCTTCTGTTCCCCCTGGAAGTTCATTTGAACGGCAGGCATCCATGATAAAAAAGACTTCAACCCCTTTTGTGGTTTCATTGGAGATTTTCTTTTTTAAATTAAATAGCTGTATGGCGCCACTAACGAGATAATTATTTTTATCGCCTGCTGGGTTACAGTCATATCCTAAAAAGAAAAACTGGTCTTCGTCAATTGCATCGCCATGCCCGGCGAGATATATAAATAACCGGTCTCCTTTTTGTAATTGCTTTGCTTTTAGCCATTGAAATCCTTTACTCCAGAAGTTTGAATTGCTTGCCTGTTCATTTAATAGACAAAAAATATTATCGTCTTTAATGCTACCACCTCCGGGTGATTTTAAATAATCCCGGAATAGTTCGGCATCCTTATCGGCATAGGTCAAAGGCCGCACATATTTGTATTTAGAAATACCCACCACCATGGCAAATGTTTGAGGACCAGTTATTGTAACGTCTCTGCCTTTAAGTGGCATCTGTCCATACGAAGTGCTGAATACTATAACCAATAATACTAACAGCATTGTAAAAGATAATATGTATCTCATAAGAATAGATTATAATGTAAGGCCAGTTCCCAAAAAAAGGGTTTCTTATTTTTAAATATAATTATTTTTCTGCAATCAGTTTGAATATGCTGCTGCTGCCATCGTCATTATCTGCTACAAGCACCAGGTGGAGGAAGCCCTTTGTTTCGTTGGTAATACAGACTGATTCGATTTTCTGGCCTTTGAATTTTGCATCTATTGCTTCCAGGTCGATTACCCGATCGGGGTTAATGGCTTTCCAACCTTTTTTGGAAGAAATATTTTTTACTATCCACAAATAACTTTTCCCGATGGCACCATCGTCCATGCTATTCCGGGTATCTTCTGTAGAAACAGTAAGTAAGAGGCAGTCACTTTTTTTTGCATACGCAAGACCCGATATGCCTTTAAATAAAATACTGTCATCATCAGCACCTGTTAGTATCGATGTAATCTGGGTATTAGCCTGGTCTTTCCAAAAATCTTCCTTAGTAATAACAAGATGATTTTTGGGGTAACCTTTACTTCCTCTATTGGAAAGAATAATAAAGCCGGGGATAGCAACGATTCCTTCAATATTGATTTCTTTGATTCCGTTTAGCGGTAATCGGTTATAAAATGTATCAAGTGCGATACTGTCTTTTTGTTTAGTTACCGGATCAATCAGCCAGGCGATGTTTCGTAGTGGTCCTGAGCCGGAGCCAACAAGCAACAGTTTATTGTCTTTTGTAACACTGATCGCTTCGAGATCGGCTTTTATTTTCTTTGGAATTCTTTTTTCTGCAAAAGAATAAATACCGATAGAATCTCCAGGATTTAAATTGCTGTCAAGCATCAACAGGTTAGAAGCATCATCCCCAATGACAAAGAATTGACTGTTGAAATATTCTATGCCAGATGCGGAAGGGTAGTTGTGAAGCCTCTTTGTTTCTTTCAGCACGGTATTACCCCCGCAGGAAGTAAGGAGTGACAATAAAAGAAGTTGATATATCCGGGTCATAAATGCTGAGCAGATACTTTAGTCATCAATCATTAATCAAACTTATTTTCCCAACCTTCCTGTTTCATTTTTTCAACTTTAGCAATCACTTCGCTGTTCATGGAGTTTTTATAGTCAGCTATTTTTTGGGAAATAGTTTCATCAGCAGTACCGAGAATTTCAGCGGCAAGTATGCCCGCATTTTTGGAAGCGTTTAAGGCAACAGTTCCAACGGGTACCCCATTGGGCATTTGTAAAATAGAAAGCACAGAATCCCAGCCATCAATAGAATTGGAAGATTTGATAGGAACTCCAATGACGGGTAAGACGGTAACAGATGCAACCATACCTGGCAGATGTGCAGCACCACCAGCACCGGCAATAATGACTTTCAGCCCTCTAGACTTGGCCGTTTGTGCATATTCAAACATCCTGTGTGGGGTACGATGGGCTGAAACTACAGTTACCTCATGCGGAATATCAAATTGTTTCAAAATGTCTGAAGCAGCCTGCATGACATTTAAGTCACTATCGCTACCCATAATTATACCGACGAGAGGGTTCATGTTTGAAGTTTGTGCAACAAAGAAAGGTTAAAAAATGTATCTCACAAAGATGTAAAGAACAGTATTATCTGATTAAATCACCCTTGAGACGTAACAATTCCGTTTCTGCAAGTTTTGTACTGTACCGGGCAGCAATTAACCTGTTATAAGCATCGCCGAGACTTTTCTCTGCTTCTTTTAGTTGTATCAGCGTTGTGGAATTTAATTTATACACCTGGAAAAGTATATTCACATTTTCTTTGGCTAATAAAATATTTTCTTCTTCCAGGGCCAAAGCTCTTTTTTGCAGCTCATAATCTTTCCAGGCATTAATCACGGAAAGACTAATTAATGATTTTTGATTATCGTAGACTATCTGCTGGTACTGAATATCAAGTTCGGCCTGTTTGATCTGTCTTTTGTTGGTAAAATTATTCAGGATAGGTATCGTAGCAGTGAGGCCATAGTTTAATCCCTTCGTTCTGTTGAATAAGGTAGAAAATGGATTAATAACAGCCTGGTTGGTGGTTCGGTTAAAATTATAGGTAGAGTTAAATGAAAGAGTGGGTAAACGTTCAGCTTTTCTTTCTTTTAAAGTTAAGCCTGCGATGTCAATATTTTTTTTTGCAATTAATAAAGCCGGGTTATTATTTTCAACACTGCTTTGAATATCACCAAGTGACAACCGTGTATTAATAGGAATAGTATCGCTTACTTCATAGATAGTGCTTTGCTGTACATTCATCAATTGGTTCAGGTCTTCTTTTAGTTTGGCAATCAGTGTTTGTTGTAACAATTGTGCTGCTTTTTGTGCATTTAAATCCAGTTTGCCCTGCAGTACATCGGGTTTTGTTCCTACGCCAATGTCTAATTTGTATTGTGCTAGCTTTACTCTTTCCTTGCTCAGTGACATTTGTTCTTCTACAGCTATCAGTTGTTGTTTTTGCCGTACAATATTGTAGTAAGTATTGATAACAGAAGCAACGGTATTTACGATCTGATTTTTGATAGCAAGATCACCGAGTTTTACAAACTCTTCCAGTTTGTCACGGGTGGCAAACATTTTTAATCCATCAAATAAAGTCCAGTTCAATGCTAATTGTGCAGTAATATTATTTGACTTCAGGCCTTTGCTCTCCCTTTTTGTTCCGTCGGCCAGTGTTTGTTTTTGTGCATTATTATTCCAGAGGGTGCCAAGGTTGCCGTTGATGCGGGGAAGAAACCCTGCGTTCTTAAATGAGTAATCAAGTGCGGCAGCTAAAGAATCATTCTTCGCCAACAAAATATTATAATTGTTTTGCAGAGAGGTAGCTATTGCTTCTTCCAGCGTTAGCATTCTTTGTGCCGGTGATGAAAAACCTACTAGCAGTAAAAGCGGTAAAAATAATTTTCTCATACAATTCTTCAAAAATTTACACCTGTTCAGTAATAGCTTCTGCAGCTTTTGGGTCGCCATGCATATACTCATCCACCTGGCTTTTCTTTTTCTTACTTGATAAAAAAGAATACATAGCCGGAATTACAAATAAAGTTAACACCAGGGAGAACATGATACCACCCACGATTACAACACCCAACGGTATGCGGCTTGTAGAAGAGGCTCCCAGTGATAAAGCCAGGGGCAATGCTCCTAATGACATGGCCAGGCTTGTCATTAATATCGGACGTAGTCGCTGTGTAGCAGAATAGATGGCTGCTTCTGCTTTTTTCATTCCTTTCTCCTGGTTCTGATTGGCAAATTCCACAATCAGGATTCCGTTCTTTGTTACCAATCCAATCAGCATAATCATTCCAATCTGCGAAAAGATATTAAGGGTTTGTCCAAATAGTGATAATGATAAAACAGCACCGGCTATAGCCAACGGTACTGTAAACATGATAATCAACGGGTCGATAAAACTTTCAAACTGTCCGGCCAGAATAAGGAAGATTAATGCGAGTGCCAAAAGGAATGCAAAACTGGTATTGCTACTGCTTTCTTTAAAATCCCTTGATGAACCGGAGAGGGAAGTCGTAAATGTTTCGTCCAGCACTTTGTCTGCTATCTTTTCCATTTCATCAATACCATCTCCGATTGTTTTACCAGGTTGTAAGCCTGCCGAAACAGTAAACGATTTATACCTGTTAAAGTGGTAAATAGTAGGAGGGGTGTTGGACTCCGTTGTGGTAACGAGATTATCAAGGCTGATCATCTCGTTCCGGTTATTGCGTACAAATAATGTCTTTAAATCATTGGGCTCATCTCTGTCATTACGGGCTACCTGTCCCATTACCTGGTATTGTTTTCCATCTTTGGTAAAATAACCAAGGCGACGGTTACTGTAGGCTAACTGCAACGTCTGTGAAATGTCATTTACGGTTACTCCCAGTTGAGCCGCTTTTAGCCGGTCTATCTCTACTCGTAATTCAGGTTTATTGAATTTCAAATCAACATCCGGATTGAGCAGCACTTTACTTTGTCTTGCTTCTTCCAGAATTTTCGGAATGATAGCTGTTAGTTTATCAAAATTATTATTCTGAACAACGAAAGAAACCGGTTGACCACCCCGCCGGTTTACGGAAATGGTTTGTTCTTCTATGGCTGTGGCACGGACCTCATTGAATTTGGACATGTTCTTATTCACCATGCCCACTATTTCTTTTTGCGACCTTGTTCTTTCGGTGGGCGGAACTAACGTAACACGGACAAAGCCTGTATTGGCATTTCCTGAACCTGTAAACCCGGGTGAAGTAACGCTGAGTACCAAATCTTTTTCAGGTACAGAATCCAGCATGAAAGTATTCAGCCGCTCTACATATTTATCCATCGCATCAAAAGAAGTTCCTTCCGGTGCAGTAAGACCCAGGCGAAACTGGCTTCTGTCTTCCATCGGTGCTAACTCAGATTGAAGATTTCTGCCAACAAAAAAAGTTGCTGCCAAACAAAGAGCAATCAGTACAATGGCTATCCAACGGACACCCATGAACCTTCGCAAGGCAGCCTGGTAACTATTTTCCATCCACCGGAAAAAAGGTTCTGTTTTATTATAGAACCAGGAATGTTTATGTTGATTTTTTTTACTCAGCTTGACGTTCAATACCGGCGTTAATGTTAATGAGACAAAAGCAGAAATCAATACTGCACCGGCTACAACGATACCAAACTCACGGAATAATCGTCCTACAAAACCCTGCATGAACAGGATAGGGAGGAATACAACGGCGAGTGTAATGGAGGTGGCGATAACTGCGAAATAAATTTCTTTGGAACCCTCAAGGGCCGCCTGCCACTTGTTCATTCCTTTCTCCATTTTTTTGTAAATATTCTCAGTAACAACAATGCCATCATCCACTACGAGGCCGGTGGCAAGAACAATGGCTAAAAGGGAGAGTACATTGATGGTGAATCCCATCAGGTACATAATAAAGAATGCACCTATGAGTGAAACCGGAATATCTATAAGTGGGCGAATGGCAATGATCCAGTCACGGAAGAATAAATAAATAATCATCACTACCAGTAGAAATGCTATCATCAGCGTTTCTTCCACTTCAAGAATTGATTTCTTGATGAACTTAGTCTGATCCAGTGCAATGTTGATTTTTACATCTTCCGGAACATCTTTTTTTATCTGTTCAAGCCTTTTGTAAAACTCGTCAGATATCGACACATAGTTGGAGCCGGGTTGTGGAATAACAGCCAATGCAATCATCGGTGTGCCATCACCTCTTAATACCGTTTCTTCATTTTCGGGGCCCAGTACTGCTTCTCCCACTTGCTGCAACTGAATATCTGCTCCATTAATATTTTTTACAATCAGGTTGTTAAATTCTTCTTCGGTGTTCAGCTTTCCAAAAGTCCTGACTGTTAGCTCGGTGGTATTGCCAGAAATTTTTCCGGAGGGTAATTCTACATTCTCTCTCAGCAAGGCTGCTTGCACATCGTTGGCTGTAAGATTAAGGGCTATCAGCCTGGCGGGATCTATCCAGATACGCATGGCATATCTTTTTTCGCCCCAAATCTGTATGCCGCTAACCCCGGGAATAGTTTGCAATCTTTCTACCAGCACATTGTTGGCATACTCAGACATTTCTAATTGATTCCGGGTATTGCTTTGTACTGTCATGGAAAGAATAGGATCGGAGCTTGCATCTGCTTTAGAAACAACAGGCGGCGCATCAAGGTCGGAGGGAAGAGAACGTTGTGCCTGGGAAACTTTATCTCTTACGTCATTGGCGGCAGCTTCCAAGTCAACACCCAATTCAAATTCCACATTAATATTGCTGCTACCGTTACTGCTGGAAGAAGTGATGTTTTTAATACCGGCGATACCATTGACCGCTTTTTCTAATGGCTCGGTAATCTGTGTTTCTATAATGTCTGCATTGGCGCCAGGGTAGGCTGTACGTACACTGATATTCGGCGGATCAATAGCCGGGTAGTCCCTCACACCTAAAAATTTAAAACCGATAACGCCAAATACCACAATGACAATATTCATCACCACGGCAAGTACTGGTCTTCGTAAACTTAGTTCTGAGATGTTCATGCCCCTAACCCCTAAAGGAGAATTTTAGATTATTAAATTTATATTTTCCCGTCACCAGTTAAAAGTCTTATCTGATAATAAGACTTTTTTATTTATTCCACCAACCGAAGAAAAGATTTAGCTGCTTACTGATTGACTATCTTTCCAATTTGAATCTTTGCTTCCGGCCTCACACTTAATAAACCTGTTACGACAACGGTATCCCCGGGTTTTAACCCATCAATTATCTGCACTTTGGAAGAATCCCTTACGCCGGTTGTTACATCAGCGAAGATGGCGGTGCCTCCTTTGTAAAGAATTACTTTTTTCCCTCTGGCCTGTGGCAACACGGCTTGTGATGGTATGAGCAATGCATTCGGGTCGGGGTCGAAACTAAGCTGCACTTTGGCGAATGCACCTGGCAGCAGGTCTTCTATTTTTCCAATTACAGCCGCCCTAACGGTAAGGCTGCGGGTATTCTCTGTTACATTCGATTCGGTAGCTATCACTTTTGCGCCTAATTGTTTTTTAGACCCTTCGAAAGTAAAAGTTACCAGCTGCCCCGTTTTTATCTTATCAATATATTTTTCCGGCACAGAGAAATCTAATTTTAACTGGTCGGTCTGGTTAATGATGGCAATAACTGATGCCGGGGAGACATAGGAACCGGGGCTGATGTTTTTCAGTCCTAACTTACCACTGAAGGGTGCCCGAACCACAGTTTTTGATATACTGGTCTGCAAAATTCCGATGTCGGCTCTTAAACTATTTACCTGTAGCAGGCTGATATCATAATCCTGCTGGCTGATGCCCTGTATTTTTAATAACTGTGCCTGTCTTTCTTCTGTTTTTTGAGCAAGGGCCAGTTGTATTTGTAATTTGTTTAGTTGTGCCCGGAGATCGCCGTCGTATAACCTGGCGAGTACAGTTCCTTTCCCGACATATTTTCCTTCGGCTACATTTAATTGAACGATACGTCCTGATACCTCGGGATGTATTTCGGCCATTTCGTTGGCTACTATATTTCCGGGTACTTCGATATTCTCCTGGAAGGGTTGTGGAGTGACAATATAGCCGTCTACTTTGATGGCTTGTGGCTTTGCCCCGGCCTGTTTTTGCTGTGCAGCTTCCTTTTTTTTCTTTCCGCCGCAGGCGGCAAGCGATAACAAGGTGACTGAAAGCAATACTGTGATAATTCTCATATGTGTTTGTGGTGCAATTGGTAAATAATCAGGGAATTAAAGGTAACGGATAATCACAAAGTTTTAGACGGGAAAGTATTGTGTTTCCTGTGCCGATTTTGCCGGAAGTATAAGCGGCTTATAAGTTGGATAAGAGGGAATTATGTTTTGGCCAACAATGTTCTCTTTACTTTGTTCGATTGATGGAGCAATTCTTGTTTTTCCTGGCTGAGGATGGTAACATGCCCCATTTTGCGGCCGGGCTTTGTTTGTTTTTTGCCGTAAAGATGTACAAAGGCGTTTTCGATTTTCAATACTTCTTCCAGGCCCTCGTACTTCACATCACCACTGTGCCCGTCGGCGCCGATGATGTTGACCATGATAGAGGGAAGAATGGCGTCTGTATTGCCGAGGGGGTAGCCGAGCATGATGCGCCATAGCATGTCGAACTGCGAGCAGTAATGCGCTTCGATGGTATGGTGGCCGCTATTATGTACCCGTGGTGCTGTTTCATTTACCAATACTTCCCCGTTTTTATCTACAAACATTTCTACGGCAAATATTCCGGGTGAATTGAAGTTACGGACGACTGCCAGGGTGATGGCTTCTACCTTCCAGAGAGTTTTCATATCTAATTCGGCAGGGCAAAGCTGGTAATCGAGAAGATTGAGGGTGGGGTCGAAGAGCATTTCCACCGGTGGATATAATGCTGTTTCGCCATTTGCGTTGATAGCTACCATCTGGGCAATTTCTTTGTGGATGTTGACCATCTTTTCGAGAACAGAGGGAGCATCAAAACCTTTGGCCAGTTCTTCTTTTGTGTTTAGTAGCTGTACACCTTTACCATCATAACCGCCCTGGCCTATTTTATGGACAGCGGGTAAAAAACTTTGCTGCTGTTGTAGTTCTGCGAGGCTGTCGGTGATGATAAATTCAGGACTTGGTATGGAATGCTGTTGGTAATATTGTTTTTGCAAAATTTTATTCCTGATTGTTCTTAGCACAGCCGGTTTAGGAAACACTTTTACTCCTTCTGTTTCTAATTTTTCCAGTGCTTCTACATTTACGTTTTCGATTTCAATAGTGATGGCATGGAGGTTTTTGCCGAAGTTGTAAACAGCATCAAAGTCTTTGATATCGCCTTTGGTGAAATGGTGACAGAGATGTGCTGCGGGACATTGTTCATCATTTTCGAGTACAAATGTCTGGACGGGATAGTTGGCTGCTGCCTGTAATAACATTCTGCCGAGTTGCCCGCCGCCGAGGATGCCGATTTTTTGCATGGGGGCAAAGATAGGGAGTGAAGTTTAAGGTTTTGGGGGATGGTATTTTGTTTAAATTTGCTAAGTGCTTCCCGACTATCCACATAAATTATTCAATGACCTGCGCAGTAGCTTTAACTTACTGATGGAAGCATTGGCTATGGATGTCCCTAACCGTTAATGAGAATTCTGTGAATTCCCTGAATGTATTTTTCATCTTCTTAATTCCACAATCATGAATACAGTAACATCAACCAATAATAAACAAACAACGGAAACTGATTTTCTTCCTTTGCAGGGAACAGACTATGTAGAGTTCTATGTTGGCAATGCCAAACAAGCGGCACATTTTTATAAAACTGCTTTCGGTTTTCAATCGCTGGCTTATGCCGGCCCCGAAACGGGGATGAAGGATAAGGTGAGCTATGTTATCCGGCAGCACAAACTGACTTTTGTACTGACAACCCCACTGCGGATGAATAATCCTATTGCAGACCATATTTATAAACATGGCGATGGAGTGAAAGTACTGGCATTAAAAGTGGATGATGCGAGAAGTGCTTTTGAGGAAACTACAAAGCGGGGTGGTTTGGCTTACCTGGAACCTACTGTTTTAAAAGATGATAACGGAGAGGTGGTATTGAGCGGTATTCATACCTATGGTGATACGGTGCATATTTTTGTAGAAAGAAAAAATTATAACGGTGTATTTATGCCGGGCTTCCGGGAATGGAAAAGCACTTATAATCCCCCTTCCACCGGTTTGTTGTATGTAGACCATTGTGTGGGTAATGTGGGCTGGAACCAGATGAATCCCCGGGTAAAGTTTTATGAAGAGGTGATGGGGTTCCGCAATATTTTAAGTTTTGATGATAAGGATATTTCTACTGAGTACTCTGCACTGATGAGTAAGGTGATGAGCAATGGGAACGGCTATGTAAAATTCCCGATTAATGAACCGGCGGAAGGGAAGAAGAAAAGCCAGGTGGAGGAGTATCTTGATTTTTATAATGGAGAGGGCTGCCAGCATGTGGCTATTGCTACGGCTGATATTGTGGCTACCGTTACTGAACTGCAAAAAAGAGGAATTGAATTCCTGAATATTCCGGCGAGCTATTATGAAACTGTACTGGAAAGGGTGGGGAAGATAGATGAAGACCTGGAACCTTTGCAACGCTTGGGTATTTTGATTGACCGGGATGATGAAGGATACCTGCTGCAAATATTCAGCAAACCATTAGAGGACAGGCCTACTTTATTTTTTGAAATTATACAACGCAAAGGTGCCAAAAGTTTTGGCAAAGGAAATTTTAAAGCACTGTTTGAAGCATTGGAGAGGGAACAGGATGCGAGGGGTAATTTATAAGTGAGTGTGTCTTATTAAATGTCAAATGAGCCTGCTTACTCCCGGATGCGGATGAACAGGCTCATTTGACATATTTATCCATCCTCTGTATCTTTACGAATAGTTTAGCAAATCCGTTGAAATAAAATCTGTTACCCTCCGTTAACCTTAACAGACATAACATGAGAAACCTCCTCGCTGTTTTATTATTTACTGGTATGTCCTTTTTGGTGTCGGCACAGCCGTCGCAACCAAAGACGGGCACTTCTTATTCTTTTATTGACTACCAGAAAAGCTTTCCCCGGCCCAATGAAGCATTGCAGAAAAAGATGGATACACTGCAAAAACAATTTGAGGAAAAGAAATTGATATGGCCTGCTAAATATATTTATATCCGGTCTTTTAAGTATGATTTTCAATTGGAAGTGTGGGTAAAGAATGATATTAAAGACCCCTTTCAGTTGTTCAAGACGTATAAAGTCTGTGCACTGGCAGGAACACTCGGCCCCAAAAGAATGGAAGGCGATTACCAGGTGCCGGAAGGATTCTATTATATCAATGAGTTTAATCCCAAGAGTAATTATTATTTATCATTAGGTATTAACTATCCTAATGTATCTGATAAAGTACTAAGTGATTCTTTGAGGCCCGGCAGCGCCATATTTATTCATGGTAGTTGTGTTACGGTTGGTTGTATTCCTATCCGGGATGAGCAGATAGATGAATTATATATTATGGCGGCTTATGCCAAAGACAAGGGACAGGATTTTATACCTGTACATATTTTCCCAATCCGGTTCAATGTAGAAAAAAGTGTGAAGTACCTGGAGAATCTTACCAAGGATGACCCTGCCTTGAAAAAATTTGCTGACAGAATGGAAGATGCGTTTGACTATTTTGATAAATACAAACAGTTGCCGATAGTAATGATAGGGGAGAAAGGCCAGTATATTATAAATGAAGTGCCTCCCCGTAAACCTAAAGTAGTTATTGAGAATAAAGCCCCGGTAAAGAAGCCACCAATGCAGCATCGTACCCGTGAGGTAGGAACACTGGTGGATGCGGTTCATCAATGGCCCCAGTTTCCGGGTGGGGCTGATGCTTTTATGGCATACCTGGAGAAGGTAGGTAAGGAGATTGTTTCATTCTTGCCAAAAGGTGTAAAGAAAGCTTATGTGCAGGTTGAGTTTGTTATTGATAAGGATGGTGTACCAGTAAATTTTAAAATATTGAAAAGTGTAAAAGACAGTGATGAGTTAAATGATGAACTGATTGTCCGCCTCGAAAATATGGGTACCTGGAAACCTGCCCTGCTGCATGATAAGCCGGTAGCTAAGAAAATGATACAGACCGTGACGATTGAAGTGAAAGAGAAGTGATATTAATGTAATAATAATTGTATCGTTTCAGTTGTTTGCTGACGTAATAAAATTGTTCTGCTTTCCGTTAGTTTTTCAAATATTTCTTTGGTGTAATGCCGGACGGTAAGTAGTGACAACTCTTTTACCACCTGCACGTCTAAAAAATCAGCGGCTGCGGATGCCAGCTTTTCAACTTTCTCAGTCCTGTCATCGAGCACACAAACAAAACTAATGGCACCGTTTTGTGTCAGGTTGGGCTTAATATTTAATTTTTCGAAAAGGTTATATAAGTGCCCAACATGATGTTCACCAACGAATGAAAAGTCCCTGGAACTCATTTCCAGCATTACCTGTTTTTCTTTCAACACAATAATAGGTGGTAAATGATGAACTGGCTTATTGTGTATGACTGTGCCGGGTAATGAGGGGTCTAAAAAACATTTTACATACAAGGGAATGGCTTTGTTCTGCAAAGGCTTTATCGTTTTGGGGTGAATAACCTGTGCACCGTAATAGGCCATCTCTATTACTTCGTTGTAATTAAGTTCAGGGATGGGAACAGCATCCGGAAATTGTTTAGGGTCTGCATTCATCACACTTTCCACATCTTTCCAGATGCTGAGGCTTTTGGCATCCAGCATATTGGCAAAAACCGCTGCGGTATAATCACTCCCTTCCCTTCCCAGCGTAGTGCTTTCATTTTCATCAGTGGCTCCGATAAAACCTTGTGTTAGTACAACATTACAGTGATTGAATTGCGGCAACACCAGTTCATTTGTTTTTTGACGGGTAAACTCCCAATCAATTGTAGCATCCCTGAAGTCGTTATCTGTTCTGATAATATCACGGACATCCAGCCATTTATTAGAAACGCCGGTTTCATTCAAGTAGGCACTAACGATAGCTGTAGAAAATAATTCGCCGGCACAAACTACCTGGTCATAATAGTAGTCATAATCCCTCACTGGTTTATCATGCAGCAGCCATTCTACTTCGGTAAAAAAATCTTTTAGTTGATTTTCGCATTCCAGGTAGTGGGTGACAAGTGTGTATTTGGCAGTAGTAAGATGTTGTTGTTTTACCTGTTCAAATAATTGTAAAGCTTCCTCTTTTTTCCCTGCAAAAAAAGCATCCACCACTTTTTCCAGTGCATTAGTGGTTTTTCCCATGGCCGAAACAATAACTACAATTTTTTCATTTCCCCAATGTGTCATGATATGAGCCACATTCCGGATTCTCTCTATACTATTTACCGAGGCTCCACCGAATTTGAAAACTTTCATGATTGTTTGGAACAAGTTATTAAGTGGGCAAATGTCGGCATAAATACCTTTCAACCTGACATTCAGTTAACTTTTCAACTACCTCTCAATCCCTTATTTTTGTTGCAAGCTAAACATGCCAATATGAATGTTAACAGAAAAATTCAGACCCTTGATGAGTTCACTATTCAACAGCTCCGGGATTTCCCCCAGGCTACGGGAGAATTATCACATTTACTCCGCAATATTGGATTGGCTGCTAAACGGGTCAACACTGAGGTTAATAAGGCTGGCCTGGTTGATATACTAGGCGATACCGGGACGACCAATGTGCAGGGAGAGGAAGTCAAAAAATTAGATGTATATGCGAATGACCAGTTTACAGGGGTTTTGCGCCACGGCATAGCTTGTGCAGGTATTGCCAGTGAAGAGTTGGATGATTTTGTACCATTTGATGATGTGAAAAGTGTGAAGTCAAAATATGTCTGCCTTTTCGACCCATTGGATGGTAGCAGCAATATTGATGTTAATGTATCTATCGGGACAATCTTTGGTATTTACCGCCGCAAGACCGAAATTGGAACCGTCGTTACTGAAGAGGATTTTTTGCAACCGGGAAGCCAACAGGTTGCTGCGGGTTATGTGGTGTATGGCTCGTCTACCATGCTAGTGTATGCCACCAGGAGAGGTGTGAACGGTTTTACATTGGATCCTTCGATTGGTGAATGGACACTCAGTCATCCAGATATTAAATGTCCCGACACAGGAAAGATTTATTCCGTTAACCATGGCAATTTTTTCCAGTATGAGGAAGGGGTTAAAAAATATATTACCACTTGCCAGAAGAAAGATAAAACGAATGGCGGGCCTTATACCCAGCGATATATTGGGAGTATGGTTTCTGATGTACACCGCAACCTGATAAAAGGGGGCCTCTTCATGTACCCCGGCACAATCGATAAGCCAAAAGGAAAACTGCGGCTTTTGTATGAGTGTAACCCTTTTGCATTTATTGTAGAGGTGGCAGGCGGACGGGCTACCAATGGTAAAGAACGCATTCTGGACATCCAGCCTACAGAACTACATCAACGTACGCCCATGTTTATTGGCAGCAAACTGATGATGGATGAATTAGAGACCTATCTTTAGTATTAATTATAACTCTATGGCGAAAACAATTATATCAGTAAAAAATTTGGTGAAGAACTACGGCCATTTCCAGGCTGTAAAAGGAATTTCATTTGAAGTAAAAGAAGGAGAAATATTTGGCTTACTGGGGCCTAACGGTGCAGGTAAATCAACTACTCTTGAAATTATTGAAACACTACGGCCAAAAACGAGCGGAGAAATAATGGTGGATGGTCTATGCCTTGATAAGCAACCAAATGAGATCAAAAAAATAATTGGTGTGCAATTACAAACCAGTGGTTATTATCCAGGTTTGAATTTGCTAAACCTGATTGAATTGTTCTGCGGGTTATATAACAGGGATGTAAACCCGATGGAACTGCTAGAGATGGTGAACCTGAAAGATAAAGCTAAAGCTAAAGTAAAAGAGTTGAGCGGCGGACAGAAGCAACGGTTCTCTGTCGCTACTACATTAATTAATCAGCCCAGGATTATCTTCCTGGATGAACCAACAACCGGTCTCGATCCACAAGCAAGAAGAAGTTTGTGGGAGTTGATTAAAGATATCAGGAAAAGGGGGACTACGGTAATCATTACCACACATTATATGGATGAGGCAGAATATTTATGTGATCGGGTGGCGATTATTGATTCAGGAAATATTGTAGCGATGGATTCTCCGGACAAATTAATTGACAACCTGGTAGCCTCCGGTTTTGAACGTCCTAAAGAAATGAAGCTGGCAAACCTTGAAGACGTATTTATAAATTTAACGGGCCATTCATTAAGAGAAGGCTAATTATGAGTATTCACAATAAATTAAAAGAGTTTATGTCTGGAAAAATTGAAGCACAAAAAACGGCGGGTGCCGCCTTCATGGCAGAAAACATCAGTAAAGATGGCGTTAGAGAATTGCCCGGTGGTATACAGTATGAAGTGATAAAAGAAGGAGCCGGACCACAGCCCGATGTAAGTGATAGCGTAAAAGCTCATTATAAAGGGACATTGCTGGACGGTAAAGAGTTTGATAATTCTTTTAAAAGAGGTCAGCCTTTTACTGCTCCTTTAAGGGCATTAATTAAAGGCTGGCAGGTTGCTTTGCCATTAATGAAAGAAGGTAGCCATTGGCGGTTATGGATTCCGTCTGACTTAGCTTATGGAGACAGGGGAGCCGGTAGCGATATTCCGGGAGGTGCTACGTTAGTATTTGAAGTCGAATTAATAGAGATTGTAAAATAAATTTATATGGCATTTATTGCTATTGATCCCCGCTATCCGATTGGCCAGTATGAACCCCGCCCATTTTCAGTGGAACAAAAAATTGAATGGCTGGCGGATATTAAATTTCTGCCATTGCAGATTGAAAATGCCATTCTGAATCTCGATGAAGCACAATTGAAAACTCCATACCGGGAAGGTGGCTGGACGGTTCACCAATTGGTGCACCATGTAGCTGACAGCCACATGAATGCATATATCCGCTTTAAACTGGGTTTAACAGAAGACAACCCGACCATAAAACCGTATGATGAAAATAAGTGGACAACATTGCATGATGTAGAAAAACTTCCCGTTAATATTTCTATTACTATTCTTCATGCTGTTCATGCCCGGTTATTCGAGGCGTTGAAGTATGTAAAGGATGATGACTGGAACAACAGGACTGTTTTTCACCCGGAGCATAAAAAGACTATGCGTCTCTGGTATCTGTTAGGTTTATACGCCTGGCATGGTAAACATCATACGGCTCACATAACTTCTCTCAGGGACAAAATGAAATGGTAAGTTTATTACATGAAAAACTTAAAATGGAAAACTCTCTCTTCTGAATACTTATTCAACGACCAATGGTTCAAAGTTCGTAAAGAAAAATGCGAAACCCCTTCTGGTAAAATTGTCGACCCTTATTATGTATATGAATTTCCAACCTGGGTGGGTGCTGTTCCTGTTACCAGCGACGGAAAAATTGTAATGGTTCGGCAATATCGTCATGCCCTTGGCGAGACGATTATAGAAATTCCGGCGGCTGCGTGGATGAAACTGATAAAAACCCGGAAGAAGCTGTAGCAAGAGAATTATTGGAAGAAACAGGATATTCCTTTACTTCTTATGAATATCTCGGAAGAATTTCTCCTAACCCTTCAACTAATACCAATGTACTCCACATGTTCCTTGCAAAGGGAGGCCAAAAAGTAGCCTTGCAAAAATTGGATGAGAATGAGGAAATAGAGGTGGTGCTTTTAAGTATGGATGAATTGAAGCAACTGCTGAGGGAGCATAAAATTATTCAATCGATGCATGTCAGCTGCATTATGTATGCATTAGAAAGGCTTAATGAATTGAAGTATTAACTTCTCCAACAAGAAACACACTGCCGCAAATAATTATTAAATCATCGGGATGTGAATGTCGTAATGCAAATTCCAACGCCTGGTTTACTTCCGGGAATGCATAGCCTTTAAGTTCCGTCTTTTTTGCTTTCTCCATTAGTTCATCTTCCGGCAGGGCTCTTGGTATTTGTGCTTTGGTAAAATAGTAAGTGGCTCTTTTCGGCAATAAAGCCAGTACTTGGTCAATGTCTTTATCTTTTACCATGCCGATGATAATATGTAATTCCCGGTGTTCAGTTAATTCCGACTGTTGCACCAGTTGCCGGATTCCATCCACATTATGTGCTACATCCATCACCACCATTGGTGAATGATGAATTATTTCCCATCGGCCATGTAGCCCGGTATTTTTTTTGGCATGTTTTAAACCATGGTTAATTATTTTGTCATCGATTGGCCAGCCTTTTTGTTGTAGTTGTGAACATGCTTCTAATACGGTAAGTAAGTTTTTTGTTTGATAAATTCCCGGCAGATCGAGGTGGTACACTTTGTGGTCAGTATGGTGTTCTTCTGCAACTTCTGCTATTAATATATTTTTTTCCCATTTCCAGTCCAGTACCTGTCTTTTCTGTGTTGCGATTGACAACGGTGCATTTTTTTCTTTCGCTACCTGTTCAAATATGGGGTTTGTTTCCGGAATGGTTTCACCAATTACAACAGGCACCGCCATTTTTATGATACCAGCTTTTTCAAGGGCAATTTTTTCTAAACTGTCACCCAACAGATTCATATGGTCCCAGCCTATATTAGTAATAACAGATAGTTCGGGAATAATGATGTTAGTGCTGTCCAATCGTCCACCCAGACCGGTCTCAATGATGGCGATATCTACTTTTTGCTCAGCGAAATAATCAAATGCCATTGCTACAGTTATTTCAAAAAAGCTAGGTTCTATTTTTTCAATCAGTGGATTTATCTTTTCAGTAAAGTCAATTACAAACTTTTCATTAATCATTTCGCCATTCACTTTTATCCTTTCCCGGAAATCTTTCAGGTGAGGGGATGTGTAAAGTCCTGTTTTTAATCCTGCCGTTTGTAAAATAGAAGCAAGCATATGACTGACTGAGCCTTTACCATTGGTACCGGCAACATGTATAGTCTTAAATTTTTCCTGTGGATTATTTAACGCATCACACAACTTTATGGTATTAGTAAGATCGGCTTTATACGCTGCCGCCCCGATTCGGCTGAACATAGGAAGCCGGGTAAATAAATAGTCGATGGTTTGCTGATAGGTCATGCCGGGCAAATGTATTAAAAGAGAAGCCACGGCTCAAACCGTGGCTTCTCTTTTAAAAAGATATTTTTATTTTAATTTACTCTGAAATTAAACTGTACTGTGAGCATTGATTCATGGTCGGCTTTGTCAAACCTGATATTTTGAAGATATTGGACAATCGCCTGTTTGTAGGCATTACTGCTATTCGATGAACCCTTAGCTATACTTACAAACTTTCCGGTTCCATCTGGTGATACGGTGATATTGGCATATACAATAGCTTTATCCAGATCACCTTCAAATGAATAGTAACGAACAATTTTCCTATCACCCCGGGTTACTTTAGGACCGCTGCCTTTGCCTGACCCGGTTCCATTGCCACCACCATCTCCAGTGCCGCTTCCGCCACCCGTTCCGCTACCATTTCCAACACCTGTTCCAGTGCCTTTACCACCTGCTCTGTCATAATCTTCAGCAGTACCACCGCCTTTACCAGTGCCGGTAGTCGTTTTTCCTAATACGGCTTTTGGTACGGGAGGGGCAGGGGTAACAACTACAGGTTTGGGTTCTGCTTTAGCTACCGATGTTTCATTAATTTTTGGAGATTTTACATTTACAGCCTTTGGGGTAGTCACTTCCGGGCTTTCTTTATCTTCTTCTTCGTCCACTTCTTTAGAGGTTGTTGGAGGTGTGTGGGCTGCAACTCCAGCCGCACCTGCAGCTTGCACCGGGTTACCGCCACCACCGCCGCTTTCTTCATTTGAAGATGGCGGAGGTTCAGGAGGTTCGGGTGGAAGTGTTATTTCAACATCAATACCGGTTTCCTGAACGATGGGTTCAAATTTGGGCAAAGGCCATTTCAACAATATCAGCAATAAAATCATAAAACCGGTAAAACCGGCTGTTATCATCCATGCCTGGGAGCGTTGTTTTGCTTCAAGAGTTGCTGCCATTACGTAAGCGTTGTTCATACAAAGGTAGTTTTCGGTGAGCGACGGTGGAAATCATTGTTTTTCACACCTGTTAGTAACGATGCAAACCCCGTGCAACTTGCATAAAACATCATTTAAGAAATGTTAAGATTGCTTTTTGAACTAATAATCTACCTCCTACTGCAAAATAATTTCCTCATCGTTGTGAGTTAGCTAATACAATCCCAATAAAGACGATAATCATACTGGTGACATGAATCCAGGTAAAACTTTCGTGTAAAATAATTGCGGCTTCTATACTGCTGAAAACCGGTATCAGGTTGCCAAATAAAGCAGTGCGTCCAGCTCCAAGTTTTCCGATGGCTATATTCCAGATAAGAAAACAGATGACGGATGCTCCCAATCCAAGGTATAAAATGGCAGCGACAAGATTAGTACTCCATACAACAGGAGGGGTATGTGTTGTTTCCCAGATATAAAATGGCAGCACCAGCAATGTTCCGAGGGAGAAAATTATAAAGAGGAAATTGGCAGGTGATAGAGCGGCGGGTTTTTTCTTTACCAGGGTGTTATAGACTGCAAAACAAAAAGCGGCCAGCAATACCCATAGATCACCTTTGCTGAAACGAAGTGATAAAAGTGTTTGAAAATTTCCTTTCGACAGAAGAAATAATACACCAATGATGCAAAGTATCATTCCGGTCAGTTTCATCCATCCAATCTTTTCCTTTAAAAAAATGCGGGCAAAAAGAACAGACATGATAGGAGAAGAGGTGGTGCCGATCAATGCAAGGTTGATGGCGGAAGTGTAGTGGGCGCCAATGTAAACAAACGTATTAAAAAGTGCAATGCCGGTTAGTGAAATCCAAAACAGGTAGTGCCAGGATTGTATTACTGTTTTCCACTCTGCTTTAATTTTTTTAAAAACGAATGGAAAAATAATAATGGCTGCTACAAGCCAGCGATAAAAGTTTAAACTGATTGGCGGAATATCTTTGGTGACAGCTTTGGCTACAATGAAATTTCCTGACCAGATGAATGTAGCCAACAAAGCAAGCCATATTCCGGTGTATGTGTTTTGGTTGGAAGCCTGGTTCATTTTCAATTTAGTGATGGGCAAAATCCAATTCAAACTTTCCTTTAATTCTTTCTATCGGGGGATTGAAGTAACCGAATTTCAAATCAGGAAATTCTTCCCTGATCATCTTTTGCATTTGATTGACACCAAGGCAATCACCAGTGTCTGTGACTCCGATTTTGCCCAGGTACCAGTCAGGGTCGATATTGAAATTGCGCCATTGTATCATCTTTAATCCAGTTTCCTTAATTAGTTTTCTTAATGCCTCATATTCAGCAACGGAGTCTGTCATACCCGGAAAAACAAAATAATTGATGGATGTCCACCCGCCAAACGAGTTAACCACTTTCAGGCTTTCAACTATATCTTCAAACTGGTAATTGTTAGGCCGGTAATAAGGCGTATAAATTTCTTTTCGGGCAGAATTGGTACTTACCCGGATAGAATCTAATCCAGCTTCACATAAGGCTCTTACTGCATCGGGCTTAGATCCATTGGTGTTGATATTGATACTTCCCTTTGAAGTGTGTTTTCTTATTTCTACAATTGCATCCCGGATGGTTTCCCACATTAACAATGGCTCACCCTCACAGCCCTGCCCAAAACTGATAATAGGAAAGGGAGCAGATTCAAGATGAGGTACTGTGAATTCCACGATCTCTTCCGGTGTGGGTTTAAATGTTAACCTGTCTTGGGTTGAAACAATGGGTTCTTCGTCTGGTTGCAGGGAAATACAACCCACACAATTTGCATTACAGGCTGGTGAGGCAGGTACAGGGCATTCCCACCTGCCCAGCGCAAAATTCCTGGCAGCAGGGCAACTGTAGGTTAATGCACAGTTATTCATCAGGTGATTTACCAGCCGGTTATGCGGATAATGTTGTAATAATTGTTTAGCCCCCTCATTGACTTTTTCCTGGTCATAACCATCGCAGTCCTGACGTATATCCGGTTCCACCCTTGTAGCGGGTACATAGAATTTTTCATTGAGCCATCCGGCAGCCGTATAGCAAAATAAGGGAAGGATAGGAGCCTCTTGGCCGGTTTCATAAGCAGCTAAATAAAAACCGGTATGTGCCGGAGGTATAAAAGCTGCCACTGCCCATCCTTTTTCACATAATCTCATTTCGCCGGTTTTCACATCAATACCAATTCCCCGGCGGCCAGGTAATTCATATAATGAACCGCCTTCAGGTAATTCAATCCATTCATCTTGGGGCACAGGCAAGGCATCCCAGCCGCTTCTACCGGTAACAAACAGGGAAGTGTCCTCAAAAATTTTTCCATTTCCGTCTGAGTAGAGAATGTATGGAGATTGGGATATACTCATTTATTCAATTGTTGCCCGCAAAAGTCGTTAAATTCCTGTTCATTTAGGGCGGTGTTTGTATCATCGATAAATTGCTGGATAAACTTATTGTTTTTGAAATCTATGGTCAATAACCCATCTTTTAGTATGATGTTATTCAGTTGAGACCATTCAATATGCTTCTTGGGAAATGAAGGGTAAATAATTTTTTCTTTACTTATACTGACAAGCAATATCCGCTTTGAAGCGAAGTAAAGTGTGCCAATGGCAAAACAAAGAACCCCTATCCACCAAAAATCTATTTTCCACCAGACCATTGAAATTGCATAGATGGCTACTAATTTATATGGATTGTCTTTATTGTTTTTTATAGAAGATAAGAAGTAGTCAATTGATAAGGCAATGAGAACCAGGGCGGCACCTGCAATTGCTGCGATCCGGTCTTGCTTGTTAGTTACTGCAAAAGCAACATAGATAAAAAGTGAAAGATTGATTATTGTAATAAACAATGCAATCCGGTCATATTGCTTTACTTTTTCATTCTTCAAAGAAATTTGAAACTGCTGCATTTCAACTATTGCTTGTCACCAGTAAATTACACAACTTAAATAATACCCTTGCCCCCACATTGGAGTTCCAATCAGTTTCGCTTATACCAACTTCGCTCAGGTCAAAGCCGATAATTTTTCTGCCACTTTCAATTACTTTCCTGAAGATGAAAAATACTTCTTCCATTTCAAAACCACCGGGCACAGGTGTGCCGGTATGCGGACATAATTTTCTGTCTAATCCATCAATATCAAAGCTGATAAAAACCTTTTCGGGAAGTTTGCTCACTATTTCCTCTGCTATATATTTCCAGGTATCACCTTCAAACTGGCGTTGCTTTATTTCTTTATCAAAATAGGTGATAACTTTAAACTCACTGTTTTTTATATAATCCCATTCTACCTGGCTATAATCCCTAACACCGACCTGTACCAGTCTTTCCAGGTGGGGAATTTCTTTTAATGCATTATACATGATACTTGCATGAGAATAATTGAAGCCTTCATACGTATCACGGAGATCACAGTGAGCATCTATCTGGAGGATACCAAAGTTGCCATGTTTTTCGCCAATGGCTTTCATAAATCCAAGTGAAGTGCTGTGGTCTCCACCTAATATCCCTACCAATTTTCCCTTGTCCAATAATACTTTTGTCTGGTCGTATACCCAGGTATTCAGGAAAACACCTCCTTCATTTACCTCTTTCAGTGTTTTACACATGAACTGGTTGGCCGACACTTCTTCTCCTTTGGATATATAGTCAATATACAGTTCCGCTTCTTTTCTCAGGTAATCACTTTTCATTAGAATCTTTCTGTCACATGGCCGCATATAAAAACCCTTTTTCCAGGCATCCGGCATTTCCGGGTCGAACAGATCAATCTGCATACTGGCTTTGAGCATAGCTTCCGGAGCTCTTGCGGTACCTGAACCGTAACTTACCGTTACTTCCCATGGCACAGGAACAATTATTAAACGGGAATCTTCTTCATTGGTAGGTAAACCAAAAATATTATTATTTGGATTGCTTACACTATTGGGGTCGTAACTGGAAAGTAGGTCAGGCATGAGGTATGATATATTGAAAAACGATGCAAGTTAAATGGGTTTGGAATAGCATCAAAATCCAAACACTATGTGTGGATAAGGATTTCTGATAGTAGTTTAGCTAAGCTATAAAAAAAAGAGTTGCACAGGCAACTCTCTATTTTATAGTAAGTGTATAAACTTGTTAATGACTTTTACGGCTCAGGTTTTTTAGATGGTGAACATGAGATGCTAAAGCCAATCTCATTTTTGGATATTCAATATAAGGAACACCAAAATCCTGGCAAGCTTTTTTAATAATTTTACTGATAGCAGGGTAATGTACATGTGATACCCGGGGAAAGAGGTGGTGCTCAACCTGGAAATTTAATCCTCCCACCCACCAGGAAATTAATTTATTGCGGGTGGCAAAATTAGCTGTTGTTTTTAGTTGATGGATAGCCCATTCGTCTTCCATTTTACCGGTAACTTCATCAGCCTTGGGAAAATGAGTTTGTTCTACAGTGTGTGCCAGTTGAAATACAATACTTAAAACAAGACCCGCAAACATGGCATACACAAGGAAACCGGTAAGCCAGGTAGAAAATCCTAACATGTAAATGGGCAAGCCAACAAACAAAAAGGCATGTAGCAATTTAAAGCCCCAGAAAGAAACATGATCCCAGAAACTCATTTTAAGCAATGGAGTGGGGCCAATTCTTCCTAAGAAATATTTTTTATAGTCAGTAAACAAAACCCACCATATATAAAGTAAAGAATAAGCTGCCCAGAAATACCAATGCTGGAAGCGGTGAATTTTATAATACTTCTGTGTTTCACAAAGACGGAGCAATGGCTTTGCTTCAATATCATCATCAATTCCTTCAATGTTGGTGTAAGTATGATGAATGATGTTGTGTTTAGAACGCCACATAAAATTATTGGCTCCTAAAAAATTAAGGGATAAACCTGCCAGTTGGTTTACCCATTTATGACGGCTAAAACTTCCATGCATACCATCATGCATAATATTAAAACCGATGGCTGCTGTAAGACCACCTAGTACAACACATTCTGTAATAGCTAACCAGGTTGTTGGAGTGTAAAATACCAGGTGAATATAAACGAACAGGAAACTGATAACCAGTATTATGGCTTTGAAATACAATGAGAAGTTTCCGGTTGGTGATTTGCCTGCCTGGGCAAAATATGCGTTAATCCTACTTTTTAATTCGCCATGAAAGGACTGAGATGCATTGGAGAATTTTGGGCTTGCCATTAGTATAATAAATTTTCAAGTGCAAAGGTAGCTTTTATATGCCAAAAATGGCATGAAAAACCAGTTAAAAAGTTACAACATTCTTTAATTGATTTTGTTTAAAAATCTGGGGAAAAGCCTGGAACTAAACTGTTAAGTTTCATTCTGTATTAATGCTGCCAGGGTGCGGATACCAATTTTCTTTTCGCTGATAAAACCTTCGGCATATTTAACACCAATTCGCTTACCAAACATTCGGGCCCGGGCAATTACACTTTCAAGAAAATCGGGAGTGGAGATATAGGTTTGCGGGCCTTCATCACTTGCAGCATCTGTATGAAACTGGGTGGAATATGCTTCTATGGATTTCATCCGCTGTTCAAATACATCGCTGATATCAATCAATAGATCCGGCTCATGATACCAATCTTGTATGTAATGCAAAACATACGATGGCCGCCACCTTTGCTGGGGTATTCCTTTTTCGTCTTGGGTTTCTATTTTAGCAAGCCCGGAAAGAAAACAGCAATCAGCAATCATTTTACCGGCACGTCCATGATCGGGGTGACGGTCGTGTAGCACATTGCCAATAACAATATCTGGTTGGTACTTACGGATGGCCGAAATAAGTTTCAATTTATTTTCCTCATCATTTTCAAAAAAACCATCCCTCATTTTCAGATTTTCCCTGACTGCCACCCCAATTATCATGGCTGCATTGGCAGCTTCATTGTACCGGGTATCAATTGTACCCCTCGTTCCCAATTCTCCTTGTGTCAGATCAATAATGCCGGCTTGCTTTCCTGATTTTATTTCATTGATAAGAGTTCCGGAACAGCCCAGTTCAACATCATCCGGGTGAACGCCAATGGCAAGAATATCTAATTTCATAAACAATTCCCAAAGGGACTTTAATATAAGTTGCAAATGTATTGATTGTAACCACAGAAATAAGGATCAAACCATCCCTCTCTTCATGTATGTCTATTCCCTTCGGTAAGGATTATTATACCAGGTTCCATCAATTTCTTTTACAATATTTTCAATCTGCCTGTCAAGTTTATTTTCTTTAAGGTCCCAATCTTGTTTTAGGCTGCCACCTACAAACCAGGCAACGGTTTGATAAAATCTTGCATTTAGCCCCCCTTTGTATTCTTTGATAATTTCGTAACAACTGTTGCCTGTTTGCCGGTTAATGAGTTTCATCAAAATTTTTCCCTGGTAAACAGAAAGGTTAGAAAGGGGATCGCTGAATTCCCTTTTTAATTCTTTTTCCCTGGTCTTGATATAGGATTTCCGTTCTTTTTTGGCACTTACATTCACAAGGTTTTTATTAATGTCGTTAATAGTGGCTCCCGCAATTCTGGCATAGGGGTAAACTACATAAACGGCATTGCGGAGTCGTGTCCATTCTTCGATGAATTTAGCCAACTTATCTGGAGATAGTTTTGAAATCCAAACCATCGGCTCTTCCTTGTAGTTCACAATTTCATTCTGGTAAAATATAGCAGGAACAAGAATGGTATCATTGGGTCCCCATTTTTTTCGTTGTTCCTTCATGAGCCGGAGGGCTGCTTCAGTGGAGTCGGCAACTGGCGTTGGTAATTCAACCTGGGCAAACAAGTTATTTGTCGCCAATATAAAAAGGGGCAATAAGAATTTACACCTGTTAAAATATGATCTGAAACGTAGCATTACACTATAAAATTAGAGATCGGGCATGGCTTTTTCAATACCTGACAACAAAACTACAAGAGATGCTGTTTGGGAAAAGCCAAAATTACTAAGCAGCCCCGTTATTGCGATTTAGCTGTATACGCCGTACCATACTGATGATAATGCCAATAGCAGTAACTATAACCCCGGCCCATAGGAGGTTTATGAAAGGAAATTTATAGGCTTTTATGGTGATATAATCCATCACGGCATTGGACTCTTTTACACCGAGAACAATACTATTATCCGGATTTACTTTTTGCAATTGAAGTATTAAACTTTCAGCAACAACTGTATCCGGCAATGCTAATACTTCGCCTTTGGCAATAGCCAATTTTGGTGCCATTGAATAAACTGAACCGGTTTTTGAATGAATTTTTAAACGGGCTTCCTGCAGACTACCATTTTTGCCAAATAACTCAACCGGGAGGCTGTCTGTTGTACTTTTTACTTCCTGTAAAATAATGAAACCACTGGAATAGAACAGTGAGTCACCAAGGTTCATTTTGTTTGGTTTAATAGCGATAGTATCTCCTTTTTTATCAGGATTAGAAATGGAAGTGATATAAGTGAAGACATCATGATTCCAGTAATGTCTGGCATCTGGATTGGACATTAATCCTTCGTTGCCTTTATAATTTACAAACGAATTAGGAGTAAGAACAAATTCTTCTTTACCATCTTTACTCTTAAACCGTACTTTATAATACGATAATTGTTTTTTTGGATGAGATGAATCCCCTTCATACGTAAGAGAATATTTGCTCATATCAACTGTAAGCCCTTTTACAAGGGTAAGATTTTCCCGTGGGTTTTCACTTTTATCCAGTGGCGCAGGGATGCCATTAATATTATTAGAAAGAACTTCTTTATTGGATGAAGAAATCAGGATTCCCAATAAAACCATTCCAAACCCAACGTGGGCAACAGAGCCGCCGGATAATTTTAGTTTACCTTTTATACCAAGCCAGATATAGGCAGCATTTGCTATAATAGTATACACACTACAAGCCACTGCAATCCAAATAGCAACCATAAAGCCGGCACCTTCTTTCTCATAATTCACTTTTCCATACACAAGAACCAGGGTAGCTGCGACAGCGGCAAGAGCTGTTGGAATCAGTATTTTTTTCCAAAAATATTTTGAAGGGGTCTCTTTATATTTCAGGTATTGGGCAGCTGCTGTAAGCAAGGCAATGATAATGGCTACAAATACATGTATTTGGTTGTACCAAAATTCCTCATTTTGAGAAGGGGCGTTTTTAGTACCAAAAATCTTATTAATTACAGGCACAGAAGTCCTTCCAATAATTACAAGTGCTGATAAGAAGAAAACCAATGAGCCGATAAACATCCAAAACTCCCGTGATGAACTGTTTTCCTCTTTTTGCAACGCCGGTATTTCCCTGTAACGATTAAAGAAAAGTATAAATGCCGGTACAAGAAATATTGCCATAAATAACAACAGGTGTATTAGCATATTGCTTCCTTCCCCGGTAAAAGCATGTACAGAAGTGTCTCCAAGAACTCCGGTACGGGTAAGAAAAGTGGAATAAAGGATAAAGCCGAAACTAAGGATGAAAAAAAGATTTGTAGCTCTTAATGAATAGCCGGTATGTTTATAAATGAGCAAAGTGTGAATGCCGGATATCAATATCAGCCATGGCACCAGTGAAGCATTCTCAACTGGATCCCAGGCCCAATAACCGCCAAAAGTAAGGGACTCGTAAGCCCACATGGCACCCATCATAATACCTACGCCAAGTACAGCTGCAGAGAATAAAGCCCATGGCAAACCCTGTTTGGTCCATTCGCCATATTGTTTTTTCCATAAACCAGCTATTACAAATGCAAAGGGGACAACAGTAGAAGCAAATCCAAGAAACAGTACCGGCGGATGAATAACCATCCAGTAATTCTGCAATAACGGGTTCAGGTCGTTCCCATCTTTAATAGACAACATGAAATCCTGTCGTAGGCCAAGGTTTACATCTCCGTTTATATGAAGTATCGGGGCATTATCGAGCACACCTGAATCTCTTAATAAAATAAAAGGGTTAGAGCCCATCTTCCAGCCAAAGACGTAAATACCGGCAATCATTGTGGCAAGGCAAAACTGCGCTAAACTCACTACCGTCATTACCGGAGCTTCCCATTTTTTACTGGTCTTTATTAATATCAAGCCGAGTACACAATGCCAGATACTCCAGAGAAGAAAACTTCCTTCCTGGCCTTCCCAGAAACAAGCCAGCATGTATTTAAATTCCAATGAACGACTGCTATGTTGCCAGGCATATTTATATTCGAAAAGATGACCATGTATGATATAAAAGAGAATACTGAAAATGGCGAGAATTGAAATTACCTCAGTAAAAAAAGCATAACGGGCCAGTTTTTTCCAATGGGTGGCGTCACCTTCGTTTTTGGATTGTGCCGACTTGAAATAGGAGAAAGTTGCAACAAATGATGCCACCAGAGAAAGTACAATAAAAAATTCTCCTAGCTGACCTGGTAAAAGATGCTCGCCGATATAATCCATTCCGGGTAAGTATTATTTTGCTTCAGAATTTGTTGGAGACTGGTTTATGGCAGAAGAAGTTTCTATAGTTTTTTCTGCTGAGGGCCCAGCTGAATTGTTTTGCTGTGGCTTCATGTTCTCTTTGTATTTTGACGGGCATTTTGACTGCACTTCTTTGCATTCAAAGTGGTCGCCTTCAAATTTTCCTTTTAAGATCAGTCTTTCACTAATCATAAGGTTTTCAATTGGACCCCCACGGTAAACTACTTTCATTGTTTCTTTGGATGTATCAACAGCAACAGCATGAAAGCTGAGGTAGTTGGGGTCTTTTAATTGATCATATTCCACAGTCATTGTTGTATCACGACGTACTGCCACATGTACAAATTTGCCGGGTTTAGCCTTTGCTTCAGCAATAGTGTCATACGTTGAGCCGGTATTTAGTAAGCTAATCAATAATGCTATGGCACCGGCAATGAATACTAGAAGGATAATGTGAATTTTTTTCATGAGCCTTTGTTTGCGAATGCAAAGTTAGGTCAAAAATAGTACCGGATGGAAGCATTGTTGAAGTAAGTTTCAAACATGTTACCGATAAGCGGAGATTAGCTGCAAATAGGAGTTGTACTTTTCTGAGGAGGGCTTTGTCCTTATCTTTGCGCCACCTAAATTCAACTTGCTATATGTTATTTCAATTCACAGAAGAACAATTAATGATTCAAAAAGCAGCCCGGGATTTTGCCCAAAATGAATGTTTGCCCGGCGTAATTGAAAGAGACGAAAAACAGCAATTTCCAAAGGAACAGATTATGAAGTTGGCCGAATTGGGTTTTTTGGGCATGATGGTAGATCCAAAATATGGGGGGGCCGGCATGGACACTATCAGTTATGTGCTGGCCATGGAAGAAATCAGTAAAATTGATGCCAGTGTAAGTGTTGCCATGAGTGTAAATAACAGTTTAGTCTGCTATGGGCTGCAGCAGTATGGTAGTGAAGAGCAAAAACAAAAATACCTGACCCCGCTGGCACAAGGTACCAAAGACGGCGATTTATACATTGGGGCTTTTATGCTTAGCGAACCGGAAGCTGGAAGTGATGCCACCTCTCAAAAAACTACTGCAGAAGATAAAGGAGACTATTACTTATTAAATGGAACCAAAAACTGGATCACCAATGGTGGTACAGCTTCAGTATATCTTGTTATGGCTCAAACAGACCCGGCAAAAGGGTCGAAAGGAATTAATTGTCTGATTGTAGAGAAAAACTCTCCGGGTGTGGTAGTGGCAGCAAAAGAAAATAAATTAGGTATCCGGGGAAGCGACACCCACACTGTGATGTTTAATGATGTAAAAGTGCCTAAAGCCAATAGGATAGGGGAAGATGGTTTTGGGTTTAAGTTTGCCATGAAAACATTGGCAGGGGGTAGAATCGGTATTGCCTCACAGGCCCTCGGTATTGCCAGCGGCGCCTATGAGTTAGCTAAAGAGTATTCCAAAACAAGAAAGGCATTTGGTACCGAAATAATGAATCACCAGATCATTGCTTTCAAACTGGCGGATATGGCAACAAAGATTGAAGCCGCTCGGTTGCTATGTTTAAAAGCAGCCTGGGAGAAGGACAATAATATTGACTATACTGTTAGTTCTTCCATGGCCAAAGTATTTTCATCGGAAACTGCCATGTGGACAACAGTAGAAGCGGTACAGATACATGGTGGCTATGGTTTTGTAAAAGAATATCATGTCGAGAGGTTGATGCGGGATGCCAAGATCACCCAGATATATGAAGGAACCAGTGAGGTGCAAAGAATTGTTATCAGCAGAAGTATCCTGAAATAAAATTTATTACCAGCAGGCTATATAGTCCCGTATAATATTCTTCCAAACTTGCAGCTTCTCATTCAGGGAAGCTGTTTTGTTTTCATAAAAATACCCTTCTTCTTTATTATAGATTTTATCACCCAGGCTTTTGCACCGGCTGAATTTAATGGCCGCAAATGATTTAAAACCTCCATCATCATACTTTGGGTGTTCAATATTTTCTGCATAATCATTAAACCTTGGTGTTGTTGTGTAATAGGAAATAACTCCGTTCTTATCTGCCCATTGCAAAATAGCAATACTGTCATTACCAGCTATTTTTTGCACACAACAATTTTCTAAATTATTCCCGTCAGTATAATCATTTCTTAAGTCTTTAAACTTATAGACTTTATCATCAATCAGAAGTGCACTTATTATGGCCGGATTGTACCCAATTTTCTCTGTTGTTGTAGCAGATATTTTCTCCTTTTTGTTTTTTGTTTTGGTGGTAGTGGATTTTTCAAGGTACACCATCCCTTTATTCTCTCCGGTCAGGTTAACGGTAATTTTCCCTTCCAGTGTATCTGTAAAGAGGATGACAATCCTTCCATTATAGGTTTGGGCATCATTTTTTTGTATTGATAAGAGCAGGATAATTATGCTACAGGCAACATTTTTTAAAGTTTTCATATTACAGCCGGTTTTTGTTTTCCTGAATAGTTCAGAAATTGTATCTGATAAAATTAAAGGAAACTGTTATTCAGGTCATACCTTTATCAGGGTATTTAATAATAGCTATGGAAGTAAATGTTTCAGCTTACAGGGATATAAAGAAATATCTGGATGAGCAAAAAGTACAATTAATTGCAGTGTCCAAAACAAAGCCGGTAAGTGATATACTTGATTTGTACAATCTGGGTCAACGGGATTTTGGAGAAAATTATGTGCAGGAACTGGTAGATAAGGCGACTCAACTTCCAAAAGATATCCGCTGGCATTTTATCGGGCACCTGCAAACGAACAAAGTAAAACAGATTACACCCTTTGTGCAACTGATTCATGGCGTTGACAGTCTAAAACTGTTGAAGGAAATTAATAAGCAAGGCGGGAAAGCAGGAAGGGTAATTGATTGCCTATTGCAGGTCCATATAGCACAGGAAGAAACAAAGTTTGGGCTGGATGAAGAGGAACTGAAGTTGACATTGGGGGAGGTGAAAAATTCCACCATGAACAATGTAAGAGTTTGCGGTTTGATGGGAATGGCGAGCTTTTCAGATGATATGGAGAAAGTGAGAAATGAATTCAGGTTATTGAAGAAGCTATTCGAAAACCATACGGGGCTCACCATACTTTCCATGGGTATGAGCAGTGATTACAAAATAGCTGTAGAAGAAGGCAGTACTATGGTGAGAATTGGAAGTCTTCTGTTTGGGGAGAGACTGATAAACTGACAAAATATCAAAACTGCCCTGAGATATTAGTAAAATATTCGTATTTTTTACACTTAAATACCTGGCATGCGGATTCCTATCTTATCCTTAGTTTTATTAATTTCCTTGTCTGCATTTTCCCAACAGGAAAGAGACACGGTATTAAGCCGGTGCCCGATTTTTATTACAGACACAGCCACTGCTAATAATTTTTTCTTATCAGCCCGGCCTGCTACACTAAAAGTGTATAGAGTCCGCGGAGATCTTACTATTGTTGTAGAACAAAAGGATCAATTTTTTACCTTGTTTTTCAGGGAAAAAAAGCTGAGAAGTTTAAAGTATAAAATTTCTGTAAATCCTGATGGAAGAGGCGAACTTGCCGCAAAGTATTCATTCCGCTCCGGTGAACAGGTTTCCTATGTAAATGTTTCCAATGGCACAGTAGATGTTACCTATGATAAAATAAAAAAAGTGTGGCTTCTTAAGATAAATGGTATGATTTCAAACCTGGTAGAAAGGTCAGTGACCTATTACAGGGTAAAAGGGGATTTTACAATCAAATAATACCTGGCCTTGTTCTTAACAGCCTTTCGTCAGCTATTTGCTGCATATAGTGTAATACTTTTTCCCGCCGGGAATTAGTATTTTTATTTTGAACTATGCACAACAGCAACTTCTTTCTAAAGTATAAAGTGCATCATCTTTTCTTCTGGATGTTTGTTTTTGGTATCTGGTATTTACTCCGGGTAGATGATTATCCAACCCAGGGAAAAGCGGTTAAAGTAACTTTTATCAAGGTGCTTGATCTGGCTTTAATGATTAGTATTACTAATTATGTACTGATACCTCAACTATTGTATAAGAAGCAGTATGTACTATTTATACTTGCTTTTTGTACGTTGATATTATTCAGCAGTATTATCAAAATGAATATACTGGGCCGGTTGCTTAACAACCCCGAATTGCTGAATTTATCTGGCAATCTGAAAAAAAGAATATATGATAATATCATTCCTCATTTTTTTCTGGTAACCGCCGGTGCGGCTATTAAATTAATGTTTGATTATGGTGCCTTACAGAAACGTATGGGGGAAACAGCTAAAGAAAAGGCTGAAGCAGAATTAAATTTTCTAAAATCGCAGATCAATCCGCATTTTGTCTTCAACTCATTGAATGCTATCTATTTTTTAATCAATAAGGATAACGCTGATGCAAGAGGAGCTTTACATAAATTTTCAGAAATGCTGCGTTACCAGTTATATGAGGTTAATGATGACAAAATTCCCATTGAAAAAGAGATACATTATTTGAAAGATTATGTGGATTTGCAGCAACTGCGGAAAGACGAGAACTACTCTGTACAGTTTAATTGTGCTCCTGATGTGAAAGGTTTTTCAATTGAGCCATTGTTATTGGTGCCGTTTGTGGAAAACGCATTTAAACATATCTCTCATCATAATAACAATACTAATTATGTAAGGGTGGATATGTTTTTAGCAAATAAAATATTTATTTTTTCTGTTGTAAACTCCAAAGAACAACAACCCACTACGGAATCCCACGGTGGTATTGGAATGGTAAATGTAAGCAGACGACTGGAGTTACTCTATCCCGGGAAGCATGAATTAAAAATTGATGACACAGAAAATACATATACCGTTCAATTAAATCTTCAATTAGCATGATTATCAATTGTATAATTGTTGACGATGAGCCATTGGCCAGAAAAGGGCTTAAGGAATATGTAACCGACGTGGATTTTCTTAAACTGGTTGGTGAATTTGAGAATCCTCTCAAAGCAACTGAGTTGATCAGCAGCGGAGATGTACAATTGCTTTTTCTCGATATCCAGATGCCAAAGATTACCGGGCTTGATTTTTTTCGAACCTTACAAAATGCACCACCGGTAATCTTTACTACCGCATACCCGCAATATGCATTGGAAGGTTTTGAAGTGAATGCACTTGATTACCTGGTAAAACCAATTTCATTTGACCGTTTTTTGAAGGCAGCAATGAAAGCAAGAGAATACTATGAAGTACGGGAGACAAATGAAAAGGAAAAAGCCACTACTGATTACTTTTTTATTAAGACGGATAACAAATTAGTTAAAATTTTATTTGAAGATGTCTTGTTTGTGGAAGCATTGCAGAACTATGTGACAATTCATACCCTTCTAAAAAAATATATGACCTATCTGACTTTCAAATCGGTGGAAGAGTATCTCCCCGCAGATAAGTTTTTGAAAGTTCATAAATCGTATATCGTAGCGGCATCAAAAGTGGATAGTATTGAGGGTAATGATATCCGTATTGGCCAGCAACATATACCTATCAGCCGAAATCAGAAAGATGAGGTGATGGAAAAATTATTAAAAGGAAAATTTCTGAAAAGGTGATACAATACAATCCTTTCTTATTTCAAACATGGATGTTGCTATAATAAGGGAACCATATAAATTAGCTTCCCCTTGTACCCCCGGCCTTATGTGGCTTTACTGAAAAACCGGACGCCTTTCCCGACTTGGCAATAAATTTAGAACCCTGGCTTCCGCCGGGACTATTTTTTTTATCATCCTTCTTTTTGCCTTTTTTACTATTTTGGTTGAGCAATGACATAGGAGTATTTATTTTTCGTAAAGATAATGCTTATTCTGAAAAGGCGAAATGTTGTGTAAGACGTATTTACAATAGAAATTATTTTTATAAGCCTGACAGGTTGTATTATGAACTCATATTTTGGTACCATAACAATTATTAAAATCAGCAACAGACAACTGGCTAATTCCTCCGGGAACAAGGATGATTATACTTTTATTCCTTTTGGGGAAAGCAATATCAGGTTTGAGCACTATCCGGATTGTCAGCAGCTGATAGTATGGCTTCCCCATCCCGGTAGTGAATATGGGAAATTAAGATTGGTTAATAACAAGAGTAAGCTGATAGAGGAGTGGCCGGTTGCAGATCGGCTGAATGGTTCTATTCAACTTATTTTGGACACTTTACCCATTGCCCCTGGATTATATACCATTGAAATTGACTGGAAGAATGGGTGGCAGCACCAAATTTATTTTGAAAAACATAATAATGGCGAGGCAGGCAGAACAATACAACATGAAGGTGCAGCTACAAAAGTGAAATCAAAAATTGAACAACCGGAAATACCTATTATCTACCGGGATGGCTTTGGGGAAATTATTGAAAATACAGATTTGATTTTAAGAGAAAATGTCCATAAAGATATTGCCCGGAGGTTTAGCCGTCGCATAGAGTATAAAGACAATGGAAGAAGCGGTAGTGTCATTTATACAGACAATACAACCCGCATTGAATTCTTCTATGAAATGGGTGGGGGAAAATGTATGGTTTATATTGAATTGCCAACCAACAAACAATGGGAAGCCAGAACCAACACTCCTTTATCTGCAAGACAAGAAATAGTTGAATTTGTAACAACAACGGTTCAGGCACAGCAGGCCTCCAATTGTGAATATGAAATCAGGGAAGATGCTATCCTTTTTTACTACAAATAAAAACACCGGCTTTAGAATATTTTATATTGTATCCTAAGGTCAATAAAGTCAGCAGTGAATTTGTGCACTTTCATATTGAACCCGGCATAGAGGTGTTTATTTAGTTTGTATCGCAAACCCCAGCGATGATAAAATGGTGTCTTATAGAAAGCAGGATAATTGGTAATGAAACGGCCATATTGCTGGCTGAAAGTAATTTTATTAAACAAAAACTCATGTCCAGCATAAACCCCGGCTAAAGTAGCAGGCTTACTATTGTCAGCAGGAACACCGGGTGCATCAACAAATTTGTTATAATACATTTCTGTTCCCAGTGACATTCCGCTGATCCGGCTTACTTTTTTTGTTGCAACCAGAAATAATCCAGCCATATAGTTGCGGGTGGTTTTCCATTTCCGATGATATCCTTGCTTTGGTACAAACATCAACCCCGCATCCAGTCCTGCTTTTTGCTCACTCCATCTATAACGGGGAGGTTTTTTATACCTGGGTAAATGATTATTATCGGGATAGTAAAGAAGAGCGGCAGAAAATGTACTCCAGTTTAGTCCGGCATTAGGTTCTTTATAATTACCGTTGGACATATGATTGAAATTGGCATTGCCCTGGAGAATTAATTTTTTCCCAAAATGTATTCCAAAGCCAGCGGATACATGCAGGTACGGTGTGATAGGTAAACTATAATTATTGTTCTTTGGATTTGTGATGCTGTCAAATGGTTTGGTAAAATAGCCGAGGCCCATATCACCCCTGAATTGAAATTGAAAATGGTTGCCAATTCTATAAACCGGCTCTAAAAAATAAGAACCAATAAATCCACTGCCAAGAATAGAAGTGCCAAGGTCATAGTAGGAAAATGAAAAGCCTTTACGGATGTAGGTTCTGCAATAGGCATACGAGGGAGAATCAACAGATTGTTTGGACAAATCAAATGAAAATCCTTTAGGTTTTGCATTTTCTATACTTTGAACATCATGATTATGTACCAGTACAGCTCCTGAATGAAGATTGAAACCAAACACCCTTTGCCGGGAATCTTTCTGGAGCATGGAAGTATCCTGGGCGGCAAGTATGAATGAGAGCCCACAGCACAATAAAAAGAAAAAGTATCGCATAGAGGTGGAAAAATACTTCAAAAAAATGAAAAGGGAATAGGCTTCTGGTAAGAATCTGGCAGCTATTTGAAAAGAATACTACTCATTATTTTCCTGGCTGTTTCGGTGTGGTCATTTTTGTTTGCATCGGCTACAAACGTAACCAGGTAAAGCCTTGATTTAAAAAAACAATACCATTGAGTAGTTACAACCCTCAGCGATTCATCGAGCTTGTTATAGCCCGAAAAAATTATTTCTGCTGCATCCATATTGTTCCATTTAAAATAGCGGAGGCTTTCCTGCTTAAAATCATTAAACTGTTTTTTTAAGGCATCTGTGACTCCTGGAAAAAGATTTCTGACTTTTATCTCCGTGCCATATCCGGCTTTATATGTCACCCTGATGTTGATATTTTCAAAAAAATCATCTGATGCGGTGTCCGGAGGAGAAGTAAAAAAAACCCGGTTACCTTCCTTCACTTTATTTATCCAGGTGGAAGGATATTTAGCCGTAAACATACCGGCAGTATCCGTAAATGTTTTCCATTGCTGGCCAAAAGAGAAAATAGGAAATAAGGTGAATAATAATATATATATAGAATGGCGCATAAACTGATTTTAAACGTAATATAGAATGAATTTATCAATCACAGGTTGCTTCCTGTTCGTAGCATAGTAAAATACCCGATGGAGGGTACTTTTCCTGTTCATTGGTTTTACAATCTTTACCACAGAAAAAAATAACATGAAAAAGGCAATATTAATATTCCTCATTTTTTTGAATCTTAGTGTAAATGCACAGTCTGTTCCTGGCCCGGCTACTTACCCTGTAAAGGGCCTGTTAATGAGTGTTAAAGATTGGGGCAGCCGTTCAATTATGATATTAAACGCATTCTTTGAAGAAACGAAAGACAGCATTATTTCCCAGATAGGTGAGGAAGAGTTTGATGAAATGAAAAGCAACTGCAGTTCTTCTGGCTGGCCCCAAGGGGTTTATTCATCCGGGATGAGTGACGAAGATGAAGTGGCGTTTGATAGAAAATTAAATGAATTAAAAATGTATAGAATTGCCAGCTATACCCATAAGTACAATGGTAAGATATTTGACCGGTATGTCATTGTAAGGGTACCTTTTGAAGAAAACAAAAACTGGAACCCTCGTATCCAATGGAAGGGGAATATTTATTTTTTGTTGAAAGAAAAGGATATTGAGCTTATCCAATAAAGGTCGACCAGGTATTTTACATTTAACCGCCACAGTACGAACTTTCATCCTATTTATGCTTAAAGTTATTGGGGGGAAAGGCTAAAACAAGCAGGTGTGATTTTACTTCAACCTTCTCATTTCCTTACCTTTGCATACTATGCCGGAAAAAATAAATCAGCCTGCCGGACCGGCAGGAAAAGAAGAACGCAGTCTTAATTTCCTTGAAGAAATTATTGAAAATGACTTGAAATCAGGCAAATATAAAAGCATTGTTACCCGTTTTCCGCCGGAGCCTAATGGATATTTGCATCTTGGTCATGCTACTACTATCTGCTTAAATTTTGGACTTACTAAAACATATCCGGGCTATACCAACCTGAGGTTTGATGATACTAATCCTGTAACGGAGGAAACAGAATATGTGGAAAGTATAAAAGAAGATGTAAAGTGGCTGGGATTTGAATGGAAGAATGAACGATATGCAAGTGATTATTTTGACCAGCTTTTTGAATATGCAATTAAACTCATTGATAAGGGGCTGGCTTATGTTGATGATAGTACATCAGAAGAAATGGCCGCTTTAAAAGGTTCTCCAACAGAGCCTGGCAGAGATAGTGTATTCCGGAGTCGCACCATCGGGGAAAACAAGGATTTATTTGTACGAATGAAAAATGGTGAATTCCCGGATGGAAGCCGGACTCTCAGAGCCAAGATAGATATGGCGCATACTAATATGCTGATGAGAGATCCAATTCTTTACAGGATAAAACATGCCCATCACCACCGCACCGGTGATAAATGGTGTATTTACCCCATGTATGATTTTGCACATGGACAAAGTGATTCCATTGAAGAAATAACACACTCTATCTGCACATTAGAATTTGTACCGCACCGGGAATTATATGACTGGCTGATAGAAAAATTAGAAATCTATCCTTCCCGTCAATACGAGTTTGCCCGGAAGAATATTAATTATACGGTAATGAGTAAAAGAAAACTATTACAGCTCGTTACCGAAAAGCATGTACAGGGTTGGGATGATCCCCGTATGCCGACCATAACCGGGCTGCGAAGAAGGGGCTATACGGCAGAAAGTATCCGTGACTTTTGCGAAAGGGCCGGCATCGCCAAAAGGGAGAATATTGCCGATATCGGATTGCTTGAGTTTTGTGTAAGGGAGCACTTAAATAAAATTGCATTACGGAGAATGGTGGTATTTGACCCTCTCAAAATTGTTATTACAAACTATACGGGTGGAGGAGAGGTTTTGCACAGTGAAAATAATCCCGAAGATCCTCAAGGAGGGGTGAGAGAAATTCCTTTTTCAAACGAAATTTATATTGAAAGAGATGATTTCATGGAAAATCCATCCAAAAAGTATTTTCGATTAGCTCCCGGCCAAATGGTGAGATTGAAATCAGCTTATATTATTAAATGCGAAGAAGTAATTAAAGATGCTGATGGAAATATTACTCAACTTAATTGTACTTATATTCCGGACAGTAAAAGTGGCAACGACACCAGTGGCATCAACGTAAAAGGGACCTTGCATTGGGTCAGTCTTAAAACAGCTATCTCCGTGGAGATACGGGAATATGACAGGTTGTTTAAAGTAGAAGACCCTACTGATGAAGAGGGGGATTTTAAGGAATATTTGAATCCGGATTCATTAAAAATTGTTTCGACCGCCCTTGCAGAACCATCCTTGGCCAAGGCTAAATTTGATGATCGTTACCAGTTTATACGTAAAGGATATTTCTGTTTAGATAAAGACACCAGTGCCAGCCGTGTTATTTTTAACCGGACGGTAACGTTGAAAGATGGTTGGGCCAAAGAAACAAAGAAAGGCTAACGGATAATTAATCCTTCCGGGTCTTTTACAAATAAATAAGCATCGCTTTCTACAAAGTCGTTAGACTTTATTTCAACAGCCACCGGCTTACCTCCCTGTAAGGAGAATTTGGCCGGGTAAATTCCATACCCGATATTGGAATAGGTAACCCTGAATTCATTGTTGTCCATATATTGCATGTAGCCAATAAGTTCCGGATGATGCTGGAACCGGCAAATGAGCATATTTTCACTTTTACTGATTGAAATCTTTCCATATACAGTATTGAAATAATCACCGGTAAAATCTTCCAGTTTTATTACAGGCTGGTTCTTTTTTTCCACCCTGCTTTGTAATGCACTTAACTGTACGTCAACATCTTTTTTATTTTGTGCATAAAAACCCCATTGAAATTTACTACGGTCAGTATAGGCAACATTCAGATATGCATCAAGAATCTGGTAACGCAATGCTTCAAAAAAACTCTGGTTATCGTTATTGGTTAGAATGGTGATCCCAAGATTTTCTTCGGGGACAAAGCAAACATTGGTAACATGACCAAAAGCACCACCAGTGTGCCAGTACACTTGTTTGCCGTTATAATCAGTAGCATAAACCCCTAATCCATAACCCCGGAAATGAGTTGGATAAACGGTCGATTTTCGGCTGCCTGTCAGAATATTGATATCCCGGGTTTTTTGTAATACTTCCCAGGGAAGAATTTGTTTGCCCTCATACCGCCCACTGTCTAATTGCAGCATCAGCCATTTAGTTAAGTCCTTTACGTTGCTGACCATGCTGGTGGCAGGTCCAAGATTATCTACATTATCAAAGGGTAGTTTAGTGAGGGAGCTGTAAAGATTATTATGTGGCAGGGCAATATTATTTCTTTGTGTAATTCCTGCTGTGTTCATAAATGTATTACTCATACCGAGGGGAGTAAGAATATTTTGCTGTACATAATCCTCCCAACGCTGACCTGTTACTTTTTCTAATACCTGGCCGGCTACAAGGAATCCGGCATTGCAATAACCATAGTCCTGCCGGAACTGTCCCGCAGGTTTCAGGTATCTCATTTTCCAGATTATGGAATCTTTTGGCAGGTTCGAATCCCAGAAAGTAAAATCTCCCTGGAAGGTTTTTGTTCCCAATCTGTGGCAAAGCATATCTTTTATATTAACCAGTTTGGTTGATGCACTGTCATACAGTTTAAACCAGGGAATGTATTGGGTTACTTTATCATTCAATGAAAGTTTTTTTTCATAATCTAATTTGGCAAGGGAAGTGCCTGTGAATAGTTTTGAATTGGAAGCAATAATGAATAAAGTATTTTCATCGACTTTATCTTCTTTTCCTAATTCTCTTACTCCATATCCTTTACTCAGCACTACTTTTCCGTCTTTTACTATGGCAATAGCAAGGCCGGGAATTTGCCATTGCTTCATACCTCTTTCGATATAACTATCGAGGCTGTCAGATATAAACGAAGGTACCTGGGCGCCTACAGTGACTGTGACAAATGAAAGGGAAATTACAATTACTGACAGAAGAATCGTTTTTTTAGGAATGGCAAGTGTCATAAAGAAGAATTAGATATTGAATGTATGAATAAAATAAAAAAAGCCGGTCTTATTGACCAGCTTTTATATGGTAGGTTGAAATTTTATTTATTGTATTACCCGTATGTTAAAATTTTGTGCTGCTGGATTTATAGGGCCGTTTGAATTATTTTCAAACCGGATTTCCAGGGTGTTAGCAGCACTAACCCTTGCCCATGCAATAATAATTCCATTAGACAATGCTGAAGTTGGAGAAACTGATACAGCACTTCCTGTAGTGGCACCCGTTACAGTAACACTTACAGTGCTACCACTACCGGCGGGTATATTGGGAACATCAATACTGTTCGTTCCTCTTACGATACCATTCCACTGCGAACCACTGTATGCTTCCACTGTCTGGTTTGTTGTATTGTATCGCAGCATACCGGAAACTGGAGCTACAGGTCGCTGTGCGGTTGTACCTGTTGGTACTATCATGGCGCTGGTGGCATTTACATCTAATACGGCTCTTGGGGTAACAGATCCACCATCGGTAACCAAAAGTGAATCGCCGAGCCGGTTCAATCCTTTATTTGAATAATAAGCAAAATTCTTCCTCGGGCCGGCACCATTTACTGAATTAATGAAAACTCCATACATGGACCCATCTACTTTATTGGCAAATCCTGAGAATGTTCCAAACCATCCGTATACATTACCCGTTACACGGCCTGCTGTTGCCCCGTTTATAGACATATTGTTTCTGAAGCCCACCATCTCACCGGTATTATTAGCATTACCATTCTGTATCCGCACTGCATTTTGAATACCTGTGATAGATGCAGATTTGCCGTTGCCACTATTGCGGGCAGTATTAATTAAGCCAAAAACAAGTTGTACAGAATCATTTCCTGCATGGATAACAGTGTTGTTTATGCCGGAGGCCTGGTCATATTTTTGAAATGCTTTTGGGTTAACAACTGTACTTGTTGTCAGCGTATTAAACAGGGTGCTGTTGGTCGTATTGTCAACTTCATATACAATATTCATATTTGACCCATTGTACTGTGTGCTGTCTCTCAGAGAAGCGGTGGTTTTAAAAGTATATTTTCCACCAAAGCTTTCTACAGGGAAATCAGCACCCAGGCTATTGGTGTTTGTATTTCTGTCACTAAATACAAATTGTTTTTTTTGGGTATTATAAAAAATAGTATCAGTAACGGGTAAACCCTTTACAAGATTTACACGGTTTGTGCTGCCATCAAACTTCCATTCAGCTTGTCCTGTAGAAAGAGATTGCCAGGTACTACCGTCAAAAAATTCAGGAGCATTGATATCTGTATTATTTCTAAACATGGCAGTAATCCCGGTAGCCGGTCTTTGCAGAGTAGAACCGGAAGGAATAATCATGGTGCTGGTGGTATTAACGTCTAATACGGCCCGGGGGGATGTGGCAAACCCATCTGTGATAAGTGTGGAATCTCCAAACCTGTTATGCCCTTTGTTTGAATAAAAGGCATAATTACGTTTAGGTGTTGCTACAGAAACGTTATTGAGGAAAATGCCATAGGCATTGCCATTTATTAAACTATTGCTTCCATCGTCTCTAAAACCGGTTATACTTCCGAAGTACCCGTAAACACTACCCGTTACTCTTCCACCTGCTCCCGGCGACATGCTGATGTTGCTCCGGTAGCCGGTAATAGTTCCAATATTATTTCTGGCAATGTCTGTAATTGCCATATTGTTTTGAAACCCATTAAAAGTAGCAGTATAACCCTGTCCGTCTATAAAACTATTGCTGGCTAATCCTGTAACAGCATTTAGTGAATCAGCTCCTGTATGGTTTATTTGAAGAAGAAGTGAACGGAGGGTACTGGCCCTTTGCGTAGCAGTAGGTAGCATTTGTGTGGAAATTCTCATTCCATTATAAAAGGCAAGATCGGGGTTTGCTAATGCAAAGGAATCGTTATCCACTTCAAAAAGAAAATTAGAAAGTGTAAGGCTCGGAAAATTCAGTGAAGCAGAATCGTTATATATTTTTGATGCGGTTCCTTTGAAAATATATTTACCCGGATATTGTTCATCTACCGGAACCGTAGTATTACCAAAGGTCAGTTTGTCGGCAAAAACGAATTTTTTACGGGCCGTATTATAGTAAATCGAATCGCCAAGTGGATAACCTTTTACAAGAAATACTTTTAATGTTGTGGTGTCAAATGCCCATTCACATGAATCGGAACCCATCCTGGCTGTTTGTTGCATCAATGGCAGCCATTGCTGTTGCTCTGAATTATAAATAAATATGCCTTTAGCATCTGTATTATAAACAATCAGTGCATTAGCAGGCTCTTTTATAGCCAGCATTTGCAATTGTGTAAGACGGGGCATTAATAAACCCCGGTCTGTGCTTTGCAATTCTAAAACAGCAGAAGGATGCGGGTTTTCTTTTTGATTGCCACCAATTTTTACTTGTGCCAGAATGGTAGTGGTGGTAAATGAAAGCGTAAAAAGCAGTAATACTTTTGTTAAGGTTAATGATTTCATGTCAGAAGGTTTAAGGTGAAAAGTAAACCTTCTTATAAAACCTGGCAATACCACTTTTAGGGGTATTTTTTGAGATTTTATTACATCAGGGCTATTTATACTCTCCAAATACCTCTCTTAGGGTATCTGCTATTTCTCCGAGAGTCACTTTATGTTCAACTGCTTCCACCACCGTAGGCATAATATTTTCACCGCTGCAGGCTTTATCATTTAGCAGTTGAAGAAGCTGGTCGCATTTTGCATGGTTACGATTGCTGCGAAGCCGGTTCAATTTTTCTGTTTGTACAGTTCTGATACTGTCATCTATTTTAAAACCGGGTATAGGTTCTTCTTTATCGATGGTAAATTTATTAACACCGACAATAATCTTCTCTCCACTTTCAATATTCCGTTGGTATTCATATGCACTTTTAGCAATTTCATTTTGGATAAATCCTTGTTCTATGGCTGATACACTTCCTCCCATAGCTTCAATTTTCCCGATCAGCTTCCAGGCTGCTTCTTCTACTTCATGTGTAAGTGATTCAACAAAATACGAACCGGCTAATGGATCGGCTGTATCTGGAACACCACTTTCAAAAGCGATGACCTGTTGTGTACGTAAAGCAATTCTTGCAGCTTCTTCTGTAGGCAGACTCAATGCTTCGTCGTAGCCGTTGGTATGTAAGGATTGTGTACCACCAAGCACAGCGGCTAATGTTTGCACGGTAACCCTTGAAATATTATTTACTGGCTGCTGTCCCGTCAATGTACTGCCACCGGTTTGTGTATGAAAGCGAAGCATCATGGCTTTTGGATCTGTTGCTCCGAGATCTTTCATAATTTTTGCCCACATCTTTCTTGCAGCCCTGAATTTGGCTACTTCTTCAAACAAATTATTATGTGCATTAAAAAAGAAAGAAAGGCGTTTACCAAATACATTGATATCCATTCCTTTTTTTAATGCCGCTTCTACATAGGCTTTTCCATTACTCAGGGTAAAAGCAATTTCCTGAACGGCAGTGCTTCCTGCTTCACGGATATGATAACCGGAGATGGAAATCGTATTCCATTTGGGGACTTCCTGGCTGCACCATTCAAAAATATCAGTGATGATTTGCATGGAAGGCTTGGGCGGATAGATATAAGTGCCTCTTGCAGCATATTCTTTCAGAATATCATTTTGAATAGTGCCGGTAATTTTTTTCAAATCCGCACCCTGTTGTTTGGCAAGGGCTGTATAAAAAGCGAGGAGAATAAAGCCGGTTGCATTAATCGTCATGGAAGTGCTTACTTCTTCCAGTTTAATCCCGTTGAAAAGTGTTTGCATATCTTCCAGCGAATCTATCGCTACACCTACTTTTCCAACTTCTCCTTCTGCCAAAGGATGGTCGCTGTCGTAACCGATTTGTGTAGGCAGGTCAAAAGCCACACTTAATCCATTCACACCTTGGGATAATAAATAATGGTATCGTTTATTGCTTTCTTCTGCTGTGGAAAACCCGGCATATTGACGCATGGTCCAGAGCTTGCCACGGTACATATCTGGTTGTACTCCCCGGGTGAAAGGAAATTCACCCGGCAGTTCATTTCCAATTTCAGGTAAACCTGTGCTGGAATAAACAGGTTTTATTTCTATTCCTGAGTCGGTATATTTTTTTGAGTGGCTCACTGCATTATTTTTTTAGCTTCAAAATTTAAAGCCTGTGCTACCAGTTCATGCAAAGCACCGTTTGGCTGCGACATTATTATTTCAAGGATTCTCTTATTCAAATCCGCTGCGGAAGCAGTGGGAGGTAATGTTCCGGCCACCTGGTTCACTACCATAATATTTTGTTCTTTTAAATTACGTACCGCATCCCAGCCCACCGGGCTTACATATAATTGCTGAGTGCTGTTGTATTCAAATTCCTGTTTAATGTTTTCTGTCAGGATAAGTTTCATTTCATACGCTGAAATACCGGGTTGGTTCAGGCGGCTGATGAGATTGGGCAAAGCAATTCTTTCAGTTAAAAGTACCAGTCTTTCGTAGGCTTGCAGTTGCAATGGTATACTTTCAAATTTTGCCCCCGTGGGTGGTGGAGCTGTTTGTTGTGGTTTGCGAAACAGGCTATAGACTGCAACAATTATGGCAATGGCAGATAATATAAGACTGATTGTGGCTACATCCATGGGTTGTATTTTGATAGAATGAAGCAAAAATAGGCTGAATGTGGAAAGTTTAAGGCGTAAAGTTGGCGGACTGTAGCTGTTAAATTTTCCCTTCCCCGAAACTGTACTATTCGTTTGCCATGGAAAGAATATTTAATTTTGCTCTATGGAAACATCAATTATATCGCCGGTTACATTAACGGCAGGAGCTATTGTAGAAATTCGAAAGTTGATGGCTGCTGAGGGGTTTGATACAACTCAGAAGCTGAGGGTAGGAGTGAAGGGGGGCGGCTGCTCAGGCATGACGTATGTGCTGGGCTTCGACCATAAAGAAGAAGCTGACCAGGAATTTGAAATCGATGGGATTGCCTGCATTATGAACAAAGCCCATGAAATGTATCTATATGGTATGCAGGTAGATTGGCAGGATGGCCTGAACAACCGTGGGTTTACTTTCAAAAATCCCAATGCAAGTACAACTTGTGGTTGCGGAACCAGTTTTGCCGTATAGTTCTGAATTCATACAAATTCAAAATTGTTTATAGTCCTTATATAAAAGATAAAGCCTCCAATCGGAGGCTTTATCTTTTATGGCGAATTCTTAATATTAGCTTTTAGGGGATGTAGCTCCGGGCTTTGTTTTTTCAACAACTGCTTTCTTTCCTAATGCTCTTTTACCTCCAAGGTCAACGAGTATTGGTGCAGCAACAAAGATGGATGAATATGTACCGGTAAGAACACCAATCAGCATCGCAAAGGCAAATCCTTTTGTAACCTCACCACCTACCAGGAACAGGATAAGGATGGTCAGGAATACTGTCAATGATGTCATGATTGTACGACTCAATGTTTCATTGATCGCCCTATTAATAATTTCTCCCCTTGGCGCAGTTGGCATTAATCTGCTGTCTTCACGGATACGGTCAAATACAATTACCGTATCGTTCATGGAGAAACCAATAACCGTTAATATCGCCGCAATAAAATGCTGATCAACTTCCAGCGGGAAAGGAACGATACTTCTTGCAAAAGAGAAAACAATCAAGGTTACCAAAACGTCATGCAGCAATGCTACAATCGTACCCAATGAATATCTCCAGTCACGGAAACGTATAAAGATATAGAGGAAGATAACCAGCAATGCGAATACCGTGGCTTTAATCGCTCCTTTTTTCAGATCGTCTGAAATAGTTGGTAAAACTTTGTCAGAACCCAATTTATATTTTTTGTCAAACGTTTCATAGGTAATACCCGCTGGTAAATAATCTTTCAGTCCGGTCATCAACCTGGTCTGTACTACAGAGTCCGTTGATTTAGCCGGATCATCAATTTTGTAAGAGGTAGTAATAACCAGCGTAGCGTTATCACCAATTGTTTTAATAACGGGGTTTTCACCGTCAAAAGCAGTTCGTATATCAGTTCTAAGTTTTTCAATATCGCCTACCGGCTTTTCAAAACCAACCCTGTAACTGCGGCCTCCTTTAAACTCAACACCATAATCAAAGCCGTTAAAGATGGAAGCTATACCAAGGGCAAGTACGACGAATGAAATGATGTAAGCAACCTTGCGGTATTCAATGAATTTATATTTGGCATGTTTGAATACACGACGGGAGACACCGGTGAAATATTCAAGATGCTTCTTTTTATTAGTAAACCATTCGGTGATCCAACGGCTCACCAGGATACCGCAGAATAATGATAACAGGATACCCAATATTTGTGTTGTAGCAAAACCTTTTACAGGACCTAATCCGAAACTGAACAATATGATGGCTGTAAGAAGGGTAGTTATATGAGCATCTAATACCGGTGGTAATGAACGTTTATAACCTTCATTGATGGCTGGTATATAGCCTTTGCCTTTTGACAATTCCTCCTTGATACGTTCATATATAATTACGTTAGTATCCACCGCCATACCAATGGTAAGAACCAAACCGGCTATACCAGGTGCAGTTAAGGAAGCTCCTAAGCCTGACAACACACCAACGGTGAACAATAAGTTCAGGATTAAGGCGATATTAGCCACCCAGCCACTGGTATTATAATATACCAGCATCAGTAAGAAAATAACGATAAAGGAAATCAGGAAAGCTTTAGCTCCACCTTCAATGGCTTTCTTACCAAGGGTAGGTCCAACTTCTTGTTCCTGTACAATTTTAGCTGGAGCGGGGAGTTTACCAATTTTCAGATTTTTTGCAAGGTCACTGGCTTCTTGCTGAGTAAAGCTGCCTGTAATGGATGATGTACCATCCGTAATTGGAGTGTTTACATTGGGTGCTGTTTGTACAACATTATCCAGCACAATCGCAATAGGCTTATCAACATTGGCAGTAGTCATATCGCCCCATGCTTTGCGGCCTTTGCTGTTCATACTCATCTGTATTTCCACTTTACCAAACTGGTCAAAATCCTGCTTGGCATCCGAAACCACACCGCCATCTAATTTTGGAGCAGAGCGGTTATATGTTCTGAGAGCATACACCGGAATTCTGTCACTTGATTTACCTTTTTTATCTTTTGAAGGAATACCATAAACAAACACGGCATCACCGGGGAAATAGCTTTTGAACTCTTCAAGATAGAGCCTGAACTGGGCGGTATCATTTTCAGAAACAGTACCTACAGAAGCGGGGAATAAATTTTTACCATCTTTTGTTTGACCATATGGTTGAAAGCCAGAAGCTTCAAAATATTTATCAAAAGTTACCAGCGGGGCGTCATTCTTCGCTGTTGTTTTTCCAGCCGTATCAGGTGTATCATTCTGGCCAAGTGTAACTGGTTTTTTACTTCCGGTATCAACAACAGTGCCGGTAGAATCTTTTGCAGCTGTTGTATCTTTTACTCCGCCATATTTCGCATTGAATACTTCAAAGGTTTTTTGCCAGCCTGCAACATAGTTTTGATCTCCGGCAGTGTATAACTCCCAGAACTCAAGGTTGGCAGTACTTTGCAAATTGGTTCTTACCCTTTCTTTATCCTTCACACCGGGTAATTCCACATTGATAATCCCTTTAGAAGGATTCTTGGTGATATTTGGTTGGGCTACACCAAATTGGTCGATACGTTTACTCAACCTGTCAAAGGTGGTAGAGAATGCTTCGTCCGCTTTTTCACGGATATAGGAGATAACCTGGTTATCGGTTGATTTAATATCAATTTTTTCAGCACTGGCCGGTGCAAACAATGCAGCAAGCGGCCTCGTAGCTTCCAATTTTCTATATTCCTCTATAAACAAAGTAATAAAGTCAGCATCGCTATTGGCTTTGCGTTTTTCTGCATTCTGAATACCGGCTAAGAAATTAGGGTCTTTAGAATTATTGGCTAATGATTTAAGTAAGCCGGTCATTTCCACTTCCAGCGTTACGTTCATTCCACCCTGCAGGTCAAGACCCAGGTTCAGCTCTTCAGTCTTAGCTTTCTTATAACTAACGGCACCATTGATACCGTAAGTCACTGTTTCGTTCTTGGTGCTGTCAAGCAAACGCTTCAATCTGTCCTGGTAAATTTTCTCCAATGATTCCTGGTAGATAGCCTGCGAGTCTTTGTTACCCGGATATTTTACCGAAGCAGCAGGAAAATTATCCTTTACATAGTTCCTGGCTTTAGTCTCCATCTTCTTCTCATGGTTTCTTACGAAGTAGGTAAAAGACAATTGATAGAGTGAATAAACAATCAGGAGAATAGTAAAAAAGCGAACCAATCCTTTCAGTTGCATACGTTGATCGTTTTACAATTTTAGCCCTGTACTGCCGAGCATCAACAGTAGTAAGAGTTTTGACAAATTTTAAGGTCGGCAAAGATAGCAGTTTCGATTTAATTTCTGCCAACTAAAAAATGGGTCTTGTATATTGATTTCTAAAACCTTAAGTCAGGGCAATCTGTATCTTTAAAGCAATGAAAGGTTTCCAGAAACACCGAATTTCCTTTTTACGGGGCTTACCCGTAGTGGGAGCTTCCTTTTTTATTTTTACTACCACGGAGCCGGGTTTCCATCATTCCATTTCTACCAAATCTTTTAATTATATGGGAGTCAGCAACCCGTCTGATACATTTATTAGCAACTTGTTAGCGAAAAACCCGGACTTATTTGCTTCTTTTCTTTCAAAAAAAAAGGAATTAGGTATCCAGATAGTCTATACACAAATTGACAGGGGCAAGAAGGAAAAAGCCAAGGTAAAATTCACCGATCATACATTCAACCTTGATCCGGGAAATTATTTCTACCCGGCTTCTACTGTTAAGTTGCCTGTTGCAATTCTTGCACTCCAAAGATTGAATGAATTAAAAATTCCCGGGCTGGACAGGAACTCCACCATGATTACCAGGGAAGATGGCAATGGACAAACAGAAATTCTGAATGACCCGTCTGCGGCTGATGGCCGGCCAACGATTGCACATTACATCAAAAAAATATTACTGGTAAGCGATAATGATGCATTTAACAGGCTCTATGAATTTTTAGGACCCGAATACATCAATACTTCATTACACGAAATGGGTTATACCGGCACGGAGATTATTCACCGGTTGAGTGTTTCATTAACAGAGGAACAAAACAGGCATACTAACCCTGTCACTTTTTTTGATACTGCCGGAAAATTGATCTACACAAAACCAGCTGAGATAAGCAGACAGCAATATCCTTTACGAAATATTAAACTGGGTAAAGGATTTATGCAGGGAGACCAATTAATAAATGAACCCTTTGATTTTTCAAAAAAAAATCAATTGCCCTTGTATGATCTGCATCGTATAGTGAGGAGTATCTTCTTTACTGATGCGGTTCCCAAAGAGCAGCAGTTTAACCTTGATCAGGATGATTACAATTTTTTACGTTTGTATCTGTCCATGCGACCCGGAGAATCGACTTCACCTGTTTATAACCCTGCTGTATACTGGGATAATTATGTAAAAATGCTCTTTTATGGTGCAGAGAAAACAACTCCGGAACCCGGCATCCGCATTTTTAATAAAACCGGCACAGCCTATGGTTTTTTAACAGACGCCTGTTATTTTGTTGATTTTAAAAATAACATTGAGTTCCTGCTGAGTGTAGTTATCTATTGTAACAGTGATAGTATTTTTAATGACGATAAATATGATTATAGTACGACAGGCTATCCATTTCTAAAAAATCTTGGCCGGGTTATTTATGAATATGAACTAAAAAGGGAACGAAAGAATCAACCGGATTTATCATCATTTCAATTTAGTTATTCAGATTAAAAGAGATATTCTCTTATCTTCGAAGCAATAGTATTTCACTGCTTGCCTATTGAACGTAAATCTAAAATTTATTAAATCAACATAGATGCAGTTATCTTCTTTTTTGCAGCGATTTAATGAGCCGGAAACATTAAAAATGGCCAAATTGGGCCGTGAACTCCGGGCAAAGGGAATAGATATTATCGATCTTAGTTTGGGGGAACCAGATTTTGATACACCGGACCACATTAAAGAAGCTGCCATCAAAGCCATTAATGATAACTGGAGCCATTACACCCCCGTTCCGGGCTTTTTAGATTTGAGAGAAGCAGTTTGCACAAAACTTAAACGGGATAACAATCTTGATTATAATCCCGGGAATATTGTCGCATCAACCGGTGCCAAGCAAAGTCTTGCTAATGCCATGCTGGCCCTGGTGGATGAAGACGATGAAGTAATCATTCCAACACCCTACTGGGTTACGTACAGCGAACTGGTGAAAATCGCCAGAGGAAAAGTTGTAGAAATTCATACCACCACCGAACAGGGTTTTAAAATAACCCCGGAACAACTGGAAGCAGCTATTACAGCAAAGACAAAGCTGTTTATGTTTTCATCTCCCTGCAATCCAAGTGGTGCCGTTTACAGTAAAGAAGAACTGGCAGCATTGGTTGCAGTATTCAAAAAGTATCCGGGTATTTATATTCTCTCCGATGAAATTTATGAGTACATCAATTTTGTTGACAAGCATGTAAGCATTGCACAGTTCGATGAAATAAAAGACCGGGTTATTATTGTAAATGGATTAAGTAAAGGTTTTGCCATGACAGGCTGGCGACTAGGTTATATTGCTGCCAATGCAGAGGTAGCCAAAGCCTGTGAAAAAGTGCAGGGGCAATTTACCAGCGGTGCTAATTCTATTGCACAAAAAGCGGCAGTTGTGGCATTGACTACTGACCTTCGCCCCACTATGGAAATGGTGAAGGAGTTTACAAAAAGAAGGGCAAGGGTCATGGAATTGTTGAAGGAAATTCCCGGTATTGTATGTAGTGAACCCGACGGTGCTTTTTATGTCTTTCCTGATGTAAGTGCTTATTTTGGTAAAACAGATGGTGAGTCAGTAATTGCCAATGCAGCTGACTTTTCCATGTACCTGCTTAATAATGCCCATGTATCTTCTGTAATGGGAGATGCGTTTGGCGAGCCAAAATGTGTCCGGTTCTCTTTTGCCAACAGCATGAAAAATATTGAAGAGGGGTGGAAGCGTATTAAAGCGGCATTGGAAAAGCTGAAATAACTGGGTTATTTTGTCAGTCAATTATATTCCAAAAATTTTGTATGTAGTTCGAGTACCTGCGGTATTATTAATTGCAGGTCGTTATTGGTTATCACAAAATTGCAAAGTTTCATTTTCATTTCTTCGTCTATCTGCCGGCTGATGCGTTTCATGATTTCATCAACGGAAAGGTTATCTCTTTTCATCACCCGTTTTACCCGGATATGTTGTGGTGCGTAAACTCCAATAACAAAATCCAACTGGTCAGCCGCTCCGCTTTCAAATAGTAAAGCCGCTTCTTTAATTGCATAAGGGGCAGTTTGCCTGCTCATCCAATCTTCTGCATCACGGATAGTGATAGGGTGGGTTAGGGAGTTGAGCAGTTCCAGCTTTTCTTTGTTGCTAAAAACAATCGAGGCGAGATATTTTCTATCCAGTTCTCCATTTTTATAAACCGCATCTCCGAAATGATGAATGATAGCAGCTTTCAGCTCCTCATTATTATTCATCAGGAACTTTGTATTATCATCTGCATAATAAACAGGGATCCCCAGTGTTTCAAAAAATTTTGCCACAGTGGTTTTACCGCTACCAATCCCTCCTGTCAGACCAATTCTCAGCATATTACTTTTCTCCGATACAGAAAGTTAGTTAAGTTGGTTGAAATTTCGAAGGCATAAAAAAAGGAAAACAATTTTATTTGTTTTCCTTAATACGTTATATAAAAATCTTTACTATTATTTTTTATCTGCTACCAGTGGTTTATTCAGGGCTGCGGTCCAGTCCATGCTGATAGCAGATTTTTCAATCTTCAGGTAGCTGCCGGGGCTTACTTCCATGTTCAGGGTTCCATCTTCATTTACTTTGTTGATAGTGCCGTGTATACCTGCAATGGTTACAATTTTATCGCCTTTACCAAGGTTCTCAATAAATAGTTTCTGATTTTTTGCTCTTTTAGCCTGCGGACGGATGAAGAACATCCAGAATACCAGTATCATCAAGCCGAGGAAAATAAACTGGATAGAGCCGCCCATACCTCCGCTTTGTTTGGAGTCGCCACCCGAAGGGGGCATACATCCGGAAAAAACTAAAAGTACCAGGCCGGTAGTGATATACGAGATTGTTGATTTCATTATAACCGTTTTTTAAATTTTCTTATTAATAATTAGAGCCTTATTGATTTACTTAACTAACTGAGCCCTGAAGGTAAGGGTGTCTGCTCCATCAGGACTGATGTTTGCTTTTACATACACTTGTTTCCTTGTCTCATCGTGACCGCTTCCATTAAATTTTGCTTTGATAACGCCTTCTTCGCCGGGGGCAAAGGGTTGTTCAGGTTTTTCAGGGATGGTGCAACCGCATTGTGCAGTTACGGTTTCAATCACTAAATTCTTTGTACCTGTATTTTTAAAACGAAAACTTATTTCTATTTCTTTTCCTTCTTTCTGCTTACCAAGATCCAGGTACGTGGAGTCAAGCCATTGAATAGTGGTATAGGTAGAAGGGTCTGCAACCGGGGCAGGATTGTTACCATTCATTCCATCAATTATTTTTTGCTTGGCCAGGCTGTCCTGGTTAATTACCTGGGTGGTTGCTTTTTTGTCATCATTTTTACAAGCAATAAGAGCAGCGCCGATAAAGAGGGTGAAAAATACTTTTTTCATGACAATTCAATTTGAATTTAAATAATAAGCCGTTTTAAAACGGGCAGGCAAAGGTAGAGAAAAGCGATGAGTCAGGAACAGGATAAAATGATTACACTTTTTTATAATCCACTTTCTGCATTTTGCCGTCCTGCACCAGTTCTTTGTGTATGTTATCCAGGATGCCATTTACAAACTGTCCACTTTGTGCCGTGCTGTAATCTTTGGCCAGGTCAATGTATTCATTGATAGTAACCTTGGGTGGTATCGTTTCAAAATAAAGAAATTCAGCCACACCCATTTTCATCATCACCATATCAAGGAGGGCAATCCTTTCCGGATCCCAGTTTTTTAATTTGGGAACAATCAGGCTTTGCAGGTGCTCACCTTTTTCAACTACAGCTGCTAAAAGATTTTTGGCAAAATCCTGTTTGTCTGCCGACATCATTTCTTTAAAATTATAACTGCCGGGTTTGTGAATATAGCCTACCAGCAGTTGCACCACCATCTCTCCGTCATCATCCCAGTTGGGAAAATTTTCTTCGATATGAGAAGTAAAAATTTCATTCGCCAGCAGCAGGTCGTTCAGTATAAATTCGATAATCTTTTTTTCCTCAGCTTTATCACGGCTACCCCTGGCGGTGTAGGTTTTGTATTCAGGTGTTTCGGTAAGTAGCAGGTAAATTTTTCTAACCAGGTCTGTATCTCCGGATTGCACCTGTTGAAGGGTTAGTTGAGGTTTTTCGATGGCGAACTGTTCTTTCAGGGCCGGGTCGCCCAGCATTTTCCACAACAGTTCATTACCGGCAATTTTAGTATTTACATTCAGGTCCTCGGTGGTAGGTAAATGTTTAGATGCTTTCTGGTGTGCATCTGTTTCCGCATAGCGGATGACTTCTGTTAAAAACCAGGTAAGATAAATGAGTAAAGAACGGGTCTGGTCAAAATGTTGTTGTAATAATTTTTGTGGCTCGCCGGGTTTTACTTCATTTTCCATAGTGGAAAGGGTGTACAGCGTCTGCATCACTTTTACCCGGATATTTCTTCTGCTAATCATTGTTATAAGAACTATTGAGTTGCGAAGATAGGTGAATTTAAAAAATGGTATTAACTAAAAGAAGCTGCCTTTTGGGGCAGCTTCTGAAATATTATTATTGTGAGTCCCGCTATTCTTTTACAAATTTAATTGTATACTTTTCATTGCCTGTGGTTATATGCAATATATATGAGCCGGGAGTAAGTTTGTCTATAGATATTTCATAATTACGCTGAACAAATCCGGCTTTTTCAGTTTTCACAATTTTCCCATCAGCTGCTATTATCTGCAGGATAACATTGTCGGCCGGTTTTACAAATCCAACCGTCAATTTGTCTTTGGCAGGGTTGGGGTAGATAGTAATATCTTTCCCTTTCTTATCAAACACAACAGAAATAGTCCGGCTATAAGAATTTCTGGCATCAAGGTCAATTTGTTTTAAGCGGTAATAATTAATTCCGTTTATCGGTAAATTATCAGTGAATGCATATTGCTGTTCACTGCTCGAATTCCCTTTGCTGGTTACTGTACCAATGCGATAGAAGTTTGTCGCATCTTTGCTTGTTTCCACCTCAAAACGGCTGTTATCCTGTTCAAAAGAAGTCTTCCAGTCAAGATCTACCACTGTATTATTTTTACGTCCATTGAACGAAAGCAGTGAAACAGGTAACACATTCCCGGGTTTTCCGACAGCGAACCCGGAGAAGCCGTTGGTGAATGTGCCTTTCAATGTAAAATCACTTCCGAACGTTCCTGGCGTAAGTACACTGTTTATTGTAACGGTCGAAGGAAGCGGTGTTGCTGGTGTTATACCATTTATCGGTCCCACTGTTTTTATCATTTGTATGCCGCTCCATGACTGACCAGTAGCACTTTCATACCCGGTTTTCTCAGCAGCTGTGTAGTACAATGTTATTTCATACTGCCCCGAAGCATTTGCATTGGTAGGAGTAATTCTAAAGGTTTTATTTGTAAGGTGATTTGCAGCATTATTGTTCCAAAATGCTGTTGAACCAGTGCCCGCACGGTCTACTTCAACGGTAGTACAGCCATAATCCCAGGCAGTAAGATTCTTAACCCTTGCCAATATTCTGCCTGTTGCATCATAAAACGGAACATCGTCATTAGGGCCGAGATAAGCAATTTTGGAAGTTACGGTTGTGGCAACAATTGTGGTTGGTATATTAGTGCCAAAAGTTGCTCTTATCCTGGCATCAGAAATAAATGCGGCAGCACCAACGCATGGTGTAGCTACCAGACCGTTTGAATAGGTGCTTGCCCTGATTCCTGTACCGATAGCTGTAGCTGTTCCCTCTGTTACATCTGCTAATCCCTCTGCTGCAGCATTGTCAAAACAAAAGTCTATAAGAATATTGGATGTGCCATCCCATGCAAACGGAGTAGTAAAGGTTAAAAGGTTAGTACCTGCTACAGTTGAATAGTTGGTAGCGGGATACACGGTTGTAAATGATCCAGCCTGAAAACCCGTAGCCAAAGTTGTAGCCGCTGTATTGGCCATGGAAATGGTAAAGTTGGTATATGGTACGGTACTGTTTTTTGTAACAACATTCATAGTCATTGAAGTAAAATTCCTGGCGGATGTAATACCCGCAGCTATGAGTTCAGAAGCGGTCCACAAATTCTGTATCCTGAATTTTGACTGGTTGCTCCTAAAAGGACTTTGACTAGCAATGTTTGCATTATAAGTGCCTACAGAAAAACTTCCAGAACTTCCAATTACAGGTAGCGCATCATTATCATTGATTGTTACGACACAAGTCTGGTTAACATCACCGACCAACGCAGTTCCTCCATTATTATTTAATGTGTACCCGACGGTAAATGACTCGGTACCCTCAAATGCTGCATCATCGAATACCCGGATAGTGATAGGGGCACTTAAATTCGAGCTGTTAAGCACAACTGAAGCAGGGCTGATCGTGTAATCAACACCGGCAGTTGCAGTTGGAACTCCTGCGATATTAAAAGTAGCCGTGGCATCAGCACTCGGCGCAACATCAATCACCATGTTCACGACATAATCCTTGTATTTGAGACAACCCGATACTGTGTTCGCAGCGCTTTCGGCGGTCACAAGTGCAGAGTTCAGGAATCGAACTTTTGGCTGAGGCGCACAATCATTCAATGTAAATCCGGCAAGCCGGGTGCTCCAGTTACCCGTTGAATTATACATACCTGTCAACCAGAATTTAAGATTATCTGAAGGGTCAATGCTTAATGAATTATAATCTCCATACCGTGCATTGAATGTTTGTGCAGCGGTACCGGCGATAATTATTTGTTCCGGTAAAGTCATCGTACCAAAAGGGTCGCAGGGGTTTCTTGCAGTGATACGCAGGGAAGGAAAGCTCGTAGTGCCGGAGCTATTGTATACCAGAGCAATATTTCCTAACGCATCCTGGCAGATCGAAGGCATGAACCGATAGGTGGCATCGGGAGAATAAGTTCCTTGCTGGAACAAACTCCATTCACCGGTTGTCCTTCTTAATTCCATCCAGCGAATCCCGGCCTTACCAGCACCATCGGCATCAACCGTCATACATAAAACCATTGACTCGTAGGCAGGGAACTTGCGGAAGTTGATCTTATTCATGATGCGACCGGTAAGACCTTCCAGCGTTACAGCTGTTCCCTGTTGCGGAATACAAGCATCCCTCGCTGTAGGACAAAGATCATCATCAATCGGTGCGATCTCCATCCTGGTAAAAGCAGAGATCACTGAACTCGCAGGGGTAATAAAATTGGGAGTGAACGTAAAGGTGAAAAGACTGTCTACATCAGATGGATCGGATGTATATACATCATTTTGGTAAAAAGCAAATTGTCCGCTAAGCGTTGAGGCGGATGTTCCTTCCTGCGTTACAGGTGCCATAGAAAAATAACGACCCCCGGGATCAGTCATCCTTACCCGAATACAAACTGCACTAGGATCACCTACCAACATCTTAGCCTTTTCATAGGCATAAATAGAAGAACCGAGATAAGCAGTTCCTGCGGTGTTAAAATCATTGGAAGTAGCATAGTAAGCATTATGCCAAACAGCTACTTTTTGATAATCGACAAAAAAATTGTCTACAAATGAATATATATACCATGCACCTGTAGGATCAGGTGTTGCCGAGATGGCATAGATCAATGTATTAATATAAGTTGAACCTGTCGGAGTACGACCAAACTCATTTAATATCCACCGGTTGGCAACTGCATCGTACTGAACGATGGGATCGCCGGCACCAGTAACACCAGTTATTGTGCTGAAAACAAAGTCGGGTATGACAGCCACTCCCGTTTTATCAACTATTCTCACCAGACTACTGCTTGAATTATTTATCATTTGAATTACATGATTCGGTCCGGTAACACTAACCGGATCGGCGGGAGCTACTGAAGTAAAAGGGAGGCCATTAAAGTTCGGACTGACAGTCGCAGAAGCAGCTTCAATGCGTTCAGAGCCGGGAGGAGCTTGCAATACCGGATCAACGATCGCAGGGCGGTCCTGTTCCTCAAATGGATGAATGATAGCCGTTTTCTTAACTGTGCCCACCAGCCCATTCAAATCCCTCGTTATTACTGTTTGAGTCGACCCTCCATTTTTAATAATATCTCTTAATGGTGCCGTCTTCTTGAAAACAGCTCTTGTGGTCGTAAATTCTGAAGGGTTTTGTGCATGGGAAAATAGAACAAGCAATAATAGGGACGCCAACAAGCTGGCCTTTCTGAAAATTAGCATATATAGTTTTAGTTTTGGGTTAGGTTTATCCCCTAAAGTAAGCTAATGGTATAATCTTATAACAGGGTGTGAGTAATTTGTGGGGGAAAAAATGAAAAACTGTCTTTTGCCATTTAGACCAGCCTGCCAATAGTTTCATTGCAACTGTTATTTTGTCCTCTTTTCCCGTGGCGGCACGGTATTTCCTGTACCTTCGCCGTCCCAAATACAGTAACCTGTAAATCACTGGGCAATCATTTCAAAAAAACAAAATCAATACAATTATGGCGAAGAAAGTCAACGTTACCCCACTCCACGACAGGGTAATTGTAAAAGCGGATGCCGCTGAAGAAAAAACATTGGGTGGTATCATCATCCCCTGATACTGCAAAAGAAAAACCACAACGTGGAATCGTCATTGCTGCGGGTCCCGGTAAAAAAGATGAGCCGGTAACAGTAAAAGCCGGTAACACCGTTTTATATGGCAAATATGCCGGAACAGAAATTCAGATTGAAGGCGAAGACTACCTCATTATGAGAGAGTCGGATATCCTGGCGATAGTGTAAGACCCCCACCCCCTAAAGGGGAGCAATACAAAGTTCTTTCAATTTAAAATTTTTCAAAAACATAAAGCCTGTAGCCTCGCAGGTTTCTAATCCCCCTTTAGGGGATAGGGGCATTAAATACAATGGCAAAACAAATCTTCTTCGACATTGAAGCAAGAAATAGAATGAAAAAAGGCGTTGATACATTGGCTAACGCTGTGAAAGTAACCCTTGGTCCAAAAGGACGCAATGTGGTTATTGAAAGAAAATTCGGTGCCCCTTCTGTAACGAAGGATGGTGTAACCGTAGCAAAAGAAATTGAACTGGAAGACCCGATTGAAAACATGGGTGCCCAGATGGTAAAAGAAGTAGCTTCTAAAACGGCTGATCTTGCAGGTGACGGAACAACTACTGCCACTGTTTTAGCACAGTCCATCATCAGCGAAGGTTTGAAAATGGTAGCTGCTGGTGCTAATCCAATGGATTTGAAACGTGGTATTGATAAAGCAGTTTCCCTGGTTATTGAAAACCTGAAAAGTCAATCACAAACTGTTGGAAGCGACAGCAAAAAAATTCAGCAGGTGGCTACCATCTCTGCCAACAATGATGAAACAATCGGAAAGCTGATTGCAGAAGCATTTGCAAAAGTTGGTAAAGAAGGTGTGATCACTGTAGAAGAAGCAAAAGGAACCGACACTACCGTAGATGTAGTAGAAGGTATGCAGTTTGACCGTGGTTATATCTCTCCGTACTTCGTCACCAACAGCGAAAAAATGGAAGCTGAATTGCAGAATCCTTACATATTAATCTATGACAAAAAGATTTCTGCCATGAAAGACATTCTTCATATCCTGGAGAAAGTTGCTCAAAGCGGTCGTCCATTATTAATTATTGCGGAAGACCTGGAAGGTGAAGCATTGGCCACATTGGTGGTGAATAAACTGCGTGGCACTATTAAAGTGGCCGCTGTTAAAGCTCCTGGTTTTGGTGACAGAAGAAAAGAAATGCTGACCGATATTGCTATCCTGACTGGTGGCACTGTGGTAAGCGAAGAGTTGGGACACAAATTAGAAGGGGCTGATTTAACTACGTTAGGTTCTGCTTCTTCCGTTACGATTGATAAAGACAATACAACCATCGTAGGTGGTAAAGGCAAGAAGGCTGACATCACTGCCCGTGTAAATCAAATCAAAGCACAGGTTGAAAATACCACTTCTGATTATGACAAAGAAAAATTACAGGAACGCCTGGCTAAATTAGCCGGTGGTGTAGCTGTATTATATATTGGTGCGGCCACTGAAATGGAAATGAAGGAAAAGAAGGACCGTGTTGACGATGCACTTCATGCAACAAGAGCTGCCGTAGAAGAAGGTATCGTTCCCGGTGGTGGAGTAGCATACATCCGTGCCATTGACAGCCTGGAAGCAAAAGTAAAAGGCCAGATTGCGGATGAACAAACAGGTATGGCTATTGTACGCCGTGCATTGGAAGAGCCGGTTCGTATCCTGACTGCCAATGCAGGTATTGATGGTTCAATCGTAGTGCAGAAAATTAAAGAAGGCAAAGGCGATTATGGTTTTAATGCCCGCACAGAAGTATATGAAAATCTGTTTAAAGCAGGCGTTATTGATCCTACTAAAGTAAGCCGTATCGCATTGGAAAATGCCGCTTCTATCGCTGGTATGTTACTGACTACAGAAGCAGTAGTGGCAGACAAGCCAAAGAAAGAGGAGCCACATTCTCATGGCGCACCTGATATGGGTGGCATGGGTGGATACTAAAACTCCATTTTGCCCTAAGGCAGAAAAAAATATAAAAATCCCGTCCCGGAAAAGAGGCGGGATTTTTTCATGTTGACTGTTGAAAATTTACGATTGGGGATACATGAAATATCCTTACTTTTATCACACATTTTTTGCCCTAACCAGCAAAAAACACCGACTCTTTTCACTTTTTATAACCTAAACAAATGGTATGAGAAAATTTACACTCCTAATTTTTATGGGTCTTTTCTGTGTTGTGGCTTCCGCCCAACAGGGATACTGGTCTGCTAACAGCAATAAAAGTGGCATAGCTACTGACAAAGCTGTTGCAAGAATATCGTTTCCCACGGAATTCAAACTTTTCAATTTAAGTATTGAGCCACTACGACAGAAACTATTCTCTATAGTAGGGAATCAGGCCCTCCGGCATTCAACGGTTATTTCGTTACCGAATGCTGATGGAAGCATTGAACAATTTGAAGTTTATGAAGCTTCCAATTTTGAACCTGCTTTGCAAGCACAATTTCCCGAAATCAGGGCTTATTCAGGCAGAGGTATTACCGATAAGGCTGCTACCTTAAAACTGAGTATCTCTCCACAGGGAATTCAAACTATGGTCTTCAGAGCTAACGGTCCTAATGAATATATTGAACCATATTCACAGGATCACACCGTGTATGCTGCATTCAAATCACAACGTAAAAAAGGTGAATTGCCATGGGTATGTTCCACTCCGGATCAGCAAATGGCGCAGGATTTAAACCAAAGAGTAAGCCGTGTAGAGAGTAGTACAGGGGAATTGAAAACAATGCGTCTTGCACAATCTTGCAATGGTGAGTACGCAAACTACTTTGGTGCAACAAGTGCAGCTCAGGTAGCGTTGGTTCTTGCTGCATATAATGCAACTCTTACCCGTTGCAATGGCTGTTATGAAAAAGACCTTGCTATACATCTGAATCTAATTCCTACCACAACGAATGTTATTTATTATGACCCGGCAACGGATCCTTATACTTCATTAGGAAACTGGAATAACCAATTGGCTGCAGCTTTGCTTGCCAATATCGGTGAAGCTAATTACGATATTGGACATATGTTCGGAGCTTCAGGTGGTGGTGGAAATGCCGGTTGTATCGGTTGCGTTTGTGTTGATGGTCAAAAAGGAAGAGGTATCACTTCTCCTGCTGATGGTATTCCGCAGGGAGACAATTTTGATATTGACTATGTAGCACATGAAGTAGGACACCAAATGGGTGGCAACCATACTTTCTCCATGTCCAGTGAAGGTACCGGCGTTAACAAGGAAGTAGGTTCTGGTATCACTATTATGGGATATGCAGGTATTACTGCACAGGACGTAGCACCGCATTCCATTGATATATTCCACCAGGCTACTATACAGCAGATACAGGCTAATATGGCTGGTAAGACATGTCCTGTCACAACAAGCCTGTCAGGTATTAATGCTACACCAGTTGTTGCAGCAGTGTCTAATTATACTATTCCAGTCACTACTCCATTTGCACTGACTGGCTCTGCCACAGATGCTGATGCAGGTGATGTGCTTACCTATTGCTGGGAGCAAAATGATAATTCAACCACAACAGGGGCTGCCAGTGTTGCAAGTCCAACGAAAGTGACTGGTCCTAACTGGTTAAGTTTCCCGGCTACAACATCTTCTACCAGGTTAATGCCAAGGATTTCTACCATATTAAGTGGTGCATCTGTAACAGGACCGTTAGCGGGTGGTGATGCTGGTGCAAACATTGAAGCTTTAAGCTCTGTTGCAAGAACACTTAACTTCCGGTTGACAGTCAGGGATAACAGACCTTATAACGGAACGGCTATTGGTCAAACCCAGTTTACTGACATGGTTGTAACTGTTGATGCAACTACTGGCCCATTCCTGATTACTACTCAGAATTCTGCGGTTAGTTATCAAGGTGGCTCTACTCAAACAGTTGCCTGGTCTGTAAATGGTACAACGGGAGCACCAATTAACTGCGCTAATGTGAAAATATCATTTTCAACAGATGGTGGTATTACATTCCCCACCGTATTAGCGGCCAGCACTCCCAATGATGGAACTGAGGATATTACCATTCCTGTTGGTCTTACTACTACAGGAAGAATCAAAGTGGAAGCTATCGGTAATATATTCTTTGATATCAATAATGCAAGTATCACTGTACTGGCTCCACCTGCAGGCTTCTCATTCAATAGCCCTGCACCAATAGTATCAAGTTGTCCAACGCCAACATCTCTGTCTACAAACCTGACAGCGACTTATTTTGGCGGACATTCTGCTAACATTAATCTGACAGCAGCTGTTGTACCATCCGGATCTGTTACACTAACTCCGGCTACCTTAACAACTGGTACTACTACTACACAGGTAACATTGAATAATACCAATTTATTATCTCCCGGTAATTATATTGTAACGGTTACAGGTACATCAACAGGTGTAACAACGCAGACAAGAGATATTGTCTTCACTATTACACCCAGTGCTCCTGTAATTACTACTCAGCCACTTGGTCAGACTGTATGTACAGGAACCAATGTTACATTCACAGTGGTTGCATCAGGTGCTACCAGCTATCAATGGCAGCTTAGTACAGATAACGGTACTACCTGGGGTAATGTAGGAGGAGCTACTTCGGCTTCTTATACAGTAGTTGCACCTACGACTGCTCAGAATGGACATCAGTATCGTGTTATTACAAGTTCAATTTGCGGAAACACTACATCCAATGCAGTTATTCTGAATGTTGTGGCGCCGGCTACTATCACAACACAACCGGTTAGTGCTACAATATGTGAAGGCGGTAATGCGTCCTTCAATGTTGTTGCAACAACATCTATCGGTGTACTGACTTATCAATGGGAATTGAGCACTAACGGAGGTACTACATGGAATGCTATCCCGGGTGCTACAACGTCTACTTTTGCTCAAACAAACATACCAGTTGGCCAGAACGGCTATCGCTTCAGGGTAATCGCATCTTCTGGTTGCGGTTCAGTAACATCCAGTGTTGCTATCCTTACTGTAAATGCATACCCGGTTATTAGTTTCACTCCGTCACCTGTTGTATGCTTGTCTGATGCAGCCTTTAGTTTAAGTGCAACTCCTGGTGGTGGTGCATTTAGCGGAACAGGTGTAGCAGGCTCTGTGTTTACTCCGTCAGTAGCTGGTGTAGGACCAAAAGCCATCACCTATACTGTAAGTAATGCAGGTTGTCAGTCAGTGGTAACAAGAACAATCCTGGTGAATGAGTGTGCTGAACGTCACCTGACATTAGAACAATACCCTGCTGTTATCGTTTACCCGATACCAAGCAATGGTGCCTTCAACATCAGGTTGAATACAGACCTTTATACCAAACTGGACATCAAGTTGTTTAACAGCATGGGACAGTTGGTACAATCCCAGGTTGCTACCGGTCTTACTTATGGCAGCATTATACCTGTTCAAACATTTAACCTGCCAAATGGCACTTATCAATTGTTCCTTACAAATGATGAGAAAGGCGGAGTGTCAAGAAAAGGTCAGAGCATTATTATTCAAAAGCTCTAAGATGAAATTTCAATAATACAAATCCCGTCTCGTTTAAAACGAGACGGGATTTTTTATTTACTGATGATTTTTATTTCAACCCTGCGGTTTTGTTTTCTTTCTTCTTCTGTTTTTTCCGGGGAAGGATAAAGAGGAGCCGAATGCCCAAAACCTTGATAAGTTATCCTGTTGCTGTCAATACCATTTTTACTAAGGTAATCTCTTACCGCTTTTGCTCTTGCTTCTGATAAATTGAATAAGCCGGTTTCTTCATCAAACCCATCACCTATGCCAGGTTGGCAACAAATATGCCCTTCTACCCGGATAACCAGTTTCGGGTAGGTTTCCATAGCTTCCAATAATTCTAGTAACATGGGTGCAGATTCTAGTAGAAACTGATGCCTGCTCCCAACAAAATTGATATTCCGTAACACTATATTAGAGCCTGCAGTAAGTGTCGGGTCGGCTATTTTTTTTATAATTGAATTGCTGTTTTTACCCGACCCATGAATAATCTTTATCTCCACCCGCCGGTTCAGGGCCCGTTCTTCCGGCGAAAGATTTTTATTCAGCGGTATATTTTCGCCGTGAGCCTTCACAACTTTAATGTCCTTCGACTCCCAACCGATTGACAGCAGGTATTTGTTTACAGCTTCAACCCGTTTTGCTGAGAGTTGGTCATTATAAGCATTACTTCCAATAATATCACAATGGCCATGCAACTCAATCCGGTCCGCCAAATCGAGTGAATCGGTAAGACTGTCCAGCGTTGCTCTGGAAGCGGCAGTTAAATCCCTTTTATCGAATCCAAAATAGACATAGACAGAAGAAGCAGATTGTGTCAGGGCAGAAAAATTGGCTAGTAAAACAGTAAACATAAATGGAATTTCATACGCATAATTTAAAGAAGGTGCTTGTCAATGATTTAGCCAATTCTACATGTGTATAACGCAGCTAACCCAAATTTCTTGCGCCGGGCTTCAGCCACTCCTTGTTTTAGCTTACCTTTGCCCGCCCGTTACGAAATCAGCAATTCGAAAATTTTTAATATGCGGAACATTCGGGCGGGCCGCTTTAAAAAAGGATATAATGATTAGTGTAAAAGACCTGAAACTGGCCTACGGCAAACGGGTATTATTTGAAGAAGTTAACCTGAATTTTTTGAAGGGTAACTGTTACGGTGTGATTGGTGCGAACGGTGCCGGTAAAAGTACATTCCTGAAAATATTAAGTGGGGAGATAGAGCCGAACAAGGGCACCGTGGAAATAACCCCCGGTGAAAGGATGGCGATATTAAAACAGAACCAGTTTGAGTTTGATGGAGAAACGGTTTTGAACACGGTGATGATGGGTCACACAAAATTGTGGGCTATCGCCAAAGAAAGAGAAAGCATTTATGCACTGGCTGATTTTACGGAAGAAGATGGGATGAGAGCCGGCGAACTGGAAGGTGAGTTTGGAGAAATGGGGGATATACAGCTGACAGTGATGCAGCCACTTTATTAAGTGAACTGGGTGTAGGAGAAGAATTTCATCAGTCATTGATGAAAGACATTCCTTCTAATTTAAAAGTAAGGGTGTTGCTGGCTCAAGCCATCTTTGGTAATCCTGATATTTTATTATTGGATGAACCTACCAACGGTTTGGATATTGAAACTATCAGCTGGTTAGAAAATTTCTTAGCGGATTATGAAAATATTGTGTTGGTGGTGAGCCATGACCGTCACTTCCTGGATGCTGTATGTACCCATGTGGCCGATGTGGACAGGCAGAAAGTAAAAATCTTTACAGGCAACTATACATTCTGGTATGAGTCATCACAACTGATGGCCCGCCAGGTAAATGACAAGAATAAAAAAGTAGAAGAGAAACGCCAGGCATTGATTGACTTCATTGCCCGTTTCAGTGCCAACGCTTCAAAAAGTAAACAGGCTACCTCAAGAAAAAAAGCATTGGAGAAATTGACGATTGAAGAAATAGAGCCGAGTTACAGAAAATACCCCGGTATTATTTTTCAACCGTTACGGGAAGTAGGCAATCAAATATTAAACATTGATAAATTAAAAAAATCAGTGGATGGCCGTGTGCTTTTCAGTGATGTAACGTTTACAGTGAACAAAGGTGATAAGATTGCATTACTGAGCCGTGACCCATTAGCGGTAACGACTTTTTTCAATATCATTACTGCAGAAACAATAGCAGACAGTGGCTCGTATGAGTGGGGCACTACGGTTACACATGCTTACCTGCCACAGGAGAACAACCAGTTTTTTAATGGTAAGGATAACCTGATGGACTGGTTGCGCCAGTATGTGCCGGACCATGTGAAAGATGTGGATGAGCCATTCTTAAGAGGCTTCCTTGGTAAAATGTTATTCAGTGGTGATGATGTGTTGAAGACAACGAATGTGCTGAGTGGGGGAGAGAAAGTACGTTGTATGCTAAGTAAGATGATGCTGCAAAGTCCAAATGTGATTTTGCTTGACCAGCCAACCAACCACCTCGACCTCGAAAGTATTCAAAGCTTTAACGAACAGTGTACCGACTATAAAGGCATAGTTTTATTAACGAGCCATGACCATACGTTTATGCAAACCGTAGCGAATCGTATTATTGAACTAACGCCTAAAGGTATCATCGATCGCCTCATGACTTTCGACGAATACCTCGAAGATGACAGGGTGAAAGCGTTGAAAGAGGAAATGTATAAGTGATAGGTTATAAGGTATAAGTTATTATGAACTATTCCCGTTTCTTTCCGAGACGGGAATTTTTCTTTTGGTGATTATACGCCTTCGGGTTGCATAATTTATTTGCTTATCTTCCTTTTCGTTATGCCAACCAACACTAGCCTCGCCCAAAAAATCGGTTTCTGGTCTGCAACTGCCATTATTATTGGGAGTATCATCGGTTCCGGTGTATTTATGAAACCGGCCAGTATGGCTGGTCAGTTGGGTTCTCCAATATGGTTAACGGTAGTGTGGGTAATTGCCGGATTGTTCTCCTTGTTTGGTGCATTGGTGTATGCAGAGTTAGGTGCGATGATGCCCGAAACCGGCGGCATCTATGTGTATTTCAGAAAAATGTTTGGCGACTTTGTGGCCTTCTTATACGGATGGGCTGCCTTCTCGGTCATCAATACGGCGGCAGTAGCCGCTATTGCTTTTGTGTGTGCCCAGTATGCCGATTATTTTTTGCACCTGCCAAGATTTAGTGAAGCTACAGAGCAGTCGGTGGTGTGGCATTTACCTTTTGTCGGTGATTTATTTCCATTGGCTAATTTTGGCGTCAAGTCCCTGGCGATAACATTAGTAGCAGGACTTACCTGGCTCAATTACCGGAGTGTAAAAGCAGGCAGTTCGTTTCAATTGATTTCTACGATTGTAAAGATGGCGGTGATTGCCGCACTGGTGGTTGGTATTTTCTTTTTTGGTAACGGGTCGGTGCAAAATTTTTTCCAGGCAGAAAATCCTAAACACGGGGGTGCATTGCTGAGTGGAATCATTGCGGCTCTTACCGGAGCTTTCTTTGCTTACGACGGTTGGGTCAACATCACTTTTGTAGCCGGGGAAATAAAACAGCCGCAGCGAAATATTCCTAAAAGTTTATTTACCGGTGTCATTGCCTGTATCATCGTGTATGTATTGGTAAACCAGGCTTACCTGTATGTATTGCCGGTAGAACAAATTGCCAGTTCTCAGCTGGTGGCTGCTGATGCCATGAATATTGCGGTGGGTGATACAGGTAGTGCATTAGTGGTGGCAATGATTGTGATTTGTACTCTTGGTGCTATTAATGGAAATGTAATGGCTACTGCACGGGTTACCTATGCTATGGGAAAAGATAAATCCTTTTCGCCATGGGTGGGCCGAGAGCATACCCGTTTTCAAACACCGGGTAATGCATTGTGGCTGCATTGTATCTGGATATCTGTCTTAATCATTTCCGGTTCTTTTGATATGTTGGCCGACATGATGGTGTTTATAACCTGGATAGCTTATGGATTGGGAGCGGTGGGAATTTTTATGCTCCGCAAAAAAATGCCGGAAGCTGAACGGCCATATAAAATATGGCTGCATCCTTTTGTAACATTGCTCTTTATTATTTTTTCGGCCATCTTCCTTTCCATTACGGTGTATAATGATATTACCAATTACATCAACGACCGGCAACCGGTGGTGAACTCTTTACTGGGCATTGTGATTGTGGCATTGGGCATTCCACTTTATTTTTATTACAAAAAGAAAAAGAAAACAGCTTAGCGCAGTAACAGGGTTGTTCCTTTTTGAAAAACTATTTCTCCGGTATCAGCATGTGTATAGCTGAGCAGCCAGGCATAGATACCTGTATCCTGCAACAAGCCATTAATTTTCCCATCCCATTTTTTTGTCCAGTCTTTGGTGAAGAACACTAACTGCCCCATCCTGTTATATACTTTGAATTCGAGGTTGTTTGCTTTTACAGCATTCAACGGATAAAGAAAATCATTCTTACCATCGCCATTGGGTGTAAAGGCCGACGGAACAGCAATAAAACAATTGTTCAACACTTTTACAACATGAGTGGCTGTATCATTGCAACCCAAACTTGTGTTGGATGCAATCAAACGGATGGTGTACCAGGTTTCTCTTCCATTATCTAAATACTGGATTCCGGCAGGTGATTGTTGGTTGCTGGCAGTACCATTACCAAAACTCCATTGCCAGCGGTCAATACTTCCGGTGCTGGTGTTTTCAAGTTCAGTATATCACCCGGGCATATTATATCCGGTGCATTGAATGCGGCATTAAACTGACTGTTGATTTGCACTTGCTGAAAAGAAGTATCTGTACAAATACCGTTGGTGACAATCAATCGCACTGTGTACTGACCGGCAGCAAAATTCACTACCGGGTTTTGAAGATTGCTGCTGGTGCCATTGCCAAAATTCCAGTTCCAGCTGGTGGTATTATTATTTCCATCATGCCAAAAAGAAACGGTTTGCTGGCTGCAGGCCGTAGCATTGGATTGTGTAAACAAAGCAGATACACCTTCAGAAACAAAGAAGGGAAGAGCGGCACCTGCCGGAGTTGGTACTAAACATTCATTCAATATGGTATTGCCATCTGTGCCGGTAGCCAGTTGTACCTGGTAGTTACCTGTAACCACAGTTGTTGTAAAATTTAAGCGGATGACGGAGGTGGTGCTGTTGTTGGTGCAGGCCGGCATCGAAGGTATAGCTGTAACGGCCTGCGGACCGGTGAAAATAAAATCGCTTCCATCAGCAGCAATTGAACTGCAAAGGATAGGTCTGCGGAAAATTAATTCTATATAGCCGGGTTTACATTCATCATTGTTCAATTGATCCATTGGAGTGGATTGTTGCTGTGCTGAAATAAACGATAGTGTTTCTCCGGCAGGAATACTGCGGGTACAGATATCCACCAATGTATTACCATCACTTCCGTTTCCGATGGTAACGGTGTAATTACCAAACCCCAATGGCTGATCAAGAAAAAGAGTAACGATGCCGGTACCAAATGGTGTACTGCAATCGAATGGTGCAGCACCGATTACATTCACACCACCACTGACAGTAAAATCTGTACCATCAATAGCCAGGGTATTACATTTTACCTGTTTATTCAACCGGATACTGAGTTGGGTTCTGTCGCAACTTAATGATGCCACCTGCATATGTGGCTCAATAGCATCTGTAATGGTGGCGGTGCCTCCACCAAAACTGAGCTGGTAACTTTGCGTGGTACCACTATGATTCGTTACCATCAATATGTAACTATGCCCTGCGAGCAGGTCGGGCATCTTACTAAAAAGTGGCAGCCCGAAACCAGTACAGACCATGGTGTTGGTTCCATCAGAAGAAGCACCGGTTTCACCGGGGTCGCTTGACCAGTTACAGGCTACAAACAAATTGGCATTGGTAAAAATATCTACCGGGTTGGTGTTCGTTACATCAAACAGTTGCCAATTATAATTGGCTGTAGCATCATCTGGGCTAATCGTAAATCCAAGTGTACCGGTAGTATAACAACCAAAGCGGAAAAAATTCGGATTCAGGTTTTGATAGACAGCACCATCGGCACAGGGTGTTGGTATATTAGTTTGTCCGCAGTAAGTTGGAGTGGTGATAGTAAAAGTTTCTGAACTGCAAACAAAAACAGCCGATACCGGTGTTTGTCCCGGGAATGTACAAGTCTGTGCCCGCAACTGCAGCGAAGCTAATAGCAGTAAGCAACCAAAGAAGATTTTTTTTAACATGACTGACTGTAAATACAATGAGGAAAGAATGATGCCTCACTACGATGCTGTAATTTACTAAAGTATCCTGAACCGGTTGAAACGGTGCATTAGTTTCAGTAAATTCGTTACCTAACAATAACAATATGAAGACAGCCATCGTAACCGGTGCTTCCGGTAATCTCGGACAAGCCGTGATAAAAAAATTGTTGCATGAGCAATATTATGTTACGGGCACCATCATTCCCAATGATGTGGTGAAGATAGATGTGCAGGGGCAGCATTTTGAAACTGCCGTGGTGGACCTGACAGATGAAAATGCAGCACAGCAATTTGTAGACCTGATGGTAGCCAAACATAAAGGCATTGATGTAGCAGTATTAACGGTGGGTGGATTTGCAATGGGTACCATTGCCAATACAACAACAACTGATATAGCTAAACAATATAAACTCAATTTTGAAACGGCTTATAATATGGCCCGGCCTGTATTTAACCAGATGATGCAGCAGGGGAGTGGCCGTATTTTTTTAATTGGCTCCCGGCCCGGAGAAGATATGAAGAACAGTAAAGGCATGATAGGGTATGGCCTTGCCAAATCACTTATTTTCCGGCTGGCTGAATTGATGAATGAAGAAGCAAAAGGAAAAAATATTGTTACCAGTGTGGTGGTTCCTTCTACTATTGACACCCCACAAAACAGGGCCTCTATGCCCGATGCGGATTTTACTAAATGGGTTACTCCGCAGGCAATTGCTGAGGTGATTTATTTTTATTGCAGTGATGAAGGAATGGTGGTGAGGGAGCCGGTGATAAAAGTGTATGGTGGGGGGTAGAGGCAGAGAATCGGAAAGAAAAAAGTAATTGTGCCGGGTCGTATTTTTTGTCTGCTTCATTCCGATTGAAATGTTATTCAAAAAATGGTTTTCAATTTATATAATGTCGTTCCGGGCTTGACCCGGAATCTTTTCAAAGAAAAAATGTTGAGGGAGAGATACCGGGTCAGGCCCGGTATGACCGCTTCGTTGGGAATGGTGATGTAATCCTGGAATCTATTTCCAAGAAAAAATGTTGAGGGAGAGATACCGGGTCAGGCCCGGTATGACAGCTTCGTTGGGAATGGTGATGTAATCCTGGAATCTATTTCTAAGAAAAAATGTTGAGGGAGAGATACCGGGTCAGGCCCGGTATGACAACTTCGTAGGGGGCGGTAATGTAAAACTGGGATGGCTGTATAAGGAGAAGCGACATTTTAATAAACGCATTGTCATTCGGGTAACGTAATGTCATTCCGGGCTAGACCCGGAATCTTTCTCTTTTGTATTTTCAAATTATAGTTCGGATGGGTTATTATTCTGTATATATAGTTTCAAATTTGGCGAGAACTGTCTTTTATATTGGCATGACCAATAATCTCGAGAGGAGAATTATCGAACACCGCAATAATGAAGGAAGTGCTTTTACTTCAAAATATAAATGTCATTACCTGGTTTATTATGAAGACTATACCGATGTTAATAATGCAATTTCAAGGGAAAAACAATTGAAAAATTGGGAACGCAAATGGAAGATTGAGTTGATACGAAAAGAGAATCCTGAGTTGATCGATTTGGCGAAGGATTGGTAAAGAAAAAATGTTGAGGGAGAGATACCGGGTCAAGCCCGGAATGACAGCTTCGTTGGGCCCTGTGATGTATCCCGGAATCTTTTCAATGAAAAATATTAGGGAGAGATACCGGGTCAAGCCCGGTATGACAGCTTCGTAGGGGGCAGGGTTGTAAGAATGGTAAGGCAGTCTGCGGATGAAGCGATGTTCAAATTTATTCAATGTTGTTCCGGGTCGTAATGTCATTCCGGGCTTGACCCGGAATCTTTTTCTAAGAAAAAATATTGAGGGAGAGATACCGGGTCAGGCCCGGTATGACAACTTCGTAGGGGGCAGGATTGTAAGAATGGTAAGGCAGTCTGCGGATGAAGCGATGTTCTAATTTATTCAATGTTGTTCCGGGTCGCAATGTCATTCCGGGCTAGACCCGGAATCCTTTCTTGGAAAAAATGTCGAGGGAGAGATACCGGGTCAAGCCCGGTAAGACAGCTTCGTGGGAACAGTAATTTAAAGACAGGACTCCAACAAGCAGAGATGGCAGGGAGATGTTTCTTTTGGCAAGGCTTTTGCAAAACCGGGGGTGTATCAAAAAATATATTATATGAAAACTAAATTCCTTGCATTATCCCTGTTCTTATTGCTTATTATCTCGTATAGTGCCTCTTCCCAGATAGTAAAGGCTGGTGTAAACTTTGCCAATGTGACTATTACAAATGATGGCGATATAGACGAAGCTAAATCGCTGACCAGTTTCCAGGTAGGGTTTACGGGTGATATTAAAATTTTGCCCTTCTTATTTTTTCAACCGGGGATTTTATTCACCGGAAAGGGGTCAAAAACCCAATCTGGGGAAACAACGGATGCTACTTATTTCCGGGCTACTACTAATCCTTATTATGTAGAGATACCCGCCAATTTCGTTTTTAAAACGCCGGGCCCCATTAAATTTTTTGCCGGAGCCGGTCCTTATATAGCCGTAGGTGTGTCCGGAAAAAATAAGACGGAGGGAAAATTTTTAGGCGCTGCATTTAATAGTGAAAATCCAATTGAATGGTCCAATGATGATCCGTCCACTTTTGATTATGAAGAAGGTTCAGGATATGGAATAATGAAGCGGTTTGATTATGGCCTGAACGGCACCGCCGGTATTGAAACAAAAAGCATTGTTCTTGGATTAAATTATGGATTGGGTCTTGCCAAATTGCAAAGTGGCAGCAACAGTTCAGCCGATGATAGAAATAAACACCGTGTGTTAAGTCTGACATTGGGAATAAAGCTGTAGAAATTATTATAGCGGAGTATATAGCTTTGTTTTGATAGCAAAGGGCATAACGGTTTTTCGTTGTGCCCTTTTTTATGGAACAGGTTGGTCTTTTTCTGAACGTAACGTCATTCCGGGCTTGACCCGGAATCTTTTTCTAAGAAAAAATATTGAGGGAGAGATACCGGGTCAGGCCCGGTATGACAACTTCGTGTGGAACGGTGAAGCTATCCCGGAATCTTTTTCAAAGAAAAAAAATAAGAGAGAGATACCGGGTCAGGCCCGGTAAGACAACTTCGGAGGGAACAGGTTTGTAAGAATGGCAGTCTGCGGATGAAGCGATGTTCTAATTTATTCAATGTTGTTCCGGGTCGTAATGTCATTCCGGGCTTGACCCGGAAAAAAAAAAAGAAAAAAAAACCGGGCCCCCGGCACCACCCCTTTAAAAAAAAAAAAACAAAATCTTTTTCTAAGAATAAATATTGAGGGAGAGATACCGGGTCAGGCCCGGTATGACAGACTCCGAGAGATGCCGGGTCAGGCCCGGTAAGACAACTTCGTAAGTGTCAATAATGCATTTCAAGTATCTTGCAGCCCAATTTTTCTCTATATGCGATACTTGAAATGGATTGGCCTGGCTGCTGCCGTATTATTAGTGGTGTCTTGTTTTACTCCCTGGATATTTATACAATCGGCGAATATTACGGTAAGTGGTATAGATACCACCGGCACCAATTTTGGCAAGCCCGGTTATTTTCATTTTGTGCTGGCGGGGCTGTTCCTGCTGTGTACTATAATACAAAAGGTGTGGGCCAAGCGGCTCAACCTGCTGGTTACCGCATTAAATGCAGCCTGGGCGGTGCGGAATATTTTTGTACTGGCAGCCTGCTCCGGTGGCGAATGCCCGGAACGCCTCACCGGTATCTGGCTCATGCTGCTGGCATCGGTGCTCATGCTGGTATCGGCCCTTTTTCCGGATATGAAACTGCCGGAAGAGAAGAAATAACTGGTAATCAGCCCGTACACTAACACTGCCCGGAAAAGAAGACAAAAACCCGCCTCATCATTTCGTCATGTTTTAATAATACCATAGATTCGCCTAAGTAGTTACCTTTAGTGGCACTACTCCGACATCCTCCGAAAGTCCCCAACCCTGTATCCTGCTGACCAAACTTTTTTTGATTCTTAATATGGGAACTATGCGGAAGGTTTATCTGGTTTTCTCTTTATTTTTTTTCTGTACTAATTTACATGCCCAGATAGCTGCTTGGGAATTTAGTGGTGCAGCAGGCAATGAAGTGACATTACCTGCAACTACTTTAAATGCAAATCTGGCGGCAACATCTATAAGCAGAGGATCAGGGTTGAATACAAGTGCTTTAGCGAATGCTTTTTCTTCTACTAATTTTACTGCCAGCGGCACTTTCGCTGATGCAATTACTAATAACAAGTATTTGCAGTTCACTATTAATTGCAATCCAACATTTTTCGTTTCTCTTTCAACATTAGATGTAAATTTTAGAAGATCGGGAACCGGGCCTGATAACTTTCAGTGGCAATATAGTTTGGATGGCTTTGCTACGGCAGGTATCAATATTGGCACAGCAATTTCTTATACTAGTACTGCGACTAATGGTAATGCACAAGCTCAGATTGACCTAAGTGGAATTGCTGCTTTGCAGAATGTTCCTAATTCACCGTAATAACTATTCGATTATATGGATGGGGAGCAACTATGACTACTGGTACATTTGCTCTTGGGAGATTGGCAGGTAATGATTTAGCCATTGGCGGTACAGTAGTTTCGTCAAACAGTATAGCTATACCAACCGTTACGGGTTCTCCATTTTCGTTAGCCAATTGTGCTGCTACAGCAAGCGGAACAATAGATTTTACTTCTATAGGAACGTTTTCCGCTTCAACTTTTAATGCAGAACTAAGTGATGCACTTGGTAATTTTGGTACTACTCCTCCGGTAATCGGCACTACCGTTGCTAATGGCGTTAATCCTTCTGGCACAATTAATATTACTATTCCTCCGGGAACAGTTTCTGGCACATTGTATAAAATTAGAATTGCCAGTTCCAGCCCGGCGATATACCAGTAGTCTTTCTCTCGATGTAACGGTGAACCAGGCAGGTGCCTGCGGTTCATCTGCAACCGATTATTACCGTTCTATTGCAAGTGGCAATTGGAATGATCTTACAACATGGGAATCATCACCTGATAATGTTTTTTGGTATACACCTGCTACATTGGCTCCTACTTTTAATGCCAATGCAATAACTATTAGAAATGGGCATACCGTAAATGTTACGGCTCCTGTTACAGTTGACCAGGTAGTGATAGAGAATGGGGGAAACTTAAATCAAAGCGCCGCTGTCATTACAGTTAATGATGGCACAGGAGTGGATATAGATATTCAAAACGGTGGGGCGTTTACTTTATCATTGGCTACCAACCCACCTTTATTTGGCTCAGGTAATCCTAATGTTAATGTTGCAACAGGTGGAATACTAAGAGTGTCAGCATCGGGACTTACCGCAGCCGCTCCTGCTAATGGAGTGAATGTAGCTAACTATGTTTATCAGCATCAGTCCATTCTTGAGTTTACACTTACTGGTGGATTTACAACAGGAACTAATATTGTTTATTTTCCAAATGTAGATGCTGTAACTATACCCATTTTCAGAACTACGGCTAACTCGCCTACAATTATAAATGTGGGTGCAGGCACTCCTACGACTTTCAACGGAATTTTTGAAGTGGGTGGTACCGGAACCGTTAGATGGCAAAATGGAGGGGATAAAATCTTTAGAAATGGTATTAGAGGTCAGGGAAATATGGATTACGAAGTTGCTTCCATTGCTTCTGCAAAATTCATTATAAATGGCAATACTGCTGAATTAGGGGGTACTGGTTCTTTATTGACTCCTCCTTCTGGGTTACAAATCGGATCTGCTTCCGGTACCACTGTAACCGTATCTGATAATAAAGTAGTAACCGGAGATATTTCACTAATTTCTACTAATACGTTTGTTGATTTAGGAACTTCAAACCTTACTGTAACAGGTAATGTATCAGGTGGTACTGCCACCAGTTATATCCGCACAGCCAGCACCGGCAGTTTGATTTTAAATACAGTTGATGCTACAGGAAAAACTTTTCCCGTTGGTCATTCATCCTATAATCCTGTAAAGATTGCTAATGGAAGCAATCATAACTGGACAGTAAATGTAAATGATGGGGTAACGGCAGATTTGCCACAAACAACAGCCGGCGCAGTTTTGCTTACTTGGAATATTACACCAAGTGTAAATCCTCCAGCAGCAGGTGCAGATATAACATTTCAGTTTGATGCTATCACACAAACAGGAGGAAGCTTCAATGTATCTCCTTATGATATAGAGCCTATTCAGCCGTGGCATCGTAAATTAGGATATTGGTTGGCTTCAGGCACTACTGTTCCGTTAGTAAACATTGGTGGCAATCTCAGAACTGTTACAGGTACTGGGCTTACTCAGTTTTCCCCTTATGCCTTATCAAGAATTTCATTGCCGTTGCCAATAAAGCTTGTAAACTTTAATGCGATAAAATTAAATGCAAGCCGTTCGCTTATTACCTGGGACCTGGCCGCCTGTTGCTCCCGTGATGCAAGGTTTGATGTACAGCGTTCGGCTGATGGAATTAATTTTTCAACCATCACCACTATTGCAGGCAGCGAAACCAACCGCTTTTATACTTATCATGATAATACTTTGCAAAAGGGCATCAACTATTATCGCCTGAAAGGAATTGATGTGGATGGAAAAATATCGTACAGCAAAGTTGTCGCCATCATCAACGATGCTTCCGGATTATTACTGACCACTATTGCTCCCAACCCGGTGCAGGATAATATGACAGTATCGCTCAGCGCCGCTAAAGCAGCAACAGTTCGGTTTGTTATTTCCGATATCGCAGGCCGCCCGGTAAAACAATGGTCGGCCCCCATCGCCGAAGGAAGTAATACTATTTCCATCAATGCGGCAGGACTTGCTGCAGGTATCTATCACCTGGGGGCTATGACGGGAGATTCCAAAACCGTAATCAGGTTTGTAAAACAATAATATTGCATAGCGAAACAACCCCATAGGCCTGATCAGATAGAGAAAATAATTACTTCAAAATCTTTATAATTTTTTGTATTTGCAGGAACCTTCTTTCGTGGAAAACTTTTTATTGCAATAAGGTATTTAGTGTATCGAATAGTCTTACTTTTAGCCCCAACCAACGCTCAGTAATTTTCTTTCCGTCCCTCTTTAAATGCATCGGATAAAACTGCTGTGTGGTTTTTATTGACACAGGCCATAACCATTTACCCCCTACAGAAGAAACAAAACTGACAAGGAGCAGCAGCTTTGCTCTATTATCCTTTGTGGATAAGTAAGCTATCGCCAGCTTCTTCATGTTTTAATAATAGTGCATATTCGCAGTTGGCGGCTGCGGACCGTAGCTTTGCGTTTTTGAATCCAATCCCCCTGAAAGAACCCTTTAGAACCCAACCCTGTGAGGACTATTTTTTAAAATTCAAAAAAACAAACATGAAAAAAATTTACTTTTTATTGATGATGGTGACGATTCTGGGAGTAAAATTTGGTATGTCTCAAGGCGTTTTTCGTACTGCGGCAGCTGGTCCCAGTAACTGGAATGCTGCTGGTTCGTGGACATTGGTTTCAGGTGCAGATGGTGATGGCATACCTGATTCAGACGATGATGTTTTTATTCAGTCGGGACATACAATAACCCTGACAGGGAGTGAAGCTTGTAATAATTTGAATGTTAGTACCGGCACCACAAACGCTACAACAGGTTCAGAAAGTTCATTGCAATTAGGTAGTAATAGTCTAAATATAAATGGATATCTCAGATGTTATTTTGCTACAGTTGGCACCACACCAGGCACATCAACTACTTCTATAGGTCCCGCAAATATTACTATCACAGCTTCGTCAGTGGGTAAGTTAGTTTTTGTAGGAAATTCAAGGAATATTACAAATTCAGGAGAATGGGCCGCATCTAACACCGGAGCAACAACTGCATTTGGGGTAGAAGTTGCTATGAATGCAGGCCAAACAGCTACAATGGGAACAGGAATTAAAGCAAGTTCTTTTCTAATTTCAAGCGGAACACTAGATGCAAGTACTAATAGAGTTGGAGTTGATAATGGAACAACAGGACAAGGTGATGTTACAGTAAATGCTGGAGCTACTTTGGCTTCTGCTAATACTGGTGGAACTGGTTCTTCAGTTATGTCAAGAACAGGAACTGTGGCAACAGGTAGAGGAGGAACTCTGACAGTGAACGGAACACTTAGATTAATTGGGATTGCGCCTGAAATTCAGATGACCACTCTTATTTTATCAGGAACAGTAGAATATACTGCTTCCGGAGTACAAACCCTTGCTACATCTTCATTTACAGGTGCAGCGTCTGTAAATACGTATACTAATCTAACACTTGGGGGCACAAGCACAAAAACATTAGCAGTTAATACAACAGTAAATGGAACTTTAAGTATGCAAGGAAATGCGACTGTTGCTCTTTCTTTGGGGGCCTTTACGCTAACATATGGTACAATTGCTGTTCTTGAATATAAAGGTTCGGCCACCCAGACGACAGCAAGCACAGAGTTTGCCGCATCCGGCACAAATCTCCCAAAAAACTTGAGAATAGATAATATAAATGACGTAAATCTTCATGCTTCAAGGACATTGCTCGGCCTCGCTTTTACAAGTGGCCATTTAATTTTGGGCGCCAATAATCTTACTATTTCTATACTTGGTTCTATTAGCGGGGCAACATCTTCCAGTTATGTTGTAACGGATGGAACAGGTGCTTTAATTATTAATGGGATTGATAATAACAATTTTACTTTTCCCGTTGGCCCAAATACTACATTATATCACCCGGTTACTATCAACAATGCAGGATTACCTGATAATTTTTCTGTAAACCTTTCATCAGCATCAGCTCCGGCTTGCTTACCCGGTGTTGCCAGTGTAACTGAAACATGGAATATAAGTGAGGAAACACCATTGGGCTCCAATTGTACTCTTACTTTTGATTATACAGGTGCGGCGGTAGGCGGCAGCTATACATTTTCTGGTGCACAAATAGTTCATTGTTCAGGCACCACTCCGGATTATCATAATGGTAGTGCTACCGCAACAACTGCTACCGGGTCTGGCTTTACGACTTTCTCTCCATTTGGAATATCTAACGATCCTACTGTTCTCCCTGTTAAGTTTGGTAATGTAAAAGCTTACCAGCAGGGCAATGGTATTAAAGTAGACTGGAGCAACCTGACAGAGAGTGGTGTTGTTAATTACACTATCGAACGTTCAGCAAATGGCCAGTTGTTTACTCCATTGGGTACAGTCAATCCTACTGCGAATAACAGCAACCGTGCCGACTATTCTTATTTTGATGCGGCTCCGTTGACTGGTATTAATTTCTATCGCATCCAGTCACTTGAAGTAGATGGTAAAAAACTGTTCAGCACCATCGTACGGGTGAGCACAAAAGCAGGTCAAACAGATATTACTATCTATCCAAACCCGGTTAGTGGTAACAGGGTTTCTTTCCAGGCTACTGCTTTACCAAAAGGTCAGTATATGGTACGGGTTACCAATGCTGCCGGTCAGCAGGTGATGAGTAAATCATTATTGCATACTGGTGGTTCGGTTACTGAAGTACTGGAGTTGCCTGCTACTATTAAAACGGGTATGTACAATATCCTGCTTTCTGGTGCAGACATCAAGCTGACGAAAACATTTATTATACGATAATCTGAAAAAATCTCGTTACAAAAAGGATCATGGCAACATGGTCCTTTTTTTTGTGATATAACAAACGAAATGATTTTCTAAAACGTAACGTCGTTCCTCTAGCGCAATGTCATTCCGGCGAACGTTACGTCATTCCGGGACTTTTCAGGGGGTAATGGTCACAGTTCCGGAAGAAGTGACGTACTAACGTAATGTCATTTATGAAACGTAATGTCATTCCGGGCTTGACCCGGAATCTTTTTCAAAAGAAAAAAAAATGAGAGAGAGATACCGGGTCGAGCCCGGTATGACAGCTTCGTAGGGGATGGTGTAAGAATGGAAACATTCTCTTTTGTATTTTCGAATATGGCTCGTATAGGCTATTATTCAGTTTATGTTGTTTCCAATTTCGCCAGGACTGTATTTTATACAGGCATGACAAATAATTTAGAAAGAAGAATCAGGGAACACCGCAATAATGAAGGCGGTGCATTTACTTCAAAGTATAAATGTCATTACCTGGTTTATTACGAAGACTACGCTGATGTAAACAATGCCATTGCAAGGGAAAAGCAGTTGAAAAACTGGCAACGTAAATGGAAGATAGAGTTGATACGAAAAGAAAATCCGGATTTATTTGATTTAGCAAAAGACTGGGAGTGACTATTGTAAGAGAAAGATACCGGGTCAAGCCCGGTACGACAACTTCGTAGGGGTGGTAATTTTAAGAATGGTAAGATAGCCTTTGAAAGCAGCGACGTTGTAGTGAACGGAATGACATTCCGGCTAACGTACCGTCATTCCGGGCTCGACCCGGAATCTTTTTCAAAGAAAAAAAAATGAGGGAGAGATACCGGGTCGAACCCGGTATGACAGCTTCGTAGGGGATGGTGGTGTAAAATTGGTTCGACAGTTTCCGGAAGAAGTGACGTTATACTAAAACGTAATGTCATTTATGAAACGCAATGTCATTCCGGGCTTGACCCGGAATCTTTTTCAAAGAAAAAAAATGAGGGAGAGATACCGGGTCGAGCCCGGTAAGACAGCTTCGTAGGGGATGGTGGTGTAAAGTTGGTTCGACAGTTTCCGGAAGAAGTGACGTTATACTAAAACGTAATGTCATTTATGAAACGCAATGTCATTCCGGGCTTGACCCGGAATCTTTTTCAAAGAAAAAAAAATGAGGGAGAGATACCGGGTCAGGCCCGGTAAGACAGCTTCGTAGGGGAGTTAATATAAAACTGCATTACATTAATCCAATACCGCAAGGCTATTGCTGATTATTTTTACGCAGTCCAGTATTTGTTCCTTAGTAATAACAAGAGGAGGTGCAAACCTTATTTTGTCACCATGTGTAGGCTTTGCCAGCAAACCCATATTTTTTAACTGCAAACAGAGTTCCCAGGCCGCATCTTTATTTTCATGCTTTATCACTATCGCATTTAATAAACCTTTGCCCCGTACTAAACTGATATACGGTGACTGCAGTTTTCGTAATTCATTCCTTAGCAGTTCTCCCAGCACGGCTGCATTCTCCGCCATCTGTTCATCTTTTAATACCTGCAAGGCTGTCATAGCCACTTTACAGGCAAGCGGATTGCCACCATAGGTAGAACCATGTTCACCGGGTTTGATAGTCATCATTATTTCATCATCACAGAGCACTGCACTTACCGGCAGCATGCCACCACTTAATGCTTTTCCTAATAGTAAAATATCTGGTCGTACGCCTTCATGATCGCAGGCCAGCATCTTACCGGTACGGGCAAGACCGGTTTGTATTTCATCCGCAATAAATAACACATTCGCTTGTTCACATAGTTGTTTTGCTTTGGCCAGATAACCTTCATCGGGGACCAGCACACCGGCTTCGCCTTGTATGGGTTCTATTAAAAATCCAGCTACATTTTTATCCGTTAATGACATTGCCAGTGCTTCACTGTCGTTATAGGGAATGATTTCAAAGCCCGGCATAAAAGGGCCAAAGTTTTTTCTTGCCGCAGGGTCGCTGCTGAAAGATATAACAGTAGATGTGCGGCCATGAAAATTTCCTTCACACACAATGATTTTTGCTTTGCCTGCAGGAATGCCTTTTACTTCATAGCCCCATTTACGACAAAGTTTGATACCTGTTTCTACTGCTTCCACACCGGTATTCATCGGTAACACTTTATCATACCCAAAGTATTGGGTAATAAATTTTGTAAACTCTCCCAACTGGTCACTATGAAAAGCCCGGCTGGTCAGCGTTAGTTGTTGTGCCTGCTCAGTTAACGCCTGTACTATTTTCGGATGGCAGTGTCCCTGGTTAACGGCCGAGTAGCCACTCAGAAAATCATAGTACTGCTTGCCATCCACATCCCAGACATGAACGCCTTTACCACGGTTAAGTACAACGGGAAGGGGATGATAGTTGTGTGCCCCATATTGTTCTTCCAGCTCAAGATAATATTGTGAAGTGGATGACATATCAATAGTTGTTTGCATAAAATAAAACGATTGTAGAAAAAGTAACGAAGGAAATGCTTTACAGGATTCCGCTATTTAGCGGAGGTTGATACCAATCATCGATGATTAAGGAGGTCAAGATTCTGCCGGAGAAATGATATGGGAGAGGATGATTTGATACGTTTAATTTGATGCAAGGTAAGGAAAAAGGGGGAATGGGGGAATTTAGGAGGGTAACGGTAGTAAGGCAGATAGAATTTTTTCGGGAAGGTCATTTTAAAAGAAATATGTATTTCCTATTCTCTTTTATCTCTGTGCGAGGCATGATAGCACAAAAATTTATCGCACAGAGGGAAAGGAGATAAAGAGGTAATCGAAACTTCGTTTCTCTTATTCTTTGTATTCTCTTTTTTATCTCTGGGCGAAGCCTTTATGGTTCACAAGAAATATTGCACAGAGGAGAAGGAGAGAAAGAGGTAATCGAAATTTCGTTTCTCTTATTAAGTATGTATTTCCGGTTTCTTTTAATATCTGGGTGATGGAGGCTTCAAAAGGGTTCCGCATAAAACATTTTAAGCTTAGGCCCGTAGGGCTGAAATTTTGGTAGGTGTTATTGTTGTGTTTTACCCCATGGGCGGCTTACATCAACTCACGGTATTTGTCTTCAGGATACATCAAATCCGTAAGCATTTTTACATATTTTTTAAATGATTTTACTTTATGATGTTCTTCCTGGTTCTAATATACTTAATCACTGTCTTTGACTTTTTGGAAAGGCGCCATAACCAGCCTGCCATTGAACTTACCTTTCAGGAATGTTCATTTATCCATTTACTACTGCTTTATGGCACTCATCATTCAGCAATTTGGTAGTAACCGGCATCCCAAATAGAATGTGAACATGGTCTTTCCATCCACCAACTGCTAAAGCTTTTGCACCTTTATTTGTTATAATTCCAGCAATGTATTTGTGTAACTATACGCCAATCGTTTTGAATATAATTTTCCCTTTGCTTTACAGCAAACACAGCATGAATAGTTATTTGTGAGTAAGTATTTGGCATAGATAATGTCGCCCCGATGGGACTGGAGTTATTGCTTTATTTAATTTTCCAAAATATTGCCCTGGGGCAATGATAAATATAATTTTTTTTACCTTATGTTCATGAAATAGATCTGACTATTTATATATTACAATTCAATCAATCATTTAATGTCATATATAGTTCCCGCCGGCACAAGGATCGGCCATGTACATTTGAAAGTAACAGACCTTGAAAGGTCGCTGCAGTTTTATCGTGAGTTATTGGGGTTTGAAATGCAGCAGCGGTTTGGCGACAGCGCTGCTTTTATCTCAGCCGGTGGTTATCATCATCATATCGGTTTAAATACATGGCACAGTAAGAATACCGGTCCAGCACCTGTAAAGGCCGCAGGTTTGTATCATACGGCTATTTTATATCCTACCCGTAAAGATCTGGCGGTTATTCTGAAAAGATTGATAGCGGCTCAGTATCCATTGACAGGAGGTTCTGACCATGGTGTGTCGGAAGCCATATATTTAGATGACCCGGATAAAAATGGGGTGGAATTATACTGGGATAAGCCCATGGAAGAATGGCCAAAAGACGCTGCAGGTAATTTACAAATGATAACAGCTGAGCTGGATATTGAAGACTTACTGCAATCGGCCGTGTAATTCTTTTACAAAATAAGAGGCGGGGAAAGACAACTGCAATTCTTTTTCTTTTGGAAAAAAACCAAACACTGTACTTCCACTGCCACTCATAGAAGCATAGATAGCACCCTTGAGGTAAAGGCTATCTTTTATATCAGCTATTTCCCGATGCTGCGGGAATACCGGTTTTTCAAAATCGTTTTTCAAATCATCTTTCCAACTTTCTATGGGTCCGGCGATGATTTCTTTTACGGAACGTTTTGGAAGGGCAGGAGTCAGGTGTAGAAAAGCCCTGCCGGTGTCAATATGAATACCGGGGTTAACAATCACCATTTTATAAGCAGACAGATCCAGCGATATTTCTTCCAGTGTTTCACCTCTTCCTGTAGCGAAACAAGGTTTGTTGATAATAAAAAAGGGGCAATCACTTCCCAGTTGCAGCGCATACTTAATTAATTGTTCGGTGGAAAGTCCCAACTCAAACATTTCATTCAGCATTTTTAATGCAAAAGCACCGTCTGCACTGCCACCACCAAGCCCGGCACCGGAAGGAATGATTTTGTGCAGGTGAATCAATACGGCGGGGAGGCCGGGAAAATCTTTCTTTAATAACCGGTAAGCTTTTACACAAAGGTTGGAGGCTGGCTTACCGGCTATAGGCAGTCCACTGCTGGTAAAAGGCAATACCGGATTCTTCCCGGGTTGTTTGTTTTCAATTATTTCTAATGCATCGGTGAGAGGAACCGGGTAAAAAAATGGTCTCGAGGTCATGATAGCCATCGTTTCTTTTGCGGAGAATGTTCAGGCCAAGGTTAATCTTGCAGTTGGGAAAAACTATCATAGGTTATTGGGCGGTAAGGGATTTCAATAACTTATACCCGTTGATACTAATCCAGTTATTTATTTTTTCTACGACTGTTTATTTCATCCCGGATGGCGATAGCACGGATATAATCTTCACCTTCCAGTACATCATTTAAAAGATTATTTAATTCCTCTAATGTCATGGTTTTCAGATCTTCATTACCGGTTGGATCGTCGCTTTCCACCATCACTTCCTGCTTAGCTTTTTTCTTTTTACCGGGGGGAGTAGTAGTGGTGTCTTCCATCAGTATGCCGGCACTTTCGAGTATATTTTCATAGGTATAAATCGGGCAGCCAAACCGGACGGCCAGGGCAATGGCATCGGAGGTTCTTGAATCAATTTCCACCGTATCATTTTCAGTAGAGCAAACTAATTTAGAATAAAAGATACCTTCCTGTAAATCGCAGATATTTATTTCATGCAGGTCAATAGCAAAAGCGGTCATGAAATTCTTCATCAGATCATGAGTGAGGGGACGGCTGGGTTGCATTTTTTCCAGGGCTACAGCAATGGCTTGTGCCTCAAACCCCCGATAACAATAGGTAAACGCCGCAAGCCATTCACTTCACCCAATACTACAGCATAGGAATGTGTTTGGGTAATGCTGTGAGAAAGGGCTACTATTTCCAGTTCAATCTTCTTCATAAAGTATCAGACGAAATTACACTTTTTCGTTTAAAAATCGGTGGCAGGGAAGTATTATGTAGGTATATGAAACGGTGAAAAGAGAGTTGGGGTATTTTACAATGCTTTATATCCGCTCAGGTCAAAATAGCTGTCGACATTTCCCGGCTCTATCTTGTACGCCATGATATAGGTATTTTCATTCTCAGAAGATTTTGTTCTGAAACCAAGGACGATTTTGTACCCGAATACAAGGGGCTGTATGCCGAGAAAACTATAATCCGTTGCAGCATTAAAATAATGCTGATTGCTGACCAGGCAGGCTGCTTCTGCCACCTCTCCATCGGGAGTTATCATCTGTCCTTTGAATTCGTGGCAGGTGAAATTCAGTATTGGCATTGTTTTCTTTGTGGAGGCCACATTTAATTCTGTGCCACCATTTCTTAACGAAAGCTTTTCTGTTTTATAGGTTTTATTCCGTGTGTCCAGTTCTATAAACGTACTGTCTTTTACATTGGCTATCATAGTTCGTTCAAAAACCTGGTCGGCCCTGTAACCGGGAATAAAAATGATGATGCGTATCTGTGTTTCCCCAAAAACAATAAAAACAGAATCTTTGTCGGAAGGGTCATCAGAAGTCATTCTGTATTTGATAATGCCTGTAAATTTCTTTGCAGTATCCGGAATAGCTTCCGGTTTTTCTGGAGTAAAGTTTACCTGTTCAGTTTCCTTTTTACTTTTTCCTTTGCCTTTTTTTTGAGCATTGGCAGAAAGAAGGGTAGTGGTTATAAGTGTAATGAGGAGAACAATGTTTTTCATAGTAGGGGTGGTTTTGGGTGCTGTAAGTTTGCAAAAAAAAACCACAAACGCAAATGGTTTGTGGTTTTAAGGTTCGTTTCAGTATTGCTATGCTACTCCTTTCAATTTCCTGATGGCTTCAGTCATTTTTGGAATTATTTCAAACGCATCTCCTACAATACCATAATCAGCTGCTTTAAAAAATGGCGCCTCGGCATCTTTATTAATTACCACAATTACTTTACTCCTGTTTACCCCGGCCAGATGTTGTATAGCTCCGGAGATACCGATAGCAATATACAAGTTGGGTGCTATGGCAAAACCAGTTTGACCCACATGTTCATTGTGCGGACGCCAATGTGCATCTGCCACCGGGCGGCTGCATGCAGTAGCAGCATGTAATACTTTAGCCAGTTCTTCCACCATGCCCCAGTTTTCAGGCCCTTTTAATCCACGACCAGCACTCACTACAATTTCAGCTTCTGTTAATACGACTTCACCACTGGCTTTAGTTGTGTTGGTTACTTTTACCTTAGCTGCATCTACAGTTGCATTAAATGCAACTACTTCGGCTGTTCCATCACCGGCCACTGTTTTATAAGCATTAGGGCTCAGCGCAATGATTTTTATGTCGGTGCTTACTGAAATATTAGCAAAAGCTTTTCCGGAGAAAACATTTTTCTTAACTACAAATCCCCGTCCGACCGGGTCATCCGGGCGGGCATTGCTGGTGTCGGGCAATGCAACCGCACCGGAAACAAGCCCTGCTTTCAACCGGACCGATAGTCGGGGAGCTATTGCTTTTCCATCTACGTTATTGGAAAAGATTATCACCTTGGCACCGGTGGACTCAGCAACCTGTGCAATAACTTTAGCATATAGCTGGGCATCCAGGTGATTCAATGAATCATCAGCAACCTGGTGAATTTTCTTTACACCATATTTGCCAAGTGCAGCAAGGTCTTCCGTTACACTGCCCAATACAACACCTTCGGCTACCGTACCAAGTTGTTCTGCTACTTTAGCACCATAGGTTAAAACTTCCAGCGAAGATTTTTTTACATGGCCATCTGTTGTATCAATAAATATTAAAACTGACATAGAAAAAGTTTGTAGTTTATAGTTTTTTGTTTGTAGTTGTCATAATGCTGCAGTCTTAAATTGCTTTTGCTTCTTCATGTAAAAGACGAACTAACTCTTCCACATTATCAGCAGCTACTAATTTAACACCAGCTTTTGCCGGTGGCAAACCGAATCCGGCTACGGTGGTGAGTGCATCAGCAGCAATCGGCTCCACTACTTTCAATGGTTTAGTCCTGGCCGCCATGATACCTCTCATATTGGGTATTCTTGCTTCCGCCATTCCTTTCTGTGCACTTACCACTACAGGCAGTTCTACTTCATTTACTTCTTCACCACCTTCTATTTCTCTTGTAATGGTTGCTTTTGTTCCGGCCAGTTCAAATTTGGTGGCCAATGAAACATATGGCTGGTCTAATAATTCCGCTACCATACCACCAATGGAAGAACCATTGTAGTCAATTGTTTCTTTCCCTGTCAATACCAGGTCATAGCCGCCTTGTTTTGCTATTTCGGCAATTTGCGAAGCGATATAAAAACTGTCGTGGCTATCAGCATTTACACGGATTGCTTCATCACCCCCAAGGGCAAGGGCTTTGCGGATGATGGGCTCAGCGTCGGCGGCGCCCACCGTTATTAAATGAATGGTTGCAGCAGCATCAGCTTCTTTGAGTTCGATGGCACGAACAAGAGCATACCATTCGTCGTAGGGGTTGATGATCCATTGCACACCGTTCACATCGAATTTCGTGTTGTTATCGGTGAAGGCTATTTTTGCCGTGGTGTCGGGGGTTTTACTGATACAAACTAAAATCTTCATTACGTTTTGTTTGAGTCGTTAAATAGATAGTTGTTTATGCAACTAAAGCAAAGATAGGAAAGCAATTATTAAATCAGCATTATTACTAAATAATTTTTTGGTGTGGAAAGGATCGAAAAACTGAAAGAATTTTTAGCTGCCAGCCCGGCAGATAGCTTGGTGCAGCATGCCCTTGCATTGGAATTTATTAAACTTGGAAATGATGAAGTGGCAAGGGGTTTATTTGAAGAAATCTTAAACAGGGAACCGGGATATATTGGCAGCTATTACCACCTGGCGAAATTGCTTGAAAGGATTGATAAACCGGAGGAGGCCATAAAAGTATATGAAAAAGGAATGGAGGAAGCGAAGAAAGCAGGCGATAATCATGCTTTCGGAGAATTAAGAGGAGCTTATGAGGAGTTGACTTTTTGATCTGACAATAGACTGTGGTACTACTAACATTACTGACGACTATAACAAATGAATTTACTGCAACAATTTATTGAGCACATTAAAAAACAGCATCTTTTCTCACCAAAGGATAAATTGCTATTAGCTGTCAGCGGGGGTGTAGATTCTGTTGTATTATGCGAATTATGCAAACAGGCCGGGTATGATTTCATTATTGCACATTGTAATTTTAAATTGAGAGGCGGGGAGAGTGAACGGGATGAGCTATTTGTACGGGAATTAGGAAAGAAATACGGAGTAGAAGTATTAGTTGAGCAGTTTGACACAACAGAATATGCTGCTGAAAATAAATTATCAACCCAGGAAGCTGCAAGAGAGTTAAGGTATAAATGGTTTGCTCAATTAGCCGGGAGTCAGGAATCAGGAGTCAATACAAGTAGCCTCCTTTTAACAGCTCATCATGCAGATGATAACAATGAAACACTATTAATGAATTTTTTCCGGGGAACCGGTTTACATGGGTTAACAGGTATTCCTGCGACCAATAATTATATCCGCCGGCCATTATTGAAATTTTTCAAGCATGAGTTAGTAGCTTTCGCTCAAGTCAATAACATTGGATTTGCAGAAGACTCTTCCAATCAATCTTCCAAATACACCCGTAACTTTTTTCGCAATGACATCCTTCCTGCCATCAGCAAAGTGTATCCCCAGGTAAATGAAAATTTGCAGGATAATATCAGCCGGTTCGCAGCCATTGAAAAATTATACCAGATTTCTGTAGCTGCCATTAAGCAAAAGCTTTGCAAGTTCAAGGGCCATGAAATTCATATTCCATACCGGGAACTCATGGGGTATGATAGCAAGGCATTGATCTATGAAATTATTTCAGGTTATGGCTTCAACGAAAAGCAGGTAGAGGAAGTGATAAAATTAGCTGAAAGTGATTCTGGAAAGTATATCCAGTCACCCGGGGAAAATTACCGTATCATTAAACACCGCAACTGGTTTATCATTAGTCCGGTTATTACCGCAGCAGCGGAAAATATCGTTATTGAAGAAAGCGACAGACAAGTTGTATTTTCTTTGGGAGAGTTGAGGATCCGGCCAGGCTCCAACCTCACACCTCCAACTTCTAAGGAGACCGTACTATTAGATGCAAAAGAGATTCAATTTCCCCTCTTACTCCGCAAAAGAAAAGCCGGCGATTATTTTTACCCGCTGGGGATGAAGAAAAAAAAGAAACTCAATCGTTTCCTGATAGACGAAAAATTGTCAACCACTGAAAAAGAAAATGTTTGGGTGCTTGAAAGTGCTCAACGTATTATCTGGGTAGTGGGTTATCGTATCGATGAACGATTTAAAATAACACCCACCACAAAAAGGGCACTTCAGCTTGTTTTAGCCCCGGCCAAATAGGCTTGGATTTTTCAATTCTTCCAATATATATGTAAATAAAATGGGCTGCATGGCTGCTATTAATGCAATGGTAAATCCAAGGCCAAACAATGCTCCCCACAAGTGTGCATCATGATTAATATTGTCACCCCCTTTTTTTGACATGGCAATGCAATAGAAGATATAAAGCACCGCATACACCAGGGCAGATATTTTCAACGCACCAAATAAATAGATACTGCTCCATGGTGCAAAAACTACAGCAGCAAAAACTACTGCTGACACAGCACCGGAGGCTCCCAGGCAATGATAATTATAATTGTCTTTATGTTTTATATAAGTTGGCAGGTCGGACACAATCAACCCCAAAAAATAAAGTGCCAGGTAGGCGATATTTCCACCAAGTCCATACATTGAAAAATATGCTTCTACTGCTTTTCCAAAAAAGAAAAGGGTAAACATATTAAAAAACAGGTGTGTGTAATCGGCATGGATAAAACCACTGGTGATAAAACGATAAAATTGGTTGTATCTTTTTACCCCATAAGGCCACATAATTGTTTTTGACAACACATCCTGGTTGTTCATAGCAATTAATGATATAATTACATTGGCAACAACAAGGGCAGCTGTAATAGGGAAGTCTTGTATGTTCATCTGCTAAAAATAAGCGGTTTAGCTCAATCAGCTATGGTGATATTTTTCATTGCGAAGAATGGTGCAGGCCCGGTACACCTGTTCTGCCAGTATCAGTCTTACCAATTGATGCGGGAAAACCAGTTGAGATAAACTCCATTTGTAATCAGCTCTTTTCATCACGGCTTCATCAATGCCATAGGCGCCGCCAATCAGAAAAATAAGATGCTTAGTACTTTCATTGGCTCTCGACTGAATAAAAGCGGAGAGTCCCTCTGAACTGATTTGTTTCCCCCTTTCATCCAATACAACGAGATAATCATCTTTATGTAACCAATCTAATATGATTTCTCCTTCTTTCTTCTTCAAGTCGGTTTCGCTGAGTGTAGCAGCATTTTTGGGAACAGGGATAATGTTCCAGTCTGCTTTAAAATACCTGGAAATACGTTTTGTAAACTCTTCTACACCTTCCTTTATATAAGGTTCATTAGCTTTTCCTATTGACCAAAAAGAAATTTTCATTGCTTAAAAATAAAAAAGTCCTGTCAGAGACAGGACTTAATTTTAAATTGTTACCTATGTTACTTTATCTCGTAATCTTTTTTGAAGGACATTAAAGTAGACCTGTATAAGCCGTTTTGAGGATCTGATGTTGTGGCTTTTAAATAATACTGGTAAGCTTCGGCCAGGTAATGTGCATCTTCGAGCAAAAAGGCAATGCGATAAGACTGCTCAGCCGTTGCTTCAAAAGCAGCTCCCTGCTTTTTGATTGTTTCCAGTACTGCTTCAAATTTTTCTTTCGTTACATAATTCAACACTTTCAATTCATCATTTTCTTCTCCTTTAACGGCAGCTGTCCAGAAATAAGAGTTACCAGCTTTCATTTTGGCTGAAAAGTCTTTGATGGGTACTTTTAGTTTGTTGACAAAAGTCGTATAGATAGGTGTGCTGATATTATCATCTTTATACAGAGAGAATTCAAAATCTTTCGCTTCTGCATAAGATTTCCATGATATTGGGAATTCATTGACAACACCGGAATAATTAATTGTATCCAGCCTGTTATCGATCCAGATATTGGTCATATTACGGGTTACTGCACCGACGGTATTCATATATGCTTTGCGGTTACTGCCAGCAGAGCCATTCGATTTTGTCATCGATGCCCATACATATTTTACATAATTAGCACTTACGGAGCTACTGTTTACTTTACAGGAGTCACCAAATTTACCCAGTTGGTAGGAGCCTGCTTTTGTAAAGGTAAACATGGCCGCTTCATTACAGATCAGGGTAACGGCGCCACCGGCTGCCACTTTTACGGTAGCTGCGGCATTTAATGGTTTACCCACTTTTGCTTTGCTTTCAACATTGTTTTCAATCACTGATACATTTCCCTTGAAACTGTATAACAGGAATTGATTTTGTGCAGATACTGCGATGGCAGCTGTGCAAAAAAGGATAAGGAATTGTAACTTTTTCATCTTTGGGAGTTTAAGGTTTATTTATAAATCGTTATTAATGATGGTGTGGTTTAAACACCGTTTTATAATTAAATTTCTTATGCATCCACACGGCCCAGGCTTCATAGAAATAAATGACGTCTACCGCCATTACAATCGTAATCATACTGAGTTTCAAATCTACTTTCAGCCTGTACCGGTCAAATAAGTAAATACCAAGCCATACAAAAAAGATAGCTGAAGCAACCTGTAAAATTTTTGCCACCAAATGGAACCAGATATGACTTTCAAGGTAGTAACGGACGAAAAACGACATGTGCAGCCAGCATACAAAGACTGCAATAAGTAATGTTGCCCACAAAGGTACTTTTTTTATGTAGTTTTTTTCCAATGCCATGGAAATAATATTGGCATGCACTACAATTCCGTTCATATCCGGGTGGGATTTGCCGGCAAATTTTTCATTCATGGGGGAAAATTTCTTATCCTCAATGTCATTGGGATTAGTATTAACATAGGCTAATAATGCAATCCGTCCCTCTATACTTGCAGAGTCCACATTATCCATAAGCAGGTCTTCTGCATTTACCACCAGGTACTGGCTGGTCCGCCTGGTATAGTTGATAATGACCTTTTGGTTAGCCTTTTTTTCTAATTTCTGATAGGCTGAAGTGTCAAAGAGCTTTAGTAAAGAAGATGAAAAGGACGGAAGGACAATATTCTTATCATGGTCATCTTTTTTGAACGGGTAGTAGGTCCTTACCGTTTCTTTATCATCATTGGGAAAATTTACATAACCTACATGATTGCCTTTATGAAGGAAATAGTTGCCTCCGGCCACAAGTTTATCGGCGGAATCCACCCCATATTTAGCCGCCATTACCAGGTTTTCATTTCTTTTTATTGTTTCTTCCAGTAAGGAGTCTTTATGAGGGTCTCTTGGACCGTCAAATACCACATCAAGCCCCATGGCTTTAGGTTTATATGATGCAGCTTTGTCTATCAGCAGTGCGATACCTTCTCTATCAGCCTGTCCTATGTTTATAATAACAATATTGCTATCAATTGGGGTGGTACTGGCTTTACCCAGTTTGGAATAACTCATGTCATTGAAATCAAAGTCTTTTAACCCCAGTTTTATTGGGTTTAAAACACCCAGATTAAGGGGGATGGAGCCCAGTACAACAATGAAAATAAACACCCAGATCGTTGCAAAAATGGTATCTCTTTCATAAAGATATTTGGTAATATGGCCGTGTACTTTCCTGGCATGGTGGCCGATGTGCTTGTGCAGTGGCTTTTTCATCAATGTGGTTTACTATTGGTGGTGGTTATATTAAATGATTTCTTAATTAGCTGGATGGTTGCAACTTTTTAATCCTTAACATATTCTCCTATTATTTTAACAAACCGGGGTAACCCAAAATTTTAGTCTTTTTAAAGGGGAAAAATTAGTCATTCCCCTGTAAATCCGTAATTTAGTAAGTCGAATTTATGCCAAAAAACCTTTCCATAATTATTGTTTGCCTGCTTTTGGCAGGAACCTTACAGCCTGTATTCAGCCAATCTCCTCCTAAACCCCGGGATACCACTATCCTTGGGCCTCAAACCTTTGCGATGGTAATGGGTATTTCAACCTATAAATATGTTCGTCCCCTTACTTATGCTGATAAAGATGCTGAAATGTTCCGGGATTTTTTGAAATCACCAGCCGGGGGAAAATTGTCGGAAGATAATATTTACAGTTTGCTGAATGAGCAGGCTACATTGGCCAATTTTTATACGAAAGGATTTGCCTGGCTAAAGGCCAAAAAATTACAAAAGGGGGACCGTTTGTTTATTTACCTGGCTGGTCACGGTGATGCGATTGATGAGGACCAGTTCTTTTATCTGACGTACGACTGTAATCCTGCGGGAGATAAAAATAATTACCTGGTTGGAGGTGCTGTTCAGTTATATAATCTGAAGCTAAAAATTCAGAAGGAAACCGGTAAGGGAGTTGAGGTGTTCTTTATCATGGATGCCTGTCGGAGCAATGAACTGCCGGGAGGTTCAGAAGGACAAGGTTTCCTGAATGCAGCTATATCTGAAAAAAGAGTAGGTGAAATAATTATGCTGGCTACCGGGGCAGGCCAGGAATCGCTGGAAGATGCTTCAATAGGTAATGGCCACGGTTTATTTACCTATTACCTGGTAGATGGTCTGTCCGGTGCAGCAGATTCAATTGGAAATCTTGACAGGCAGATTTCAGTAGCTGAGATACAAAAGTATGTTGAAAAAAATGTTCCGACTATCGCCCAGCAGCGGTTTAAAAGAAAACAAGACCCATTTTTTTGTTGTACGGAGAATGAATCGAAAGTTGTCAGCATTGTAGATACAGCTTACTTGCGGAAATGGATTGAAGCTAAAAGGTTACAGAGCAGGGGCGGGGGCACTTCTTTTGCTCCTAAGTCAAGAAATATTTTGTTTGGGCCTGCAGATACGCTGCTGATAGATGCTTATAATTTATTCAATAATGCGATAAAAGAAAGTCGCCTGATTGGCAAACAGTCTGCTGAATATTATTATGATCTGATGGAAACAAAATATCCGGGTACTTCCTATACGGTAGATGCGCAAACTACATTAGCAGTTGAGTTTATCAATTTTGCGCAAAGCAAAATCAATTTATACCTGGATTGTAAAGATGCGTCTTCCATTCAGCGGTTGCGGGCACAAATTGACGAGGAGGACAATAGTGATGAAATAGCTACCAGTCTTAATCGTATGGAAAAAGTGGCTCAACAGGAATTTTATGAAGTGGGTTATATGCTCGAGAAAGCTATCAAATATATTATGGCTGATGATCCTGATTTCGCAAAGACATTGATGGGAAGAATGTACTTTTTTAAGGCAAGGGGTTATTTTGCAAACAATAGAAAAACAGTAGATATCGGCAGTGCTTTTCAATATGCTTATACCGCTTACGCTTCTGACCGCAACGCTGCTTATATCCTTAATACATTATCATCCTTGCACCTTGATAATAATAAAATTGACAGTGCGATTTTTTATGCCAAGAAGGCCATTATTTCGGCACCCAAATGGAGATATCCTTACGTAACCCTGGCCTTTGCCTATAAAACATTGAGCCGCCCTGATTCTGCCATAAAGTACTATCGCAAATCAATTGAAGTAAGTCCTGATAATGCCGATGCCTATGTAGATCTCGGGCATTATTATTATTCATTATCAAAAGGAGATTCTGCTGTTACTTATTATGAAAAGGCATTGACCATTGAACCCAATAATCCCTATGCCAGTAATAATATCGGCTGGGTAAATTATACAAGAAAAGAATATGACCGGGCTATCCTCTATTTTAAAAGAAGTATTGCGGCCAATCCAAAGTTTATTAATGCCTATAATGGTATAAGCAAAACATTTTTTGAAAGAAAGCAGTATGACTCCGCCAGAATTTATTATTCAAAAGCTTTTTCTAATTACCAGGATAAGTCAATTGTAAATGTATATATAGGTAATTTTTATAAAGACCTGAAGGAGTATGATTCTGCCAAAGTTTATTACCGCATGGCGGCCGCATTGGATCCGAATTATGAAGAAGCTTACAATAATCTTGGCCGTGCCAGTTTTGCATTAAAACAATTAGATTCTGCTAATTATTATTATCGCCGTGCATTGCAGGCTAATCCTTATTCGGCATTTGCCCTCATTAATATCGGTTTGGTGTTTAAGGAACTGAAAATGCCTGATTCAACGTATAGTTATTTCCAGCAGGCGGTACGGTTGGAACCCGGAAACCCTTCTATCCTTAATAATTTAGGGGTTGTATATGGCGAAGAAAAAAATTATGACTCAGCTAAATCGTATTTCAGAAAAGCTCTGTTCATAAGGCCTGATTATAAGCCGGCCTCTAAAAATATTCTGAAGATTTTCAGGGATTTAAATCAACTGGATTCCGTTACCAATTTTCTCAAAGGGGTATCATTATTTGATCCTAACAGTATAACCTTCATCAACGATGTGGGAATGGCATTTTTTGATCAGAAGCGATATGACTCAGCAAGGTGGTACATCCGTAAAGCGATGCTAAAGGATTCGCAAAACCCCCAGTTGTATAATAATCTTGGCCTTGTATTCCAGGGAATGAAACAATATGACTCGGCAAGGGTAAATATGCAGAAAGCATTATGGCTTGATCCGGAAAACCCACTTTTTATGTCTAATCTGAGTGGGGTATTCAGGCAGTTAAAACAATATGATTCTGCTGCTTATTATTTTAAAAAGCAATTGCTCCGCAAAGGAGAATTGAATGCCCAGGCATACCAGGATATTGGCAATTTTTATACGGATATGAAAGTGTATGACTCTGCCATTGTTTATTATAAAAAAGTAATCCGGTTGAATGACAGGTATGCCGCAGCCTACTTCAGGACTGGTACTGCCTATCTCAGTATGGAAATGAATGACTCTGCTTTGAATTATTTGCAAAAGGCCTTGCAAATAAACCCGGAACTGCAAGGTGGCAGCCTTAATCTCGGGCTGGCTTACCATGCCTTGCAGCAATACGACTCAGCTGTAGTTCATTTACAGAAGGCCATTCGTCTTGAACCAACAAAAGCTAAGACATATTATGAGTTGGCCTGTACATATGCTTTGTTGAATAAACCCGAACAAGCTATTCTATATTTACGGCAGACTTTTGAGAGGGGGTACAAAAATGTGGAATCACTTATCACAGACCCCGATTTAACAGGGCTTAAAGATTACAAAGAATTTCAGGCTATTTTAGATAAGTATCTGCCAGATTGGAGAAATCGATAGCAATTCTATTATTTACCACTTTTACCATTACTGTTTTTGCCTTATATTTGCCGCCCACCTTCACTAAAGTGTCGGTGGGTAAACCCCAAAATGGCCCCGTAGCTCAACTGAATAGAGTATTTGACTACGGATCAAAAGGTTCCAGGTTTGAATCCTGGCGGGGTCACAAAAAAACCGGCTTAATGCTGGTTTTTTTTGTTTTTAAACAGGTTATTGCCTGTTATTAATCATTAATAATTTACAGGTTTCAATATACTTTTATCCCGGAAAAATTATTATCCATGCATTTACTTTTAGCTGGGATTTTCTATCTCTTTACTTCCTCTTCTTCCACAGACAATCAAACAACCTGTTCTCTGGTTTCCGATGCCGATACAACTATTCCTTTTTCCCGGGAAGCACCAATGTATCATTTTGATACCTTAAAAGGGAAAACCGCTGTTACTGATTTTTATGCAAAATATGATACTACGGAATTGGAAATCATACTTGCTATTAACAGGATTAACAAAAGTGTAATTAAGAAAGATAAGGTGCTGGTGATGCCAGACACTTTGTTACCCGAATTGCTTTTCTATTCTCCCTATCCTGAATCGCTACAAGGGTTTGATACGTTGCCAAAGCTGGTTTTAATCTCCCGCCGCATACAGGCTTTTGCAATATATGAGAACGGAAAGTTAACCCGGTGGGGGCCTGTTAGCTCCGGCAAAAAAAGTACACCTACACCGGCGGGGTTGTTTCATACAAACTTTAAAGCCAAAGTGAAAATCAGCTCAGAAAACAGCGACTGGATTATGCCCTGGTATTTTAATTTTTATGCTAAAAGGGGGATTGCTATGCATCAGTTCTTCTTACCAGGTTATCCGGCCAGCCATGCCTGTGTAAGAATGCAGGCAAAAGATGCTAAATGGATTTTTGACTGGGCCGACACCTGGAAGGTTTCCGCAAAGACTGGTGCAGTTACTAAGACAGGTACACCGGTCATAATTTTTGGTGACTATGCGTATGGCACCACTCAACCGTGGTTAAACCTACCTATCGATAAATATTCAACAATGATTACTCCAATTGAAATGGATGAAATTAATTCTTATCTGCCAGTAATAAATACGGATGTCGTTTTGCGTACTGTAAAATAAAAAACTCTGCTAGTTGGATAGCAGAGTTTTTATTTAAAGGATGGTCAATTAATTTCTTTGAAGCTTGGATAACAGGCGAAGTAGTTCCAGGTACAGCCATACAATGGTAACCAGTAATCCAAAAGCACTATACCATTCCATATATTTAGCTGCTCTCAGTTCGACGCCTTTCTCTATGGTATCAAAATTTAATAACAGATTAAATGCTGCCAGCCCTACTACTAAAATGGAAAATCCAATACCCAGGGGTGTTGCAGCATTGGTGAATGATCCGATTGGTGAACCCATAACGAGGTAGGTAATCCACTGAATCATGTAGAATACACCGATCGCTATAGTGGCCACTGTTACTATCGATCTTAATTTTTGAGTAACCTTAATGATTCTGTACCTGTACAATAAGAACATAACAAGAGTGACGAGCAATGTTAATGCGACAGCCTGTGTTGGCAATCCAGGGTAAGCATGGTTATACATGGCAGAGATGGATCCAACAAACAGGCCTTCTAAAATAGCATATGCAGGTGCTATGTATGCAGACCATTGCTTTTTAAACATCATTAACAGGGCTAATGCTAATCCTCCAAACACACCAGTTAGCATTAATGGCATAGGATCGCTGCCCTTGTCATATTGACCCCATGCAAAAAGTGTTGATGCAATCATAAGAGCCATCAGAACACCAAATTTGTTCATTGTACCGGTGATGGTCATTTCTTCCCCGGTACTCATTCCTTCTAAAATGGTACCCTGGTAAGTTTTCTCCTGCAGAGTGGGGTTGCTCGATTTGAATATTGACATAGTTGATTTTTTAAAGTATAAATTTAGGGAGAAATCGGAAATTAAACCTGTTAATAATGCCATCGCACAAATGCTTCCATGGCTGCATAGTGTGTCAGCCCCAGGTCAGCATAAAGATTTGCGGTATCTGCATTCCGTTCCTCTGCCCGTTGCCAGAACTCTCTTGAATCGCTGCCCTGGAAAGGAACCATGTCTTTTTGAGATTGATGAATGAAAATTCCAAAACGTTTCTTTAATACCTGGTCAGGGCTCATGGGTATTGCCATTTCTATTTCTTCAATATTCCATTCCTGCCAGGCACCTTTATAGAGCCAGAGCCAGCAATCAGTTATCCAGTCATCTTCATCTGCTTTTATCCGCTTTAGTGCTTCAAGTACCACTTCGAAACAAATAATATGAGTGCCATGCGGGTCAGCAAAGTCACCAGCACAAAAAACTTGCTGAGGTTTTATTTTACGGAGTAAATCCATTGTGACTTTAATATCCTTTTCGCTCATTGGTTTTTTCTCAATCGTTCCTGTTTCATAAAAAGGAAGATTTTGAAAATGAATGTTTTTATCGGGAATGCCCACGTAGCGGCAGGTTGCTTTTGCTTCACCACGTCGGATCAAACCTTTAATAGAACGAATTGTAGGTGTGTCAACCTGGTTTGATTTTTTCCGGGCTAAAAATTTTCTTGCATTATCTAATATCTTGCCGGATTTGCTGGTATCAATGCCGGCAATTTCTTCAAAGCCTACAGCGAAATCAAGAAACCTTGTTACAAATTCATCTGTTACCGCAATATTGCCGCTTGTCTGGTAACCAACATGTACATCATGGCCCTGGTCGTGTAATCGTTGAAAGGTACCGCCCATGCTGATGATATCATCATCCGGGTGAGGGGAGAAGATGATAACTCTTTTTGGATAAGGTGATGATCGTTCCGGGTGACCTGGTATAACGGAATTTGGTTTTCCACCCGGCCAACCGGTGATGGAATCCCGCAGCATATAATATACCTGAAGGTTGATTTCATATGCATCACCTTTTTCTACCAGTAAATCACTTAAGCCATATTCGTTATAATCTGTGTTGGTTAAACTGAGTACCGGTTTCTTTAATTTCAACGCCATGTTCACCACCGCTTTCTTTATCATCTTCGGTGTCCAGTCGCAATCACCGGTTAACCATGGTGATTTATTTCTTGTTAATTCAGCCGCCGCTGTTTCATCTACCACAAAAGTTACATCATCATGATTCTGTAATAACGAAGCAGGTACTTGTTCTGTGTCATCATCTTCTACAGCTTTTTTAATAACAGGAGCTTTGGCGCTGCCCCATGCCATCAAAATAATTTTCTTTGATTGTAAAATAGTACTGATGCCCATCGTAACGGCAAGCCGGGGTACCTGGGAGATATTGGTAAACTCATATGAATTGGCAATCCGGGTGGAGTTATCCAACGTTATCAGCCTCGTTTTGGAATATATGCCCGAACCTGGTTCGTTGAAGCCAATATGACCATTGTTTCCTATGCCAAGAATTTGCAAATCTATTCCACCGGCATCCTTTATCATTTTTTCATACTGCCGGCAATGTTCTTTAATATCTTCTTTCTTTATTGCGCCATTCGGGATATGAATATTTTTCGGGTTGATGTCAATATGGTCAAAAAGATTGGCCCGCATAAAACGATTATAGCTTTGCAACGCATCGTTATCAATGGGGTAGTATTCATCCAGGTTAAAGGTGATGACGTTTTTAAAACTTAATTTTTCTTCCTGGTGCAGCCGTACCAATTCAGCATACAAAGATTTTGGACTGGAACCCGTCGCTAATCCCAATACACATTTTTCTTTTTTTGTTTGTTTATCCCTGATAAAATCAGCGACTTGGCGGGCAACGAAAACGGAACCGTCTTGCGAGGTAGGAAAAATCTTAACCGGAATCTTTTCAAAACTGTCGGATAGATCTATCTGGGCAGCTTGTTTGGCCATTATGTTGGTTTGAGTTATAAAGATAGAAATTATATTGAAGGTTTTTGCGGCTTTTTGCAGGTTAATGCTTGGTTTTAACCGCGGAGACGGAGGGACGCAGAGTTGTTGAATCAACTGTATTTCTCAGCGACTTTGCGTTTCAGCGGTTTAGATTAATTGACCTCTATCTCATCCACAAACAACCAGGCTTTGCTACCTGCGCCTGGGTTTCCGACTGGTATCAATCCAAAATTGGCCACCTGAATTTTTACAAACCTTGCTTTTGCCGGTTTTAAAAATTCGCAGATGGCTTCGTTGTTTGTAATGGTTGGGTTTGATAAAGCAACAGGAGAAAAATCAACGCCATCTGCGGATGTAAAAATTATTACAGAAGAAGGTTGATAGATCCAACTACCAGTCTGGTGCAGGTAATGCACTTTTACGAAGGAAATGTTTTCTTCTTTTCCCAAATCAATTGTTGCGATACAATCATCGCCACTAAAACCTAAAAACTCTTTTGATTTAGCAGTTCCTTTTTCGTTCTGCACACCATTTACTAAAGTAAAAGCTCCATCTCCGGGATAATTTTTTGAAGGTTGATTGGCGAGAGTAATTTTTTTGCCTGTGGCTTTGTTGATTGAAAATTGTTGTTCAATTTTATCAAGTAAATAGGTCTTATCAAGCCCCCATTCGCTATAAAAAAGAAGACTAGCTTTGTAATACCCCGATTCTATTTTTTTGTTTATGTCTATATCTTTCCCGGATGAAAGAATTCCAAAGTTATTTATATCAGTACTTACCATATAATAACCTTTTTCATATCGAGGCTTATAGTCGAGTTTCCAATATATACCAGAAAAGTCATTGGATGGGATCACTTGGCTTTTCAAAGAATAAAGTTCAGTACTGTAATTAACTTCCCATTTTTCATACCTAAGAAGTTGTTCCAGCAATCGCTTTTCAAAACCTTCCCAATTCTTATTTTCTTTTGTAGTCCACAACACTTCGCTCAATGCTGCCATGCGGGGAAAAATCATGTATTCAGTTTTCTTTTCATTTGTAATATACTCTCTCCACAAATTGGCTTGTGCACCGAGAATATATTTTCCTTCTTCTTCCGTTAATTCATTTGGTATCGGGTCATACGCATATACTTTTTCAATGGGGTTGAAACCTCCAATGGTTACGGAGTCCTCGTTCTCACTTTGTGTATGGTCGAAATAGAGAGGATTGCCGGGTGTCATTATCACTTTGTGTTTTTGTTTTGCTGCTTCAATGCCGCCAGCTTCACCCCGCCAGCTCATGACTACAGCATTTGGGGCAAGACCACCTTCCAATATTTCATCCCAGCCAATTAATGTTTTTCTTTTACTGTTCAGGTATTTTTCAATTCGTTGTACAAACCAGCTTTGCAATTCATGTTCATCTTTCAGGTTATTCTCTTTCATTCTTTGCTGGCAGTTGGGACATATCTTCCAATGTGTTTTTGGACATTCATCGCCACCTATATGAAAATAATTGGACGGGAACAGTGGCATCACTTCATCAATTACATTTTGTAAAAAAGTAAAGGTTTCTTCCTTGCCCGCACAAAACACATCATCAAATACCCCCCATGTTTCCTGTACCAGTTTGATGCGGCCATTTTTTTGTTCTTCTACACTTTTCTTCGAGATCATATTTGCCGGTATCTCCGTTGGTTTTCCGGGAAAGCAACTGAGCCAGGGATAAGCTGCAATGGCCGCACTGCCATGACCCGGCATTTCAATTTCTGGGATCACTTCCACAAATCGTTCTTTCGCATACTGCACAACTTCTTTTATTTCTTCCTGTGTATAAAATCCACCGTAAGGTTTATTGTCGCTTCCAGTACCGGGATAACGACCAATAATGGTCCCGTTTCTTTTACTACCAACTTCGGTAAGCTTCGGATATTTTTTTATTTCGATACGCCAACCCTGGTCGTCTGTTAAATGCCAATGAAAAGTATTGAGCTTATGATAAGCTAGATAATCAATATATTTTTTTATAAAGGAAATGGGTGAGAAGTGACGGCTGACATCAAGATGCATTCCACGATATGCAAAACGGGCATGGTCGAAAATATCAACAAATGGTATTTCTTTTTTCTCAGCCGGGTTAGCTGGCAATAACTGAAAGAGAGTTTGCATGGCATGAAAAGCTGGCTCCGTAAAATTGCTACTGATGATAATGCCCGTATTATTTACTTCAAGCTTGTATGCTGGTTTTCCTCCTGTTGGCATGCGACGCATATTGAAGGTAATATCTGCCGGTTGTCCTTTTGGTACAAAAGAAATATCCACGTTGTAATTTTTCTTCAACTCATTTTTGAAGTATTGCAATATTGGCTCTTTGTTTTCTTTCGGAAACCCACAATATACAGTGGCTTTATTTTTTAAAATAAAACTTCCATCCGTTTGCTTTACTTCCAACGGCCAGGGAATTAAAGACAGTTCTTTCTTCTGCGCAAACGAAATATTGCTCAGCATAAAAAATAGCAAACTGCTTATTATTAACCGCATACTTTATTAGTTTCTAAGAATGGGTAAAAAGATTTTTGAAGTATTTGTCCCATCATGATAAATTTTAATCGTCGCCTTTTTAAAATCACTTTCTACGGCTTCATAAATATTCATAAACTGTTGCGGATTTCTATCTGCCAATGGAAACCAACTGCTTTGTATTTGAATCATCAGCCGGTGGCCTTTTTTAAATGTATGCGCAATATCAGGTAATTCAAATTTTACGGTTTCGATATTTCCCGGTTTGAATGGAACAGGTGTTTCAAAACTATTCCTGAATTTTCCTCTCATGATTTCTCCACGCACCAGCATCTGGTAACCATCCATCGGATAAGCACCTCCGGCATTGCGGCTAACATTTTGTGTTGCACCGGGATAATTAAAATCATCGGGAAATACATCAATTACTTTTACTACAAAATCAGCATCAGTTCCGGAGATACTTACTTTAAGATTTGCAATAACAGGACCAGCCAGCGTAAGGTCTTCTTCCAGTGGAAAGGTTTCAAAGGTCAAAACATCCGGCCTGCGGGCAGCAAATCGTTGGTCATCGGTCATATATTCTCTTGTTCTTCTGAAATGTACATCTTCAGTATAGGGAACAGGATTAGCAGGATCACTGATGTATTCAGTATAACTGGTTTGTGAGGGTGGCATATTCCAGGAGAGAATTCCATCCTTGGCTAAATAAATATCTCTGCCATTACCAGCGGGAGGCCACTGTGCTAATTTTCTCCATTGATTTTCTCCGGTGAAGAAAATTGTGGCTTCAGCTAATTTCGGATCTTCCCCTTTTCCTTTCAGGTAAAAATTAAAGAAAGGTATCTCCACATTATTCTGGTACCATTGTGAGGTATTACTGCCAAATTTTACATTGCCTAATTGCGTTCCATCTCCACTGGCCCACTGTCCATGAAACCAGGGGCCCATGACAATTTTATTATTAGTAGAGGGGTTTTGTTTCTCAATTGCTTTATACAAATTCCATGCACCCCAGCAATCTTCAGCATCAAATAAACCACCCACCACCAACATGGCAGGTTTTATATTGTACATAGCAGTTCTTGCATTTCTGGATTTCCACCAATCATCATAATTAGGATGTGCATACAGGTCTTTCCAGAATTGCACACTGTCTTTCATGTATTGCATCAATTTTGGCAATGGGTTTTGTAAATAGAATTTATAATTATCTCGTATTGGAAAATTAAAACCGGGTGAACCCACTGTGGTTGGTTTAGGTCTTGGCTTTCCAAATCCGGAATAAAAACTAAAACCATCCATCTGGAAAAATGCACCGCTATGATGAAAATCATCTCCCATAAACCAATCGGTAACCGGGGCCTGTGGACTTACGGCTTTTAATGCAGGGTGATTGCTGGCCGCAGCCATCGTGGCATAGAAACCGGGATAGGAGATACCGAAAATGCCAACATTACCATTGTTGTTAGAAATGTTTTTTATAATCCAGTCGATCGCATCATAAGTATCGCTGGCTTCATCAATTTCATTGCCTGTCTTATTTTTATTAAACGGACGTACATCCACAAACTCTCCTTCACTCATCCACCGGCCTCTTACATCCTGCACTATTATAATATAATTTTCTCTTGCATAATATCTCCAATGGCCACTCCAGAGGCGGGGAGAAAATTCTTTACCATATGGCGCACAAGAGTAAGGAGTTCTCATCATCAGGATCGGATGTTTCTCACTCTTGTCGTTAGGGATGTAAACAGTTGTAAATAGCTTTATGCCATCCCGCATAGTAATGTTGAGTTCCTGTTTTGTATAATTGTCTTTTATCCAGGCTGAATCCTGGTTTTCTGTTTGTGCAATAGCACTGCTTACAAATAATACTAATAGTAGTGGGAAAGTGATTTTTTTCATGGTTGACATTTACCCTATAAAAATAAGGCATCTGTAAATAGCCGGATAAATGATATTTTTCTAAAAGATTGTTTATGGAATAAGGCCCTTTCTAACGCCAACTTCCGTAGAGTAAAAAAGGTGCCCAGTAATAAGGGTGCTGGTATTTTGGATTACGTGTAAGGCTTATCTGTGCTTGTCGCAGCGCTTCGGCTTTCGACATGTGTTCAATATTTTTATAAAACTCGGTCATTAAAATACTGGTGGCTTCATCATTTACTTTCCATAAAGAGGCTACCACCGTTTTTACCCCTTTTACCAAAAAAGAATTGGCAGGTGAAATGTACCAGCCCTTGCTGATTTCTTTGTTGACCCCCGTTTCACAGGCTGATAGGGTTACTAATTCGCAATCTTCAATTTTTAAACTCTTTATTTCCCGGATGGTTAATCTTCCATTTTTAGCCGCATCATTTTGGTCATTTCCTGCAAATACAAGATATGAGTTACGAAAGTCGTTATAATCAAGAATGCCATGGGTGGCAAAATGAACAAACCTGTCTTTTACCAAGCTTTGCCGGGCTTTTGTTTCTGTAGCAGAATCCTGTATAAAATAATGTTCATTGCCAAACATAGTTTTAAGATTATTTATTTCTTTTTCGGAATCGGGGAGTGTTTTATCAGGATTGCCGAAGGCAGATAATCCCGTAACCGATCTGACAGGATTGTTTTTTTCGTAAAATACTTCAAGCTGGCTTGTATAGAATATCTCAAAATCCTCAATTAAAAACCGTTGCTGATTATTCTGCTTGTAGGAGAGTACCTGGAAGGGTATTAATGACAATCTTCCGGTAGGAATAATGCACAGAGTTTTCTTGCCGTCAATAATTTCTGCAACAGGTCTTACTAATACATTATAGAGTTTTGACGATACATCAGCATAATCAATTCCCTTGTTTTCTTTTTGGTTAACTATAAGACCCCGCTGCTGCAGCGACCCGGATGAAAATTTCGATTGGGGAAGTTGTAATGCTCTTTTTAGTGTGCTAATAAGACTGTCTATTTCAAAGTTCAGTTCTACTGTTACCGCCCTTGTTTCTTTGCTGGTTACTGAAAAAATATAGAGTTGTTGCTGGTTGATGATATAGAGAAGACAAGCTACACTGTCGGGAATACTTTTTTTATAGGCAGCAAATTTTTGCGGATTTACCGATTCAGCAAACCCGACTTTAATGCTCTCATATTTTGTAGCCAGGTCATCAATATAATTTTCATAGTCTTCTTCTGCGGTTTTGATTGTTTTTGCCAACGTTTCTACCAATGCCTCATTTTGCAATCCTGCAGGTTTGTTTTTTTCATCTTCCAGTTTTTCTTTGGCCAGGTTTTTACGTTGTAATATGTCTTTTGCTTTATCTAAATCTTCCTGTTGTTTACTGTCCTGTGCTGCAATGCCTGCTTCGCCTGTTTTATCTTTAATACCCTGCAGGTTAGCCAGGTTAGTGTAATATACCGCATCGTCTACCTGGTTAGATTGAACGCAAGTAGCAATGAGCTTATTGAATAAATCGGTTTTGGTTTCTTCGGTTTTTAGTTTATTCTTTTCCTCTTCACTACCAACCAATTTTGTGGAGAGTTTTGATACTATTTCAACAGCTTTCTTATAGTTATAAATAGCAGAGTCTTTCTTGCCTGACAGCAGGTATATATTTCCCGTTTCATATAATACTTCCCATAGAGAGTTGTCATCCTCTGCCGCTTCCGATCCGGATTTAGATTGTTGAAGAAATTCAAATCCTTCTGTATATTTTTTTTCCTCTTTTGCAATACGGCCTAAATACAGGTAGGCATTTGATAAATTCGATTCATTGTTATTCCTGGTATCAATTACTTTTTGAAGAAATACCCTGGCTTTTTTATAATCTTTTTGTTTAAAGGTAATCATCCCCTTTAGTTCCAATGTTTGTATAAGCCTACGGTTAGCCCCGGCTTTAGTTGCCAATTTTTCACATTCATTCGCCATTGCCAATGCCTTTACATATTCTTTTTTATTAAACAGTGCCTCACTTGCATTTAATTTCAATAGCAGATCTAAGTCGTTTATGATTCCTGAACGGGAAGAGAGTTTCATCCCTTCTGTAAAATAACTGAGTGCCTTGTCGTTGTCCCGTTGCGTCAGGTATATATTCCCGATATTATTTAAACAGGTTATCCGGTTACTTATGTCACCTTCTTTTAAGTAAATGCTGTCTGCACGACGGTAATAATCCAGCGCCATGGCCATTTCAAAAAACCGGGAGTAGTAGTTGCCATAGCTGATATAGAGGCTGGCTATCATTGTTGCATTATTTGTAGAATCACAGAGAGTTTTTATTTTATCAAGATATTCTTTTGCGACTTTATTATTTCCCTGCATGAGATATAAATAGCTCAACGACCCGTACAAATCAGCTTTGTCTGTTTCATTTTTGTTTTCAATGGCTAATTGCAACCCGGCTTCGTATTCTTTTCTTGCCCTGGCGTAGTCAAAGAGTTCTACATAAATATTACCCAGCCTGACTTTCAATTCTGCCAGTTGCTGCTTGTTTTGAATGGAGTCGAATAAATGGTAAGCACGGTTATAATAATAAAGCGCAGAATCATATTGAAGCCGGATTTCTGCAGCCGTGCCTATAAAAGTGTAGCATTTTGCGAGGTCATATATATTTTGTTCCGCCCTGGCAGTGGAAAATGCTTTTTTAAAATAAACTTCTCCATTAGCAAATTTTAATTGCCGGTTCTGTAATAATCCCAGGCTAAGTGCTGTATAAATTTGTTTGTTCTTGTCCCCAAGTTCAAGTGCTAATGCTGCTGCCTGTTTGTAATAACTGGCAGCTATTGCCGTATCTTTTTGATAGTAATATTCGGCCAGGTTATAAATAGAGGAAAGTAAGCTGCTTCGGGTTTTTATTTTTTTTGAAAGAGCTTCTGCTTCCCGGTATTTCTCCAATGCTTTGTTATCATCTTTGGCTTCCTGGAATGTATTTCCAATTTCAAGTAAATAATTTATAGCTGAAGCTGTGTCTTTTCCTTTATATGCATAATACAGGGCACTATCCTGTGCAAATAATCCTTTTTCTTTTAAGCCGGACAAGGAGTAAAGACTACCTAATTTACCCCACGCATAGGCTTTGTATTCGTTGTTGTTGGTTCTATATTGATATTCAAGTGCTTTATGATGTGCATCTATAGCAGAGTCATACATCCCCAGGTTCCAGTAGCATTGGCCTATTTGCGATAGATTATATCCTGCTGTTTCCCATTGCTTCACCAACAGGTAATAGTTTATAGTTGTTTTATAATTAATAATGGCTTTCCGGTGTTCGCCCTGTTTTGTCTGGATATAAGCTATGCTTGCCGCTGTAGACATTACACTGTTGCCATCCTCTACAGATTGATATGTTTTAATAAGTTCCCTGTAAATTAATTCCGCTTCCTTATTCCTGTTTTGCTTTTCATATACAATAGCGATGTTTCGCTGCAACTCTGCCACTTCGGCTGTACTTCCATAGGTACTATTTTTTTTATATTCTTCAATTCCTTTAGTAAAGCTGCTGATAGATTGTTGAAAATCTTCAAAAACGAAATAACTATTTCCTTCTTCTTTATATATTCTACCAAGGATATTATTTCGCAGCACATCGTTTTTTAATAAAGTATCTTTTAATAACAGCCCTTTCATTGCATCGTAGGCTGCCAAACACTTGCTTTTATCTTTCAATTCCCGCAGGCAGTATGCTCTTTTTAAGTGACATTGATACAATAAATAGTCCTGGTCAGTTGTATTCCGAAGTACAACGATCCCTGAATCACATAATTGGATTGCTTTTTTAAAATTGCCCTGGTTCTGATAAATCTCTGCTCTTGTTACATAATAAAGTCCGCTTGCAAGCGGCTCATTGATCTGGCCAGCAATGGTTGAAATTGTATTGAAAATACCTTCTGCACCTTTTAGATCGTCATTGTTATATTTATCAAGGGCAACACTTACCCAATTGGTAAAATAATTATCGTCAATTATTACTTTTCTATATTCCGCTATTTTCTTTTTTAAAAGGGGAAGATTTCTTGTTATAGAATTCAGGGTGTCATATACTTCAAAAGCATTTACCGGTGCTTCGCTGACAACCCAGCCTCCAAAAGATTCTGAGAGCTTGAGTTCTTTGCCATAATATCCTTTGGTGTACGTTAGTACATATAATAAAAATTGCCTTATATCAACCGGGCTGCATTCCTTCATTACCTGTACAAGATTTTTGCCTTTATACCTGCCATTTTCAATGAGGCTGGTAAATTGAGGATTGGATGCAGGATCTATCGCTGCCACTGTACTCTTTATGACAAATGACCAGGCATTAAGCATACTATCTTCAAACTGTTTATCATTTCTATTCCATAAAATATCTGAACTAACAAATGCTCCTCCTTCATTATTTGTAAAAACGACCCCTGACAAGTCAATTTTTCTGAACAGCCCCGGATTTTTTGTTTTTACTATAGAAACAGGGAGTTCAATGATATCACCATCCCGGATAAGAAAATTGCTATCTGCTTTTTGGGGATGTTTATTGACGATATAAATCCAATAGAAATCAGCCTTGTCAACTTTATCTATTATAAGTCCCGTTCCCAGGCTTGCTTCAGAACGGGGGTCGTCTTTTTTGTAGCCAGCCTTTATTTCTCCACTTCGGCCTGATATCAAACCATAGTTTTCTTTGGCATACACCAGCCCCATAGCTGTATCAGATTTCTGATACGTTACCCTGTAAAGGATGAAATGCTTATTGACCGTTTCAGTTTCAAAAGGTTCCTGGCAATAAATCTTACCCGTTATTAAAGTCAGGGAAGCAAGTAGTAGTATTTTAATATAATCTCTCATTTTTTTGGGTAGTAAGCAGCTTGTAAGTTACTTTTATTTTCTTTTTACCATATACCTTTTACAGGGTATTCAAAGTAATGCAAATGGAAGTAAATAAACAGGTTATTGAAAATTTTTATACTGCTTTTCAACAACTGGATTACACGGCAATGAATAGCTGTTATAGTGACGAAATTGTCTTCAGCGACCCTGCTTTTGGTTTTTTAAGGGGAGAAGAGGTTAAATATATGTGGGAAATGTTATGTAAGAATGCCAAAGATTTTTCTTTGACTTTTTCCAATATACAATTACTGGATGATGAATATGCGACTTGCAATTGGGTAGCGACTTATACTTTTTCCAAAACAGGCAGAAAAGTGGTGAATCATATCAAGGCGTTTATGAAATTGAAAGATGGGAAGATCATTGAACACAGCGATGCTTTCAAACTGAGTAAATGGGCTGCCCAGGCTCTTGGATTTAAAGGCGAATTATTGGGATGGACTGGTTTTTTGAAACGAAAGATTCAAAAGAATGCGAGAATGAATTTGATAAAATTTATAGAAGCAAAGGGTGAATAGTGAATTGTCAATGGTGAATAGTTTACTGAATGTTAAGACTCCACTGACAATTCACCATTCACAATTGACCTAATCTTCCAGCACTCCGAATTTACCCCGGTTAACAGCCTCAATGGCTTCTTCCACTTCCTGCCAGGTATTCATTAGAAAAGGGCCATAGGCTGCAATAGGTTCATCAATCGGTTCGCCGGATAAAACAAGTATGATGGTATCATCTGTTGCTTCAATTTCTATTTCCCCGCCATCGTTATTAAATAAAACAAAGTGGTCAGTAGCTACATGACTACCGTTCATTTTTGCAGTTCCTTCGGTTACAAGGAGACCAGTGTTATAATTTGAAGGAAAATTTAGTATGGCCGTTGCTCCTTTTTTCAATCTTGCATTATATACTTCCATCGGGGTGAAAGTAGTTGCAGGCCCCTTTGTGCCATTATATTCCCCGGCAATTACTTCAATAAAACTTTGTTTATCTGACATGTAATGCCTGCCCATTATAGCATTGGTGATTTCCTGGTACTTGGGTGTTGTTTTCTTATCCTTTGCAGGAAGATTAACCCACAACTGCACCATCTGGAAGGGACCGCCTGTTTTACTGAATCCTTTTTCATGATATTCTTTGTGCAATAAACCAGAACCCGCAGTCATCCATTGCACATCGCCTTCGCCGATGATGCCGCTATTGCCTGCACTGTCGTGATGGGCAATTTTACCATGATATGCTATCGTAACTGTTTCAAAACCTGCATGGGGATGAACACCCACACCTCTGGGTTCTATGGAAGGTGAGAATTCGATCTTAGCACCATAATCCATCATAAAGAATGGACTCATTCTTTTTTTATCAATCAGCCTGCCTCCGGGGAAAAAACTATGTACCCGAAAACCATCACCAACCATATGAGGGGGTGGGGGGGCTATTATTGCTTCAATTGTTTTCTTAGTGCTCATACAATTCCTTTTAATTTAACATTGGCACTTCCATTAATAAGATTTCGGAAGTTGAATCTGCTTTGATCTCTAATTTGTCAGCATTTGTGATACCTAAGCCATCCCTGCGGCTCAGGTGTTCTCCGTTTATAGTAACATCTCCTTCAAATACAAATGCATAAACGCCGTTGCTTTTATTTTTAAGCTCATAAACTGTGGCAAAACCTTTATCCAATTTTCCGAGGCTAAACCAGGCATCCTGGTGAATTTGCACACCGCCATCATTGGTGCCAATGGGAGAGACAACAGTCAGCAGTTTATTTTGCTTGTCCGAATCAGAAAAACTTTTCTGATCATACCGCGGTGTTACATTTTTCTCATTGGGGAATACCCATATCTGGAAAAATTTTACCGGCTTGTCATGGTTCTTATTTTTCTCTCCGTGTTGTATGCCCGTGCCAGCACTCATCACCTGCACATCACCCTGGCGGATAACCTGTTTGTTACCCATACTATCAAAATGCTCAAGGTCCCCGGAAGTTGGGATAGATATAATTTCCATATTGTCATGCGGATGGGTACCAAAACCCATCCCACCTGCAACCGTGTCGTCATTTAATACCCTTAATGCGCCAAAGTGAATTTTTTGTGGATCATGGTAGCTTGCAAAACTAAATGTGTGAAATGAATCTAACCATCCATGATTTGCATGGCCTCTTGTGTTGGCTTTGTGAAGAATGGTTTTCATGTTGAACTCCTTTGCCCCTGCTAATTTTCTTTAGTGCAAGATTCTTTATTCCCTAAAGGGTGATATCAGAAACTCACTTTTTATAAGGGCAATTTTATATAAAGAAATAATGTTTTTAAAATTTTACATTAAGTAAATTTTTACTCTCCTTTTGGGGGGTAGTGAATTTTAATTTTTAAAACTCTCAACCGGGGTTTCCACTACTTTCTCCGACAACCACAAAAACTCAGTTACGAAATTATGAACTGCATTTTGGAAGCTTTCGTCAACCAGATCACCGTCGGGGCTGAACTTTTTGTCCACTCCCGGGATAATCAGCATATAAGGTGATGTGATACCAAACAAAGCCGGGGTCAATAGAAGTAATTGTTGCGAGGCCCTCATACCACCCATCGCTCCGGGAGACGCCGTTACAATTCCAAAGGGTTTGCGATGTCTTTTTGGAAAGTGATCTAATAGATTCTTCATCGCAGGGGAGTAGCTGCCATTATATTCTGGTGTCACCAGTATATATGCATCGGCATTAAAGATTCTCTCTGCCAGGGGTTGAAATTCAACAGGTGCTTTTTCCGGTGACACCCAGACTGATTGTACTGCAGGGATGTTCCAATCTTTCATAGCAATAATATCTGCTTCATGACTGCTATTCTGACTCAACCAATTTTTAAGATGTAATGCTACACGATGGGTGACACTCGCTGTTCTGGGACTTCCTGATATAATCTCTATTTTCATTTTTCCATTTTTATAATGTAAAGATATATAATCAATGTTTAAACATCAAATATTTTTTCTTTCAAGTTTGTTAAGGTTTAGGGCATAATTTCTTTTCAGTATGCCTAAATACTGTGCCTGATGCTTAATTTCGGATATATCAACATCAACAACATGATTAACAGGAGAAAGTTTATTAAGGCATCGGCTTTTACTGGTTTCGCAAGTGCATTGGGAAGTAAGCTGTTAGCTGCGGAAACAGTGGTAAATGTAAAAGGCAAACCCGTTGTTATCTCTACCTGGGATGCAGGTTTACGGGCCAACAAAGGAGCCTGGGAAATATTGGGAAAGGGGGGCAGAGCTTTGGATGCGGTAGAAAAAGGAGTAATGGTGACAGAAGATGAGCAAAACTGCTGTGTGGGATTAGGTGCAAACCCCGATAGAGATGGATTTGTAACGCTGGATGCCTGTATTATGGATGAAAATTTTAATTGTGGCAGTGTCGCATTTTTAGAACGAATAAAACACCCGGTAGCTGTTGCACGACGGGTGATGGAGAAAACGCCTCATGTAATGTTGGTAGGAAGCGGCGCACAACAATTTGCTGTTGCGGAAGGGTTTTTATTGGAAGAACAAAAATTGTCGAAAGATGCCCAAAAAAATTATGAGAACTGGTTAAAGAAATCGGAGTATAAACCACCGGCCATTAATGTGGAGCAGAAAAAGAACCACGGACCATTTGCACCATATAAATTAGAGAATGGAGAATGGAATCATGATACAATTGGTATGGTGGCTATGGATACAAATGGCAACCTGAGTGGAAGTTGCACTACCAGCGGTGCAGGATTTAAAATGCGGGGTAGGCTAGGCGACTCGCCAATTATTGGTGCAGGTTTATATGTAGATAACGAAGTGGGTGCCTGTACAGCTACTGGACAGGGGGAAGATGTGATAAGAGTCGCAGGTTCTCATTCGGTGGTGGAATTAATGAGACAGGGATTATCGCCGGAAGCAGCCTGTAAAAAAATTGTAGAACGCATTATTAAAATAAAAGGAGCGAAGGCTATGGATATACAAGTGGCATTCCTTGCAGTTAATAAAAAAGGACAGGTGGGGGCATATTCAATTCATAGTGGGTTTCAATATGCTATTAAAACAAACGATGTCGAGAAACTGGTGAATGCAAAAAGTATATACCTAAAAAAATAAAATAACACCAACGTGGAAGAAAAAAAATATATTATTGAAATTGCTACCTCTGATTTTACAACCACTCAATCAGCAGTGGAAGGTGGAGCTGACAGGATTGAATTGTGCGCCAATCTTGCCGAAGGAGGAACGACTCCTCCTTATGGCATCATTAAACAATGCCGTAACGCATTCAATGTTGATATTTATCCTATCATTCGACCAAGAGGGGGTGATTTTTTATATACTGATGATGAATTTAATATCATGATTGAAGATATTAAGGTCTGTAAAAAGCTCAATTGTGATGGTATAGTTATTGGTCTCCTTAATAGTGACGGAAGTATTGATACTAAAAGAACATCTTATTTAGTTGATATAGCTTATCCCAAAGGTGTTACTTTTCACCGGGCATTTGACAGATGTAAAGATCCGTTTGAGGCACTGGAGCAGTTAATTGAAATTGGCTGTGAAAGAATTTTGACTTCCGGTCAGCAACCTTCTGTTGTGGATGGAGTTGATTTAGTGACAGAGCTAAATAAAATAGCTGCAGACCGGACTATCATAATGCCGGGCAGTGGAGTTAGAAAAGAGAATATTAAAATGCTGGTGGAGAAAACGGGTTGTACAGAATTTCATTCATCCTTGAGAGGTAAGACGGCCAGTAAAATGAATTTTATACATCCGGGGTTTAAAGATTCTGCGGAGAGTTATATGAATAATTCAATTGAAGCGGAAGAGGTAAGGGCTTTACGAAACTCATTAATTTAAATTTTCAATCTCCGCATATACTCCGCATTCGCTTCTGCACTCTTCATCGGTGTTGAAGCAGGGTAATACTCCTGCTCAACAATAAAATATTCCATTCCGTTTTCTTTTGCCGTTTTTAAAACAGATGGCCAGTTGATAGAACCAGTGCCGAGGTCAACAGAGTTTTGACCATTGTTGGTGCCCGCAGTTTTGCTACGATCTTTTACATGGCAAAGACGAAAACGGTTTTTATATTTTTTCAGCCAGCCTTCAACATCTTCCCCGGCTGCAACTACCCAATACATATCCAGTTCATAATCCACCAACGATGGGTCGGTGATGCTCATCATTACATCCTGCGGTAATTGCCCGTCTATGGGTTTAAAAGAATAATCATGGTTATGATAGGCGAAACGGATGCCGTTGCTCTTGCATATTTCACCTTTCTTATTAAAAGTGTCGGCCGCTTTTTTATAATCATCTATTGTTTTTTGCGGGCCAAGCCAGGGGCAGATTAAATATTTCATACCGATAGCTGCAGCTTCGGCAGCTTTCTTTTCAAAATCTTTATTAATATCTGAATGACTGGCGATGATCTTCATGCCCAGGTCATCCATATATTTTTTAAAATCCATATTGCTCATTCCCCAAAACATACCGTTTGGTCCTTCATAGCTTTCAATCTGCCTATAACCAAAAGAAGCTACCTGTTGCAAAACTCCTTTCGGGTCTTTCGGCAAATCATCCCGAAGTGTATATAATTGCAGGCCGAACGTTTTAAGTTTTCGGGTATCATCTCCGATAGAGAAATTATCGGACAGAGGTGATAATGCCAATGCCCCGGCTGCAGCAGTTCCTAATTGTAAAAATTTTTTTCTGTTATACATTCTTTTCCCCTTTTCTTTTCCTCATATAAATAAAAAGTCCCGCAAATGCCACAATGAGAACCAGCGGAATAATCATTGTTGTATTAATAATTTCCGGCCCGGCTGCTTTATTAGCTTCTGCTAAGGCTGTTTTCATTTCGACAGTAGCTTCCGCAGCATTATACATTTTTAAATTGGCACCAGCAGGCAGATGTTTGATTATTTTGTCATCATACACACCACCCATAAACATCATGTACAATGAAACGGCGAACATTCCGGCTCCGCCCATCAGATTAATACCAACAGCCCCGGTCTTGGGTAAATTTTCCGATACAAATCCCAGCATGGTAGGCCAGAAATAACATACTCCAATGCCGAACACCAATGCCCCAATAAATAACATATTACCTGTTGTATGGCCAAGAAGGTATAAGCCCATTGCAGAAAATATGGCAGAGCCTAATAATACACCCGCCGGAGATAACCGGTGTACCACCGGGCCTGCTAAACCTCTGCCTACTACCATGACTCCTGTAGTTACCGTAAGAATGAGGATTGAGTTTTGTGATACATTATTCAGCAATACCTGTATCCACTGACCCGTAAATAATTCTGTAATAGCGGTACCAAACATACATATGATGAGAAAAAAGAAAAGGGGATTTAATAACGAACGATACATTTCTCCGGTGGAAATACCGCTGGCTACTCTTTCAGTAACAGGGAATTTTTGTTTTGCAAATAAGAATCCATAAATGATCGCAGGAATTATCATCATGGCTACCTGTAGTTGCCAGCCTATGGCGGCTTTATCAAAAAAGTAAACGATTAATGTGCCGATAACAATGCCGCCGGGGAACCATAAATGAAAATGATTCAATTTGGTTGTTTTGTTATTTGGATATAAAGTTGCCACCAGGGGATTACAGGCCGCCTCCACTGTTCCGTTGGCAATACCAATACAAAGTGTTGAAATAAATAAAGCCCAGAAAGGATTTCCGAATTCACCTGCAAAAATTGTAAGTACAATTCCTGTAATGTGAAAAATGAAAGCCAGGATCAATAATTTTTTCATTCCTATGATATCAACTATCATTCCCCCAATAACTACTGCCAACGGAAAGCCCCAAAACGCTGTGGCAGCGATGGTTCCTAATTCCGCTTTATCTAATCCAAACTGAACACCCAGCCTGTCAAGAATGCCGGCACGGATGCCAAAAGATAGTGAGGTTACTAATAAGGCCAGGCAGCTGGCTACGAAAAGCTGGCTGCGGTTTACTGTTTGCATATCGTTAGATTTGTAACAATGTTTAGAAAACTAAATGTACTATTTTTAGAATTACATCTGCAATAACAAATGAAATGCTGAACAGAAAACTTAGAATGGGTATGATTGGTGGCGGACCAGGTTCCTTTATAGGAGCTATTCATCGTATTGCTGCCAATATGGATGGGGAAATAGAATTGGTTTGTGGTGCCTTCAGCAGTGATGCAGAAAAATCAAAACAAACAGGAGCGTCTTTGTATCTGCCACCGGAAAGAGTGTATGGTTCGTATAAGGAAATGATTCGAAGGGAAACTGAATTGCCAGCAAATGAACGGATGGATTTTGTCAGCATTGTTACTCCGAATCACTTTCATTTTGAACCAGCGAAACTGGCATTGGAAAACGGCTTTCATGTTGTGCTGGATAAACCAATGACTTTTAACCTGTCTGAAGCAAAAGAATTGCAATCAATCGTAGCGAAGAGTGGCAAATATTTTTGCCTTACTCATACCTATACTGGTTATCCTTTATTAAAAGAAGCAAGGCAGCAAGTACTGAGTGGGAAATTTGGTGACATCCGAAAAATATATGTCGAGTATCCGCAGGGCTGGTTAAGTACTTTGCTGGAAAGCTCTGACAACAAACAAGCAGACTGGAGGACTGATCCAACGAAAAGCGGCGCATCAGGAGCCATCGGGGATATTGGAACCCATGCATTCAATATGGCGGAATATGTTACTGGTTTGCAGGTGACGAAACTTTGTGCTGATTTGAATATTGTTGTAGAAGGAAGAAAATTAGATGATGATGGCTCTGTGTTGTTGAAATTTAATAATGGGGCCAGCGGCATTTTATTTGTTACACAAGTAGCTCCCGGCGAGGATAATAATATCCGTTTAAGGGTGTTTGGAGATAAGGGTGGTTTGGATTGGTCGCATAGTGATGCGAATACTTTATATATAAAATGGCCGGACAAACCGACTGAGATCTGGCGGGCTGGAGAAAGCTATCTTGGAGCTTATGCAAAACATAATTCAAGAACTCCTGCAGGTCACCCGGAAGGTTACTTAGAAGCCTTTGCCAATCACTACCGCAATTTTGCACTATCTGTAAAGGCGCAAATGACAGGAGAGAAACCAAAGGAAGAATGGCTTGATTTTCCCGGTATTGAAGATGGTGTGAGGGGGATGGCATTTATAGAAACAGTTGTAAATAGCAGCTTGTCTGATAAAAAATTTATTGACTTCGAAATTTAAATATGATCACAATAAAAGGACCCGGAGTATTTCTTGCGCAATTCCTGAATGACACACCGCCATTTCATGACTTGAGAGCTATTTGCCTTTGGGCGGAGGCATTGGGTTTTAAAGGGGTTCAAATACCAACATCGGATACAAGATGTATCGATTTGAAAAAAGCGGCTGAGAGTAAAAACTATGCAGATGAAATAAAAGGAATCGTTAACGAATGTGGGCTCGAAATAACCGAACTGTCAACCCATCTCCAGGGACAATTAGTAGCTGTACACCCTGCCTATGATAAACTATTCGATGGGTTTGCTCCCAAAGAAGTGCATGGTAATGCAAGGGCAAGAACAGAATGGGCTGTGCAACAATTAAAATATGCGGCAAAAGCATCCCAACACCTTGGACTAGACGCTCATGTTACATTCAGTGGTTCGTTGCTATGGCCGATGATGTATCCCTGGCCGCAACGACCGGATGGATTGGTTGAAACCGGGTTTAAGGAATTAGCTAACCGCTGGTTACCCATCTTAAATGAGTTTGATCAATGCGGTGTGGATCTCTGTTATGAAATTCACCCCGGAGAGGATCTACATGATGGATTAACCTACGAAATGTTCCTGGAAAAAGTGAATAATCATTCCAGGGCATGTTTATTATATGACCCGTCTCATTTTTTGTTACAACGTCTCGATTACCTTTCCTTCATTGATATTTATCATCAGCGGATAAAAATGTTTCATGTAAAAGATGCTGAGTTCAATCCAACGGGCAAGCAAGGAGTTTACGGCGGCTATCAGAATTGGATCAACCGGGCTGGTCGTTTTCGTTCTTTAGGTGATGGACAAATTAATTTCAATTCTATTTTTAGTAAGTTGGCACAATACGACTACAAAGGTTGGGCGGTATTGGAATGGGAGGATTGTATAAAAAACGCAGAAGACGGCGCTGCAGAAGGAGCAGCCTTTATACAGCAACATATTATAAAAGTTACTGACAAAGCCTTTGATGATTTTGCGTCGTCAGGCAAAAATGAAAAAGAAAACCGTTCCATTTTGGGTCTTGAGTAACTAATTTTGCCAAAATAAAAATCAATATGAAGAAAGTAGTGATAGCCTGTTTTGTGATAGCTTTAATGGCCGCCTGTGGAGGAAGTGATTCAAAAGAAGATAAATCGGGTAAAACAACAACAGATAATTCAACCAATCCTGATTATCAAAATGGTCTTGCTTTGGTTGCAAAAAATAAATGTATGACCTGTCATGCAATTGATCAAAAGCTTACTGGCCCGGCTTACAGGGAAGTGTCAAAAAAATATGCAAATAGTTCTGATACCATAGTGTCGCATCTTGCCCAAAAAATTATCAGCGGCGGAAAAGGGGTTTGGGGCGAAATTTTGATGACTCCGCACCCTGACTTGTCGAAAGATGATGCGGAAGCGATGGTAAAATACATTCTCTTACTAAGTAAATAGTTTCTCATGCACAAATTGCTTACGATTGCCGCCTGCATTGCTTTCCTCTGCTCCTGTAATTCATCAAAACAATCTTCTGGTAATAACGGCTTGACAAGCCAGGAGAAAAATGAGGGATGGCAATTATTATTTGATGGCAAGAGTACAAAAGGCTGGCATACATATGGAGGTGAACCGGTGGGTTTTGCCTGGAAAGTAAAAGAGGATCTGCTTTATCTGGATACTTCAATAAAGGAAAACTGGCAAATCAAAGGTGGCGGAGACATTGTTACGGATGAAGAGTATGGAAATTTTGAGCTGCAGCTGGAATGGAAAATTGCCAAAGATGGTAACAGCGGTATAATTTTATATGTACATGAGGATAAGAAAAAATATAACTGGCCCTGGGAAACAGGCATGGAAATGCAGATACTCGATAACAACGGCCACCCGGATGCTAAAATACTTAAACACCGGGCTGGAGATTTGTATGATTTGATTGCCTGTTCAAAAGAAACAGTAAAATCACATGGTGAATGGAATAGTGTAAGTATAAAAAGTATCAATGGAAAATTAGACTTCTATCTGAATGGCGAGAATGTAATCTCTACTATTCTATGGGATGACAACTGGAAAAAATTAGTAGCTGGCAGTAAGTTTAAAACAATGCCTGCTTTTGGTACATTTAAAAAAGGCCGTATAGGGTTACAAGACCATGGAAACGAAGTTTGTTTCAGGAATATTAAAATCAGGAAGCTATAACAACTGCAGTATATTATTCCACCGTTGTTATTTTTAAAACGTTGGTAGGTAAATGTGCGGCCACGGGTGTGCTTCCGGTATTGATAACAATATCCCCGATTTTTAGAAATTGTCTTTCTTTTAAAATATCTATCTGATCGAAGATGATATCATCAAGACTTTCTTCCTCATCATAATAAAATGCCCGTACCCCCCAACTGAGTGTCAGCTGGTTTACTAAAGATCTTTCTTTTGTAAAAATATAAAGAGGTGCTTTTGGACGGTAACTGCTTAGTACAAATCCTGTGTAACCGGTTTGTGTCATGCCAATAAGTGCATCCGCATTTACATCTTTTGCCAGTTTACATGCATTATAACATATGGCATCACTTAAAAAAGAAGGAGAGTGGGGTTGCGGTACAAGTTCATCTTCCCGGTTATAATTGTAGCCTGATTTTTCTACTTCAATAATTATTTTGCGCATTGTTTCCACTACTAAAGTAGGATGTTCTCCGGCAGCCGTTTCAGCACTAAGCATTACTGCATCCGCACCTTCAATCACTGCATTGGCCACATCCGTAATTTCACTCCGGTTTGGTTTGTTGAGCTCAATCATGCTCTCCATCATTTGTGTCGCCACTATTACCGGTTTGGCACGGTGCAGGCACATTCGTATGATTTGTTTTTGAAGAAGTGGTATTTTTTCAACTGGTAACTCAACTCCAAGATCACCCCGTGCAATCATTACCGCATCTGATTCAACGATAATATCCCGCAGATTTTCTAATGCTTCGGGTTTCTCAATCTTAGCGATAATTTTTGTTTTACTTTGTTTTCTATCCAGTTTGCTACGGAGAATTTGCAGGTCTTTTACACTTCTTACAAATGAAAGGGCAACCCAGTCCAGTTCCTTTTCGATGATATACTCAAGATCGGCCAGATCTTTTTCTGTCAATGCAGGGAGTGAAATTTTTGTATCAGGAAGGTTAATGCCTTTTTTTGAGGAAAGCAGGCCACCCATAGTTACCACTACCTGTACATCATTATTCTTCAGAATTTTTGTCACCTTTACTTCCAGCCTTCCATCATTGATTAAAATGATATTTCCAACAGTAATGTCGGCATGCAGATTAGGATAAGAAACATAAATTCTTTCTTTAGTACCAATTACTTTTTCATTCGTGAAAGTAAGAATGTCCCCGGGTTTGATTTCGATTTCTCCGCCTTCGATTTCGCCAACCCGCAACTTGGGCCCTTGTAAATCTCCCAGGATGGCTATATTGAAAGGTTCTGTTTTATTTATTTTCCGGATATGTTCTATGATTTTTGTTTTGTCTTCATGCCCCCCATGAGAAAAATTTAACCGGAAAACATTTACACCTGCCTTTACTAATTCAAGTAGTTTGTCGTAGGTGTCACAGGCAGGTCCAACAGTGGCAACAATTTTTGTACGATGAGTTTTATGCGCCAGACCGGCTTCCCGATCCATTGATTTATGATAATACTTTTGTGAATGTTTAGCCATTATAGTAAGATGTTTAACTTGCCAATATCTTAACAATTTTCATCCATTCCTCACTGATTTTTCCTTTATTTTTTACTGCATTCTCCAATGGGATGTAATGCATCTTATTATTCAGAATTCCTACAAAAACATTGTGCCTTCCTTCTATCAATGACTCAACAGCATGGTAACCCATACGGCTGGCAATAAGTCTGTCAATACAACTGGGAGAACCGCCACGTTGAATATGCCCCAGTATGCAAACTCTTATCTCCGCATTGGGTAATTTTTCTTTTAGTGTTTTTTCCACTTCATTTGCTCCACCGTAATCGTCTCCTTCAGCAACGACGATAAGATTCACTAATTTTTTTCGTCTTTCTTTTTCCAAAAGTGACGCAATCATATCGTCCATATCTGTTTTTCTTTCCGGTATCAATATATTTTCAGCACCTGTTGCTATACCGCTGTGCAAGGCAATATACCCGGCGTCTCTTCCCATGACCTCTATAATGAAAATACGGTCGTGGGCATCCATCGTATCCCTGATCTTATCAATGGCTTCTACAGCCGTATTTACAGCTGTGTCAAAACCGATAGTGAAATCTGTTCCGATAATGTCTTTATCAATTGTCCCAGCCAAACCAATACAGGGGATATCAAATTCTTTACTGAATTTAACAGCGCCACGAAATGAACCATCGCCTCCGATTATGACAAGTCCGTCAATACCTCGCTTTTTGAGATTGTCATAGGCTTTTTTACGACCTTCATACTCGAAGAATTCTTTGCACCGGGCTGTTTTTAAAATTGTTCCGCCCCGTTGTATAATATTAGCTACCGATCGGGACTCCATACGATAAATGTCATCTTCAATAAGTCCCTGGTAGCCCCTCATAATCCCGTACACTTCCAGTCCATGATAATTACCGGTACGAACAACAGCCCTTATAGCTGCATTCATCCCGGGAGAGTCTCCTCCGGAGGTTAATATGCCAATTTTGCTTACTTTTTTTCCCATGATATCTGTTATCGGCTCAAAAATAGGTATTTGTTTCGAATGTGTACTTTTAACACACTAATAAAGTGTTTGAAATAACGGGACGAATATACGATAGACTTCTTCTCTTTTCCTTAACAGTAATACCCTGTAACACGGATACTGAGAAGCACTTAACTGTTTTATGTTGTGTTATAAATTGATGTATGAGAAAAATAATTTTCTTCCTCAGTATTCTTTTTTGTATAAACTGTTTTGGACAAACAGATACTTCTAAATGGCTGCGGGCATTTCCAATTACAGCTTACATAGTAGATATGAATGATACCACAAAACTGGTACAGTTACAAATGCCAGATGGACTTTCTTTAAACGATAAACAACCAGGTGTCGTTTGGGGAATGTATGATGGCTCAAAAGAGGCAGCTGTAGAAAAGGGATATGGAAGATGTAATCTTATTAAAGGCGATTATTATTATTTCACCATTAGCAATAATAAAAGCGGGGTGCCGCTGAAGGAAGGAGACCTGCTTTATACTATGATGGATAAAACAGCCATATTTTATGGACAGGGACCGAAATTGGCTTCACATTTTATCCGGATGCAAAATGTATATGAAGAACCTCTTTTTGACAGGTATAATATTTTTAATTACTGGACTGAACAGGAAGAACAAAATTTGATTGACTCTATGGTGTCAGACATTCAATTTACCGGAAAGTATTTTATTGAGAATAACCCTTCCATGGATAAACCCATCATTAGCGGTGATTATAAAGGACAGAAAACCCTGTATGTAATGGCAGAATGCCAGCCAGGTGATGTAAAAAAATTTTTGGATTATGTAATAGCCCGCCCAAGATTATATGCTGGAAGGGATTGGAAAATATCGGAAATTTTCGCTACCTGGCTATCAGAGGGTGCTCCAACTATTATACGGTAAATAGCTCACTTATTCTCGGCTGAAGCCTCCTGTAAAGGGGGCTTTATTTTTGAACGAAGTTCCTTTATCTTTAGTGGTATAAAAAAGTTATATGAAAAAGATTTTGTTCTTTCTCTTTTTGTCTTCTCCGTTTGTTCTTTTTGCACAATTGCAATATCCGGAAACAAAAAAAGGCGAGACGGTTGAAAACTATCATGGAACTAAAGTAGCAGATCCTTATCGCTGGCTGGAAGATGATAATAGCCAGGAAACAAAAGATTGGGTGAAAGCACAGAATAAAGTAACGTTTGATTATCTCGCTACAATTCCGCAAAGAGATAGAATAAAAAAGCGACTGGAAGAACTATGGAATTACCCCAGGTATTCCTCGCCTTTTAAAAAGGCTAATTATTATTACTATTTCAAAAATGACGGATTGCAAAACCAGTCAGTAATGTATCGGCAGACGGGCCTTACAGGTAAGCCAGAAGAATTTTTGAATCCCAACACTCTCAACAAAGAGGGTATTGCTGCATTAAGCGGCACCAGTTTTAGTAAATCAGGAAAGTATTTTGCTTACTCCATAGCAGTAGCCGGAAGCGACTGGCAGGAAATATATGTTATGGAATCAGGTACAAAAAAAATCCTGAAGGACAAAATTGAATGGACCAAATTTGGGGGGGCTAATTGGAATGGTGATGATGGGTTTTATTATAGCGGTTACGATAAGCCGGATGAAAAATCAAAGCTCAGCAAACAAAATCAATTTCATAAAGTTTTTTATCATAAAATGGGGACTGATCAATCAAAAGATCTATTGGTGTATGAAGACAAAGGACATCCACTTCGTTTTCATGGAGCAGGTTTAACGGAAGATGGCCGTTTTCTTATTCTCAATGTGTCGGAAGGAACCAGCGGTGGCGAATTATGGTATTGGGAAATGAAAGACCCGTCTCAAAAAGAATTTAAGTTGCTGATCCCGGGTTTTTCTACTGAACCTGATGTAGTGGATAATAATGGGGGAAAACTGATTGTTCGTACAAATGATGGTGCTCCAAATTACCAGGTGGTTCTGGTGGATCCTAAAAACCCCGGTAAAGAAAACTGGAAAATAATCATTCCCGAAAAAGAAGAGGCCTTACAAAGTGTAGGCACCGGTGGGGGGTATTTATTTGCGAGTTATCTTAAAGATGCTTCCTCAAAAATTTATCAATATACTTATGACGGCAAATTGGTACGTGAAATAAAATTACCGGGGATTGGAAGTGCGGGAGGCTTTAATGGGGAAAAAGTGGATAAGGAATTTTTCTACACTTTCTCTTCTTTCAGCGTTCCGCCATCCATTTACAGGTATAATATTGCAACAGGGCAATCAATCTTGTTTCGTAAAACAGAAGTGAAAGTAAAAACAGAAGATTTCGTTACAGAGCAAGTTTTCTTTACCAGTAAGGACGGAACGAAAGTGCCCATGTTTCTTACTTATAAAAAGGGGATGGTCCGTAACGGGCAGAATCCGGTTCTTCTTTATGGTTATGGCGGATTTAATATTCCTGTTACTCCCGGTTTCAGTACCAGCAATGCTTTTTTTGTAGAGCAGGGTGGCATTTACGTATCAGTCACACTAAGAGGTGGTAGTGAGTATGGTGAAAAATGGCACAAAGCAGGTATGTTGGAAAACAAGCAGAATGTATTTGATGACTTTATTGGTGCCGCAGAGCATCTTATCAAAGAAAAATATACCAATAATCAGAAGATAGCTATTCGTGGAGGAAGTAATGGTGGCTTATTAGTAGGCGCAGCTATGACACAAAGACCCGATCTTTTTAAAGTGGCCCTGCCAGCAGTTGGGGTGTTAGATATGCTCCGTTATCATAAATTTACTGTAGGATGGGGATGGGCAGTAGAATATGGCAATGCTGACTCAGCCAGTCAGTTCCCTTATTTGTATAAGTATTCCCCATATCATAACTTAAAACCAGGTGTCAGCTATCCATCAACATTAATTACGACGGCTGATCATGATGACAGGGTAGTGCCTGCCCATTCATTTAAGTTTGCTTCCCGTTTACAGGAGTACAATGCAGGAACCAACCCGATGCTTATTCGTATTGAAACCAATGCAGGACATGGTGCTGGGAAACCAACCAGTAAAGTAATTGATGAGGCTACTGACGTTTGGAGTTTTGTTATGTATAATCTGGGAATGCCTTTTAAGGAACCGGTAATAGTCACCCCCAAAAAAGGATTCTGATACTGACATAAGATTAAATTTTAATAGGATAGCCGCTAACAAACGTTTGACTTAAGTTAAAAGTTTATAAGCGGCTATTCATTTTGTTTATGTGTTTGATATATTTGCAATTCAATTTTAAAAACGACACATGAATAAAAATGGTTATGTAGCTCAATTATTTTTGAGTGGATTATTTATCTCAAGTACGGTTTTTGTTTTCGGACAAACTACTACAGATACTGTTAGTGGCATTGATGAGCTTTCCGTAAAGCCCATACGTTTGCCTTCATTACAGGAAGTAGGAGGATCACCTTTTATGACAGCTGATTATCAAACAGGCATTGTAAAAGTTACTGACGAAAAAATGGTAGCCAATGTGCCGGTCAAGTTCAATATATACAGCAACGCTATCATGGTCCAGAAAGAGGGGCAGGATATGCGGCTTGAATCTTTTAAATTGGTTTCTTATGATGAAACGGCTAACAATGGAATAGTGAAACATGTTATGTTCAGCCAGGGTTATCCTGAAATCGATAATCATACTGATAAATCAGTTTACCAGGTATTATCAATAGGACCAAAAGCTCAATTACTGAAATTTCTTTCTCAAAAAGTGGAAGATGCTCCTACGCTGGGCGATTATAGCCGCAGGGAAATTGTAACAACTCAGCAACTTTATATTTATACACCCGGTGGAGCAATAAAGCGGATTAAAGCCAGTAAGCAGTCGGTGGTTGAAGCACTACCGTCATTGTCTGCACAGATCAATGAAGTTATTACGGCAAAGAACCTGAACCTGAAAAATGAGTCCGACATTGCAGAATTGGTTGAAGTATTGAATACACCATAAATTTACGGCACCTGTTTTATTAAAAATTTAATCCTGTTCGTAGAACAGGATTTTTTGTTTCCTACATTTGACAGATGAAGATTCTCCTTACAGGTGCAAATGGTTTTCTCGGCCAGTATCTTTCCGCTCAATTGTTGGAGAAAGGCTATCATGTAATGGCAACCGGAAAAGGGGAGAGCAGATTAGGAATTAAAGGTAAGGGCGGCTTTCATTACAAATCAATGGATTTTACTAACCCATTTGATATACATGATGTATTTACTGAGTATAAGCCTGATATTGTAGTTCATGCCGGTGCAATGACAAAAGTGGATGAATGTGAGACGGAACAATGGCAAGCATATCTTACCAATGTGGAGGGTACCATTACAATGTTACTGAATGCGGAAGAACAAAAAAGCTTTTTCCTTTTTGTTTCCACTGATTTTGTTTTTGATGGTGAAACAGGAACCTATACGGAAGCTGATATCCCTAACCCGGTAAATTTTTATGGTAAAACAAAAGCTGAAGCCGAAGATGCAGTAAAGGAGTATGATTATGAATGGGCAATCGTACGGACTTCATTAGTGTATGGTCAGCCTATTGGGGGCAGAAGCAATTTGCTTACTGTTGTTCAGCAGAAATTAAACAACGGTGAGAAATATAAAGTTGTAAATGACCAGGTTCGTACACCCACTTATGTTGAAGATCTCGCTGCCGGTATTGTTTCCATTATTGAAAAAAAGGCAACCGGTATCTATCATTTATCCGGAATGGACATACTAACACCTTATGAAGTGGCTTGTAAAACTGCGGATTATCTCGGGTTGGATAAATCATTATTACAAAAAGTTACAGCAGAAAACTTCTCTCAACCTGCCCGGCGGCCATTAAAAACCAATTTAATCATTGAGAAAGCAAGAAAAGAATTGGGTTTTAACCCGTTAAGCTTTGAGGACGGTTTGAAAAGCACATTTCCTTCTTAGTTGAGTACAAACTTGTACTTATTTGGGCTTTTATATTTCCCCCATCCATTTCTACTTGCTTACTAACAGGATCAAGAATAGTCTGTTGTTCAACAACACATTGAAAGGTTGCTGTCTGTTTTTAAACAGATAAAGTGTAAATAGAACTTCGATTTAAAGAAAGTATCTCCTCTGCCAACAATTTTGATTCTTTTCAATCCAAAAGTTAGCAGCTCCCGTAATTGTCTAGGAATTCGAATATTGATAGGTTATGGTTAATTCAGTGTTAGCCAAATTCTCAACCTCTCAAAGAAGAATATCTTATTTAATCATTAATTAATTTAAATTTTTCTATTATGAAAAAGAAAATTCTGCTCAGCGGTTTATTTGGAGCCGTATTAGTAGGTAGTATTATTTACGCTGCGGACCATATTGACGCCCCGGCTGTAACTGGCCCGGGCAGCACCAGCCCCGGAAATGACATAACAGACATTTATGCCTTTCAAAGTCCTGCGGACAACAGTAAAATGGTATTTGTGCTGAATACACAAGGATTGCTTTCTCCGGCGGCTTCCGCAACTGCTACTTTTCCCTCCAATGTGATGTATGAATTCAATATTGATAATTCAGGTGATAATGTGGAGGATCTTGTAATTCAATGCCTGGTACAGAATGGAAAGATGAGAGTGTATGGCCCTGTGGCAGTAGGTACTCCCGGTACAGTAAGTACAGTAAGGACAAGTGGTCCTTCAACAGAAGTATCCGTAACGGCATATGGTGCTGCTTCACCTAACACTGCTTCCAATGCAAATGGGATAAGAATTTTTGCCGGTCCCCGTGACGATCCGTTCTTTTTCGACCTCGTTCGGTTTAAAGAAATTTTGGCAGGAACACAAACAGGTTTTCGCAGCCCGGGGGTGGATTCATTTGCCGGAACAAATGTGATGTCCATTGTGGTGGAAGTTCCCAAGACATTACTCGGTACAGCTGCCACTATTAATGTATGGGGTGAAACAAAATCTAAGTAATACAAATTACTAATTTCTAATTAATAAAATTAAAACTATGATACGCATTAATAAATTCACTGGCTTTATTTTACTGGCAGCAGGATTGTCTCTGACAAGCTGTGATAAAGATGATACAACAACTACTGATAATTTTGATACAGCTGGCACTTATAATCAGAACGACCAGATGGCAAGACCAGCTATTAATACGGTGTTTGTAAATGCAAGCCGTAAAAACGAATTCAATACCACCACACCATCAATGATGAATGCGGCATTCAATACACAGTTTCAAAGTGTATTGACAGGGTTTGGTTATACTACTAATATTTTGGGATTGGATAAACCAACTTTTGCCAGTGTACTGGTTACGGATGTACTGAATGTAAAAATGAGTGGCCCTACTACTTTTTATGATGGCACAAATGTATTAACAGGAAGATCCCTGGCGGATGATGTGATTACCACTGAGCTGATATTGATTTTTGGTGGTGCTACAGGGGCTTCTAATCCGGGTTTGCGTGATGATAATGTAAATGCAAATGATAAAGCATTCCTGCCGTCTTTCCCCTTCCTGGCTGCTCCGTTTTAAATAAATTAATGAGCCTGGTAGTATAAAGCCAGGCTCATATTTTAGTAAAATATACCATTATGTCTAAATATTTTTTTCAGCTTGGAGTGATTCTTGTTTTGTTGGTTTCTTGCAATAAAAAGGAAACTATCAGCCACAGACAAGACTATGATGTTTATCTATCCGATGGAAAAGTGGCAAAAGAAATAGTGGGAGTAAATACTGAAATCAATTTCTGGCAAAATCGTTTGCCAAAAGATACGGGTAGTTATGTTGATATGCTGGAACTGGCCAGCAATCATCTTCGTCTTTTCAGGTTAACCGGAAATATCATTGCGCTAAAAACTGGTGACTCCTTGCTAAAAAGAAGTTCAGCCAAACTTAATGATACTGATCCTGAAATACTTTATTCTCTCTCTCAAAACAGTATCGCCCAACATCAATTTTTGGATGCTGCCAGGTATACCAATGCTGCCCGGGAGGCCAAGGGAGACCTGTACACTATCCGTTTATTACAGTTTGACGTTAATATGGAATTGGGTAAGTATAATGAAGCTTATGCAAGTCTTCAAAGTCTTAAGGACAAATCTGCGTTTGATTACCTGGTGCGAAAGGCAAAATGGGAAGATCATACAGGTAACCTTGATAAGGCAATCCTGTTAATGGAAGATGCATTTGAAAAAGTGAAAGAAGGCAAGAAGAGCCTTTATTGCTGGACACTTTCCAATCTTGCTGACATGTATGGACATGCAGGGAGAATCGAAGATGCATATGAGTCATATTTAGCCGTTTTGAAAAAAGATTCCGCTAATTTATACTGCCTCAAAGGCATTGCCTGGATCGCTTATTCACATGATAATAATACTGCTGATGCTAAACGTATTCTGAAATCCATCCTCACACAAACAGAAATGCCTGAATTAAAACTTTTCCTGGCTGAAATAGCAGAATCAGAGGGTGATGAGATGGAAAAAAATAAGTTACTCCATGAATTTATTACCGCCGTTACAAGTACGGGTTATGGCAATATGTATAATAAATATCTTATTGAATTGTATGCTTCGGAATTAAAACAACACAATAATGCTCATTTACTGGCTCAAAAGGAATTAAAAAACCGGTTTACACCCGAAACATGTGACTGGATAGCCTGGGTCTATTATAACAAAGGAGACATAAAGAAAGCTTTTGAATATGCCAGTACTCATGTATATAAAAGGACATTTGAGCCACAAGCAACAATGCATACTGCTTTTATTTATGCCGCCATTGGAAAGAAGGAAGAGGCAAAGGAAATGTTCAAAGAATGTCTGACGAGTTCTTTTGAACTGGGGCCTGTAGCAACAAGGGAAATTGAGTTAAAACTGCAATCACTTTAGTTCATCATTAATACATTCACACTCCGTTGAAGAATGTTGAAAGCAATTTCGGCCATCAGATTTTCTTTATCAAGAGTAGGGTTGACCTCAGCAATTTCGAAACAACAAACTTTTCGATTCTGCATAAATTTACTGATGAGATCTTCCAGTTCTCTCTCCTTTAAGCCATTACTAACAGGGGTGCCTGTACCTTTTGAAATGGAAGAATCGAGGCTGTCTACATCAAAGGAGATATAAATGTCTGTGCAATCTGCCAGATAGCGTATTGCTGACCTGACTATATTTTCGGCTCCTTTATTCCTTACTTCTTTTGAGGTAATCACTTTCATGTTGTATTTTTCGATAAGATGCCACTCTTCTTTCTCGTAGTCCCGCAAGGAAATAAAAACAATATCTTCTGGTAAAACTTTTGGAGCAATCTTACCAATATTTTTCAGATAGTTCCAGTATTTAGCTGTTTCATCATCTACATCATGTACAGCACATTCTTCATTGTTTTCATTTATTGAAGCTGCTATTGGCATGCCGTGTAAATTTCCTGATGGAGTGGTATAGGGTGTATGTAAATCGGCATGTGCATCAATCCATATCACTCCAAGTTTACTTTTAGGTTTTGCCATTTTAATGCCGGCGATAGTAGCGCCGGCAGTACTATGGTCACCACTGATCACCACAGGGAAAAAGTTATTCTTCATAGCATCGCTGATGGCCTTACTGACTTTATCATATATAGAAACAACACCTTTGATACGCTTAGCGTAAGGTGATTCTATTGGTTCATACAGCAATTTATTTTCTGTCTGAATTTTCTCTGATGGGAAATGGATAAAAAAATTACTCATAAAATCCAGTGCAGCTATTTTAATGGCCTCAATACCCAGGCTGGCGCCACGGGTGCCGGCACCAATTTCTGAGGGTACTTCAATCAATTTAATATTCTTCATAAATAAATTCGTTAATAATACAATCCGGATAACCGGCAAAAAATGGGCAGCTTAGTAAGTAAATGTTGGTGGCAGCGAATTAATCAGGGATATAAAAATTGGCAGGCAGACACTGCTCGGCAAAAGTATAAATGCGGGACAATTTTTTTGAATAATGGCGCATATATGAAACAATGGTAAAGCTAAACATTTGTTCCCGGGAAGTCAAGTATTAAGTTAAAAGTGTTTTATTCATGTGCTGCCAATATCGGAATACGACTATGGTAAGCCAACCGCTTGGTATGTGATGATTTAAACAAAGAAACAGCATTACTCTGATGCTTTGGTATAGTTACCAATACATCAATATTGTAGTCTTTAACAAAATTATCAACTGCCTCATAAAAGCTGTTCATGGTAATGAAGTAGAACTCCGTTTTGAAGGCCTTAAACATTTCTTTGAAAGATTGCTTGCTTTTTTCAATCTCCTCTGTAATGGAGACGTAATGATCTTTATTAACATTAACAATATGCAATATCGGATCAAAAATTTCCAACACAGCACAGATTAAATGGGCCGGTGTAGTTGCTTCCACATCTTTAAAATCAGAAGTGAAGGCAACATTATTAATTCCTTTATAAACAGCATCTGGCGGAATAATCATTACGGGGAGAAGATTCTTATCCACCAGTCGCAATGTATTACTGCCAAACATAGCTTGTCGTACTTCTGATTTTCCTGTGATACCCATTACTATTAAAGTAGCCCTGGAGGTATGGGCAAGCCGGGCAATATTTTCAATCAAATCGCCACCCATTTCGTTTTCACATTCTACATTGATTACGCCTTTAGCCAAAAATTCTTTCCTAAGGCTTTCCTGGTAATGGATACAAACATCATAGTCGCCCTGGCTTTCATAATTGTTATACAAAATGGCCACGGCATTTTTTTTCCCAGCGAGCATCTGGGCAGTATAACGGGCTGCATTTAGTGATGTTTCCGAAAAATCAACAGGTACTATGACTCGGTGCATGGTTTTTGTTTTTATCACCCAACCTGCTCCGGATTTTTGGGAACTTACGGATGGGGGCCTTTCTCAGGTCTAAATTTACAGGATTTGAAAGGAATAATGGCCCTAAGCTAAGTTTTTGTTGATTAGCCTGAACATTTCACTAAAGGTTGGTGAGAGTTAGCTCGACTTGCAAAGAAAGAGTATTAATGGTGTCATATTAAATGATCAATCAGGTGAAATTTAGATGGTGGAATGAATTAATATCATAGTAAAGTGAAAGTCTTTAAATTTATTTCAGTAGATGGATTCAAAAGTTTGCTGTTGTTCCAGTTTTAAAAAAAATGGAATGCTTCCGCATAGAGATTCCAGTTGTTGGATATATTCCCGAAACGTTCCTGATTTGAAATGATGATTAGCAATTGATTCTCTTTTAAAACTTTTGATATGAACAAAGTTGCAGGCATTATGAAAATCGGCATAGCATTGGCTGCGCATTCCGCCCGGTCCATGTTTGTACAAGGCATTGAAATAATGGTCTATTACTTTTTGTGCAGATTGTTGCCGGCCAGGCGGCACTGAAAAGGACATAACATACCGTACCATAAAGTCTGATTTTTGGTTTAGTACAGCCGGTATAAGTATGGCATGTACTATATTAAAAATGCTGCTTTAGCATTGGAGCTAAAGCAGCATTTTATGATGAACGGTGCAAATTCTTTATTACTGAATTAATTAGTGTTGAGAGTATCAACTTTTACCCTTTTGTTTGCAGGTTCTGCAGCTGTAAACATTTTTTTTACAAGTTCGCTATCATGCTGGTAAATATCATCTCTGAAGTTAAGTTGCCCGTCATTATCCACCCAGGCTGTGTAATATATAATAAATACAGGAACCGGATCTTTTAGTTTTACTCCTTTCTCAGTTGTCTGGTTCATAGCTGATACAATTTTTTCTGTATTCCATTCAGGATCATTCCGTAATAACCATTCCGCCATTTTTTGTGGTTCACTCAATCTTATACATCCATGACTAAAAGCTCTTTTATCCTGCCCGAATAAGCTTTTGGAAGGAGTATCATGAAAATACATGTTGAAGCTATTGGGGAAAATGAATTTTACTTTGCCTAATGCATTACCTGGACCTGGCTTCTGACGAATATTACCACCAATTTTCTCCATGTTTTTATTGGCCAGGTAATTCGGATTTCTTGCTATTGCCGGCAAGATTTCATTCTTAATAATACTTTGCGGCACATTCCAGTAGGGGCTGAAGTATATCTGGTTGAGGTCGCCATTAAACATCATGGTGTTATTGCCAACTTTCCCTACCACTACTACCATGTCAAAGACAGTTTTATTCCCATCATACACATGGAGCATAAATTCAGGGAGATTTACAATTATAAGATTACCTACAGGCTTTTGTGGCAGCCACCGCATCCTATCCATGTTGAGAAGAATTTGTTTTAATCGTTCCGATGCAAAAACATTCATGTCTTTTATAAGAGAGGCTGTTATCACACCGTCTTGTTTATAGCCATGTCTTTTTTGAAATGTTTTTACAGCCAGTTCCAGTGTGTCTGTGAAAATGGCAGTACTATCATTGCCGGGCATATCCTGTGAAAGTTGTAATCTTTTTTTAATTGAAGGGATTGAAGCTTGTGTTTCTCCTTTCTTTATTGTTTTCGTAGTTGGGATGACAGGCCATCCTCCTGCCTTAGTGATGTCAAGATATAGTTGTAAGTTTTTTTTCAATCCAGCATACATATCGTTTACTTGTTCATAATATTTATCGTCGCTGTGCTTTTTGTTCAGTAACGAATCGGCCATAATGACGGGGTCTATTTTTTTAATGGGCACAAACTTTTCCTGTTCTTTTCTTTTTACATAACCTTTCTCGTAGGTGCTGTTTATAAAGCGGATAAAATGTTCTGTGAATCCAAATTCTGTATTCAGGATCATTGTGTCTTTGGTAGTAGCCGACATTTTTTCCATATTCAGGTATTTCTCAGCCTGTTTATAAAAAACCGAGTTGACAAGGCTTGTGTCCTTAAGATGGGTTACTGCATAGTCGTATTGGTTCCAGAAAAACCTGCTTTGTTCAGTTAAGCCTTTAGTCGAGAACCAGGCATATTGATAGTTTCTCGCATTATAAAAACTACGGATCCGGCCTGCAATTTTTTTGTCTGATAGTTGCCGGTTAGCAATGTAGCTTTCCATGGCCAGGCTATCCAGAAACATGTCATTGTAGGCGTTCTCACTGGTTACACTAAAATCCCTGTCAGTTACTTTTTTTGCCGGTACTGTCACATCAACCATGGCATCTACATCTTCCATTTCCGGGTCTTTTGTTGAAACTTCCTTTTCTTTTTTTGAAGTATTACAGCCGGTAAATAGAATAATTGATGCAATAATGCAGAGAATATTCATTTTTTTCATATCAGCTTTTATGTTTTTATTATCACAAAGTAAAATACAATTTGTATAAGAATTGAGTAATTGGTTTACCATTTTTTTTACAATGCAGGGGAGGAGTTGGCTAAAACAATGACCGCATTATCTGAAAATTACCCGGGTCTAATAATAGTCTGCAGGGTTTACCATTTTCATCATACCCGATATAAGTGGCATAACAGGGATTAAAAAATGTTGAAACTGCTGCCAGGTTATGTTTGTCGAAGGAATGGATAAATGCTTTATTTGTCTTTTTCTGAAACTTGTTCACAAATACTTCACCCCATTCAAGGTGAGATTTTTTTATAAAATCTTTATTTGCAACAGAATCCACTATCACCGTTGATTGCATGCCCATATCACCCATAAAAACACACCTGATACGGCTGATACTATCAGAAGGTTCTCTGAAGTAATCTCCAGGCTTTAGTGCATAAGCCCATCTTTTTACTGGTTTGTTTGAAAATAAAACTCTGGTATAGGCCACATATTCATATTCACCCGGTTCGCCTTTAACAATGGACAATTGGACCGGAAATTCACCTTTGGGAAATGTTTCAGTAAAAGGAAATATGTGATGCATATCACTGGCATCGCAAGCTATCAGTCTTCCGCTTTCTACTTTTAATTTTCCAAGCTCTATAGTATAAAACCGGGCATAAAGCGTAGGCTCTTCAAAATTCGGGTCATTCAGGAAGGCATTTTCAAAAACTAATGGTCTTGCCGTGGCCGTTGGTATAGTATCATGCACACTCGCCAGGGAAAATAATGGTTTTGAAAAAACAGTAAGGGATATAGCAAAGACAAATAGAAAAAAGCTGATTTTTTTCATTTTAGTATAATATTTCATAAAGGTAAGGAAGCATTATTATTAGCCCAACCTGCTACCCGTAAGTTAACGTGGAAATGGATGATTACAAGTTTGGATTGAAAATCAGTTTATTTGCCTCATCAGCCGATATTTTTCCCATTCCATTAATTGATGGTAAATGCTCCGAAATATCCATGATGCGTAATGGATACGGGAATAGCCAATTGTTCTCTTTTAATATGAATGAACGGGATGCCGTTTGTATTCTTTTTTATAGAAAGTTGTTTTATTCCCTGCTGGGTAATAGCTGCATAATTATTGATTATTTTTTGATACATTAACTCTTGCTGCTTTTTATAGTCGTCAGTAATATAACTAAAAAGAAATTCAACGAGAGGTGCAGTATCAGACGTAGCACATTTTGCTGAAGTATAAATATAAGCATCTGTGATTTGGCTTGTAGTATGAAAAGCTCTTTCATTAATTGTTGCAGTACCGATACAGCCCGGCAGCAGTATGCAATTGATTTTTTTGGGGGCAAAAAATCGTCCGCCAAATTGCCGGGTATATGCTTTGTAGACACTTTCTTTTATACTCCATAATGTCCAGACCATTTTTTCTGGTTCAACAGATTCTTTGATATAACTACATTCCCGTGAGGTGAAAATTTTTTGCAGGAAACCTGTCCGCCGCCAGTTACTTTCCTGAGCTGCGGCTTTTATATCTATAATATCATTACCCCTCACTTTCCACTTAGTTTAGCTGTTATTATTTCCATGGCTGCTTTTACGGTGAGCATTTTCTCCATCGATTCGTTATCAATAATAATGTCATACGCCGTTTCTATGTCTAAAATAACATCTACCAGGTTAGCAGAATTTATTTTAAGGTCAGTTAGAAAATCAGTTTCTTCTGTCAGGGCCGCCAAGCCTTCTTCATTCCGTACATAGGGTTTTACTATTTCCTTAAGTGACGTTATTAATTGTTCTTTATTCATAAGGTATATTTTCTGAAAATGATACAGGCATTTACATCCCCAAAACCAAAACTGGCTTTGGCAATAGTTTGCAACTTATCGTTGATGATGATTTTTTGTGGTATTTTATCAGTCGAAATTATGGAGGCAATCTCAGGATGTACATCTTCACAGTTAATGGAAGGGAAAATAAAACCTTCATTCAACCCTAATATGGCAGCAACACTTTCAATGGTTCCGGCAGCACCCAGGCAATGCCCAATCATTGATTTCAGCGAATGTATGTATGGAAAATTCTCGCCTTTTCTATTAAGAGCGGTAGCCCAGTTTTTCACTTCTGTTGCATCTTTTATAGTAGCGGTTAAATGTCCATTGATAAGATCTATTTCATTGGCATTAATACCTGCATTTTCAATTGCCTGTTGGATGCAACGTTGTACGGCAAAAGAGTTAGGGGCCGTCATACTTCCATCCCCCCGCTGACCACCTGCGTTAATCGCACCACCAAGCACTTCTCCATAAATTTTTGCATTTCTCTCCAGGGCACTTGATAGGGACTCCAGCAATAATGCACCGGCGCCGCTCCCTGGAACAAATCCGCTGGCCGTTACACTCATTGGACGAGAAGCTTTCTCTGGTGATTCGTTATGTTTATAAGTAATGACCCGTAATGCATCAAAACCGCCCCAGAGGTAAGGCCCATGATCGCTGCAACTACCAACCAACATTCTTCTTGCTTTTCCTGATTGTATCCGTTCAAAGCCCATCAATATTGCTTCTGTTCCAGTACTGCAGGCAGAGGAGTTTGTAGTTACCAAATTTCCCAGTCCAAGGATACCACCTAAGTAAGCACTAATACCACTGGCCATTGTTTGCAATACCGCGGTGCTGCCCAGTGTTCTTACATTGCCAGCATCTAATTTATAAATAGCTTCTCTGAACTTGTCTACACCCGAAACAGCCGTACCAAAAACTGTTCCACTATCCCAATCAGGCGTAGTGGTAGTATTGATTGACAGGCCTGCATCTTTCCAGGCATCCATACCGGCAATACAGCCATAAAGAATACCAGAGCTATTGAAATTTTTCAATTGAAGTGGTGTGAGATACTGCTTTTTTAATTCTTCCGGTACTACAGGGATGCCTCCAATACGACAGGAAAAATTCAAATCTTCAAGTTCTTTGCAATAGCGGATACCGGATACACCATTCTTTATAGCGGTTGTAAAATTGTCAATACCAACGCCATTGGGTGCTGCCACTCCAAGCCCTGTAATAACTACCCGGGTCATTATTTCCTGTTTTTTATAAATCCAGCTATAGTTCCGCTGCAAATAAGTTTGCCTTCACTGTTTCTCATCTCTACTTTACATTTTAGTTTGCTAAAACGGAAATATTCCTTTTGGGAGGTGACTGTTACTTTTTCACCGGGAAAGACCGGTGCAAAAAAAGTAGTTTCATAAGAAGTCAATGCAATATCAGGCAGACCTTTTAATACTATTTCTTCCCGTAGCAGATATATACCTAAACAAACGGCACCAATTTGTCCCATTGTTTCTGTCAGTATGACTCCGGGGGTGATGGGGGAGTTTTTAAAATGCCCCTCATAAAAAAATTCGGAGGGCTTAAACGTATAACTGCCCGTCGCTCCGTTTTCTGTCACTTCTTCGAGTTCGTCTACAAAAAGAAAGGGCGGTGTGTAAGGCAATAATGCTACAATTTCTTTTAATGTCATAATTTAATTGATATGTTCTCCACCGTCTGCAATAATAATACTTCCATTGATCCAGGCGGCTTCATCCTTACATAAAAGATATACAACATTTGCGACATCTTCAGGAGTTGTAAGTCGTTTGGAAGGATTGCGGAGAAGTGTATGTTCTTTAATTTTTTCATGACCGGGAATCATCCTGAAAGATGATGTATCTGTAACACCAGCCTGTATGCAATTGGCTTTTATTCCTTGTGGGGCAAATTCCAATGCAATATTCCTGGTGATAGCTTCCAGTGCAGCTTTTGCGGCAGATACTGCGGCATAATTTTTAATTGCTTTTGTATTCCCTTCACTGGTAAAACTAATAACCCTTGCATCTTCTGCAAACAGCTTTTGTTCAAAAATTATTTTTGTCCAATCATATAAACTAAAGGCCATTGCATCAGCCGTCAGGTGAAAATCATCATTGTGTAAAATAGCATCTCCTTCTGCAAGCATAGGTTTTAAATTGCCCTTTGCAATACTGTGAATGAGTGCCCTGATTTTTCCCTGTTCCCCCAATTGTTGACGAATAGTGGTAACAATCAGTTCCCTTTTGTTTGCTTGCAGCGCATCTTCATTAATCGTTAATACATCAACACCACAAGTCTTTATTACATCAAAATCTTTTTCAATTGCGGCTAAATCCGATTTTCTGTTTCGGTATACTATAATAATATTACAGCCATGCTTTGCCAGCTTTATTGCAGCAGCTAATCCTAATCCGGAAGAGCCTCCCAGAATAAGTGCCCAATAATTTTTATCGCTAAACTCTTTTACCATTCCAATAAAATGCTTTGTGCAGAAAAACCCGGGCCAAAACTAAGCATCAGCCCTTTATCACCCGCAGGAATTTTCTTTTCTAAAAACCGTTCGAGTACATACAAAACGGTAACACTTGACATATTGCCAAATTGTTTCAGTATTTCACGGGTATCGTCGATATTCTTTCCTAAAGACCCGAATAATTCTTCCACAGTTTGTATAATTTTTCTTCCACCGGGATGAAAAATCAAGTGATTGATTTCTTCTATGCTGGAATGATTCCTCTCAAGAAAAGGGTGAACGATTTTTGGAAAATGTTCTGCAATTGTTTCCGGAACTGTTTCATCCAGTATCATCTGCAGGCCGGTATCTGTAACTTTAAATCCCATCATCTGCTCAGCATTATAAAAATGATACATTTCTCCGGCAATAATCGAAGGGCCCTCATCTTCCGGGCAAGAGGAGAGGAGTATCGTTGCGGCACCATCTCCAAATATGGCTGCACTTACAATATTCGCCATAGAAAAATCAGTCAGCTGAAATGTGGCGGTAGGAGATTCCACAGCAACAACAGCCGCTCTTTTACCAGGATTCGCTTGCAGAAAATTTTTTGCATAAATCATCCCGGAGATTCCGGCGGCACAACCCATTTCTGTTACAGGTAGTCGTACAATATCCTGTTTCATTTTTAGACTGTTAATGAGATAAGCATCAACAGAGGGTATCATGATACCCGTACAGCTCACTGTTATGATATAATCAATGTCTTGTGCTTCCCAATTTGCTCTGACCAAAGCTTTTTGGAGGGATAATTCTGCCAGCTTTGTACATTCCCGTATGTATATCGTATTCTTTTTTTCAAATGTAGTGGCCATGAATACTTCATCCGGCTCCATGATAGAGTACCGCTTATCTACGCCTGCATTTCCGAAAATTTTTAATGCCTTCCGGATAAACCGCTCATCCTGCCCTGCAAGCCATAATTCAACATACGGCAAAATGTCTGCAGTAAGCCGGGAGTACGGGGGCAATTGTTTGGCAACCGCTTTTATTTTTACACTCATTTTTTTGTATTATCCATTGATAACGGAATGCCCATTTCCAGCCCACGGTGCTCACCGTGTTTTGTAATTTCTTTCCCATGTTAATAATTTCATTTTTTTTAAATGCCCTCAACACAGAGATTGCCCCATCTTTTCAAATCATCGGATTTGAAATAAAGAAAGAAATCAGTTTAAACAAGTAAAAAGCTCTCTTACTCCGGTGGAGATCGTTTATAATTACACCCTTATTTGCATTTTGAGTAATTACTTTCAGCAAATTATCAATTTCTTCATTTTTGAAATGGTGAAGAAACAAGGTTGCAAGAGCTATGTCATAGTTTAACGAGGAAAATTCTTTCGCCAGTACATCCATTCGTGTAAAAGTAATCTCCGGGTAATTGGTTGATAGTTTCCCGGCATAATTTACTGTATACTCGTTAGCGTCTATGCCCGTTAATTTAAAAATATAGTTATGCTTCCTACCAAAATCAGCTACTCTGCGCAGCATATCTCCACCGCCACAGCCCAAATCAATAATTGAAATGGTGGCACCTGGCGGTTCATTTTTCAGCAGGTATTCTAGCCCGTCAATAGTTACTTTGTTACCACCTAATCGCCTGTTAATGGCATCCAGCTTGTCCAATGAATCCCGTAACATTTCTCCTTCCATCTGGAAATTATCCATTAATTCATCTTCAGTGCTCCTGGTAGCAGTATTGATAAACATTTTTATATTTTATTATCCAAAGAAATGAAAAACTTGATGCTGATTATCTCAAATTATTTCTCAAAAAATAGTAAATACTATTAGTGGTAAATAATTACAAGCTAATTGGAGGGTTTAAGTCATACATTTTATATTCTATTTCCTCAAACCAGGTAATTTTTTCCCCGGCTTTATCATGTATTAAATTTATCCATACAAGCCAAAGAGTATCGATTTTTTATTTTTTATAAATGCTATTTTACTTTAGGGCTGAATGATTTCACCACACTTTTTTGATTAAATATCCGGCAACTCTGTAGCAGGCGATTTCTCATGCGGGGATTACGTTTATTGGTTTGCCATGTGTTTGCCGTATAATAGCTGGTAATATTCCCGGAATATGTGTAATACCGTACATCACTATCTGTGCCAGATTGTCTTTACCAAAAAATGATTGTAAAACCCGTCCGGTTGCAATTCTCCTTTTAAATTCCTTATTCCATTTTATTGAATATATTGTTTCCAGTTCAGTTCTTGATTTTATTTCTTTGTTGAAATATTTTATAATAAGCTCTGATGCGATTTTAGCACTATGAATTGCGATAGCCATACCGTTACCCGAAAGAGGGTGGATCATACCAGCTGCATCACCGCACATTAATATATGTTCTTCCACAGGCGATTTATTTAAAAATGAGATCTGGCTGATAGTTAAGGGTTGTTCGAATACAGGGACGGAATTTTCGAAAATTGATTTTAAATGTTTGTTTTTGTATAATACCTCCTGTTTATAAGTTTCTATATTCTTATGCTGTTGAAAAGTTTTGTAGTTGGCTAGAAAGCAAACATTGATATTCCCATTTTCCACCTGGGACACACCACAATAACCACCTTTGAAATTGTGCAGGGCTACCAGGTCTTCAGGAAAGTCTCCCTTAAGATGTGTTTTTACTCCGATAAATGGGGATTTGCTTTTAATAAAACTCCTGCCGAGGTTTATATCAAGTTTACTCCTTTTACCATAGGCCCCTATAACAATTTTAGCGGTCATTACTTTTCCTTCGTTTGTAGTTACCCGGAAAAGGTCATTGGTAAAAATTACCTCAGTAACAGCGTCCTGTATAATAGTACAATTATTTTGCAGAGACTTTTGAAATAGAAAATGATCCAAAGTATAGCGGCTGATTCCAAATCCTCCTGATGGAAGTTTGGTTTCAATCGTTTTTCCACGGGCAGTGCTAATTAATAGACGGTCAATTTTTTTTGCGCCCAATGACATAGGGTCTGCATCAAGATGCTGAAGATAGGGCAACACTTCATTGGAAATGAATTCGCCACATACTTTATGTTTTGGGTACTCATTTTTTTCAACGAGAATAACGGATAAACCGGCCCGGGATAAGTGTATCGCATTGATAAGACCCGCTAAACCTCCGCCAATAATTAATATATCTGTTTCTTTTTTAATCAAAATTTGATTTACATTTTCAATGCTGGTAAATTTTCTTTTTTAATACACTGGCTGCTTTGGTATAACCTCCATCTGAGCCATCTATAAAGTGAATATGATGTTCGTCCATTCCCCGTACATAACAGGACATCACGGATTCCTTACTTACATGAAGCCCATAGTTAATATAGCCATCCTTTTCAAGTTCATTCAAAGCTGCATCAAGCTCTTTTCGTTGTTGTTGAGTTCCTGATATTACAGTATTTATTTTACCGTCAATCACCAATGTGTCGGACATATCTACTAATTGGGCCAGGTATCTCTTGCCGGGTTTAGTTCTAAAGTACAAGGAACCAAGCAAAGTAGTAAACCAGGTACGTAAGAGATACATGGGTTTATAACTACCCATTCTTACCTGCATTTCCCGGCCAATTTTCTTCAACGTCCCTTTCAGTTTCAATTTAGAAACAGTGATGGGTTGTCTTTTTTGATGGTTGTCATAAATTTTGTCAATGTGATCAATCACCTTTTTAAAAACTTCAGCCTGGTTTACCTGCTCACGGCAAACTACCAGGAGACTTACCACTTCATCATAATTTTCCGGTGGTTTTATCTTATCCCAGCGGCACTGCATGCCACTCATATCAAGTTCATCCTCTGGCAGTGTTGGAGGTGTAAGCAAGTAGGCTTCTCCTTTTATAATTCTTTCTGCATAAGAAAGGCCATTACCTAATAAAACCGGAATTGAAAATAAGTCTGACGTTCTGAGTTTACTTATATTTAAGGAATGTCCTTCTGCATAAATTGTTTCTACCGGTACATGCCCGACCCGCAGCATTATTCCGAAATTAACTTCTGTATTTTGCTGATGCTTTATCAGGGCTTTCATTACAGCGTCGAGTATTATCGGCGGAACAATAAAAGTGGCACCATCTCCGCCAAAGAAAAATGGTATGGTAAGATTTTCCTTGTAAGCAATGTTTAATACGGCAACGATACTTCCCGTTGCTACAAGATTCACTGTTTCATGTAACCCATTCTCTACCGCAACGGTTGATTTTTTTACATCGGTAATCAAAACATGCCAGCTAGACGGGATTTTGAAGAAAAGATGTTCCTCCGTTAGCAGGTCACTGAGAGATAGTTGGTTAACCGGCAGGCGGGTATAGAACAAATCGTTATTGCTGGTTGTCATATTCTGTTGCCCTGAATTAGATACGAAAGGTAAGTTTTTTCAGTTTGCGGTAAATGCAAGGACTTTTTTTACCAGTCGTAAAACACAACAACCGGCAAAATTTCTGTTGGTTGCAGAAATCTTGCCGGTGCTTTCAAAAAATGAATTGCTTAAAGAACGATTACGCTGTTGGCACCGCCGTACATATTAGGTTGTTCGCTGTCAGCTTCAGGTTCATTTACCCATTCAGTTTCATTCACCAGGTATTTAAACTCATGCCTTGATTCTTTGGGCAGGTTTACATCTGCACTGAAAGTTCCATCTTTTTTCTTGCTCATGATGATGGATTTTTCCCAGTCGCTGTTCAGGCCGAGTATTTCAATTGTTTCAGCATTTTCCACTTTGAAAGAGAATTTTACTTTGCAGTAGTCTTTTGTCTTGAAGTAAGTTTTTTGTACCATTTGCTTTTTTTAGTTGGTTTAGAGCTTTATAAATGCTTATTTATCAGCAAACAGCAATCGTTATAGGGTTTATAAACCCTGCTCTTAATACGGCAAATGTAATAAAGTAACCCCTATTTTCCGTTTTTCCCTATCCCATATTGCAATTTTCCCGGAAGGCATGCGTTGTAAAAATGTCCAATCCTTGTAAAACCAATATCCGTCTGTATGAACCATCCATTCTACAACGACCAGGCATACATTGCCGAATCGTTTCACCTCGTTGATGATTTTACTGAGCAAACTGCCCGGTTAGCTTTTTTTAAGATCAATTCTTATAAGCTTTCCCTTATTAAATCATCATTTATTAAAAGCCGGGAAGATTTAAAGACCAACATTAAAAGTAGTTTGCTGAACTATACCAGTGGTGGCATAATACTCGCTGAACTAGGTTTTTTCAGTAGCGAGGTAGACAATTAATTTCAGTAGTTAGGATCGGACTGTGGGAGATATGTACGCAACAGTTCAACAATAACAAAGTATTTAAGGCCGCAGTTAGACTTTAAACGTATCTTACACTATCAGTATTCAATTATAGTGATCTTGTGTTAATGATTTTAATCCTCCTTTTTTTCGTAGCCCATTGGTATTTATCGCTTTTCTCACAAACTTTTCTTCATCACCGTTATGCTTCTCATGCTGCCTTTACCATGAGTAAATTCTGGGAACGGGTTTTTTACCTGTTCGCCTACTTAACACAAGGTTCATCGTACCTCAGTCCGAGGGTATATGCTATTATGCACCGGATGCATCACGCCTATACAGATACCGATAAAGACCCGCATTCGCCTAAATATGATAAAAATCTTTTTATAATGATGTGGAGGGCTCGTTTAATGACGTCCGCCATTTTTAATAATAAGTTTGACACCGAACAGCGTTTCCTCAAGAATCTGCCCGATTGGCCTGCATTGGATAGAATAGGTCATTCTATTTGGTCCCGCCTAGCATGGATTGCGGTTTATATATTATTCTATGTTCAGTTTGCGCCTTCTGCATGGTGGTATCTTTTATTACCTATTCATATACTGATGATGCCGGTACAGGGAATGATCATCAACTGGTTTGCTCATAAATATGGCTCTGTCAATTTTAAGATGAAGAATACATCCACAAATTTATTTAAGCTGGATATTTTTATGATGGGAGAGGCTTATCACAACAATCATCATAAAAGTCCTTCCAATACTAATTTCGGTTTTCGCTGGCATGAACTAGATCCGACTTATGCTATTATCAGGCTTTTCAGTTGGCTGAAAATTGTACGGATTAATAAGCAGGAATTAAGGGTTATAGCGATACCAATAGCTGAAGAAGTAGACGCAGCAGTACCGGCTGAAATACTTTAATAAGTAAACAAAAAAAGAGTCTGAAACAGACTCTTTTAATACTTTCTTTTTATTACTACCATCTCTTATTATCAGCTTTTGGCTTTTCTTTGGCTACGGAGACAGACAAAGATCTGCCTTCAATTTCTTTGCCATTAAGCCCTTTGATAGCTTCTTTACCTTCATCATCAGTTCCCATTTCAACAAAGCCAAACCCACGGCTGCGGCCTGTTTCCCTGTCTGTAATAACTTTAGCTGAAGATACAGCACCAAATTGCTCAAATAATTTTCTTAAGTCATCATCAGCAGTGTGAAAACTTAAATTAGATACGTACATGTTCATAAAATAATAATTTAAAATAAAACAATAGAAATACCTGTGCAAAAGGACTGGCAGCAAAGAGTAGAGAGAAGATTAACTGTTACTGAAAATAAAAGTAAGAATTGATGCAAATCAGGACTAAATGTTGGTAGAACCTATGCTCACATGTGAAGGTAGTTGATTAAAACGGGAGTGAGGGTGTTAATATTGAATCTATATACCGTTGTTTATACTATCCATCGATATGCGCCAATATTGCGATTTTTACTCTTAAAAATAAATTTCTTTAATAATTTCATGCCAATTTAATGGGGCAATGAAACTAAATCCGGCAGCAGGCTATAAAATGCGACAGGTAATGTCGATTACCATACTGTGGATCATTATTGGAGTGCTTGTTGAACTTTTCTATGCTGTTAGCTTTAATCCTGTTACAAGACAGTTTTTTCTGTATTTTACTTTTGGCGATAACGCATTACAGCATCTTATGATCACCGCCATCGGCCCATTGGCAGGTGGCATACTTGCTGGTTCTTTTATTGTATTCTACCAACGAGAGAAACTGAAAGGCAAGACCTATGGGCGGAAAATTTTGATTCATTCATTTCTCTACTCGATTTTTGTCAGCGTTTGTATATTGATTGTTGGGACGCTTGGAGCCATATTTGATAAGTCTGATGCGGATTTCTGGCAAAAATTTGATACTGCCGTTTTTAACCTGCGGGTATTTCGATTGCTTATCACCTGGTATTTTATTGTTATCGGCACTATCTTCTTGCTGGATGTAAGTGAAAAATATGGACGGGGTACACTGAAAAAATTATTATTGGGGAAGTACCATGTTCCAAGGCAGGAAGACAGGATATTTATGTTTCTTGATTTGAAATCCTCAACGACCATAGCAGAAAAAATAGGTGATGTAGAATACTTCCTGATGCTGAAGCATTTTTTTCGTCTGGCTACTGAACCGGTATTAAGTTGTAATGGAGAAATTTACCAATACGTAGGAGATGAAATCATCATTTCATGGGAACGTAAAGAAGGATTAAAAAACGCTAACTGCCTGAAGTGCTTTATGCTGATACGGGAAGCGGTAGAGAAGGACAGTGGTTATTTCATGGATCATTTTAAAACTGTACCCGACTTTAAAGCCGCCATTCATGCGGGTGTTGTTACCACGGGGGAGATTGGAATAATAAAAAAGGAGATTGTTTACAGTGGAGATATTTTGAACACTACAGCACGGATTATGTCATTATGTAATCAGTATGCAGCATCACTGCTCATATCGGAAATTATTTATTCTGAGCTCAAAGACACGGAAGGATACAAGTTTACTTATCTTGATAGTCCGGAACTGCGTGGTAAAACTATAAAGATGTCAGTGTATAGTGTTGCCAGGTATTTATAAGAGTCTTTGGTGTTATGGGATTTCTACAAATTAATTCTTACAAAGTTTATTGACTGAAGTGCTTTTATACGGAACATCAAAAAATTGAAAAAGGGCCCGTCTCCAAACTATCTCTTTTTTGCCCAGTGAAATAATTTCCTGCAGATACAGGCATTTTTTACGGTAGTCTGCGTTTTGAAGTATGAAATGAAAAGCTAATTGCTTAACTGTTTTTGACGATAAAATACCTGTCATACAATTGGTTTGTTAGTAGCAGGTAAAAATTGTGCCAGTTCCTTTATTGGTGGATAATTAATTAGTTGTTTTGACAAAAAGTATTCTACTTGTAAGACAAAGGCATGACCACATTTATTTTTTATCAGCTAACCATGCGATTAACTCTTTCTTTATGGCTTCGCCAATAATTTTTTGATTGGCCGGATTTTGCAAAAAATCCCTGCTGGCAGCATTATCACCAATCTCAAGTAGTACACGATAAGGCGCTTTGTTTATGTTTTCATCAAGACTGTAAAAGCTTAGTTTACCTGAGCTGTTGCAGCGATAGTCATTTCTGCCCGTTGTGCTATCCAATAATACTCCCCTGTTTTCTAAATTAGTAGCAGTGCTAATCGCTTTTATTAACCGGCCTGCCAGTTCCCGGTTAGCCGTTTCATACTTATCTCCATAATGGATATAGCCCCATACGGCATGGCGCCTGGTGCCACCATTATTGTGTATTGAAATAAAAACCTCCGGATGTTTCTTATTCGATTTTTTTAATTCATATGCATAACCAGAAATCTTTCCGTCAATCACTGCAGAGGTGTGCAGTATTTTGGTATTGCTCCCGGAGTCGGCATGATGATATTGTTTATTCCCCAGGCTCCACACTTTATATTCTTTTAGAGATGGTGCAGCGGCCATCGCAGCTTCCACAATACCGTTGCAGGTTGCAGCTTCGCTGAAGTCTTTACCGGTGTCGGTCTGGTGAGAGGGTTGCCAGACGATTTTTTGTTTGCTTGTTCCTTCAGCCGAAAAACGATTGCAAGACTGTACAAGCAGGAAAAGAATCAGCAGGGATAAAAATTGTTGTTTCATACAAATGGGCCTCCTTTGAGTAGGTAAACATAATGCAGCAGGACAAAAAAATGAATACTGCCGCTTTTTTGGTGAGTCAAATCAGCCCTTTTTGCTTTGGTCAATGATGCTGGTGGTGGAAAATCCATCAAGGATTGGATTAATGACTACCCGGCCACCGGCTGCTGCTACCTCTTTTGCTCCAACTACCTGTTCTACTGTATAATCACCACCTTTAACCAATACATCAGGCATGATAATCTTTATTAACTCCAATGGTGTATCTTCTTCAAACAGCACTACGCCATCGGTCATTATTAAAGAAGCCAGAATAAGTGCTCTTGCTTCTTCATTATTAATTGGCCGGTTATCTCCTTTAAGCCTTTTAACAGAACTGTCAGAATTTACACCAACAATCAAATAATCAGCTTCACTTGCGGCCTGGCTAAGTGAATAAATATGGCCTTTGTGCAGTATATCAAATACACCATTGGTGAAAGCAATTTTCTTTCCTTGCATTCTCCACTGCGCCACCCGCTGTTTCAGTTGCTCTTTTTTCAAAATCTTTTGAGTGATAAGGTCAGTTCTCTTCACGGAGTTTTCTTTTATTATAGTAAGGAATAGCTACAAAGCTAATTAAACCTCCGATGAGAATAACGGCCGTTTGGGCCAGCCATAGTATCCATCCAAATGCAAGGGCAATGCCCTTTTCTAATCCGTAGACCTGCATCGTTTTTTGTAATAAATAGGCATAGGCTCCAATACCACCCGGCGTTGCTATCATGCCAATACTTCCTGCCGATAAGACAGTAAAGGCCTCATTGATTCCGTAATGTTGCGTTTCCTTCAATGCCATGAAGCCAATATAGCCTCCCCCCAGGTATAAAGCCCACATACTAAAAGTGAGAAAAATAAAAGACCATCTTTTTTTGAGATGCTGTATTGTGCTAAGTCCCTGCCAGACACTACGGCCTATTTTTTTAAATAGCAACAGCAGGTCGCTAAAGTTCTTTTTGTTTTTTATCATCCAGATGGCAAGGATACTGATGATAATAGCTGCGATAATAATCAATACCAGCGAGGAAGAAATAGTTTCATGGGTGTCGTCCTTTTTTGAATTGAAAATAGTATCGATAAGCTGAGCATAAATGTCTGGTTGTATAGCCAACGTTATACCAAATACTAATAAAAGGGTCATGGCATCAATTACCCGTTCAAGAATGATGGTGCCTATTAATTTATCGGCAGGTACTTTTTCATACCTGGATAAAACAGTACACTTCAATACTTCGCCCAAACGGGGAACGGCCTGGTTAGCCAGGTAGCCTATAAAAACAGCAAACAAAGTATTTGTTGTAGAGGGTTTATATCCCAAAGGTTCTATTAATAATTTCCAACGAATTGCTCTTATCAGGTGGCTTAAAAAAAGCATTCCAAAAACAGGGATTAAAAGCCAATACCTGGCTGTTTCCAACGCTATTTTTATCTGCGACTTGTCATTCGCCGTCAGGTCTTTTACAGACCACCAAACTAAAAAAATGCCCAATCCTAAAAAGAAACTGTATTGTAATATGGAGCGGATTCGTTTGTTCATTGTTCCCGAAAGTAAAACGATGTATGTGAATGACAAATTAATTTAAAAGCATGTTATCAATCAGACGGACCTCATTCATGAATGCGGCGATAAGTGCCACCGCTTTTTCTTTTTCATCCCAGGTAGTGATGGGGGAGAGATGTTTTGCTTCAGCTATTTCCACATAATCAACCCGGAGCCCCGCTTCTTCAAGCATTGATTGTGTTTGTTTTTTTATATCATTAACGGACTGCTTTCCGGTATGTTCCTTTATATAAGATAGGCACCTATAAATGATAGCAGCAAGTTTTCTTTCGTCTTCATTTAGTCGCATATTTCTGCTGCTCATGGCGAGTCCATCCTTTTCCCGGAGGGTGGGGCAAATGTTTACCTTGATTGTATCCTGCTGATTTATGAGCTCGACCAATTTAGAAATGACCATGCATTGTTGGTAATCTTTCTGGCCCAGGTATAGATTATCAGGCTGCACTATGTCCAGAAGACGATGAACTACCATGCACACTCCCTGGAAGTGGCCCGGCCGAAATTTTCCTTCTAATATTGTTTCTATATACCCCAGTTCGTATTGCATTTCAGGTTTAATCCCTTCCGGGTATATTTCTTTTACGGAAGGCAAGAAAAGGACATTACAGCCAGCAGCTTCCAGCATCTCAATATCCTTTTCAATGGTGATAGGGTATTTTTCAAAATCTTTAAGATCATTAAATTGGGTCGGATTCACAAATATGCTTGAAATGGTTACTTGGTTTTCTTTTGAAGCGGCATCTATTAAAGAAATATGCCCTGCATGCAATGCCCCCATGGTCGGTACAAAAGCTATACTATTTCCCTTTTTTGATTGAGCATCAACCCATTTACGCAGGTCTGTTGCTTTTTTAAATAAGATCATATTCCTAACCGGTTAATGTCTAAGTTGCTGATGAACATCTCAATTCGCTGTAAAATAACTACCTTTGCCCGCCTTTACCAAGGCAATAATTTAAACAGGAGCCCATGTCAGCAAAGAAAAGAGTTTTATTTATAGCTAACGAGATGTCGCCCTACCTGGAGTTGACAGAGTTTTCTGAGATTGTAAACAAGCTGGCCATCAAAGCCAATGATAATAACCTGGAAGTTCGTTGCATCATGCCCCGATTTGGCATTATCAATGAACGTCGCCACCGTTTGCATGAAGTAGTCAGGCTTTCAGGAATTAATGTTTCTGTTGATAATGAAGATATGCCGCTTCAGATCAAAGTGGCTTCTTTACCAAGTGCCCGTTTGCAGGTTTATTTTTTGGATAATGAAGACCTTTTCAAACGCAAATTTGTTTTTCATGACGAACAGGAAAAATGGTATGATGATAATGGACTGAGAACGATTTTCTATTGCAAAGGTGCGTTGGAAACAGTCAAAAAATTTGGATGGCCTCCCGATATTATCCATTGCAGTGGTTGGATGACAGGACTAATTCCTGCCTACCTGAAAACAGTTTATAAGAAAGAACCTGTTTTTGCGCATAGCAAAATTGTTTACACGATAGGTCAGAATACATTTAAAGAAAAACTGGGCAGCGACTTTGTAAAGAAGGCATTGATCCATGCTTCCTTAAAAGAAAAAGACCTTGAGATATATAAAGATGCTAACAATACTGCCATGTTCCGCGGCGGTGCAACATTTGCTGATGCCATTACATTTGGAGCCGAAAAAATAGAAAAGAAATTAGTGGAAGAATTTTCTAAAGTGCGGGGAAAGAAGACGTTACTGTATAATCCGGAGGGAGATTTAACAGACTATTTACAACTGTATAGCGACCTTGCAGGCAAATAAAAATCAACTAACCCGGTTATAAATTTACTTTGTGAAGAATAGAAAAATCGTTTTATCATTTATAGCAATCGTAGCCACGGTTGCTATTGTATTTTCTGCCTGTAAAAAGATCAATGAAGCAACAGAACTGGGTGGAGGATTGATCCCGCCTGTAGATAATATCACTACGTTTGATACATTGCTTACGGTTCAGGCTTTTAATGACACATTTGGTTTAGCCAACGACTCTCAGTATCTCGCTAAAAACGAAGAATTTTTCCTGGGAAAAATCAATAACGACCCTTTCTTTGGGCAAACCGATGCAAGGATGTTTTTTGAATTAAAGCCTCAGTTTTTTAAATATTCTTTCGCTAACAGACCCGACAGCTTGTTTATTGATTCTGTAGTTCTGGTTTTAGGCTACGTAGAAACATATGGTGATACTAATACAGCCCAGACGGTAAATGTCTATGAGCTGGACCAGTCTAATAATTTCAGAAGTGATACCGCTTATCTTGTACGGCAAAGTAACTTAACGTATTCAAACTTGCTTGGTTCAAGAACTTTTATTCCAAGGACACTTGATGATTCTGTAAAAGCCTACAGGGATACAACCACTAATCAATTGCGAATACGGCTTGATAATTCTTTTGGTACCCGTTTATTAAGTTATGACTCTGCTGGTAATGGGGCATATGCAGGCGATTCACTTTTCCGGCAGCGATTTAAAGGGTTTGCTTTACAATCAATGGGTGCAGGTAATGCGGTTATGGGATTTGACCTGACCAGTTTCAATACAAAACTTGCCATTTATTACAGATATGAAAAAAGAGTTGTTAGTAATGTTCAGAAACTGGATACAACAGTAGCTTATTTCACTTTTAGTGGAAACTGTGCAGCGGCCAATTTTGTGAAAAGGGAATATGCCGGAACACCATTACTGGCCTCGCTAAATAATGGTAATGCTCCCGACCCCATATTATACCTTCAAAATTCTCCCGGAACTTTTGCTAATTTAAAACTATCGGGTTTGGCAGGTTTAAGCAACAGGGTTATTCACCGGGCAGAGTTGATTGTAGAACAGTTATATGATATCACTGACAGCACTTTCAGACCTCCCGATTACTTATATCTGGATGCATATGATCCAACCATCTCAAATAGTTATAAGTTCAGAACTATCCCTTATGATCTTACTTATACATCGTCGGGAGCTTTAAACTTAGGGGTTTTTGGTTGTGTTCCGGTACGAAGCATTGATAATTTTGGAAACCCTATCCGGCAATGGAAGTTTAATATTTCCCGCTATGTGCAACATGTGTTGACGGGTACGCAAACATTATACGATCTCAGGTTATCGGCACCATTCTCATTAAATGAGCAATTTGGAATACCACCCGGAACGGACGCAACCGTTGGTATTTTAGTTAATCCTGCCATTGTAAAAGGTCGTGTAAGAGTAGTGGGTAACACAGGTCCCCTCGACACAAACCCAAGACGTTTGCGGTTAAGATTGATTTATTCGAAACTATAGTATCAATAAGTTATTAAGATATGTTTAAAAGCCTTCCTATTCAGATAGGATGGCTTTTTTCATTGTAATTACACCCTTATCTTTGCGACCTAAAAAATAATTCATGCCGTATTTATTTACTTCGGAATCAGTTAGTGAAGGACACCCGGATAAAGTTGCTGACCAGATTTCTGATGCGTTGATAGACAATTTTCTTGCATTTGATGCACAATCAAAAGTGGCTTGCGAAACATTAGTAACTACCGGACAGGTAGTTTTAGCAGGGGAAGTAAAGTCTAAAGCCTATTTGGATGTTCAGGAAATTGCCCGTGGTGTGATCCGTAAAATCGGGTATACCAAGAGTGAGTATATGTTTGAAGCAAGCAGTTGCGGCGTTTTATCTGCCATACATGAACAATCATCAGATATTAACCAGGGGGTTGACAGAAAGAAGAAAGAAGAGCAAGGTGCAGGTGACCAGGGTATGATGTTTGGGTATGCCACTAACGAAACGGAGCATTACATGCCATTGGCATTGGATCTGGCACATAATCTTTTAATTGAGCTGGCTGCTATCCGCAGGGAGAAGAATTCTAAAATGCCTTATCTCCGCCCGGATGCAAAAAGCCAGGTGACGTTAGAATACAATGATAATAATATACCTGTTCGCATTGATGCCATTGTAATATCTACACAGCATGATGACTTTGACAGCGAAGCCAAAATGCTGGCGAAGATCAAAAGTGACGTTATCAATATTCTTATTCCGAGAATAAAATCGAAGTATAAAAAATATGCGAAGCTGTTCAATACAGATATCAAATACCATGTTAACCCAACCGGCAAGTTTGTAATCGGTGGCCCGCATGGTGACACAGGGTTAACGGGTCGCAAGATCATTGTTGATACCTATGGTGGTAAAGGTGCACATGGTGGTGGAGCTTTCAGCGGTAAAGATCCTTCTAAAGTTGACCGTTCTGCAGCCTACGCAACCAGGCATATTGCAAAAAACTTAGTAGCTGCCGGTTTGTGCAGCGAGATATTAGTACAAGTTTCCTATGCCATTGGTGTGGCACAGCCTACCAGTATTAATGTAAATACTTATGGTACTGCTAAGGTGGAATTAACCGATGGACAAATCAGTAAAATAGTGGAAAGTGTTTTTGATATGCGTCCTTATTTTATTGAGCAACGTCTGAAACTTCGTAATCCTATATATAGCGAAACTGCAGCTTATGGACATATGGGACGCAAGCCGGAAATAGTGGAAAAAACATTTACTTCTCCTGATGGTAAAAAAGTGACCAAGAAAGTGGAGTTGTTTACCTGGGAGAAATTAGATTATGTAGGGAAAGTGAAAAAAGCATTTGGTTTGAAATAAAGCCCCTCTAAATCTCTCCTAAAGGGGAGACTTCAAGACCCTGAATGGTTGAAAAATCATTCAGGGTTTATTGTTCCTGTATCTTAGGCTTCGATAGCAAACCTTTAATTTTGAGATGTGAGAAATTTCAGACAACAACATCGCCCCAAAAAGAACTCCCTGGTAATAGGTCGCTCTGCTGTAATTAAAGCATTGCAATCTGGTCAGCAATTAGACAGGATATACCTAGATGGAAGAGCAACAGGGCAGGATGTAAATGAAATAAAAGCACTGGCTTCGCAAAACGGCGTACCGGTTAATTATGTACCAGCAGCCAAACTGGATGGATTTAATATTGGAATACATGAAGGTTGTGTGGCACAAATAGCCAAAGTGCAATATCAGAATCTGCAAGATGTTATTTCTTTTGTAATTGAGAAGGGTGAGACACCTTTATTTTTAATACTCGATGGCATTACTGATATCAGAAATATCGGTGGCATTGCCCGTACTGCATATTGTACGGGAGTACATGCCATCATCATTCCTGAAAAAGGAGTTGGAGCATTGAATGAAGATGCGATACTTACTTCGGCGGGTGCATTAGAGATGATAGCGGTGTGCCGGGTAAACAGTTTGATGAAAGCCGTTGATGAGCTTCATCTGAATGGCATTAAAGTATTTGCCAGTGAGATGACTGCTGAAAAAAGTATCGCTGAAGTTGATTTCAAAGAACCTTGTGCTATTGTAATGGGTAGTGAGGACAATGGTATTTATCCTGCATTGATGAAAATATGTGATGAGAAAGTCAAGATCCCGATGGCGGGTGATTTTGAATCACTCAACGTTTCTGTTGCCACCGGGATCATATTATATGAAGCTATGAAACAGCGTATGTAATGAATTTTGCAGGCAACATAAAACTCATCGAATGTCCCCGTGATGCCATGCAAGGGTGGAAGAGAATTATTCCTGCAGAAAAGAAAATTGCATACATCAACTCCTTGCTGAAAGTTGGATTTCGATACAATTGACTTTGGTAGTTTTGTTTCGCCAAAGGCGATTCCACAAATGGCTGATACCAGTGAAGTAGTTCGTAGTTTGGAGTTAGGAGTTGGCAGTACAAAACTGCTTGCTATTATAGCTAATATGCGGGGGGCTGAGGAAGCCAGTGTATTTGATGAAATTACTTATCTCGGGTTTCCCTTTTCTGTTTCAGAAACATTTCAGCAACGGAATACAAATTCCACGATTGAACAATCACTCGGCAGGGTAGAAGATATTCAGAATTTATGTGTCAAGACCGGGAAGGAGCTGGTAGTTTATATTTCAATGGGATTTGGTAATCCATATGGCGATGCTTACGACGAAGAAATTGTTTTTGAATGGGTAAACAAATTGGTGGCCATGGACATAGGTATTATTTCCCTGGCCGATACAGTTGGACTGGCTTCTGCTGAGCAAGTGTATGATATGACAAGTTACCTGGTGGATTCATTGCCCGGAACGGAGATTGGTGTTCACCTCCATTCAACTCCGGAGAACTGGAAATCAAAATTAGAAGCAGCTGTAAAAGCAGGTTGTACCCGGTTTGATGGAGCATTAAAAGGTATTGGTGGCTGCCCTATGGCGGATGATGAATTGGTGGGTAACATGAACAGCGAACTGATGATTGATTATTTTGAACAACAAGGCCTGCTGCCAGGATTAAATAAAGAAGCTTTGTTGGAAAGTCTTCGCATTGCCGGCGAAATTTTTATATAGGTACTATGGATATGATGCTGAATATTGATTTGAAGAAATTGGTACCGCCTATTTCTTACCGGGATAAAATAATGCTGGTGGGCTCCTGCTTTACAGAGCATATTGGGAATGCTCTTGGAGATTTAAAATTTTCCATTCTGCAAAATCCTAATGGTATTTTATTTGGCCCTGATGCGGTTTGTAAAAGTCTGCTTTCTTACGCTGAGAATAAAAAATATACTGAAGCTGACATGTTTCAGTTAAACGAAGTATGGAATAGCTGGCAGCATCATAGCCGCTTTTCGAATCTTAGTTCAGGAGAAGCTATACGGATCATCAATGAATCACAGCAAGAAGCTCATGATTTTCTTCAACAGGCAGATTGGCTAATTATTACCCTTGGTTCATCATTTACATACAGACTTACCCAACAGGCGGCAACCGCCAAACATGCTATTGGCGATACGGTTGCGAATTGTCACCGGGCACCTGCAAACTGGTTTACAAAAGAAATGCTGGAGGTGGAGGATATAAAATTAATGCTGGAAGATTGTTTGAAGCGGCTGAAAGAATTTAATCCAAAACTCAAATTCATTTTCACGGTAAGTCCTGTCCGGCATATCAGGGATGGAGTAGTAGAGAATAACCGTAGTAAGGCAAGGTTGATAGAGTCGGTACATTATATAGATGCAAAATTTGAATCAGCATATTATTTCCCGGCTTATGAATTAGTAATAGATGTATTGAGGGATTATCGCTTTTATGATATTGATTTGGTTCATCCCAATTACCCGGCTACCGAATTTGTACTGGAAAAATTTGCAGAATCCTGTATCGATGAAAATACACAGCAACTAATGCAGGAAGTGAAAAAAATTATCATTGCAAGAAAGCATAAACCATTTCAGCCGGAAACAAAAGCTCACCTGCAATTCTTAATTACTCATTTTGAGAAAGCGAAATTACTGCAGGAAAAATATTCCTTTTTAGATTTGAAGGAAGAGCTGGTTTATTTCTCTCAAATATGAGAAATACAGTAACTGGTTTTCTGATGATAAATCTCTCCAGGTCTTAAGACTGTATTGGGAAAATGCGGGATATTAATAGCATTGGGATAGAGATGTGTTTCTAAACAAAATCCCGAAAGAGGGCCATATATTGTTTCATTCTTGCCCCTTACAACAGGTATCCATTTCCCGGAATAAAAATGTACAATTGGTTCGGTAGAATATATTTTCAGGAGAATTTTTGATTGGATTGACCTTACTTCTGCCACTAAAGAATCCTCTCTTTTGTCAACGACAAAACTTTTATCAAACTCTTCAATTTTTTTCAATCCTTCTCCGATTCCTGTAAAATCAAAAAATTCAAAAGCGGTGCCGGCCACGGGTAGTATCTGGCCGGTTGCAACCAATTTGTCGTCTTGTCGCAGCATTGCGGAACTATAAATTTTTAATTCAAGGTCTTCAATGCTTCCTTTTCCGTTGTTTAAATTGAAATATCCATGGTGGGTTAGATTGACGACAGTAGGCTTGTCACAGGTAGCTGTATATTCATAACTTAGTTCATTTTCATCGGTAAGTTCAAACCTGATCGTTACGTCCAGGTTTCCCGGAAAGCCTTCTTCGCCATCCGCACTCTTGTATTGTAGTTCAAGCCAAGGGTGTGGAGTGTTTCCCTGTCCGATGAATTGCCAGACTTTTTTGTCAAAACCAGTGATACCGCCATGTAATTGTACATTCTCCCTGTTTTTTGAAAGCTGATATTTATTACCATCTAATTCGAATGCTGCATCTTTTATGCGATTGGCGTGGCGACCTACAGCAGCACCGAACCATGGATATTGTTCCAGGTAATCTTTGGCGAAGTAATCTTGTACTTTTTCAAAACCCAATACAATATCATTTACTGAGCCATCGGAATTTCTTAGTTTAAAAGAAGTAATGATAGCGCCATAGTTGGTGATCCGGACTTCCGTCCCTTTCTTATTCTGAAGGGAGAATATATAAATGTCATCACCCGAGGTGTGGGTAAAACAATAGTTACCGGTATTGTTATTCATTGCTGAAATTATAAGACTGACTAAGAAACTGTTCTAATTTTTGTAATAATACTAATTGATTTTTTGCCCGAAGAAGATTTTGTTCCGGGTGGTTGATGCGATAATATATATCTCCGCTAAGATAGTCAGTTATAAACCTAAGTGCTTGCATATAGATCATCAGCGGGCCGGAATAATGAATATATTTTTTTTCTGCTGTTGTTAGTTTTTCACCCATTATTTCTAGGTAGCCTGAAACAATCGCTTCATAAAATTCGCTACGTATAGTGATACGTTCAAAGTCGGTACAGGTTTCATCCTCACTGCAAACCATAGAACGGATCATGTCGCCGAGGTCAGAAAAAAAATAGCCTGGCATAACGGTATCAAAATCTACAGGGCAGACCACTTCTCCTGTCCGACAATCGAATAGCACATTAGCAATTTTGGCATCATGGTGCATTACCCGTTTAGGAAACTCTTTGGATTCAATAATGATTTCATAGAAATGTTTATAACGTTCCCTTTTTTTTAATTCATCAATTAACGACAGGGCCCTGGCTATTCGTTCATAAGATTGTCCATTTATTGCTTCTTCAAATTGATGATAACGAAGACTGAGGTCATGAAAACCCGGAATAACTTTTTTTAGTTGTTGAATATTGAAATCATCAAACGTTGCAGTGAATTTTGCAAAGGTGGCTGCCGTCGCTTTTGCCTGCTCAGGTGTTTGGGCAACAGGCACCATCTTTGATTCTTCAATAAATTCAAAAGCCCTCCAGTAATTTTCATTTTCATCGACAAACAAAGTTGTCATTACCCCGCAGTACTTTGGGGAGGGCAGCCGTAAACCGGGAAATTCCAATTCTGCATACTTCCAGATATTAATATAATTTTCCTGAACATGTTCAGGATTCGCAAATACTTTTTTATTGATTTGCTGTAGCAGGTAATCAGGTTTTACAGGAGAGCTGACTTTGAAAGAATAATTAATTAACCCGCCGCTGATTGGTTCTACTGCAATAGCTCCTGCATCAGAATTAGCTAACGGAGATTTATACATTGTAAAAGCATCCAGTACTTCCTTTGGAATTTGTTTCATCATCTTGCTTCAGCAGGTACAGGATTACCACTGTTTCTGTTAGCTGAAAGTATATTTATTTGATGACTGAAAGAGCTACAATCGTTTGCGGAAAATTTTGGAAATGTTTAATGTATCCTGTCACCCCGCAAGTCAAGAGTTTGGATAATTTCTGCTTCATAGTCCAGCCATTCTTTCCATCTGCGTCGCACTTTTTCTTTGTCAATATATGTTTCTGCAAGTTCAATAAAAAGGGTATAATGACCGGCTTCACTTTCCATAAAGCGACGATAAAATTTTTGCATGTATTCATCATTCAAACCCTCACTGAGTCGTTTAAATCGTTCACAACTTCTGGCTTCTATCAAAGCCATCGTTAGCATCTGGTCAAGAAAACGATCATCAATATGACCGCCCTTTCGTTGAAATTCCAACAGGGCATTCACATATTCATCTTTTCGTTGTTTACCCAGTTTGAGTTTTCTTTTGTGTAGTTCGGCCAAAACAAGTCTGAAATGTCCCCATTCCTCGGTTACGATAGGGGATAGTTCTGTTACCATTCTCTCTTTGTTGCTGTATCGTTGTATCAGGGATATGCAGCTAGTAGCGGCTTTTTGCTCGCAATAAGCATGGTCCGTCAGGATGTCTTCCAACGATTTTTCGGCCAGATTCACCCAACGGGGGTCTGTTGGAAGCTGAAGGCCGAGTATGTTTTTAGTGTCCTGTGATAGTTCCATGCGTCAAAATTATAGTTATGAGGCCAAAATCAGGGAAATTGCACCTCAAATGGTTGAAAAATAGCACCTCAAAGCCTTTGCTGTTAGCCTGATTCGCCTTACCTTTGCCGCCTTAATAATCGGATGAAAAAAATCGGATGACATTTTAAAAAATTAAAAGATGCCTCTAACTACAGAAAAAAAAGCTTCAGTTTTAAAAACTTATGCCGGTTCAGAAAAAAACACCGGATCTACAGAAGGACAGATTGCCCTTTTGACTGAGCGAATCAGCCAAATCAGCGGACACCTTCAGCAAAACAAAAAAGATTTCTCTACTCACCGTGGACTAATGAAATTAGTGGGTGAACGTAAAAGTTTGCTGAATTACTTGCAGAAGACTAACCTGACTGGTTATCGCCAGTTGATTGAGAAACTCGGATTAAGAAAGTAAGACCAACCCTGCATTCCAAAAAGGAACCTGGGAAAAGTCATTGCGTCCGAAGTTTAATTTATCAAATTGAATTTCGACATAAGCTTATTCCCAACACCTTTCAGCTGTTGGGAATAACTGTTTTTAGACTACCATTTATTCCGTTGTTTTAATACTTTTCCTGATGACCGAATGGAGGTAAAACTGGTAAGAATGTAATGCCGGAGATTGTATGGTCAATAAAACAACCGGTTAATAAAATTTTTCTTTAAAAGTCTGAATGTTTTTAATACGGAACATCAGGCATCAAACATTGAACATTATGTTACAACAACCAATTCGCAAAACATTTGATATAGGCGGTGGCCGCATGGTTACCATTGAAACGGGCCGCCTTGCCCGCCAGGCCGATGGAGCTGTTACAGTTTCTATGGGAAATTGTGTGATTCTTGCAACAGTAGTTGCTAACAGGGAACCAAAAGAAGGTCAGAGCTTTTTCCCTTTATCTGTAGACTACCAGGAAAAATTTGCTGCTGCAGGTCGTATTCCAGGTTCTTTTTTTAAAAGGGAAGCCAGGTTGAACGATTATGAAATTTTGACAAGCCGTTTGATTGACCGGGCCCTTCGTCCGTTGTTCCCGGAAGATTATCTATGCGAAGTACAGGTGCTGTTATCATTAATTTCAAGTGATCCTGAAATAATGCCCGATGCAATGGCTTGTTTAGCCGCATCTGCCGCATTAGCAGTCTCAGATATTCCTATCAAAGAAATAATATCGGAAGTAAGGGTGTCAAGAGTAAATGGAGAGTTTGTGGTAAATCCAACCCGTAGCCAAATGGAGTTGTCGGACATGGATTTCATCATTGCTGCTACAGAGAAGAACCTGATGATGGTGGAAGGTGAGGCGCATGAGTGCAGCGAAGCTGATTTATGTAAAGCACTGGAGGTGGCACATGATGCTATCCGCATACAGGTAAAGGCGCAGGAAGAACTCAGAGACCTGGCAGGTGTGAAAGGAAAAAGAGATTACAAAAAACCAGAGCAGGATGAAGCGTTAAAAGAAAAAGTATACGCTTTTGCACAACCTAAGGTTTATGAAATAGCAAAAGGAAAATTAGCCAAACATGAACGCAGCGATCGTTTTTCTGCGTTGCATGATGAGGTGATGGCCCATATCAAAGCTGGCTTCGAATTGCCGGAAGGTTCTGAAATGCCTTCACTTACGAAAAAGCTGACCACTGTTTATTACAGCGATCTGCAATACGACGTAGTAAGGGATATGATTTTGGATGAGAAAATCCGTCTCGATGGTCGTGAACTTGAGACTGTTCGTCCGCTGGATATGGAAGTGGATGTATTGCCTTCTCCACATGGAGCAGCCCTGTTTACAAGAGGTGAAACACAATCACTTACAACTGTTACTTTAGGTACTCCATTAGATGAATTATTGGTTGAAAGTGCTGCAAAATCAGTTGATTCCAAGTTCTTTTTGCACTATAATTTTCCTCCCTTTTCTACCGGTGAGGTGAAGATGATGAGAGGGCAGAGTCGCCGTGAAGTAGGGCATGGTAACCTGGCTATGCGTTCATTAAAACAAATGATGCCAACAGGTGATTTTCCGTATACCGTTAGGGTAGTAAGTGATATCCTTGAGTCAAATGGTTCATCATCTATGGCTACAGTTTGTGCCGGTTCTCTTGCCCTGATGGATGCTGGGATTCCTTTCCCAAAACATTTGAGTGGTGTAGCAATGGGATTAATTTCAAAAGGTGATAAGTATGCAATCCTCACAGATATTTTAGGTGATGAAGATCATCTTGGTGATATGGACTTTAAAGTAACCGGGACAAGAGATGGTATCTGCGGTGTACAGATGGATATTAAAGTAGATGGTTTGAAAATGGAAGTAATGCAGCAGGCATTGGATCAGGCCCGTCGTGGTCGTTTACATATTCTTGATGCCATGTATAATTGTATACCAGCAGCGAGGAGCGAGGTAAAACCACATGCACCAAGAATGGTGAAGTTGTTTATTGATAAAGAATTCATCGGTGCTGTTATCGGGCCAGGTGGTAAAGTGATACAGGAAATTCAAAGAGAAACCGGAGCTACTATTAACCTGGAGGAAGTGAATGGCCGGGGTGAGATCAGTATTTTCTGTGTAAATAAAGACGGTGTTGACAGAGCTGTTTCCTGGATTAATGGAATTGTAGCGGTGCCACAGGTTGGTGATGTGTATGAGGCTACTGTGAAGTCCATCATGCCATTTGGCGCTTTTGTTGAATTTATGCCTGGCAAACAAGGGTTGGTGCATATCAGCGAAGTAAGCTGGAAACGCTTAGAAACACTGGAAGGCTTAGTGCATGAAGGTGATGTGATGAAAGTGAAGCTGATTGGTACTGATCCTAAATCGGGCAAATTCAAATTATCGAGAAAGATTTTGATGCCTAAACCGGATGGGCAACCAAGAGAAGAACAAAGACCGCCGCAAGGCAATTAATAATACTTTCAAAACCCTGAGTAATCAGGGTTTTTTAATTTACTTATGACTCAATACATACAAATTGAAATCCGGAATATTTCACCAGAACAATCAGATATGTTGATTGCAGAACTGAATGTAATTGGGTTTGATGGATTTGAAGAGGAAGAAAATGTGCTCAAAGCTTTCATACCAGCAAAAGATTTTGATGAAGGTTCTGTTAATGAGATTGCCCAAAAGCATGCTGTTACATATATTAAATCTCACATAGAAGAGACAAACTGGAATGCAGTTTGGGAATCAAATTTTCAACCGGTAGTGGTAGATGATTTTGTCGGCATCCGGGCAAATTTTCATGAGCCGATAAACGGGGTAGAGCATGAGATTGTTATTACTCCCAAAATGAGTTTTGGTACAGGACACCATGCCACAACTTTCCTGATGATTCAACAGATGCGGGATATTGATTTTTCAGGTAAAACAATATTTGATTTTGGCACAGGTACCGGAATTTTAGCCATCCTCGCTGAAAAGTTGGGTGCTGCAAAAATTCTTGCGGTAGACTATGACGAATGGAGTATTGCCAATACAGCCGAAAATCTTGAAAGAAATAATTGTATTAAATCTGAGTTGAAAAAAGCTGATAACGCAGAGGGCAGAGAAAGCTTTGATATTATTCTTGCCAACATAAATAAGAACGTAATACTTGACAATTTTTCTGCATTGGTTCAACAACTAGCTCCCGGTGGTATTCTTTTATTAAGCGGTCTGTTAATTGATGACGAGAATGATATCCATGCCCATGCAAGTAAATATCCTTTGATTTTCAACGGTAAAGCCACAAGAAACAACTGGATTTGCTTAAGGTTTAGCCATTAAGAGAACATTATTATGTAATTAAATTAATATTACCACTTTCGATTTTTGCTTATTTTTGTTCTCCGGTTTATTACAAAATAAACTGGTAAGAACAAGGTTCTATGAACGAACTATTACTGATTCTTCTGGCATATCTGATTGGCAGCATTCCTACATCTGTGTGGGTTAGTCAGCATTTTTTTGACATAGACATCCGTGACTATGGTAGTGGAAATGCTGGTGCTACTAATACCTACCGGGTTCTTGGACCAAAATGGGGTACCGTTGTTATGGTAGCTGATATGCTGAAAGGAGTATTGGCTGTTAAACTTGCTTTACTACTTCCAGAATACGCTGACAGCGAAGTCAATCTTCAAAACCTTCAAACTGGATTAGGCCTGGCCGCAGTTATCGGACACATCTTTCCTATCTGGGCCGATTTTCGTGGTGGAAAAGGTGTCGCCACATTGTTTGGCCTTGTACTCGGGATTTCCCCTTTTACTGCCATGGGCTGTGTGGGGATTTTTATCCTCGTTTTGTACCTTACACGGTTTGTTTCATTAAGTTCAATTTTAGCAAGTATTGCGTTTCCTATTTTTATCTTGGTAATTTTTAATGTGGAGAACCCAGCTTATCGTGTTTTCGCCATTGCTGTTGCTATGATGGTCTTACTAACTCACCAAAAGAATATCGGTCGTTTATTAAACGGGAATGAAAGCAAAGTCCCAATTCTCAAGAACCGTGACCGTCGCCGGCAGCGCCGCCGTGACAATACTTCTGGTCACTAAGATTAAGAAGTAAAAAAAACTTACCTTAAAGCATTAAAATATTTTTTCATTTTAACAACCCGGTATGATGATTGAACGTCATTGTAAAAAACTTACTATATGATACAAAAAATAACGTCATTTTTCATTGTAGCAGCTTTTTTGGTTGCTTGTTCTAAGAATGCTCTGACCGGAAAGAGTCAGCTGACATTATTACCTGAAGCTGAACTACAGACAATGGCTACAGGAGAATACCAGACTTTTCTTTCTACCAATAAAGTAGTGGGTGTTTCAAATAACAGAGATGCAGAAATGGTAAACAGGGTAGGCCAGCGAATTGTAAAAGCTGTTCAGACATATTATGCCGATAAGGGTATGAGTGATAAACTGACCGGGTTTAAATGGGAGACAAACCTTGTTGAAGATAAAGCAGTGAATGCCTGGTGCATGCCGGGTGGCAAAATTGTAGTCTACACAGGTATACTGCCCGTTACCCAAAATGAGGCTGCATTAGCTGCTGTAATGGGTCATGAGGTTTCTCATGCCTTATTGCAACATGGTAATCAGCGGATGAGCCAGGGGCTTTTACAACAATTAGGAGGAGTGGCTCTTTCAGTTGCAGTGGCTGATAAACCCGCAGAAACTCAAAACCTCTTTTTAACAGCGTATGGAGTTGGATCAAATGTGGCAGTTATGCTTCCTTTTTCCCGTAAGCATGAATTAGAAGCGGATAGATATGGATTAATTTGGACAGCGATGGCTGGTTATAATCCACAGGAAGCAATTGGTCTTTGGGAAAGAATGGAAAAATTATCTAATGGGCAAAAGCCACCAGAATTTCTTAGCACACACCCTTCTGAAGGCCGCCGCATTGAACAATTACAAAAATATATGCCTGAAGCTTTAAGTTATTATAAGCCAACAGGAAAATAAATATGCATTTTTAAGAAAAACCCGTTCAAAAAACCTTTGAAGGGGTTTTTCTTTGTGTAAAGCTTCCACAATACGTTATTTTCATTACCTTTGCAGCCCCTGCTATGAGAACTCTGTCATTTATTCCAGGAACCGGGATGTTTGTCAGAAACCTTTAAATCTCTTCTAAGTATGTCACAAACTGTTTTTGAAAAGTTACAACTGGCAGACGAAAAGAATCTCTTAATTCAGGGTTTGCCATCATCTATCGAGAAACAATTCAGCAAATTGTCCTTTTGTAAAAACATGACGCCGTTGTTAAAAACACGGAAAATTGACTTTGCATTAGTATTCGCTGTAAGCGAAAACCAGCTGAATGGAATCCTTAAAGATGTAATGCCTTCACTGAAAGACGGGTCTAAATTCTGGGTAGCCTACCCAAAAACTACCTCTAAAATTGTTACAGACCTCAACCGTGATCGTAGCTGGAACAGGCTGACTAACGATGGCTATGAAAGCATCGAAAGAGTTGAGCTTGACCATGTATGGAGTGCTATGCGGTTTGTAAAGGGTGATGAGAATGCTAGAGATGGTGAAGTAGCTATGTCCCGAAAAAGGGAATCTGCTGCGATGGCAGAATAGACACCAGTTATATTTAAAATGTATTTAGGTTTGTTGCGAAAGCAACAAACCTTTTTTTATGGTTTTTTTGAATATTGAAATAAAAGCAAGATGCAGTGATGCTTTGTTTGTCCGGGATTATCTGGTTTCAAACGGAGCTGATTTTAAAGGAGTGGATGAACAAACAGATACTTACTTCAATGTAGCAAACGGAAGATTGAAACTGCGGGAGGGAAATATTGAGAACAACCTGATTTATTACGAAAGAAACGATCAGGCTGGTCCCAAAGGCTCACATTTTAACCTGGTAAAAGTAGAAGATGCAGCCGGATTAAAGGAAGTGCTGGCTATGGCAAACGGTATTAAAGTGGTTGTAAAGAAAAGAAGAGAAATTTATTTTATTGACAATGTCAAGTTTCACATTGATGAAGTACCGGGACTTGGTTCGTTTGTAGAAATAGAAGCCGGAAACAGGTTTGAAGATATACCGCAGGAAAAGTTAGAGGAACAATGTGCTTTTTATCTAAAGCAATTCATGATAAAAAGTGAAGACCTGGTAGAAGTGTCTTATAGTGATATGCTATTAGCAAAAATTATTTAAGTATAACGGCACCCATTTTTTTAGTTAGTTCCATTTCCATTTTTTTTAAATGTTCATGTGTCTGGTGCAGCATACTGAATTCTTCCGGTGTGTGTTGTTTTTCTAAATCAAGCTGGTTCTCGAGTAACATTCTTTTGATTTTGCGAAGCTTAAGATAATTAACAGCCGAATCTACGCCTTCGTTTGTTTTGTCTTCATCCATTTTCAGGTAGCGCATTAATTTTTCTTCATTATCCGGGGCGATCGTTTTGATAAAATCTTCATAGCTCTGCTCAAAAAGGTTTTTTTGATAGCCTGTTGCCTGGCTAAACTCCCGTCTCCAGTGATCACTTTCTTCATATGGAAAGTTGAGCAGTGAAACAGCCAGAGTGCTAAGCTTTGTATCAGGATGATAAATAAAATAATTTTTATTAATGGTGGAGCGGTCTTGTTGTAATAATTCTTTAAAAGCTGCAATGAGGCGTATCACATCTGTATTGTCGATAAGGCTTTCATCCACCATCTCTTCCAGGATATGTTCTGCTACCAGTTTAGTGTCATCCCATTTTTTAATACCATATTCAAGTAAGATCCGGGCTACTTCCCGTTCCTGCAATTCATCTTTGAATAATAAGTTGAAAGTGGCGTCATCATAATTGGTTTGTTCAGCCTGTTTTGCATTTTCTTCCTGTTGTTTAGCCTCTTCAAAAGGTAGCTTTCTTTCCTGTGTTGAAATTCTATCCCGTATGAATTTATTAACCAGAGCATGCAAACCCCCTTCGTCAATTTTTAAAATTTCAGAGCAATGCTTTATATAATCCTGCTGCTTGGTAAAATCTTCTGCTTTGTTAATTTTGGAAATGGTTTCCGCCATGCGGTTTACCACTTCAGATTTTTTGACCGAGTCATTTCCTGCATCTTTCAATGCAACTTCTAATTGAAAGAGAATAAAATCTTTTTTATTCTTCTGTATGAACTCCCGGAAGTCTGTCGCACCGACCTTGTTTACATAACTGTCCGGGTCTTCTTTATCAGGAATCAGTACCAGCTTTACATTCAACCCTTCTTCCAGTGCTAAATCCAATCCCCGCAGAGCGGCTTTTACACCAGCAGCATCGCCATCATAAATAATCGTTAGGTTGTTGCTGTATTTTCTAATCAGGCGAAGTTGATCCGGTGTTAATGATGTGCCGCCACTGGCGACTACATTTTCTATTCCTGCCTGGTGAAGTGAAACAACATCTGTATAGCCTTCTACGAGCAAACATTCATCAGCCTTGTCAATAGCCTGTCTTGCAAACCACGAGCCGTAGAGGATTTTACTTTTGATATAAATCTCGTTCTCCGGGGTATTTATATATTTCGGGGCTTTATCATTGCTTTTTAAAATCCTGGCGCCAAAGCCCAATACTTTACCGCTATGATTATGAATCGGAAAGATGATTCTGCCACGGTAATTGTCCATCAATTGCTCGTTGCGATTGGCCACCAAACCTGTCTTTAGCAGTAATTCCGTATTGTATTGTTTGGCAATGGCCTCTTTAGTAAACGCATCTCTTTGTTCCGGTGAGTAACCTATTTGGAATTTCTTAATGATGTCTTCTCTGAACCCCCGTTCTTTTAAATAACTGAGTCCAATATCCTGCCCTTCTTCGGTCTCCAATAATTGTGTGGTGAAGAATTGCTGTGCAAAAGCATTGATAATGTAAAGACTTTCGGCCGCCTGCATTTGTTCCCGCTGTTCATTACTCTGAAAAGTTTCTTCAATCTCAATGCCGTATTTATTTGCCAGCCATTTCAATGCATCTACGTAGCTGTACTTTTCATGCTCCATTATGAAGCTGATCGTATTGCCCGCCTTACCACACCCAAAACATTTGTATAATTCCTTAGCAGGTGAAACGGTGAACGAAGGGGTTTTTTCGTTATGAAAAGGGCAGAGGCCAAGATAGTTAGAGCCTCTTTTTTTTAGTTTTACAAAGCCCCCGATAACATCCAGTATATCACGACGGCCAAGTATCTGTTGTATGGTAGTTTGGGTGATCACTGTTCACATTATCAGGACTGCGAATATAAGATATCTGTAATTCAGGAAACTGGAAAATCACCCCTCAGGGTGAAGGGATAATTTATTTCTTCACCAATATTTGCTATCACCACGGTATTATATTTAACTTATGCTGGAAAAGCTATTGCTCAAATGAAATGGATCAGTTTTTTGCTTATTCTATGCTCATGTACTTGTTGGCAGCTGGCGGCAGGCCAGGATATGGGTAGATTTATTAATAATTCGTATACTGACCAGCAAAAGGCAGACAGCCTGTTCAAGTATGCCCGAAAATATTTTCAGCGGGCCAAATTTGATAGTGCAAACTTGTGGCTTGATGCCGGGTTGCCCCGGGCATTAAATACCTACAACGATACATTAATAGCTAAGTATTATGTGGAGAAAGGTAACCTGGCCGTTATGCAGTCCAACACAGCGCAGGCTATGAATTACCTATGGAATGCCCAGGCCTGGTCGGTCAAAACATTTCATTATCTCAACCTTAATTCCATATATATATTGTTGGCTAAATGTCATGTCCGTTTAAACGATTCAGATTCTGCTTTACTTTATTTCAGGAAAAGCGAAGAGTTAAGTGCAATACATAATAGTTACCGGCGTTGGTTAACTTATGTTGAAATGGGAAGTTTCTTTGCATCGGCTTATAATTTCTCAGAGGCAGAAAAATATTTTGAAAAAGCATATTACCTCACTAAAGAAAAAGGCGTTCGTGGAGATCATGGCCTTACCATGTATAACCTTGCTAATTTCTATGCATCCCGGAAGAAGGTGGACAAGTTTGCTTTGTTGTTAAATGAGCAACAGGAATTCACAAAGACAACAAAGAAAGATTTTTCTAAAGATCCGGTACATAGTTTTCTTTATATAGCCTGGGCTAAAGAAACGCCATTAGAATCGAAAGTAGAGTTTTTTAAAAATGTCAGGGATAAGTTGCTCGCAGAAAAATTTTTAACGAACGGCTCATTAGTAAACGAAGAAATTGCATCATTATACGAAAAAGAAGGCCGTTTTGATGAAGCATTAAAATATGTTGAAGAAAGCATTGTAATAGCAAAACTGGAAAGTAATGCCAGTAATATGTATATCTATAACAAAATGGCCTACCGCTTATTAAAAAAGGGGGGACGGTTAAAGGAAGCTAATGATGTCGCCGACAAAGTTTTTGCCCTTAAGGATAGTATAACTGCCCGGCAGAATATGGAGATGGCCATGGAGCTTGATGCAAAATACCTGGCAGAAAAAAAAGAAAAGGAAATAGCTCTGCTCAATGCAAATAACGAGATATCAAGGAAGGAAATTGCTCTTTTGAACTCACAAAAAGAACTGGATATCAAAACTATCTCTTTATTAAGTTCACAGAAAAAATTATCTGATGTGGAGTTGCTACGCCAGATGGAATTACAATTGGCACTGGCAAGGGAAAATGAATTGATGGATTCGGTTGTAAACAGGGAAAAGGCATATAGCTTATCCATGACAAGGGAAAAAGAAAAAGAAGCAGCTTTAAATGCTGCGCTTGGCCGGGAGAATGATTTGAAAGTTACTGAGTTAATAAAAGAAAAAAATCTTCGCAGAATTTTGATTGGGGGTGCCTTTTTATTGTTGATGGCTGCCGGTATTATTTTATTTCAATACAAAAAGCAACGATCAAAGAGTATAGTGATACAGAAACAGTCGGATGATATGCAGGTGCTGATGAAAGAAATACATCACCGGGTAAAAAATAACCTGCAGGTCATAAGCAGCCTGCTGGATCTGCAAAGTATGACCATTGCTGATAGCCAGGCCAGCGAGGCTGTAAAAGAAGGAAAGAACCGTGTACAGAGTATGGCACTGATTCATCAAAACCTGTATAGTGAAGGAAATATCAAGGGTATTAAAACGAAAGAATACATCAATAACCTGTTGCAAAATCTTTGTGATTCTTACAACGTTACCAATGATAAAGTGAAAGTGAAAACCCAGATAGATGATTTAAATCTTGATGTGGATACCATGATTCCCCTGGGACTGGTACTGAATGAACTGGTAAGCAATTCACTAAAGTATGCTTTTAAGGATGGCAGGCAGGGAGAGTTGAGTATTGTACTAAAAGAAGAACATCAGCATTTGTTGCTGAAAGTAAGCGACAATGGCGCAGGTTATCCGGATGGTCTTAATGCCAAAGAAAGTAAGTCTTTCGGAATGAAAATGATAAAGGCTTTTGCTCAAAAGTTGAAGGCTAATTTAGATGTATATAATAACAATGGGGCAGTGGTGGAAATGCAAATAACCAAATACAAGTTGGCATGAGTAAGTTAAGAGTTTTAATAGTGGAAGATGAGCCGGTAATAGCTGAGAATATATCCATGTACCTCGACAATAATGATTTTGAGGTAAGTGGTATTGCCTATGATAGTGCAGAGGCTAACGAGCAACTGCAGAGCAATACTCCTGATGCTGCCATTCTGGATGTGAACCTCGAAAGTGATGAGGATGGTATTGATATTGCCAGCAGTATTAATCAAAAATACCAGATACCTTTTTTATTTCTTACCTCCTATTCCGATAAAGAAACGCTGGAAAGGGCGAAGAAAGTGAAACCAAGCGGTTACATCGTTAAACCCTTTAATGAAAAAACATTGCTAGCCTCGCTGGAGATTGCTATCTCAAACTTTACAGCCGAAAAGAATCATTCATTACCCCCTCTCAACCATGATAAGCTCAACTATTACCTGCTATCACCTATAAGTGAAAGGGAATTTGAATTGGTGCAGCAATTGTATGAAGGAATTACTAATACACAAATAGCTGATAAACTTTTTATCTCCGTAAATACTGTAAAGACCCACCTGAAAAACATTTACCTCAAATTAGATGCCGGCACCCGCATTGAAGTTATCCGGAGGTTGCGTGAAATTATGATGAGATAAAATCACCCAATGGGGTGAGTGTATGATCGTTTCAGTTTTGCAGCTTTGAGTTAAATTTTTTATATGAAAATAAAATATCTTTTATGCGTTTTGGTAATGCTGTGCGTTACCCAAGCTTCGTTTGCACAAATCAAAAGCCAGCAGGAATGCTTCTATGATGGCCAGTTTAGCTCAAGTAATATCGATATGCCTTCTGAAATGTATCCGGATCAGAAAGGCGAAGTAAGGGTTACTCTAAGAAATGTTGGCACATGTACCTGGAATCCCCGGGATATTGAATTGAGGGTTACGATAAAAAAAGGCCCTAGTGGTTCTCCTATTCAGCGGGATGAACTTTTACCATCTTCTTCAGAAACATTATATCCTCCAACGACCCTGGCAGGCGAAAGCAATACAGTTCGCTATGGGATAGAAGCTCCCTATTATCTGGGTTCATATGAATTGGAATTTGTATTAATGTTTAAAGGGCAGAAGTTTGGAGAGTTCGGAGTAACTAAAACGGTAAAAATTGTTCCAAAAAAATAAAAAAAATAAAATGAAAAAAACACTAATCTTTCTAATAACAAGCCTTTTTACAGTGGGAGTGCTGCATGCACAATGGCCTTCTAATGTAACGACGGTTGAAAGCAAGTCAAACGATTCTGTTATTGTTTCCGGTGACCTTGCAAAAGGGGTATTAATGGAAGATCTCAGCTGGGCGGCCAACAGTTCAAATGCCTGTTTCCCGGCCACACAAAACCTGAAGTTCCGTGGTAATCATGTGTTGTATGCTACAAGTATTCCTCCCCGCTCAATTTTGACAATATCCGTTACTCCTACAGATGCCAACGGCGATCTGAGTATCTATGGATATATGATGGGTAATAATGAATATCGTGTAGTACCTAATTTACCAAGTTGTATTTCCTGCGAGGCAGACCACAAATGGGACAGGCCATGGAAAGGAAAAGTACAAACCAGCGAAAGGAAAATTGAGTTTCAAAACCCTACACAGAATACTTACAATATAGTAATTGGAGTAGCTGCACCAAAAGATGTCATCACAGGGCAGTTTAATCTGAAAATAAAACTTAAGTCATAATGACTGTATCTTGTTACAGAATTTAAACAAAAAAGAGGTGAATTTTCACCTCTTTTTTTGGCTAAACTTTTCCATGAATTATTTCTAAGATAAGAACCGGTTCCTGCGATTTTTATTACCCCAGATCTTACCCGGGTGAACATCCTGCAGGATTATAAAGTACCCCCAAAAAATCTATTAACGCTGTTGAAAAAATATTCCCGGCTTTATTTGTTTTTCCCAAAAACTGTCTTACTTTACCACTGATCAATTACGCCTCTACCGCAATCCGCAACCCCAGGGAAAAAATAAGCTTTTTATTTTTTAACCCCGCTTGTTATATGACTTATCATGTCTGACAAGCTTTAAATTTTTAATGCCATGGTTCAGGTAGACATTTCACAGCTATCCGGGGAGTGCAACACCTGGAGGGAAAAGCTTCGTAATTATCGTGAAGAATTCAGTAACGATGAAGCAAGACTCCGGCAAGTAGCAGGACAACCACTCTCCAAAGAACAACTACAGGACGTAGAACATCTCCACAACCAGTTTCACATTCAACTTATCAACATTCATGACCTGAAGCAAGCTATCAAAGCACATGACAGGAAAATGAATTTTGAGAAAGTTGCCTTTAACGGTAAAGTAAATGAAGACAGTTTCACCAGGCATGAAAATTTGTTTGAAGAATATCAGGCGTTGGAACAAACATTGAGTGATCTGCGGAATGAATTCAACGATTTTTTGAAGCGATCCCAATAAATTTATCCGGCATATTGTTGATTATAATCATCTTAGAGCCTAACCGGCTTCATATTATTCGTTGCCATCCTTTTGAAGATTTGTAATTGTAAAAAACTATTTCTTCAATTATAAATTTTTTGCCATGCCTGAATTTGATACTTCACATGTAAAAAATATTGTCTTGCTGGGCCATGTTGGCTCAGGTAAGACAACCTTAGCGGAGTGCATGCTGTTTGAGGCAGGAATAATAAACCGCCGCGGCAGTATAGCCGAACGAAACACTACCGGGGATTACCATGAACTGGAACAGGAACGGGGTAATTCCATCTTCAGCAAATTACTTCACACAAAATGGCAGGGTTATAAAATCAATATCCTGGACACTCCTGGATACGATGATTTTGTAGGCGAAGTAATTTCTGCCTTAAGAGTTGCAGATACAGGTGTGATGCTGATAAATGCTGTAATGGGAGTAGAGGTGGGTACTGATATAATCTGGGAATATACGGAGCAATTCAAAACCCCTATGATTTTTGCCGTAAATAAAATAGATGATGATAATGCCGATTTTGATAAAGCAGTACGGGAAGCAAAAGCACATTTCGGCAACAAAATAGTGATGGTGCAATATCCAAGACAGGTGGGTGCCGGTTTTCATGAAATAATAGATGTGCTGCGAATGGTAATGTATAGATTTAATGATGGGGGAGGCAAGCCAGAAAAGCAGTCAATACCGGAAGAGGAAAAAGCAAAAGCAGATGAATTGCACAAAGAATTGATTGAGGCAATTGCCAGTAATGACGAAACGTTGATGGAAAAATATTTCGACAAGGGAGAACTGGATGAGGATGAAATGAAAGAAGGATTGAAAAAAGCGATGATTGCCCATGACCTGTTTCCGTTGTTCTGCTTATCAGCTGAAAGAAATATGGGAAGCGGAAGACTGATGGGCTTTATTGATAACGTTTGTCCCAGTGCCAATGAAATGGCTCCGCAAATAACAAAGAGTGGCGATAAATTAGCTTGTGATGCTAATGGTCCCGCCTGTATTTTTATTTATAAAACTATTTCTGAGCCCCACGTCGGAGAACTATCCTATTTTAAAGTGTATTCTGGTACAATAAAAGTGGGAATGGAACTTGAAAATGAGAGTACCGGGGTTACAGAAAAAATAAATCAGTTATTTCTTGTGGAGGGAAATAAGCGAATGGCAATCCATGAGCTGGTGGCTGGTGATATTGGAGCAACCTTGAAATTAAAAAACACACATGTAAACAATACGCTGCACATAAAGGGAAAAAATTATGAATTACCCCCGATACAGTTTCCATCTCACAATATGACGGTGGCTATTGAAACAATTAAAAAAGGGGAGGAGGAAAAACTATCCCAGGCTTTACATCAGCTAAGGGAAGAAGATCCTACATTATTAGTGGAGGTTTCTCCTGAGTTAAAGCAAACATTGATACATTGCCAGGGTGATATGCACCTGGCCGTTGCCAAATGGAAGATTGAACACCAGCATAAGTTAGAAGTGAAATTTGTAAAACCCAAAATTGCTTACCGGGAAACCATCCGTAAAATGGCAGATGCCAATTACCGGCATAAGAAGCAAAGCGGCGGCTCGGGGCAGTTTGGCGAAGTATATATGCAGATAGAACCCTGGTATGAAGGAATGCCGGAACCCAGAGACCTGAATGTAAGGGCTAGGGATGTACATGAATTAGAGTGGGGAGGCAAGCTTGTTTTTTATAATTGTATTGTTGGCGGTGCTATAGATACCCGTTTTCTTCCTTCTATATTAAAAGGAGTGATGGAGAAAATGCACAACGGTCCGCTTACAGGATCCTATGCAAGAGATATAAGGGTATGTGTATATGATGGAAAAATGCACCCGGTTGATAGCAATGATATTTCCTTTAAGATTGCAGGATTGCAGGCATTCCGCCAGGCCTTTCAGCAGGCTGATCCCCAGATATTAGAACCTATTTACCATGTGGAGGTTTTATGCCCCGATGATTTGACAGGAGCGGTTATGGGAGATTTGCAAAGTCGCCGTGCTATTGTAGAGGGAATAGATAGTGAAGGACATTTCCAAAAAGTGCTGGCTAAAGTACCACTGGCTGAAATGGATAGTTATTGTTCATCCCTTCGTTCTATAACACAAGGCAGGGCTAAATTTAAAATGAGTTTCCTTGCTTATGAGGCTGTGCCGTTTGAATTACAGCGAAAATTAGTTGATGATTACAGTAAGACGGCGAAGGAAGAGTATGCATAGAGAATCAAGACTAACTGTATAATAAAGGCTGCTATTTGCAGCCTTTATTTTTTAGAACAACTTTCGTTAGTTTTAATCTTTCTTTTTACTGTTTAAAACAAGAATTGGTGGTTAATCTTCCTGATGTTTCAAATCCTTTATGGTTTCTAATTATAAGTTTTATTGTATATGCAGTGGTGGTAGGCCGTTATTTCCTGCTCTCATGGCTATTTTACCGGGTATTTCATGTGTGGCGATGGGAAAAATGGAAAAGCAAAAAGATCAATCAGCGGGACTATAACCCCGGGCAGTTCAGAAAGGAGATCATCCGGAGTAATATGACAGCTATTTTATTTGGTATCTCCGGGGCAGTCTTGTTATTACTTTGGCAAAAAGGATACATGAAGATTTATGAAGACATCCATGCTTATCCAATATGGTGGTTGCCGGTAAGTTTGATAGCAGCTTTAATTCTACAGGAAATATATTATTATTGGCTGCACCGGTGGATGCATATTCCTTCGATTTTCAGGGTAGTTCATAAGTGGCACCATGAGAGTCATATTGCTTCGCCATGGACAGCTTTTTCTTTTCATCCGATCGAGGGGTTGATACAGGCCATTTTTCTTCCGCTCATTCTGCTTTTTCTGCCAATGAATTTATATGTGCTGATTGTAATGCTAACTATTATGTCTGTTAGCAGTGTGATTAATCACCTGGATATTGAAATTTACCCGAGATGGTTCGCCAGAAATATTTTTGGTAAGTCAGTGATAGGGGCTACTCATCATGCACTTCATCATAAGCAATACAAATACAATTTTGGACTGTATTTTACCTGGCTTGACAGGATGTTTAAAACTGAAAGCCCTGTATATGATGAGTTAATAGATGAAAAAACATCTACAGGGTTATCATAATTTATTGCCTGTAAATCGCAATCGAAGAAGCCTTGTCATTCCATCCCGATATTGAGAATCCGCTTTTTGTTGCAGTAATAGTATAAGTTTTACCTCCAAAATTTTCAAACTCATATAACACTACCCGATAGCCTTGCGGGAGGTATAATGAGCTCAGGTTATTATCTATGAATCCAGCTTGTTGCATTGTGCTGTATGTCCCCGGAAGTACAGACGCAGATAATCCTTTGAAATTGGCATCTGCATATAAAATCACCCGTTCATCGGTTTGATTCTGGTATTGAGGGTTGTTGTAGCCTCCACTAGTCTCTTCTATAAGTAATGAGCCGATCCTGTTGTTTAATGTGTTGGATAAGCAACTGGTATTCTCGCTGATATAATACGATGTACCACTCAGGTTTTCATTATTAATAAAAACTTTTGCTTTTAGATTAGAGGGAATTTCGATTGAAGATATATCGTATTTCAGCAAACCAAGTTTGTCGCCCTGGTAATAACCCGGTGCCAGCCGCAAACTGCTGCCACCATAATAACAATCAGCATATACAGTAGCATAAGAACCACTTCCGCCTGTTGGATAGTTGACGGTGGGTTGAGAGGGTTTATATTCTATTACTAAAGAACGGATCTTATCACTATAAGTACTGCCGAGGCAACTTTCACTATTTTCAAATGTGTATGAATAGCCAGAGGCGTTATCACTACTGGTGTAAACCTTAACTCTTAAATTCCCGTAAATAGAAAAAGATGAAATATTTAGTTTTAATGCTCCCAATTGATTGCCATAATAAGTGCCTGGCCGAAGACTTTGTGAATAGCCCCTGGAATAGCAATCATTATAAAAGGTCACATAATCATTCTGATTATACGTTGGCTGGCTATTCAGGTTTTCAACTACTATGGAGGAAGTGTTATCATCCCAGCCATCTGTCAGACAGGTTATACTGGATGTATAGGTGGCAGACCGTCCTTTAAAATTATCATGTTCATAAATAGTTACCCTCATTCCATTAGGTATTTGAAGGGAAGATAGTTTATCATTGCTAACACCCATCTGGTAGCCCCTATAGGAGCCGGGAGTGAGGAAACTCCTCTTACCACCATAATTGCATTGATCAAAAAGACCAACATTGTTTTGTGCTAATAGAGATGCACAAATAAAAAGTAACAGCACAGGAAGAACGATTTTCTTTTTCATATAAAAGGCTTTAGCGATTGTTGGGTTCAGAAAGTTAATCAACTTTTTTCTTACTTACCCGTAAAGCTCACACATTCCTTCAACTCCTTTTCAGTATAGGCCAGCTTGTATTGCTGGAGCACTTCAGCAGGTACTCCATCCCATTGTGTGGCAATATTGCCGGCGTAACCTAAATCTTTAACACCTGATTCAGATGTATAAAAGCCAGTGGCGGTTAAATTACGCATTAAGCTAAAAAACTGTACCCCCTGACTCATTTCAGGCTTTGCTTTTTTGGGATAAGCAATCATATCCACTAATTCAATTTGCTGTTGCTGGCTGCAATCTTTAAATGTCTTTTCGTATCGCTTCAGCATTTGCATATCCAGCCATCGCAAACCTCCTTTCATTGGCACCTGGTGATCTGGCATATCCTTAACTATAAACTCAATAAACTCAGGCACTTTTGCTTGGCTGGCACTGCCGCTTACTTCGTCTTTGGGAATAATGATGTCGGCAAGCACTGTGATGGTTGCAAATTCATGTGGGGTAAAGAATTTTTCTTTGGCCAGCAATTCTTTCTCGTATTTCAATTCATCCGGGTTGCGATCAATTGTAAATTGCGGATCATCTGCAACAGCCCCTTTAGCCTTCTTGTCATCAGTTTTACAACCGGCAATAGCAATGGGTGCTGCTACGGCCCCGGTAACAATTAACTTTAGTGATTTACGGCGATCCATAGTATGCGTTTTGTTAGTTATAAATTTTGTTTCTTCATTTCATCGATAATATATTCACTGGCTCTCATACTCAGTGCTAATATCGTCCAGGTAATATTCTTATCGGCCTGGCTTACAAATTGTCCGCCATCTACACAGAAAAGGTTCTTGCAATCATGTGCCTGGCTCCATTTATTCAGGGCGGATTTATTTGCATCATTTCCCATTCTTACAGTACCACCTTCGTGAATGATTTCACCAGGTTTGGACAGTCCCCATTGATTTTTTTCATCATCATCGCCACCCCAGGTGATTACAGCACCCATGTTATGCATGACTTCTTTAAAAGTTTCTTTCATGTGTTTGGCCTGTTTTATTTCATGCTCACTCCACTTTACATTGAATTTTAAAACAGGTATGCCAAATTTGTCAACCATGTTGGGGTCTATTTCGCAATAATTACTTTCTAACGGAATAGCTTCCCCTCGGCCGGCCATACCCACGCCACAGCCATAGAAATACCGATAATCTTCTTTCAAAGATGCTCCATACCCACCACCTTCTTTTTGTTTTCCCTTCACCACATATTTGCCGTTGAGGTTTTCAATCCCCCAACTGAAACCATAGGAAGGTTGACTCATACCGCCCCAATATTCAATATGATATCCCCTGGGAAAATCCAATTTCTTATTGTCCAACCACCAGGGGGAGTAGATGTGCATGCCACCAACACCATCTTCATTATATTTTTTCCGGTCAAACAATTGCGGAAGAATACCACCTAATGCAGCGCCGGTGGAATCATGTAAATATTTACCTACAACGTTACTGTTATTGGCCAATCCATTCGGATGGCGTTGGGATTTTGAGTTCAGCAACAACCTTGCACTTTCACAGGCACTTGCCGCAAGTATCACTACTTTCCCTTCTACCTGGTATTCCATCATATCATCTTTACTGATATAAGAAACTCCTGTTGCCTTTCCTTCAGTATTGGTTAGCACTTCTCTTGCCATTGCATTTGCCATTACATCAATATTTCCTGTTTTCATTGCAGGATATATTAATACGTTGGGGGAGGAGAAATCTGCTTTTGCCATACTGCAGTTGCGGTTACATTGTCCGCAAAAGAAACAAGCACCCCGGTCATCATTTAATTTTTCAGTAAGAATAGAAAGTCGGGAGGGAATAACATTTACACCAGCCTGCATAGCTGCATTTTTAATAAACAATTCATGCAGTCTTGGTTTAGGAGGTTTTAAGAAAAAACCATCGGGGTCATTTTCCAATCCCTCATTGGTGCCGAATACACCAATCAACTTATCTACCTTATCGTAATAGGGTTTGATATCTTCGTACCCGATGGGCCAGTCATCACCAAGTCCATCAATACTTTTTCTTTTAAAATCTTTTGGGCCAAAACGGAGTGAAATCCTTCCCCAGTGATTAGTACGGCCGCCAAGCATTCTTGCCCGCCACCATGACCAGTCTGTGCCTTTTTCTTTTGTAAATGGTTCTCCTTCCAGAGACCAGCCACCATAGCAGGCGTCAAAATCACCGAAGGGGCGGATTTTGGTACTGGCGCCACGCCGGGGGCTTTCCCAGGGATTTTTTAATTGCGTAATATTTTTTTGCGGATCATACATATAGCCGGCCTCTACAATGCAAACTTTTAGTCCGGCATTCGCAAGTACATAAGCGGCCATCCCGCCGCCTGCACCCGAGCCGACAATCACCACATCATATTTTTTTGGCTGTTTTTTTACCTGGAGATCTCCCATAAAGCAAGTATGTCGTTTGAATATTTGAAACAACAATTTACAGTAAACAATGACAGGTGCCAAAATACTGATTGCAGAAATATTAACTAATTAGCACCGGTAAATATTTGCCGGAATGTTTCTGTGGTGTACCAACTGTCATAAAAAAATTGTTATTATTGCAACCTTAAAAATTTAACATGAGAAGAACTGGAATTTTGATTGTATTGTGTTTAACGCTGGTCGTCGCAAAGGCGCAACCAAAAGATCCCGATTGGTCAGAAACTGTATATAAAATCGGTAAAATTTATCCCGGATTTTATGTTACTAATACTAATGACACTATCCATGGATATTTTTTGCATGACGATAAAAAGGGTAACCAGAAAAAATGCAGGTTCTACACCAATGAAATGGATAAGAAGCCCACTGCTGAATTCAAACCGGAGGACATTAAAAGTTATAAAGTAGCAGATAAATTATACCGGACACTTAACTACAGTGGCGGCTTGCTGAATAAACCGCTTCGTTTTTTGCTTGTAACAAACGATGGAGGCATTACGGAATTTGTTTTTTATTCGGAAGATGCAGCTGTACAAGCCCAGGGAGTTTTCCATAAACCCAAAGACCCTTCTCACAGTGATCCGATAACAGTATCTTATTTCGGACTTAGTTTTGCAAAAAAATTAAGTGATTATATTTCAGATTATCCGGTACTTGCACAGAAAGTGGCCAATAAAGAAAAGGGGTATGGCCTTCTGAACCTGATGGCAATTATTGCCGAATACAATGAATGGTTTGCTACCAAAAGGAAATGATAATATTATGAGAAAATTATTGGTGTCACTTCTTGCAATTGCTATCGCTGGTTCAAGTCTGTTTGCCCAAACAGTCGAGTTTATAGAACCCCGCAATGTACAAGGGGTGCCCGAGGCGGAATTCTCCACCTACAAAGTCGGGGATAATTTTTATGTGTTGCAAAAAAAGTACAGGATGATGGCACCGGTGATGTATGATTTGCAATTGGACGCTTATGATGCCAATCGAAAACCGATAGGAAGTAATACTATTGATAAGACTCTGGAAATGGGTGATGCCAATATTTATGAAGGTGTGTTTGCAATGAAAGACAAACTGGTGATGTTTAAATCCGAGTTTAGCAAAGCAAGCGGAGCTAAAATGTCTTACTTGTATTATTATCCTTTTGATGTTTCGGGCAAACGGCAGAAAAAAATGTCACTTACTTCATTTGTTGCTGAGTCCGCTTTTAATTCAGGGAACTTTAGTGTAAATGTGAGTCCGGATGGAACTAAAGTAGTTGTGATAAGTGAGCTGCCTTATGAAAAAGACGGAATGGAAAAGTGTATCATTACGGTTTACGACGAAAATTTTAAACAGCTATGGAAAAAAGATTACACATTTATGTATGAAAGTTCAAAAGCTCCAAAGAATACAATCTTTGTAAACAATAACGGAGTGGCTTTTCTTTTGAAACAAATCAATTTGAAAAAAGCATTTGACCAATTTTCCATGTTCACTTTTGCCGGCGACGGAAAAGCAGTGGTTGAAAAAAAGATAGACCTTGGTAATGGGTTTGTAATCGCTACCCACAAAGAATTATTTAAGGCAAACGGTGATATGCTGCTCGCTGGCTATTCATATATGAACAAGAAGGTCGGCGTTAATGTAGAAACTCCCGATGGTGTATTTTACCTGGATGTAAATGCTTCGAATGGTGAATTGAATGCTGCAAAATTAAATGCTGTAAAACCTTCATTGGTAGTTGCCACTCAGCTACTTGCTTTGCCTGACAATACCGTATGCCTTGTTGGCGAGCACCGGTTTATCGGTTCTACATCTGTTCCGGGCAAGCCAATGGAATATACTTATAGCTATAGTTATGGTAAAATACACTTCACAAAATTTGCTGCCGACGGCTCACAAAGCTGGAATTATACTGTTGATAAAGATTTAAAATCAGTAAGTGATGGCGGCCGTTTTGTGTCATCTTATAGTTGGGTTAATGGGGGTGACATTAATGTCCTGTTTGCCGATGAGCTTTCCCGGCATGATGAGAAAAAGCAGTTCATTGAATTTGGTAGTAAAAGGATCAACCTAATCCAGGTAATTGATGCAAATGGAAAGTTTAAATCGGAAATATTGATAAAAGATCCACGAATCGGTGGTAAGAAAGGCGAGTATTTTTTTATTCCGACTACCGGCAATGTTTATAAAAATAATCAACTCTTCATGCTAGCCGCCAGGGGCCTGGAATTGGTGGGTGCCGCTATCACTTTTTGATAAGTGATAGCGGGTATATTTCTCCTTTTAAATAGCATTATCTTTATTGCAAATTCATTTTTTAATGAAGCGTTGCATTATGCTACTGAGTTTTATTGCTCAACTATTTTCTGGTAAAGCACAGAAAGCTGATTTTAGTAAATATCCTGCGTACAAAGGGACTGATCTTGGTCTTACCTATTCTGAAAGTAAATCTATATTTCGAATCTGGTCACCAACAGCTGAAGAGGCAGCCTTGTTGATATATTCTGATGGGGATGATGGTTCTGCCTATAATTCGAGAAATGTTATGCAGAAAAGCAGCGATGGTACCTGGCTGGCCACACTTTCGGGAGATAAGAAAGGATCTTTTTATGCTTTCCGGGTCAAGATCAATGGGAAATGGTTGAATGAAGTTCCAGATCCCTATGCAAAAGCTGTTGGTGTAAATGGTAAAAGAGCAATGATCATTGATTTGAAAGAAACAAATCCTGCTAATTGGATAAAAGATAAAAGCCCGGTATTTAAAAATCCAACCGACGCTGTTCTTTATGAATTGCATGTAAGAGATGCAAGCATCTCTCCAACATCCGGTATAAAAAACAAAGGAAAATTTTTGGGACTTACTGAAAGGGGAACTACAAATACAGAAGGTTTGGCCACAGGTCTTGACCACATCAAAGAATTAGGGGTTACCCATGTTCATATTCTTCCGCTCTATGATTTTAACTCTGTTGATGAAACAAAGCCCGATGCTAAATATAACTGGGGATACGATCCATTGAACTATAATGTACCCGAAGGGTCTTATTCTACCAATCCTTATGATGGGGTCACCAGAATTAAAGAATTCAAACAACTGGTGAAAACTTTTCATGATAATGGATTGAGAGTAGTGATGGATGTTGTATATAATCATACAGCATTGACAGAGACTTCCAATTTCAATCAGTTAGTACCCGGATATTATTACCGGCAGACAAAGGATGGCATATTTTCCAACGCTACTGCTTGTGGTAATGAAACCGCCAGCGAAAGGCCGATGTTCAGGAAGTTCATGCTCGAGTCTATGTTATATTGGGTGAAAGAATATCATATCGATGGTTTCCGGGTTGACCTGATGGGGGTGCATGATATTGAAACCATGAATATTATTTCAGGAGAACTGCATAAAATAAAACCAGATATTCTGATCTATGGGGAAGGGTGGACAGCAGGTGCATCTCCATTACCAGATTCTCTCAGGGCAATAAAAGCAAATGCTTCTAAACTGGACCGCATCGCTGTTTTCAGCGACGATATACGGGATGGAATAAAGGGTAGTGTGTTTGAACATAAAGACAAAGGTTTTGCCAGCGGTAAAAAAGGAGTAGAGGAAAATATAAAATTTGGTATTGTCGCTTCCTGTAAACATCCGCAGGTGGATTATAGCAAAGTAAATTATTCCAAAGCCCCTTATTCGGCCCAACCTTACAGCACTGTTACTTATTGCGAATGTCACGACAATCATGTGCTATGGGATAAATTGGCTATTTCTGCAAAAGAGGCAACAGCAGAAGAACGAATGGAAATGCACAAGCTTGCGTTGTCTATCGTTTTAACATCGCAGGGGATTAGCTTTCTCCATGCAGGTACAGAGTTTTTCCGCAGCAAGAAAGGGGTAGAGAACTCATATGAATCAGCAGATAGTATCAATGCTATTGACTGGAGTTTGAAAAGTCTGCATCAAAATGATTTTGCGTATGTAAAAGCATTGATTAAAATGAGAAAAGAGCATCCTGCCTTCCGGTTGAAATCGGCAAAACAAATTGCTGCAAGTATAAAATTCCTGGATGGATATTCTGAAGGAATTATTGCATATACCATCGATGGAACTTCTGTGGAGGATAAGTGGAAGAAAATACTGGTGGTGTTAAACGGTTCGGGTAATGAAAAAACCATGGTGGCACAACCGGGTAACTATCATGTTTTCGTGGCTGGGAATATGATCTCCAATGTGATCGGAGGGAAGGAGGGGTATTGGCGCCTGGAGCCATATAGCTGTAATATATTTTATATAAAAGATTAGACAATGAAAAGTATACTTGTACTGGCCAGTTTGTTTTTTGTTTACTCTTCCTATAGCCAGCAGGGTGAAGAGCTGTTGGTTTATTCATTAAAAGGGAATGTTACAGTTATTGAGAATGATAAAGAATCAAAAGTCAAAATTGGTAAGGTTTTAAAACCGGGTTCCACTCTCAAAACACAGAAACTGGCTAAATTGACTATGGTATGTAAGGAGGGCAAAGCTCTTACAGTAACAAAGGAAGGTAGCTTTCCTATTATCAGGTGGAAGGATTCCTGCGAAACCAATAACCATAATTCTGTAACATCAAAGTATTTTAAATATATCTGGGAACAGCTATATATGCGTAGCGAGGATTTTAAAAAAAATAGTGCAGGAGATATTGCAGCAGTAGTGAGAAACGAGGCGCCGGTACGAGGGGAAGATGATATGGAGATTTTATTCGAGGAAGCTTTGGATACTGTTTACTATGCAGCAGGTGATTTTCCTTTATCCTGGAGAACAAATAAAGATTATTCCGGCAAGTATTATTTCAGACTGTATGACTCAAAAGCCGGTAAGGTTGTTTATAAGGATAGTATCGTGGGGAATACACTTAGCATTGAAAATCTGAAGCGATATATGAAGCCCGGAAGCACTTACCAATGGTCTGTAGCAACAAAAAAAACTGGCGAATATACTGCCGGTATTTTAAAATTGCTTTTGACAAAAAACATTGATCGGCAAATAATCAATTTTCAGAAGGCTGTTGATGTGCCCGAAGATGCGGCTGCCCGGTATTTTAGAGTAGCCTATCTGTTGCAAAATGGCCATTACCTGGCCAATGCTTTTATGTATTATCAAAAAGCAATTAAGGCGGCTCCAAATGAAGAATTTTATAAAGAAATACTTTTGGAATTCAAAAAAATTCCAAATAGGGTGGGGGGGGCAGCGCAAAAACTTTATTTTAGTTTAGAGCGGTCTTTACCTAAATCAAAACAATGAAAATTGGGGGTTGGGGGAGAGAGTTGTGGGGGGGTGGGGTGGTGGAAAAAGGAGGTGGGGGTGGGGGGAGGGGGGGGGGGTGGGGAAAATGGGGGATGGGTGTGGGGGGTATAAAACAAAAAACAAGAGCACGGGTTTGGTGAGAATGGGAGGGATAGTTACAGTTGACAAAAGGGTTGGAAGATATTGTGCAATTACAGGATGGCTGGTGGCCGGATAAACAGCCTTTTTGTGAATTTTGGTGATAACCGTATTCTTTATTATTCTTTAAATGGGGAGGCGCTGGATGAAATGGTTGAACTCAAATTGAAAATAGGGAGAGAAACAATGATGAGAATTGGAGGAGATATGATTGCTGGGGTTACAGAGAAAGGGACGCTAAGACATTACATGTACAGTGGTATACAATAATTTCAATTTTGCCTATGCCAATAGTACCTGGTGGCTATTTGATAAAAATGAAAAAAAATGGTTTGGGTTTAAATAAACATCCTAAAAATAACAAAGCCTCCAAACGGAGGCTTTGTTTATGATTTAATAACGATTTCTGTCCCGGTTATAACCACCGCCTCCGTTACCTTTATTGTAGCCTCCGCCGCCGCTATTGCCACCGCCACCACGGTAACCACCGCCACCGCCACTCTGACGATCTTCGGCTTTTTTTACAACCAGCGGTTTTTTGCCTAATGAAATGTCATTCAGGTGCTCAATGGCTTCTTTTGCTTCTGCTTCAACGGGCATTTCCACAAAACCAAAACCACGGCTCTTTCCCGTTTCCCTGTCCATCGAAACTTTGGCAGAAGTAATAGTACCGAATTTTTCAAATATTTCTTCCAGTTCAGCATCATCAAGATCATAGGGGAGACCAGCTACAAAAAGTGTCATACAATTATTTTTTATAAAGGTACATAACTTAAGCCGCTTGTATAAGATGTTTAATACTGCCACTGAGATGGCGGCTTACTTTTTCAATTAAAACAACCCGTTTCTTTATCTGTCGAGATAGCGGCCGGAAAGAAACCCGATTATACCACCTGCTACCGCACCAAATGCTACCCAGGTTAGGTTTCCGTCGGTAGCAAAATAACCTACTGCTAACCCAAGGATAACCCCAACAATTGCAATAGTTCCGCTGATTTTTCCTTTTTTGGATTCAGCGGAAGGACCTTCCTGGCTATGCTGATATTGGCGAAGGTGTTCTTTATGCTTTTTACGATGGTGTGATCTGGCCATTTTTTATTTGAAATTAATGAATCGAAACGGTAAAACATATGATGGCCAAATTATTTCCCTGAAATATAGGTTACATATTAATTGTTGGTTATTACCTATTACCGTAAACCAGCTTTTTATCATTTTTAAATATTTCATTTATGAAAAACACAATTATTCTGGCCACTTTTAGTGTCCTTTTATTTACCTCCTGCTCTAAATCAGGTGTAGATGACAATGGTACTGGTAATACCACAGTAGTAGATGCGTCAGCGGTGCCACAAGCCTCCAGAACATCCTTTAACAATGATTTTAGCGGAGCCACAGGGGTTGAATGGCAACGTAACAGCAGTACCAGTTTCACTGTACAGTTTAACCATAGCAGCCAGCGTCATTCTGCCGGATACGATGATAGCGGCCACCAGTCATCACATAGTATTATATGCCTGGATGCACCTGTGCCACAAATAATATTGGATGCATTTCGTCAACGGTTCCCAACTGATAATGTGTATGAATGGAAGTTAAGGAATGATGGTACCTGGAAGGCTCATTTTATGCGGGGTACGGTGAAGTATGAAGCAACTTATACTGCTGCGGGTTCATTACTTAAGTTTGAAAGAGCCTCTTAATTGTGTTATAAATAGAATTATAAAAAACCGTCCTGTACACTCAGGCCGGTTTTTTATTACACCAATTTGAGTCTTGAACCACTATAAAAAATTAATTAATGCCCAATTTGACTTTCAGGCTCTGTGGCAATGCTTGTTTGTTTACAAAAAGAATTACTGTCTTTAACCGAAAATAATTTTCCTCCATGTACAGGTAGCCTTTGTATTTACTTAACCAGGTGCCCCAGGAGTTTTTAAGATAATACCATTTTTTGTTGTTATCATCTTTTCCAATACCAGCAAGGTGCAGCATGTGGTCTCTTTCAGTTATTTCTGACTTATAATTTTCCAATCGCTGCTGATCATAGCTGTATGAAGAATCGGGAAAAGAAGCATACCCCCCATAGTGATTGAACTCCTTCTCAGTAACATCGCCTTCCCAACCCACTGACCACCCTTTGTGCAGAGCGGTATCCACCAGCATCAGCATATCATCAAGGCTGATATTGTAAAAACTGTCATTGGCCCAGTTATATTTATCAGTCAGTATAAATTGCTTGTATAGTGGCTGGTCGGCAAAGGAAACAAGTTCCACATAATCGTTACCAAATTTTACCACTTCCTCAGCAAATGTTTTTGGGGTGTATAATTTCTGCTGGAAAAAAAATTGTGCCGGCACTTTACCGAGATATTTATCTAAAGTATCATTCATTTGCCCGAGAGAAGTAGCATCTAATTCAGTTACTCCATTATTGAGCAGTCCGTAGGTAAATCGTTTCATAGCTGTATCTAGCCCGGCATGATTATGACTGAATTGTTCATGAGGCCTTCCGTTATATACTTCTTCCGGCACCATACCATAATTATTTATTACCCGGATGACATCATGAAATTGTCCGCCACCTTCATAATAGGTTTTCCCTTTCGTAGCCAGAAATTGTTTTGCCTTATCTATATAAGCATACCGGGCAATATACATTTCAGAAAGATTAAGCCTGATATTATATCGCTTCAAAAGGTCACTCTCAAAGATTGAGTTGGTACCAAAAATCCAGCAAGTAGGGCTTTGGCTCTGGTCTTTTACGGGTGTACAGGTCACGGAATCTGTCAATTTGATTCCAATTGGAATGACAGGTTCCGAAGATGTCTGAGCATCAAGCAACCGGGAGGTAGCTATAAACAAGAAACTCAATGCCAATTTTCTCATTGTTTTATAAATTACACACCCGAAAGCTAAGAAAGTGAGAGGTATAGCAGATACCCTGAAGAAGGTATTAACTTTTTAACTTGAAAAAATATTCATTCGTATCACCCAGTTTCCGGATTTTTCATAATACAACGCTGTTGAATCTTTACCTTTGCAACTCAAATCAAAAGCTATATGAAAGAAGTTTATATCATCTCCGCTGTTCGTACACCGATGGGAAGTTTTGGTGGTTCATTGAAAGATTTAACTGCTACCCAGTTAGGAGCAATTGCTATCAAAAGTGCGGTGGCAAAGGCAGGAATTAAACCGGAGCAGGTACAAGATGTGCTGATGGGCTGTGTGCTGCAGGCCAACCTGGGGCAGGCACCTGCAAGACAGGCAGCTAAATATGCTGGTTTGCCCAACGAGGTAAACTGTACAACCGTAAATAAAGTATGTGCCAGTGGAATGAAAGCTATTGCTCAAGCAGCTCAAAGTATTATGCTTGGCGATGCAGATATAGTAGTGGCAGGGGGTATGGAGAGTATGAGTAATGTTCCCTACTACAGCCCCAAATTAAGGTGGGGAAATAAATATGGTGATGTGGTACTCACTGACGGGTTATCAAAAGATGGGCTGACTGATGTATATGATGGCAAGGCAATGGGAAATGCAGCCGAACTTTGTGCTAGTACTTGTGGTATCAGTCGTGCAGACCAGGACGCTTTCGCCATTGATAGTTATAAAAGATCGCAGGCAGCATGGGAGAAAGGACTATTTACAAACGAAATAGTGCCGGTAGAGATACCACAACGTAAAGGAGATCCTGTTGTATTTGCAAAAGATGAAGAGCCATTTAATGTAAAATTTGATAAAATACCAACATTGAACCCTGCATTTGTAAAAGATGGTACAGTAACAGCTGCCAACGCCTCTACCATGAATGATGGAGCAGCTGCCTTAGTTTTAATGAGCAAAGAAAAAGCAGATGAATTGGGACTGAAACCAATCGCCATTATTAAGTCATATGCAGATGCGGAACAGGCTCCGGAATGGTTTACTACTTCACCTTCTATCGCTGTGCCAAAAGCAGTAGCAAAAGCTGGTTTGAAAATGGAAGATATCAGCTATTGGGAATTAAATGAAGCATTTGCAGTGGTCGGAATAGAAAATACCAAACGAATGAAACTTGACCCCGCAACAGTAAATGTACATGGTGGTGCAGTTTCATTAGGTCATCCATTGGGTTGTAGTGGTGCCAGAATTATTGTTACGCTGATAAATGTATTGAAAGCAAACAATGCAAAGTATGGTGCTGCTGGAATTTGCAATGGAGGTGGTGGTGCCTCAGCCATGGTGATTGAGAGTGTTTAGCTGTCATGACATCTATAAAGTTTACAACCTCCCGGAAATTCGGGAGGTTTTTTTTACCATAAGTAAATGGGGAGCAGTATTCCGATGCAACTGTTTCAACCAATAAGTCGTTTTGATAATTTTGCAGCTATGTTAACGATCCGATTTGCTACAATAAACGATGCCGAACTGATAGCTGATATAAGTCGCCAGACTTTCTATGAAACGTTTGCTCCGCTAAACGGAAAGGAAAACATGGACCAATTTATGAACGATCAGTTTACCAGGGAAGTACTGATAAATGAAGTAGGGGAGGCTGATAATATTTTTTTGCTGGCTTTTGATGACAAAAATCCGGTTGGCTATGTAAGGCTACGGGAAAAAAATGCTCCCACAGAACTCAACAATATTGATGTGATTGAAATTGCCAGGATATATGTTACCGCAAATGATGTCGGGAAAGGAGTGGGCAAAGCATTAATGCAGGAATGTATTAAAATCGCCATAGAAAAGGGGAAGGAATATATTTGGCTCGGAGTTTGGCAAGAGAACCACCGGGCCATCAATTTTTATGAAAAATGGGGCTTTGAAAAATTTACCACCCATCTGTTTATGCTGGGTGATGACCCGCAAACCGACTGGCTGATGAAAAAATCAATTTCTGGACTATCTATTCACAATTTCTCCATTCAGAAATAAACTTTAAATTTGATATATTTTCAAAAATGAAAACAATTAAAAGCCTCCGGATATTTTTTTTACTACTTCTTTTTGTCCCATTACTTTCTTACTCACAAAATAAAGATGTCTTCATCAGGATTGTCCAGGATGAATCAATATCGCTTAATGATTTTCAAACAAATCTTACATTAAAAAAGAAAGCGTTTAAGTTTCAGATAATGCTGCAAAACGTTCCCGGCGTTTATGTTTTTGCGAGCATCCGGGACTCTGTTTACCGCTACACAGAAAACAGCCCTATCCGTGACTTTTCATACCTCCAGCTATTGGAGTTAAGAGATGAAGACCACTTTAATATGAACAGGGAATTAAATATCAGCGAAACCGGCTGGTCATATTGGTTTTATAATGATAGCGCAACATGGCACCCTTTTAATCGAAAAGTAACTGGTCTTGGTGATAACCGTATTATCTGTACAAAGCAAATCAAGCATTTGTATGATGTGGCGGATGGGCAGCAGATAAAATTAAAATCTATTGAAACTCCGCTTTATCTTTTCTTCATTGCCATAAAGGATTATGATGCCAATGGCAAACCAATTTCTGAATTAATGCGGCGCAAGGTGAAAATTGAATGGACTAATAGTGAGGAATAGCTTTCTTGACGACTGTATTTCGGGAATTAGAGTTTGCCGATATTGCTACAAGTAAAAAAGTTTATAAGTGTATTTTTTTCTAGGCTGTTCACCGTAAATTGGTTTTACGAGCTTATGAAATACATGCCGACCAATTAAACTGCTGATGCAAAAACTGGCCGGTTGGTGGGATAATGAGAACAAACCTCCAAGGATTATAAAATTACTAAGGTAAATTTCCAGCACCGCCATAGTAAATTTTCAAAGTCTCTATCGCACTAAATACGGAAAATCACCGTTTACAAGAGTTGTCAGCAACTATTTTAAAACAAAAAAAGTCAAGGATTAAACCTACAGGCTTTATTATTGTCTTTGGACAGTTATTATATTTTAATAAAACAAACCTTTTATGAAAGCAAAACTTCTTTACGTTGGGGCCATTATTCTATCCTTTTCATTTCTTTTCACGGCCTGTCAAAAGGATACGGCAACCGGGAATGATTATACTGCTGAAACAACCACTCATTCTGATGACCAGTCTCGTTTCTCCGGTGAGATGGACGCTGCGGCCAATGATGCAAATGCAGCTATTGAGGCTACAGCTGGTTTTGCGGGTCGTTCAGAAAGCATTCAGTCTATTTGTGATGCCACAATTGCGGTGGATACTTTTAGTAATCCACGGACAATCACTATTACCTATAATGGAACCAATTGCCTGGGAAACCGCACCCGTACCGGCGTAATCGTTCTATCAATGGCACAAGGTGTTCGTTGGAAAAATGCCGGGGCTGTAATCAATGTAACCTTTCAGAATTTTAAAATTACCCGTTTGAGTGATAATAAAAGCATTACCATTAACGGAACACAATCTCATACGAATGTTAGCGGTGGCTTGTTAATTAATTTGCCAACTCTAAATACTATCACACATACAATAACCAGTAGCAATATGTCGGTGACTTTTGATAATGGGTCACAAAGAACATGGCAGGTAGCAAGACAAAGAGTATTTACTTACAATAATGGTATTGTTATTACCTCTACCGGCACACAAACGGTTGGGGGTGTAACTGGCGTTGCTGAATGGGGTACCAATCGTTTCGGCAACACATTTACTACCGCTATAACCCAGCCATTGGTGTTACGGCAGGATTGTAACTTCCGCCTGGTAAGTGGAAAGCTGGAACATGCGGCAACAGTAATCAATGCTTCTGTTACGTTTGGTCTTAATGCAGCAGGTAACCCAACATCATGCCCGGGTATTGGAAGTTATTTTATGAAAATTGAATGGACGGGCCCTGCAGGAATACCCCGTGTTGTAATTTTACCTTATTAATATTAGACTTCATAATAACAAACCGTTCTGTACCAGTGGAACGGTTTTTTTGTTTTGTACAAGGTTGGGCTTAGTGGTTTTTTACAAGTAAATTAGCAGTGTTATGCCAGCCACTATAATCACCAACATAAAAAGCCTTGTCAATATCCGCACAGAAAACCAACTTTTACGGGGATTGCAACTGGCTCAACTACCTTGTATTGAGAATGCCTACATTGTTATTGAGAATGGAATAATTGCGGAGTATGGTAAAATGGACCAATTGGGATGGACTGATAATACTAATGATAATTTAATAGATGCAGAAGGCCAGTTCGTACTTCCTGCCTGGTGCGATAGCCACACACATCTTATATTTGCTGCCAGCCGTGAAGAAGAGTTTATTGATAAAATAAAGGGGGTGACTTATGCAGAAATTGCAGCAAAGGGTGGTGGCATACTTAATTCTGCTAAAAGAATTGCAGCAACCAGTGAAGGGGATTTGCTACGTTCAGCCCAAAGGCGATTACAGGAAGTCATTCAATTGGGGACTGGTGCAATAGAAATTAAAAGCGGATATGGGTTGACAGTAGAAGGAGAGCTGAAGATTCTAAGGGTGATCAAAAAACTAAAAGCAATTTCTCCAATTCCTGTCAAAGCGACTTTTCTGGGTGCCCATACTTATCCTGCAGAATATAAAGAAAATCACCAGGGATATATTGACAGTATAATAAATGAAATGCTCCCGGTTATTGCTACAGAAGAACTGGCAGACTACATCGATGTATTTTGTGAAACTGGTTTTTTTTCCCCGGAGGAAACAGAAACGATTTGCAGGGCAGGTATGCATTATGGATTGAAACCAAAGATCCATGCTAACCAACTTCATTTATCAGGTGGTACACAAGTGGGAGTAAAACTGGGAGCCATTAGTGTAGACCATTTAGAAACAATGGATGATGATGCAATAAAAGCACTGGCTAATTCAAATACGATTGGTACACTTTTGCCAACTGCTGCTTTTTTTCTACGGATGCCCTTTCAACCGGCCAGGGCATTGCTTGATGCCGGCTGTGCTATTGCACTGGCAACAGATTTTAATCCAGGGTCATCACCATCCGGCAACATGAATTTAGTTATTGCTATGAGTTGCATCCAAATGAAAATGCTGCCGGAGGAAGCCATTAATGCCGCCACTCTCAATGGGGCTTATGCGATGGAAGTGCAAGAGGAACTAGGAAGTATCACCGTTGGTAAAAAAGCTAATCTCATTTTTACCAAAACGATACCTTCATTGCCTTATCTTGCTTATGCTTTTGGTTCAAACAACATAGATAAGGTGATGATAAATGGAGAATTCTTTTAGTTAGAATAAATCTGGTGTTATACATCAAAACACTTTTAATGATGCTGGTTTATTTGGGCTACATGCAAGTAACTCATCCAGGTTTACATGAAATAGTTTATCGATAATTGCTACTATCGTTTTTGTTTGAAAAATATTTTCAATTTTTCATTTAAACCAATTTAACTTTATTTGTATTAATTAATACTTAGCACTTAAAGTATCCGGATATGTCTCTTCGGCAGTTTATTTCTTCAAGAAAGTTTTTACGTTCGATTGTTCATTTAAAAGAAAATGTCTCATTGCGATGGAAAGAATTCGCTGAATTGTTCGGCTTGCATGAAGATGTATTTGAAGATCCCCGCCATATAAAGTTAAAAGAACCGGTAACAGTTATCCTTTTAGGTTCGGGTAACAGAGGTAGTATTTATGCAGATTATGCTATAAAAAATCCTGATGAAATGAAAGTTGTTGCCGTTGCAGATATTAATATCAATCGGCTCAACAAGATTAAAAAAATACATAAAATAGATGATGCTCATTGCTATAGTAATTGGGAGGACATATTTAAATCTTCAAAATTTGCTGATGCAATTATTATTGCAACACCTGATCATCTGCATACCCAGCCTTGCCTGGCTGCCTTAGACGCCGGGTATGATGTATTATTGGAGAAGCCAATAGCCCCAACCGAAGAGGAGTGCAGGCTGATTTTTCGAAAGGCACGGGCATGTGAAAGTATTGTAGGGGTGTGCCATGTACTTCGTTATTCTCCGTATTTCAGGGGGTTAAAGGAAGTGCTGGATGCTGGTTTGATTGGGAATGTTATAAGTATACAGCATATGGAGCCTATTGAGCAAATACATATGAGTCATTCGTATGTTAGGGGAAAATGGAAGAACAGTAAAATAGCAACTCCTATTTTGCTGGCCAAATCAAGCCATGATACGGATATTATTCGCTGGCTGGTAAATAGTCCTGCAAAAGATGTTCACTGTTTTGGTAACCTAAAATGGTTTACCAACATTAATGCCCCGGAAGGTAGCACTGAAAGATGTACAGATGGTTGTAAGGTAGAGCAATCATGTCCATATTCTGCATTACAGATATATTTACGGGATAAGAAAAGGCTATACGTTTTTGATATGCCAGACAAAAAATCTGAATGGGACAGTTTTATTCTGGAAAAATTAAAGACCACTGATTACGGCCGTTGCGTTTACAAAATGGATAATGACCAGCCGGATCATCTTACTGTAAATATGTTATTTGAAAGTGGGGTAACCGCAGCTTTTTCGATGGAAGCTCATGTGTCTTACGAGGGCAGAAGGACAAGGATAATGGGTTCTAAGGGAGATATAGTAGGAAACATGGAATCTTTTATTATGACAGATTTTAAGACAAGAAAACAAACTTCATGGGAACTTAAAACAGATGCACATGGTGGAGGTGATCATAGGTTGATTAGAGATTGGATTCAGGCGGTAGCACAAAAGGATAAAACTTTGTTGAGTTCTTCGATTGATGTTTCAATTGAAAGCCACCTGATGGCTTTTGCTGCAGAAAAAAGCAGGCTTGACAGGACAATTGAAGAAGTTCGGTTAACCGATATCCAACTTTCTGTGAAATAATTTAACCCACTGGCTTTGTTTTTTCAAAAGCTATCAATTTCTTTAATTCTCATCAGATATAGGTATTTCGTCATTGATTTCTTCCAGCTTTGGCCTGCCATAAGCTATTGAGCCAATCATCATAATAATACTTGTAGATAAAATAACGAAAAATAATATTCCTTCGTTAAATTTTGAGAGTTTGTAGAACTGCGGAATGCTATAGAATAGCAATATGGTGATTAAGCCCCTTGGCATAAAGAAAACTTCCGGAATGATGTGTGATTGCAGAAAAAAGCGTAAGTAAATAAAGCGGATGCCCAAAAGTAACGAAACAATTGCTGTGCCGGCAAGTATCACTTCAAGATCTATCAATAATCTGATATCAATTGTCAAGCCAAAAATGAAAAAGAAAAATGTACGAATAAGAAAGCTGGTTTCTGCTGTTAAGGAATGTAGCAAATGACTTATATCCGTCACTTGTTTCACTAAAACCCATTTGTATAACCGATTAAAGATGGAAAGATGCCAGTTACTCACAATTATTCCAAATAATAAAATAATGAATAAGGCAGGCAGGTGCAGCATTTTTCCACCAGCATACAAAAATATCAATACGGCAAATACAAGGAAGAATCTGACTTTTGTTGTAATCCGGGTTAACATAAAAAGAATTGAAAAGGACAAGACAATACTCAAAATAATTGAAAGTAATACTGAGCCAAAAAACCATGTTAAATTGAAACCGTTAAATATATTGCCTGCAATCAGGTAGTTGAAAATTATTATGCCAATAATGTCCGAAAAGGATGTTTCATATACCAGGAATTCCTTCTTTGTCTCATCAAGGTGTGAAATACTCGGAATAACAATAGCACTACTTACTACCGAAAGAGGCAACGCATAAATAAGGCAGTTTAAAAAGTCTTCTTTTAAATATAAATAAAGAAATAATGAAATAGCCATTGAAGAAAGAACCAGAATAAATAAACCGGAAAAAAAAGCATTTCGAATAAGTTTTACTTTATTTCTACTAACCTTTAGATCGAGACCGGCTTCAAGAATGATCATTATTAATCCTAAAATGCCGAAGATTTCTACCACTTGAGGCGAAACTACAGTTGAAATTCCATTGAGTATTAATATCTCCCTGGCAGTAATACCGGTTATTAATAAAAGCAAAACAGAAGGAATGCCTGTTTTTCGGGAAAGCAGGTTGAACAAATACGAAATAATTATCAGTAGGCAAATGGATAAAATAATCAGATATGCGCTAATCTCATTCATAAATCAAAATTATTAGAAATTACTTTAAGTATACCAATCTATATTTCCATATTATTTAGTTTTGATATAAAGTAGTTTTGTCAAACCTGTAGTTTAATCTATATTGAAGTAATATGTTTACTAAACAGGCTTATGAAATATTTGCTGCAGCTGTGGATACTGCCCAGCCCGAGAATTTATTGCGCAAGAATGTGTCTATAAAACAAGGAGTACTTCATATAGCAGGCCAGCAAAATGACATTGCGACATTAAATAGGTTTCTGGTTTTTGCTATCGGCAAGGCTGCACCAGCAATGGCAAAGGCGGTAGAAAAACAGGCCGGAAAAATAATTAGTGAAGGTTATTGTGTTACTAAATATAAACATGCTATTCCACTAACTCATTTTCAAATTATTGAAGCTGCACATCCTGTACCCGATGAAAACAGTGTTAAAGCAGGTGAAATAATTTTAAATCGTCTGCAGCAGTTAACAGAGGCGGATATCGTCCTTTTCCTGATTAGTGGGGGGGCTTCATCATTGCTGGCGGATGTTCCTGAGGGTTGTACATTAGAAGAAATACAGGAAACGTCGGCTTTATTGATTAATAGTGGGGCGACAATCAATGAAATAAATACCGTACGAAAACATTTAAGCTTTTTAAAAGGCGGACAATTAGCCAAAGCTGCTTACCCGGCAAAAATAGTTTCATTAATCATTAGCGATGTTACAGGTGATGATATAAGCAGTATTGCAAGCGGCCCGACTGTGCCAGACAGTTCAACTTTTAAAGATGCTTTTCAAATCCTGAAAAAATATAACATCTGGGTTCAAACAGCAGAATCAGTCAAAAATCATATTACAAGAGGCTTAAATAATGAGATTGATGAAACTCCTAAACCCGGTTCGTTAATTTTCAAAAATACGGTTGCGAAAATTATTGCTAATAACCAACTTGCACTTGAAGCTGCGTTTCAGAAGGCAGTAAAATTGGGTTATCATTCATTAATACTAAATGACACATTAACAGGAAACACTGAAAAGAAGGCCCGGGAATTTATTCATTACGTTTTACAATATAAAGGAGATTTACCGGCCTGCATACTGATGGGTGGAGAAACTACATTAAATGTTTCTGGTATTGGAAAAGGAGGAAGGAATCAGCATTTTGTATTAAGTGCCCTGCATGAATGGCAACAATGTAATTTATCCGGAACTGTCCGTGATATTACAATTCTTAGTGCAGGTACAGATGGTACAGATGGCCCAACTGATGCTGCAGGTGCTGCGTTTAACACAAAATCTATACCGGCTATTTTATTGAACGATAAAATTACAGCGGCATCTCTGGCACAGTTTGATTCCTATAATTATTTTACAAAATATGGGGGACTAATTGTAACCGGTCCGACACAAACAAATGTTATGGATATTGTAATTGCTTTAATACACTAATCTTATTTTAAATGAAACAAATTTTTTTTACAATTGATATTCAAATGTTAATTACATCTGGGATAACTTTATTAATCCATCGCAAAATTATCTTTCTTACATTTGTTTAATCTGACTGGTTTTTATTCCTGCATGGAGTACAATGTGAAACGAAATTGTTCTAAGTAATATTTAAATCTTAACAGTACAAATATTCCAGTGTCATGATTACTGTAATTATACCTGCTTTGAATGAAGAAGCAACTGTTGGATATGTTGTTCGTCTTGCCAAAAACTCACCAAATGTTTCGGAAGTTATAGTGGTGGATGATAAGTCTATGGATAATACGATTGAAGAAGCTAGGAGAGAAGGAGCTTCTGTTATAACAAGTACTAAATTGGGTAAAGGAACATCTATGAAGGATGGAGTTCTGGTAGCAAAAAATGAAGTAATTGCTTTTCTTGATGCAGATATTGTAACCTATTCAGATGATATAATTCAGATACTTACTTCACCAATAATTAATGGGAAAGCTGATTTTGTTAAATCCTATTTTACAAGACAAGCCGGAAGGGTAACTGAACTTGTGGCAAAACCACTATTATCTATTCTTTATCCCTCATTTCCTAATTTTCAACAACCTCTAAGTGGAATGATAGCCGGGAAAAAAAGTTTTTTTGAAAAATGTGAATTTGAAGAAGGATACGGCGTTGATATTGGCATACTCATAGACATGTATAATCTGAATGCAAGAATTAGCGAAGTAAGCATAGGAAATATTGAAAACAGGATGCAGGCTCTGGAGCAATTAGGAAAAATGAGCCGTGAAGTGGCCAGGACTATTATGAAAAAGTCAAAGGGAATCGAGCCGCAAAATCTTGAAACGTTTGAAAATATTCAGGTTATACGGGAACAAATGGAGTTTGCTATACGGGAAGGGTTAATGTCGCTGAAAAAAGTAGCCATATTTGATATGGATAATACTATTTTGCGGGCCAGTTTTATAAATACCGCTGCTTCTGCATTCGGGTTCAAAAACGAATTGGTAGATATTGTTACTAATAATCATAACCCGTTTATCCGTACAAAAATGATTGCCCGTTTGCTTAAAGGGAAATCGATTGGTGATTTATTGGAGTTAACGGATAGTATCGATGTAACACCTAATTTGACTGAAACAATAGTCTCATTAAAAGGTCAAGGATATATAACAGGAATAATAAGCGATAGCTATGATTGCATTACGAATCACCTGAAAAATAAATTTGGGTTTGATTTCACAATTTCTAACGAACTGGAATTTTCAAAAAGCATTGCTACTGGGGAAGTGAAAATTCCATCTTTATTTCTGCAGGATGAAAAAAGCCAGTGTAAGCATGAATATTGCAAGCTTAATGCCTTGATTAATATTTGTGAAAAATATGGTGTAGACTTGAAAAATACACTAGTGGTAGGAGACGGGGAGAACGATATTTGTGTCATTCGAAAAGCTGGTATTGGTATTTCATTCTGTTCTACCAACATTTATGTTGATTCTGTGGCAGATTATGTGATTAAAGAAGCGGACTTTGAATTGTTGTTGCCTATTTTCAACTGATTAGCTTTGATAATAACTATTTTTTGCATTTAGATAGAAAACTTATTGCAATTGCATGGCTCTCAAATTATTTTATCAGTCTGTTGTAAGATTTTTACGAACAAAGCTCAGCAGGGTGCAATTGATAATGCTGATAGCAATATTGGTAGGGTTGGCTTCTGGTTTATTAGCTGTATTAATCAAGTCGTTTGTTCATTACATTCAACATTGGATTCAAGGGATTTCTGTCAATAAATTTGCTTATTTACTATTTCCTGCTATTGGCTTATTTATTGTAGTCGTTATTGTGCGTCATTTTTTTGGAGGAAAAATTGAAAAAGGGATTGCGATGGTTTTAAAAGCCATTGCAATGAAGTCTTCTTATATTCCGTTAAGTCATACCTATCTTCATGTTATAACCAGTTCATTGACCGTTGGCATGGGTGGTTCGGTTGGCTTAGAGGCGCCAATTGTGGCTACCGGTTCAGCGGTTGGGTCTAATATATCCCGTATCAGCGATTTAAATTACCAGGAACGGAGTTTGTTAATTGCTTGTGGTGCTGCGGCTGGTATATCAGCAGTGTTTAATGCACCTATTGCCGGAGTAATATTCGCAGTGGAAGTGTTGCTTTCAGAAACTATTGTGAGCTATTTTATTCCCTTGATAATTTCTTCTGTCGTAGGTGTTTTATGCTCTAAGATTATTTTGGCAGAATCTTCTCTCTTCAATTTCATACTTCAGCAGTCCTTTAACTATAAGAATGTGCCTTTTTACCTGGTATTGGGTGTGATGGCGGGTTTTATTTCTCTTTACTATGCCCGAATATTTAAAAGTACAGAAAAAAGGTTGGAGGGATGGAAGTTAAATGCATACTTGAAAACCTTTACAGGGGGGCTTTTACTGGCAATAATCTACTTTATATTCCCGCCTTTGTTTGGTGAAGGCTATAATAGTGTCAAACTGGTCGCCAATGGTACACTGAATACTTTTGCTGACAATACCACGTTGTTGTCCGTATTTAATGACAACTGGGGACTGATAGTCTTTACAGGCTTTATTGTTCTTTTGAAGCCTGTAGCTGCAGGTATTACTATTGGTAGTGGTGGCAATGGCGGAAATTTTGCACCATCATTGTTTGCAGGAGCCTATTTGGGTTTCTTTTTTTCTAAATTACTCAATAGTACACCATGGATTAAAATACCAGAAGGAAATTTTAGTCTTGTAGGTATGGCTGGTGTACTCAGCGGTGTAATGTATTGCCCGCTAACAGCGATATTTTTAATTGCAGAGATTACCAACGGGTACGAACTGTTTATTCCACTTATGATTGTTTCTTCCATTTCTTTTTTTATTGTAAAATCCTACGAGCCCTTTTCTATGGACACAAAAAAGCTGGCCTTAGAAGGACAGATATTTACGCATAAGAGGGAGAAAAACATTCTTACCTCTATCAGGTTGGAAGAGATGCTGCATGAGAAATATGAAAGTATAAGTATGGATAAAAAACTGAAAGACCTGATAGAAATAGTTAAGCGAAGTGAAAAAAATATTTTTGCTGTCGTGGATTCAAAGGGTCGCTTTGCCGGCATCATTGAGCTTAATGACATTAAACAACGATTGTTTCAATCAGAACAGTTTGACAAAGTTTTTATCAGGTCAATAATGAAAAAGCCACCGGGAGTGCTGAGCGTTAATGAGGATATGCATTCTGTTATGGAAAAATTTGATATCACACAAAGCTGGTATCTGCCAGTGCTGGACAAGGATAGAAAGTTTGCTGGATTCATTTCAAAGACTAAGCTTTTTAATAAATACAGGGAGATTTTAGCTTCACACGGGGATTTGTATGAATAATCTACATATTTTGGTTATACAGCATAGCTGCTTATTACCACCACCTAAAAGTAAATTTTTGCAAGGATTATCAGTAGCATTTTGGTCATTTATGATTTTATTTAGCACTACTGTGTGGTTTTCAACTGCTGAAAGTGTTTCCATATCTTAGCATACAAATCAACATTACATGCAACCAATCATCGAATGCGTCCCCAACTTTAGCGAAGGGGTTGACCTCAATATCATCAAACAAATTACTGACCAGATTGAAACATTGGATGGTGTTCGTTTACTGAATGTTGATCCGGGGAAAGCTACTAACAGGACAGTCGTAACATTTGTCGGCAATCCGGTAGCTGTGATTGAAGCAGCATTTCTTGCTATAAAAAAAGCTGGTGAACTGATTGATATGAGTAAACACAAAGGCGAACATCCGAGAATGGGTGCCACCGATGTTTGTCCCCTGATACCAATTGCCAATATCTCGATGGAGGAAACGGCGAAGTATGCACAACGATTAGCAGAAAGAGTAGGTAAGGAGTTACAAATTCCAGTTTATTTATATGAGGCGGCACAGCCGGATAAAACCCGTAGCAATTTATCGGTAATAAGGGCCGGCGAGTATGAAGGCTTTTTCAAAAAAATAAAGCAGCCGGAATGGAAACCGGATTTTGGCCCCGCAGAATTTGATGCCAAACGTGGCGGCACCGTTATCGGGGCAAGAGATTTTCTTGTCGCTTATAATATTAACCTTAACACCACATCTACCAGAAGGGCAAACGCTATTGCTTTTGATGTAAGAGAAGCAGGTAGAAATATTGTTGTGAATGGAGAGAAAGTAAATAAGCCCGGCACATTAAAATCAGTAAAAGCTATTGGCTGGTATATTGAAGAATATGGTGTAGCACAAATCTCGATGAACCTGACTAACATCAATACTGTACCGGTCCATATTGCTTTTGACGAAGTATGTAAAAAGGCTGATGCAAGAGGCATACGGGTAACAGGAAGTGAGTTAGTAGGATTAGTTCCATTAAAATCATTAACAGATGCCGGGAAATATTTTCTGCAGAAACAAAAACGTTCTGCAGGTGTATCTGAAAAGGAATTGATTAAAATTGCTGTAAGGTCAATGGGATTGGATGAACTTGGGCCTTTCAAGCCAGAAGAAAGAGTGATAGAATACTTGTTAAAAAATAAAGCTGACAGCAAATTGGTGAATATGACCCTTACTGATTTTGCTGATGAAACGGCCAGCGAAAGCCCTGCACCAGGCGGTGGCTCTATTTCAGCTTATGTTGGAGCTCTCGGGGTTTCATTGGCAACGATGGTAGCTAATCTTTCTTCACATAAAAAAGGATGGGATGACCGTTGGGAGGAATTCAGCCAATGGGCTGAGAAAGGAGAGCAGTATAAAAATGAGTTGGTGAAATTGGTAGATGCCGATACAAAAGCATTCAACCAAATTATGACTGCCTTCGGATTGCCCAAATCAACAGATGAAGAAAAAGTTGCCCGAAGCAAAGCCATACAGGAGGCTACCTTATTTGCAATTGAAATCCCTTTGAAAGTAATGGAAATTTCTTATGATAGTATGGAAGTGATAAAAGCAATGGCTGAAATTGGCAATCCCAACTCGGTTTCGGATGCAGGGGTTGGTGCACTTTGTGCCCGTAGTGCGGTAATGGGTGCTTTTATGAATGTCAGGATCAATGCCAGCGGATATGATGATAAAATTTTTATTGCAGAAGTATTGAACAGGGGCAGGGAAATTGAGAACAAAACCATAGCTTTAGAAGCAGAAATCTTAAAAATAATTGATGGAAAACTTGGAAACTAAGGCCCCTGCCAATGATTTAAAATTGAACGCTATGCGTCACCTGAAAGTTTACACAAAACAGGATATTTTATCATTGACCAAACTTCGCCGCTTTGAAACAAAGGTTGGTGAACAGCTAAAAGTGGTGGGTGATTCTACAGATATTGAAATAATTCTAAAAGAGTCTGCTGCTAAATATGTCCTGTTTGGTATTCCTGAAGACCTGGGTGCAAAAGGTAATTTTGGTATTGGTGGTGCCGATACTTTATGGATACCTTTTTTGCAAAGTATATTAAATGTACAAAGTAATGACTTCTTTGATGGTGGTGAAATATTGCTGGTCGGTCATTTTGATTTTGGTGATATGCAATACCTGATTGATACCACTGCGAAAAGTGAGGATGAGAAAATAGAAGCCTATCGACATGCGGTTAATACGATTGATGATGAAGTGGAACATTTAGTGAAAATGATTACTGAAACTAAGAAGATTCCAATAGTTATTGGAGGTGGCCACAACAATACTTATCCATTGATAAAAGGAGCTGCTAAAGGCTGGCACAAAGCCGGAGTCATTCCATTAGCGCAGATCAACTGTATAAACCTTGATGCCCATGCTGATTACCGGCCGATGGAGGGCCGTCATAGTGGCAATGCTTTCCGGTATGCGGAGGAAGATGGTTATTTGCAGAAATACTGTGTAGTTGGCTTGCATGAAAATTATCTTCCTCAAAATGTATGGATTGATATGGTCAATAATCCCTTTATTGACTGCATTACATTCGAAGATATTTTTGTACATGAAAAGCGAACATTTATGCAGGCTGTTTCTCATGCCACAGGTTTTACAGAAGATACGTTAACCGGAATTGATATAGACCTCGATGCCATCCAGAATACATTAAGTAGTGCAATGACACCTGTTGGTATCACACCTGTTCATGCAAGACAATACATTTCCTTTGCGGCAGCTGATAGTAAGCCGGCTTATCTCCACATTTGTGAGGGAGCTACAAGACTGACTGATGGAAGAACAGATGCCACCAGTGGCAAACTGATAAGTTATCTTGTTAGTGATTTTATCAAGGCAATGGCCATTTGATCAGAATACCGGCCCGTATAGTTTTATATCAGACCTGTCAAAAGCCTTTTTGAATCTCACCAGCACTTTTGTTGCTTCTGCTGGTTTTTTTTGGGCTGTCAATGCCTGCCATATGCCAAACAAAGCCCATCCATTCTCATTATTATTCTGCAGATCTTTTTGCAGAATTTTTATCGCATCATCAAACTGTCCGGCTTTAATAAAAGCATTTCCAAGATAGTGTTTGGGATTCAGCATCCAATCCCTAGGTTCGTCATACACCATATTTTCTTCAACCGTTACAGCTTTTTGAAAAGCAGTAATAGCAGCATTATATTTTTTTTCTTTTAATGAAATTGTTCCAGACAAAAGATTTTGTGCTACACTGGCGCCTTCTATTGCCGCTGAAAAAGGCGTAAACGGTAGTTGGAGAGTGCTGTCCTCCATTAATAAGTTTATTTGTTTCAGTTCATTTTTTGCTTCAGCCAGTTTTAATTGATGTGATAATGCCATACCTTTTCCAAAATGATAAAGTATGTTACGATAAACCTGCCCTGCATCAGGTTGCGGATATTGCAATAGCTGGTTCCAGTTACCAAAGCGAATATCCACCAATAGCGGTGTCATAAACACATACTGAATATAATTCCCCATTGGCCCGGGTGTTGAAAGATAATCTACAGGTATATTATTGGCGGTTTCATTTGCGGCATAGGAGGATTGTCCGGAACGGCCTGCCAGCATCGCATTATTGGTTTGCATATGCAGGTTGTGAATAATGTAGAGAAATGCATTGCCGGTCACAGGTTCATACAATGGAATTGTTTTCTTATAACTTTTTATCGCTGCTTCATTAACCGAAATTCCTTTCGCATAGTTACCCGTCCGCAGATAAATATGCGAAGGCATATGAACAGTGTGAGAAAGCCCTGGAGTAAGTTTACCCAGCCTGTCTGCACTGGGGATTGCTTTAGCTGCGTAGGGCGATGGTTCCATTACATGAATGTAATAGTGATTAGCACCCGGATGGTTAGGAGTTTTCGCTAATAATTTTTCCAGTATCGTTCTTATCAAGGGTGTCCATGGTTTGGGGGTTCCGTCATTATTCCATAACTCCCAGGGATGCTGAAGCATAAGGGCATCTGCATACAAAGCAGCTACATCTGCATTGCCTGAATATTTTTCATATACTTCTTTCATCTTATTGACATAGGCCTGATTCAATTCTTTTCTTGAGGCTGTTGAGTCCTTGGAATAGCGGGCCATTTGTGCATAAATGAGCATTTTTTCTAAGCCCGGTGCCATATCCATTTGTTCTTTTGCATTTTCAATTGCTGTTAATGCTTCGGGTGATGCAGCATAACCTATATCATTAATGTTTGGGCCATAAGCTAAGGCCTGCGCCCAATAAAGCATTGCACTACCCGGATCAAATTTTGCAGCCTTCTTAAAAGATGCCATGGCTTCTATAATATGAAAACTGTAATACATATTTATGCCCTGGTTAAAATAAAACTGGGCACTGTCATTGGTGGTGCTGATTTTCCATTTATAATTGCCCGCACCGGGAATGGGAGGGATGTCTGTTTCTTCTATCCATTCTTTTAATTCATTCCAATTTGGTGTACAACGAAGAATATTCATTTTCTTGAACTCCAGAACTTCAGAGGAAGGATTATTCACCGTTACTGCTTCTTTCAGACTAAAGGCTAGCAAAGCTGTAACAAAGGCAAGCAGGGCCAGAAATAGGAGGCGGGACTTCATGACTGTTGGTTTAAGTACCAAAAGTTACAACTATTTTGAAATACACTTATCGGCTCCTGGTTCGACAGTATTGTTTACATTTAATCTATGAAAAGGATGCTCATCCTCTTTCTGCTTTTTGTGCTTACCCGGGCAAATGCTCAAAACGAATTTGCAGCAACGGCTTTCTATACTGATTTTAAAAAGATATTTGCTGACGCCCAGGCAGGGTTTACAGACTGTAAAGGGATTAAAAGAAAAAGCGATTTTGAAGAACTTGCCACTGAATACTATGCAAAGTTAATGCTGCCATTAGCTGATTCCGGGAAAGTTGTTTTCCCTGTTGCTGGCAATCCGTATGTTATTTATTATTTTGAACCAGATAAAATACGGTTGAAAGTTGACCAGCGGGGTGCCAACCTCCGGGATGCAATTGCATTAGCATTTGAAAAGCCGCTTTATTCAAGAACCTCCACTACTATCACGGATAATCAGCCATTCACCAGCACATTGTATTATACCGATCCTAACGAAGACAAGTATTCCGCTGCTTTATTCCGGCAATGTATCTTTTATAAAGGGGGCAAATACTATTTGTCTTTTGAAATCCGGGGAAAGAAAGATCCGGAATAAAAAATGCGACCGCTTGGCCGCATTTTTTAAATATTGAATTAAAGAAATTTATTCTTCAACTACCGGAGTCAGATATTGCGCATAAGCATATCCTTCCTCATTATCTTTTGTCCGTATCAGCCACCACAATTCACTGGTTTGGCTTACTACGGTAACTATTTCATGATGCGCTGCTTTACCAACGATGGGTTGGTCGGTACCCGGTCCTTTACGAATGTTTAGGTTAGATCGTTCTGTTGTCACTTTGGCTTTGGTAACTGGGGCAGTTGCAACCACATTTACATTCATCACCAGGTCGCCGGAAAGAAAGTTAGGATCAAGTTTATCATACACATTCCATAGCATATCTTTTACTTCACCACTTGGGGCAACGCCATCTATATAGAGCACACCTTCCTGCTCCCGTACCTGAAGGTCTGCAACTCCGCTGATCTGAGCAGCGAGTGTCAGTTCTTTGTATTTATCCTGTAAGGATTGAGAAAAAGACATAATTTTTATTTTTTAAGAGTTATTTAATGGTTAATCCTGTAAGATCATAACCTTTCGATTTTAATTTATCCAGTGTTTGTTTAAGGGCTGCCCATTTTGCTTTTGCTATTGTACCAGTTAGTACAACTTTGCCATCATTAATAGAATAGGAAAGACCGGGGTGATCTTTCAATGCATCGGTTAATCCTTTGGTTAAGGCTTCATCATCTGCATTAATAACGGGTAATGGGGCTGATACAACACCATTGTTGACCACATCAGTAACACCCTTAACGCCTTTTACTAAAGAAGTAAGCTTATCTTTTGTTGCCTGATCAGTGAATTCTCCTGTAATAGTTGCTACACCTTTTTCAACAGATACACTGGCAGTGGAAGCGGCAGGGTCAGCTTTTAAAGCAGTTTCAATCGCCGCTTTTATATCGGCATCTTTAGGTTTTTTTTTGCAAGCATTAAAACTAATGAGAGTTGCAAAAGCAGCCATCATAATAAGCGAGGTCGATAATTTTTTCATATATTATTGTGTTTAGTAGGGCAAAGTAGGTGATTCCTGCCACATAAGCCTTTTTATCATGAAATCATTGTCAACTAACCTGGAAGCAAATTTATTTGGCCTCTAATTCCATTATTTTCTCAAAAACTTTTTCATATTCAGCATTTAACTGGACTAATTCGTCAGTCGCTTTTTTATACCCAGTTTCAGCCTGTTGAAATTTTATTTTATCAGAGTAAGTGGCCGGGTCAGAGAGGGAAGCTTCCAGCTCATTCTTTTGTTTATTAAGTGTGGCTATTTTTTCTTCTAATTGCTGAAATTGCTTTTGTGTCTTTTGAAGTTCTTTTTTTGCATCTTTATCAATAGCCGTATTAAGTACTTTTTGAATCATGGGAGACTCTTTCTTAACCTCAGGCTGTTTCATCTTCGAACCTTGTCCTTTGTTGCCTGAGTTTTGTTCTTTTTCTTTAATCGCCTGTGCTTTTTTACTTTCTGCTTCTTGTTTGGCCATTCTTTCTTTCCAGGCCACCCATTCTTCATAACCGCCTTTAAATTCCTTTATTTCATGGTCAACAATCTCCCAAATCTTATTCGCAGTTTTCGAAACAAAGTAACGGTCGTGACTTACGAGAATAATGCTGCCTTCATATTTTGTTAAGGCTTCTATCAGTAAATCGCAACTGTGCATATCCAGGTGATTGGTAGGTTCATCCAACATCAGGAAATTGGCTTTGCTAACAATTACTTTTGCCAATGCGACCCTTGCTTTTTCACCACCACTTAAGATTTTTATTTTTTTATCGGCATCATCACCACTGAAAAGAAAACAACCCAGCAGTCCCCGGAGTTCCAATTCGTTCATCTGGCTGCCAGCTTCCTTCATTTCCTCTATAATGGCATTATTAATATTCAATGCTTCTAACTGGTGCTGTGCATAAAAACTTTCTTCTACATTATGTCCCCATTTCCTTTCGCCGTTGGTGAAATTTTCAACGCCGGCGATGATTCGCAATAGTGTTGACTTTCCTTTTCCGTTTGCACCAATCAATGCAATCTTATCTCCCCGGTCAATTTCTACGGAGGAATTTTCGATAATCACATTGTCACCAAACGATTTGGAAACATTTTTTAATTCTACCAACACCCGTCCTGGTGTTTTATCTACCCGGAAATTGATACGGATATTCGGCCTTTCAAGTTCAGCATCTTCAATACGTTCCAGTTTGTCAAGCTTTTTCATGATGCTCTGTGCCATGGCAGCTTTGCTGGCTTTGGCCCTGAACCGTTCTACCAATCGTTCATTCTGGCGTATATAATCCTGTTGATTTTCGTAAGCTTTTTGCTGCATCTCTATACGGATGGCTTTTTCCTTTTCGTAATAATCATAATTGCCATTGTAAATATGCAATTGTTGTTGGTATACTTCTACAATCTTTGTAACCATCCTGTTCAGAAAATATTTATCGTGGCTTACAATTACAACCGAACCCTGGTAATGCAACAAATATTTTTCCAGCCATTCAATGGAGGGAAGGTCAAGGTGATTGGTAGGTTCATCCAATAATAATAAATCGGGCTGCTGCAAGATCATTTTGGCAAGCAACACCCTCATTCTCCATCCACCGCTAAATTCTTTATAAGGTCTTCCCAAGTCTTCATTCGCAAAACCTAAACCCTGCAATACTTCTTCTGTTTTATGATGAATATTGTAACCGCCGAGAGTTTCTAATTCATGCAGGCGGTCAGTATATTCTAATAGGATTTTTTCATCCCCTGTTTTTTCTAATTCTTTTCCAATCTCCTCAATTTCTTTTTCTAATTGCTGCACCCTTTCAAATGCACTGAGGGCCACCTGCAGGATTGAATCATTGGTATCAAAACTCAGTAAATCCTGATGCAGGTAGCCGATGGAAGTAGTGCGGCTTCTTTCTATCGTTCCTTTAGACGGTGTGTATTGTCCCACCAAAAGTTTCAGCAAGGTGGATTTGCCGGTACCGTTATAGCCAATTAGCCCGATACGTTCTCCGGGCTGAATATGCCAGGTGGCGTCTTCCACGATTGCCCTTGCGCCAAACTCAAATGTCACATTTTGTAATCCTGCCAGCATAATTTTCTAAATGAGGCGCAAATTTAGCCATATTTCACCATTAAATTTTTGTTGAAATAACTAAAACATAACGAGTCATTTTGCCAGCATCTATCTTTGTCCTTTATTTTGGCGAAACAAACAAAAAATCAGCCTGTTTGTATTAATCGTATGCGAAAAATCCTAGGTGCCGTACTGTTATTATTGTATTTAAACCCGGTATTTGCCCAGAATGCAACTACCGCTAAACGCTTTACCATAAATGGATATGTGAAAGATAGCTTAACCGGCGAATCAATCATCGGCGCCACCGTTTCAGTTAACCTGCCAGCCGGACAGACTACAGGTGGTCAGTCAAAAGGGGTGGCAAGTAATCAATACGGTTTTTATTCAATTACACTTGATGAGGGAGTATATACTATTTATATTTCTCATGTTTCTTACCTGGGTAAAACAGTCTCTGTTGATTTAAAAAATAACCAGTCATTAAATGTTGACATTGTTTCCAGGTCATCAGCATTAGCGGATGTGGTTGTATATAGCAAACGACGGGATGGCAACGTAAAGAATGCCCAGATGGGAAAAATTGATCTATCCATGAATCAGATCAGGAATATTCCTGCCTTTCTGGGCGAAGTTGATTTACTTAAAGCCATTCAATTATTACCCGGTGTAAGAAATGCCGGGGAAGGCAATGCCGGTTTTTATGTTAGAGGTGGGGGGCCAGATCAGAATTTGATTATGCTTGATGATGCAGTAGTATATAACACCGGTCACCTGTTTGGATTCTTTTCCATCTTTAATTCTGATGCTATTAAGAATGTTTCTTTAATAAAAGGCGGTATGCCAGCTCAGTATGGCGGCCGTCTTTCTTCTGTAGTTGACGTTACGATGAAAGATGGTAACATCAATAAATTGCAAATGGAAGGCGGTATTGGCCTGATTGCCTCCCGGTTTTCCATACAGGGTCCGATTAAAAAAAATAAGGCCTCGTTTATTATTTCAGCAAGAAGGACCTATGTCGATGCATTAGCAAAACCCTTTATTAAGAAGACGAGCAGTTTCTATGGCTCCGGGTATTATTTTTATGATTTGAACGCAAAAATGAATTACCGGTTTTCAGAAAAAGACCGGCTCTATATCAGTGGCTATTTTGGAAGGGATGTGTTTGATTTTAATAATGCCAAACGAAATTTTAAAACTAATATTCCCTGGGGTAATTCTACAGCAACCATTCGTTGGAATCATGTATTCAACCGTCGCTTGTTTTCCAACACAACGTTAGTGTACAACGATTATAAATTCCGTTTCTCTGCCCAGCAGGAAAATTTTGAGATCGGTCTTTATTCCGGTATCAAAGACGGAACAATCAAAACTGATTTCGATTATTATCCTTTGCCAAATCACAAAATAAAATTCGGTGGCTTGTTAACGTATCACCGGTTTACTCCCAATGTGGTTACCGGGCGGCAGGATTCTATCGTTTTTAAGCCAAATAACGAAGGTCTTAAATATGCAGCAGAAGCGGCTGTCTACATCCAGGACGATTGGGAAATCGGAGAGAAGTGGAAAATAAATTATGGTCTCCGGTGGAGCAGCTTTACCCAAATCGGGCCTTATACTAAATATGTTCGTGACGCTAATGGTAATAAACTGGATAGTACGGTCTATGGTAATTTCAAACCCGTAAAAACCTATGGCGGGCTTGAACCCCGTATGACTATACGCTATGCCATCAACGATGAAACATCGGTAAAGGCAGCGGTGACAAGAAACTATCAGTACATTCACCTTGTCAGCAATTCAGGTAATACATTACCGACTGACCTTTGGGTGCCGAGCACTTATATCGTAAAGCCACAGATCAGCTGGTTATATTCAGCAGGTTTTTTTAAAAATTTTACTGACAATAAATACGAAACCTCGGTTGAACTATATTATAAAGACATGCAGAACCAGGTGGAGTACAAAGAAGGGTATACACCCGGGCTTGGCGACCCCGAAGATGAATTTGTATTTGGAAAGGGCTGGAGTTATGGAGCCGAGTTTTTAGTGAATAAATTGAAAGGAAGGCTGACCGGCTGGATTGGATATACTTTATCATGGACATGGAGAAAATTCGCTGAACTGAATGGTGGTGAAAAATATCCCACCAGGTTCGACCGGCGTCATGACATGTCGATAGTAGCTAATTATGACGCCACTAAAAAATGGAAACTCGGAGCTGTCTTTGTATACGGCACAGGCAACGCCATTACCCTGCCGGAACGTTTTTATATTATCAACGGAGTGCTTACGCAGGAATATAGCAAGTTAAACCAGTACCGCATGCAATCTTATCATCGGATGGATCTTTCTGCTACTTATACACCGGTACCCAAGAAAAAAAGAAAAGTAACAGGCTATTGGGTTTTCAGTATTTATAATGTTTACAGTAGGCTCAATCCATATTTTATATATTTTGATCAATCGGGAAGTCCAACTACAGGTGATTTAAAAGTAGAAGCAAGACAGGTATCATTGTTTCCAATACTGCCTGCGGTAACGTGGAATTTTAAGTTTTAAAAGTTCTTAAATCTTAAAAACAATGAAGCCTGCTTTCACAGGCTTCATGTTCAAATCAGTATTGAGATCCAAAATTGTTTACGGTTGTAATTTAATAACCTGACAGGAAATTAAAAATTATACTGCCATTATTTTTTCTAAATCAGTATTTATACTTAGTTGGTATAATAATTAAAAAAATATGTTTGATTCTGATCATGTCAATTAAACATTTTGGAACACTCCGGATTTCGAAAGCCTTTTATAGTTCCGTTTCGAAGCCAAAAAAAGTAACCAGGCAAATACACCCGGCTTGTATAAGTGATTTATTTCTCTATATAAACAGTTATAAAGTTTAAGGAGTTTTTTCTCCGGATGATGGTGGTGGTGCCATCATTTTCATCATTTCTCTTGGTTCCATAAATGCCCAATGTTCTATGGCTTTTCCTTCTTTGAATTTGACGACCTCCATTGCAGTCATATCATAAGGCCCTGCCGGCATACCCAAAGAGCCGTCGCTGGTTCCGGTGTAACGAATCCAGGAAAATACATATTCATCATCTGCCAGGTCTTTTATTGTTTCCATTTTCTGGTCTTTGATTTTCGCATGCATCAAAGTAATCATAGCCTTGAGGCTATCACGGCCCATATCGCCTTTGTCAGTATGGTCGACAAAATCACTGGATACTACACTGTCAATTTTACTAAGGTCGCCGGTCATAAACGCATCGCTAACAACATGCGAAGCTGCTATGTTCGCTTTAGCTTTATCAGAAATGCCATTGCTTTTTTCTTCTTTTTTACTGCTACAGGAGGTAAAGAAGATAATTGTTCCCGCAGTTAGGATGAATAGAGACTTTTTCATGTTGATTTTATTTGGTTGTTAAATAATGACATAGAAAAAGGGAAACGGTCATCTAGACAAAGTCAACACAATTCAAAGGGAGGGAAAGAATGTTAAGGTAGAAAATTATTGCGACTTCACACTAGCCACTGGTTTTTCATAAATAAACCGCACCATTGCATTTTTCTGTTCATCGGAGGTAAGATAAAGCTGGTATCGTTTATCACCTGCATTGATAATCATTAGCGCAGTGTTAGGAGGTATGCTGCCAAGGTTTTCACCCACCATTATAACTTCCTGCTCGGGTCGGTTATGGTCAACTTTGATTGAAATCGAAATCGGTTTTGTTCCAAGGCATTTATTGGAAACAACAGGCATATTATTAGCATACACAGAGATAGTATCACCATCTATCTGGCCGTTGTCATAAAAATCAATTTTAATTACACCTGTATCTACCCTGATTTCTTTAACTAATTCTGCCTTTCTCTTGGTAAGTGTTGGCGGTAGTTTTATTTCAGGTTTGAAAGTGGGTTTATCAAACCGTATAAGAATGATAGAGCCGGGGTCGCAGGCTGTTTTGCCATCTGTAGCCTTACCGGTCCAGGTGCCACGGATTTGTTCTTCCGGACCATCGCCTTTATGATAGGTAAGGGTATATTTTTTTACACAAGGCACACAATCTTCCCGGATTTTAAATGTAATGATACCTGTTTCCTGGATGGAAATGCTATTACTATCTTTTCTGTAAGTGCCTTCAAAGCTTTCTTTTACATAATTAAGTGAGTCTGAAAAGTGGTAGGCTGTTCCTACTATTTTGGATCCAGCTACCTGTATTTGTAATTCTAAATTATATACCGGAAAGCAACCCCCGGGGGCCATGACAAGCCGGCCTTTCCAAATACCATTAATATCCTGAGCCCCCGCAACGGAAGTACAAAAAATAAAGGTTAGTAAAATAACTTTTCTTAGCATTCTTTGAGCAAAATAGTTGAAAATGCGGATGCTACATTAAAATATTACAGAAACGGTAGTACCTGATTATTCATTTAAGTGCTGTAGGTAAACTAATCAGGTTTTCGGTATCTGAATCTTACAACTGCATTTTTCTGTTCAGTGGACGTAATACGTACTTCAAAACGTTGCTCGCCTGCTTCTACTACCATCAAAGAAGTGTTCGGGGGAATGCGGCCCAGATTTTCAGCCACCATTATAAGTTCATGGTCAGAGTCGCCTTCATCAATAGTGAATTTTATTGTGAGTGGTGCAGCGGAAAGCCTCTTTGAAGACAACATTAGTTTATTGTCAAGGTAAACAGAGATGGTATCATCATCAATCTCGCCATTATCATATAGTTTCACAATAATATCCCTGTTTGTCACAATCAGCGACTTCATCAATTCATTAGTACGGTTTTTAAGTACCGCAGGTTTGGGAACAATAACCGGAGGATTTGTTTTTACTATAGGAGGAGGATTAATTTTTGTTACAGCAGTATCTGTTTTGGGCTTATTTACAATAGGCGGATTGTTTTTTACGATTGGCTTATTCTCAACAGGCTTTGTATTAACAACTGGCTTTTTTACTGGAGGAGTTGTGGGTTTACTTTTTACAGTATCTTTTTTTATCGGGGGCTGGTTAATTATAACTGGAGTGGTTTTTATTTTACCCCGTAAAAAAGGCTCAATATAAAAGTCGGAAGTAGTTACCCTTCGCAGATAAACTTTTCCGCCGCCACAGTCACCCCAGCTGTAAGGATTGGGTCTGCCTTTTACCTCCGGCTTTCCTAAGAAGGTACCCTCAAGGAATTCTTCTTTGCCTGATTTTTCATAAAACAAATCATAATTCATTATGCAGGCGCCACCACCGTCCATGTTCTTTATCTCAACGGTTTTTATTTCCCGGATTTTAAGGTTTTTATTGTCCCTGGTAAAACTTCCTGTCATGGTAGCTTTACCATAAAAGCGAACATCTAAATAGGAATAAGAAACCCCTGATGAAAAGTTTGGAGATGATCCATTTATTTGAAATTCAAGTTTGTACTTTTCCCCGGCATTAGTGATAAAATACCCCCTCCAGATCCCCGTTAAGTTTTGTGCATGTATGCTAAGTTGGGTGACTGGGAAAAGAAGCAATAAAAAAAATAAATGTCTGTAGATGGTCCTCAACATAACGAGGTCAAAACTAATGAATAAGTTCATATTGGCTGATTGAACTCCGGCAATAGTTTGTTAATTTTGCCCACCCTAAATTTCAGAGGGAACCAATTAAGATATGATCAATATTACACTACCTGACGGTGCTGTCAGGCAATACGACAAAGGGGCTACTGCATTAGAGGTGGCTAAATCAATTTCAGAAGGGCTGGCCAGGAAAGTATTGGCAGCAAGTATCAATGGAGAAGTGTGGGATGCCACACGGCCTATCAATGAAGATGCTTCACTGAAATTATTAACATGGAATGACACCGATGGAAAGAATACGTTCTGGCATTCGTCTGCACACCTTATGGCCGAGGCTGTCGAGTCTTTATTCCCCGGTGTAAAATTCTGGGTTGGCCCTCCCGTTGAAAATGGATTCTATTATGATATGGACCTGGGTGATAAAAAGATGAATGAAGATGACTTGCGGGCATTGGAAAAAAAGATGAATGAACTGGCTAAGAAAAACAGCGAATACCTCAGAAAAGAAATACCAAAAGACGAAGCTTTAAAATATTTTACCGAGAAAGGCGATGAATATAAATTGGATTTACTGAGTAACCTGACTGATGGTGAAATAACTTTTTATACGCAAGGGAATTTTACTGACCTCTGCCGGGGACCTCATATTCCGAATACCTCTTTCATAAAAGCAATAAAACTCACCAGCATTGCCGGTGCTTATTGGAAGGGTGATGAAAAGAATAAAATGCTTACCAGGGTTTATGGGATCACCTATCCTTCCCAAAAAGAATTGGACGAGTACCTCACCATGCTGGAGGAAGCTAAGAAGAGGGACCATAGAAAATTGGGAAAAGAATTAAGCATTTATACTACCAACGATGATATTGGCGCCGGACTGATATTATGGATGCCCAATGGCACTGTTATCATCGAAGAGTTAGAGAAGTTAGCTAAAGAAACTGAATTAGCCGGCGGTTATAAAAGAGTTGTGACCCCGCATATTGCGAAAGAGAATTTGTATTTGACCAGTGGCCATTTGCCATACTATGCCGACAGCATGTTTCCTCCAATGGAGATGGATGGAGAAAAATATTACCTGCGGGCAATGAACTGTCCCCATCATCATAAAATATTTGATGCTGAGCCAAAGAGTTACCGGGATATGCCTTACAGGATCGCAGAATATGGCACTTGTTATCGTTATGAGCAAAGCGGAGAATTGTTTGGCCTGATGAGAGTACGGTGCCTGCATATGAACGATGCCCATATTTATTGCACTAAAGAACAATTTGCCGAGGAGTTTAAAGCGGTGAATGCGATGTATCTTAAATACTTTAAAATATTTGGGATTGAAAAATATGTAATGCGGTTAAGCCTGCACGACCCGGAAAAATTAGGACAGAAATATGTGAACGAACCAGCCCTTTGGTTGGAAACAGAAGAACTGGTACGAAATGTTTTGATAGAAACGGGTGTTCCCTTTGTAGAAGTAAAAGGAGAAGGGGCTTTTTACGGACCTAAGATTGATGTACAGATATGGAGTGCTATCGGAAGGGAGTTTACATTAGCTACCAACCAGGTTGACTTTGCACAACCCCGCAGCTTCAAGTTATCATTTACCAATCAGAATAATGAGCCTGAAATTCCATTGATTATACATCGGGCTCCTTTGGGAACCCACGAACGATTCATCGGGTTCTTGTTGGAACATTATGCCGGCAAATTCCCTTTATGGTTGGCACCCGTTCAGGTAAAAGTATTACCCATCAGCGATAAGTTTTTGGACTATGCAAAATCTGTTTCAGATAAACTGAAAAAAGCAGATATTCGTTGTGAAGTTGACGACAGGAATGAAAAGATTGGAAAAAAAATCCGGGATACCGAACTTCTAAGAGTCCCTTATATGCTGGTAGTGGGAGAGAAGGAGATGAATGAAAATAAAGTAGCAGTTCGAAGACAAGGAAAAGGAGATATCGGTGTACAAGAAGTGGATGAGTTTTTGAAAGAAGTTTTAATTGAGATAAAAGAACGGAGAGAAGAATAAATTAGTATTTTCAATAGCCTCAAACCCTGTACGAGGTATTAATCCATAAAAATAAAATGCTCCTTACAGGGATGGGGCTTAACTAAAAAAAGTAAATGGCAGTACCACAAAAACCCGGAGGCGGGTTCAACAGACCGGCTGGCGGCGGAGGTTATAAACCCGGCGGTGGCGGATTCAACAAAGGCGGTTTCAGAGGCAGGTTTGCCCCCCGCAAAGAAGCAGAACATCGTATCAACAATTTTATCAGGGTGCCACAGGTTCGTTTAGTGGGTGAAAATGTAGAAGTAGGTATTTATGATACACAGGTTGCGTTAAAGATGGCACAGGATCAGGAATTAGACCTGGTAGAAATTTCCCCCACCGTTGATCCACCTGTTTGTAAAATTATTGACTACAACAAATTCCTCTACGATAAGAAGAAGAAAGAAAAAGAGATGAAAGCCAAGAGCAAGGTCTCTGAGGTAAAGGAAATAAGGTTTACTCCTAACACAGATGATCATGATTTTGACTTCAAAGCTAAACATGCTGTTGAGTTTCTAAAGGATGGTAACAAAGTAAAAGCATATGTGCAGTTCAAAGGCCGGGCTATTCAATTCCAGGACAGAGGTCAACTCTTATTGCTCAAGTTCGCCGAACGATTGGCAGAGGTAGGGATTTTGGAAAGTATGCCAAAAATGGAAGGAAGAAGGATGCTTGCCATGTTTGCACCTAAGGGCAAGAAGAAAGCAGAGAAGAATTAATTTTCATATTGAATATGTAAGCCCGGAATACAAAAGCGATTGTGTTCCGGGCTTTGTTTTAATAAGTCGCCGGTGTTTTCTTTTTTTCAGGATGGCTTCTTTTTCAATCAACTTTATGTGCTCATCTGTTGTTTTAAACCGTTTGTACAAAATCCCGCCAATTACACCTTCAAACCATGGCTTTCCGTATATTGGGCTATAATATTTTAAACCCGTTTTTTATGCATGCATACCTTTCCCGAGTATTTCTTTTGATCATAACAATGTCCGTTTCAATGGCGGTGATAGGACAGCCTCCAACAGGTACCCGGCCAGATACGGCCCGACGAACACCACCATCACCTACCAATGGCCCTAAACCCTACAAAGAAGTAATTACTTCTAAAGCTATTTCTGATGGCGGTTTATTTTGGGTTCATAAAGTTGAAGACAAGTATTACTTTGAAATACCTGATTCTCTTTTCAACCGGGAGATATTGGTGGTAAACCGTATATCGAAAGCATCAGCTGGTATGCGCAGCGGTGGCTTCTTTGGATATGGGGGTGATCAAATAGGTCAAAATGTTGTCCGTTTTGAAAAAGGACCAAACAATAAGGTTTTTCTAAGGACTATTTCTTTTGCTGAATATGCCAAAGATTCTACATCACCAATGTTTTTATCTGTAACCAATTCCAACATACAGCCCATTGCAGCGTCGTTTGATATAAAAGCATTGGGTAAAGATTCTACTGGAGCAGTAATTGACATCACAGATTATATCAGTGGAGACAATGATGTATTGCATTTCAATAGCTCTGTAAAAAGTGCTTTACGGCTTGCTGCTGTACAAGCAGATAAATCCTATGTGGTAAGCGTAAAATCATATCCGATTAATATTGAAATCAGAGCTGTAAAAACCTACTCCAGAAGTCCTGCTCCTGCTACAACGCAAGGCCAGGGAGGGGCTTCGGCTGGTGGAAATATGACGATGGAACTTAACAGTTCTCTTGTGATTCTCCCGAAAGTGCCCATGCAGGCAAGACATTATGACCCAAGGGTTGGATACTTTGCGGTGGGTTATACTGACTTTGATGCAGACCCGCAAGGTGTTAAAAATATTACGCTGGTAAAACGCTGGAGGCTTGAGCCAAAGGATGGCGACTGGGAGAAATATAAAAGAGGTGAGTTGGTAGAACCAAAGAAACCAATTATTTTTTACATAGACCCTGCTACACCCAAAAAATGGGTTCCTTACCTGATGCAGGGTGTGGATGATTGGAAGCAAGCTTTTGAAAAAGCCGGATTTAAAAATGCCATTATGGCTAAAATGGCTCCTACAAGAGAGGAAGATAGCACCTGGAGTCTTGACGATGCCCGTAATTCTGCAATTGTTTACAAACCGTCTGATATTCCAAATGCAAGCGGTCCCAGTATTTCCGACCCCCGCAGCGGTGAAATAATCGAGAGTCACATTAATTGGTATCATAACGTTATGTCATTGGTGAGGGATTGGTATTTTATTCAAACAGCAGCAGTAGATCCCCGGGCCCGTAAGATGAGCTTTGATGATGACCTGATGGGTCGGCTAATTCGTTTTGTATCATCACATGAGGTGGGACATACGTTAGGGCTGCGTCATAATTATGGTTCCAGTTCAAGTGTTCCTGTTGAGAAATTGAGGGATAAGGTCTGGCTCGAAGCAAACGGTCATACACCTTCTATAATGGATTATGCCCGTTTTAACTACGTGGCACAGCCAGAAGATAATATAAGCGGTGAAGGACTGATGGCGAACATCGGTGATTATGACAGGTGGGCTATTGATTGGGGGTATAGATTATTTCCACAGTACAAAACCCCTGAAGAAGAAAAGGGATATTTGAATAATTGGGTCATAGGAAAATTAAAAGACAAGCGTCTGTGGTTTGGTACAGAATCAAACCCTGATGATCCCCGTAGCCAGAGTGAGCAGGTAGGAGATGATGCAATGAAAGCAAGTACCTATGGTATCAAAAATTTACAGCGAATTGTTTCTAACCTGGTTGAATGGACAAAAGAACCTAATGCTGGTTACTCAAACCTTACTCAAATGTATAACAGCTTAAGCGGTCAGTTTAGCAGATACATAGGTCATGTGTCTAAATATGTTGGAGGTGTTATGGAAACACCAAAGATGGTAGAAGAAGCTGGGCCGGTCTATGAAATTGTTCCCGAAGCAAAACAAAGAGAAGCCGTCGACTTTCTAAATAAAAATTTATTTACCACCCCTGTTTGGATGCTCAACCAGGATATTTTTGGTAAAACCGGTATTAGCGGTTTAACCACTGTTGGATTATTACAGGATAATGCACTTAACCGATTATTAAGCAGCCGCACATTAGGTAAATTAGTGGAAGCTGAAGCTTCAATAGGCAACAATGCTTATCAGGTTATTGAGTTATTAAACGATGTTAAAAAAGGAGTCTGGACTGAACTGGCAGGACGAAAACCTATTGATATATATCGTCGTAACCTGCAGAAATCTTATGTTTCAACCCTTATAAATCTGCTGGCTCCGTCATCAACAACTACGGTGGGCTCTATAACAATAAATACCGGTGGAGCTAATGACAAGTCTGATATAAAGAGTGTAGTCAGGGCTCACCTGGTGGCTTTACGGCTTGAAATAATGGCGGCCGTTGCCGGAACTGCAGATCCGGTTAGTAAGTTTCACTTGCAAGATGTGGCTCAACGAATTGATAATGCGCTGAATCCTAGTAAATAGCCGCGGTTAATACAATATTTTTAGAAGAAGGGAGACTCATTGAGAATCTCCTTCTTTTCTTTTAATAGGCTTTGCTTGTAAGGTTCTCCGCCTTATCTTTGCACTCCGTTTGAAAAAACGGTAGTTCTTCTTAAGTCCCTTTTAAAAAATTGGGACAATGTATTGCCGAAGAGGTTCAATAAGGGTTCTGCCTGTGCAGAAACACCTCAAGGGTATAATTTTAATACTGGGTAACATGCCTAAAGTAAAAACAAACTCCAGTGCCAAAAAACGCTTCAAAGTGACTGGCACAGGAAAAATCATGCATCAGAAAGCATTCAAACGTCACATCCTGACGAAGAAATCAAAAAAACGCAAACGTAACATGCGAAAGGACGGAACTGTAGCGGATTCACATCTGCACTTTGTAAAACGTCTATTGCGCCTAAAGTAAGCCACTGCTTACAAAACTGAACATTTAACTTTTAACTCTAAACTTATTAGATATGCCTCGTTCAAAAAATGCAGTGGCCTCTAAAGCCCGCCGCAAAAAAATATTAAAACAAGCCAAAGGCTTTTATGGTAAACGTAAAAATGTCCTAACTGTTGCCAAAAACGTTGTAGAAAAAGGTATGACCTACATGTTTGTAGGCCGTAAGCTGAAGAAAAGAGAATACCGTGCATTGTGGATAGCCCGTATCAATGCGGCTGTTCGGGCAGAAGGAATGACTTATTCCGTTTTCATGAATAAGCTTCAGCAAAAAGGTATTGAGCTGGATAGAAAAGTACTGGCTGATCTTGCAATGAACAACCCGGAAACCTTTAAAGGCCTTGTTGATTCTGTAAAATAAATTCCCTTTGAGCAAAAATAAAAGGTCTCCCTCCGAAAGGAAGGAGGCCTTTTTTATTACCGTTTGTTACCGACCTATTGACCGAAGGCCTTTTTAATTTGTTCTGAAGCACAATCACTGAGGACTTTATTAAATTCATCAGCTTTTTTCTGATCATCTTTTACTTTATTCCAGGCTTCAACTTGTTTTTTTGCACAATCGTCTTGCGCCGCAGTCCGTTTTGGGTCAGCGGCATCTATCGCATTGGCTTTTTTGGAGCAATCACAAACGTCCTGGCCAATTTGTGTGCCGCTTTTTCCCTTGTCACAGGCGGTCAGCAAGGAAACGGTTAAGGCTAATAGAAATACTTTTTTCATAAATGTTAAGGGTTTAATTATTATACGATATGCTTTCATCCCTGAATTAATCGCCTGTTTGTATTCTTTTGAAGTCTGTACCACTCCAGTAAATAACAAAAGAGGCTTTTTCGAAATACTCCACATTAATACCATCACCTTTTAGCTTTATCTTTTTCGTTTTTTCTCCATCCATGCCCTCAATAGTTGACTTTGGTATAGTGGATAAGGCCGCATCAATCATTATATCTTCATCCCAAATTTTGATATTATCTTGTCCAAGAAATATAGCAATCCTGAATTTTTTTTTAATACTATCCGTCACTACGGAGGCAATATCAGGTTTATTATCTCCGTTGAAATCACCCCTTGTTATGTAGGGATAGTTAGGGTCGACTTTTCTCTTAGGAACTATAAAATAGTCAAAAGCATCTTTCATCCATTTAGCTTCCTGGTCATTTAATATATGCCAGTCATTCCCATAAACTTTCTTGAGTGCTTCATTCAAAGGCTGTTCAAGAGGAGAATTGTAGGGCAGAGGGTCATCTTTAACTAAGGGTGTTGTCTTTGCAGTGTCAACGTTGGTTATAATTGTATCAGTTTTTGGAACATCTTCTTTTCCCTTCTTAGATTTTTGGCTGCACGACAGTAATGATACAGTTGCGATGAAGAGGAGAAACTTCATGATTATAGTTTTGGTGGAGGGAAGTTAATATTTTTTACCTCATAGTTTCTCCAATCTTATACTTTTGTGCCGATATAACTATTCTTGGCCCAACCCCATTTATGCCGAAATGACAAATTCTTACCATGATCTCGTAAAGCAAACATTTAATTTCCCGCAAGACGGTATTGAAGTAGATGAAGGAAACCTGTACTTCAATGGTCTGGATCTTAATGCCCTGATAGCTAAATACGGCACCCCGATGAAGCTGACTTATCTGCCTAAAATAGGCATGCAGATAAAAAAAGCCAAGACTATGTTTGCTGCAGCTTTTAAGAAACATAAATATGAGGGTAAGTATTTTTATTGTTATTGCACCAAGAGTTCCCATTTCAGTTTTGTCGTGGAAGAAGCATTGAAAAGTGATATTCACTTAGAGACTTCTTATGCGTATGATATTGAAATTATTAAAAAGCTATACGCCAAAAAGAAAATTTCCAAGGATACGCATATAATTTGTAATGGATTTAAACAGAAGGGCTATACCCGTCGCATTGCTAACCTGTTAAATTCAGGTTTTCATAATGTGATACCGGTACTTGATAATAAAGAGGAATTAAAGGATTATGCGACGTCTGTAAAAGTTCCTTTCAAGCTCGGTATCCGTGTAGCTGCGGAGGAAGAGCCTAATTTCCCATTTTATACATCCAGACTTGGCTTTCGGGCAAAAGATATTCTTGAATTTTATGTGGACAGGATAGAAGGCTACGAAAGCAAGTTCCAGTTGAAAATGCTGCATATCTTCCTGAATAAAGGTATCAAGGATGATATTTATTATTGGAGCGAACTGAATAAAGTAATTAATCTTTATTGCCAGTTAAAAAAGATTTGTCCCGAACTGGACTCCATTAATATCGGTGGTGGATTTCCAATCAAGCATTCATTGGGATTTGAGTACGATTACCAATTTATGATTAACGAGATTGTCCGCAATATTAAAACGGCGTGTAAGAAAGCAAAAGTTCCTATGCCAAATATTTATACTGAATTTGGCAGTTATACTGTAGGGGAAAGTATGGCACACATTTACAGTGTGATTGCAGAAAAAATTCAGAATGACAGGGAAACATGGTATATGATTGATTCCTCATTCATTACTACACTACCAGATACCTGGGGTATTGGTGAAAAATTCCTGATGCTGCCAGTTAATAAATGGGACCAGGACTATCAAAGAGTTGTACTTGGTGGAATCACCTGTGACAGCCATGATTATTATGATTCGGAGGAGCATATCAATGAAGTATTTTTGCCTAAGGTGAATGGCGACAAGGACCCGTTGTATGTTGGCTTCTTTCATACCGGTGCTTACCAGGACCAGATAAGTGGCTATGGCGGTATCAAACATTGCCTGATACCATCGCCAAAGCATGTTATTGTAGGGCATGACAGGAATGGTAAATTGGTGGATTGGATTTATGCAAAGCAACAAACTGCTCAAAGCATGCTGAAAATATTGGGGTATAAGTAAGTAATAATTCTTTCATAGAAAAACCCTCCTGTTTGAAGGAGGGTTTTTCTAAACTACATCTTTATTTATCTGCTTCCCCTGCTATATCTTTTCCATTGTTCATATTCCCATTTGCTATAACTCACCCTGTTCAGATAAGTTCTGTCTAAATAGAACCTGTTATCATAGCCTTTCCAGTACATAAATCCTTGTGGGTTCCGGTGATAATATCTTCCGTCAGAATAACGGTTCATTACAAATCCTGGTGTGGGGCTGATAACGAGGGCAGCCGAACTCCGATAGTAGGTTGAAGGTGGCGGTGCGGGGGTGTTCCTGACGGTTCTTTCTTCTCTTTCATTTTTTTCTTGTGTTGACCAAACCCTGCTGGGTTTACAACTGGTAACAGTTGCTGCAATAGTAAGAATCAAAGCCGCAGAAAGGAGTTGCGTTCTTTTCATAGTGTAACTTTTAATATTTAAAAAATAGTGATTGATTAAAATCTTTACTTGTAAAACCAAGGACTACTAATTATTTATATACGTTGTACTTTTAAAATGTTAAGTTTCTGTAAGTGGATTTGTCTTTTTTATTCTCTTGTTCTTTTACTTCTCACTTCACCGGGATTGATATTTTTAGCTACTGGTACACTTTCTACCGGTATTGCTTTTGTTTCGTTGACGACAGCAGATGTTTTAATCTGTTCGGTTTTAGCAACTGTATCAGTAACTACAATTGTAGAAGGAAATGTTTTTGATAGTTTATCAAGAGCTAAAGTGTTACTTATTGTATCTCTACCCATGATGATATCCGTAGTTACCCATCCCTCAGTATTTGTTTCTGCACTGTCCAGGTTGAGAAACCGGAGTGCAATAGACTGGCTGTCTGTTACCACCGGTGTTCGGGGAGCAAACAACTTGCTGGTATATTCTTTACTGGCTGCACAACTGGCAGCCATTGCCACAATCATCATCAAAATAACCGCTTGTCCTATTCTCGTTGTTTGCATGTCTATTGATTTTAATTTTAAGGGATAAAACCTTAACGCATAATTATTTCAATTCATTTGCCATAAAATCATAAAATCAACCAGCATGAAACACTTTTTCATAGTCTTAACAGTATTAATATACGTAGGCACTGCTAAAGCACAACAACTTCCGGACAAAAGAGAAACAGCAGAAGATTCAGTAAAGGCTGTTATCAACAAAATGTTCACAGGGATGAAGGCAGCAGACCCTGTTATATTAAAGAGCAGTTTTGCTGATAGCATGGTACTGCAAACGATTTCAAGAAATAAAGAAGGACAGCTTATTGTAAGCAATGAAGATCCGGCAGACTTTATAAATTTTATCAGTAATGAATCACCGGGAAATGCAGATGAAAGGATAGTATTTGATGTGGTAAAAGTAGATGGACCGCTTGCTATCGCATGGACTCCCTATAGTTTTTATTATAAAGGAAAGTTTAGCCATTGCGGTGTAAATTCTTTCCAATTGGTACGATTTAATGGTGAATGGAAGATCCAATATTTGATTGATACAAGACGGAAACAAGGTTGTAATGATAAATAAGTACTTAGTACCAGGCAAAAAAGAAACCCCTCGTGGAAACGAGGGGTGTAAACCAAAACCAACTGCTTATGAGAAACTTTTCGAATATTTTTATTTAATTACTATTTCTGTTGCTGATGCTTTGACTACTTCTTTCTTCGGAAGGTTTAATATCAACACTCCATTGATGTAAGAAGCTTCAATATTCGTTGCATCTATTTTTTCATCCAATGTGAAAGATCTCTTAAAAGAACGATAACTGTACTCCCTGCGGATCTGCTTTTCGGTTTCCTTTATTTCCTCATTTTTCTTTTCTGCTGAAATTGTCAGCAAATGCTGATCAAGGGTTAATTTAAAGTCCGTCTTTTCAAAACCAGGAGCCACTACTTCTAATTGGTAACTCTTGTCAGTTTCTTTGACGTTGACGGGAACAAGACCTTTTCTTTCGCCATTGTTAAATTCTGTTTTAAATAATGCTGGTAGTTCGGTAAAGAGGTCATCTACCAGAGTGTTGAGTGATCCTTCAAATGGTTTCCTGTTAAATTTTACGTTTGTCATCGGTATTAAGTTTTATTTGTTTGAAGATGTTTATTTCCGGAAAGTATTTGTCAAACCATATACCACGGTATTTCTTTTTTAATTTTTATGTCAATACCGACGGAGAATGGACCATCCAAAAGACAAAATTTCCGAAAAAGGGAAAATCTGCTGACATAATTTCTTCTAAGCCCATACATTCACTATGCAGTAAACATTTTCTTTACCTTTGTATTTCAATAAAATATAATAGCTATGTATCCTGAAGAAATAGTAATACCGATGAAAGAAGAATTGACAGAAAACGGATTTACCGAATTACTTTCATCTACTGAGGTAGAATCTCAGTTGACAAAAGAAGGAACCACCCTGGTAATGATTAATTCAGTTTGTGGTTGTTCAGCCGGTACAGCCAGGCCGGGAGTTCTGATGGCCGTTGCCAACACGGGTAAGAAGCCAGATTTTCTCACTACCAGTTTTGCAGGCTTTGATGTAGAAGCCGTAAAAACATTACGTCAGCACCTGATGCCATATCCACCATCTTCACCAGCGATAGCTTTGTTTAAGAATGGTCAATTGGTACATTTTATCGAACGCCACCAGATAGAAGGCAGACCGGCGCAGGTAATTGCACAGAACCTTATCGAGGCGTTTGAGCAATATTGCAATTAAGTAAGCTGCGGGTATTGAATACGAGTTTCGAGACCTGCAATTCGAAACTTTTTTCATTAAGGTAAAAACTGTAGCTTCAAATTTACAGCTCACAGCTTTATTAGTATATTCGCCTTCCTTAATCAACAGCATGTATCCCAACCTTTATTACGCTTTTAAAGACTTGTTCGGAGTAGAGTGGAAGTTTCTACGTTTTGTAAATTCATTTGGTTTTTTTGTTGCGATCGCCTTTATTATCTGTGCCATTGTTTTAGCTAATGAATTAAGACGCAAAAGCAAACAGGGTCTTTTTCAGCCCACTGAAATGCAGGTGATGGTTGGTCAGCCTGCCACAATAGTTGATTTAGGGCTGAATTTTTTATTGGGCTTTGTGCTTGGATATAAAATTGTGGCTCTTTTTATAATGGACAGCACGGCTACAGAAGATCCTCAGGCATTTATTTTTTCTACATTAGGCAGTTGGCCTGCCGGTATTCTCCTGGGATTGTTATTTGCCGGCTTAAAGTGGTGGGAAAAGAATAAGCAAAAATTAGCCAAACCTGAAAAAAGGACGGTAAGAATCTGGCCACATGACAGGGTAGGGGAAATAACGATTATGGCTCTCATTTTTGGCCTTCTTGGTGCAAAATTGTTTGACATTTTTGAAAATTGGTCCGGTTTTCTAAAGGACCCATCAGCATACATTTTTTCTGCCCAGGGATTAACTTTTTATGGAGGCTTGATTTGTGCTGCTATTGCAATCTGGTTATATGCCAAAAAGCACAATATTGGCTTCTGGCACCTGAACGATGCAATGGCTCCAACAATGATGCTTGCCTATTCATTAGGCCGCATTGGTTGCCAGGTTTCTGGAGATGGCGATTGGGGCATACCCAATACCAGCCCCAAGCCTTTCAATTGGCTTCCCGATTGGATGTGGGCTTACAGGTACCCGCATAATGTGAACGAGGTAGGTGAAAAAATCCCAGGTTGTACAGATGTGAAGTATTGTAATCAGCTTGATGTTGCCGTTTTCCCCACTGCTTTTTATGAAATTGTAGTTTGTTTCATCCTTTTTCTCATTCTCTGGTCATTAAGAAAAAAGTTAAAAGTCCCCGGGATGCTTTTTGGGCTTTATTTAATGCTCAATGGCCTGGAAAGGTTTTTTATTGAGAAAATAAGAGTAAATACCCGCCTTGATATCTTTGGTTTCAGGCCTACACAGGCAGAAGTTATTTCTACCATTCTTTTCCTTTCGGGATTAGCTATTTGGATTATACGGGCCCAAAAAGCCAAAAAACAGAAATTAACAGGAGGAGCGGTTAACCCATCTTGATAGGTTACCGCTAATTGTTTAATAGGGGAACCCCTTGAAAACCTGTCTGGTATTGGGTTTTACGAATAGTTCACATTTGGAATCGTTTGCGTAATATCTTGTGTGTAATTTTCACGCCGAAAGACTATGAGATACCGGCTTTATTAAATACTTTTGCAGACGGTCTGGGACGGTAAATACATATTTTCAATTAACTATCCATTTGCAACATTCTGCAAACAAAGACTGTCATTATACGTTGATATTTAAATCTTTTTAGTTATGCGGCAGCTCAAAATTGCTACCCAGATTACCAACAGAGACTCTCAGGCTGTTGAGAAATACCTGCAGGAAATTTCTAAAATCTCTATGATTACGCCGGAAGAAGAGACTACTCTTGCCCAGCGTATCAAGATGTTTAACAGGAATCCTGTAGATTCTCAAAGGGCCCTGGATAAGCTTGTACAAGCCAACCTCCGTTTCGTGGTATCTGTAGCAAAACAGTATCAACATCAGGGATTGTCACTTAGTGACTTAATTAACGAGGGTAACCTCGGCTTGATCAAAGCGGCTCAACGTTTTGACGAAACCAAAGGTTTCAAATTCATTTCTTACGCTGTGTGGTGGATTCGCCAATCTATACTACAGGCATTGGCAGAGCAGGGCCGATTAGTCCGCTTGCCACAAAACAAAATTGGCACTTACAACAAAGCTAACAAAGCTTACATGGCCTTCGAACAGGAACATGAGAGAGAGCCATCAACTGAAGAATTAGCTGAATTACTGGAGATGAGTGAAACAGAAATCAACAATATTTTTCAAAGCAACACCCGTCATACTTCCCTTGATGCACCCGTGCATGAAGCTGAAGATGTAGCCATGGGAGATTTGCTGGAAGGTGGTGATGATACTGACGATGATGTAATGAAGGATTCATTGAGAAATGAGATTCGTCGTGTTTTGAAATCACTGTCTCCAAGAGAAGCTGAAATCGTAAATGCTTATTTTGGTTTGGACGGCGAAAATGGTGTTACCATTGAGCAAATCGGGCAGAAATACGACCTGACGAAGGAACGTATCCGCCAGATTAAAGAAAGAGCTATTAAGCGTTTGCAAAAAGCCCGTTACAGCAGTGCCTTAAAAGCATACCTGGGTTAATCAATTTCTAATTTAATGATTTTTATAAGCGTCCTGTCTCGTTTTAAACGAGACAGGATTTTTTTTACAACCTTTTTGCTTTTTGCCGGTTAATTTTGTAATGGCCATGAAAATGCGATATATACTTTTGTTTTCTTTGCTCACCACATTATTGTTCTCGTCTTGCGAAAAAGGAGTTGAGTTCAAGCTGGATGAAGTAACTCCGAAACTGGTAGTAGAAGCTACAATAGAAAACGGGCAAGCTCCTTTGGTATATCTTTCCAAAAGCCAGGCTTATTTTTCGCAGATAGACTTAACCGCTTTGGCCAATAGTTTCGTCCGTAATGCAGAAGTATATGTTTCTGACGGTATCCTCACTCACAAGCTAAAGGAATATACCTTGCCTGTTGGCGGCGGCCTCAACTTCTATTTTTATACCAATGACCCCGCAAGCCCCGCTACGGCATTTATTGGGCAATTGAACAGGCAATACTCTCTTAGAATAGTAGCTGAAGGAAAAGAGTATACTGCAGTGACAACCATACCCAATGCTACACGCCGAATTGATTCTGTTTTCTGGAAACCTGCTCCAACGGGAAACCCGCCTGAGAAAGTGGCTTTAATGTTCAGGGGGTATGACCAGCCCGGTTTTGGTGATTACATCCGTTATTTTACAAAGAGAAACAGCGAGCCATTTTATCCGGGTCTTAATTCAGTATATGATGACCAGATAATTGACGGCAGCAGTTATGAAGTCCAGATTGAAAGAGGCGTTGATAGAAATATGAGCAACCCCGATGGGTATTCTTTCTTTAATAAGGGTGACACCGTTACAATAAAACTTTGCAATATTGACAAAGCAACTTTTGATTTCTGGCGGACAATGGAATTTACATATGCAAGTGTTGGCAATCCGTTTGCTTCGCCTACCAAAGTGATGAGTAATATAAAAGGCGGCGGCTTGGGTTATTTTGGAGGCTATGCTGCCCAGTATAGAACTATAATTATCCCGCAATAAACCGATATTGAAGTAGCGGTTTGCAATCGCCAAGTTGCCGGTAATGTAACTCACCTGCTGATTAGCAATTTACCTTTAATTTTACCAGATTATAAATCGATACTGCAATGGATACTACAGAAAGAGTTCAATGTTTGATTATAGGATCAGGGCCAGCCGGATACACAGCAGCAATTTATGCATCAAGAGCAGGATTAAATCCCGTCTTATACCAGGGAATACAGCCAGGGGGGCAATTAACCATTACTACGGAAGTTGAAAACTATCCCGGATATCCTGATGGAATCCAGGGGCCCGATATGATGGTAAATTTTGAAAAACAAGCGGCCAGGATGGGTACTGATATACGTTACGGATTAGCCACTAAAGTTGATTTTTCCGGTGCTGTTCATAAAGTACAAATTGATGAAGAGAAGTGGATAGAAGCAGATGCCGTTATTATTTCTACAGGTGCATCCGCAAAATGGTTGGGAATAGAAAGTGAGCAACGGCTGAATGGTTACGGAGTAAGTGCCTGTGCAGTTTGTGATGGTTTTTTCTTTAAAGGAAAGGAAGTAGCGATAGTTGGTGCAGGTGATACAGCAGCCGAAGAGGCATTGTATTTATCAAAAATATGTTCGCAGGTACACATGATAGTCCGCAAAGGCGAAATGCGGGCAAGTAAAGTGATGCAGGAAAGAGTGATCAACATGCCTAATATTAAAATTTATTGGAACAGTGAGACAGATGAGGTTATTGGAGATAAAAAAGTGGAGGCTGTCAGGATAAAAAATAATCAAACAGGGGAGAAGCAGGAAATTCCAGTCAGTGCATTTTTTGTAGCTATAGGCCATCAACCCAATTCTGATATATTTAAAGATTTTTTAGAAATGGATGAAGCGGGGTATATCAAGACGATTCCCGGTACTTCAAAAACAAATGTTGAAGGTGTATTTGCTTCAGGTGATGTACAGGATAAGATTTACCGGCAGGCTGTAACCGCTGCAGGTAGCGGTTGTATGGCTGCTTTAGACGCTGAAAGGTATTTGGGTGCGAAGGGTATTCACTAAAATTATGCTCTGTTATGGCTGCATTGATAACGGTAGAACTAAAACAGCTTCATTTTTTTGCCTATCATGGTTTGTATGCCGAGGAACGGAAAACAGGCCATGAGTTTGAAGTAAACCTGTTTGTATCTTATCTGCCGGTTTCCGGAACAATAACTGGTATTTCAGACACTGTTAACTATGTTGAGCTATATGAGTTACTGAAATCTGAAATGCAAAAGCCCCGTGAATTACTTGAAACATTTGTGATGGAAGTATCGGAAATCATTCACCTGTCATTTTCTCAAATAAAAAAGATTGAAATAGCTGTTACTAAATTACATCCTCCAATTACTGGATTTACAGGAACAGTAGGAGTGAAGTACAGCAAAGAATATTAGTTGTTTAAATGAAAATTGCGGAACCCGGGCCCCGCAATTTATATTATTTGAAAAAAGTTGCTTACAAAACAAGTGTTGCTTCTCTATAGCCGTTTGTTTTCTGGATCACTTTCACGGTCACTTTCCTTTTAGCAGTAAAAGCTTGTTCTAAACGGGTTCTGATATCTTCATAGATCGCTACAGGATAATAAATATTTAATGTGCCGTCAGCATAGGTAGCAGCTTGCTGAATGTTTTCGTTAGGAGAGTAAAAATTCAATTGAAAATTATTGTTCCCTGTCTTATTGGCCGGAATCAATTTAATCACTACTTGTAAGGAATGTTTATAACTGTTGGTTGATCCATCTGCCGTATTCGAAACAGTAAAAGTTGTTCCACCTATTCCCTGGATGTCGAAAAGGTCAGTTTTATCTTCTGTAGGGTTATAAATTTTAAACGCTATTCTTCCCTGGGGCGCCTTGCTGATTTCCGAGTCATTTTGTGCGGAAACAGTCAGTGTTCCAGCCGATATAAAAAATAGAACCCAAATAAAAAGCTTCTTCATGATGTTATTTTTTCTTTATAATTAATTGAATGAATAATTAAGTCGATAAAGGTAATAAAAAAGCTGCAACCGGGACCCCTTAAATCATTTTACCCATCCATTTTCCGCTTCGGATATACCAGTATGACAGTCCAAAAATGGATAACCAGTAAAGCCATTCACTCATCCAGCCAACTGTAATAGAGAGCTTGTATTTTTCCAATACGACGTACACATATATGCAGTATAGAATTATCGTAATAAGCTCAATAATAAAAGTGACCCGGCTATTCCCGGTTCCTGTAACTGCATTTAGCCAGATAACTGCAAATGACATTAACACCATTGCGAGGGTAACAACCCTGACCACTGGTATAGCAGCTGTAATAAAAGCCTGGTTCTGCCCAAAAACAGACAACAATAGTCCCGGGAACATATTGATTAGCCCGGCACAGATTATGGCAAATCCTGTACTGATTTTTACAATTTTAAAAATAAGTGATTGAACTTCTTTTTTTCTTCCCTGGCCAATAATATTGCTAACCATTGCAGAACTGGTGGAGGCAAATGCCCATACAATACAACCAACCAAACCAAAAATATTACGCATAACGTTGGAAACAGCCAGTGCCTCCTGCCCATGATGTTCAATGAGGATATAAAAAAACTCCCAACTAATAATACTGATGGCTAATTGAAAAACCAGCGGAAGTGATATGGACATGATCTGTTTGGCATATTCGCTACTCCAGGTCATGTGATTAAAAATTTCAAATTTTTTACTGATGCCCTTATAATGTATGACTATAAAAATGACAAACATTCCAATAAACTCGGCTATAATGGAGGCTACAGCAGCACCGTTCAGTCCCATTTCCGGGAAGCCCCAATGGCCAAAAATGAAAAGGTAATCAAAACCTATATTGGCAATAGTTTCTGCCAATGTCCCGCTGACAAGGTACCTGCTATTGTTTGTACCTACCAGCAGTGCATTGCGCATCTGGTATACGTATAAAAAGGGGAGCCCCCAGATACGAATCTTTAAAAAATCGATGGCATCATTGGCTGTTTCAGACGAATGAAGCACTTGGCTTAAAATAAGTGGTGCCACAAACCAGGTAAGCAGAATCCCTACAGCGGCAATTATCAGGGATATGTAAATGCCCTGGCCGAATATCTTCCCGATTTCCTTTGGTCTGTTTTCCCCGGCACGGCGGGCAATCAGGGTTTGTAAACCATTATTTAGCCCAAAGCCTATCATGGCGAAGATCAGGTAATAAACACCCGTAATGCTGGCGGTGGCTAATGCTTTCTGGCTATAATGTCCTAAAAAGATATTATTAGTAATGAAGTTGAACTGCGGAACTAAAATGGCAAGGCTTATGGGCAGCGCAATTTTCAAAATCTGCCTGTTGCTGATTTCAACTTGTAAATTGCTATGAGGTGTTGCCGGTGCCATAAAAGCTGGCCCGCCCGAACGTACATAAACAGATTTTTTTGTGTTGTAGTTCGGTACGGGCGGGCAAACCTACGATATTTAAATTTTTGTCTATTATTGCACGACTTCAAAACAACCATTTGAAACAATTATTTCACATAAAGAATAATAATAGTAATAACGGGCAACAGGTTTTATCGATAAGGATGGGAAGCCATCACGGTAGTTTTGCCATCAGTAATAAATCGGGTTCTGAACTTTACGAATTGGGTTATTGTAGTACCGATTCCTGGAATGAGAATGAGTTGATGGATTTTTTTTCAGTAAACTCCTCTCTGCAAAATTCGTTTTACCAGGTACAGGTAGTGTATGACTTTTCTGAAAGCATACTAATTTCCTCAAAAGACTACAGGGCCGAAGATACCGGACTTTTATTAACGACGTTCGGTAGCAATAGTGGGACTGCCAATATTGTTTCTGAATTGATTGCTGAATGGCAGTTATATAATATTTATGCTGTGCCAAAAGAGATACAGGAGTGGATTAATAAAAAATTCCCTTCTGTAAGATTCTGGCATCAATACACCCTGGCGATAAAATATATAGTCGCCGCAACAGCAAACGGCAGTTTGCTGGTTGATATTCGTAAAACTGACTTCACCCTAATTGCTGCAAAAAACAATCAGGTGATACTGGCGCAAACATTTGAATACTCGACTCCTGAAGATATTTTGTTCTATTTACTTAAAATCTGTCAGCAATTTTCTTTGTCGCAGCGGGAAGTACAAGTTCAACTCTCAGGATTAGTAGATCAACAGTCAGCACTGTATAAAGAGTTGTATCAATATTTTATCCATCTTGAATTCAGAGAAGCAAGCTGGAGTATACAAAGTGAATATCCTGCCCATTTTTTTACCTCACTTAATGATTTGGCAAAATGCGTATCATAGGAGGAGAGCATGGCGGACGGAAATTCAATCCGCCGAATAATATGCCGTATACAAGACCCACCACGGATATTGCAAAAGAAGGTTTGTTTAATGTGCTTCAGCATAATCTTGATTTTGATGAAATAAAAAGTCTTGACCTCTTTGGTGGTACCGGCAGTATCAGTTATGAGCTTGCATCAAGAGGTGTAACCGATCTGACAATTGTGGAAAAAGACGTTGCGATGTATGAATTCATCAAAAAAACTTCAGCAACATTGCGGATAGAGAATCTGCATGTAATTAAAATGGATGTATTTAAGTTTATTAACCAATGTACAGATAAGTTTGATTTCATTTTTGCTGGCCCTCCTTATGCGTTAACTGCCATCGATGATTTGCCAAAATTGATCTTCGAAAGACACTTATTGAAAAAGAATGGCTGGTTTGTGCTCGAACATACACCAAGGAACGATTATAAGTCGTTCCCATTCTACAAAACTGAACGAAATTATGGTACTACGGTTTTCTCTACTTTTGCAGAGAACAGAGAGTTATGATAAAAAAAGAATTACGAAAAATTTACCGGGAGAAGCGAAATGCGTTGACAGCAGGTGAAAAAGTAAAGCTGGATGATTTTTTGCTGATCAATTTTCAAAAGGTGTCTATTCCTTTTATAAGTTCCCTGTTTTCTTACTGGCCAATTGAAGAAAACAATGAACCGAATACACATTTAATTACAGATTACCTGGAATTCAAAAATCCGGAATTAAAGATTGCTTATCCAAGAATAGATATTTTTATTGATGAAATGGAAGCGGTACTTACCGATTCCGAAACAAGTTTCTTACAGAATGAGTTTAATATTTATGAACCTGAATCTGGGAGCATTTTTCCTGCTGATGAGATAGATATGGTGATAGTTCCTTTATTGGTATTTGATAAAAAAGGTTACCGGGTAGGTTATGGAAAAGGTTTTTATGATAAATATCTTGCAAACTGCCGTAAAGACTCCATTAAAGTGGGATTCTCCTATTTTGAACCCATTGATGAAATTACAGACAAGGCTGATTTTGATGTACCTTTAAATCTTTGTATTACGCCGCAAACAGTTTATGTTTTCTAATTTCTTTCTCAAATCATTTCGGATACTATTACTGCCTTTCGCTTTGCTTTACTGGCTCGGCATTAGTGTTCGTAATTGGCTGTACAATAAAAACATTTTAAAGTCGGCTACTTTCGGTTTGCCCCTTATTTGCATTGGTAATCTTTCAGTAGGGGGTACCGGCAAATCACCAATGGTCGAATACCTGGTAACAAGACTGAAGGATAAATTCAGGGTGGCGACACTAAGCCGGGGTTATAAAAGGAAAACAAAAGGGTATGCTCTTGCTAATGAAAATACAACAGCATTGGAAATTGGCGATGAACCTATGCAGTTTCATTTGAAATTTCCCGGTGTGCCGGTTGCAGTTGGTGAGGAAAGATTAGTGGCAATTCCCCAATTATTACATGACAAGCCAGACACACAGGCAATTATTCTTGATGATGCTTTTCAACACCGGAGTATTAAAGCCGGTTTGAATATTATCCTGACGGACTATAATAACTTGTTTACAAGAGATTTTTATTTGCCCACCGGTGACCTGAGGGATTTAAAGAGTTCTTATAAAAGATCAGAGATTATTGTAGTGACAAAATGTAAAACTGATTTAACAGAGGTGGAAAAACAGAAAATAATTAAGGAGATCAGCCCCTTGCCAGACCAGCAAATCTTTTTTACAGCTATTGAATATGGATTGATTTATCATATCAGTAATAAGAGGGAAATAGAACTGGATAATAAAACCGATGTATTGCTGGTTACAGGTATTGCCAATCCAAGGCCGCTTAAAAAAATGCTGGAAGCACATAGCAACAGCTACTATATGCTGCAATATTCAGACCACCATATCTTTACTATTGATGACCTGAACGATATTAAAAAAAGGTTTGAAAATATTGAGACCGAAAATAAAATTATTTTGACAACAGAGAAGGACGCAGTAAGGCTTTCTAAATTTAGCAATGAGGTAACTGAGTTACCACTCTATGTTATTCCTGTCCGTCACCGGTTCCTTTTTGAAGAAGGAAGTAAGTTTGATGCACTGGTCATGGATTTTATTCACAACTTTAAACAACGACCATAATGGGAAGAAAAAATGCTAAGAAGAAAAAGCAAAGAGAGAAACCCCGCCAATCATCGGGTAAAGTATTAAAAGGTAAGTTGGATATTACCCGTTCAGGAATGGGTTTTGTAACTATTGAAGGCATGGATGTTGATATTATTATACGGCCTGCAGATTTTAATACAGCATTACATGGTGATACTGTTCGTGTTGCCATTAAAGAAATGAAGAGTAGCGGCCGGCGTATGCAGGGTATCGTAAAGGAAGTATTGATCCGTAAACGAACAGAATTCATCGGTCACCTGCAAATGAATAAGGGCTTTGCCTTTTTTATTGCAGAAATGGATAAGCCGATGCCGGATATATTTATTCCGCTGCCCAATATGAAAGATGCTAAAGATAACGACAGGGTAGTGGTGAAACTTTTGCAATGGGAGAATGATGGAAAAAGACCTGTCGGGGAAGTTGTAACTGTGCTGGATGCAGAGAATACTAATGATGCTGCGATGAAAGAGATTTTGCTGGAAGCAGGCTTTCCGCTGGAATTCCCGGATGAGGCATTGGAAGTGGCAGCCAGAATACCTGATAGCATTTCCAGTGAGGAGATAAAAAAACGAAATGATCTCAGGAGCATTTTTACAATTACCATTGATCCTGTCGATGCAAAAGATTTTGATGACGCCATTTCATTTCGCAAACTGAAAAATGGAAACTATGAGATCGGTGTACATATAGCAGATGTAAGTCATTATGTGGAACCGGAAACGGCTTTGGATAAAGAGGCGTATCACAGGGCCACTTCGGTTTATTTGCCGGATAGGGTAAACCCGATGTTGCCAGAACATATTTCAAATGTCCTCTGTTCATTACGACCAAAGGAAGACAAACTAACTTTTTCAGCTATTTTTCAAATCACTCCAAAAGGGGATGTTAAACAATACTGGTTAGGCAAAACAGTTATTCACTCTGACCATCGCTTTACCTATGAGGAAGTACAGACTATCATTGAAGAAAAAGCAGGATTGCATGCTGAAGAAATTTTATTATTAAATGAACTGGCACAAAAATTCAGGAAGAAACGATTCAATAATGGAGCGATCAGTTTTTCATCCCAGGAAGTGAGGTTTAAGCTGGATGAAAAGGGCAACCCCATTGGCATCATGATTAAAGAGAGTAAGGAGGCCCATCAGCTGATTGAGGAATTTATGCTGCTGGCTAACAGAACCGTAGCAGAGAATGTTTCCAAGATTAAAGTAAATGGAAAGCCTTTGCCGTTTCCATATCGTACGCATGATGACCCGGATGAAGAAAAGTTACTTCCGTTTGCAGCTTTTGCCAAAAAGTTCGGACATACTTTCGATACATCATCGCCGGAGGCTATTGCTGCGTCTTTTAATCAGTTATTAAAAGATGTACATGGAAAGCCAGAACAGCATGTGCTTGAGCAATTAGGTATCCGCACCATGGCAAAGGCAAAGTATACCATCGAAAATGTAGGGCACTACGGATTGGGTTTTGAACATTACTGTCATTTTACATCGCCGATACGCCGTTATCCTGATATACAGGTTCACAGGATACTGGAAGACGTATTGAATAATAAAATCAATCCTGATAAAAAGCTGGAAGAAAAATGTAAACATACCAGTGAAAGAGAACGGGCAGCTATGGAAGCAGAAAGGGCTTCCAATAAGTATAAGCAGGTGCAATACATGAAGAATTATCTTGGAGACGAATTTGAGGGTGTAATAAGCGGAGTGGCCAGTTTTGGTTTTTGGGTAGAAACGATTGAGCATAAATGTGAAGGACTTGTAAGTGTGAATAGTTTACTTGAGTACGATGAATTCAGGCATGTTGAAACGGATTATTGCCTGGTGGGGCAGCGAAGTGGAAAAAAATTCAGGATGGGAGATAAAGTGAAAATAAAAGTGGTAGCAGCAAACCTTACAAAAAGGCAATTAGATTACGAGTGGGTGGTGACAGGGGAGTTAGCAACAGAAAAAAATAGTTCCGAAAAAGGTAAAAAGAAAAAGTAATCCTTATTTTGCCCTATGCAATCATTCGAACTTTTATCTCAAAAATTTGCTATCTATTTTGACAAGCGGCATTTCCCGGCTGAACCTGCCTCATTATATGACCCCAATGAGTATTTTTTGAAGCTAGGCGGTAAAAGAGTTCGCCCTGTTCTTTGCCTGATGGGCAATGAACTGTTTGATGAGATTAAGGAAGATGCCTTGCATGTGGGAACTGCGATTGAACTCTTTCACAACTTTACCCTGATTCATGATGATATTATGGACAAAGCACCCCTTCGAAGAGGTATGGAAACTGTCCATACAAAGTATGGTGAGAATACGGCTTTGCTGGCCGGCGATGTGATGCTTGTTACGGCTTATGAAGAATTAAATAAGATAAATATTGAACATTTACAATCCATCCTTTTGCTTTTTAACCGTACAGCAAAAGAAGTATGTGAAGGTCAGCAGATGGATATGGATTTTGAGAAAATGGATAATGTAAGTTTAGATGCCTATTTGAAGATGATTGAGTTGAAAACTTCTGTAGCCCTGGCCGCAAGCTTACAAACAGGTGCTATACTGGGTGGCGCAGGAGAAAGAAACCAGCATTTACTCTACGATTTTGGAAGAAAACTTGGTATTGCCTTCCAGGTGCAGGATGATTACCTCGATGCTTTTGGGGACCCGCAAAAATTTGGTAAACAAGTGGGTGGTGATATACTTGCCAATAAGAAAACATTTTTGTTGCTTCATGCACTGGAAACAGCAACTGCTTCTCAGCAAAAAGAGCTGAAGAACCTTTTAATAACTACACCTTCTGATAAGATCGAAAAAGTACAACAGATCTTTCATGATTGTAAAGTAGATGAATGGGCTTTAGAATTAAAAAATAAATACCTCGATGAGGCATTTACTCACCTGGAAGACATAGCTGTATTGTCGAAGAGGAAAGAACCATTAAAAGAACTGGCTCATTTCCTTGTTAAAAGGGAACATTGATTTGTTTGGAAACTTACTTCGCTGCTATATTTTTTTTTCCTACTTTAACCTTACCAAAATCAACAGCTCATGCTAAATCAACTTTTTCGTAAGAAATCCATTCCTCATATTCTTAAAGAGGCTGAAGCAGGTCTTCATGATGGCCATTCATTAGGACTAAAAAAGGTATTAGGTGTCCGTGACCTTACCTTTTTTGGGGTAGCTGCCATCATTGGAGCCGGAATTTTTAGTGGTATTGGTTCCGCAGCGTCCAGCGGAGGACCGGGAGTTGTATTTCTTTATGCATTTACTGCTATTGCCTGCGGATTTGCAGCACTATGCTATGCGGAATTTGCATCTACGGTTCCTGTTTCCGGCAGTGCATACACTTATTCTTATGTAGCGTTCGGTGAAATTTTCGCCTGGATAATCGGGTGGGACTTGCTGATGGAATATGCTATTGGCAATATTGCTGTAGCTATTTCCTGGAGCGATTATTTTACCAACCTGATGTCAAAAGCAGGCATGCATATTCCTGATTGGATGACAATGGATTACCTGTCTGCCAAGAGAGGGTTCGCAGAAGGACTGGCTGATCAATCTGCTGCCTGGACTGATGCGCCACAAATTTTTGGCTTTCGGTTAATCATGGATATACCGGCTCTTTTAATCGTTTTTTTAATAACCTACATTGTTTTCAGGGGTATAAAAGAATCCAGTTCTGCCAGTAATCTTATGGTAATAATAAAACTGGCTGTTATTTTCTTTGTCATTGTTCTTGGAGCATATTATGTAAATACTGATAACTGGTCGCCATTTACACCCACCGGTTTTTCCGGAATTATGAAAGGAGTATCCGCAGTATTTTTCGCCTATATCGGGTTTGATGCCATCTCAACTACAGCAGAGGAGTGTAAAAACCCCAACGGGACTTACCCCGGGGAATGATTTATTCATTGATAATTTGTACGGTCGTTTACATATTACTGGCATTGGTACTCACAGGGATGGTGCCATATACTAAATTAAATGTTGGCGATCCACTGGCCATGGTATTTGATGAAAGAGGAATGAAATTTATTTCAGGTATTGTTGCAGTCAGTGCCATCATTGCTACAGCCAGTGTATTATTGGTTTTCCAGTTGGGGCAACCAAGAATATGGATGAGTATGAGTCGTGACGGCTTGTTACCTAAAATATTTTCCAGGATTCATCCAAAGTATGGTACGCCATCGTTTTCTACCATCTTAACCGGTATTGTAGTAGCAGTTCCTGCCTTGTTTCTTAACCTGGGTGAAGTACTTTCACTAACAAGCATTGGAACATTATTTGCCTTTGTGCTTGTTTGTGGCGGGGTTCTAGTTTTGCAACAGCGAAAGGATAAACCGGAGAGTAAGTTTAAAGTGCCCTATATAAATGCTCAGTTTATTTATCCTGCCCTTGTAATTGCAGCAATAGTCTTAATTGTAAATAAAGTGCCGTCACACTTTACAGAAGATATCTGGACTAAGGACACCTGGCCCATGGCAGCATTCTGGGTAATAGCGATAACCATGGCGGTGCTGGCCTTTACCCGGAAACTCTCGCTGCTACCTATATTGGGAATGATCAGCTGTTTCTACCTGATGGCACAGGAAACTCATAAAGTGTGGATGCGGTTCCTGATTTGGTTGGTGATAGGGCTGGCAATCTACTTCCTGTATAGTTACTGGAATAGCAAATTGGCTAAAGAAAAAGAATAAGAGAATACCAAGTTTTTATCCGTCGTACATTTTACTTAGAGTAACTTTGTGCGACTTTTTATTTTGGTAAAATTAAAATTCCCCTTTAGGGGATAGGGGGTAATATGAAGTACCAGATTGGTGATAAAGTTTTGATCCTGCATTCTAATGAAGAAGGGACAGTGCTGGATATTATTAATGATAAGATGCTGATGGTGGATGTGAATGGTATAAGTTTCCCGGTTTACATGGACCAGGTGGATTTTCCTTATTTCAAACAATTTTCAGCAAAAAAAATATTTCCGTCAAAAAAGGAAAAGCAATATGTGGATGATGTGCGAAAGGAGAAAAAGCCGGGTGAAGAGAAAGTTGTAGATGGCGTATGGCTTACCTTTTTACCGGTAATGGATACCGATGAGTTTGGCGATGTAGTAGTAGAGGAATTAAAGCTTCACCTGGTCAACAGAACAGAAACACCCTATAATTTTGAGTACAAGCTGCATTTCTTTGGCAAGCCCGATTTTGATTTAAAGAACACTATTCATCCGTTTGAAGATTTTTACCTGCATGATGTGGACTTCGCTGATCTTAACGACAGTCCATCATTTGAATTTGATTTTTCTCTGCTTCAGCCGGACCTGCCTGCCAGCCGGCACGGTAAAAAGAAAGCCGACCATTTTGAGGCATCGGTAAAATTAAAGCCGAAGCAACTCTTTGCAAAAATTGAGGAATTGAAAGAAAAGAACCAGGCTACATTTTCCCAGTTATTGTTTGCCATCTATCCTGATAGAGTGTATGAAGACAAAATTGAAATGGGAGGGCTTGCGGCAAAGGGGTATAAAATATATGAAGCCTCCCAGGCAAGGCAGCACCTGGAGCCTGCCCGGAGTGTAATTGATCTGCATATTGAAAAGCTCACAGATGATTACCGGCGAATGAGCAATTATGAAATAGTAAGCTTGCAGTTAAAGACTTTTGAAAAATATTATCACCTGGCTATTGCTCATCATCAACATTCATTAATTGTAATACATGGCGTGGGAGAAGGGGTACTGCGGAATGAGATTCATGATATACTAAGATTAAAAAAGGAAGTGAAATCGTTTGTAAACCAGTATCATCCAAATTTTGGTTATGGTGCTACTGAAATATTCTTCCAGTACTGATTTTACTGATTACTTTTGTGCCGCTACAAGCCAGGCTATCGCATCTTATTAATTTAAGAGGAGGAAAGTCCGGACAGCACAGAGCAATGCACCGGTGAATAGCCGGCCTCCGTCTCGCTTTAAGCGAGACGGTGAGAGAGAGTGCCACAGAAAATAACTACCTCAGCAATGAGGAAAGATGAAAACGTAGGGTAAGAGCCTACGGCCTTTGATGGTAACATCATCGGCGGGTAAACCTTGCATGCTGAAATGCCACATATAGTATCGTTTGAGGGCGGCTCGTCCGAGATACAGGGTAGGCAGCTTGATTCCCGCAGGTAACTGCGGAACAGATAAATGATAGCCCACGACAGAATCCGGCTTACCAGCTTGTAGCTTTTAATTCAATGTATTTCCAATATAACCTCCCAGTTCCATCAACCAGGCAATGCCTAAATGAACCAGCAATCCTCCATAAATGGATCCAACAGCTACTCTAATTGCAGATTTAAAAGGACACTCCTCGATTGGGTCAACTCAGCTAATTTTAGCTCCGATGGAAAAAAAAATTGTCACTGTTTCAGATGATAAGACTGCTAAAGTCTGGGATATCAATTCCGGGAATATTCTTGCAGATTTAAAAGGACATACGAAAGCGGTTTTGTTCGCCAAATTCAGTTCTGACGGAAAAAATTGTTGGCAGCTTCATCAAAGATAGTACCGCTAAAATCTGGGATGCAACTTCGGGGAAATTATTAGTTGATTTAACCGCATACAGATGAAGTTTATTCTGTGGAATTTGATACTGATGGCAAAAAGTGGTTACCTCTTCTGTGGATGGAATGCATAAAATCTGGGATGCGTTTTCCGGGGAACCTAATTGTTGATTTAAAGGACATTTGAAGTGGGTCAACACCGCTGTTTTCAGCTCTGATGGAAAAATAGTTACCGCTTCCGATGATAGCACCGCAAAGATCTGGGATGTTGGTTAAACAAACTCCTTTTGATTTAAAGGGGCATCTGATGAGGTCCGCTATGCCTAGTTTAGCCCGGATGAGAAAAATTATTACAGGTTCCTGGTGATAGGGCAGTTCCAAAATATGGATGTCACTACGGGGAAAGCTAATCCTTGATTTAAAAGGGCATGTTGGGTGGGCGGGTAGCCTACACACACAGCTCCCTGTGGAACAAAAATTGTTACCACTTCTTTAGATGGTATTGCAAAATATGGGATGCAGTTTCTGCAAACGTCTTACTAGCTTAAAAGGTCGTACAAAGAGGCCAATGCGGTATACAGCCCTGATGGTAAAAAAATTCTAATTAATTCATTAACTAATTCGATTAAAATATTGGATGCGGTGACGGGCAAATTTCTTTTTTATATAAAACAAAATACAAATTTCTTTGATGCAAATTTTAGCCCAGATGGAAAGAAGATTATTACTTCATCTGCTGAAGACGGGGATGTCAAAATTTGGGATGCTGCTTCCGGAAACTTCCAATTGAATTTAAATGGGCATACGGCCCCTGTTCACCGGTACGGTGGGCCGTCGACGGGAATAAAATTATTACTTTTTCTGGGGATACCACCGCTAAAATCTGGGATGCTGCTTCCGGGAAGCTGATCACAAATTTCTAACAGGCCATAGGAATTATGTTGACGGCGAGTTTAGCCTGATGGTAAGAGTCATTATCCGTTCCGGAGATTCAACTGTTAAAATATTGGATGCTAATTCAGGTACTCTTATGTTTCGGTTGAAGGTGTAAAGGTGCTTGTTATTCCGTTTTTTTCAGTCCTGATGGGGAAAGAATTGTAACCTCTTATTATTTGGATAATATATCTAAACTCTGGAACGCAGCAACGGGAGAATATATTTGATTTAAGCCATACTATGAATGTTCTTCATGCTGGATTTAGTCCCGACGGAAAAAAATTGTTACGGATTATGATTAGATAATACTGCTAGAATATGGGACGCAAATTCGGGAAATCTTATTAACACTTTATTAGGGCATAAGAATGCATAGCTATTTCCTGGAGCGATTATTTTACCAACCTGATGTCAAAAGCAGGCATGCATATTCCTGATTGGATGACAATGGATTACCTGTCTGCCAAGAGAGGGTTCGCAGAAGGACTGGCTGATCAATCTGCTGCCTGGACTGATGCGCCACAAATTTTTGGCTTTCGGTTAATCATGGATATACCGGCTCTTTTAATCGTTTTTTTAATAACCTACATTGTTTTCAGGGGTATAAAAGAATCCCGTTCTGCCAGTAATCTTATGGTAATAATAAAACTGGCTGTTATTTTCTTTGTCATTGTTCTTGGAGCATATTATGTAAATACTGATAACTGGTCGCCATTTACACCCACCGGTTTTTCCGGAATTATGAAAGGAGTATCCGCAGTATTTTTCGCCTATATCGGGTTTGATGCCATCTCAACTACAGCAGAGGAGTGTAAAAACCCCCAACGGGATTTACCCCGGGGAATGATTTATTCATTGATAATTTGTACGGTCGTTTACATATTACTGGCATTGGTACTCACAGGGATGGTGCCATATACTAAATTAAATGTTGGCGATCCACTGGCCATGGTATTTGATGAAAGAGGAATGAAATTTATTTCAGGTATTGTTGCAGTCAGTGCCATCATTGCTACAGCCAGTGTATTATTGGTTTTCCAGTTGGGGCAACCAAGAATATGGATGAGTATGAGTCGTGACGGCTTGTTACCTAAAATATTTTCCAGGATTCATCCAAAGTATGGTACGCCATCGTTTTCTACCATCTTAACCGGTATTGTAGTAGCAGTTCCTGCCTTGTTTCTTAACCTGGGTGAAGTACTTTCACTAACAAGCATTGGAACATTATTTGCCTTTGTGCTTGTTTGTGGCGGGGTTCTAGTTTTGCAACAGCGAAAGGATAAACCAGCAAGTAAGTTTAAAGTACCCTATATCAATGCTCAGTTTATTTATCCTGCCCTTGTAATTGCAGCAATAGTCTTAATTGTAAATAAAGTGCCGTCACACTTTACAGAAGATATCTGGACTAAGGACACCTGGCCCATGGCAGCATTCTGGGTAATAGCGATAACCATGGCGGTGCTGGCCTTTACCCGGAAACTCTCGCTGCTACCTATATTGGGAATGATCAGCTGTTTCTACCTGATGGCACAGGAAACTCATAAAGTGTGGATGCGGTTCCTGATTTGGTTGGTGATAGGGCTGGCAATCTACTTCCTGTATAGTTACTGGAATAGCAAATTGGCTAAAGAAAAAGAATAAGAGAATACCAAGTTTTTATCCGTCGCACATTTTTACTTAGAGTAACTTTGTGCGACTTTTTATTTTGGTAAAATTAAAATTCCCCTTTAGGGGATAGGGGTAATATGAAGTACCAGATTGGTGATAAAGTTTTGATCCTGCATTCTAATGAAGAAGGGACAGTGCTGGATATTATTAATGATAAGATGCTGATGGTGGATGTGAATGGTATAAGTTTCCCGGTTTACATGGACCAGGTGGATTTTCCTTATTTCAAACAATTTTCAGCAAAAAAAATATTTCCGTCAAAAAAGGAAAAGCAATATGTGGATGATGTGCGAAAGGAGAAAAAGCCGGGTGAAGAGAAAGTTGTAGATGGCGTATGGCTTACCTTTTTACCGGTAATGGATACCGATGAGTTTGGCGATGTAGTAGTAGAGGAATTAAAGCTTCACCTGGTCAACAGAACAGAAACACCCTATAATTTTGTGTACAAGCTGTATTTCTTTGGCAAGCCCGATTTTGATTTAAAGAACACTATTCATCCGTTTGAAGATTTTTACCTGCATGATGTGGACTTCGCTGATCTTAACGACAGTCCATCATTTGAATTTGATTTTTCTCTGCTTCAGCCGGACCTGCCTGCCAGCCGGCACGGTAAAAGAAAGCCGACCATTTTGAGGCATCGGTAAAATTAAAGCCGAAGCAACTCTTTGCAAAAATTGAGGAATTGAAAGAAAAGAACCAGGCTACATTTTCCCAGTTATTATTTGCCACCTACCCGGACAGAGTATATGAAGATAAAATAGAAATGGGAAGACTTGCAGCAAAAGGGTATAAAATATATGAAGTCTCCCAGGCAAGGCAGCACCTGGAGCCTGCCCGGAGTGTAATTGATCTGCATATTGAAAAGCTCACAGATGATTACCGGCGAATGAGCAATTATGAAATAGTAAGCTTGCAGTTAAAGACTTTTTGAAAAATATTATCACCTGGCTATTGCTCATCATCAACATTCATTAATTGTAATACATGGCGTGGGAGAAGGGGTACTGCGGAATGAGATTCATGATATACTAAGATTAAAAAAGGAAGTGAAATCGTTTGTAAACCAGTATCATCCAAATTTTGGTTATGGTGCTACTGAAATATTCTTCCAGTACTGATTTTACTGATTACTTTTGTGCCGCTACAAGCCAGGCTATCGCATCTTATTAATTTAAGAGGAGGAAAGTCCGGACAGCACAGAGCAATGCACCGGTGAATAGCCGGCCTCCGTCTCGCTTTAAGCGAGACGGTGAGAGAGAGTGCCACAGAAAATAACTACCTCAGCAATGAGGAAAAGATGAAAACGTAGGGTAAGAGCCTACGGCCTTTGATGGTAACATCATCGGCGGGTAAACCTTGCATGCTGAAATGCCACATATAGTATCGTTTGAGGGCGGCTCGTCCGAGATACAGGGTAGGCAGCTTGATTCCCGCAGGTAACTGCGGGAACAGATAAATGATAGCCCACGACAGAATCCGGCTTACCGGCTTGTAGCTTTTTTAATTCAATGTATTTCCAATATAACCTCCCAGTTCCATCAACCAGGCAATGCCTAAATGAACCAGCAATCCTCCATAAATGGATCGGGTATGATAGACTACAACACCCAGTATTATTCCTCCGAAATAAGAACTGATACATTCGCCCAATGGTTTTCCAAAGTGGATGGTACAATAAAAACAAGCCATTGGTAGAATCGCATCCTTACCGGCCCATTTTATAAAAGCAAGAATTAAAAATCCCCTAAAGAACAATTCGATAGAGATAAAATCACTGCCGTATGAAAGCTCAAATAATAATTTGTGCCACCAGGTAATTTCATTTTCATTATCTACCCCTGCAATAGTATGTAGCTTCGGATACATAGATAAGAAATCGGCCTGTGTAGATGCAGCTGCTATCAGAGGAATCATAATGAGTATCATCAACAGGTAAGGTTTCCAATCTAAATTTTTGCTGCTTAATCCATACAGGGGCTGGTCTTTGTCAAAAAATTTCCAGATAAGAAATACTATGCTGGCAATAATGAGGAGAAGTAAAGGCCATTCAATGATATGGTTCCAATAGCTATTCAAATAAGGGTCTTTTGTAATGAAGAAGGTAAAGCCAAAACTTAATTTTATTGCAAATACCAGTGGAGCAATCAACAAAAGAAATAAAAAGGCCGGCCGTTTTAAATAGGTGACGGACTTAAAAAAGCCGGTAATGAAATAGGGAATGGAGAAAGAAAGCAGGAAGACTGCATACCATGCAAGTAGTTTAATAAGATCGGTATTATTTTTTCTTATGAAATTATCCAGGCCGAAATGATAATTAATGAATACAAGAATTGCTGTAAATGAGGATACTGCGATGAGAATCCCTTTATTGATTTCAAAAAAATAGCAACGTAAATTTTTTGCAATACTTTTCATTCAACATTGAAAATAAAATATTTTAACGGTCTTTAAACTTTCTTCCTTCCTTCTCTTCCAAACCTGCGTTAATAATTTCACTTCATTAAAAGTATAGCCATGAAAACTTTATCTATTACCCGGATTACAAGTGCCGCCATTGCAGTTTTGTTCTCCGCTTTTATTTTTACTTCTTGTCAGAAAGAAAACAGTTTAACCACCACAACTGATGTAACAGAAGAAGAAGCCGCTAATTTATCCGACGAAAGTACACAGGCCGAAGCCAGCTTTGATGATGCAGATGATATTGCGTTTATTGCTGCTGAAGAAGAAGGTAATGCCGGCGGTTTTGGAGTCGAAGGCCGTTCTGCCACACAAAACCGTATTTACCTTCCGTCGTTCTTTGAACTGCGTGAAAGGATTGGCGATTGTGCCGACATCACTGTTGCTCCAAACGACAGTACTTATCCCAAGACGGTTACTATTGACTTCGGCGACAGCTGCCGTGGCCGTGATGGCAAAGTAAGAAGCGGTAAGATTGTACTGCATTTTACAGGTCCGGTTCGCAGACCCGGTTCTGTAGTTACTCTCACTTTTGTTCGTTATCATGTAAACAGGGTACACATTGAAGGGAAAAAGATATTCAAAAATCTTTCAATTCCACCAACACACAAATGGAGTATTGAAGTATTGGACGGCCGGGTTACATTTCCTAACGGCACAGGTTTTACATATGAAGGCATTAAAACTGTAACTCAAATTGCAGGAATGCTTACCTGCATTGTCAGAGATGATGTATACAAAATCACAGGCCGTTCTAAAACAATATTTAATAATGGCATCACTGTGAATCTAAATACAGAAGAACCGTTGATTAAAAAAGTAAACTGCCATTGGATAAGTGAAGGGACCCTGAAAATAAAAATTAATGCCAGGATACTTTACCTTGATTTTGGCTTCCCGAACAACGGTTATTGTGATAACAAAGCATTACTGACATGGAATAACGGAAGCAACCAGAGGGTGATATTCTTACCATAGTATTTCAGTAGTGTTATTTTATAAGAATCAATGTCCCCCGGAGTACACCGGGGGACATTGATTATAAAGTGGTCACTGAGTGTAACAATCAGTGAATCTAATATTTTCCTGATAATATGATGAGAGATCGATTAAAGAGAAATCTTATTCGATATGAACTGCTATCAATGTAGATACCTGTTGTAATTTTAATACGGGACTGCCAGGTACTGTTTTTTCATAGATGTATTTTATCACGCCAAGTCCGGGTTTAAAAAACACCTGGTCTTTCCGGAAGAAACGGGCATTTTTTTCAAAATAAACACAATCATAAAAAGTTCCGAAGGAGGTCACAACTGGTGTTTTTAATTTCACAGACTTTCCATTGGCAGCTGCATCTTCAAAACTGGTAAGATATTTTAATGAATCCCCGGCAGGGATGGTATAATCTCTTTTAGCGTCTTTTACGTCAGGTGTAAATAAACGGTCACCCAAAGTAAAAAAAGCTGAGTCATTAGCATATAGTATTTCCGGTAAACCAACTGAAAGATTGCTTTCCCACCAGATGAGCCCGTCAGTCATTGATTTTTTGGTGGAGGTATAACGGAGCGTATCTAATTGCACCTTTACAAAAAAACCATTATCATACACTGAATCTTCATAAACCCAGTAATTTTTGGTGCTAAGAGGTAATATACCACAATGCTTTTCAGTACACTCAAATTCCACAACTGCTTCCGTGGTATAAGAACGACCGGCTGGGTTTGCGGTTTGCAAAAGGCACGGAACATTTGATTGTTCTGGCACCGGGGCGAAGTTGTCTTTTCTGCAGGCAGTAAAGAGAGAACTTCCGATAAGTAAGGATAGTAGTAGTTTGCTCAAGGTTAATAGTCCATTGTCCAAATGGATTGACAAGATAGAAACCACTTTTTGTAATTCATAACTTTTACTAAGTATTTTTTCGATTTACCTGCACCGTATTTCCTGCAAGTTATTTATAATCAATAGCCTTGCGGAAGATGACTAAAATAAAAAAAATCCGGTTGTACTACCGGATTTTCAATTAATTAGAGCGGTTTACTGAAATATTTGCTGAAAAAAGGCTTTCATGTCTTTCCAGGAGGCGGTGTCTGCTGTAGCATTATATTTAATAGGCATTTGAAATTTATCCCCCATTGCTGTAGCATTCGGATTGGTAAAAGCATGAGTGGCATTCTCATAAACTTTCAAGGTGTATTTTGCTCCGATAGAGTCCATTTGTTTTTTGAAAAGATCCACTTCTGTTTGCGGAACAAACTCGTCGGCAGCACCGTGACAAACCAATACCTGGGCTTTCAACAAATCTTTATTGGCTGGTACTACATTCAGGTTGCCATGAAAACTAACAACACCCTTCAGGTCTTCACCCATATTGGCAAGATTCAATACCTGGGCACCGCCAAAGCAATAACCGATGGCCGCTACTTTCGAAGCATCTGCCTGGCTAAATTCTTTTAACTTATTTAATGCGGCATCAAATATTGGTTTAGCTGATGCAGGATTCACATAAAAAGGACCTGCCAGGTTCTGGGCAGCCCGGGGATCATCACCCATTTTACCATCACCATACATATCAACTGCCATGGCGATATATCCAAGTTTCGCTAGTTCCCTTGCTCTCATTTTTGCATAATCATTAAGCCCCCACCATTCATGAATAACTAACACTACGGGACGTTTACCTTCAATATTCTCATCGTAAACAACAAAGTTGTTCCTGGTAGAGCTATCTAGCTTATAGCTAATCATCTCTTCTTTAAGTTTTGGCTCTTTCATTTCATTTTTTTTATCGTCGTTCTTACAGGAAGTAAGCAGGGCAGTGGAAGCAAGTATTACAAACGGTAACGTTTGGAGCAGTTTCATGATATATAATTTTATTGTTTGAAAATAGGAACAATAAAGGTCAGCAAAAGTTTTCAGCTCTGAAATAAAAAACTGGTAGTTCTTTATTGCGGCGATTTCACTTCCACCACTTCAATTTCAAAAACTAATATACTGTTTGGCGGAATTTTAGCTGCCCTTGTCCGGATAGAATATGCCAGGTCGGAGGGGATAACCAATTTTATTTTACCTCCAACATTACAAAGGGGCAGACCAATTTGCCAGCCTCTTATTAATCTTTTTAACGAGAATGTGGCAGGCTTGTCTTTCGTCTGGTCAAATACTAAACCGTCATTAAATAAATAACCTTTATAGTAAGCAACAACAGTATCGTTAACTGAAACTTGTTTTCCTGTGCCTTCTTTCATGATAGTATAGTAAACAGCTTCTGAATTGTTCTTTACATCGGTCTTACCTGTGGCGATCGCTTCTTCAATAAGTTTGATTTCGGTTTGGCGTTGCTGCACACTGTCCATGTGTCCAATCAGGTTTATCAATGGTGCAGCCGCCATTTCAGCTTTCATATTCTTCCAGGAACCGGTATTTCGCTGGCACCATACCTGCCCGAAATTTGCCTGTATACTTCCTTTCTTTGGGATTGAAAAAAAGGTAGCCGGACTTTGTAGGGTATTCCATCTTCCTTCTATTTTACAAGTACCAATCAGTTTCCATTTTACTTCTTTTGGAAGCCAGACGTAACCAGAGTATAAAGAAAAATTTTCACTTGAGTCTGTTGCCACGGCAATCAGTAGTTTATACATTTCATTGACAGACCAGTTGTAGTTAAATTCTATCTCCCCTTTTTCATCTGCATCCACGTTTGATCCTGTTGCCATCACCTTAGCTGTTGCAGGAAATTCAAATACAATTTCTTTTTCATTTTTATCTGACTCCAATGAAAGTTTGACGGCATCCGTCTTGATGCCTGCAAAAACTTCTTTCTTTGAGGTTATCGCTTGTACATTTATTTCCGCCATGAATTGAACAGCTTTCACACTGTCTGGCAGGTTATAATAGATGGTGGAGTCTTTATCAGTTGCGTTTATTGACAGCGATAATATGACTAAGAAAACGGAAAGCAGGTAATGTTTCATTTTGTGATATTATATACCAAACATACTCAAAATGGTGGGAAGCTATCAGTTCAGGCATTTGAAATGTTGTTCAACAACCCATTAAGAAATTAAATTCAATATCGTTCCTTCCTCCGCTACCTATTATTTAAAGCTAGGACAATCAACATCTCCAAATCATCTAATTTCCCAATCCCTAAATCAATTATCTTCGCAGCTATGACAATCGAAAAATTGAATGATATGCGGTCCCGCATTGCCGGGGTAAGGAGGTTTCTTTGACGTCGAAAACCGACGATATAAAATTGAAGAAGACAAGCAGCTTTCGTTAAGTCCCGGTTTCTGGGATGACAACAAAAGGGCTACCGAAATTCTCAAAAACACCAAAGTAAATGAGTATTGGGTAAAACTCTATGAGACCACTGAAACTGCCGTAGAGGATTTTGCTGTGCTCTTCGAATTCTGGAAAGGGGGCGATGCCACTGAAGAAGAAACTAAAGTAGCGTATGATCATGCACTGACTTTACTGGATGATGCAGAATTTAAAGCCACACTGAACGAGCCGGAGGATGAATTGCCCGGTGTATTGCAAATTAATTCTGGCGCCGGTGGCACTGAAAGCCAGGACTGGGCCGAAATGCTGGCCCGTATGTACCGCATGTATGGCGAGAAGCAAGGCTGGAAAGTAACCGAATTGGATTGGCAGTGGGGTGATGGTGCCGGTATAAAAACCTGTACGTTACAATTTGACGGCCCTTTTGCCTACGGCTTCTTAAAAGCCGAGAGTGGTGTACATCGCCTGGTCCGAATTTCTCCATTTGATAGTAATGCAAGACGACATACATCTTTTGTAAGTGTATATGCTTATCCATTGGTAGATGATACGATTAATATTGAAGTAAACCCGGCGGATGTGAAAATGGAAACAAGCCGCAGTGGTGGTGCCGGTGGACAAAACGTAAACAAAGTAGAAACAAAAGTACAGTTGACGCATATTCCAACCGGTATCGTGGTAGTGTGTCAACAGGATAGAAGTCAGTTGGGCAACAGGGAATTGGCCATGCAAATGTTGAAAAGTCGTTTGTATGAACAGGAATTGCAAAAACGCAATGCACTAAAAGATGCGACGAATGCCAAGAAGAAAAAAATAGAGTGGGGCAGCCAGATACGTTCATATGTTTTTCATCCGTATAAAATGATCAAAGACCATCGTACTGATTATGAAGTTGGTAATATCGGCCCGGTGATGGATGGGGAATTGGATGGATTTATAAAGGCGTATTTGATGTCGGAGAAAGAAGGAGATACGGTTTAAATCCACCAAAAGGATTACTTTAGGAACAGTCAATCCAACTAATTTTGATATTTACTGTTCCGATTTGAAAGAATACTTCGTCATACTATTTTCTTTTTTGTTTTCTTTTACTGCGCAAAGCCAGTTTGCCGAAAAGGATTCATTGCTGCAAGTAATCAATTCCTCCGCACCTGATTCTGTAAAAAGTGATGCGTTGAATGAGTTTGCCTTTTTTATGTTTGATTACAATGTGGACTCCTCTATTATATTGGCAAACCTGGCAAGAGAAAAAGCAGTGAAAGCTGGTAATGTACGACAGCAGGCCAGGGCTATAAAGAATATCGGTATTAGCTATGATATAAAAGGGAAAACGGATTCTGCTATTTTATTTTTGAACGAAGCATTGGCATTGGCGAAGCAAAATAGCCTGCATCCTTCACAGGCAAATATTCTTACAGACATTGCCAATGCCTGGTATGCCGCCGGTAGTTATGAACTGGCTCTTAGAAATCATTTTGAAGCTTTACAACTACGGGAAGGGTACAAAGCCCGGAAAGAAATTTCTCAATCGTATAATAATATTGCATTGGTTTATCGTTCCCGAAAAGATTTTGTAAATGCGTTGCGATACAATCAGCTTTCATTAGCCATAAAAAAAGAACTGTATAATAAACAAGGCATCATTAATTCTTCTATCAATATTGGTTCCTGCTACCAGTACATGGGGAAATATGATAGTGCTATTTACTTTGCTAATGAAGTAATAAAACAGGCCTTTGTGCCGCAGGATGTACATGAAGGAAAAGCCAATCTTGCCAGTGCATTGCTCGGTAAAAAGAAATTCGCCGAGGCAGAAAAAATTGTGACTGACCTATTCCCGCAATTGGATATGGAAGAAGAGCAGGCTGCCTATATCAGTTGCCACCAGGTTTTTGGCGCTATTGCTCTTACCAAAAATAAACCTGATGAAGCGATTGATTGGTTTGCCAAAGGTGCGGCGTATGCCCGCAGGTTTAATGACAGGGAATATATAGCTGCTTTTTACAAATCCATAGCAGATGCGTATGCTGCTAAAAATGATTTTGGCAATGCATTCCGGTATAATAAGTTGCATGAAGCACTGAAAGACAGTTTGCTGAATGAAGAGAATAGCAGGCAGATCAATGAAATGAATGCTGTATATGAAAAAGATAAGCAACAGCAACGGATAGGGGAGCTGACTACAAAAGTTTCTACCACAGAGGAAAAAGCAGAAAAGAACCGGCAATTGCGCAACTTCTTTTTGTTATCATCCGTTTTTTTGCTGGTATTGGCAGGCTTTGCTTTTTATGCGTACCGAATCAATAAAAAGAAGAATGCATTGTTGGCAATGCAGCAACAGGAAATACAACAAGCATTGAATGAAAAAGAAGTGCTGATGCGGGAAATACATCACCGGGTAAAAAATAATTTACAGGTGGTGACCAGTTTGCTCAATCTGCAATCGCATTATATTGATGATGAAAAAGCTTATTCAGCTGTACAAGCTGGTAGAAACCGGGTTCAGTCAATGGCATTGATACACCAGTTTCTGTACAGAGAAGTAAGCAATCTTACTTCATTACGTATTAAAGATTATATTAGTGAATTGCTTACATATATTGAAGACTCCAACGAAAAAGATAGTGTCAGCATCATTCTGCAACAAAGTATAGATGATGTGGAATTGGATATTGATACGGTTGTGCCACTGGGCCTTATCATCAATGAATTGGTAACAAACGCCTACAAATACGCATTTGCCGGACGAAGCAGCGGTATGATACGGGTTAGCTTCACCCGCCAGCCGGATACAAATGGGTATTTGCTGCGGGTGGCAGATGATGGTATTGGGATGCAGCAAGAACTGACCCTGCAAAAAAGCCGTTCCTTTGGTTATAGAATGATTAGAGCATTTACAGAAAAGCTAGAAGGAAAATTGACCTTTAATATTGAAAATGGAACAGTGGTTTCATTATTTATTCCTGCAATAAAAACGGAAGAACAATGAGTGAGGTAAATGTATTGATAGTGGAAGATGAGCCCATGGTGGCTGAAGATATTGCAGAAGCTTTGAATAATATTGATTTCAAAGTATCTGCAGTTGTATACACCGAGAAAGCAGCCCTAGAAGAATTATTGCAGAATACACCTGATATAGCCATTCTGGATATAAATCTAAAGAATGGTAAGGAAGGAATTCAGATTGCAGAAGAAATTAATCGACGATTTCATATTCCTTTTGTGTATCTCACTGCCTATTCTGATAAACAAACATTGGAAATGGCGCAGCATACACAGCCAGCCGGTTACCTGGTAAAGCCCTTCACCGAAAAAAATCTTTTTGCTACGTTGCAACTTGCCTTACTGAATCATGGCAGAAGATTGAAGGATAATTTCTCCTTGCCAGCTTTAGATAAAATAAATATCAAGCTCACAGCCCCAATCAGCGACCGGGAGTATGAGCTATTGGCCAAAATTTTCGAAGGGCTTACCACCAAACAAATGGCAGAACAATTATTCATTGCCGCCAGTACGGTCAAAACACATATCCGTAATATCTATCTCAAACTTGATGTGATTAATCGCAGTGGCGCCATCGCCAGAATACGGGAGTTAATGCTTCGCTAATCCCAAATTCATCCTTTTGGCGGATACAGTGCCTGTTTTTACAGCTGATTTTTATGCTATAAAAACACACAACCATGAACCTTCGTTTAATCCTTATAACCATTCCAGCTTTTTTCAGTGCCACTCTTTTCGGGCAGGTTCTATCTCCTGATACAAAGCTGGCTGTAAATACCATATCCACTTTACTACCCCGAATGAAAGTAAACGAGCAGTACACACAGCCAATTGCTCCGGAATCTTTTGTGAAAGTAAGAGGGGAGTGGGAGGCTTTCAACAATCTTCATACAGAAGCAGTAAATGCCTGGAATAAAATTCCCAAATCTGAGTACAATCAACCGGAAGTACTGGCCATACGTAAACCGTTGTCAGAAAGAATTACCTTCTTTCAACAATGGACTACACAGCTGAAAGCCACACAAAAAATGATAAATGATAATCCTGCTGCCTATGCTGCTCCGGCGCCGGTATTGTCTGAAAGCGGAAAACAAAAACTGGCTCAGGCAGCTCCGCTACTGGCCACCATAGAAATTAGAAAAGAGTATGCGGGTATTTTAACACCAGCTCAATATGTACCAGCCTGCGAATGGTATTTAAAAACAAAAGGCAATTTTAATAAAGCATCCATGTTATTGAATTCATTGCAAAAATTAGAAAGACCACATCCGGATGCATTGGTGATTGAAGAGAAAGTACTGGAGATTCAATCTGTCTTTTTAAATGTACAGAACCAATTGAAAGCCGTAGGCACAGCACAGGCTGGCAGCGGACTTCGTAAAATGTGGTATGATGATGTGCAGAAATACAAAGATGCCGTGTTGATTTATGCAGATGTACTTGGTTTTGATTTACCGCAGAACACTACTAATTCATCGACATTATTCGAATTGAAGCCGGAGAATTATGAGCAAACTATGAAAGATCTCGAAAGTCTCGCTGCATTAATGACGGGAACTTACAAGGATGTGGTTGACAATCTTTCCAACCCCTTTCAAACATTAGATAACTCACCTTGTGTGTACCGGTTGGTGTCTGTAAACAGAAAAGCTTTGTTACCAGAAGTGGTAAAACTATCTGCTTTACGTTTTATGACCAATGCCATGCATGGTGCGCCCCGCATTGAGGATTTAGAAAAAGATGAAGGCTGGATGGATGGTGGATTTACACCTGCAGAAAGTAAAAAAAGATTAGCGGAAGTAAAATCAAGATTTCTTCCTGTGTTAAAGAAATCAGGTATTTCTGAAAAAGATGCAGGGCTGGATAAATTGGATACCGCTTACAACGGCTTCTGGAGAAGGGCTGAGGAACTGGCACCCAACTGGGAATTTCCTTCCGACGCAAATGCTACTGGTGATACAAGAGCTAAAACCCTTTTTACCAACGAAATAAAGGCCGCTTATCCGGGTGCACAAATAATTAAACTGGGTTTTGCCTGGGATGCAAAATGGACAGTTTACTTAAATGAAAAAAATCAACCCAAACACAGAACGATTGGCACCACCGCATTGATTAAAATTCCCGGAGAAAAATATTACACAGCATGGCGTTTACTTTTCAATGAAGATTATGTAGGTGGTGGCAAATTTTCTGGTGGCGGCATTCAATGGTTGAAATGGAGATGGCAGGGAAATAAATAGTAGCTGGTTAATCAAAAATTAATTTGGTATGAAAAGAGCAGTTTTATTGATAATAATTTTACTTTTTATTTTACCTGTGTATAGTCAGATTGGCAAAGTAGGCATTAATACCACTACACCGACAGCTATGCTGCATGTAAAAGATAGCAGTGTGTTGTTTGCTGCTCCTTTTTCACTGCCTGTTGCACCCGGACTTCCACCGGTAAGTGGGGAAGGCAATAGAATGATGTGGTATGCGGATAAAGCGGCGTTTAGGGCTGGAGGGGCAGATATAAATAGTTGGGATAAGGATAATATTGGTTCATATTCATTTGCCAGCGGACTAGCTTCAGTTGCGAAAGGAGCTTATTCCACAGCAGTAGGTTATTATGCAGAAGCAACTGGTGTATCGGCCACTGCTATCGGAAGAACAAGGGCTAAAGGCTTTTTTTCCACTTCAATCGGTTATGATGCGTATGCAAAATCGTACGCATCATTAGTTATCGGAAGATATAATGATACTAGTACTATAAGTGACAATGTATGGAATGTTGCAGATCCTGTTTTTATTATTGGTAATGGCACAGCCCACACAGATAGAAATAATGCACTGACTGTATTAAAAAATGGGAATACAGGTATCGGTGTTATTTCACCAACTGTAAAACTAGAAGTAGCTGGTAAGGTTAGAGCAACTGATTTTCAATTAACAAACGGAGCAATACTAGGAGGCATTTTGCAAAGTGATGCAGCCGGTAATGCTAGCTGGGTAAACAGCACTTCATTATCAATTACAGAATCTGACCCTAAAATTCAATCAACACTTACTAATTATATTCCCAGATGGAACGGGACAGCTTTGACAAATGGAGTTATACAGGACAATGCAACCGGTGTAGGAATTGGTACTACACCAATTGCCGCAAACCGATTAACTGTTGACGGTAAAACCCGTACCACCGATTTTCAGATGACTAATGGTGCACTTAATGGGTATGTGCTGCAAAGTGATGCCACCGGCAACGCAAGTTGGGTAAGCCCTTCTTCTATTGCTGTGCCAGAATCTGACCCTTCAGTGAGTATCTCAATTACTAATGCCGTTCCCCGGTGGAATGGCAGTACATTAGTTAATGGAACAATAAGGGATGATGGCCTGGGGGCTGTAGGTATTGGAATAGCCCCGGATGTAAATGCACGGCTTAAAGTTCAAGGCAAAACGCAAACCAACTCTTTGCAAATTACAACCGGCGGCGGCCTTAATAAAGTATTGATTAGTGATGCTGATGGTAATGCTTCTTGGAATAATGGTTTAAATGTATCGACAGTTGATGCTGTACAAATAACTACCAGCTATATTTATGCAAATATTTACCGTTATCAAACTCCCAAAACTGAGTATTTATCTCTTCCAGCTTCCGCTTTTCAATTAATGCCGGTAAATGGCACTTCAACTGCTGGGATTAGTTCTACTACTATTTCCGGGGGGCAAACATTATTAACCGGAACTGCAGGTGTTGCGGCCTATTTTGAAGCACCTGTATATTTACCGGCCGATGCTGTCATTACCGAAATATTGCTTAATGTAAGAGATGCTTCAAGCACTTATGAAGTTTCAGCTGAACTAGTTTCAGTGAATACTATTTCACAATCTGTGGTGGCTTCTATTACGGGCACAGGTACTTCATCTAGTCCGGCAGATACCAATATTACATCCACAGGATTGAATATTGCAGTAAATGAATTACGTTCTTACTTTTTAAGATTTAATACCATTGAATTTAACGGCAACCTGCGGGTTTATAATGCCCGACTTACTTATACAGTAAGCGGCCCCAGATAAAATAATAACCACTTTTAGGAACCGTCACACCTAAAGTGAGACGGTTTTTTTATTGTTCGATCAAACCTACCTTTGCCGCATAAAATTTATAGTATGCAAGTCGGAACTTTTTCTTACCCAATGCCTGTTAATGAGCCTGTGCTAAGCTATGCTCCCGGTTCTGCTGAAAAGAAAAGACTAAAAGAAGTGTTGGCTGAATTAAAAAGCAGCCAGATCGATGTGCCAATGTATATCGGCAGCAAAGAAGTGAGAACGGGTAAAAAAGTGGCTATGCATCCGCCGCATGAAACGAAACATACACTCGGTTACTTTCATGCAGGAGAAGAAAAGCATGTGGTACAGGCCATCGAAGCAGCATTAGCTGCTAAAGAAAGCTGGGCCAATGCAAGCTGGGAAAACCGGGCAGGCATATTTTTAAAAGCAGCTGATCTGTTAGCTACAAAATATCGCCCCTATATTAATGGCACAACAATGCTGGGGCAAAGCAAGAATGCTTTCCAGGCAGAAATTGATGCCGCCTGTGAGCTGATCGATTTCTTACGTTTCAATGTACATTTCTTATCAGAGATATATAAACAACAACCCATCAGCAGCCCTGGTATGCACAACCGGATGGAGTATCGTCCGCTGGAAGGGTTTGTATTAGCGGTTACACCATTTAATTTCACAGCCATCGGAGGCAATCTTCCAACATCTGCTGCTATGTGTGGTAATGTGGTGGTTTGGAAACCGGCCAATACACAGATATACGCTGCACAAATGACGATGCGGATATTGAAGGAGGCAGGTTTACCGGATGGTGTTATCAATTTAATATATGTAGATGGGCCAACGATTGGTAAAGTATGTTTCAATCACCGTGATTTTGCCGGTGTACATTTTACCGGATCCACAGGTGTATTTAATAATATGTGGGAAACGATCGGTAAGAACATGTCTAATTATAAATCTTACCCAAGAATAGTAGGGGAGACTGGCGGTAAAGATTTTGTACTGGCACATAAAAGTGCAGATCCGGATGTGGTGGTAACTGCATTGTTGCGGGGTGCCTTTGAATTCCAGGGACAGAAATGTTCTGCAGCATCAAGAGCCTATATTCCATCCAATATGGCGGAAGAGGTCAAGAAGAAATTGATTGCCGGGGTGAAGAGTTTTAAAATGGGTACAGTAGAAGACTTTACCAATTTTGTAAATGCAGTGATCGATGAAAAAAGTTTCAATAGTATCAAACGTTATATTGATAATGCAAAAAAAGACCCGAAAGCTGAAATTTGGGTAGGGGGAAAATGCGATAGCAAGGAGGGTTGGTTTGTGCAGCCCACGATAATTGAAGCAAAGAATCCGAAGTATGTGACCATGTGCGAGGAAATTTTTGGCCCGGTACTTACTGTTTATATTTATCCGGCTAATAGTTTTGAAAAAGTACTGGAACTGGTTGACACAACTTCCCCTTATGCGTTAACAGGTGCGGTTATTTCCAAAGACAGAGACGCTGTTGAATTAGCGACCAATAAACTAAGAAATGCTGCCGGTAATTTTTACATCAATGATAAGCCTACCGGTGCCGTTGTAGGTCAGCAACCTTTTGGAGGTGCCAGGGGAAGTGGTACCAACGATAAAGCTGGTTCTATTTTAAATCTGTATCGCTGGTTAAGTGCAAGAACAATTAAGGAAACATTTAATCCGCCAACGGATTATGGATATGCATTTATGGGAGAGAAATAAACAAGTTATTGTTTGGCAGGATCACTGTCCTGACAGGTCTTCATATAGGTTTCATAACCCGGAACATCTTTTAATACTTTTCTCATTTTACGGAGATCAGTACAATAAAGAAAGCCGGCTGAAACAAGTTCCTTGAAAAGTTCAAAAGCTTCTTCATATTTATATGTATCATAATATGTGTAGGCCAATTCCTGTTGCAGGTATGCTTTATCCTCTCCTGTAAAATCTTTTATTTTTCTTATTAATACTTCCTCCGCTTCATCGTATAATTTTTCCTTTAATAGAAAACTGGTGAAACCAATAATGTAGTACACATCAGTAGTATCCATGTTAATGGCTGACTGTAAATAATAATATGCGGAATCGCTATCGAATGTTTCCTTGGCTCCAAAGAACAACCCTTTTATATAATAATACTCAATAGTATCGCTATCGGTTCTTAATATTGCTTTCACAGAATCTAATGCACTGGCTGATAGCGGTGTTCCAAAAACTTCATTCTCCAGCCTCATTCTTATTAATCGTAAGAAAGCAGTATCCTCATATTTTTTTAACCGTGTTACAAGCTCTGAGGCAACAACCTTGTCCTTTTTTGTAGTTGCATACTCATACAATACATCATAAGGAGGTGTGTAATCAGGAAAAAGATCAATTGATTTAAGAAGGTATTTGACTGCTTTTTTCTCTTGCTTAAGTATTGTTGCAAACTCCGCCATTTGCTGAAGAATACATTTAGTGCATTCAAAGGTGCGGTAGGTGCTATCCTTTGCTAATACTTCTTCAAAATAGTTTAATGCCTTTTTGTAACTTTTTGTATGGCCATAGCAATTTCCTAATTGATATTTAGGAATTAACCAGTCCGGGCTGCTTTTCAGGGCACTTTCAAAAAAATCAATCGCTTTTTCCCAGTTGCCTTTCTCCATCTCTACCGCACCTTTAGCGGTAAGAAGATATGCAGCATCGGGTTCTTGCATAATTGCTGAGTCAATTATAAGTTCAAGCTTATCTACCGGAGGTTTATTCTGCCAGGTTGTTTTGCCCATCACTTCCAGGTATCTTTTCAGATTCAGGATATGTTTTTCATGCGGTAGTTTCAGATCGTTATTATCAATGAACTGTTGCAACATGTCTATACCAAAATTAAAATCATCCTCGCCTACCAATTTTTTTCCGACAAAAGAGTTGTTGATGATTTCCTGCGATTCATTCATCAATGCAGATAATAATTCACCATTCGCCCTGAACTGGATATCTTCTCCTTTTGCGCAGGATCTGAGTTGTTGATAATAAGTGGTAGCAGAGTTCGGAACTAAGGAGCTTAATTTTTTCTCTTTAATGGCAGCATTCATTTTTTCGTAGTAATATAAACAGCTATCATAGGGTAGCTTTATTTCCTTTACTGGTTGATCAAAACTGTTGCCACCTGGCATGCCCCCAGCCTTTGCAACCTCCCGGGAAATTTTCCCGATGACATTCGAAAATTTATTGGGCCCTTCAAAAATTGGTTGTTGTTTGTTACCTGTTTCCCTTGCCACATTACTGCCCACATACATTTCAAGTTCTGATAAAGTGATGGAAGAGTCTTTATTAACATCTGCCTCACCGTTTAAGCCATTGATAAGGTAATATGAAAAAACACCTCTTCCATTTCCCCATTTTTTATCTTCATAGGAAAGCTGACCGGGTTGGGAGCTTAGAATTTTAATTTCATTTTTCCACATGCTGCTGATAGCCGCAGCGGTAAATTCTGCCCCCTTTAATCCACCGGCCAGCTTACCCGAACGACAAGCATCTGTAACAACAATCACTTTCACATTATTAGTAAGCAGTGTTACAAAAAGATCTTTCAGATCATCGACCCTAAGTCCATTTGCCATATAATTGCTGGAATATGTATCGTAGGCCAGCAGGTAACCCCGGTTAAATAAAGTTTGAGTTTCTACATCCCCATGTCCTGAAAAATAAAACAACAGGTTATCACCGGGCTTTGATACCATTGCTATTCTTTGCAATTGAACTGTCAGGTCTCCGTATTTGGCCTTATCATTCGTCAGCAGCGTTATATCGTCTTTATTAATGCCCCAAAAATTATTTTGCCGTAGGTAGTCAGCAAACATCTTCGCATCCCTGTCGGCATATTGAAGGGTGTCAATATATTCATACTTTGATATACCAACGATTAGTGCCCTTGTTTTTCCGGGCGGCGCTGCTTCTTTTTCAGTTACGATAAGCCCTTTGGGTGTTTGTGAAAAAGTAGTGGTAAAAAGGAAGGAAAGTGAAAGAAAGAGTATAAAAAGCCTGATATGATCATTTCTTCCGGAAATCATACTTTAAAGTTACTCTTTGGTTAGTAATATACAAATACCTTCTACAGGGTAGGTGAGTTTAGCAATACAATAATTATTATATCTATTGGTCAATAGTAACTCATTTCCAAAAAACATAGTATAGTGTTACTTCTATAATCACCATATTAAAACTGATTAAAGGCACTGCAAATGCTAAGCGAGAAATGAACAGCCCCAATATGGGAACTGGGGTTAAATAGTACCAATTTACCCACATAATATCGATTAAAACTCCCGTATAATATATTCACACTCACGATAATGAGTGTGGCACCGTATTTGGCAATCGGGGAGTAAATCAATACAAATTTTTATGAAAAAAATCATTTTAGTTTTTACAGTAATCTTCTCTTCAGTTTTAGTACATGCGCAGGTTAGTTTTGGTATCAAGGCAGGATTAAATAATTCTACGTTAGGTGGGGATGGTGCTGATTTAGCTGGAAAAAAATCTAATACCGGGTTCAATGTTGGCGTAACTGCCGGTATACCGCTGAGTACCCACTTTGTATTTCAACCCGAGATCATGTATTCTGCTAATCAAGGTATGGAATTCAGGCCTACCACAACTATTGAAACGAATTACAATCTGAATTACGTTAATATCCCTTTGATGTTGAAGTATAAGTCTATGGGATTTTATGGTGAGGCAGGTCCTTATTTTGGATTTCTTACTTCAGGAAAGGTAAAAACCAAAAACGGTTCAACAACTTCAGAAACAGATATCAAAGATTCCTTTGATGGTACTGATATGGGTGTTGCGTTGGGAACAGGATATGTTATGAAATCAGGTTTTGGTGTTGGTGTTCGTTACAATATGGGTCTTCAGAATATTTATGATGGAACAAGCCCGGAATATAAGAACAGGTATTGGCAGGTAAATTTGATTTATATGTTTGATAAGAAATAAATTAACCACTATATTATGATTTGACAAAATAGCCGGATTCATCCGGCTATTTTATTGCCATAAACAAACCATTGTTTGTTAAATGCAGAAACGATATTAGAAACTCTAGTCTAACAGATATAATTATTTGATTATAAAGATTCACAAAAGTTCAAAAAGCGATATTTAAGTTGAGAATGCCGAAAGTGGGTGTAGTGATTTGATAAGCAGCATAAATCCTGAACTTTAGTTTTTATTAATTGTAGCCTTAACTTTGATTTAAAATTATTTCAATGCAGGTTCTTCTTTCCTCACAAAAATTGTTAGATACTGTTCACCAATTGGCTGACCAATTAAGTAAAAGGCATTCTGATATGAGCGACGTTGTCTTTGTAGCCATTCAGCAGGGCGGGGTTGTTATCGGGAATGGTATTGTAGCGGCTATTCACCTGGCCAAGCCTGAACAAAAGATTCACTATGGTCAGTTAGATATCACATTCTATCGGGATGATATCCGTAAAGAAATCCTTACCCCGGATACAATGAACATTCCTTTTGCTATCGAGAATAAAACCGTGGTGTTGATTGATGATGTATTATTCACTGGCCGCACTATCAAAGCTGCGTTGGATGTTTTGCTTGACTATGGCCGTCCCGCTAAAGTGGAGTTATGTGTGCTGGTGGATAGAAAAGAGCACCGACAGTTTCCCATTCAGGCTGATTATGTGGGAGTAACGGTAGAAACAAATAAAACAGATAAAGTAAAACTGGTGAACAAGGAAGTGGTGTTAATCAGCCAGTAACAATTTATTTATATTAACCTGTTGGTCTGCAGACTGTAAAATCTGTGTAATCCACTGCTGACCGGAAAAATAAATTTCACATGTAGTCGGGCAGGTGTGGTTAAAACCTTTAACTTCGATCTTTAATGCAACTATCCACTCGAAATCTGCTTGGCATTAAAGATTTAACCAAAGAAGATATTTCACTTATTCTGTCAACTGCAGAGCAATTCAAAGAAGTTTTACAACGTCCTGTTAAGAAAGTGCCCTCTTTAAGAGATGTCACCATCGTAAATCTTTTCTACGAAAATTCTACCCGGACAAGATTCTCTTTTGAACTGGCTGAAAAAAGACTAAGTGCCGACACGATCAATTTTGCGGCATCTACATCATCTGCCGCAAAAGGAGAAACATTACTTGATACGGTTAATAATATTCTGTCCATGAAGGTTGATATGGTGGTGATGCGGCACAGTGCCAGCGGTGCACCGCATTTCCTGGCACAGCATATACCTGCTGCCATTATCAATGCAGGTGATGGCATCAATGAACATCCCACACAAGGGTTGCTGGATGCTTTTTCTATCAAAGAAAGTACTGGAACATTAGAAGGACGAAAAGTGGCTATCATCGGCGACATCATGCACAGCCGGGTGGCACAGAGTAATATTTATTTGCTGAAAAAAATGGGGGCCGAAGTAACGGTTTGCGGACCACCCACATTGATTCCAAAATATATTAGCGAAGCATTGGGTGTAAATGTTTCTTATAATTTAAAAGAAACACTGGAGTGGTGCGATGTGGCGAATGTATTACGTATACAGTTAGAAAGGCAAAACCAGGTTCTATTTTCTTCACTTCGGGAATATAGTTTGGCTTACGGCATCAATAGAACTTTGCTTGACAGTCTGCATAAAGAAATTGTAATCATGCATCCAGGCCCAATCAACAGGGGCGTTGAGCTGGATAGTGATGTGGCTGACTCTAAACAATCCATTATCTTGCAGCAGGTAGAAAATGGTGTAGCTGTACGGGGGGGGTCTTTTCTCCCGTCGAGGAGGAAGAGCAGGCCCCCCCCCTTCAAGAACGGAAAGGCCCGGACCTCCGGGGCCCCCCCTTCCCAATTTTTGCTTTTAATAGAGAAAAAAGCCACAATCCACCCAAAAAAAAAACCTAACCCCACCCGGGAAACCACAAAATGAAAAGAAAAAAAAAAAACAACCACCTACCCCGCCGGCCGCCCGGCCTCCCTCCCGCCCCCCCCCCCACGGCCGGGGGGGAGGAGGCGGGGGGGGGGGACAGCCGGTCCCAAATGAGCCCCCCCCGAGGGGGCCGCGGCCCGGGGCGGCAACGGGGACGGGGGTGGGGGGCCGCGGGCCCACGGGGGGGCCCCCGGGGCCGCCCCACCAAAGAAGCGACGAGGGGGGGGGGGGGGGGCCCGACCCCCCGACGAACAACCAAAGAAAAAAGAAATTGCCGGGGCGGAGGGGGGGGGGGGCGGGGGCGCCCCCGCGGCGGGAAGCGGGCGGACCCACCGGGCCCGCCCCCGCCCGGGGCGAGGGCGGAGGGGGGGGCCAGGGCCATGGGTTGGCGAGGGAAGACAAAACCCACCCGGGTTGCCGGCCCGGGGGGGGGGGGGGGGGGGGGGGGCCCCCGCCCACCCACGAAAAACAAAAACCCCAGCCCCCACCCCAGGCGGCAGGGCAGCGGGGGGGGCGCCCCCCCGCCCCCCGCCACCGCCGGCCCCCGACGGCGGAGCCCCCCCCGGGGGGGGGCGGGGGGGAGGGCGCGCCGGCACCGGGAGGGCCGAGGGCCCCGAACACGGACCGCCGGGCCGGCCCGGGGGGGGGGGGGGGGGGCGCCCACGCCCCCAACAAAACAAAAAAAACAGACGAATTAACCGGGGGGCGGGGGAGGGACGGGGGGGGAGAAGGGGGGGGAGGGGAAAAAGAAAAAGCCCGGCGGGCCCGGGGCGGCCGCCCGGGGGGCCGGGGCCAGGAACCCCCAGGAGAACCCCAAAAGGGGGGAGGGGGGGAAACAACCCCCGGGGGGCCACAACGCCCTAAGACCCGCCGGGGGAGCCAGGGACCCCCCCCGGGAAACACCCACCCGGAAAAAAACCCCCGCCCCGCCACAGGCAAGGCCCGGAACAAGAGCGCCGCGGGGAAGACGAAAACAACAAGAAAAAAAAAAAAACCAAAAAAAAAACCCACCAAAAAAAAAAAACCTTTTCAAACACCCCCCCTGCTTACCCAACCCACCCCCAAAAACAACCAGGGCCCGGGGGCCGGCCGCCACCCCCCAGCAAACGCCACCCAGGCCCCCCGGAGACGGGGGGGGGGGGGGGGGAGCTCAACGGGGAGGAGGGGGGGGGGGAGGCGGGAGGCAGACAAAACGGGACCCCCCGGGGGCACCCCCGGGCCCACCGGCCCCCCCCACGACACCCCAAGCCCACGCCCCCCCCGACCCCGCGGCCAGGGGGGGGCCACCGGGGGGCCCACAGGAGGGAAGGGGGGGCCCGGCCCGCCCCGCCCGGGGGGGGGGGGCAGGACCGGGGCCCCACGGAAGGCCGGCCCAAGGCCCCGCCGGCACAGGGCGAGGGCAGGGAGGGAGGGGAGGGAGGGGCCGAGGGAAGGGGGAACAGGGGGCGGGGGGGGGGGCGGGGGGGGGGGGGGGGGAGGGCCCCGCGAGCCCGGCAGGGCCGCGGCGGGAAAGCCAAAGCAGGGAAAACCCCCCCCCGCCAGGCCCCGCCGGCCGGGGCGGGGGCAGGACAACCCCCGCCCACCGGGCCCGCCGCCCACCGACCCCGGACTGCAGGGAGCCGGGGGGGGGGGGGGGGCGCCGGGGGGTACAAAGCCCCCCCACACGACCCAACGGGCAAGCCCCCCCCCCCACCACAGCCCAGCCCCCCCGCCGGGGGCCCCCCCACCCGGCACAGCGGGGGGAACCCAGAGGAACACACAAAAAAAAAAACAGGGGGCGCGGATGTGATGCTGATGGAGATAATGTTTTTGATGAGGCTACTGATGGCGAATGGGTCGCATGTAATTATATTAATTGGCCAGGTCAGGCTGCCTATTTAGCATGGTCTGGACTAAGACCCATCACAGAACTGGAGTATGAAAAAATGGGGGATAATAACGGCCCCCTATACTCTTTCTAATGCAGGCCAGAGCTCTGAGGTTCCCACTACTTTTTCACCACCGCCATTCGGTAATTCAAATTACATTAACTCTACAAAGGCGGCCGGGGTTTGGGGGGGGGGGGCTTTTTGAGTAATGGGTGGTACTGCAAACGGGGATTTACAGGTTCCATGGCAATGGCACCCTTTGACCCCCGTGACGCCCTGGTCATGGTGGATCCGCAATAGATGGTTTAACTATCGCCACGGGGCTAATGGACCGGGGTGGATCAGTTATTGATATCAGTACTTTTTTGAGAACCAGCTGGAGAGAATTAAGCCAGCTTTATACGATTACGGATCTGGCAAGAAATTCTTATCATAGCTGCAGAGGTGGGCGAACGGCACCTTAATTGAACGGCTGTAATAGAATGACTATGTTTGCGCCGACTGAATTTAATCTGATTATTCAATCGTTAATTGTAACTGATGCCCCGAATTTGTCTTTTCCCAGGAACATTTGACCCGGTAACACTGGGTCATGTGGATATAATCAACAGGGCATTGCCGCTGTTTGATAAGATAGTTGTTGGTATTGGTTTGAATACATCAAAAGCCCCTATGTTTTCTGATGAACAGCGGTTGCAATGGATAAAAGAAATTTATAAAGATGAAGACAGGGTAGAGGGAGCAGTGTATGAAGGCTTGACGATTGATTTTTGCCGTAAAATCGGTGCACACTTTATTTTAAGAGGAATCCGATACGTCAGTGATTTTGAATATGAGAAAACCATTGCTGATGCAAACCGGACGCTGGACAGGAGTATTGAAACCGTTTTTCTGACCGGCGAGCCAAAATATACTTCTGTGGCTTCTACGATTGTAAGAGATATAATCAGGAACCATGGTGATGCCAGTCATTTCCTTCCTGAAGTAGTTTTTAAATCACTTCCTAAATAATTCAAATGAGCATTTGGTTCGATAAAGGGCTGACTATTGAAAACTTTCATCAGCCCAACCAGGGTACTTTGAGTGAACACCTGGGGATAGAGTGGACAGAGCTGGGAGATAATTTTTTGAAAGCAAAAATGCCTGTAGATCATCGAACCAGGCAGCCATATGGTTTACTGCATGGAGGAGCATCTTGTGTACTTGCAGAAACAATCGGCAGTTTTGCATCGGCCATGGTGATCGATCCTGCCAGGTTTCAATGTGTAGGATTGGAAATAAATGCCAATCATGTACATAGTGCTACAGATGGTTATGTAACCGGAGTTGCTACTCCTTTGCATCTTGGAAAAGCTACACATGTATGGGATATAAAAATTTATAATGATAACGGAAAGATGGTTTGTGTAAGCAGGCTTACGCTGGCTATTATTGAAAAGAGGGATTTCAAAACGCCCCGGTCTTTATAGACATCGCTTACTTTGTAAATTCTTTTATAACATCGATTACAGAGGGGTAACATTCTTGAAAAAGACTTTGGGCTTCTTTATTGGTCACCCATTTTATTTCATGAATACCTTCTTCTGTCTGCGGAACCAGGTTCTGCTCACCACTTACTTTCATATTGTACCAATGTGATTCTTTCAATATAAACCTGGCCCCTTCATGGTAAGTGTGATAGGTTATTACAAGAGGGGATAATAATTTCACTTGCTGCAATCCTGTTTCTTCTTCCACTTCTCTGACTGCACATTCTTCCAGTGTTTCTCCTTTATCTAACTTTCCTTTTGGCAGATCCCATTTTCCCCTGCGGAATATCATTAATATTTTTTTCTTTTCATTCAGCACTAATCCTCCGGCAGCTATGACTATGGTAAACTTCTTGTAAAACGCTTTTTTCAATTCCCCCAGGTCAGGGTGATAAAACACTCCGGCATGAATTTCCGGCTGCTCCATTTCATGTATCATGGATTTTACAGTATGATTATTCAATTCGTCAATAAAGACAGCATCATCATGATGAACATAAGGTTGTAATGTTTCATCAACAGCGTCACATAAAAAAAGCGGTTTATCCCCGAAGTAAATTTTTATGTACATATTATAAGATTTGGGTTGTTGACTGCGGGCTAAGGAAGGAAGTTACGAATATATGTCTCGTAACCCTTAGCACAAGGATCATTGCTTTTTTTTATCTTCGCTGCTATGACAGACGCCAAAGCCGTTGCTGAAAAACTCCTTCAGGTTAATGCTATTAAATTAAATCCCGAACAGCCCTTTACCTGGGCCAGTGGGTGGAAGAGCCCGATATATTGTGATAACAGAAAAGTGCTTTCATTCCCTTTTATCCGTGATTTTATCAAATCGGAAATGTGCAATGTAATTTTTGAAAAATTTCCTGACGCTGAGCTCCTCGCCGGGGTAGCTACGGCGGGCATTGCCTGGGGAGCTATGGCGGCAGATCAATTGAAGCTGCCTTACATATATGTGCGCCCAAAACCAAAGGAGCATGGGCTGGGTAACCAGATAGAAGGGTTTTATGAGAAAGGGCAAAAGGTGGTGGTAATAGAAGATCTTGTTTCCACAGGCAAGAGCAGCTTGCAGGTAGTTGATGTGCTGAAAAAACAAGGCCTGGAGGTAGTAGGGATGGTCTCTATTTTTACCTATGGTTTTGTGGCTGCAACGGAAGGGTTTCAAAAAGCATCTTTGATCTATTATTCCCTGACAGACTATCCAACTTTAATTGAATCGGCTGTAGAGAAAGGAATGGTATCTGCAGAACAACAAGAAGTTTTGTTAAAGTGGAGAGATGATCCGGCCAAATGGACAGGTGTTTTGTAATTTACTTACCAAATTATTAGTTGATGAAACCATTTCTTATTTCAGCACTGGCAATTATTATTTCTACCGCTTCTTTTTCCCAGGTAAAGCCAATCCGTGTTGATACGATAAAAACACCCAATGCACTTTGCGAGAATTGCAAAAAAAGGATAGAAGCTTATGTAAAACCGTATGATGGGATACTGGAGATCACAGTGAACTATCGTAAGGCAGAAACAAAAGTAAAATACCTAACTGACAGAATAAATATCGAAGAGATCAAGGCATATATCGCCAATTGCGGATATGATGCAGGAGATGTACCCGCTGCCGAAGATGCGTATGAAAGGTTACCTAAAACCTGTAAAAAGTTTGAAGACGGTGGAGGGCATCCCAAGCCAAAAGTTCCGGTTCCTGCGCAATAATTTTTTTCAACAGGTCGCAAAAGCGTTCCTGAGCTAGTATTCTTTAAGCCTTAGCGCCCCTGCCTGCCGGCAGGCAGGTTTGCGATACACCGTTCATTTCATCAGCTTCTCCAGGGTTTGCTTTCCCTCGTACCGGATAGGGTAATTGATAAAGACCGGCCCTTTTCCAACCCGGGCTTTACCTTCTACTTTTATTGTTACTTCTTTCGCCAAAAGGGCAACCAATGAGTTTTTAAGTATTTTGTTCATATCAAGCTGCAGTTTTACCGGTAGCCAGAAATCACCGTTTGCAGGGACCTGGATCATGGTGTCGATAGTAAAGTGTCCCAAGGAATTTTCTTCCATCCAGGCGTCGCCTTCAGCACTTTTTAATTTTAGTCGGGCATTATTGGGGTTAAAATAATGGAGGTCGAGAAAAAGAATAGATTCCTTCAGCCCAACCTTGCTCATCCTGACATTCTCAATCCCCCTGAAATCTGGTTGCTTGATCTGCCCGCAGGAGAATAAAAAAAAGGCTGGAAAAATGAGGAGAAGGAAGGGGAGAGTGTGATTTTTCATGAATATAAATTAATACCTGCAAAATAGGGGAAAGGTGGCTTTGGGTGTCGTTAAAAAATTCACCTTATGTTTTATTATCTACTAATCTGGTTAGTTTTTTACCATATTGGACTATAGTGAAAAAAATGGTAAACTATAAGGTGAAATGATATTTATTTAATTAATTGTTTATTAATTGAATATAAACTATTACTTAAAATTTAAAATTCAAATATTTGAACCAATATTTTAATCATTTGTCGTTTATATTTTAAAGCTAAACACTTACAAATATAAATATCTAATGTATTGATATTCAATCTATATTTGAATTATTATTTGTATTTACTTGAAATGAAAAAATAAACAATATTTTTTTATAATATCAGTAAGAGTAAATTAAACGATTATGGGGCCATTTGTTCCGTTTTTATGAATTATTTGGAAATTATAAATTCCGAACTCGATGTAACTCTTTATTAATTTTAGCATCTGCGAATTTTCCGGCAGTTAACAAATTATCCTGTCTACAGGTAAATGCTTATCAAATCCAATTTGTTTTTACTAAATTCGTCTCCTCTTTCTTCACTTTCAGGACTTAGGATTCAATGAGAAAACTTTACTTATTAAGTACCCTTGTATTTACAATACTTTTCGGGAGTAATTTGTCTGCCCAGGATTTTTCCAATAAAGGGAAAGATTTTTGGGTGGCTTATGGATATCACCAGGTTATGACTCCAGGTGGGGGGCCGCAGGAAATGGTATTATATTTTGCTGCTGAACAAACCGCAAATGTAGTGGTAACCATCCCCGGGCTTGGGTATACAGCAAACTATACTGTTCCCGCCAATTCAGTTGTAACTTCAGCTCCCATTCCAAAAAATGGTCTTCAGGATGCCCGCCTAACTGCAGAATCAACAACACCAGAAAATAAAGGAATTCATATTACCAGTGACAGGCCAATAGTTGCCTATGCTCACATTTATAATAGTAGTGTATCCGGGGCGTCTATACTTTTTCCAACTAATACTCTTGGAAAAGAATATTATTCAATAAATTTTACCAATACTTCAAATACCAATAATTCGAATTGTTGGGCTTATGTTATTGCGGCCGATACAGGTACTACAACTGTTGAAATTACTCCTAGTGCAAACACAATCAACCATCCAGCGGGAACTCCTTTTACCATTACGCTTACGCAGGGACAAGTTTATAATCTGATGGGGCAACTTACCACTTCGGCTAATCCATTCCAGGGAGTAGACTTAACGGGAACGAAAATAAAAAGCGTAGCTTCTGCATCAGGGGCTTGTAAAAGAATAGCTGTTTTTTCAGGGAGTGGTCGAATAAGCATATCCTGTAATGCTGGTTCATCTTCTTCTGATAATTATATGGTACAGGCCTTTCCAAGTACGGCCTGGGGAAAGAAATTTCTGACTGTTCCTGCAGCAGGCAACCAGAGTTTTAATTTATACAGAGTTTGTGTTTCTGACCCTACTGCTGTAGTCAGGATAAATGGAGCTGTAACAGGTTTGCCATTGCAAAACGGATTCTATTATCAAATTGCTCAAACGAATCAGCCTCAAATTATTGAATCTGATAAACCAATAACAGTTGCTCAATATTTTTCATCCCAGGGTTCTTGCGGTAATGGTAACCCCGGAGATCCGGAAGTCATCTATTTAAGTCCCGTCGAACAAAATATAAATAAAGTTCTTTGGAATGCAACACCCAATTTTGCAATTTTAACACACAGTTTTAATGTTGTCATACCCAACTCGGGTACAGCAATTTCCTCTTTCAGGTTAAGAAATGGGGCTGGGGTAGTTCAGCCAATCGGTGCTTTTACAACGCATCCTCAGGCACCAGGCTATTCTTATTTAAGACAAGGCTTGCCTTCTTCCGGAGTTTATTCTATAGAATCAGATTCAGGGTTTAATGCAATAGCTTATGGATTTGGGAATGCAGAATCATACGGTTATAATGCCGGTACCAACATAAAAGACATATTTCAGTATGTCACTGTTCAGAACCAATATGGCACTGTCAATTTTCCGGCAACCTGTAGGAATACTCCTTTCTATTTCTCAATGACTTTTCCTTACCAGCCCACAAGTATTTTGTGGCAGTTCAACGGTTTATTCCCCGATTTCAATATGCCCGACCCAAGCCTTTACTTTATCGGAACAATAGTAGTAGGTGGAAAAACGCTTTATCAATACAGAATACCAACGCCTTATTCAATTCCAACTGCCGGCACTTATCCCATAAAGGTGATAGCAACCAATCCAACACCTGATGGTTGCGGAGGCACACAGGAAATTGAGTATGATGTTCAGGTATTCAATAATCCAGTCGCTGATTTTGTTGCTAATAATGTCTGTTTTCCAGATCCAGTTCAATTCACAGATAATTCTAACACGGATGGCCGGCCTGTTATAAGCAGGCATTGGAATTTTGGGGATGCTGCTACCAGCGGTATTAATAACCCTACTCATGCATACGCTGCACCAGGTACATATACAGTTAAGTATTCATTAATCACTGATATTGGTTGCATAGCAGATACTGTTGCACATGATGTTACTATTTCGCCTCTGCCTACTGCAGCTATCGCAGGTAACAACCAGGTCTGTTTGAATGCACCCTCACCAAATGTTACATTTACCGGTGCTGTAGGAACGGCTCCTTATACTTTTACCTACAATATTAATGGCGGACCTAACCAGGTAGTTACTACAACCGTCGGTAATTCTGTGACAGTAGCTGCGCCAACAGGCGTTGCAGGAACATTTGTTTATAATTTAGTAAGTGTGGCAGATGCCAGTCCGGCAATTTGCAGCCAGGCACAAACAGGCTCCGTTACTATTGTTGTCAATCCTTTACCAACTGCATCTGTTGCAGGAACAACAGCTGTTTGTATAAATTCGCCTTCGCCAAACGTTACGTTCACTGGTGCTGTTGGAACTGCTCCTTATACTTTTACATATAATATTAATGGCGGTCCCAATCAATTTATTACTACATCCGTTGGTAGCTCTGTAACTATAGCTGCGCCTACGGGGGTAGCGGGAACATTTGTTTACAATCTTGTAAGTGTGCAGGATGCCACATCAACATTATGTAACCAGGCACAGACCGGCGCAGCCACTATTACAATTAATCCGGATGCCGCTATCTCTTTAACTGCTGGTTCTAATACACAATCATTGTGTATCAATACACCAATTACTACGATCAGTTATACTATAACCGGCGGAGGAACCGGGGGAACTGTTTCAGGATTGCCTCCCGGAGTAACCGGCTCGTATAGCGGAGGTGTGTTTACAATAACGGGTACGCCTACTGCAACAGGAACATTTAATTATACAGTAAACACTACAGGCACTTGTTTGCAAACATCTGCTACTGGTACCATAACCGTTAACCCTGATGCTACCATTTCGCTTTCATCTCCTGCAGCAACAACAAACCAGACTTTGTGCATAAATGTTGCAATAGCTAATATTACCTATGCAATTGGAGGCGGTGGAACAGGTGGTAATGTTACTGGCTTACCACCCGGAGTAAATGGTGTGTATAGTGCTGGTGTATTAACGATCAGCGGCAGTCCAACCACAATAGGCACCTATAATTATACAGTAAATACAACTGGTACTTGTTTACAAGCAAATGCATCTGGTACAATTACAGTAAATCCAGATGCTGATATCGTTCTGACTTCTGTAGCGGGTACTACTAACCAGGAACTTTGTATTAATAGCTCTATTACTAATATCAGTTATACAATTTCCGGAGGTGGCACAGGAGGAACTGTAAGTGGATTGCCTGCTGGAGTAACAGGTGTTTTTAGCGGAGGTATATTCACTATCAGCGGCACACCAACTGTGTCGGGTACTTTTAATTATACGGTTACTACAACAGGAACCTGTATACAAAAAACTGCCACCGGAACAATATTGGTAAACCCACTCCCTACTCCAAATTTTAGCGTAACTGCACCAACCTGTGAAACTAAAGTTCTAACCTTTACTGATTTATCCACTCCGAATGCCGGTGCACTTAATGGATGGACATGGAACTTTGGCGATGCAGGAACTTCTACATTGCAAAATCCTGTACATACATATGCTGCCGCGGGAACTTATACGGTAACTCTATCTGTAACTACTGATAAAGGTTGTGTTAGCAATCCTGTATTAACCAGAACTGTGACTGTTAGTCCGCAACCAGACCCCGGTTTTATATTACCTGAAGTTTGTCTTAGTGATACTTATGCACAGTTCACTGATACTTCTGATGTTGCTTCGGGCAGCATAGCATCCTGGCTATGGGATTTTGGTGACCCTGCCAGTGGCCCCTTAAATACTTCTACTTTACAAAATCCGCAGCACTCATATACAGCCGTTGGTAACTATACTGTTACTTTAACGGTGACCACTAATAATGGTTGCGTGGCAACAAGAGCTTCATCATTTACAGTAAATGGTGATATACCCGTTTCTAATTTTAATGCATTGAATCCGGCTACTATGTGTGCCAATGATTCAATTGCTATCCAGGATGCATCTACTGTTAACTTCGGTAGTGTAACTAAAGTGGAGATATACTGGGATAATGTAAATTTTCCGGCAGTATTTCAAACGGATGACTTTCCAACACCGGGTAAAATATACAGGCATTTGTACCCCAATTTCCAGGCTCCTTTAACAAGATCATTTAATATCCGTTACAGAGCTTATTCTGGTGCCACCTGTGTGGATGATAGGATTAAAACTATTGTAGTAAATGCGGCCCCAAAGGTTCAGTTTAATAATATGCCGGATGCCTGTCTGGATGCTGCACCATTCCAAATAACCCAGGCAAGTGAAATAGGAGCGGTGCCAGGCACTGGAGTATTCTCAGGGCCAGGTGTTAATGCTACGGGTATTTTTAATCCGGCGTTAGTTGGTCCGGGAACTTACACCATCAAATATACTTTTACTTCAACTGCAGGCGGCTGTATCGATTCACTTTCAAAAACTATTACAGTCTTAGACAGTGCCTCAGCGAGGTTCACTGTTTCGCCAATCAATTGCGAAAACAGCCTAGTTAGTTTTAATAGTACTTCATCCACTATTCCTGCTGCTTCAGGTACTATTACCGGATGGGCATGGAATTTTGGTGATCCGGCCAGTGGTGCCAACAATACATCCTCGATACAAAACCCTACACATTTATTCAGTGGGTGGGGAACTTATAATGTAACATTATCTGTTACCACCAGCAATGGTTGTCGCAGCACGGTCAGAACAATACCTGTATTTGTAAACCCTTTACCGAGGCCGGATTTCAGTTTTCCTGCCAGTGCTTGTTTGCCGTCCGCTACAATTGCTTTCAATAGTTCTGCTTCTTCTATACCTGATGGCACACAAAGTAGTTTCACCTATCTATGGGACTTTGGAGATCCGGCAAGCGGACCATTAAATACATCTACAGGTTCCAGTCCTTCTCATATTTATAATACTGCAGGGCCTTTTACTGTTACACTTCAAATTACAAGTGGTGCAGGTTGTGTAAATACGAAAACTATTATTGTCAACACTATTCACCCTCAACCAACGGGTTCGTTTACTTCTAATAAAGATGATGTGTGTGTAGGCCAAAGTTTCACTTTTACAGATAATAGTAACCCGGCAGACGGAACAACCCAGCAATGGAACTGGACAATGGGTGATGGAAATGTAAGAACAAGTTCTTCATTCAACTATACCTATGGAACTGCCGGTTCCTATGATGTAAGTTTGTTCATCACTAATAGTTTTGGTTGTCGCAGTACTACTTTCACTAAAACTGTAACGGTCAATCCATACCCGGTTGTAAATGCCGGTCCGGATTTGTTTATACTCCAGGATGGAAGTGACACGATACAACCAATCATTACTGCTATTAACCCAACGTATCTCTGGACACCTAACTTATATTTCCTGAGTAGTAATACCATTTTAAATCCGATTGTAAAAGGTGTTGATGATATTACCTATACATTAACGGTAACAGGAAGGGGTGGTTGTATAGCAACTGACCAGGTATTTATAAAGGTGCTGAAAGGGCCAGAGATACCCAATATCTTCAGCCCTAATGGTGATGGTATTCATGATAAATGGGAAATAAAATACCTGGATACTTATCCCGGTGGTACAGTAGAAATTTTCAACCGGTACGGTCAGTTGATATTCCGTTCGGTTGGATATGGAGTACCATGGGATGGAACAGTAAATGGAAAACAGGTACCTATTGGAACTTATTATTACATAGTGGATCCGAAAAACGGCAGAAAAATAATGTCAGGTTATGTGGATGTAATCCGTTAAGCAATGAAAAGAAAACTATTTTTAATCCCGGTGTTGTTTGTATGTGTGCAGGTGATGGGCCAGCAAAGGCCGCATTATACACAGTACATACTCAATAATTATATTTTAAACCCTGCTCTGAGTGGAATAGAAAACTATACTGATGTAAAACTCAGTGTAAGGGATCAATGGGTGGGATTAAATGGTGCTCCTAAAACAACCTACTTTTCTATCCAAGCACCCATAGGTAAAGGGGATTATCGTACGTCATCCACTTCTTTTGAAGTACCGGGTCAAAATCCAAGAGGCCGATATTATTGGGAAAACTATACTGCCGCCGAGCCGCACCATGGTATTGGAATGACGATAGTTAATGACAGAACCGGTAGTTTTAATCGCTTTACAGCGAATGCCACTTATGCCTATCACCTGGGATTAAGCCCAACCCTTAACCTTTCAGGTGGTTTCTCGGCTGGTATTACCAATGTTACTATTGATAAGTCAAAGCAGGATTTCAGTGGCACAGGTGACCCTTATGATCCTGCTACAGGTGCAGCCATCAATGGCGAATTAAATCGCATCAGGCCTGATCTTGGGTTTGGTTTATGGTTATATTCAAAAAATTATTTTATCGGACTTTCTGCCCAGCAGATTATACCACAAAAATTATCCTTTACTGACGATGCGACTTTTATTAATAAAGGAAGATTGATACCTCATTTATTTTTTACTGCGGGTTACCGTTTTCTGGTGGGGGAAGATGTTAATCTTATTCCTTCTGTAATGTTGAAATATGTAGAAGCTTCTTCAAGGAATAGTTTTCAGCCGGAAGTTAATATGAAAATGCAATACCGTGACCTGCTTTGGTTAGGTGGCAGTTATCGTTACCAGGACGGTTACGCAGCCATGGCAGGGTTTAATCTAAGCAATACATTTAATGTTGGCTATGCTTACGACATTACAACTACTGCATTGAATACGGTAAGCAGAGGCACCCACGAATTGCTTATTGGGTTTATTATTGGAAATAAGTATAGCGAAAAATGCCCCCGTTGCTGGTAAGCTTTAGATAGGTTCCGTTATTTACAATGATGATAGTTTAAGCTTTCTATACTAATAGAGTTTGAGACTGATAAGGCAGATTATAAATGAATAATCTTTTTATTCCGGTTGACTTTCAATTCATTTAAAGCCCTTAGCACATCAGCTTTTTTCCTCTCTAATTCATGCAATGTGATATCACTATCAGGAATACCTTTCAGATTGTTTTGAGACAGTTCTTTACGGACACCATCTAATTTGCTGATCGCTTTATTGTATACCACCTGTATGCTGTCCATTCGTACCTGATTCACGGCAGCGGAAAGCCGGGTATTTATATTTTCCCAATCAATATCATCATAGGCTTGCTTCAGACTGGTTTCCCATTTTTTCCAGTCCATTTTTTTAATTTCATTTTCGTAGCTGGCTTTAATTTGTTCTTTTTCCTGTTGACTAAAAACATCAGCAATGCTCTTTTCAATTTCTTTCCATTGAATACTCTCCAGAATTTTCTTTGACGCCATCATGGCTTCCTTTACCTGCGCCTCTTCATATTTTTTTAGTTGCGGCACTACCGGGGATTCATAATTGACGTTTATGAGATAAGGGTTATTGATAGCAGATGAAATAGTGGTAGCTAATGTTGGAACTGCAACAACGTTGTTGTTATCTTTTTGCGTATGAGTATCAATTTGGGAGAGTTGTTCTATTGCTGGCAATTCTTCTGTAATGATGTGGACCGGTGGTTTTTGTTCCTCCATAAAAGCAAAGGGTGAAGAAAGGGAATCAAACGTTCCTGCATGGTTGTTATCCGCAGGCCGGGAGAACAGCAATAATGCATTGATAGCAATAACACAAATCAGCCCTGCCATAAGCCCTGCCAGTTTATTAAAGGAGATGACCGGCTTTTTTTGAACTCCCATAATTAATTCGATGCGTTGAAGCAGATCGTTTTTCTTTCCTGCAGCACCTATTGCTAATATTTTTTCAGCATGGTTGGTTTTTTCTAACATCAGTAATGCACTGGCATATTCATGCGAATCATACTGGAATTGTAATACCATTTCATCACAATTCTTTTCCCGTTCTCTTTCTACAATTTTTACAAGCGCCTTTACAAAAGGATTAAAGTAAAGGATGGTTTGGATAAAATTGATGATAAGATTTACCAGGTAATCAAGTCTTTTGATATGTGATAATTCATGCAGTATTACTGCTTCTAATTGCTGCGGTGTTAAATGATTGATTGCCGCCAGAGGAACCAGTATAACAGGTTTTAGAAAGCCAATTGTAACTGGAGAGGAAACAAACTCAGATACCCATATCTGTACTTTTTTTGTGATTCCCATTTGTGCTGACATCTTCTTCACAAACATCCGCCAATCCACATTTATTTTGGTGAGCCCATATCTGCGAATAATCTGTACATAGCGATAGTTCCTGATGAAATGCAGGAATGGCATTACAAGTAAAACAAGATACAATACTGATGCTATTGGTAAACTTTGTTGAAACCATTCATTTACATCGGTATTTCCTTCTGTACCTGTAAATGTGGATGATATGATAGTATCAATCCCTCCGTTTATATAAGCAGTAATAAATGTGTAAATAAACCAGGCAAACCCGCCTATAAGTAAGGAAGAGGCTAACGAAGTTTTTAAAGATGATTTTGAATTTCGTGTAACTCCGGTAATAACATGGTATATGATCCATAACAAAGCTAATTGCCACAAGCTGTTGAGAACAGCCCACCCTAAAGATTGCAGAAAGTTGGCCTGGCCGGACATATTTATTTTTTAAGACTGTTCAATAATTCCTGGATTTTTTCTAATTCTTCAGGGCTTGCTTTGTGGCTTTCATCTCCCAATGCCTGTATGACTAATTGGGTAGGAGAGCCGCCAAACAAATTGTCGATTATTTTACTCAGTAAATGCTTTTGTGTTTTTTCCTTGTTCACCGCTGCCTGGTACACATGGGTTCTCATAGAATCGTCTCTTTTGACTATACCTTTCTCATTCATTATTTGCATAAGTTTCAGGGTCGTGGTATAGCCAGCTTCTTTAGTAAGGGATAGTTCTTCATGTACTTCCCGTACGGTTGCAAGTCCTTTACTCCAAAGGATTTGCAGTATTTCTAATTCACTTTCCGTAGGCTTTATCATTTTTGGCGTTGACATAATATTCAGATTTATGGCCCGAATATACGACTATTTTCGTATGACCAAATAACCTGGATATTTTTTAGGCTTATTTAACATGAGACGGATGAGAGAGAAAAGGGTTACACGAATTAAAGCTTAGGCTACTAATCACTGGTTCCTGCTTTAAATTTGATTCTTGAGCACTATACCGAGTGTATTAAACGATTATTTTCAATAAAGGTCTGAGCTACAATAGAAAATGAGGGGCAAAATTGATATACGGCACTAAATTTGAATATGTTTTGTCAGCTCCCCTAAAAAAATTAATCAGCTTTTCAAGAACCAAGCACTTTTTAATGAGTTATCTCAAATTACTTATTTCAGGGGTATCGTTTTTGTTCTTTTCAAGTAGCTATTCTCAAAGCGTTGATTTTAATTATTCCACGACCAATGGCTTATTTTGTAACCCCCAGGTTGTGGCTTTTACCCAAAACTGCAGTGGTAGCCCAACTGGGTTTATATGGAGGTTTGGAAATGGCCAGGTAGGTTCAGCACCAACAGAATCCATAGCTTATGCTCTTCCTGGAACCTATACTGTTACACTAACCGCCTTTTATGCTTCTGTAGCTGTTTCGGAAACAAAAACAATCGTAATAAACCCTACACCAACAATTTCTATTATTCCTGATAGAAATTATATTTGCCAGCCGGGTAATATTACATTTACGGCACCGGGAAGCGGATTTATATCCAGTTACGAATGGGATTTTGGAGATGGCTCCCCATTACAGGTTACAGGTGTTAATTCGGTAACCCATTTTTTCAATAGCTATAATAGTTTCAATGTTATAGTCAGAGGAGTTACCGTAGCAGGATGTTCGGCTACAGCCTCAACAAGTGTCCAGATTACAAAGTTTCCCATAATAAATGCGTCAGTAATTCCCAACCAGGGCTGTATACCGGTCACATCTACATTAACGGCTTCAGCCACATTACCCACCGGAGATGTACTGGCAAACTTTGTCTGGGATTTTGGTGATGGTTCACCGACTTCCAGTACACCAGTAAATAATACTGCACATACCTATAATATTGTTACACCCATCACTACCGCCAGTGTTACAATGACATCTGCACAGGGATGTACCAATCAATATACATTTCCCACTTTTGCATTTGGTACACCTCCCTTTAATACAGTTGCAGTTACTAATGACGGAAGAAGTACCTATTGTGCAAGTGAAACGATACAGTTTAATGGAACAGCGGTTAATGCCAATTCTTACTCCTGGGATTTTGGTGATGGCAATACTGTTGTTACCAATAATACTACTATAAACCACAAGTACCAGGTGCTGGGTAATAGAACTGTTGTGATGACTCCTTATTTTAATGGATGTGCCGGCACCTCGGCTTCTATTAATATTCTTATTGAAGGCGTGATTGCAGATTATACATTTACCAATCAGTGCAGTGCTAAAAACGTCTTTACCTATACTAACCAGTCGGTAGGAAATATAAGTAGTTTTCGTTGGACGTTTTCCGATGTCCCTGCTGTCCCCGATTTTCTAAATTATAATGTTGCTCATACTTTCCCGGCCAGTGGCTCATTTACTACCCAATTATATGTGTATGATGCAATAACCGGGTGTAGCGATAGTTTGATAACCAATCAGTTTACTGCTACGCCTGCATTTATCAGTTCAACTCAAAGGGTATGCAAAGACAGTTTGATACTGTTCACGGTAACAAATCCTTATCCACTTGCTAGTAATTATCAATATGAATTTCATGTCAATGGCTCTGTAATAAATGGTGGAATTACACCCACCATTGCTTTTGCGCCGACTGTGCATGGAATTTTTAATGATTATGTTGTAATCAATGGACCCGGTGTTAATACATGCAGTGACACTTTATATTTAGCAGCCAACACAATTGTACGGGGGCCTGTATTGAATTTTTCAGCGCCTCTTTCTGCTTGTTTGCTTAATAATTCTTTTCCATTAACAAACAATACTGTTCCATTTTTTCCTGCGGATGGTATTGTAAAGTGGGAATGGTCTTTTGGTGACAACACCAGGGATAGTATTCAATTTCCGCCACCACATACGTATACTGCCCCCAGCAATTACAAAATCATACTAAAAGCAACTGATGTAAATGGCTGTGCACAGAAGGATTCAATAACTGTTACAGTAAACCCAACTCCTAATATCCAACTATTCCCTAAGGCCGATACTATTTGTGCAGGACAATCGATCAATCTTTTTGCTTTTACACTGGATACGTTACTTTGGAGAACGAATTATAATCTTTCCTGTATAACGGCGAATTGCGATACAGTTTTGGTCAACCCCCTAATTACAACAAATTACATTGCCCAAGCAACAAACCAGTATGGATGCGTTAAAACAGATACCAGTTTTATCCGGGTGTTTACACCCTTTACCTTACAGGTACTTCCGGCAGATACAACTGTATGTCCTCAGGCAATAGTGCCTTATCGAACTAATATCAACGGAGTTACCCGTTGGTCACCTTCTACTTACTTAAGTTCAACCACCATTGGCAACCCCGTCAGCAGGCCGGATACGGCCATTACATATACCATTATTGTAACTGATTCTGTGGGTTGTTTTGCTGATACTGCAACAGCTGTCATCAGAACATTTCCAATACCAACTGTAAATGCAGGGGTAGATCAAATTGTTCCTTACAATAGCAGCTTTACATTGAATCCTGTATATGGTACTGGTATTTCAAGCTATTTGTGGACACCTTCCATAAACTCTCTTTCATGTACGTCCTGTCCTGTTACTACCGGAATTGCGGCTGTTACTACCACTTATAATATTCAAGTTACCAACACTAATGGCTGTAAAGCCAATGATAATATTTCTGTTTTTGTGGCTTGTAGTAATGCTAACCTGAATTTACCTTCTGCCTTTACGCCCAATAATGATGGCAAGAACGATAGATTTTATCCCCTGACGAGGGGCTATCAAACAATTGATAAGTTTGTTATTTATAACAGGTGGGGAAATAAAGTTTTTGAACGATATAATTTTGCCCCTAACACCCCATCACTGGGATGGAATGGTGAAACCAGAGATAAGCAGACGTCTGACCCTGCTGTATATGTTTGGATAATAGAAGCCACCTGTGATGTGGGACAGAAAGTAGAAGCTAAGGGAACCGTAATGGTAATCCGATAAACTGACAGTACATTTATTCAATTGGCTTCCCAACGTTACCTGACATTTTTTCTGGCTATGAAGGAGGATTAGACATTAAGAAATCCATAGTATTTTCAATTCAAATAATAAGCATAAAAAATAAGCCCCCCTGTAGAAACAGCGGGACTTAATTTAATGGTTCTGATTAAGCTTTTACTTGCAAGGACGAAGATTTGGCATAGTCCTGTAAAATATCATTGATACTGAACGGTATTGCTTTTATTTACTGAAGCAACAGGTTCGGATGCTTTTATTTTTTTTCCCATTGGAGCAGCAGAAGGAGGCAAAGGAGCCGGGGCTTTCTTTGCAGCAATCTGTGCCAGTGAAGGAGCAATTACTAAAGATACGATTGACATTAATTTGATAAGGATATTCATTGAGGGACCAGAAGTGTCTTTAAAAGGATCACCAACGGTGTCACCTGTTACAGATGCTTTATGCGGTTCAGATTTTTTATAAAACATTTCGCCATTTATCTCAACACCTTTTTCAAAAGATTTTTTAGCATTATCCCAGGCACCACCGGCATTGTTCTGAAACATTCCCATTAATACACCACTAACTGTTGCACCAGCTAAAAACCCACCTAATGCTTCTGCACCAAGGCCTGGAGCAAATCCAATAATCAATGGCGATATAATTGCGATAGCACCGGGCAACATCATTTTTTTAAGAGATGCTGTTGTAGAAATAGCCACACACTTGTCATACTCAGGTTTGCCCGTTCCTTCCATAATGCCGGGAATAGTCCGGAACTGGCGGCGAACTTCTTCTACCATTGCCATCGCTGCTTCTCCAACAGCACGGATACATAGAGAAGAGAAGATGAAAGGTATCATACCGCCTACAAAAAGACAGGCTAGAACATTGGCTTTATAAATATCAATACCAGTGATACCGGCAACACCAACAAAGGCTGCAAACAATGCTAGTGCAGTTAAAGCAGCCGATGCAATTGCAAAACCTTTTCCTGAAGCAGCCGTAGTATTACCTACCGCATCTAATACGTCTGTTTTTTCACGAACCTCTTTTGGCAGCTCACTCATTTCAGCAATACCGCCTGCATTATCTGCTATGGGACCGAAAGCGTCAATAGCTAATTGCATAGCCGTTGTTGCCATCATACCGGCAGCAGCAATGGCTACACCGTATAAGCCGGCACATTCATAAGAACCCCAGATACCACCAGCTAAAACAAGTATTGGTAAAAATGTAGATTCCATACCAATTGCCAAACCACCAATTACGTTGGTAGCATGACCGGTGGAGGATTGTTTAATAATAGAATTAACTGGACGTTTGCCCATCGCTGTATAATATTCAGTGATTATACTCATTAATGCGCCAACAGCGAGACCAACAGCAATTGCTCCAAGTACTCCCCATTTGGTAAAGATCACACCACGTAGTTCCATTGCTTCCGGCATTAACCAATACACTAATCCAGCAGCAGCGATAGCAGTTAATACCATTGAGCCCCAGTTACCCATGTTCAATGCCTTTTGCACATTATTCGTATTGATACCTGCTGTCTCGCTGATGCGTACAAACAAAGTACCAACGATAGAAAATAAAATACCGATACCTGCTATCAGCATCGGAAGAACAACGGGAGCAAAGCCGGCCAATGTATCATCAGCACTTATTACAGATGTTTGCTGACCCAATACGATCGTAGCCAAAACAGTTGCTACATAAGAACCGAAAAGGTCGGCACCCATACCTGCCACATCACCTACGTTGTCACCAACATTATCAGCAATAGTTGCCGGGTTTCTGGGATCGTCTTCAGGAATACCTGCTTCCACTTTACCAACTAAGTCAGCACCTACGTCAGCAGCTTTTGTATAGATACCACCACCCACTCTTGCAAACAATGCTATTGATTCAGCACCTAATGAGAAACCAGTCAGCACTTCAATCGTCCTGAACATTTCTTCAGAATTGATTGCCGCATCGGGAGCAAAAACTTGTTTTAATACAATGTATAAACCACCAAGACCCATTACCGCCAAACCAGCCACCCCAACACCCATCACAGCACCACCGGTGAATGATACATTCAAAGCTTTACTTAAACTGGTACGGGCTGCTTGTGCAGTACGTACATTGGCTTTTGTTGCAGCCTTCATTCCGATATAACCGGCGAATGCACTCAACACAGCCCCAACAACGAATGCAATAGCAATGGACCAGTGGGAGTGAGGATTTGCTGTAGCCATTACTGCCAGCAAAATGCCGACAATAGCAACGAAGTAACCCAGAATTTTCCATTCAGCTTTCAAAAAGGCCATGGCACCTTCAGCAATATACTGGCTGATTTCTTTCATACGGTCGGTACCCGCATCTTGTTTTGCCACCCACCTGAATTTAACAACCGTGTAAAGAAGACCAATCAGGCCCATCACGGGAACGAGGTAAATCAATTTGTCCATAAGAATCGATTCTTAATCAAAAATTAATAAAAAAACGGCTTTTTCGCCGGGCGGCAAAGATAGGGGAAGGAAAGGAATAGCCCAAACCAAGGATACCCTTTAAAATCAGTGATTTAAAGAAGAAAAAGCAGCCCCGAGGGTCTCTATAATATCCCCGGCAATCAGGGCTTCGTTTGAAAGTTGTTTAGCGGCAATATCACCTGCGGAACCATGCAGGTAAACGCCGAGAATAGCGGTTGCAGCAGAACTATAACCTTGTGCTAATAGTCCGGTCAATATGCCAGTCAATACGTCGCCGCTGCCAGCTGTTGCCATACCCGGGTTACCGGTTGAATTAAAAAATCCTTTTCCATCTGGTGTGGCGATAAAAGTATGATGACCTTTTAGTACAATAATGCAGTTCAGTTCTCTTGCTTTTTGTAAAGCCAAAGATACCCGGTCAAAATCGGTGTGTGTTTCACCGAAGAGTCTTTCAAATTCTTTAGGATGCGGCGTAAGTATAGAGCCGGCCGGAATCAGTTTCAACAAATCTTTTTGCCGGGCCATTATATTCAATGCATCTGCATCAAGTATAAGAGGGTTTCTGTAAGAATTTAAAATTTCCACACAGACAGGCTTTTGCTGAAAGTATTGCAGCACCTATTTTGCCATAGCTACCTGCTACTAAAAGGGCATGGCCATACGTTCCCTTATGAGAAAACTTTTTTCTTGGTTTATAGATAGAATGAATGATAGCATCATCTAATAATTCAAACTGGTTGACAACAGATTGGTAATAATCATGGTGAAGCCCGATATCAAGTATGTGTATTTCTCCAACCGATTCCTCATTTTCTGCAAATAGAAAGGCTGGTTTATAGCATTGAAAACTAAGTGTATGATCGGCATGAATGGAAATGGCGTCTTTTGATGACCGGTCAACAAATAGTCCACTTGGTATATCAATTGAAATAATTTCATTACCTCCATTGTTGATATGCTGAACAAGATCTGCGGTGACACCTTCAAGATTACGGTTTAACCCCGAGCCAAATAAGGCATCAATAATAATTTGACCTTGTTGTAAATGGGGAAAATTTTTAGCAGTTTGTATAAAGTGAATATCATGATTGGAAAGTTTGTTCAGCCGGGCAAGATTAGTCTGAAAGTCTTCAGTGCCTTTATGACCAAACTCAAGAATATAGATGGAGACAGGGTATTTATTTTCCATTAGGATTCTTGCTATAGCAAGCCCATCACCACCATTATTTCCTTTACCACAAAGAATAACAAAGGAAACAGCATCCGGGTATTGTTGCAACAACCAGTTTGCACATTTTGCAGCCGCCCTTTCCATTAAGTCAATGGACAAGATGGGTTCATGTTCAATGGTGTATTGGTCCCAAAGCCGTATTTCTTCTGCCGAAAATATTTTCATCCGGCCTTAAAGTTGGTAAACAATTCTGACAAAAAGAATGATTTAATCTTTCCTTTTCTTGGATGTCTTTACGGGGGGAGGTTTAAGTAATGTGTTTTTGACACTGTCTATTTCGTCCGATTCAGTCACTTTGCGTTGCTGGTAATCACCAAAAATATCATAACTGAGATGGCCTGCATCATAAATGGCTCTGTTAAATCGGTTACCGATTATAATAATCGTTGCTTTTTCGTCGATTAATCTTGCAAAAGCGGCATTGCTGCCATGCCATTTGCCATAGTGATACACCACTTTTTTTCCGTTGGTTAAAATTTGTAGCCGCCACCCAAGGCCATAGTTATGTATGGAAGGCTTTTCAAAGCTATAAGGAGCAAATGCAGAATCGAGCAAAGATTTTCTCATTACCTGGTCTGTATAAAGTGCCTGGTCCCATTTTAAAAGATCCTGCGGGGTGGTATAAATGTTTTTATCGCCATAGGTGGCATCAAGGAAATCGTAGTTCCAATAGGTACTGTTGTTGGTAAACGATGGTGTAGCCGTCAATGTATCTTTTAATGTGAATACATAGGTGTTGGTCATTTGCAACGGCTGGAATAATTTTTCCTGCATATAAACGGGAAAGGATTTACCACTGATTTTTTCAACGATCAAGGCAAGCAGAACGTAATTGGTATTACAGTAATTAAACCGCCCATCGGGTCGGCCGGTTGGGTCAGGTTTTTTATCATACATCATTTTTAAGACATCCTGGTTGCTGGCATATTGCCGGTTCCATTTTCCATTGGGTAATATTCCCCATTTGTTATTACTCATGAAATACAGGTAGTTGGGTAAACCACTCCGATGGGAAAGAAGCATCATCACCGTTATTCCGGAATAGGGAAAACCGGGAAAGAATTTTTCCAGGGAATCATTCAGCGACAATTTTTTTTCTTCCACCATTCTTAAAATAGCGATACCGGTAAAGGTTTTCGATGTGGAAGCAATATGAAGTGATGTAGAACTTGTCAGGCTGTCATTTTTCCGGAGGTCAATTTTTCCCACATATTTCTCATAAAGCACTTCACCGTCTTTGGCTATAAGAATGCCACCGTTAAATCCTTTGTTCAATAAGGTAGTATCGAAAAAAGCATTTAATTCCCGATGGTAACGACGAAATTCCTGTTGATCCATTGTAACAGGGGTGGGCGGATAGTATTGTAATGAATCATCCTTCGGCTTTTTGTCTTTGGATGAAGCATTGCAAGCTACAATCAGTATCAGTAATAAAAAGCTAACAATCGTTTTCAATAAAAGGTATTTCAGGTTATTGCAAAATTAGATGCAGGCAACCCGGATAAACCGATTAGTTTTCCCCAATCATCCTCTGAATGTTAATAGCACCAACTTATATTTGCAATATGGCAAAAGGAGCTAATACCAGTTATCCCAAAGAAAAAATTAAAATACTTTTTTTAGAAAACATCAGCGATGTGGCAGTGGGAAATTTCCGCAGGCATGGTTATGTGCAGGTAGAAAAAATTTCAAGAGCACTGACAGAAGAACAATTGATAGAAGAAATTAAAGATGTGCATATTCTTGGCATCAGGTCAAAGACTCTGATTACAAATAAAATACTGGAAGCTGCCAAAAAATTACAGGCTATCGGCTGTTTTTGCATTGGTGTAAACCAGGTGGATCTGAAAGCTGCCACCCGGAATGGGGTGGTGGTTTTTAATGCACCGTATTCAAATACAAGGTCAGTAGCAGAATTAGTAATCGGAGCATCTATTATGCTGATCCGAAGGATACCTGACAAAAATAAAGCGGCTCATGAAGGCATATGGATGAAAGATGCCAAAGGCAGTTTTGAATTAAGAGGAAAAACTTTGGGAATTATCGGCTATGGCAATATCGGTAGCCAGGTAAGTGTGCTGGCTGAAGGATTAGGTATGAAAGTTATTTTTTATGATGTAGAAACCAAATTGCCGCTTGGTAATGCAGAAGATGCAAAATCTTTAAAAGAACTACTGGGCAGGGCAGAAGTAGTGACCTTACATGTACCCGAAACATCACAGACAAAAAATCTTATTAATAAAACCAATCTGAAATTTTTTAAGAAAGGCGCCATTCTGATTAATTATGCAAGGGGAGAAGTGGTGGACCTTGATGCATTACGAAAAGCAATATTGGAAGGCAGTGTAGGCGGCGCAGCGGTAGATGTATATCCATGGGAGCCTGAAAAAAACGGCGATCGTTTTCAAACACCGCTGCAGGACTGTCCTAACGTAATCCTTACACCGCATATTGGTGGCTCTACCGAAGAGGCGCAACAAAACATTGGTGAGGATGTAAGTGTAAAGTTGTTTAACTACCTCGAAAAAGGAATCACTTTCGGTTCGCATACTGTTCCTGCTTTAGCACTACCACCACAGGAAGGCAGCCACCGTATCCTTCATATACATAATAACGTACCGGGGGTTTTGTCGGCCATTAATACCCAGCTTTCCAAACACAATATCAATATTGTTGGCCAGTACCTTAAAACCAATGATGAAATTGGCTATGTGGTGCTGGATGTAGACAAACAACTTTCGGCCCAGGCACTGGGGGTATTGCGGGAAGTAAAAGGAACTATTAAAGTAAGAATGTTGTATTAACCTTCAAACGCTGATGCCTGTATTAATATTTTTATATTTTCAATAAATATTGAAAATAGTGTAGGTTTGCTAAATAATTCATAGCCTATGAAAGTTGTAATAGTTGGCGCCGGCTTTGGAGGACTCAGGCTGGCAAGAAAGCTCAATAATAAACCCGGATTTGATATAATTTTAGTAGATAAGTTCAATTACCACCAGTTTCAGCCCTTATTTTACCAGGTAGCCACAGCCGGCCTCGATGCCAGTAATATTTCCTTTCCGCTCCGGAAAGTATTTCATACAAGTAAGAATGTGAGAATACGGTTGGCAGAACTAAAGCAGGTGCTACCAGCAGAAAATAAAATCATTACTGACACGGAAGAGGTTAATTATGATGCACTGGTATTGGCCACTGGTGCCGATACCAATTTTTTTGGAAACAGACAGATTGCCGGTCATGCTTTTCCCATGAAATCAACTGTTGAAGCGTTACAGCTTCGATACAGGTTACTGCAAAATTTTGAAAAGGCATTAACGGTGACTGATTCGGAAGAACTGCAACGGCTCATGAATATTGTTGTGGTTGGCGGAGGACCAACAGGAGTGGAGGTGTCAGGTGCATTAGCAGAGATGCGGAAATATGTATTGCCAAAAGATTACCCGGAACTGGATTTTTCAAAAATGAACATTTATTTGCTGGAAGGGGCCGGTAAAACGCTGGCGGCTATGAGTGAGAAATCATCGATACAATCACAGCAATACCTGGAAAAGCTTGGAGTAACGGTGATGACCAATGCACTGGTAAAAGACTATGATGGGAAAAATGTGCTGTTGAATAACGGAGAACAGATTGTTGCGGGCACTATGATTTGGGCAGCTGGTATTAAAGGTAACGTTCCCGACGGCGTTGATAAGAGTTTAATAGCCCGTGGAAACAGAATTACCACAGACAGGTATTGCAGGGTAGCTGGCTATAATAATATTTATGCCATTGGTGATCTTGCGTATATGGAAACGCCAAAGTATATCACCGGTCATCCACAGGTGGCGCCGGTTGCCATGCAGCAGGCTGATTTACTGGCCGGGAATTTAAAATTGATAGAAAGAAAATCAAATCCTGAACAACAATATGAATTTGAATACAAGGACAAAGGTTCGATGGCAACTGTAGGAAGGAATCTTGCTGTTGTTGATGTACCTAAGCCTAAGTTACATTTCGGCGGCTTTTTGGCCTGGATGATTTGGATGGGGCTGCACCTGATGCTGATATTAGGTGTAAAGAACAGGTTCTTTGTATTCAGTAACTGGTTGTATAATTATATTACATATGACCAGAACCTTCGGTTGATATTTAAAGAATTTGATAAACAGGAAGCAAAATGAATCAGAAAAAATTTCTGACGGCGGAATGGCGAAAGCTAATCATGGCTAATTACAAAGTGAATCCGGAAATTCTAAAGCCATATTTACCCGCTAAAACAGAGCTGGACTATTTTAATGATGCTTGTTATGTAAGCCTGGTGGGTTTTATGTTTAAAGAGGTGAGTGTAAAAGGATTTAAAATTCCATGGCACATCAATTTTCCGGAAGTAAATCTCCGGTTCTATGTACGTTATTTTGAAAATAATAAGTGGAAAAGGGGTGTGGTGTTCCTTAGTGAAATTGTACCGAAACCTGCCATTACATTAATAGCTAACCTGCTTTACCGGGAGCATTATTCAACGATGCCCATGCGTTATGAATGGCGTAAGGATGATAAGGAAATTAATATCAGTTACCAGTGGAAGAAAAAAGGAAACTGGAATAAGCTTTCAGTGACGGCAGAATCTATCGCATCACCGTTGATTGCAGGAAGTGAAGAAGAGTTTATCACTGAGCACTTTTGGGGTTATTCAAATATATCAACAGCAAAAACAGCAGAATATCATGTAATGCATCCACGGTGGGGTATTTACAAAGTAAATAATTTCACCATTGATTGTGATTTCCAGAAAGTTTATGGAAAAGATTTCGGCTTTTTACAATTACAACAGCCTGTTTCGGTTTTCCTGGCAGAAGGTTCAGCGATTGAAATTTTTTCTAAGAAAGTGATTTGAGAATTTTTTTACCCCTTGCCCTGAATGCGGCTGTTTCAACATTCCAGCGGTCTTCAATAATTGTTTTTAATTCTTGTTTTATGTCGGGATATTCTTTTGATAAATTGGCCAGGATGGTCAATGAAGAAGCTTTAACAGCCGGCTTTTCAACAGGGGAGATGATATAATCAAAACAAAGATTCATTACTTCACCATGATATTTTTTTGGAATATCGATTTCCTGTAATAGTCTTACAGTATTACGTTTCACCGCATCATGTAGTCCTGATTTCTTAACATATTTAAGCAGCTTTGAAAAATGTTTGTGAATGAGTTGTGGGTGATCAATGACCAGATAACTTAACGGCCAGGCAGCCCGTTGCACCACACCATATTCATCATGCAGAAATAGATTGAACAATTCATCGAATCGCTGAGGATTGTTGCCAATCCATTTTACGATCCGGTTACAATTGGCCTTAGAATGTTCTGACAGGATAGTTTCCTTTAAATTCATCAGTTGGGAGCTACATACCGGGTTCCTGCTAATATCCATTCGCCTTTGGTCAATTCATTGCTTTTTATTTTTATAATCCGGGTGATAACTTTCGAACCCTGTGTAGTATTGGGAATTTTAATCAATTTGGATAACCCGGGTTCTATATTAATGGTAGTATAATAATCTGTACTTATTTCTGTTCCATCATCTTTTTGAATAATTGCTTCAACCATCACTTTTTGAAATGTTACATCAGGCAGTTTATTGGTCACCGTAATGGTACAATTCTGAATTCCGCCGGAGGCCCCAACAGTAAAATGTGAAGACGAAACAAGGTAGTTATCAATTTTTGTAATTATTACTGTTGGATCTTCTGACGAACTGGTAGTGGCACCTTTGGCTGAAGTGTTTTCGTTTGCTGAATCAGGAAGAATTGTGGGTACAGTGATCTTAGTGTTAGTGTCTGTTTTTATTTCTATCGCTGGTTGAGATGGGTCGGCCTTTGTTTCTGCATTTCCGCAGGATGCAAGGATAAAGCCAGTTGAAATAATAAAAAAGGTAATCGGTTTCATAGTTATAATATTATATAGTATGCAAGCTACTCGGTTTGTTACAGGAAGCAAACGACAGATTTAGGAATAAGTTGTTCAGTTACAGGGGCAGTATTAAACATTGTTCATTTTTTCTTATAATATATACCCCGCCCCGGGGGGGGGGGGGGCGGGGGGGGGGGGGCAACAGGGGGGTGGGGAGGGGGGGGGTTGGGGGGGGGGTTTGGGGGGGGGGGCCCCCGGCCGGGGCCGGGCGGGGGAGGGGGGGGGGGGGAAGGGGTGGGGGGGGGGAGGGGGGGGGGCGGGGAGGGGGGCTTGCGGGGCTGCGCGGCCCGGGGGGAAAAGGGGAGGAGGGGGGGGGTGGCGGCGAGGGGGGGCGGGGGGGGGGGGGGGGAGGGGGGGGGGGGGGGGGGGGGGGCCCCCCCCCCATTTTTCCCCCCTGCCCCCCCCCCCCCCCCCCCCCCCCCCCCCCGCCCCCCCCCCCCCCCCCGCGGGGCGGCGGGAAGGAGGAGGGGCGGGCGGCCGCCCCCCCCCGGCAAGCCGGGGGGCCCAAAAAGGGGGGGGGGGGGGGGGGGGGGGGGGGGGCCGGCCCGGCGCGGGTTTCCACGGGGGGGGGGGGGGGGGGGGGGGGGAAGGGGGGGGGGGGAAAAGAGGGGGGGAAGGGGCCTTATGTTAAATGATAATCCACGAGAAAAGCCACACTTAAGTGGCTTTTCTTTAGAGCTAATATTATTTAATGCTTTCATATACGTCATTCCACTTCTTCTCTTCAGCTGTATACTTGGCAAGATCAGCTGGTTTGCCCTTGGCTAATTTCTTTTTCATTTCATAAATCTCTGACAGGTATCCTGCAATGTTTTTATATTGACTTTTTTCTTTTGCATCGAGACCTGTTTTTAACGCAAACAATCTTGCTGCATTTTCATACGGCTCCCGTATGGCTTCCATAGCATCGGAATAATCTTTATCAAGTTTCTCTCTCTTTGCCACATCTTCTTTGGAGGCCATGGTGCCCGGTTTTGTTCTCGCCTTTACATCGTCAGCATGTGCCTGGCGGGCATCACCTACTGCATCTTTCTTACCTACATAATAATTACCCATGAAAACATAGTTGTCGATTTCATCTGGTTTTGATGTTATATTTTTATTCATGGCACCCAGCATTCTTGCTTCTAATTGCTCAAAGTTCTTTGGTTGTACATCTCTTTCCTTATTCAAGTTAATAGAGTCATAAATAATACTCCATAGTAACTCGTTGGCTTTATAATTATTTGGATCTGTGGCCAGCACTTCATCCAGCGCCTTTATTTTGTCCGTAAAAGATTCCGCCAATCCAGCAGCAAAGTCTACCTTGTCATAATCAAAATATTCACTTTTGGGATATAGTTGTTTGCCCAGCGCCTTGTATTTTTCAAAAGAAGCCATATCCTTTTTGGCAAAATAATGGCTAACCAGATAGCGGTAAACACTTTCAAAACCCTCTCCGGTTATCTTATTATCAGCCAGGCGTCCGTAATACATTACTGCTTCATCTTTGCTGCTGCTGTTTTCAGCTGTAATGCCCGCAAGGATAAGTATTGTTGTATCAACCGGGAATTGAAGAAGTTTTTTATTGATTAAAAGATCTGAATATTCCACTGCCCTTTTAAATTTTGCATAAGAGGCATCCCATTTTTTTTCTGAATAATCAGCATAACCAGATGAATAATAATTTGAGTACAGGTTAATGGGGCCGTTCTGATAAATCGGGTCGTTTATCAATGACATAGCCGGATCCATTTCTTTATATTTTTTGAAGGCGGCATCAGCATCCATCGCCAATTGGTCTCCTGTTGGAGTCCCCTTGGTTCCTTCCTCCATAGACAACCCGGCATATATTGTAGTTTTTAAAATATAGGCTTCGGCATTACTGGTAAACTTTGGATTAGACATAGCTTTATCCAGTTCAACTTTTGCTTCTTTATACTTATTAAAAACCAACTGATTTTTTATCGTCTCATATTTCTGTGCGTTTAACACAAAAAAAGACAAGCTCATCGTTAAAAAGAAAAGGATTTTCTTCATGATTGATATTAATTGATTAAAAAATTTTATTCATTGTTGTCACCTGTAGATGAATTTTCTTCCGTTCCGGTTGCGTCTTCCTGATTGCCATTGCCGTTATGCCCCTGGTCATCCAGTTGAGTAATGGCCGCTATTTCATCTCCCTCATCTAATCTTATCAGTTTTACTCCCTGCGTGGCTCTTCCCTGTTCGCTGATGCCACTAACCGGCATTCTAATGGTTACGCCACTCTTACAACTAATCATGATGTCTTCGGTTTGTGCCACTGCAAGAATTCCAACCAGGGAACCTGTTTTATCGGTTACATTAATCGTCTTGACGCCTTTACCACCGCGGTTGGTATATCGGTATTCATCAACCGGTGTCCTTTTGCCAAACCCTTTTTCACTAACTACCAATACGGTTCTGTCAGCATCGGTTTCAGGATTTACACAAATCATACCCACCACTTCATCGCTTGCATCATCCACTTCTATGCCGGCCACTCCAATAGCACCACGGCCGGTGGCCCGTACTTTTTCTTCAGAGAAACGAATAGCTCTGCCACTTTTTACTGCCATCATAATCTCACTTTTGCCATCCGTCATTTTTGCTTCCAGCAACTCATCCCCTTCTACAATGTTAATGGCATTAACACCCGTTTGTCTTGGGCGACTAAAATCCTGTAACTCTGTTTTTTTAATAACCCCTTTTTTGGTGCAAAGAACAATATTATGGGCTTTTACAAATTCTTCATCTTTCAGATCCCTCACATCAATAATGGCTCTAACCTTATCATCAGGGGGCAGCTGCATCAGGTTTTGAATAGCACGGCCTTTACCCGTTTTTTCTCCATCCGGTATTTCATAAACATTCAGCCAGTACACTCTTCCTTTTTCAGTAAAGAATAACATGGTGTGATGCGTAGAGGCTACAAAAAGATGTTCGATATAATCTTCATCCCTTGTTTTACCACCCATCGCTCCCCTGCCGCCACGACGCTGTGAACGGTACTCATCCGCCGGTGTACGTTTTATATATCCAAGATGTGATATTGTGATAACTACATCTTCTTCCTTAATGAGGTCCTTGATTTTTACTTCGTCATCTAAATAAGTAATCTCGGTTTTTCTTTCATCTCCGAATTTTTCTTTTATCTCAAGTAGTTCCTTCTTTATTACATCAAACCGCATTCCTTCGTTGGCAAGTAATTCATTCAGGTGAGCAATTAACTTCATCAATTCATCAAACTCTTCTTTTATTTTATCTCTTTCCATGCCGGTCAACCGTTGTAAACGGAGTTCCAGTATGGCTTTAGCCTGTATTTCATCCAATCCCCATCCGGCATTGATTAAATTGTCTTTGGCAATATCAGGTGTGGAGGAACTGCGGATCAGTGCAATCACTTCATCCAGGTGATCCAATGCAATAAGATAGCCCTTTAATATATGAGCTCTTTTCTCTGCTTCTCTTAATTCAAACTGAGTCCTTCGCACCACTACTTCGTGACGAAACTCAACAAATTCACTGATGAGGTCTTTTAGATTTAATGTTCTTGGTCTGCCTTTTACAATCGCAACATTATTGATGCCATAGGATGTTTGCAGGTCTGTAAGCTTGTATAACTGGTTGATAAGGACATTGGCGATAGCATCCTTTTTCAAATCAATTACGACCCTTGTACCTTCCTTGTTATTCGATTCATTATTTACATGCGAAATACCTTCTATTACTTTTTCATTGACTAATTCACCAATGCGGTTAGTCAGTGCATCACGGTTTACCTGGTAAGGAACTTCCGTAATGATTATTTGTTCTTTGCCATTGGCTTTTGTTTCAACTGTCAGTTTACCCCTTACCACTACCCTGCCGCGGCCAAAGTGCATGGCTGCTTTTACTCCCTCCATTCCGTAGATAACACCACCTGTTGGGAAGTCTGGTGCTTTTACATGCTGCATCAACTCATCAATAGTGATCTCCTTATTATCAATGTAAGCGAGGCAGCCATCAATAGATTCAGAAAGATTGTGGGGCATCATATTGGTTGCCATACCTACGGCAATACCACTGGAGCCATTGATCAGGAGATTAGGAATTCTGGTAGGGAGAACGGTAGGTTCTTTTTCTGTATCATCAAAGTTTAGCTGAAAATCAACTGTATCTTTTTCTATATCGTCCAGCATGTGCTCGGCTAAACGTTCCAGCCTTGTTTCGGTGTAACGCATTGCTGCGGGACCATCGCCATCCTGGTTACCAAAGTTGCCTTGACCATCTACCATTGTGTACCGCATACTCCACTCCTGTGCCATACGAACCATGGCGTCATAGACAGAGGTATCTCCATGCGGATGGTATTTACCCAACACTTCCCCCACCAGACGAGCCGATTTTTTATAGGGCTTATTATAATGAAGGCCCAGTTGATTCATCGCAAATAATATGCGGCGATGAACAGGTTTTAACCCATCCCGGACATCAGGCAGGGCCCGGCCAACAATTACCGACATTGAATAATCAATGTAGGCTGTCTTCATTTGCTCCTCAATGTTTACGGGAATAATCCTGTCGTTGTCGCTGGTTTCAAGTGGCTCTAAGTTCTCTTCCATCGCTATTTTTCCTTCTTCTTTTTAGATAGTTTTTGATACCGAAAAGTGCCCCGGGAAGGGCTGTTTTTTAAGGTATGCAAATCTAACTTTTCCCGCCCTGAAAACCTGATAATAGCACTTGTTTTTTGATCTATTTTTTCCACCACTGTGGATTAGTTAAACCCTTCAAAAACAAGGGCTTTTTCAAGTTGTTTTTCTCACCTCTTTCTGGTTTTTTCATCCTAATTTTCCATCTCGTTCAACCGGATTTATTATGAAGACAATTCTACTTTTTGGAGCAGGCAAGTCGGCTACGGTTTTAATTGATTACCTGTTAGAGAATTCGATTATTGAAAACTGGAAAATTGTAGTGGTGGATGCGGATTTGAAACTGGCACAAACAAAGATTGGTGGAGCTCAACGGGCTATGGCTATTTCATTTGATATTAATGATACGGCTGAAAGAAATAAACATATACGCCACTCCGATATTGTTATCTCATTATTGCCTCCTGACCTTCATATCAGAGTTGCTGAGTCTTGTATTGAAGCGAAAAAGAATCTCCTGACAGCCTCTTACGTTGATGATGCCATCCGGAATCTGCAATCAAAAATCAAAAGTCAAAACCTTTTTTTCTTATACGAAATGGGTCTTGACCCGGGTATTGATCATATGAGTGCGATGAAAATTATTGATGAGATTCATGCGAAGGATGGGAAAGTAACATCTTTTCAATCGCATTGTGGTGGATTGGTGGCCCCGGAAAGTGATGATAACCCCTGGCATTATAAAATAAGCTGGAATCCCCGGAATATTATTATGGCAGGAAAAGCAGGTGCCCATTACAGGCAGCTGGGAGAAGAGAAACGAATTCCATACGAGAAACTATTTACACCCGAGAGGATTGTGGAGATTCCAGGATTAGGTCACCTGAGCTGGTACCCTAACAGGGACTCTCTTGGTTATACCCCGTTGTATGGACTGGAAGATGCGCCAACTTTCATCCGCACCACTCTCCGTCATCCGGATTTTATGTATGGCTGGAAAAATATTATAGACCTTAAACTGATCGACGAAATTCCGCAATATGAAACGGATGGTAAATCATTACAGGAAGTTTTTAAAGAACATATGGACAAAAATGGCTTTGGTGAATGGCTGAATGAAAAGCTGACTGAAAGGTTTGCTGAAACCAAAAGCATGATGGAAAATTTACTTAAACTGATGGAAGCGGAAAATGCAGCTGAAATTGAGGGTGCTGAAATGCCCGAATCCTTTATGGCGGCTGACGAAAAAGGGAATATTGAAGAAGTAGAAATTGATAAGGTGAAAAATAAAGCAGCAGCTTACTTAGCTCAAAATATGCATGAAGCTAATCTTACCCTAAAGCAGCTATTCTTTCTTGGTTTGGATGACCAGGATACACTGGTAAATAAAGGCTTTTGCAGTCCCGCAGACATTTTACAATTTGCCGTTGAGAAAAAATTAGCCCTCCGCCCTTATGATAAGGATATGATTGTAATGCTGCATGAAATTGAGTACAGAATCGGTAGCCAGGAGTCGACTGTGAGGAGTTCGTTAGTTGTAAAAGGAGAAAATAGTTTGCGAACAGCTATGGCGAAAACTGTGGGATTGCCACTTGGCATAGCTGCCAAACATATTTTAAATGGTAAAATTAAAATGACGGGTTTACATATTCCAACGTCAAAGGAAATTTATGAACCGGTGCTGGCAGAATTGGAAAAGTATGAAGTGAAGTTTACAGAAGAGAAAAAATAGTTAAGCGAACATCGCACAGAGGAGAAAGAGAAAAGAAGTAATAAAACAAGCAAAGAATCTCTTTCTCTCCTTTTCCCTGTTCGACAAATATTATATTACTTCCAGTTCTTTTGTAGCAAGCACTTTATAACTGACATCCCGCAATACAATCTTATATTTTCCTGGCTTCAGGTACAGACAATAATATCCTTCCCGATTAGTGATATACGTCTGATCTGCGGGAACAAGAAAATTTATTACATCCGCATCGTATTCGTTTTCATAAAATGCCTGAACGAAGAATAACAATTTTTCAGTCGGCTGTATCAAAGTTACTTTTCGTTCACCGTTTAGTGATAACCATGTTGGTCTGTTATGTTGATACGTACTGGCGGGGTGCATAACGATTACATCATACCCTTTTTCTTCAAGGGGATTAAATGGTCTTTTATTATGATAAATTATCGAAGAAGAAGTAATAGCGTACCGGGCATTGAAATACTGGTAGAATAATCTGCCATATTCAAACTCACTTCCTTCAGTCATTCCTGTCTGGTCAATAGTAAAAGGGTCAAGTCCACTTATTTTTTTGAACCACACTGCCATCGGAGTAAAATCACCAGCTTTTTCTTCGGCAATATGACTGTAGCCTGCATGCACCAGTATTTTAGCCAGGGGATCATTTTTTATAACCGAATAAATATTCTCTGCTTGTATAGAATCTCTTTGTGAGTTGGTATGCCGGGTTGCCAGGGTGTCTTCGTAAGAAATTAATTTATATCCCAATTGCAATGCTTTTCTTACCAGTTCACCTGCTATTGGTTCCATGGTATAATACCCGGTGAGTATATTTAGTGAATCAAGACATTTATTAGAATAATTATTAAATGCTTCCATAGCCAGGTAGTGATATCCCTCCCTGTATAAATCTTCCAATAAGCTATAAGTAAAAGCCCTGTGTACCGGCTTGGCGGGTGATTCGTTGATCATTATAACTTTGTAATGCGATGCATTGCTGATAATGGCAGCTTTTGCAGGAACATATTGAATATTTTTTAGCTTATTGATAGTGTCAGTAATCACAGTTGTGGCGTCCGGGGATAGACTGTCAAAACTTTTTGAATGGAAAGCGATTGCAGTGCTATAGTCACCGGCAAACGAAAGTTGTTTACTAAAACTGGCATAAAAGCCCTTCTCCCCTACTGTTTTTTTGAATTTATCTTCCCACCCCAGTGCCTGGTATAATGGATACAAGTAATGAATCTCTGCTCCTAATCTGTTTGTCAAAAATTTCAGAGAAGAATCATAACGGTTAGGTGTTTGGGTCTTTGTGTATTTGCGAACCTGCTCAAAAGGCAGATAGGTTTGTGCCAATGATGATAAAAATGGTAAAACCAAAAGACTGAAAAGTAAACATTTTTTCATGCGGAAAATTCGCAGCAATGATAAGCTGTATCCTGTTAGTGAAAACCTAAAGTTGGTTTATCAGCAGAGTAGCTAATTCTTTCACCCCTTCTGTAGCAGGTTTTTCAATGAGTGTTAAGTTCTGCATCGGTGAAGTGTAAGGAATCTTTTTATCAACAATATACTTTGGTGTGTCCAACGCCACATAGTTAAGAAGTCCTGCTGCCGGGTATACAACTAAAGAAGTACCCACCACCACAAAAATATCGGCAGCAAAAACCAGCGGAATGGCTTCTTCAATTTTTGGAACTGGTTCTTCAAACCAAACTATATGCGGACGAAGCTGGGCGCCATCTGCTGCTATGTCTCCTAATTTTATATCGCCCCGTATCTCGGAAATAAGTGTTTCATCCCACTCACTCCGCATTTTAAAAATTTCACCGTGCAGGTGAAGAATGTTGGTGGAACCTGCTCTTTCATGCAGATCGTCTATATTCTGTGTGATGATAATTACATCAAAATCTTTTTCCAATTCCGCCAAGCCATAATGTGCTGCGTTTGGTTGTGCATCTGCTACGTTCTTTCTCCTTGCATTATAAAAGTCCAGCACCAGTTGAGGGTTTTTTCTCCAGCCTCGTGGTGTGGCAACTTCTGTTACTTCATATCCTTCCCACAGGCCATCGCTGTCGCGGAATGTTTTTAATCCGCTTTCGGCACTGATACCGGCACCGGTGAGAATGACCAATTTCTTTTTTGCCATACTCAAATGTAAAACAGCAAAGCCATCCGTGCAAAAACGGATGGCTTTTATAGCTTTCATTAAATTTTGAAAGTAAGCCTTCTTTTTTAGGTAGTTGATTTTTTACTAACTACACTTCCATAAGTTAAGGGACAGACTATTTGGTTTTAATAAAAAGAACCGTAGAGCTATCTGGTGACTGAAAAGACAGGCTGTCCCGGGTCAGTTTGGTTACTGCATAAATTTTTCCAGTCGAATCGTTTGGTTTTTCTTTCCAAACTAAATCGCTGGCTTTGTTCCATTCATAATACATCGTGTCTGCCTTTGCAGAATCATTTAATGACCTGACTACGTTGCCGTCTTTTTGAAAATCAAACTGGTATTTGCTGAAATTAGAATCAGTTGCTACTGTGGAATCTGTTTTCCATTTACCAATGATCCATTCTTTGTTGATACTGTTGACTGTGATTTCGTTTTTTTTCTTGCGGAGAAACAAGAAGATTCCTGCTCCGGCCGCTACTACGAGCAGCCCGATGATAAGTTTGTTCATGGCTATACTTTTAAAGGTTATACTAAAGTTGATTAGCAAGAAGCATTAATAGAATGCCTCGAAGCTGATGATTCACTTTAGTAGTTAATTGTGAGAATCAGGTATTGATACCACAACACTATAAAAAGTAACCTTCCGTATTTGTTAAATGAAGTTTGATATGCATGCTGACTACTGACTGCTACTCCCCTGCTAAGGCCATTACTATTCTCCATTCTTCATCTGTTACAGGTTGGACAGACAACCGGCCTAATCTTACTAATGCCATATTCGTTAGTTTTTTCTCCGCTTTTATTTGGGCTAACGTTACAGGGTTCTTCAATTTTTTTACAGGCTTCAGGTCAACGGCTACCCAACGATCATCCGATGTTGTAGGATCCTGGTAAGCTTCTTTACTTACTTTGGCTATGCCAACTATATCCGTGCCTTCATTACTATGGTAGAAGAAAACCTCATCCCCTTTCTTCATGGCCCGAAGATGCAGCCGGGCAGCATAATTTCTGACACCGCTCCAGCAGGTTTCCTTTTCTTTTACGAATGCATCCCAACTGTAAGTGGAAGGTTCTGATTTGGCAAGCCAGTAAGCCATAGTATATAAGTTTGATCTTGTTTTTCAAATTTACAAAGCCGGGAATAAAAAATACTTTCTTTTTCTAAATCTGATTTCTTTTCAATTCCCGTATCTGTTTACGTTCCGTTAGTAAAATAAATCAAAAACTTAAAAATTAAAATGTATGAAATCGCTTAAATCAATCGGACTGATGCTGACTGCAGCATTTTTGTTGAATGTTTCTTCTGCTCAGACCATGAAAGAACAAACAGTAGAAGTTGGAGGCGCAGCTATGTACCCTTCTAAGAATATTGTAGAAAATGCCGTCAACTCGAAGGATCATACTACTCTTGTAGCTGCTGTAAAAGCTGCAGGACTGGTAGAAACGCTGATGAGTGCTGGACCTTTCACCGTGTTTGCTCCAACCAATGCTGCATTTGGTATGTTGCCTGCGGGAACGGTTGAAACGTTGGTGAAGCCAGAAAACAAGGCTAAACTAACCGGTATACTTACTTATCATGTGGTAGCCGGCAGATTGGATGCAGATGCATTGAAAGCTAAGATCAAAGAAGGTAAAGGAACCGCTGAACTGGCAACAGTTGCCGGCGGTAAACTTTGGATAATGAAAAAAGATGGGAAGCTAATGCTGAAGGACGAGAATGGCGGTATGGCTGAAATTACTATCAAAGATGTTTACCAGAGTAATGGTGTGATACATGTGATTGATCATGTGGTTCTTCCTAAATAATAATTAATTCCCTATGAAAAAATCTCCTGTCCCGGCAGGAGATTTTTTATAAAAAACTTGGTTGTTTATTGATGTTTTTAAAATCGGCTAAATTTTTTTTCTTCTGGAACCGGCCTGGTAAATTAATAACCAGAAGCCAGGACATCAGCCAGGTGCATCGTTTGTAAATTATATCCTTTCTGTTTTATATATCCCTGCAAATGCATCAGGCAGGAATGATCGGTAGAAATAAGATAATCGGCTCCGGTTGCTAATGCATTTTCTACTTTTTGTTCTCCCATTGCCACAGAAATGGATTCAAACTTTACAGCAAAAGTTCCGCCGAAACCACAACAGGTTTCCACATCATTCATTTCTGTTAATTCCAGGCCTTTTACATGGGAGAGTAATCTTCTTGGCTCTTCTTTTATTTTACATTCCCGTAATCCGGCACAACTATCATGATAAGTAGCTTTGCCATTTAAAGTCGCACCAACATCTTCCACTTTCAAAATATCCAGCATGAATTCTGAAAACTCAAATACCCTTTTGCCCAGATCCTTTACCTCATTATGCAGTGATGAATTTTCAAAGAGTTTACTATAGTAATTGCGGACAAATCCAACACAACTGGCACTTGGTGCTACAATACAATCACTGCCACTGAAATCTTTAATGAATTTAGTACAAACCGATTTTGCCTCGTCCCAGAAACCGGCATTAAAGGCGGGTTGACCGCAACATGTTTGTGCTGTATTATAACTCACCGTACAACCTGCTTTCTCCAGCACTTTTATCATATTAAAAGCAGTGTCAGGATAAAGCTGATCAACAAAACATGGTATGAATAACTGAACGTTCAAAGCTTTTTATTTCTTAAACGATTTTACCATTGCAATCATTTTTAGCGCCGTGATAGCAGCCTCCTCCCCTTTATGTCCATGCTTTCCGCCAATTCTTTCAGTAGCCTGCTGCTCATTATCAACGGTCAATACACCATAGATGGTTGGTACTGTTAATGCAAGATTTAATTGCACCACTCCATCGGTAACCGCTTTACACACATAATCAAAATGCGGGGTATCGCCACGCAATACACAGCCCAAGGCAATGAAGGCATCCGGTCTATTTTTCTTCCCTGCATTCTCCCAGTAACTTTTTATACCAAATGGTATCTCGAATGCACCGGGCACAGTAATAACAATGATTTTTTTAACGCTGTATTTCTCCAGCATGGCAATACAACCTCTTTCTAACTGATCAACAATGGCAGCATTCCATTCCGTTTTCACTAAAACGATACAGGCATCCTTGTTCAGAATGCCTGTATCGATATCTTGAAGCTTGCTGTTTTTTACGTCAGCCATAATTAGTTTACGTTATATACTCCCAGTTGTGCCAGGTACTTGTCAGCATCGGATGCCTGGTTGCTTTTAGGAAACTTCTCTTTGATCTCTTTGTATAATGCAATAGCTTCTTTAGAATCTTTCATTACCCGATCAGCCAGGTATGCAGCATAATAAAGATATTCTGCAGAATTAGTCTCATCTTTTTCAAAATGACGGCCTGCTTTTTTATAATAGCTCAGCGCATCTGAATTCTTACCCATATCTGCATAAGCATCACCAATCAATTTGTAAGCTCTTGCCTGAACTGATTTTGAACCAGTGCTGAATTTCTTCAGGTATTTGATGGCTTTTTCGTTCTCGTTAAGTTTTATATAGCAGCTACCGGCATAATAATTTGCCAGTTCCGCGGCATCGGTGCCACCATACTTGCTGATTATTTTCAGAAACCCATCATACTGCCCATCGCCATTTAATGCAAGGTTTACAGAATCCATCCGGAAATACTCTTCTGCTTTGAACATTGCTTCAACAGCTTTTTCTTCCTTGGGTTTCTTAAAGAAATTCTGGTACACATACCAGCCGCCAACACCAATAATTACAACTGCACTGGCAATCATAATCGGTTTGCTAAACTTTGTCCAGAAGTCTTTTGCCTTTGCAATTACTATTTCATCATGCAATGACTCATCCACATTTTTCTTGTCTGCCATAATAAATTCTATTTACTAATAAGGGGTTTAAAATTTTTAGTCAACGATAAAAGGATAATTCTGATCAACGTATACATCTTTCAATACTTCACTATCATCCGGCCAGGGACTTTCTTCTGCAAACTTTACTGACTCGTCCACAATTGCATCTACTCTTTTATTAATCGCATCAATCTCTTCTTGTGTAGCAAATTTATTAGTCAGAATAGTTTTCAGAACCATCTGAATAGGGTCTTTGCTCTTGTATTCATCCACTTCTTCTTTCGTTCTGTATTTCTGCGGATCACTGATAGAGTGACCTTTGTAGCGATACGTTTTTATCTCCAGTAATGTCGGGCCACCTTTTTCCCTTGCTCTCTTCACCGCCCTGCCAATTCCTTCATGTACCGATTCAGGACTCATGCCATCAATGGTGTCAGCCGGCATTTCATATCCATCAGCCAGTTTATAAATATCAATTACGTTAGAAGTACGTTCTACCGAAGTACCCATCGCATAGTTGTTGTTCTCACAAATAAAAATTACCGGCAGCTTCCACAGCATTGCCAGATTAAATGTTTCATGCAGCATTCCTTGCCTGGCCGCACCATCACCAAAGAAGCAAAGGACTACATTGTCTGTACCACGATATTGCTCTGCAAAGGCCAGGCCAGCACCTGTTCCAATCTGTGCACCCACAATACCATGTCCGCCGAAGAAACCAACATCTTTGCCAAAGAAATGCATACTTCCACCTTTTCCTTTGGCACAACCAGTTGCCTTGCCATACAATTCAGCCATACAACTGTTGACAGATACGCCTTTAGCAATTGCAAGGCCATGGTCTCGATAAGCAGTGATGAACAAATCTTCCGGACGGGTACCCGTCATACAACCAGCTGCAATAGCTTCCTGCCCAATATAAGCATGGAAGAAACCACGGATTTTACCATCCATTTTGTATTTCTCTTCCGCCATCAGTTCAAACTGGCGGATCAGTTGCATTAATTCGTACCAATAGAGGTATGTTTCTTTCGAAAATTTGGTAGCCACAGGCTCAAAATTTGAGTCGCAAAAATAAGGGGAAAAAAGGAATTTTAAAGCAGTGATTTTGAGGGGGATAAATCGGGGGCGGTAACTTCGTTGTGTAAGAAAAATGAACCGCCGAGATGGTGAGGCCAGACTCAAACTCAGTAGATTTCAACCAGTTTCCTCTGCCTCTTTGCGTCACTGCGGTTAACTTGCATTCCTTAATGCTTCGTCTTCAACACATATCGCTGCTTCAGTTCAAAAACTACAGTAACCGCTCTTTTGACTTTACTGAACGGATTATTGGCATTTGTGGCAACAATGGGGTGGGCAAAACGAACCTGCTGGATGCTATCCATTATCTCTGTTTTACCAAAAGCTACTTTACCCGGCTGGATGGCAATAATGTGCAGCATGGTAATACCGGCTTCCGGTTGGAAGGGGCCTTTGCATTGAATAATCAGCCTGAAAAAGCCCTTTGTATTCTGCGGGAAACAGGCAGGAAAGAGTTTTCCGTGAACAGTACACCTTACGACAAATTCTCACAGCATATTGGCCGCTACCCTTGCGTTGTTATCGCTCCCGATGATGCCGAGTTGATAACCGGCGATAGTAAAGAACGGCGTACTTTTTTAGATGCCTTGCTTTGCCAGTTAGATACTGACTACCTGCAGCATTTGATTGTTTATAAAAAAGTACTGGAGCAACGAAACTCCTTGCTGAAATCATTTGCTGAAACCGGAACTAAGAATTTTTCCCTGCTTGAAGTGTTAGATGCGCAACTTATTAAACCGGGCAATTATATTTTTAATAAACGAAGGGAATTCCTTGTTTCTTTTTTACCCCTCGCCAAACATTTGTATAACGATATTGCAAAAAGATCAGAGAATGTCAATATGTTTTATGAAAGTGAATTACAAGAGGCCTCATTTGCCGAGTTATTGAAAATCAACCGGTCTAAAGATTGTCTTGCCCAGCGGACTACTTCTGGTATCCACCGGGATGACCTGGATATTCAATTGGGTGATCAGCTATTTAAAAATATCGCATCACAGGGCCAGCGGAAAAGTCTACTCTTTGCATTGAAACTGGCGGAAATGGAAGTATTGAAAAAGGAAAAAGGTTTTGCACCCCTCCTGCTCCTCGATGATGTGTTTGAGAAACTGGATGAAGACCGGATCAATAACCTGCTGAATAAAGTTTGTGTAGAAAATGAAGGGCAGGTTTTTATTACGGATACCAATGTGGAAAGATTAAGACAGCATTTAGAAGCTTTATCGGTCAATTATCAATTAATAGAATTATAATGTTTATTGTTTTACGTCTTTGGTTTATGGTTCTTTAATTCAGCGTTTCCGTACAGAGAGTTATTTTTATCATAACACGACAACTATAAACTACAAACCATTAACTACAAACTTCTACCTTTGTCTCATGGGTGAATATTCTATTGGCGATGCAATGAAAAAATTCCTGGAAGGCAGCCGCATCAAAGGTGGCATACAGGCTTTGCAGATAGAAGATATTTGGGAAGAAATAATGGGAAAAACAGTAGCCCGGTATACCGACAAACTCCAGATCATCGGTGATAAATTAATCATCACTACCAATGTAGCTCCGCTTAAGAATGAACTCATCTACCAGAAAGAAAAAATCAAACAACGAGTGAATGAAGCGTTAGGTCAGAAAGTGATAGCGGAAGTGATTATACAATAGGATATTGAGCCAGATATCGTAATATTAAATCTATCAGGAAAATAAAATTTTTCTTACTTGTATTTTTAAGTTGCAAAACACGGTCATCAAAACTTCCTAAATAAATGTTATTGCCATTTATTGTTAGCCTGTAATCGATAGAACTTCTTTCTGAACCTAAAAAAATTGATATATTTTCTTTGGAGAATGTAATTCCCCAATATCCATGAGGGTCTGAATACTGATTTTGTTTGTAAGAGTAGGAATTAGCTACCTTTTCAATAAAAGTTTTCTTTATAAAAGATATTGCCTCTTCATAATTTAAATCAGAATTATTATCCAAAATAATTCCACTTTTATTTTCTTTATTTCCTCTAAAGAATTTGAACAAGAGATAATATTTTTATAATATGAACTTTATTCAACCCTCACCCTGGGATCTACCACCCCGTATAAAATATCCGCTAAAATATTTATCAGTATAAAGAAAGTTGCAGATACTAATACGGCTCCCATAACCACCGGGTAATCTAATTTTTCCAATGCATCCACCGTTACTTTTCCAATGCCCTGCCAGCCAAAAATATATTCTACAAAGAATGCACCAGCTAATAGTTCGGCAAACCAACCTGTGATGGCTGTGATAACCGGGTTCAGTGCATTTCTTAATCCATGTTTCCAGATGACTTGTCTTTTGCTTAAACCTTTGGCATAAGCAGTGCGGATATAATCCTGGTCAAGCACATCCAGCATAGCACTTCTGGTTAGTTGAGTAATGATAGCCATCGGCCGGATTCCAAGCGTTATGGCAGGAAGAATTAAATTCTGCATCGTCAGCCGGCGGTGGCCTTCATCATCAATTGCAAACCAACTTCCTGCTATATGCAATCCCGTCCAGTCGCTTAATACAAATCCAAAAACATATACCATGATGATGCCCATGAAAAAAGAAGGGGCAGATATTCCCACGATACTTGAAAATATTGCTGAAGTGTCTAACCAGGTATTTTGTTTTACAGCTGCCATTACCCCTAAGGGGATGCCAATCAGCATGGCAATAAACATGGCTGATATAGCCAGCATTAATGTACCGGGCAATGCCTGCATTAAAATATTCCAGACAGGTCTTTTTGTTTGATATGATTTTCGCAGATATGGAATCTTTAAGCCAAATTTTTTATCGCCTCCGATAAAAAATCCTTTCAATTTTTTGTTGGTTATTTCTTCTTTGCTATGAAAACAAATAGGTGAAACATCATTGAGGTAATAAAGGAATTGTTTGAATTTAGGAATCTTCTCTCCATTTTCATTGGTGAGATATAATTCTCTCCGGATATTGGCTTGTGTGGTGGAGTCACTGGATTGACCCGCTACGATTCTTGTGGGGTCGCCAAAACCCTGGAATAAAAAGAACACTAACACCACCACTCCTACTAACACCAACATGCCGTACAGGATTTTTTTGGTGATGTATCTGAGCATGATTATTTGTTGTTTGTTACTGGGGACTCAATTATTACCGAGTCCTTCAGGTTGGGATTGCCTCCTGTTGGTGGTTGTGCATTAATTCCGTTGAGTAATTTACCGGCTGATGAAAAATGATGACGGCTCCATTTCCCTAATATCGTTCCTTGCTTCAGCACAAATAAACAGGGGTTTGTTCTGGCTGCTGTACGGATAGCCGTATTATCACATTTTAAAACCTGGACATTACGGAAAGAAGTGCCTGCTAATTTAGCCTCCGCTTCTCCCGGCTGAGTAGTTATTAAGTAAACAGGAATATTTTTCGCTTTTGCCTCTGCATATACTTTGGAAAAACTTTTCTCCCATGTAGAAACAGGGACATTGAAATTTTCGCAGAATAGCAGCACCGCATAGGATTGTTGTAATACTATTTGTGTGGAATCTTCATTTGTAATTCCGGAAAGATTGAACCCGGCTATGGGTGGTTGGTTATTCTTTCCCCTTCTTACAACTTTATCATACCGCTTAATTAATTTATAAGTGGTACTGTTGAAGTCAGCAGGAAATTTATCTGCTGTAAATTCCACCTGCTTTCCACCTTTATCGTAGATAAATGTTATAACGGTGCTGTCTGGAATTGCATCCGCAGGCATTTTCATTTTCTCTGCTATATTATTTCCTTTCTTATACGGCAAACAATCAACGAAAGGTAAATAAGTAAGGCTATACCATTGCATACCAAAACTCAGTACGGTAATACCAAGCATTGTGATCGTTGTGGCTTTCCCGGGGAATAATGAGGTGATCAATTTTTGTTTCCAGAAAAGAAAACCGATAAGTATAAGTAATGCTACATCTTTCAGGAAGGAAGTCTTTGGCGTTATGGGTAAACAATCGCCAAAGCAGCCGCAGCTTCTGAATTTACCAGAGAGATAGGCATATCCCGTCAGGAAAGTAAAGAATACGATCAGCAGTAATAATAACCAGCTAAATAGTTTGATCCTCCAGCCAAGCAACAAAGCAAAACCGGCAATAATTTCAAAAGCATTCATGAGAACCGACAGCAATAATGTCCATGAATTGAACTGGTGCATTCCCCATAATTCAAAAAATTCCTGCATTTTATAGCTGAGCCCTAATGGGTCATTAGCTTTCACCAGGCCGGAGAAGATGAATAACACTCCTACAATGATCCTTGCTATATTAACTGCTGCTTTCATATTACATAAGAATTAAGGCAAACACTGCATAGTTGATCATATCATGATAGTTGGCATCAATTCCTTCACTCATGATTGTTTTCCCGTCATTATTTAATATCTGGCGGATTCGCTGCAGTTTCATCAGGATGAGATCAACAAAACTTTCCTGGCTCATACTGCGCCATGCTTCACCATAATCATGATTCTTATCCAGCATCAGGCTTTTGGCTATCTGTACATTTTTGTCAAACAAAACAGAAACCTCGTTAATATCCATTTCTTCCGGTGCGTCTTCGGGCAGCTCTAATTGAATCAACCCGATAACTGCATAGTTGATGATGCCTTTAAATTCTGCTGCTATTCCATCCGATACTTTTTGTTCTCCCTTTTGCTGGATAGTACGGATTCTCTGTGCTTTGATGAATATCTGGTCAACAATGGAAATGGTACGCAACACTCTCCATGCTGTGCCGTAGTCTTTGGCTTTCTTCAGGAAAATATCTTTACAGGCGGCGATTGCCTTGTCGTATTGTTTATTCGTGTCGCTCATTTAGTTATATTCTCTACTTTAGCTTCAAAAATAACGAACTAAAGCCTAATGTTTACGCTGAATTGTAAAGGAAGATTGCTGGTTGTGGATAAACCACTTGTCATGGGTATCATCAATGTTACCCCAGATTCATTTTACAGCGGCAGCAGGCACCAGGAAACGGACGCCATTTTGAAACGGGCAGAACAAATGCTGAAAGACGGTGCTACTATTCTTGACATTGGTGGACAAAGTACAAGACCGGGTAGCGAAAAATTAAGTGCTGATGAAGAATTGAAAAGAGTGATAGCCCCTCTTGAAGCCATCAATAAAAATTTTTCCGAAGCTTTTATTTCCATTGATACTTATTATTCAATAGTTGCTACAAGGGCCGTGGAAGCTGGTGCGGTTATCATAAATGATATAAGTGCCGGTAGTATTGATTCAGCAATGATTGTAACGGTAGCCAGGTTAAATGTACCGTATGTGCTGATGCATATGCAAGGGATCCCACAAACAATGCAGCAACAACCGTACTATGAAAATGTAACAAAAGAAGTACTTGATTTTTTTATTCAAAAAGTTGATGAGTTACATAATTCCGGGATTACTGATGTAATAGTTGATCCTGGATTTGGTTTTGGTAAAACAATCACTCATAATTTCGAACTACTAAGAAACCTATCTGTTTTTTCCATGCTTCACTGCCCTGTTATGCTGGGCATTTCCCGCAAATCCACCATCTACAAAACACTTGCAATTACCGCTGATGATTCATTGAATGGCACCACTGTTCTTAATACAATCGGGTTAATGAACGGAGCTTCTATTTTAAGGGTGCATGATGTAAAAGAGGCGATGGAAACAGTAAAACTCTTCGAAGCTTACCAACAGGCCGGAAAATAAAAAGAGTTTCGCTATTAACGAAACTCCTTTCAAAAGGACATTTAGTAAGCCTTAATCACGGCTCTTCAAAGGAAGTTCTCAATAGTACAGATCATTTATCAGGGCTCGGCAAAAAGTACGGTGGTGGCAGTGTTTTCGGGGACGGGTTCTCAGGGGTACGGTAGGTTAATCAGATCCTGGACTAAAAACGGGGCCATTAAAAAAATACCCGTGTCACTCATTTAGTAACACGGGTACAAAATTGCAAATTAATTTGATGCAGACAACAATTATTTAATTGAGTTATATCAATTTTTTATTGTTGTACTGGTTGTATGCTGCTTCCCGGAACCCTGGGCTGCACCGGGGCTTTGTCCTGTACAGTTACAATTTCTACCTCAAATATTAAATTTTCGTAAGGTTTGATAAGAGGTGAACCTGGACTACCGGCATAGGCAAGTACTGAAGGAATATAAATTTTGGCTTTACCGCCGGGTTTCAAAAACATCATTGCCTCATCAAACCCTTTAATCATAGCACCAGTGCCGGCAACAAAAGGATAGGGTCCTACATGCTGAAAAGTAGAATCAGTATTACTGTCAAATGTTTTGCCTGACCAACTGGTACCAGTATAGTTTACGGAGATGTACTTACCGGAATCGATCAGGTTTCCTGTACCTGGATTAAGTATTTCTACAAACGAACCTGAAGGAGTTTTTTGTGCCGTAATTTTTTTATCAGCCAGGTATTTTTCAATGGTTTTTATCTCCCCATCCAGCCATTGTTTGTTCAGGTTATCATAATCGGCACGGGCAGCAGAGTCACTTTTAAATACACCAACAACTTTCAGGTAGTAAGTTATCTTATCACCCCTTTTAAAATCTTTTGGAACACTTTGAGGATCTCTTTTAATAAAGGTATCCAGCATTTGCGTTGCAATTACACTGTCACCTAATTTCATACTTGTCCATAATTCAGAAATATCGTAAGGTTGAGCTATTTTAGCTACCTGCATATAAACAGGTAAACCACCTTCCGTAGTAAAATAGACGCTGTCTTTAATCTTCCTGGTAAAATGAACTTTGATAAAATCACCTTCTTTGATTTGTTGGGTATCACTTCCTTTAATCAGTTGGTAAGGCATGCCACCCGGCGTTTTACGATAATCTGCTTTACCGCAGCTTACGAGCAGCACTCCTGCAAAAAGAACCCATAATAGGTTGTTGATTGTCTTCATACTTTGTTTTATTTATTGTAAAAGTTTTTCGTTTTCTTTCATAGCTTTTATGAAATGATCCACGGTTTTTTCCAGGGAGTCACTACTTCTGCCACCGGAGGCATTATAATGCCCTCCTCCTTCAAAATATTTCCGTGCAAAGGTATTGCAATCAAATTCACCTTTGCTTCGAAAACTCCATTTCCTTTCCTCATCCCTATCGATTACCAATGCTACTAATTTAATACCCTGAATGGATTGAGGATAGTTCACAAGCCCTTCAGTATCGCCGGTTTTTATATGGTATTTTAAAATATCGCTTTTAGGTATGGAAATCAGTGCTGTGTTGTATTCATAAAATATTTCCATCCTGTTCAGTAATACATTACCAATAAAACGCAACCGGTTCTCCAAAAAATTGTCAAAAAGATTTTCATGTACTATGCCATGTTCCAGTCCTCTTAATTTCAGGTCTGCAACCATGGTATGCACTCCGGCATGGGTTGAAGCATACCGGAAGGAGCCGGTATCAGCGACCACCCCTGCATAAATGCATTGTCCGATGGTAGTATTAATTTTATCAGCATTACCTGAATTAATAATAAAATCGTAGACCATTTCACAGGTAGAACTTTTTGATGTATCGCTTATTCCATAATCAAAAGATGCCACATCAGGTTCCTGGTGATGATCTATTAATATCTTTATACAGGTAAGTTGCTTCAATTTTTCTGTCATTCCTTTAGTGCGATGAAAAATGTTGAAGTCAAGGCAAAATAACCAATCAGCATTATCTAAAACAGCTTCAGCTTTTTTCTTATCCTTCTCATAATCCATCACTTCCCTGGCTCCGGGCATCCAGTTTACCCACCCTGCCCAGTTGGTAGGTGAAATTACAGTGACTGTATGGCCCAATAAAGCCAGGAAATGCTTCAATGCTAAAGTGGAACCCATTGCGTCAGCATCGGGTTTTTGGTGCATAGTAATAGCAATCTGTCGTGGCTCAGAAAGTAAGGGGAATATTTCCTCTATGGGTTTCATCATAAACGGGTGCGAAGATAAGAGTTTGCCGTGTGTTGTCAGGGGTTTCAGAGACAGGTTTCCGGGTATTGTTGCATTATTCATCTTGAAATAATGAAATCAAAAAATATTAACCCCAACTTTCGCTTACCTTTGCGGCCGAAAAAACAAATAAACGTACTATGAGTAATCGAACATTTACCATGATCAAGCCGGATGCATTTAAAAATGGACATGCCGGCGCAATTTTAGACCGTATTTTACAGGAAGGTTACAGTATAAAAGCTTTAAAAATGACAAAGCTTACGCCTGAAAAAGCAGGTGAGTTCTACGCTATTCATAAAGAGAGGCCTTTTTATAAAGAACTGGTTTCTTTTATGTGTGAAGGACCTATTATTGCTGCAATACTGGAAAAAGAAAATGCAGTAGAAGACTTCCGTAAACTGATTGGTGCTACTGATCCCGCCAAAGCAGCTGAAGGAACTATCCGTAAATTATATGCTGCTTCTGTTGGAGAAAATGCAGTTCATGGGAGTGACAGTGATGCAAATGCTAAAATCGAAGGGGATTTTATGTTTTCGATGTTAGAACAATTTTGATTACTATCCTGATTATATATTTAACCGGTGTTACTAATGTGATACCGGTTTTTTTATTGTTGTGAACTGAAAATTATAAATACCTTGTTTTAATCTGGATAGCTGTTTGAGTTTTATCAGTATGGGTAAAACTTGCTTTTCGATTGGATGGCGGACCAAATGGTGCTGACGCATTGTTGGAGAACCCATACCCTTCTTTTGGAATACCTAAACCATTTTTATCCATTCGTTGGTTATTGTTTTCATCATGCAAAATAGCAATTGCATAATTGCCCGGTGGCACACTCTTAAAAATGATTGTAGCGTTTTTGTCAACGATATAAGCTTTTTCTTTTCCAACTGCTTTTTCAGGCTTGTCAGGAAATCCGATTCCATCTTTGAATAAGCTCACAAGTACCACACCATTGTTGTTATGGAGTTTTGTAATGGTTACTTTCAGATTTTGATTAGTAATTGGAGAGAATGATGTAAGAGAATTAATGAAAAGGAAACCCATTAAAACCACTATGATTTGTCTAATCATTATTAAGAATATTTTATCTGTCTATTACAAAAATAAATGCAATAAGTTCAGTGCTTTTGTTAAATAATAATTTTTCTTTCTGAACCGGGAGTCATAATTAACCGTTACTCATCATAGATTAAATTTCTTTAAGCCTGGTTACTTTATTTGCTACCGGAGTCAACTTATAGCCTTCTTTGCGAAGTAAATTAATAACTCCTTTTTCTCCTGGTAAATGTCCGGCACCGACAGCAATCAGTAACGATTTTTTGGGCAACAGTGATTTTAGTTTCTCTACCCAATTCTGATTGCGATGATAAAGCAGGATATCTGTAAAGCCAGCTATACCGGCATCTGTTGCTATTAATAAATTTTCTAATTTTTTTAAGTCCTGTTCTTTATATGCTTTGAACATTTCATTCATTTCGGTGTCATCACTTTCACCACTATTGGCTTTATCAATATATTCTACCAATTGTTCAGCCTGTAATTTATAGGGAATGCTGTCCAGTACTCCGGCCTGGTACGACATTGTTTCCAATCCCTTTACTTTTTTATTGTAGCTTTTTGCCTCTTTCATTATTACCTGTTCCATCATAGCAGTATTATCGCAGGGCATGGAGCCTTCTTCAAGTGTGGAGGCAGCCAGCATGGGCTTATAGGTTTCCAGCATAGAAAAGGGCAGCATTGATCCTTTTTTTTCAAAATAAGATTTCACTTTTTGATAGTCCGGGTCACTCAATAAATCTTTTAATGTGGTATCACCTATCATCTTCATTTTGTTGATAGCTCCTATCATTTCAAAGAGATTATCCATATCAACTTCGAAATAAACTTCATCACAATCGCTGATAGCTTTTTTCATGTTGTCACTCAGTATTGCATCCTCTGCGCAAATCAGGTGAATAGTACCGAACAAGTAAGATGGCTTGTCTAAACCATTGCCACTTATTTTCCAAAGCAATGTATTGTTTTCATCTTGTGCAAACGAGGCCAGGGTTACAAGACTCACCAGTAATACAGCACTAAATTTTTTCATAAAACGATAATTGAGACAAATTAGCTAAAAGACTTAGATGATAATTATCCGTTTCACCGACGGTTATTTAAAGAAAAGAGTTGTACAAAGACCTTTCCAAATAATAATAATGCCTTAGTGTCAGTAAAAAACCTCCTTCCAGTAACGGGAAAATTTTGTGCCCCATTGTATGTTTGACTCTAGCGGAGAAATTGTCAGACCCAACTCCTGCTTTATAGCCAGTTCGGGAAGATTAACACCGGCCCCTAATGCAGCTGAAATGGTACCCTGCACCCGGGGATTAATTTCAAGAATCAAGAATTGCCCTGCTGCTGATCTTTTAACCTGGATGCCAATATTACCATGCAACTTGAGTTCTTTTATTATTTGCCCACAATAATGAATGATAGCATCTTCTTTTACAAATTCACCTTCAATACTAATGCCGTTGATCATTTTACTTCTCAAACGGGGAATTATAACTACAGGCTCTCCATGGTTTGCCAAACAGTCAACGGAATATTCTTCACCGGGTAAATATTCACTTACCAGTAATTCCGGAATAGCACCCGATGAAAGGGTCTGTACCGCATCACTCAAAGCAATATATGTTGAAGTGGGCTTTTGATTAAACAGTAGATCCAGTGCATTAAATTGACTACTTACAATTCTGAAACCCCGGCTTCCATTAGAAACCGATGGTTTGAAACAAACTTGTTTTTCGGGATAGCCTAATTCTTCCACTGCAAGTTTAAATTGTTCAACTGTTTCTACCACCCTAAAATCAGGAACAGGCATTCCCCTCCATTGCAGGAATTCGTATAGCCTGCTTTTATTGTTAGCAATTTCAAGGGACGCAACCGGAGAAACAAGAAGTTTGACACCCGCCAATTCAAATTCTTTAGTATGCAGTGATAACGGGATAAGCTCTTTTGTTACCAATGGCATCAGGACATGAATATTCTTTTTCCTGCAAAGTGTAAGAATAGCATCAATGAAAGAGGGATGAGTAGCTAAGGGAATTACTTCAAAGTCGTTTGTAAGATATCTTCCCACCGCTCCGGGATTTGCATCTGCTACTGTTACTTTAAATAAATTATTCTTTTGTAAACATTCTAAAATGCCTGCAGCTCCTGGTGCACCGCCGCCGGTCATAAGAATATTTATTATTTCCTTAGTCACAGGTTAAAAGTAGAACCTAATAAGGAGAAATTAAAATCAGCTTACGACTGCTTCTTCTCCGTATATCTGGTTTTTAAATTTTAAAGATGGAGAAGGAATAAAAGTTCCGATGCCCAATGCCTCCCATTTATTATCTACTGACTTAATGGTATCGTCATCAGCCACTATAATATTGGGCCAATCCCGGTGGAAATTGTCAAACTCTTTTGTTTTTCTTGTACCATCAAATCCCATACAGGCGAAGTAACTCGATGATGTGTGTCGCTGGTAAAGATAGTTATCCCGTTTCGGGTCGAGATTATTGCAGAATCGCCATAAAGCTGTTGTTAAATCATTGGCATCTACGGTATGCTCAACGTATAGTATCATTTTAATTCCTTCCACTTCTTTCAAGCTGCAGATTTGCTCATGCAGTTCTTTTATATGTCCTACCCTGTTTTTTTGAACAGATACAACGATGCAGGCGATATCTTTTTTCAGCAAAGAATCATTGATGATTTTTACCTCAGGAAATTTTTCTGTGAGAACAGCAGCAATAGTCAAATGGTAATTGTTTGGTACAGATAGATAATTGTCATCCCTTTCTTCTTCCTGTTTTGCTGTTCCATCAATACACATTTTTCCACCGAAGCCTAATTTGCTGCAACTATGATCCAGCACATCCATCGGGCCTGTGGAAAAATAAATATCAGTGGCCGGATTTAAATTTTTGAAAACATACTTTGCCAGTTCCTCGTATTGCTGAATGACTACTCCTTCATCAGCCAGCACTAATACTTTATTAAACATCATTTGCCCGGCTCCCCACATGGCATTCATCACTTTTTGCCCCTGCCCTGCATATTCCTTTTTGATTTTTGTAATAACAAGATTATGAAAAACTCCTTCCACCGGCATATCCATGTCCACAATTTCAGGCACCATCGTCATTTTAATTGGTGCTAAGAAAATTCTTTCCGTTGCTTTTCCCAGCCAGGCATCTTCCTGAGGTGGAATGCCAACAATAGTAGCCGGATACACGGCATTTTTTTTATGTGTGATAGCAGTAATATGAAATTTAGGATACCAGTCAGGTAATGAATAATAACCCGTATGGTCGCCAAAAGGCCCTTCCCATATCAATTCGTCGTTTGGATCCACGTATCCTTCAATAATAAAATCTGCATCCGCCGGTACTTCCACATCAGGTTGTGAAATACATTTGACCAACTCCACTTTCTTCTTTCTAAGAAAACCTGCCAGCATGTATTCATCCACATTTTCCGGCAAAGGTGCTGTAGCAGAATAAGCATACACAGGATCGCCACCCAGTGCAACAGCGACGGGCATCCTTTTATTCAATTTTTTATATTCAGCAAAATGTTTCGCAGAAACTTTATGCTTATGCCAATGCATGCCTGTAAGTGTTGGTCCAAACACCTGCATCCGATACATACCCACATTACGGGAATTGGTATTGGGGTCTTTTGTGTGTATAATTGGTAATGTTACAAATGGTCCACCATCTTTTGGCCAGCAGGTGATAACAGGTAATTTTGTTATATCCGGTTCAGTCATTACCACTTCCTGGCATTCGCCTCTCCCACTTTTTACTTTTGGCATCCAGCTTGCAAATTGGCCCAACTTAGGGAGAAGCTTTAGTTTATCCAATATTCCTTCTTTGGGCGATGCCAAAAGTTTGAACAGATCCTCTATTTCCCTGGCAGTATCATCAAGACTATTTACACCCAATGCCAGACACATTCTCTTTTCACTACCATAGGCATTCATCAAAACAGGGAAATCATAACCGGTATTTTCAAATAGAATTGCTTTACCACCGTTTCCAGATTTACTTACCCGGTCAGTGATTTCTGCTATTTCAAGTTTGGGATTGACGTACGTTTTTATGCGAACCAGTTCTCCGGCTTTTTCCAATGCATCGATAAAATGCTGCTGACTTTTCCAGGCCATGATAATTATAAACCCTATTGCTTTATGGGTTTGCAAATGTACAACACTACCTGAGAGGAAATGTTTAAATGAAAAGGATGGTCAATATACATTGACGGGGCAACCTGTCTGGCTTTTGCGTCCCCCTCCATTATTACCACCACTGGTGCCTAGCCGATAAGTAAGATGTAGTCCGGCAAAGTAGTAATAGTCCTTAGCTTTAGGGCTGCCTCTTTGTGCACCTTTTGACGGGTACGCTAAAACTCCACCGGGAATTTCATCACCCCGATATGACATATCTACTGCTAATTGCCCTTTTGCTGCTAATAAATCTGAAGGGTCTGCATAGTTTGTACTTACATCATCCAGGTAATCTGTAAAAAGATATCGTAAACCCAACTCAATGCCAACCCTTAAGTTATCATTGATGGCAAACTTTATACCGCCACCTACTGGAATGGCTAGTTGTGTTAGGTTATATGGTTTAGGATAACCAGCAAGCCCCTGCCCTTCGGTACTTAATGGTTTCAGAAAAGTTTTTTGCCCATTGTTGTCGTAGTCATAAGGATTGAATTTATATACAGCCAGCCCTGCAAAAGCATACGGCGTGTAACGGCTTTCATTCAGATTCAACAGGTTATATTCACCAAGGGCACTGAATTCAAGAATTGTTGTTTCAAAGGATAAATTACGGAGCCTGAGATCAGCTTTATTGCTATATCTGTCTGTACCGCCAACAATAGTATAAGTGACACCTGTTCTTACCATCAGGTGATCGGTTAATTCATAGTTGAGGGTGAAACCAATGGCACCATTAGTAACTTTCTTTGGAAATATTTTATCCGTAAGGTCGCCATTATAAGCTGCTGCTGCTCCAAATAAACCAACATGAATTCGTTGTGTCATTGCTGAAGATGACAGTATAAGAAAGAAAATAAGTGATCGTACCTTTTTCATTTTGCTATTATTCTACCCTGTTTGCAAATTTAGGGCCGCAAAATGTTTTGTTTTTGCAGAACAATGAAAAAACGGAATTAATGAAAAAAAATCAATAATTGATATTCCGGGGACAGCGTTGACCAGCAACAGCCTTATTATTTCTAAAAATTGAAAAGATGCCACTCAAATTATTGAGTTTCATTTCCATCGTAAGACCAAAAAAATAATACCAATCCATTTCAGAGGGGGTGCCCCTTTGATCCCCGTGATCGGGAAAAATTGTTCTGCCTCCGGGAATTTCGTCAGCACGGTAAGCCAGCTCCACTGCTTTGTTACCTTTTTCCTGTTGCAAAATAGCACCGTCTACATAACTGCTGCTTACATCATCTATATAATCTGTAAATGATTTCCGCTGGTTCAATTCAATACCGATACTAAAGCCATCAGTTACTTTGAATTTTGCACCGCCACCAAAGGACAAAGCAAGTTGTGTCAGGTTGTAAGGTTTCCTATCCCTGAACTGGGGTAACCCCTGGCCCTCAGTACTTAATGGTTTCAGGTATGTTTTGGTTCCATATTTATCGTAGGTCCAGGGATTGAAATGAAAAAGGGCAACTCCTCCATAGAAATAAGGCGTAAAGCGACTCGTGGAAAAATCAAGCACGGATACTTCCAAAGCTAAATGAACCTCTTTTACAGATGTAGTAAAACTGAGATTACGGGATTTCAGGTCATCCCTGTTCCATTTGTCGGCTGCTTCAATTTTCCCTATGTTCATTCCACCCCGCAAAGCGAACCATCGGTTTAAGGGTTTACTAATAGTAATACCAGCTGCAAAATTGGAATGTTTGAATGTAAAGCTATTAGGATTTAAATCGCCCTGGTAATTAATAGCTCCTGTAAAAAGGGATATTGAAGCGGCCTTATCAGACTCCTGTGCATGGGCATAATAGAAAAAAATGCACAACAATGTAACAGAGAGCACCCTGAGTGGTTTCATTGGGATTGGATTTTTAAAATATCGGACTACAGCCTATTAACGATCCACTGGCTGGAATCGTATCCAATCCTTTCCTTTTTTTCTAAAGATCCCCACCCTACTGATGAGATCCTTGATGGCTTATCACTGGAATATAAAATAAAAGCTGTTGCTTTCGCAACAGCTTTTAAAAAATGGACAATTATTTATTTATTGAAAATAGCTTAATAATAATTCAACACGGCGGTTTTTCTGGCGTCCGGCAGCAGTTTTATTATCTGCAATTGGTTCCAGTTCTCCATGTCCCGCAGATCTGATGCGGCTTTCATCAATTCCTTTACTTACAAAATATTCCTTAACTGAAGCGGATCGGTTATCACTTAATGTCTGGTTCATCTCTTCGCTGCCTACATAATCGGTATGACCATCAATATTCAGCTTCATTTCAGGATTTTCCTGAAGAATTTTTGCCACTTCGTTTAATCCTTTATATGAGCTGGTTTGCAATTTTGCACTGCCTGTAACAAATAGAATATTCTTCGCTGCTATACTTACTTTCTTCTTTACTTCTTCTGGTATTGCAGGGCAACCCTGGTTTTCTCTTACACCAGCCAGATTGGGACACTTGTCTTCTTCATCATTGATGCCATCACCATCTGTATCGGGAATCGGACAACCCTGGTAACGGGCCAGACCAAACACGGTTGGGCATTTGTCTTCTTCATCATTAATACCATCTTTATCTGTATCCGGTATTGGACAACCTTCATATCGTGCCACACCTTTTACATCCGGGCATTTGTCGTTTTTATCTGCAATACCATCTCCATCCCTGTCAGGGCAACCTTTTAATGAGGCTGGACCTGCAGCATCTGGACATTCGTCATCTTTATCAGCAATACCATCACCATCTCTATCCGGGCAACCCTGCAAAGCCGCAAGACCGGCTTGATCAGGACAAGCATCGATATTATCTGGTACACCATCATTATCCCTGTCAGCTACAACAGGTATTTCTGCTTTTTTCTTAGCCCATAATGATTTAGTTATACCAAATGAATAAAACATATTATGCGGTAAGTCCTTTTCATCAAAACTATAACGATAATTAGCCTGTGCAATTAAATACAACTCACTTTTCAAATTGATTTGAATACCTGCTCCGAGTGGTGCATAAGGCTCCCACCTGTTTTCACGGTAATTGCCAATACCAATTCCGGCAGAAAGAAAAGGGTTGAAGAACTTTTCATCTCTGAAGGCTTTTGCATGTAACGAAGCTTCTGCTTCACTGCTCATCCTGTTCGAAGAGATAATATCGTTTTGGTTTTTATTGGAAAATATACCGTTGTAGCGTAACGAATAATCAAGTTTGCTGCTAATACCTCTCCAATACATTAATGAAAAACCATAAACTGAATCTTTCCTGGGAAAAGAAGGGCTAAAATCTACAAGATTATAAGACATCCCGATATTGGGTCTTTTTTTTACAGGTTGGGGATGTTTTGTTTCCTGGGTGGAACCGGTTACTGTCTGCGTAAGGATAAATAAACCAAGAAGCACCTTTTTAAAAGTGTGTGTTGCCATAGCAATTTTTTTTGTTGAAAAATTTAAATATATAAAAAGAGCAAGACTGTCCTTTAGGGAGTCAGGTTGCTTTGAGAGATGCCTAAAGAATATTATTTAGAAAAACTTGTCGAAATAAGCATAAGTAGTTTTTATTAAAAATAAAAGAGAGGATTGTTGCAATTCGTCCCCACATTCCACTGCATGAAAAGAACATGCCAGAATTTTTACAGTAGTATTAGTACGTAGAGGGTTTTTGAAAAACGCCGGTATAAGCAATCCCCAGACCGGGTTTATCCGAATAACTTATTCTTCCAAAATCATATTGCAATCCTGTAGCAACATCTTCTTCTAACAGAAGAGGTCCGTCCATATCTACATGATCAATAAATGGTAGCAGATGGGCTATTGCGGAGGAGCCAACAGTAGATTCATTCATACATCCGACCATGACTTTCATTCCCAGTTCTTTGGCTTTACTAATCATGCGCCGGGCAGGAGTAATTCCGCTGCATTTAGTAAGTTTAATATTAATGCCGTGAAAATATTGTTGACATTTTTCTACATCGTTCTCAGCAACACATGACTCATCGGCATACAATGGTAAAGAAGATTCTTTGTAAAGAGTTTTCATTCCTTCCCAATTATCTTTTGCGAGCGGCTGTTCAACAAGTTCCACTCCTAAATCTTTCAATTGTGGAATTAGATTCATCGCCGTTTCAAGATCCCATGCAGCATTTGCGTCTACCCTCAGCGTAGCATCTGTTTGCTTTCGCAATGCTTTTACGATTGAAATATCATCAGCTGTGCCAACTTTTATTTTATAAATAGGCCATGGCAATTCTTTCATCTTGGCTACCATTTTTTCAATAGTGTCAATGCCAATAGTGTAGTCGCAAATCGGATTATTTAAAATATTGCCACCCCAAAGCTCATAGAGCTTTTTCTTTTTTAGTTTTCCATAGATGTCCCAGGCTGCTATATCTAAAGCACAAACCAAAAACGGATTTTGAGGCAGTAAATGATGCAGATAATGCCAGTAGCGTTCAGGATCTGTGAAAGCAAATTTTTCAATCATTACTTTTTTTGCTTCAAGGTCTTCAATCATTTTTTCCAATGGAATATTGTAGTAAGCTATTGCCGGGGCTTCCCCATAGCCTTTGATACCGAAATGCTCCAATTCAACAATTAATGTTGGCTGATGTGTTTTGGTTCCTTTGGAAATAGTAAAAGGATGGCGAAATTTTAAATGGTAAGGCCAGTATTGAACTTTCATACTATAATTATGCGGATGCTTTATTGCGAAGTAACAATAAAAAACGATTAATAATCAAGTTATGAGAAAGTCTGATTTTCTACTATTATCCTCTTCCGCTATGCTTTATATATCCGCTTAGTTCCTCATTAAATTCTTTTTCTTTAATAAGATCTTCCAGCGGAATATGCATACGGTATTGCCAGTAATGTTTGGGGTTAGCCGGATTATTGATTCTCTCCTCATGGGGATTTTCCCGGCGAAGGGTTTCACTCATACCTAAGATATCCTGCATTTGAAAAATACTCCACATAGCAGGTGAATATAGATGTTGCAATACAACAGCCCTGTTGATCCACGATTCGCAATAATAGGGAGCATCACCCCATTGCCCGAGCACCTGGTTGTAAAAAAGTTGTGTCTTCTCCCTGTTTTCTTCCCACCAACCTCTTATTGTACTCATATCATGGGTCGAAGGAGTTATCACCGACATGTAGGGAGCATCATTGGGATGGAAAAATTCTTTCTTCGGATCTTTGGGCATCCGTTGAATTTCCAAACTCAGAATACCGAGTTGATTCATTACGTCAGGTACACAATGTGGTACCATGCCAAGGTCCTCACCACAAACAAGCATATTGGTTGATGCCTTTAGTTTGGGAAGTTTATGCATGGCTTCTTTAAACCAGAAATCATCCTGGCGGCGATAGAAATAATTAATGTAAAGTGCTTTTAGTTTTTCCTGCAGATGCGGTAGCAGGTGCCTGAAGGAAGTTGTTTTTTCCATGGAGATGCGGAAATGGAATTCCTCTCCCGGTGAGTCTACTTCTTCAAATAAGATAACATTTGTGATAAGATCAAACAAGCCCAATTTCAGCTTTTCATTTTCTTCTGACTCTTCCAGGGAAGCGAAATACTCTTCCACTTGTTTTTGGGTTTGGTATTCCAACTCGAGGTCATAGCCTCCCGTTTCATTAGCTATGAGAAATTTTTCTTTTACATGTTCTGCATTGTCCCCCAAAATTTCCTGCAAAACTTCATCTGTAATAAAGGGGCGGCAATACCGCTTGTAATCGAACCATATCCCATTCTCGCCAAATTCATTAATATGAACAGGTATGCAAGGAACAAACCGGCCCATGATTCCCTGCACTGCATTGGCTGGAATACTCCAGATCCTAAAAAAACCAAGTATGTGATCGATACGGAAAGCATCAAAGTAATTGCTCATTTGTTCAAACCGTTGTTTCCACCAGGCAAAACCATCTTCCTGCATCTTTTTCCAGTTGTAGGTAGGGAATCCCCAGTTTTGGCCGACTGCTGTAAAATCATCTGGTGGGGCGCCAGCTTGCCAGCACATGTTGTACATTTCCGGCGATACCCATGCATCACAACTGTTTCTTGAAATGCCAATGGGAATATCACCTTTCAGCACCACGCCTTTTTTATGGGCATAATCCACCGCTTCTTTGAGTTGTAGATGCAGGTGGTACTGGTTGAAATAACAGAAGCCAATTTCCTTAAACGCAGTAGATTTTGAAGAACATAATTTGTTAATCTGGGCTTTGTTATAAATGCCATTTGTTTTCCATTCTTCAAAATTGGAAGTACCATATTTATCCCTGAGATAACAAAAGGCTGCAAAGGACTCCAGCCAGTGTTTATTATGTTTGTAAAAATTTTTATAATCGTCTGATTCAAAACATTCTTCACCCATTACCTCATAAAGCTCTCTCAGTACAGAAAACTTGAATTTCATCACCTCTTCATAATCAACCATCGCCAGTTCATTCAGTTGTTTCTGCTTCACTTTTAGTGAGCTAAGCTGGTCTGCATATTCCTTGCCGGCCACTTTAGCCAGGTTAATATATAAGGGGTGAAGGGCAAAAGCAGAAACGGCTGAATAGGGATAAGAATCGGTCCAGTCAAAATTTGACATGGTATCATTGACTGGTAGCAACTGGATTAGTCTCAATCCGGCTGTATTTGCCCAGTCAACCAATAATTTAATATCAGCAAACTCTCCTACTCCAAAACTGTTTTGGGTTCGCAAACTAAAGACCGGAATAGCCACACCAGAACCTTTCCATGTATTATTAGCGAGATGTACAAATCCATCATGAAGGATACTTATTTTCTTTTTAGAAGCATCGCTATAGAGCAACCTGTTGTCTCCTGTTTCATGTTGAACAAAAGATTTCTCTTTGACATTATAAATTCCATATTTATAAGCAACGGGAAATCCACTGTCAGACAAATCAAGTTTAGCTGTCCACCAGTCACCATCACGACCTAAAAGCACTGGTTTTTCTTCTGACCAATCGCCCAATCGGTCACCACTTCCCAAGAGGCACACTACTTCATTTTTTTTAAGCAACGGGGCCTTTACTTTAAAAATATGTGTAAAGGTTTTTTCTGAAATTATTTTTCCTTTTGTATGGTTCGCCTTCAACAATACTTTATTAAAGGCATCTGAATAAAAAGCATTTTCATATTCGCCGGCATGGTTCCAGGTATCTATGACTTGTACTTCCTGAATATCTTTCCTCCTTATTTCCAGCTGTCGGTCATCACCCCATTCATACAGCCATTCACCATCTTCGTTCTTAAGGATATATTTGTACGAGATGCTTTTTTCGAGTTCTTTCTTTTTTATTTCAATAGAGCCAGACCAAAATTCATCATTCAGGTACTCAAGAGGAAGTGCTTTTGCCGGGTCATTGTTTCCAAGCTCTTCTATGTTACCCATTATAAGCAACTGTTGGCCGAACAGGGTATGAAATCTAAGGTAAAACTGAAGGTTCATTGCAATCGTTAGTTCTGAATTAATGGCTTTGTTGGTTGTGTTTTAAGGACACATTACAACGAAAGTAGAAAAAAGTATGCAAGGTTCGTACTTTTATTTTCAAGAACCTTTAAAAAAAAGCCTACAAATGTATGAGCATTAATTATAAACAATGGCGGAGGGTTTTCCTGTTTTGCCTGGGTCTTTTCGCAGGCACGGCATTTTGTATGAAGTGGATGGAAGGGGATTTTGTCCAAAATGACCAGCTATTCACCATTATAGGATTAGAAATTGGCTACAGCAGGGCAAAAGTTGCGGCCATTCTATCAGGGCTTTCTGAAGAAGTAAGAACTGTTCTTTGCTATCATCTGAATTTCGATTTTGCTTTTATGGCCGGTGTATATCCGGGTATTGGGGCACTGTGCATGATGGCAAGGGCAAAATCGGGTGAAGTTGCGCTAAGGAGTATATTATTGGCACTTGCGATTTTGCAAACAGTGGCTTTTGGATGTGATATAGCAGAGAACTGTTATTTGTTGAAATGGATAAAAAATCCGGTCATTGGAAATGATTTTGAGCTGTACCACTTAGTGGTAGCAGTAAAATGGGTGATTGCATTAACGGGTGCCCTGGTGGCAATTCCACTGGTATTTAGAAAAAGAAAGGATGTGTGAAAAAGTTGAAAACTATTTTTTTCATTAGCGAACGCAGCCTTATTTTTGCTAAAATTTTAAAGGAATGGAACAGACAAAAAAATACAGAGGGCTTTGGTGGCTTGTTTGCCTTGCTTCAACTGCTGCATTGATTATTGCTATTGTTACACACTGGGAGTGGCTAACATTGATCCTCCCCTTTCAAACCACAGCTTTTGTAAAAGCTATGGATATTATGTAAAACTTTATTCTTTCCGATATTTTTTGATCAGCCCCGCATTCTTGCGGGGTTCTTTTTATCTTACCAGTAATTAGACTTGATTTTGAAAAGGATAAAACCACTATTGACTGCTGTCGGTGCCATCATCATTGTATTTGTGGCCGTTAGTCTATTTGATATTCTGATAGCCGTATTGTATGCCCGTTTTTATTCCCCGGCAGCATTTGTGGTAACGTTTGGGGTTGGAGGAATTTTTGCTGCAGTACTCAGTTATCAATATGGAATAGATAGCGCCGCTGAAAAGGATGAAAATTCCAGGTGGAGCCTCATTATCCTCTTAATAGTAATCGGGTTACTCTTCTTTTTCTTTCTTGCAAAAGTGGAAGGTGGCGAATATGAAGCGGCTTTCAAAGCATACGGAGCTACACTGGCCCTTGGCAGTTTGCTGTTTGCAAAAGGAAAAGTTGAATAAATAAAAACGGGCCTGCTGAGAGACCCGTACTGCTTAATTCAAATTCCATTTCCGCATCATGTCACTGGCAGAACGGCTGCTACGTTGCCTGTTCCACATATCCACAGCGGTAAATTTCGTTTTACTGTTTACAATAGCGTCATTCGCCAATGTTTCATTTACTTCATTCGGCAGTTGATTTTTAATTTCATCATTCAGCTGTACCGTTTTGGGCATACCAATGCTCTTCATAAACACTCCTTTTTTTAATTTATGGTTTAATAATCGTCTGAGCAAACCGGAAGTAAGAGAACCAGGTGGCTAGCTAAATAGCTGGTGTCAGATACGTTCTAAATCAGGGGTACGGTGCTCAGCATTTGCTGATGCAAAGGTACTATGATTAACGATTGTATCAAATGAAAACAATGGTTTTTTTCCTTTTTTTCTTTGCCATTCTGAATTAGGACAGCTTTAAAAAAACAGCTGCATCAATAATTGATGCAGCCGGCAGTTGATTACTTTGAAAATTACTGGTACGCTGATTTTACCTTCGGAAAAGACTTCTAGCAGTCTTAGCATTCCGTCGAATATTCCACAAATCGGCAGCAGTGAAAACAGGTCGTTTTCCTGCCGGCATTTGAATGTCAGTTGCCAATGTTTCTTTTACTTCTCTTACCAGTTTTGTTAACACTTCTGGTTCCATCTGTACAATAGATGGCTTCAAATCAATTTTCATGATATTAGGGTTTAATAAATTACATTATATTTTTTTGAGCATCAAATCGGGAGAAAAACACTAAGAATCGTTAGAAGAAGTGTTGAATTCAGTCATCCGCAGCATGTATGCTGATATGCTCAAATTTGAAATGCAAATGTACGATAAAAGCAAGAGATGGAATAAAAGAAATGTAAATAAAATTATAAAATAAGAACATACTACTATAAATTCATAACAAATAAAATGAATTATGATACTTACTTTAATAGAATATCTATCTAAATCACAATTTCAAAAAATAGTAGAGGAAAAATATTTATTCTTTTTTTCGAACAATTTTAGAAAACAAAAAAAACTAATTCGAATTTCAACAATTGTTCAACTTAATTGAACTACTTACCTGATAATTTGAACAAACCCTTTTAGCAAACCAGTCCGGGTGGTCTCATTTAAATGAATTACGTAAATATAAACTCCCGCCGGCTGCGGCAATCCTTTATACCTTCCATCCCAGGGCTTACTGGTTTTAGAATTTTGAAAAACAATCTCACCATTTCGATTATACACCAAAATTTCAAAATTTGGAAAGGCTGCCAGGGCTGGAATATTCCAGTTATCATTCAATCCATCATTATTGGGAGTAAATCCTGTGGGAACAAATAGATCTTTGTAGATATACACTTTCATTACATCTGTCGCTATGCCACATCCCACCGTGGAGATTACACTTAACGTGTAATCTATTTCGGCAGGTGGAGAGGCAATAGGTAATAAAGAGAACGGATTATCCAGGTACAGTGGAGGTGACCATGTATAAGTAATATCTTGTCCACCGGCACTTCCTGTTAACTGCACTGGTAGTCCGGCCACTGTAATTCTATCTGGTCCTGCGTTAGCCCTTGGCCTCGTTTTTACGAGAAGGTCGATAGTAGCCGTATCCCTGCAATTAAATGAATTGCCCACGATAACATTATACATTACAGATGACCGTGGAAATGCCAATGGGTTCGATACAACAGCAGAAGATAATCCAGCCGGAGGCAACCAGCTATAAGTGGTACCACCGCTGGAAAGTAATTGCAAGGTATCGCCTTCACAAATAGCAGCAGTGGAAAACGAAGTGGATGCTCTCGGTGATGGATTTACGATTACTGTTATTGAATCCAGGCGATTGCAGCCTGCGGCATTTGAAACAAGTACATAATATTTTCCTGATTGTGCTACCTGCGCATTGTTGATTGTGATTGCATCACTGGTACTTGAAAAAGCTGCAGGGCCATTCCATAGGTATTGTGTACCACCTGTTGCTGCCATGGTTAATACACTTCCTTCGCAAACAGGTGAAGTACCCGTTACCGAGGTTATAGGATTTTTCTCTACCCGGATAGTAATCAGTGGTGAAACAACCCTGCACAAGGCAGAACTCATATTGCCTGCTTCAGCCGCAGATAACCTGAACGTATAAGTTCCCGTTGCGGTAGTAGTTAAAAAATTCTGTATCAGTGTTGTATTAGTAGCTCCGGGAATATCTGTAAAAGGGCCGCCATTAAAACTTTGCTGCCATTGAAAGGAAGGATTACTAAAACCGGGCGACACTGTACATGTAAAAGAATAAGAAACAGCTGATCCTTCGCAAATGGTATCTGTATTTACAGGGAAACCTGTAATAGCCGGAGTTAACTGAGGCCCGCAGGGACGAAACGTAATATCATCCAGTGCAAGATCATTTCCACAACCACCCGGGGCATTGTTTACAATCCTTAAAACAATATCTGAAATGCCTACTGGTGTGCTAAAGAAAAAACCAAATTGCTGCCAGGTTGGATTCACCTGAGAAGGAATATCACCCGTACTATAATTTTGAATCAACGTACCGTTTGTTTGTTCAATACTGAATGTAAGGTTGGGCATGATAGGGCTTGGGCTGCAGGCAGTTGTTTTTAATACATTCATTATCCAGGTGGCAAATTCGAACCTGGCACCACTACATAAACCCCGTACAGTATCTACATAAAATGCACCAGGCTGTACCGAGGCATTGACCAACATAAAATAACCACCGGAGTCTCCCGTATGATCAGTAGCTATTGAATGCCAGCTGTTGGAAAAACAAGTATTGGTATTATTTCGTACAGTATAGTAACCATCATTAGGACAATCAGTGGATACGTACTGGTAGGTGGTAGTGGCGGCGGCAAGTGGGTTGCCGGGATTTGTTCCGGCCCCAAACGTCTTATTAATAATAGGAACACCAAGACTTCCCTGGCATAGTTGGGCGCCGGCATCAATAAAAAAAAGAAATGCAGCAACGAATGATATTGCGAACCTGACAACCTGCACCAAACTAACTTTGTTGAAGTACAAAATTACTCAGATTGAGCCAGAGTTTTAAGGTTGTTTAATGATAAATGATTTCTTTCTCAGGCAACCTTATTCAAAAATAATGGTAATCCCGATTTCCATTCACCATCCAGGTATAATTCAAACGAATAGCGACCAGCAGCTTCAAATTTCAATTGATTAAAATTGACAACGATATTAATGGAAGCAAACTGACCGTTGGGCGGGATACCAATATTGATATTTCCTTCTATAGGTTGAATGACTTCTTTACCGGCTGTATCTATCAGTCTTAATCGGAAATCATGGCTGCCGGCTTCTTTAATCCCAAACCGCATACGGCAGGCGATTGTACAGGCGGGATGTACGACCGGGAATTGTTTGGCATTGATACTATCAAAAGTTCCAACAATAGTCAGTTTTGAATTATTGTCTTGTGCAAAGTCGGCGAGAGTAAAAATTTCGATTTCCATAATTGATTTTTAAGTAGAAGAACAATGTTATCAAAAAAAGCACCATTCATAAATGAACTGCCAAATGAGCAGGCATACCATATATCCATGCCAACATCAATCTAATATTATCTGTCAATTGGGATATTTAAGTGTTTTAGTCCCTTCCATGGTTACATATTTATCCGGACCTGTCATATAACTTGCTTTTACTTTTACGCTTCCACCGGCAGCCAATTCAAATTCTGCTTTCACCCTGGCGAGTCCACCTTCAAAACTGTTGTTTCCTTTATAATCCATGGCTTCCATTATCTGTCCGTTGATCTTTACAAAAAGCTGGTCATCCTGCCTGTAAAATTCTGCCAGTGATTTGTCTTTCATTTCATACAAGCCTGCTACTTTTTTAAAACCGGCTGCATCCAGTACATATTCATCTCTCAACACAATATCAAATGTTACTATTTTTTCATTTTTGCTGTTGGTAGAAGATTCAAGAATCCTGTTCAGTGATCTTGGGTCGCCGGCACTGTCATCTTTTGCAATATATTTATCTCCTTTAAAATAAACCTGAGTTACCAGGTCCTGTTTTGTGTTGCCGGAGATACGCATATGTATATGGGCAGGTCTGGTCTCTGTTGTTCCTACGAGGTAAGGAACAGGGAGTATAGTTTTGAAATGATATTTGCCATCCTTACCGGTTTTTAAAGCAGCCCGGTATATATAATTATCAGATGTATTGTCATACACTCCATTCTCATCACAATGCCAGATTTCCACGAGGGAATTGCTCAACGGTGTTTTTCCATCTTTTGCAAAAACGGTTCCGCTGAAATGAAGTAACTGCCCTTTTGAGCCCTGCTGTACCAGTTCTGAACGCATAGGTGCACCGGGACGATAAAATGGTCCAAGGATATCTGTTGTTGTCGGGTCCTCTCCTACATAGGCCTTACCATCCCATTTGATCTTTCCAAATACTCCAACACTCATAGCAATTAGCGATGAATTGTAAATAAAATTTCTACGTTTCATTTTTAGAAGGTTAAATAGTGAATAAAACTCAGGGAGTGGAATTAACGACAGAAATCAGAGGGGTGAATTGCGGACTTTGCTAATGGTAAGTTAGGGAAATACCGGGAAATATTAGCTACTTAAAATGTCGTTGATGATCTTAATATGATGCTGCGTATGAATGGCAATTACCCGGCGGGCCTGCTTTATTCTTACATCACCAAAAACAGGGTGGGTAAAAAATTTATCAGCACTTAGTTTTTCAAATAACTCCGCCTTTTGTTTTGCTTTCGCCAGCAACCCGGTAATATTCGCCATGTTTATCTCTTCACCGGGTTTTACAGCCTCTGGTGCCTTAGCCTTGCCTCTTGGTATCTTTCCCAAGGTTAAAACGATTGAACGTTTTAAATTGAATTTCCCTTTATAATCTGCCGGGTTGGAATGCTCAACAGCAGATACCATTTTTATCAAGGCCATTAAACTATGTTCAATATGCCAGCCAACAGTGACCAGTGATACGGATTCTTTTTTTTGTTCAGCAAAGGGCAGTTTATTTTCCAACGCATTTATCAAAGCAAGAAGACTTTTCATTTATTTTCTTTTGACAAACATAATGAAATAAAGAAGCCAACCATACAGTTTACCGGGGGTAAATATGACATCATCAATAACTTAAAATTGATATGCCTTTTTTGTTTTTTAGTTATAAATTTATCTGCTAAACTAAAACTATATGATAAAAGAAGCACTGCTGGGTGAGTTTTTGTTTGAAGCAGAAAACACCCGTAAACTTTTAAACGCTATTCCCGATTCAGCATTAGATTACAAGCCACAGCCTCACTTATGGTCTGTAGGTCAATTGGCTTCGCATATTGCGGAGGTGTACAATTGGTTTGATGGTACATTTAACCAGGATGTATTTGATATGGGCACTTACAAGTATGATAAAGGCGATATCAGCAAGGCATCTAACATTGTCAGCAAGTTTGAAGAAAATTTTGCAAAGGCAAAATCGGTAATGGAGAATGCAGATGAAAGTAAATTTTTCAATACCTGGTCTATGCAAATGAATGGTGCCGATATTATGCCACCGATGCCCAGGATACAGGTGGTAAGAGGATTTTTATTCAATCACCTCTATCACCACCGTGGTGAACTGGTTGCACATCTGCGGGCCTCAGGTAATAAGGTGCCGGGGTTGTATGGCCCCTCTTATGAGGAATCACAAGCGATGCGGGGTTAGCAAATTTAATAACTTAACTAAAGAACCGATGGCAATTACTGTCGGTTTTTAATTTTAAGTGAGCAAGCATTAAATGAAAGCAACACCCATTTTGCACATTCCAATTCTCGCAATAATTACGGAATATTGATTTATGGTTATTATTTACATACTGCTTATTCTGCTGGCCGCTTTTCCACTGGGACTTACCATCTGGAGAATGCGGCGTGCCGCTTTTATTAAAAAGACGGGTATCCATACCAACGGCTATGCAACCTCCATCCGTACAGTCCGGATAAAATCAAGCCTTACAGATGTTGTCAGTATTGAATACAAGGACAGGGCCACGGGTCTGCCCTATCCCGGAAAGGCAACAACAGAAGCCGGTAAATTCCGGGTTGGTGATACAATAGGAGTTGTTTACCTGCCAGCGAATCCGGCTAAATATGCTATAGCAGACACCAGGGGAGGTTTTACTGCTATGCTAATCTTCTGTATCATCCTCTTTCTGTTTGTTCTGTTTGCGGTGTATAAAATTAATGGGATGGTGCAACGGGGAGAAATGTAAAGCTGACTTAATAGAGACTATTAATATATTATGACTGCATCAACCAAAAATATAATCTGGATAAAACTGTTCGTTTCTGTTTTATTTTTTTTACCCTCCAATAAAATATTTAGCCAGGGCAACGATCGGGATAAGTTCAATGAATTATACTATGAGAGTCTTGGCAGAACAAAGAATCTTTACAGCCTCAAAGGAATGATAAAAGAAAGTGAGTATGATTATATTCAGCGATATGATTATGCAAGGGAGTTTTCTGAATTTCTCAACAACTATAAGCAAAAGAAGAATTACACTGGAGTTCTATTTTATTTCTATACCAATGACAGCCTGCAAATTTGGTTGCTTGCACGGGATCGATTTTATCATTCGGCTACCCGGATATCAAAGGATAGTTTATTACAGGTGGAACTGGATCTGCGCAATGCGTTAAAAGTTGATCAACTGGCTACTTCGAGAATGCCTGTGAAAAGAGGCATTAAGCCCGATACCACCAATACAAAAAATGGGAAAACGATTCAGCAATCTATCCAGATTGCATCTACCCTTTTATTCCCGGAAATAGTGGCTAAAGAAATAAATGAATTGGAGCATATCATGATATTACCAGAATTGAATATCGGCCGGTTCCCTTTTTATGTTCTAAGTCCTTATCACAACGATATTCCCTTGATTGATAAAAGCTCTATATCATTTATTCCACGGCTGATTAATCCATCACAGGCGTTACTAAGGGATTATGATAAAATGGGGAACAGAATTTTTAGAGACTTTTTCTTCACCACTCATTGTCGGCAACCCGGAGTATACTGCAGCTATTGATTATATTTTACCGCAATTGCCGGGTGCTGACAAAGAAGCAGCTGAAGTAGCTAAATTGCTGAAGTGCAAATACTATACAGGTAAACAGGCTTCGATTTCAACTATTAAGCAGCTTGCTGAAAATGCTGACCTGCTTTATTTTGCCACCCATGGTGTGTTTGATATGGAGAAGATGCTTGATGGTAGTTTTCTTGCTTTTGCTCCTGACTCGAACGATAAGGGTGGTTTATGGATGGCAAAAAATATTCAACAGTCCTATCTTACTGCTAAGATGGCTGTATTAAGTGCTTGCCAGACGGGTATCGGAAAAATCTATGATGGCGGATTTGTAAGTATAGGACAGTCTTTTTTAATTGCTGGTGTACCGCACACTATTACAAGTCTTTGGTCTGTGGATGATAAGAGTACAAAAAATCTGATGTTACTCTTTATGCAGGAAATGAAAAAACCTGACTACTACTACCCGGCTGGCCAATTACGAAAAGCTATTTTGGAATACCGGAAAAATGATAAAGACATTTCACATTGGGCCCCGTTCACTGTTTTTGGGTTTACTTATTGATTAAAAAAGAATTTGGTATACTTCTTTATTCTGAATGCCTTATTAGGCAGAAAAGATGTTTTAATTTATTCGGTTGGTGGAAGAAAATACCAACCGAGGCGAGAAAGAAGTTAGCATGAGGCCAGTATTAAAATGATCAATTTTCCATATATTGTTTTAATTATCAACTATTGAAGTATGAGAAAAAGCATATTGGTTAGGATCATGTTTATGTTCATCACGACGCTAGTATTAGAGAAATGTTTGCAAGCCCAGGGCAAAACAGATTTAGGTAAAGAATTTTACCAGCTTATGCTTGCCTTTCCTGATGGATTTCGGTCAATTAATTCCGGACCTACTTCAAAATATGATAAAGACAGCACTCAATGTAACACAAAAGTTCAGATTTCTGGCACGAGTAATAACTTCCTAAAAAGAGAAAAAGGCTTGAAAAGATGGCAATTAGAAGCAAATGTTTTAGACGATGAAAATGACCCAATTACTAGAAAGGAATTTGAAGCGATGTTCAACATGTTTCAAAACGCTATCAATAAGATGAATATGCAAGGCATAAAACTTGTTCGCAGCGATGACTCGATGATTAAAGAAGGTGGCTGCTGGATTATTAAATTAAGCAAATGGCAACTTGATAATTCATTAAAAAATATTGAGTCAAAATACCTTCGCTTCACTATAAGACTTGAGATTGTTGATTTTGGCGAAGGCGGTACGGTTCTTCGTATAGTGGTAACCGATCAATAGACTCAGCAGTTTTTCGGAACAAAATCGAGATTAAATAAAAAGCCCCCACGATATTTGCAGGGGCCATCATTAAAATCATTTTGTACTTACTGTTCACCCTTCGATAAACTCAGGGGGACATTTCGGTTTACTTCACCTCCTCATACGGCACATCCGTTACATTATCCGTAGCACCTGCACCGGCAGTTTGTTGTCCTGCTCCATCAGCACCGGGTTGTTGCGGTTGTTCCTGTGTGGCTTTGTACATATCCTCGCTGGCGGCTGTCCATGCAGCATTTAATGCAGCGAGATGTGTATCAATGGCGGGTATATCCTGTGCCTTATGGGCTTCTTTTAATTTTTCAGCCGCCTGCTCAATGGTGGCTTTTTTATCAGCCGGTATTTTGTCGCCGTATTCCTTCAGTTGTTTTTCTGTCTGGAATACAAGACTGTCCGCCTGGTTCAGTTTCTCCACTTTTTCTTTCTCTGCTTTATCAGTGGCTTCATTGGCTTTTGCTTCTGCTTTCATTTTTTCCACTTCTTCTTTGCTTAAGCCAGAGCCTGCTTCAATATGTATCTTTTGTTCTTTACCTGTTCCTTTATCTTTTGCGGTTACATGTAAGATACCGTTAGCATCAATGTCGAATATCACTTCGATCTGCGGTACACCTCTTGGTGCCGGTGGTATGCCATCGAGGTTGAAGATGCCGAGGCTCTTATTGTCCTTCGCCATACTCCTCTCCCCTTGCATCACATGTATCTGTACGCCGGGCTGGTTATCGCTGGCAGTAGAGAACACTTCCGATTTTTTAGTTGGTATAGTTGTGTTAGAAGGGATCAATGGTGTCATTACTCCACCCATTGTTTCAATACCGAAAGAAAGCGGTGTTACGTCGAGCAGTAATACATCTTTTATATCACCTGTCATTACCGCACCTTGTATAGCAGCACCAATGGCAACCACTTCATCAGGATTAACTCCCTTGTGTGGTTTGCGGCCAAAGAATTTTTCTACCAGCTCCTGTACTTTAGGGATACGGCTGCTACCACCCACCAGTATCACTTCATCAATTTGTGATGCTGTTAATCCTGCATCTTTCAATGCAGCTTCGCAGGGCTTCAGGCAACGGGCAAATAAATTATCAGCCAGTGATTCAAATTTTGCACGGCTCAATTTCTTTACTAAGTGCTTAGGCACTCCGTCCACTGCTGTAACGTAGGGAAGATTGATCTCTGTTTCTGTAGAAGATGACAACTCTACTTTCGCTTTTTCAGCTGCTTCTTTCAAACGCTGTAATGCCATCGGGTCTTTGCGCAAATCAATGGCTTCATCTTTTTTAAATTCATCGGCCAGCCAGTCCATGATCACTTTATCAAAGTCATCACCACCTAAGTGTGTATCACCATTGGTTGATTTTACTTCGAATACACCATCACCCAGTTCGAGAACGGAAATATCAAACGTACCACCACCGAGGTCGAATACGGCGATCTTGTGGTCATGCTTGTCTTTATCCAAACCGTAAGCCAGTGCGGCTGCAGTAGGTTCGTTTACGATACGGCGAACGGTCAACCCGGCAATTTCACCGGCTTCTTTAGTGGCCTGGCGTTGTGCATCGTTGAAGTAAGCAGGCACGGTGATAACGGCCTCTGTCACTTCATGACCGAGGTAATCTTCGGCTGTTTTCTTCATTTTTTGCAGCACCATGGCACTGATCTCCTGTGGAGTATATAATCTGCCATCTATGTCAATCCGTACGGTATTATTGTCACCTTTTGCCACTTTATAGCTCCAGTGGCTGATTTCTTCTGTTACTTCATCAAACTGGCGGCCCATAAAACGCTTCACCGAAGCGATGGTATTATGAGGGTTGGTGATAGCCTGGCGTTTGGCCGGGTCACCCACTTTACGTTCGCCATTTTTCAGAAAAGCCACGATGGACGGGGTTGTACGGCGGCCCTCGTCGTTAGCTATTACCACTGGTTCATTGCCTTCCATGACGGAAACGCAGCTATTGGTGGTTCCTAAGTCAATTCCTATAATCTTTGCCATAATGTTATGTTTTAATGGATTCGCTATAAGTAGTCAATCATTATGCCGTTGGGGGTAAATGTGAAAAAATGGCAGTCTTCATCCTAATCTTTTCTAAAAGGACAAGCCTTCAATGCAGCGCCATTGACGGTATGGAATATTCATTGGCTCTCCGCCTTATTGTAAAGCAGGGTTGAATAAGATCCTCCCTTTTAATCAGTTGAGTTTTTTTATGACCTATTTCAGGTTTTGGGTAATTTCTTCTGCGGTCTTGCTGATCTTTTTCAGGATGTTGGAAAGGGTGGACATCATTTTGCTCATACGATCCATAGCCATCTGTAATCGTAAAGATTCCATTTCCCCCATTTCACTCATAGAATCGAGGTCGCTTTTTAGTTTTGCAACCATGGTATCCATCTCGGCTTTTGAAATGGCTTTCACACGGGAAGTAGTGCGAACAATTTTTATTGAGTCAGGATTCCTACCTTGTTGAAGGGCGATGGTTCTGCTGCTAAGCAGTTTAAATGAATCAAGTTGTATGGCAGTCATTGTTCTCTGCTGCTGCAATTTTGAAATCAATTCCCGCTGTTTTGTTTTTTGTTCATTCAGCGTTTTTAATTGATTCAACATTTTTTTTAAATCTTCTTCCTGGTCTTTTGCACAGAGTATCATTACAAGGCCAACGAGTGCTTCGATATCCTGTTTGTCTGATATGCCCGGTGCTGCATACCGTTCTGCCTGCCTTTTTATATCATCTTCAGTTAAATTTTTTGCTTTTACTTCTGCCGCAGTTGTTCGTACCCAATTTACATGACGGGTATTAATACCTGTTATAAGTTTATTAAAGAAAGCTTCTTGCTCAGGGGATAGCTTTGTTTGTGCTGCAGTGTTGACAGAAATAATCAGCCAACCGAAGAAAAGAAGGTGGCAACTTATTTTCATTAGCAAAAAGTTTAGCTGTTAAAGTTCTTGTATTTCCATGATTGTTGTTGAAACTTTTTTATGCTTGTTTCTTTTTGTTATTAAGGAGGAGTCTATATATGATGAATTGTTATAAAATCGTTAGTTACATGATTTTGATATATCTTTCTATTGCACAATGCATTACCATTTTATTCCTTTAATACCCTGGTTATGAAAAAGCAGACCGGTTTAACCAGTTTCTATTTTCGTCATTTTATCTCTTTGCTTCTGATCTCCCCTCTTTTTATTGCTTTTAAAGTGCTGCGCAATCTGAAAAGATCAGCAGAATAAAGACATTGGAAAAAGAAATGATTGCGGCCTATTATCAGAAGGATTTTGATAGGATTTTCAATATCGGAGATTCAGCCCTTGTGATTGCCCCGGCAAATAAACGGATATTGGGTTCCTGCTTCGATATTGCATGGAATCAGCAAAAAGACACCAGTAAAGCCCTTCACTACCTTAAAATAGCTGTTGAACAACATCCATTTGATAAATATTTTGTTACCAATTACAGCTGGCTACTGCTGTTGAATGGGCAGGTGATTAAAGCACTTCCGGTTTGTACAAAAGCCTACCACCTGGATCGTTCTTCCGTATCTGCAATTATTAACTATGCCCACTCCATGTCTTTAATGGGCATTAAGACCCTTGCTTCAGAACTGTACGAAGAAGCCATGGCCCTTACTACCAGTATGGATGCATACCTGCAGAGCCAGGATGCGGATTATGAAATCCTGCACACTCTTTACACTGATGCCGGGTTTGATTCAATTCGTTCAGCAGAAAAGAAAAAGATGCAGGCGGCTCTTACTCATTATGCAAATGCCAACAAACTATACAACGATTTTGAAGCAAAAAATATAAAGGGTAAGTCAACAAAAAATGAGATCATAACAATTTTAAATGCCGGACTGGAAGTAGAAAAGAAACAAACTCCTCAACGGCTAAAAAGGATAAGTAAATACCTGACCACCCTGGGAAATACTATTTATAACACCGGCCAGGTAAAGACTGCTATAAAAAATTACCTGGAAGCTATCCCAATTAACCTTCAGTTAAAAGATTATGCAGAACTTGGAAAGATATATTACAATGTCGGGGTGATTTATAAAAATATCCGGACACTGGATTCTGCCTATTATTATTTTGACGGGGCAGCATACTATTATTCGATGGCGGGTGAAAAATTAGATGAGGCCGGAGCTTACGATGCAATGGCAATGGTGCTAAATATAAACGGTGAAATGGAAAGGGCTTTGCCGATTATTAAGGATAAGGTAATTCCATTAATGGAAAAGTACAATGCTTACGAAGACATCATAGATGCCTATTTGTTTATGAGCGACTATTACCGGGATAAAAAACAGGAAGATTCCGTACAATATTATCTTGAAAAGTGTGTGGAAACTGCCAGTATCAATTCTGTCGTAAATGAAAAACTTGTCACACTTTACAACCAGCTTGCTGTTAATGCCTCCAGGAAGAAAGACTTTTCGACAGCGAAAGCCTACCAGCTTATGGTAGTTGACGCCATTCCTGAAAGTGAATATATGACGTTGCGAAACCTGCAGGCTCTCCAGGGAACCGGGGTGATTTATTACGCTGAAAAAAACTATGATTCTGCAAAATATTATTTTGAAAAAGCTATAGAGATATTAAATACAATCCGGGGTACCCTTCCCTTTGACGAGAAGCTGAGATTTCTTTCTGCCAATTCAAGTCTATTTAATTACCTGGCTCTTTGCCACTATCATTTGGGCAATCAGGCTGGTGTATTCGATGCATTGGAAGAATCCAGGTCATTGGTTTTGCTGGAAAAGATGGGTGGTATGCCTGTTAATAAAATAAGTCTTGCACAATTGCAGCAAAAAATGAAAGATGATGAGTTATACCTGCTCACCTATTTTTCCAATCCGGATGATACGTTTTCTGAAAAACTGATCATGTCTATTGATAAGTATACAACGCAGGTCAAACTGATGTCAGATAGTACTTTCATATTTGGCGGAACCGGGGCAGCTAAAACTTCTCATATTGATACCATGTTTACGAACTTTCAAAAATCATGGCAGAACCCGACTGACTCTTCTGAAAATAAATTTCTCAAAAAAACCTTACTGATATTTGCCGTATACATGCAACTGGAGCTGGCCAAAGCGTCTGATGCATCAAGAGGATTAAAACCTGAAGAAAAACAAGTAAAAATATCACATTCCAATAATGCCAGGGCCATAGGCTCAGCATTTTACCAGGCCTTGATAAAACCCTTTGAGAAGCAACTGGTCAACAAAAAGAAAATAATCATCATACCTGACGGGCAGCTATCATTTGTACCTTTTGAAATCCTGCCGGATGACAACGGAAAACATCTTACTGAAAAATATACCATTTCATATCAGCCTTCTATTAAGGTTGCCGATTTACTGGCTAAACGACAGAAGACTTACACCGGAACAAAAGTGGTCTTACTGGGTAACCCTGTTTATGCGGAGCTAACTGATACAGACCTTCAATTGGGTGCCAGACCTGCCTATCGTTCTGCAGAAGCTTACCAATGGAATTATCTGCCGGAAACAAAGACAGAAATTGACTCGATCAGCAAGTATTATAAAGAAGCTACTGTTCTTACCAATGTGGATTGCACGGAAGAAAAATTCAAATCATTATTTACCAGTACCACAAACAAATATGCGTTAGTACATTTTGCCACCCACGGACATGTGATTGATAATGACCCCGGCCTCTCCTCTGTAATACTAAATCAATTGAGTGGTAAAAGAAAAGAGGATGGCTACCTGACAGCAAACGAAATCGAGAAAATGAAGATACCTGCCCAATTGGTGGTGCTGTCTGCTTGCCAAACGGGTAAAGGAATGCTGATGCAGGGTGAAGGTGTGCAGGGATTATCTTCCTCATTCATGGTAGCAGGGGCCAATTCACTGATTGTTTCACTATGGAGTGTGGCTGACAAGAGTACAAGAATTTTTATGCAGGAAGTTTACAAGATTGTTAATAAAGAAGGCTTATCATTTAAGGCAGCCATTCAAAAAGTAAAGGGGTTCTTCATTGCCGGAAAGTTCGGGGAAGAATACCAAAAACCTTACTATTGGGCACCGTTTATCTATATTGGTAATTAACTTTAGCCGATACACTTTAAATATTCTACTATGGCCAATTCCATAGCTGACAAACTCAGAATCAAACCCCATTCTACCCTGCTGACACTGAATGCCCCGGTTAATTTTAAAAAAGGATTGCTGAGCTTACCAGGAGGAGTGAAAATTACTGATGCCGGAAAAGTTTATGACCAGCTGCATTGGTTTGTTATGAATAAAGCCCAGTTAGAAAAAGAAATGAGTAAAGTGATAAAGCTGGTAAAACCAGAAGTGATAGTGTGGGTGTATTATCCGAAAGTTTCATCAAAGGTTCAAACCGATCTCACAAGGGATAAAGGCTGGGATTGTTTACTCGCCGAAGGCGATAAACTCACCTGGATAAGTTTAATGTCATTTGATGGGACCTGGAGTGTATTTGGTTTCCGGGCAAAGAATGATGCAGATAGAAAGAAAGAAGCAAAACCAAAAAGCAGCAAGAGAGATCTTTAACTGGGTAGATCCGAAAACTAAGGAAGTGAAACTGCCTGATGACCTTGCTTCCGTATTAAAAAAGAATAAAAAGGGTGCCTCCTTCTTTGATAAACTTTCGTTTACCAATAAGAAAGAATATATAGAATGGATTGTAACAGCAAAGACAGAGGAAACAAGAAATGAACGAATAAAAGGAACGATGGAACGGTTAGGCAAAGGATGGAAAAATCCGGCCAACCGCTAAACAAGACGTATGAAAGCAATTCGAAAAATTCATCCCGACTTCTCCCCTCTTTTAGAAATGAAAGAGAAAAGCATTATTGACTTGTTTAAAGATGTAAGAGAGTTTATCCTGGAAATTCATCCTGTCTGTAATGAAATTTTGTATCACACTCATGCATTAACAGCTGTGTTTTCTATTTCAGAAAAGTTATCTGATGCATTTTGTATGATAAATATTTATACCAATCATTTAAACTTGGGGTTCAACAAAGGCACATTATTAAAAGATCCTCATAAATTATTAGCCGGAACAGGAAACCTGATACGGCATATTCCAATTTCCAGTGCGGCTGATTATAGAAATAAAAAAGTAAAAGACCTGGTAAAAGTGGCGGCTGATTTTGCTGTTAAGGACATGGATAAACCAACTAAATCAACCGGGTTAACAATTTCAAAAATCAAAAAATAGGATGCTGACTTTAAAAAGAACCAATAGCAGCGATAAAGATTTTCATAAATTAATTGGGCAATTAGATACATATCTTTTTGTGCAATACGGTCAATTGCAGAGTTTTTATGGGCAATACAATAAAGTTGATAACATACCTACAGCGGTAATTGCTTATATAGAAAAAGAACCAGCTGGCTGCGGTTGTTTTAAACAGTTTGATGAAAGTGCTGTGGAAATAAAAAGAATGTTTGTTGTAAATGAACATCGGGGAAAAGGGATAGGCGCTGCTATCCTTACTGAATTAGAAAATTGGGCTGCTGAACTTGGACAAGAAGCTACTGTTTTAGAATTGGGTAATAACCAGCCGGAAGCAATCCGGTTGTACCAAAAAGCCGGGTTCCGGGTTATCCCGAATTACGGGCAGTATGTGGGTATGGAAACTAGTATTTGTATGAAGAAGGAATTACAATAAGATATCTTCACAATTCTTTTTCCTTTCTTTATCTATTTTTACAACATCAGCCGGTAAAACGGGAAGACAATTTGTTTTATTTCCGTCTTATTTTCTTCCCGGCAAAGCAATAAAAGATAACATGGAAAGAAAAGGAATACTTTTTTTATTGAGTTTATTTACGGTCGTTCTTTCTTACTCCCAAAAAATAAATCCTGCCAATCCCGATTTATCCCCCGGTAATTTCAAAATGGACTCATTGCCCAATTCTGAAATTAATATTCCCATTCAGATAAACCTGAAACCAATTTATACAATGGCAGAGAAAAGTGTGGATACGCTTTTTACTTCTCCCGGCTACCCGGATGGCTGGGTGCAGGATGGGTGTGATACCCGATATAAGTACGTTTTTCGCAGGAGCAAATTGCAGATGAAGGTCTCCGGCATGTCGATGAATCTTGGCTTTACTGGTTATTATAAAATAATCGGGTCCACCAGGGTTTGTGTCAGCGGCACTGTAATTTCCCCATGGACCCCTGCCTGCCGTTGTGGTTTTGGCAGTGAAGGCGAACGGCGGGTTAATGTTTCGTTTACCAACTCATTAAGTATTCAGCCAGATTATAAAGTAAAACTGGGGATTGTAAGAAATGAACCGCAACCGTTAGACAAATGTGAAGTTTGTTTCTGGGGACAGGATATTACCAAACAAGTAATGAAGGGATTAATTGCTGAACTGGATGCCTCTAAAAAAGACCTGGATAAAAACTACGGAAAAGTAGATTTAAAACCCCGATTTCAGCAGGTGTGGAACCAACTGAGTAAAGTTTACAATGTAGCAGGCCTGGGTTGGTTGAAAATTAATCCACAGAAGATCCGTATCAATAATATGTTTGCCCTGAATGATTCATTGAACATATTTCTTGGTCTTTCTGCCAAACCGGTTATCAGTTTTGAGAAACCAACAGAACAGAATACTGCTGTACCCAATATTGGCTCATTTAGCCGTAAACCAGGTTTCAGTATTTTTCTGGATGCTGTTTTGAGCTATGATTCACTAAGTACAATCATGAATGAGAACCTTGCCGGGAAAGAATTTAATTTTAAAAAGGGGTTTATTAAAAAGAAGTTCATCATTGATGAATGCAAAATCTATGGTGGCGGCTTTGAAAAACTAATCATTAAAATAAAATTTTCCGGTACGAATGATGGTGTTGTATATTTAGTTGGCAAACCAGTGTATGATAAAGACAAGCGGACTATTGAAGTGGCCGATATTGATTTTGATATCAAATCGAAAAATGTGTTACTCGGTTCTGCTGACTGGCTGTTTGATAAAAAAATAACGAAAGAGATAAGCAAGAATACCCGGTTTGAGTTAGGTGCTTATATTGATACTGCAAAAACAACCATTAACCAGCAATTGAACCAGGAATGGATGAAAGGTATCCGTAGTTATGGCACCATTAAAGACATCTCGCTGATAGGCATTTTCCCGATGCAACAGCATCTGGTGATCCGAAGTAATTGCGCCGGTGATCTGTCCGTAAAAGTAGAGTCTATTAATTTTAGTCTGTGATGTCCTCGTCGGGGGTTGCTTTGAACGAGAAATTGCGCTGTGCCACATAACTGAAAGCAACTACAATAGCGATGGTGAATACCTGGGCTATAACCGGGTAAATATTAAATTTCTCCACAAAAACCTTCAGCAGAAGATAGTTTAATGCCAAATTAAAAAGACATATCATGAAATAGCGGAACAATTGTATCCGGCCTTTCATTTTTGAATCATTGAAGACTACATATTTTGACATAAAGAAACCAACAGGAAAAGTTATACAGAAAGAAACAATGAGTGCTGCTATGTGACCTTCAAAAGCATAAAAGTCAAACTTGAAGACCTTTTCAGCAAAAATGTATTTGTAGCTGATGTAATAGATGATAAGTCCAAGCAATGTATTACCGCCGCCAGAAGCAGCATACCGGAATGTTTGCAGGTTCATCAGCTTCTTAAACGGCGGGTAAAAGAAGTCAATAATGGGCAATACCAGGTCTCTTGCACTATGGATGTGTTTTCGCATGGCCTCACAAAGTAATTGAAACAACAACCAAATCCCAAAACTTGTCCCTGTCTTTTCGGGATTGCAATCGTAAATTCGCAGCTAAATTAACAGACAGGATGAGCATCATCAGCCAGATAAAACCACTTGTTATAAAGGCACTGAAAGATTTGTATGGGCAAGATTTTTCTGAATCTGAATTAACTATTAATACTACCAAACCGGAGTTTGATGGAGATTATACCCTTGTACTTTTCTCTTTTGTCAAGCAGTTAAAGAAGTCTCCCGAGCTGTTGGGTGCAGAGATTGGCGAAGCACTGGTAAAAGCCAGTCCGGATATTTTTACTGCCCATAATGTTATCAAAGGTTTTTTGAATCTTACCATTGCTGATAATTACTGGATAAACTTTCTCCAGGCAAACTATAACAATGCAACATTTGGGTCAAAGCCTGCCAACGGCCGGAAAGTAATGGTGGAATACTCCTCTCCTAATACCAACAAACCAATCCATCTTGGTCATCTCAGGAATAATTTTTTGGGCTGGAGTGTGGCGCAGATACTGAAGCAAAGTGGTTATGAAACTGTCAAGAGTTGTATTGTAAATGACCGGGGTATTCACATTTGTAAAAGTATGATAGCATGGCAATTATTTGCCAATGGTGCTACACCGCAATCCACCAATACAAAAGGCGATCATTTTGTCGGAGAATATTATGTAAGATTCAATGATGAGTATAAAAAACAGGTTGAAGAACTGGTAGCCGGGGGAATGAAAAAAGAAGATGCAGAGAAGGAAGCCCCCATTATGAAAGGCACACAGCAAATGCTGGTGGACTGGGAGAATGGGAAACCGGATGTAATCGAGCTTTGGAAAAAAATGAATGGGTGGGTGTATGAAGGGTTTGATGTAACCTACAAAAGAATTGGTTCCGATTTTGCCAAAACATACTACGAAAGCGAAACTTATTTGCCGGGAAAGAAATTCGTAGAAGAAGGATTAAAGCAGGGAGTATTTTTTAGAAAGGAAGATGGCAGTGTATGGATTGACCTGACGGAAGAAGGATTAGATGAAAAGTTGGTATTGCGGAAGGATGGCACTTCAGTATACATAACCCAGGATCTTGGCCTGGCACAAGAAAAGTATGAAGACTTTAAATATGACGAAAGTATTTATGTGATAGCGGATGAACAGAACTATCACATGAAAGTGCTGAAACTTATCTTAAAAAAATTAGGTAAGCCTTATGCAGATGGTATTTATCATTTGAGCTACGGCATGGTAGAGTTGCCTTCCGGCAGAATGAAAAGCCGGGAAGGAACTGTAGTTGATGCGGATGACATGATAGATGAAATGGTGAATGTGGCAAAGAATAAAACAGAGGAGCTTGGTAAGGTGAAAGATTTTACAACCGGGGAATTAAAAGAGTTGTATGATATTATTGCCCTAGGGGCTTTGAAATTTTTCCTGTTGAGGGTTGATCCTAAGAAAAGAATGATTTTCAACCCGGAAGAGTCAATCGATTTTCATGGGTTTACCGGGCCGTTTGTGCAATACACTCATGCAAGGATTAAGTCCATACTGCGTAAGGAACAAGGTGCAAGGAACAAGGTACAAGTTGGAACGAGTCTTTTAATGCTGGAAAAAGACCTTATTATTTTATTGGAACAATACCCTGCTGTTATTGAACAGGCGGTGGTTGAACACAATCCCTCTGTGATTGCTATTTATGCTTTCACCCTGTCAAAATCATTTAATACTTTTTATACAGAGCATTCAGTTATGAATGCTGAGTCGGAAGAAAAGAAACAACTGCGGCTGCAACTTGCTACGATGACAGCGAATGTTATTGCTTCAGGTATGGGATTGCTGGGTATCCGGGTTCCGGAAAGGATGTAACCACTTCAACAGGAAGTATAAATAAAAAAGGCAAGTTTCTTTCGAGACTTGCCTTTTTAGTATAGGAATTCTTTTTTACATACCTGCCATCATCTTCTTTTGTTTCAGGCTGGATAACGAAGGATCCATTTCAATAGCTTTATCACATAGGGCAATACCTTTGTCTGTATTTTCTTTTCCACCTTTCTTTTGGTAAGACATACCAATCATATATAGAGCTGAGGCATTTTCTTTATCGTATTCAAGCACCCGATCCCAGTATTCTATAGCCTGGTCGAATTTTGCTTTATAATAATAAGCTTCCGCCACCATATTCAGAATGTTCATGTCACTTGGCCGCTTAATTAATATTTCATTCAGGATTTTTACACCTTCATCGAGGTTACCTACATTCAAATAGGCAATACCAAGATTTTCTAAATAATCATTGTCTCTTTTCAGACCCTTCTCCCCTGCTTCCAGCATATATTTCAGTGCATCTTTATCTGCATTCATGGCATAACAGATAAGACCTAATTCGTATATCCAATAGCTCTCCGTGGGTTTTAGTTCGATCGCTTTTTTGAAATAAGGAATTGCCAGTTTATAATTCATCATATCTGAATAGCTGTGGGCTATCATATAGGGGATGTCGGCATTGGCAGGGTCTTCTTCAGCGGCACGGTTCAGGTACTTGATAGCGTCGCCATAATTATCCATGTCGTAATGTACCTTACCTACATAATACAAAACTTTCTCTGAAGGATCAGCCGTTTTTAATTTATCAGCATATAAGAGTACATCCTCATTTTGCTTTAGCTGGAAAGACAAGGTCATGAGCTGTTTATAAGTAGCCGCCGATTGGTCGCCTAACTGTACTAATTTTTTAAATGACTCACGGGCCTGGCTATACTTACGAAGATCAAAATAAGCAGAAGCAAGTTCAGCCGTAATGACTTTACTGCTGGCATCGTAACGGGCAGCTTTTTCAAAATTTTTCAACGACTCCAGCCTTCGTCCATTTTGTTTTTCCAATAAACCTTTTTGTAAAAAAAAGTCAGCACTATCAGTGCCAATATTAAGCGCAGTAACGGAGGTTTGAGAATTGGCCAACATAGTCGTCAGCACCAGGCAGGCGGATAGGATTTTGTGTAACATAGGGCTTCTTTTTGGATTGGACTTAATAGTGTTTCGCATCACTAAAGTAGATTTTGCTAATGACTAATCAAAACTTAACCAGGGACTTCTATGCTAATATCATTCCAAAATAGTATTATTTCAGAATGATTCCCCCCAGGGGTGGTAAATTTACGGTAATACAGTATTTTTTTTGACCCTTATCAACTATTTCAGATCTTATCCCGGGATTAAAAACATTGCCCGTCCCCCAATATTTTTTATCATCGCTATTGAATATTTCCTGTTTATATTTTTTCCCGGATGTATAAATCTGCCAGTCGTTCCTCACCACGGGTGTCATATTCAAAATAATGAGTAAATCGTCTGCTTTCTTCTTCCCTTTTCTTTTAAAAACAATCACTGACTCCTGCCTGTGGTCTAAGTCCACCCATTCAAAGCCATCCATAGTGAATTGATTTTGATATAATGCCGGCTCATTTTTTAACAGGTTATTCAATTCAGCTATACAATCCTTTAGTAGACGGTGACAGTCAAATTGTAACAATTCCCATTGTAATTCTGATTTATAATTCCATTCACCGGTTTGTCCAAATTCATTTCCCATAAAAAGCAGTTTGGCTCCGGGATGTGTCCACATATAGGTATAAAGCAAACGCAGGTTGGCGAATTTCTGCCATTCATCTCCGGGAACTTTATACAGCATCGGGCTTTTGCCATGCACTACTTCATCATGGCTAAGCGGCAGCATAAAATTTTCATCATAGTAATACATCATACTAAAAGAAAATTTGTCCTGCTGAAATTGCCGGAGCAAGGGATCCACTTTAAAATAATCCAGGGTATCATGCATCCAACCCATCATCCATTTCATACCAAAGCCTAAACCATCCTGCCAGGTTGGTTTTGAAACACCCGGCCAATCTGTTGCTTCTTCGGCTATCGTTTGCACATCCGGAAAGTCCCGATAAATGGTTGCATTCAAATCTTTGATAAAAGCAATAGCTTCTAAATTTCCGTTACCACCAAACTCATTGGGTTCCCATTCTCCCTTCTTTCTTGAGTAATCTAATTTCAGCATTGAACTAACGGCATCTACCCGTATCCCATCAATATGAAACAGGTCGAACCAATAACGGGCACTGCTGATGAGAAAAGATTTTACCTCTCCCCTTTTATAATTGAATATGTAACTGTTCCAGTCCGGATGAAACCCTTTCCGCATATCTGCATATTCATATGTATGTGTGCCATCGAACATAAACAATCCATGAGCATCATATGGAAAATGAGAAGGCACCCAATCCAGCAGAACACCTATGCCTTCCTGGTGCAAAGTGTCAATAAGCCGCATCAATCCCTGCGGATCACCAAACCTTGATGTCGCCGCAAAAAATCCGGTGCATTGATAGCCCCAGCTGCCATCAAAAGGATGTTCCATAACCGGCATGAACTCAATATGGGTAAAACCTAATTCTTTTACATATGGAACCAAACGTTCTGATAGCTGGTCATATGTATTATACGTTTCTTCATCATTGGCATCGGGCCGCTGCCAACTGGCCAGGTGAACTTCATACACACTCCAGGGCGCATCCAGTGCATTTTTCTTTTTGCGATTTTTCATCCATTGATCATCCTTCCAGTCATAGTGCATATCCCAGGTAATAGAAGCTGTGTGCGGCCGCTTTTCCCAAAAATTAGCAAAGGGGTCGCCTTTGTCAATTTTTCTTTTTGCATACCCTACAATGTGGTATTTGTATGCTTCGCCTAATTTAAAATGCGGGATAAAACCTTCCCAGATGCCGCTTTTATCCCAGCGGGGTGTTAGTTCGTATTCATGATTTTTCCAATCATTAAAATGTCCTTTTACTGAAACCGAAGTAGCATTGGGAGCCCACACACAGAAATACATGCCCCATACTTCATTTACCTGTATGGAATGCGAACCGAATTTTTTGTACAACTGGTAATTGGTACCGGCCTGGTAATTTAATACATCCTCATCGGTGAGCAGGGAATAATTCCAGACAGGTTTGGAAGTGTCGATGAAATTCAATTCTTCATATTTCTGGCTTTCTGTTGCCGGTATTCTTTCTATTGGAGTTGGTCTTGATAAATCATTTGGGGTGCCGTTATTCTCCGACGCAATAGTCTCTGTAATTTTTTTTTTCGACGGCATCTATAAAGAATTTTATGAATTTGGTATCTCACTCAACTTACATCTTTTTGCCGGAAAATTAACATATCTATATGTAGAAATATGAGTTGGTAATACCGGAAATCATCAGTTTTGTGCAGTTCAGATAAATGTCAACTCTGATATGTAGCCAAATTGATATTTTTAAGAACAATCCCAAAAACCAACATGCTGAAACAAGCTTTATTAACTTGCCTGTTATTCATTGCCTTTGCAGTTGCCCATTCCCAACAGGCAGTTATTATCGGAAGAATCACGGACTCCACTGAAAAGAAAGACCTGCATCTTGCTGTAGTTTCATTGCTTCGAAAATCAGATACTACCCTTGTTGCTTATACAAGAACAGAAGCCAACGGAAAATTTGTTTTACCCAAAACAGATACAGGTCAATATTTGATACTGGTTAGCTTTCCCCGTTTTGCGGATTATATGGAAGTATACGACATAAAGGACAACGCCGATATCGGTAATGTTTTTATGACCCCGAAAAGTAAATTACTGGATGAAGTTGTTATCCGGACAGGTTCCGCCATCCGGATTAAAGGAGATACGACAGAATTTGTTGCCGATAGTTTTAACGTAAAGGAAGGTGCGACGGTAGAAGACCTACTGAAAAAACTCCCAGGATTTACAGTTAATGCAAAAGGGGAAATAGTAGCGCAGGGAAAACGGGTCGACAAAGTGTTGGTGGATGGGGAAGAGTTTTTTGGTGATGACCCGACAATGGCCACTCAGAATATATCTGCGAAAGCGGTAGACAAAGTGCAGGTGTTTGAAACAAAAACCGAACAACAACAGTTAACCGGGATGACCACTGGCAATGAAGGGAAAACTGTGAATATCAAACTGAAAGAAGATGCAAAAAAGGGAGCTTTTGGAAAAATAATAGCCGGAACTGATTTCAATAAATATGTGGATTCCAAAATTCTTTACAATAGGTTTATAGGAAAAAAGAAATTTTCTGTATTTGGAACAAGAACAAATATAAATGCCGGTAGCCTGAGTTGGGAAGACCGCCAGAAATTAGGCATAGAAAATGATGCTGAGTATGATGAGCTAAGCGGGTATTATTTCAGTTTTGGCGGGGGTGATGATTTTAATGACTGGAACCTGAGGGGTCTTCCCGATGCTTATTCTGCCGGAACTTTATTCAGTAATAAATGGAATGCTGATAAGAATAATGTCAATCTTTCTTACCGCTTTAATAGCCTCGGTACTACTAATGTTGGAACGACATTGACACAAAATATTCTGCCCACTGGCCTTAGTTACTCCAACAGGTACACTACAAAGAATGCACTAAACCAGCAACATGCCATAACCGCCAAATATGAATGGAAACTGGATTCGCTGGCTTCCCTTAAAATTGTTTCAAATAACACCTATAAGAAAAGTCACACAACCGGAACAGATATCGGAGAATTTTTAAATGAGAGCAGAGACACCATCAACAGGAGTTTCAGAAATTACGACAACGCCACATTCAGGAAACAAACAGATAATCAACTTACTTACAAACAACTTTTCAAAAAGAAGAACAGGCTATGGCAAACAGTATTTCGCTATGGAGTAACTGATGATGAAAATGACGGATTAAATAATACCAATATCCGATATTTTAATAATGGGGTGTTTGATCATGCTGATACGGTAGACCAGCAAAAAATATTTGACGGACGTTCCACTACTTACGGAATTAAAAGCACATTTAGTGAACCTCTTTCTCCAGCCTGGACGCTGATTGTTGACTATGCCTATAATAAAAATAATTCCATTTCAAAGCGTAACACTTTTGAAAAAGGATTTAATGGAAAATACGAAGTGCTCGTTGCTGATTTCAGTAATAACTTTGAGTTGGATGCTTATTCCCATAGCGGCAATGCTATTTTCAGATACATTGGTAAGAAAATCAGATTGGGGTTAGGCTCTGGTATCTCCACTGTTAAATTGGGGTTGCAAAATCTTGATAACACTGCTTTCAATGAGTATAACTTTTTGAACATAACCCCGCAGGCAGGCATTAGCTACAGTCCCCAACAACAAACCGGTATCAGCTTTAATTACAGAGGCACCACACGACAACCTACCATTAACCAGTTGCAACCAATCAGGGACAATACAGATCCATTGGTTGAATATATTGGCAACCCGGAGCTGAAAGTTGGATTTAACCATAATTTCAATTTTAACTATAACCAGTACAAAGTGCTGAAGCAAATGTATACCTATGCTTATTTGAGTTATAATGTCATCCAAAATGCCATTACTCAGTTTAATACTATAGATCCGGTAACAGGCAAACGAACTTATTATCCAATAAATGTGGATGGGAATTCCAACTGGAATTTCGGCGGTAACTGGAATAAAGGCGGAGGGATGATGAAAGCTGAAGACAATAAATTAAACTATGGATTTGATATTAATGCAAATGGTAACCGATATATCAATTTCATTAATGCCCAGAAAGCTATCACAAGGTCTTATAGTGTTAATTTAAGTGTTGACCTGGGAATAGAGAGGGAGAATAAGTTCAGTATTGAGATTAGCCCTGCTATAGGCTACAACTCTTCCAAATCATCACTATCCACCAGTGTTAACAACAACTATTTTACATATGGTGGAGAGGTAGATATAAAGATAGACTTGCCCTGGAAAATGGAATTTGTGACCAATGTAAATGCAGACCTTCGTCAACGTATTGATGCTTTTGCTTCTAACACCAACCTTGTAATCTGGAATGCCAGTATATCAAAAAATTTTATGAAGAAAGATGCCGGTAAGATCAGCTTTATCGCTAATGATATGCTGGATGATAATAAGGGGTTTACCCGTACTATCAATAATACCTTTGTATCTGATGATCGTTTCCAGCGCATCAGTCGTTATTTTCTTTTAAAGTTTGAATGGTCTTTTAATAAAATGCCGGGAGGAGAAACAAAATGATAAAAAAGATTATCCTTACTATCTGCCTGGGTATTGCCTTGCAAACCATCGATGCCCAGCAACGTTTTTTTGCTACACTTAAAGTAGAGTTTGAAAAAACGACCAGTGTCCGCCAATTGATGAAAGACCTGCAGGAAGGCAACAATTGGTATGAGCAGAACAAAGACCGTTACCCTGTTTCAATGGTAAGCTATTACGACTTTACCGGCGATACCAGTAAATCACTTTATCAACCGGGCAAAGATGTTCCGGTTGACCCCCGGGTATGGTACCGGCCAGTCGGTGACAAAAATGTTGTCTACACAGACTATCGAAACAGAATTTCTATTTCCCAAAAACCAGTTTTCGAAGAAGTTTTCCTGGTTGAAGACAGTTTATTGAAAATTAAATGGAAATTAACGAGTGATGTAAGAACCATTGCAGGATACGATTGCCGCAAAGCAGTTGGTATCTTAAATGACACCATCGCCATATTTGCTTTTTATAGTGATGAGCTGCTGATAAATGGCGGCCCTGAAGGAATACAAGGATTGCCCGGAATGATATTGGGCATGGGAATTCCCCGCTTGCACTCCACCTGGTTTGCTACCAAAGTAGAAGTGTTTGAAGTAAAGATGAATAAGGTAGTCCCTTCTACCAAAGGGAAAAAATCTACCCGCAATTCTATGTTGCAGGCATTGGATAAAATTGCAAAAGATTGGGGAGCTTACGGAAGTAAATTACTGATCAATTTTATTATTTAATTATTTCAGCAATTCAAATACAAAACTCTCTTTTGATTCAATCTCCAATCCAATAAGTGATTTAATTTTTCCTGTCACTACATTTCTTACCTGGTTGAAGCCTTTGGTTCTTTCGCTGTATAGTGACCAATCCGGTTTTACATCTTTATCTCCGGTATTGGTAACCACCATTACAGTTTGCTTTGCATCGTAACGGAAATAAATATAAAGACCATCTTTGGGAATGAACTGCATTGTTTTGCCTGCAGTAATGGCGGAAGAATTCTTTCTGAAATTGGCCAGACTGCTTACATATTCAAAGGCTTCTTGTTGTTTATCACTTCTGCCCTCTTTGGTAAAACGGTTCTCCTTTTCCTTATCATCAACCCAGCCACCTGGAAAATCTTCTCTGACAGTAGCATCCGTATTTACTTTTTTATTTTTCATCAGTACTTCCGTACCATAATAGATCTGAGGAATTCCCCGTAAGGTAAGTAACCAGTTAAAACCCATTTTCATTTTCTTCCAGTCTTCATCTATAACTGAAAACACCCTGTCCATATCATGGTTATCAAGAAAAATGCAGTTGTTCATGGGATCTTTGTACAATACATCCTGTGATAAAGTGGCATATATTTTATTCGCCCCGGTGAGCCAGTCAAATTTTTCATTCATACCTCCCAGCATAGCAAAGCAGGTTTGAAAATCAAGCATCCCTTTTGCATTATGCTTAAAGGGAGTGGCCATATTGTTCTGTGTAAAATACGCATTGGCAACTGTACTGTTTACCCATGACTCGCCAAAGACCGTTACTTTAGGAAATTCTTTTTCCAGTGCGGCATTTATATTATTCATGAATTGCTCATCACAATATTTATAGGTATCCACTCTCCATCCGTCAATTCCAAACTCTTCTGTGGACCACACGGCATGTTGAATAAGAAAAGTAGCAACGAAAGGATTCCGTTGGTTCAGGTCTGGCAGGTGTGGTACAAACCAGCCATCCAACATGGTGTTTTTATCGGCCTGTGAGGCATAAGGATCGTAAAACACTTCTTCCCGGTGATTAGGGCCTTTATCTCCTTGAGATGTATTGAACCATGATTTCATTGGTGGATCGAGTACAAACCAATGATGGTTGCCAACATGATTGTACACAGCATCCTGAATCACTTTCATCCCGTTAGCATGGAGTTTATTGCAAAACTCCTTGTATCCTTCATTACCTCCAAAACGTCTGTCAACATTATAATGATCGGTGAACCAATAGCCATGATAGCCGGCAACATTATTACCCCATTCATTCATAAGGGGCATATCGTTTTCAATAACAGGTGTCAGCCATAATGTAGTTACGCCAAGTTGGTTAAAATAATCAAGGTGGTTGAGTATCCCTTTAAAATCACCGCCATGCCGGGAAAACTTATCTTTTCGGTTACTCGTCTTATCCCTGTAATCATTGATAATATCATTGGAAGGATCACCGTTGGAAAAGCGATCGGGCATCATCAGGTAAATAAAATCTTTCGCCGTTACACCCTGTGTTCTTGTTTTTCCATTCTCTTTATTACGGGGTTTTAATTCAAAAAAGACATCTTCTACACCAATACCCCCACCGGACATAATTATTTTTAATACGCCGGGTTTGGTTGTTGCTGCTATATTCAGATCAAGAAAAACATAATTCTTACTTTCTGCTTTACTGATTTTTTCAACTTTCACTCCCGGGTAGGTGATGCTGAATTTGGTGAACATGCCGATATTCTCTCCATGCAACATGATTTGGACTTTTGGATTTTTCATTCCCACCCACCAATTGGTGGGATAAACTCCGAGCATGTCTATGCTCCAACTTTTTACTGCAACAAATAACAACAGTGCAAAAAGATATTTTTTCATGTAAATGCTATTTATCTTTTATTCTCAATGTTAAAAAGGCGGCAAGTATCATTGAACAACCGCCAACAACAATCGTCATAATGGCATTGCCATTAAAAATATGACGGGTAAATACACCTAATAGTGTAGCAGCAAGTATTTGAGGAATCACAATGAAGAAGTTAAAAATCCCCATGTACACACCCATCTTTTGGGCGGGTAAAGCCCTTGTTAACATAGAATATGGCATAGCCAAAATGCTACACCAGGCTAATCCTACACCAGCCATACTTATAATAAGTAAATTTTCATTTTTAAATATGTAAAATGAAATAAGACCTAATCCTCCGGCAATCAACGCTATCATATGGGTTGCAGGTCTTGAAAAACGTTTTGCCAATACGGGGAGCAGGAAAGCAAAAAGAGCGGCAAACCCATTATAGAATGCAAAAAGAACCCCTACCCAATTTCCCATTTTATTGTAAGCTACAGAACTGGCATCCGTAGTTCCTGCGATGTGTTGAGCCAGAGCTGGGGTGGTATATATCCACATTGCAAATAAAGCAAACCAGGAGAAGAACTGAACTATTGCCAGTTTTTTCATTGTATCGGGTAGAAAATTCAGGTCGTCCATTACTTCTACAAAGCCATTCGTACTTTTATTTTTATGCATTAAGCCGGCTACTAACTGGCAAATACCAAAGGCAGCTATACCGCCGGTAAGTACGTATAATTCTTTTTCAAGTTTATCAGTCGATGATGAATTGTACAGGAAAAGCCCTGCTGTTAATGCAAGTCCGATGAAGGCCCAGATAGATCCTTTTTTTGTAAAAGAGCTGGCTTCCGTTTTAATATGTACTGTATTATCGCTGTCTCCTATTTCACCAAATGATTTCATTTCCTCCGGTGAATACTCTTTGGTAGTAAAAACCGTGTAGGAAATAGCTGCTATATACACAACAGCACCGATGATAAACGATATCTTAATGGAGTCGGGTAAAATACCTTCGGGTGCTTCATTTGCTACACCAAATTCTGTAAGCAGATAAGGCAACAGAGATGAAATAACTGCACCTGTACCAATGAAAAAACTTTGCATAGCAAAGCCTGTTGTTCTTTGGGAATCAGGCAACATGTCTCCAACGAATGCTCTGAATGGTTCCATGGATACATTGATGGATGCATCCAATAACCATAACATTATTGCAGCCATCCATATTTCTGAAACATTGGGAAAAATGAATAAAGCAAGCGATGCAAAAATAGCACCTACCATAAAAAATGGTCTTCTTCTCCCCCATCGTTTATGCCATGTTTTATCACTCCAATGCCCGATAATCGGTTGTACGATAAGACCTGTAAGCGGGGCCGCAATCCACAGAATAGGAATATCATCAATGGAGGCTCCAAGGGTTTGAAATATCCTGCTGACATTGGCGTTCTGGAGTCCAAAGGCAAACTGGATTCCGAAGAATCCAACACTCATATTAATTATTTGCGCAAGCGATAACCTGGGTTTAATTCCTGCAAGAATTGATGACATAAGCAATCGTTATTTAAAATCAGAGCAGGATTGAAGATAGGAATATTATGTATAAAGTACACAATTTGTAAAGAAAACCTACTTCCCAACTTTAGATAAAAACTTAGATTACAAAACCATTTGGGATAACAGCACCTTTTTTAACTACGACTATACCATCCTTAACGGTATACAAAGGATGATCGGTGTTTTCAAGATGGGAGCCCCCATTAATCCGTACATCATTACCAATGCGAACATTCTTATCCAGTATTGCATTTTTTATATAACACCTATCCCCTACACCTAATAATGGAATTCCTTTTTCTGCCGCTGTGGCAATATCGACTATGGTCTCATAATAATCACTTCCCATGATATAAGTGCTGACAATGGTACTGCCATGTCCCACCCTGGACCGGATACCAATTATTGAATGTTCTATTCTTGATGCATTTAGAATAGAGCCTTCTGCTATCAATGTTTTTTCCAGGGTAGTCCCACTGATCTTTGCCGGTGGTAACATCCGGGAACGGGTGTAGATGGTCCGTTCGTTATCAAACATATTAAAGTCAGGAATATCTTTTGTGAGGTCAAGATTGGCTTCAAAAAATGAATAGATATTCCCGATGTCTGTCCAGTAGCCGGTGTATTGGTAACTGGCTACTTTATATTTTGAAATAGATTGCGGAATAATTTCTTTTCCAAAATCTGTAGCATCTTTAAATTCCTTTTGCAGCAGTTCAAATAACAGGTTCCTGTTAAAAATATAAATGCCCATTGAGGCAAGGTATATTCTGCCGGCTGCTTTCATTTCTTCCCCGGTATTACTTACCCAGTCATTCAGTATTTCTTTCTTGGGTTTTTCAATAAAAGAAGTAATCAAACCCTCATCACTTTTAAGAATTCCAAATTCAGGGGCATCTCTTTCGGTAACAGGAATGGTAGCCACTGATATATCTGCTCCCAGTGCTTTATGGTTATCCAGCATTTCTGCAAAGTCCATCTGGTACAGCTGATCGCCAGAAAGGATAAGGATATAGTCACTGTCAAATGGTTCTATATGCCGTAATCCCTGCCTCACCGCATCCGCAGTTCCCTGGTACCAGGCGGGATTGTCAGGTGTTTGTTCAGCCGCCAGTATATCTACAAATGCTTTGCTGAATGCACTGAAGTGATAGGTGTTTTTTATGTGCCGGTTGAGCGATGCAGAGTTGAACTGTGTAAGCACAAACATTCTTCCTATTCCATTATTCAAACAATTTGAAATAGGAATATCCACCAAACGGTATTTTCCGGCAATTGGAACAGCCGGTTTACTTCTGCTTGCTGTAAGAGGATACAATCTAGAACCTGCACCACCACCAAGTATCACCGATAATATTTCCCGGGAATGAGTAATCGTCCTGATAGCCATAACCAACTCTTTTATTTTAAAGATTTATAAAGATCAATATATTGTTGTGCTGAAGAATCCCATGAATGATCGATCTCCATCATGTGACCCCGCATCCAGCTGTAAAGGTCAGGTTTATTATTATAAAGGTCAATAGCCCTGCCTACCGAATAGGTAATATCCCAAACCGTAGGTTGATCGAACCGGATGCCAAAGCCCTGCCAGTCACCCATATCAGTTACTGTATCCCGCAATCCTCCGATATTTCTTACCATTGGGACCGTTCCGTAACGAAGTGCATACATCTGGTTCAATCCGCAAGGTTCTACCCGGCTGGGCATTAATAAAAAATCTGACCCGGCGTATATCTGGTGGCTCAACGGCTCACTGTATCCGATGTAAGAATTAAAATATCCTCCGAACTGGTGTTTCATCTGGTCTAATTTATCTTCCAATGCAGGATCACCAGAACCTAACACCAGGAAATTTGCATTGCCATGATGCTGGTAAATGGATTGGCTGATAGCATCGGGTAATAAATCAGCAGCTTTCTCTCCCACTAATCTGCCGACAAAAGATATTAACGGTTTATCAGGGTCTAACCCAAACTGGCCCGCCAGTTCTCTTTTATTCTTTTGCTTGCCTTTTTCCACCAACTCTTTATCATAATTCTTAACAATCATTGTATCGGTGAGTGGATCCCAAACCTCCGTATCTATTCCATTTAAGATGCCAAGGCTTTTTCCCTGCTCATAATCAAACAATTTTTCAAGTCCATTAGCAGATTCTTTGAGTTCGCCGAGGTAACTATTACTTACGGTAGTTACTTTCCATGCACACTTAACAGCCGATGCCATTGGGTTAATGGTATTATCCCAATCCAGCATTCCCCATTTCCAACTATCGAATGCCGGTAGGTAATAATATTTCTCCCAGCCTATCCATCCCTGGTACTGGCCATTGTGAACCGTAAAAACGGTGGGTATGTCTGCCAGCCTCTCCCTGAATTCGAAGCAATGCTTGAACATAAAGGGGATAAGGCCTGTGTGGTGGTCATGACAGTGCACTACATCCGGTTTATGTTGCCATTTGTTCAGCCAGTCACAAAATGCAACCTGGAAGGCAAGAAATCTTTCGGTATCGTCATCATATCCATAAATTTTTTCTCTATCCAGCAGTCCATTAATATCAATCAGATAAAGGTCGAAACCCAGCTTATTGGTTTTTTCTTTGATAACACTGTAATGAAAAAAATGTGGACCGATTTGATGATTGCCTTCATGGACCAGTTCCCAATCGTTGTTATAAAGAAATTTGGTACGGTACATCGGCATTACCACTTTGGCGATATGACCCAGTTCACCCTGGTATTTTGGCAACGCACCCACTACATCGCCCAGTCCCCCTGCTTTAGCCACCGGGTAACACTCAGCTGCTATATGTACAATTTCCATTGAAATTTATTAATAAAGAGGAATAAGTTTGAAATTAAGGTGTTTTTGCTGACAATTGAAATATGGTGCTTAAAATTTATTTGTAAAGATGAGTAGTTAAAACTCTTGTATGGGGCAGTTTTTTTGTAATAGCTGTTAACAATAGATTGTTACATTATGCCATCATTGAAAAATGTTTTACTTTCATCACTTCATCAAATCAACTCCCCTTTGTTATGAGTCAAACTAAACAGCCAACTAACTATGGAGCTTTAAGCACACTGGTAACCGTTTTCTTCTTTTGGGGATTTATTGCAGCTGGCAACAGTGTGTTTATCCCTTTTTGTAAGCATTATTTTCATCTTGACCAGTTTCAGAGTCAGTTGATAGACTTTGCTTTTTACACGGCTTATTATATTGGTGCTCTTGCTCTATTCGCTTATGGTGCTTTTGGGGGTAAAGACCTGGTGGGAAAATGGGGTTATAAAAAAAGTATTGTTTATGGGCTTTTGTTTTCAGCTTTAGGTGCTGCTGCAATGATCATCGCCGTAAATGCGAATACATTCACCGGTATGCTGGTTGGTTTATTTATAGTAGCATTGGGGTTTTCACTACAGCAAACAGCAGCTCAGCCATTTTCTATTTCACTGGGAGATCCTTCTACCGGAACCAGCCGGGTAAATCTTGGGGGTGGAATTAATTCTTTTGGAACAACTATCGGCCCCATAGTTGTAGCCATTGCTTTATTTGGCAGTACTGCAGCTATTACCGATGAGAAGATAGCAGCATTGAGTCTGAGTAAAGTAATTATTTTATATTCCTGTGTAGGAGCATTATTTATTGGTGCAGCAGCTTTGTTTTATTTTTCTAAAAAAGTACCGGCAGGTATTTTGAATGAAAAGGTAGAAAGTGGAAGGAAGGCACTCTATACCATGCTTATCGTTTCAGGATTCTTAATCGCTATTTTCGTACCCGTTTTCAGCAGTTATAAAAGTAAGGACGCCTTACAGATCGTATCATTGGAAAATGTGATAAAAGCACAAAATAAAAAAGCTGACTCACTCTTATCGAATGCTCTCATTTTAGGTGAAAATAAAATCATAAAATCAACGGCAATATTTGATTCTTTAACTAAAGTTTATACTTCAAATTCTGTAGCACTCAATGCAATAGGCGCAGCAAAAACTATTAACCAGGAGAACGAAAACAATAATGCAACAATTAAGAGTTTAAAAGAACCGTTAGAAAAATACAGATTGAAATTATTATTAGGCGCTTTAGCCGTTGTGGTGCTTGGGTTACTCTTTTCAAATCAATTAGCAAAGAAAAAACCGGAAGGATGGGGTGCTATGCAGTATCCGCAATTGGTATTGGGTATGCTGGCAATATTTGTTTACGTTGGCGTAGAAGTTGCTATTGGCAGTAATCTGAGTGAATTATTAAAACAGCCAGACTTTGGAGGGTTCCAATCTTCTGAAGCCGCACCATACATCTCTATGTACTGGGGTAGCCTGATGATTGGGCGATGGGCAGGTGCTGTAACAGCTTTTAAACTATCCCAAAAAACTAAAATAATATTGCAGATTATTGTACCGCTAATTGCATTTGGGATAATCGTCGGCGTTAATACTGTTGCAAAATATGACATGAAGCCTTTATATTATTATGTCGTTTGTGTTTTAGCCCAGATTATTGCCTTTTATTTCTCTAAAGATAAACCTGCCAGAACCTTATTGATTTTTGGAATCCTTGGGGTTGTTGCCATGGTTATCGGTACTCAGACAACCGGGATGGTAGCCGTTTATGCGCTTTTAAGCGGAGGTTTGTTTTGCTCAATTATGTGGCCATCTATTTTTTCCCTGTCCATTGCAGGTCTTGGAAAATATACTACCGAAGGATCTGCATTTTTGATCATGATGATCTTAGGTGGCGGAATCATTCCGCCTATACAAGGTAAACTGGCAGATATTATTGGTATTCATCAGTCTTACTGGATACCAGCAGTATGTTTTGCTTACCTCGCATTGTTTGCCTTTATTGTAAAAGGTATTCTTAAAAAGCAGGGAATCGATTACGACGCAGAAGTGAGCAGCGGTGGTCATTAATCAAATTCGTTCATATAATTATTGCCCCGCTGCTGCAAAGTATCGGGGCTTATTTTAAAATTCAGGCTATGGCTAAATATGCAATCGGAATAGACATTGGTGGTACAAACACAAAATTTGGTGTAGTAGATCAGCATGGAAAAATCTTACAGCAGGACAGGTTGCTTACTAACGAGCCGGATGGTGTGCAGGATTTTATTAATGAACTGCATGAAAAAATGCTGCCTATGATTGAAAAAAATGGCGGCATTAAAAATTTTGCAGGTATGGGCATCGGTGCACCCAATGGAAATTATTATACCGGGAATATTGAATATGCAGCTAATTTGAAATGGCGGGGTATTATTCCCTTTGCCAGCATGGTATCGGAAAAGTTCGGCTTGCCCGTAAGGCTGACCAATGATGCCAATGCTGCGGCTATGGGAGAAATGATGTATGGCTGCGCCAAAGGAATGAAGCATTTTATCACTATTACCTTAGGCACAGGCGTAGGAAGCGGAATTGTTATTGATGGTAAAATAGTACTTGGTCATGATGGGTTTGCCGGTGAGTTGGGGCATACCATCATCCGCCCCGGCGGAAGATTGCATAAAGGAACAGGAATACGGGGAACATTGGAATCATATGCATCTGCAACCGGAGTAAGAGAAACTGCCTTGGAAATGCTGACTGATAACCCAAATGTAGAAAGCCTTCTGAGAGATTATACAATCAACGATCTTATCACCAGCCAGACAGTTTATGAATGTGCCATGAAAGGTGATAAAATTGCGAATGATATTTTTGAATTTACCGGCCAGATATTGGGTGAAGCATTGGCCAATTTTGTGATGTTCTCTTCGCCGGAAGCTATTGTGCTATTTGGCGGATTAACGAAAGCTGGTGATTTGATATTGAATCCGACCAAACAGGCTATGGAAGCAAACCTGATACAAATTTTTAAAAACAAAGTAAAAATTCTGTACAGTGATTTAAAAGAAGCAGATGCGGCGATATTAGGAGCCAGCGCATTGGTCTGGGAAGTATCAATTTGAACCCTTAAACTATGTGTGTGAATATAACTGTTACAAAGTCGGGTGGGTGTATCATTCTTTTGCGGCATATAATAGAATAACATTAATGCACTAAATCTTTTGGAACTTTTTGACTAATGCAATGCACAAAAAAGCCCCAAAAAAAAAAAAGCCGGCAACCGGGCCGTTGCCCTGTTGCATCCGAAACTTTGATCGTTTCCTTTCCATTTACCAGCATACAACTGCTTCCGCCACCATCAAGATTTAATGCTTCCCAGCAACCGAGGTCTTTAAAAACTTGTGCTTCCTGAGTAAGTGTAGCACCTTCTGCTTTGCCGGGGTTACGGCCTTCAATTACCAATATAATGAGCTTATTATATTTGGTATAGCCCATTGCAGTGCGGGGATGTTTGTCTTCGATTGCTTTACCGGCAAATTTCAATTCTTCGTTATTGGTAATTTTAATTTCACCATTTTGTAAAAGAACAGGGCCTCCACCTACTGCGGTTTGCATTTTCCATTTCGAATGCAGAATCAACCCTCTGTATGTTATTCCAAGATTAGCATGGTTATTAAAAACAGATTTTAATGAAAGATAATTTAATGAATCAATAAGGGGTTGCATAGGCGCCTCTTGTGCAAAGGCAATTTTACTGGAAGAGTCAGTGAAAATCCATGCGATATCAACCATTCTTTTCTTAGAAATACCAATTGCACTGCCCAAAGGATGGCGGTAAGTAAAAGTATCCTTCCCTCTCCCGTTGATGGTATGTATATTATAGCTTACCAGCTTCTTATTTTTTATCACCACATTCAAATTCTGGTTGGTAGCGAAAGAAAAGAAAGTTGTGTTTACCACCAGTAACGGCTTATCATTCTTCTCATAAAACTTAGAAGGAGTTAAACGGCGTTTGTATGTAGTATCAACAGTAAAATTTAATTTCTTATCTTTTAAATCTGCTTCAACATAATAAGCGATGTTGGGTTTGCCATCCAGCAGGTCCGTTGTTTTGTAAACATGAACAGATGAAGGTAACGGCTGAAACAATGAATCAACATTCTGCCATTTTAATTGACCATTTACCTGTATCCCAAAAAATAAACTGAAAATAAATATTGTAGCTACCCTTGCCATTACTCCTGACTAAAGATTAGTGACTCCGGACTTTTCACTCTCCCATTTATTTCTTCCGTACCCGGCTATTACATGCTTTTCACTATGATAACTCGAGCGGACCAACGGGCCGCTTTCCACATAATCTAATCCAAGTGCATAACCAATCTCCCGGTATTCAGAAAACTCATCAGGATGAACAAACCGATGCACAGGTAAATGCTTTTTTGTTGGTTGTAAGTATTGACCAATGGTTACCACATCACAGCCATTGGCTTGTAAATCATTTAGTGTTTGTATCACTTCTTCTTTTTCTTCACCGAGGCCGAGCATGATGCCGCTCTTTGTTCGCATACCCCCTTCTTTTAATGTCCTAATCACTTCCATACTCCGCCAGTACTTAGCTTGAATGCGAACTTGCTTTGTTAATCTTTCTACAGTTTCAATGTTATGACTCACCACTTCCGGTGCTGCTTCAATTACCCGTTGTATATCTTCTTTCTTTCCCTTGAAGTCGGGGATCAATGTCTCTAATGTCGTTTCAGGAGTTAATGCTTTTACAGCTTTAATAGTATTGTTCCAGATGATAGAGCCACCATCCGGTAATTCATCACGGTCTACCGAAGTGATAACGGCATGTTTTACTTTCATCAGGTAAATAGCTTCGGCTACCCTTTGTGGTTCATCCCAATCAACTGCTTCCGGACGACCAGTAGCTACAGCGCAAAAGCCACAACTTCTGGTACAGGTATTACCGAGTATCATAAAAGTAGCGGTGCCAGCCCCCCAGCACTCTCCCATATTAGGACAGTTGCCGCTTTCGCAAATAGTATGCAATTTGTGATCATCGACGAGGCTGCGGACATGCTTATAACTTTCTCCAATAGGAAGTTTTACCCGGAGCCAATCAGGCTTCTTAAGTCTTGTATTGTCAACCGCCACAGTAGTTACCGGTAACTCAATCATAAAGCGAAAATACAGCAGATAATTGCTAAAATGAACCCTCTATTAGTTTTTCCTTAAAGTAGAAAAAGTGGTATTGCAGAACTTATAGAGGGATTCTTAAAAATTTATTACTTTCTTCTTCCAAACAAGATGGAAATATAGCCCTGAAAGAACATTTGTTTATCTTTCTGATCCACCATAATGGGAATTTTGGAACCATAAAATTCTATACTCAATCCCACTTCAATTCCAGAAACCACTTCATTAAAACGGCCATAATCAAATCGCATGGCAGTTTTGACAAAACCTCCGGGTTTCATTTTTATTTCATTCCAGCCTTTTCCAAATCCGCCACCGCCAATAATGCTGGGCCCCAGAAATAAGGAACTGTCGGCTTTTGAATACCGGATTGTTTTTGTTTCGCCGCTAATGGGGTCGATCGCATCTACATAATAAGGACGCAACAGACCCAATGCAAGGCCACCATTAAAGATGGCGGAGACCGCAACACCGTTTTTGTTTCCTTTTTGTCCAAGTATGTATTGCTGGCCAAATCCCAATGTAGCCTGGTAAAAATGATTGATCTTTCCGTAGATATAAGGATTGCTGAAAATGAGTCCGGCACTTTGTGATTTTTCTTCCTTCTGATGTTTTATTTCAGTAAAGTCAAGCCTATAGGTATTTGTTTTACGGTTTGATTTCATTCTGCCAATTTCGTAAAAAGCACCAAAACCATTGGTGCGGCCCTGCAGGCCAAATATGCTTTGCTTGCTGTATATCAGCACCCCTTCTTCAGATTGTTTAATTAATGTATTTATTTTTTGACGACGAACATCTTTTTTATCCGTCTTTGACTTTTTACGGCTGGCAGTATCCTGAGCGGATGATGCGAAGACAATTGTGGCCAGTAAAAAGAGTAAGGGGTAGTTTCTTCACGGAGATACTATTTGATTAGTTTACTAACGTAAATTTAGGGCAAAATATTGATAATGACTTCTTCTGTAGTTTATAACGGCGATTTAAGAACCACCTGTACCCACCTGAAAAGCGGCAATTCTTTTGAAACAGATGCCCCGACAGATAACAATGGAAAGGGAGAACGGTTCTCTCCTACTGATTTATTGGCTACCAGCCTTGCCACCTGTATGATAACGGTGATGGGCATTAAAGCCCGGACAATGGGCTTTGACCTGAATGACGTAAAGATTGATGTCCTGAAAATCATGAAAGCCGATCCCCGCCGGGTGGGTGGCATAGAGTTAACTTTTCATATACCCGATGTATTGAAAGATATCGATGAGAAGACAAAGACCATTTTGAAAAACACCGGTAATACCTGCCCGGTTTGGTTTAGTATTCATCCGGACATTGAAGTGAAGGTGGATTGGGGAGTGTGGAATTAGTTTTTAAGTATTGAATTCCCAATACTGCACTCTAGACATCTTTTTTTACCACAATACTCATTCTTCAACTCAATCAAACCCTGGCTGTCAAAAGCATTTTTATTTTCAATCCCTAATTGCTGAAATCCTTTTGTAATACTGTTATTTTCAGCTACCGTTTGCTCCAGCCATTTTAATGCTTTCTGTTTATAGCTATTTTCATCATGATAATTACCATAGGCAAATAACACCGGAGCAACCGTGTTGATGATAATATTATCAATCATCGCTGCACCGAGGGTTTTCTTTTTATAAGAGGATGCCTCATCAAACTGGTAGTGGTAATGCCAGTAATCATTCGCTGTTACATCGAACCATTTTACAACATCTTTCAACGAATCGGTTTCTTTTATTTTGGAAAATAAATGAGCAGATTCAGTAATCAGCATCGCTAACTGTGCCAGCCGGATTGTTGGAAAATTTCCCGGTCTCATCCGTAAGAAATGAATGGGTTGGTGTATTGGCTTTAGTTTATATTTCTCTTTCAGGAACTTATACTCCCGTTGTAATAACTGCGGATAATCATCCTTAAACTTTTCGTCCAGCAAACCAGCCTGTCCCAGCAACAAAGCTTCTAACTGGTGTATCTGGCTTTTAAGTTTGGCCAATACGTTTATCGGAATTGACCTCGCAATGGCTTCGAAGGAATCGGCATTTACTTTCATCCCAAAATTTCGGGCCAGCAGCCACCAGAATGTTTCTTCCCAGTGATAATTATTTTGCTGCAGGTAAGTATCTGCAATTTTTGATTTCCTCAGTAATCTTTCCACCAGCAACCTGTCTTTCCAGCTTTTCCAGGTGATATCCCTTACAGTATGTATGTTTTTCTCACAGGGTATAAACGAATCAGCATTCATCAGTTCTTCATAGCGTTGCAATAATATTTTTGAAACCCTGCCTTTGATTTCAAGTACCGGTACATCATTTTTCAATCCCGGGCTTGCTGAAGCATCATCTTCCCACACAACATGGAGTATAACATTATTGTAGTTCTTATCTTTTTGATGATTGTGCTTTATCCAGTCGGATGTTTTGATATGCAGTTCAACTGTTCCGGCCCAGATGGTTTTGCCAATTTTTATTTTTGCATCAGCAAAATCAGGTCCCTGGTTGGTATTGTATTGTCCGGGAAAAAGAATCTGCACTGTTTCACCAGTAGTTACAGTTAGTTCGGTTTTATTGAAGTATTGAAATTGCCAGATAAAATGGAACAGCCGTTCGGTCATGGGGCTCGGTTAATTAGTTGATTGGTTAATTAGGGATTACCAAAGTAACAAAAGTATCACAGATATTGAAGCCTGTTCACTAATAAACTAATTAACTAATTAACTTCTTCAATTCCCTTGCAACACGGCTCACCGGCAATCCCATTACGTTATAAAAATCACCGTTGATGGACTTGATACCCACTACCCCTATCCATTCCTGTATTGCATAGGCGCCGGCTTTGTCGTAAGGTTTATATTTATCAACATAAAATTCTATTTCCGATATACTGAGTTTATGAAAATCAACTTCTGTTACATCAGCAAAAGCAATTTCCTGCTCTCCTTTTCTTATTACGACTCCCGTTATCACCCGGTGTATTTCGCCTGACAAAGCCAAAAGGATGCTAACTGCATCTTCCCGGTGCACAGGTTTACCGATAATATTATCGCCCAGTACTACAATAGTATCGGCGGCCATTATAATTTCATCAGCCTTTCTTTCCTCCTGTACAGCTATAGCTTTATTCCTGGCAATATAAATGGCAACTTCTTCCGGGGTCAATCCGGGAGGAAAATGTTCGTCGGTTTCTTTTACCACCACTTCAAATGGAATTTCAGCCCATTCAAGCAGTTGTTTTCGTCTTGGAGATTGCGAAGCAAGAATTATTTTGTTCATAAGTAATAAGCGAAGAATACCATAGAAAGAATACCGGTGAGCATAACCAGTTTAGTCATAGTACTTAGTTGGTGAAAATCTTCCGTAGTCACACTTCTTCTCAATTTAAATAAAATTACAATCAGCGGAAATATTATGGCAGGCGCACTGTAAGCAATGGCCAGCCACCATTTAAATTGCAGTACATACACCTGCAAAATTATCAATACTGCTATCAGCACTATCAGCCATACACCTGTATAAACTTTTGTTGCATTTACTCCCCAAACAATCGGCATGGTGCGGCAGCCATACTTACTATCGCCGGGCATATCTTCCATGTCTTTAATTGCTTCCCGTATAAGAGAGATGATAAATGCAAAACCGGCATACAAAACTGCCAGCTTAAAAAATTTTGCCTGGTTAGTGCTATCTGCATCAAATGCATCCGCCAGATCAACCTTTGAAAAGAAAATGATAAGTATTGTCCAGGCTGTCAGCAATGAGATTACAATATTCCCAGTCAACAAACTTTTTTTAAAGTTGGTGGAATAAAACCACAACAATGCTACACAAAGAACATTCGCCAGTATCAAATACCATTTCTCCATAAACGGCAAAGCCAGTACAGTTAATATAATACCGCTTGCACTCAACATAAAATGCCATGCAATAGCCCAGCGGCGGCTGATAACTTTGTCCACCACCATTTTATTGGGTTTGTTTACTTCATCAATATTGATGTCGAAATAATCGTTGATGATATAACCGGCAGCAGCAATAAATAAAGAAGCGAATACCAGGAGAACAAAACTGGTGAGATCGTTGCCCGGAATATTATCTTTATAAAGCGAACGATAAATGCATAATTGAAACAGCACCTGGGTAAGTGCCATAAAGAAGAGATTGGGCAGTCGTACTAGCTTAAGGAAGGCTGCAATCAATCTCATGGATAAAATTTAGTGAAAGATAATCAGAATTTATTCCGCATACTACTCAGACAAAATATGATTAACGAGAGGCAATATCAACCTGGTAATTCCAATGGTCATTCAGTTTCAACACTTTTTCAATTACGTCCCGGACACAGGCATCACCACCTTTTAGGGAAGAAATATATTGCACCGCTTCTTTTATTTCATTCACTGCATCGGCGGGGCAACAAGGCATACCAACAATAGACATAACAGGAAGGTCGGGCAAATCATCTGCCATGTATAAAACCTTCTCTTTGGATAAACTATTTTCTTTCATATAATCGGTGATAAAGGTTTTTTTATCCCCTACCGCCATGTAAATTTCTGTAATGCCTAATTTTTCCAGCCGGTTGGCTACCTGTGGTGAATTACCACCTGAAACGATAAGTACTTTATAACCATTCTGGACGGCCATTTGCAAAGCAAATCCATCTTTAATATTCATTCGTCTTGCCTGGAGTCCATTTTCGAGTACCAAAACAGTCCCATCAGTCAAAACACCATCTACATCGAAGATGAAAGTGGTTATTGGTTTAAAAAGTTCTAAAACGTTCATAAGCTTTTATCTACTGAGGGGAATTAAAAGTTTTTTGAGATATAAACTTACATAATAAAAGACTTTCCATTACTCCCCTTTAGGGGTCGGGGGTTGACCATCTCTCCATTCATACACCCATGCACTCTGTATCATTTCCAGGTGGCCTTCGGTACTTTGTTCCCTGGTGCCTTCAAACCCGGGAATCTGTAAAATCCATTCCAGCAGATCTGTAAAACGGATACGGTATATTTTGCCTTCATTAAAATCATCGCCGAAACGTTCATATAGTTTCTGTGCAATGTCTTCATGGTCGGCCCAGTTTATCGGTGGTTCAAAATGACTCATAATCTTATTAATAATTTCTATTTAGGTGTATTAGTCACGACTCATAACTCCCGACTCCTGACTTTTATCTATTCTCCTAAAAATTGTGTCTGGTCAGGTAAAGTTACTTCCACTTCCCCTTCTCCATCATTCAGCAAACATTGACAACCAAGCCTGGAGTTTAACCGGGGGTTCACAGCCCTGTCTATAAAATCCTCCTCTTTATCATTTAACTCCTCCAGAAAATCGGCGCCTTTTTCAACATATAGGTGGCAAGTGCTGCAGGCGCAGACACCACCACAATTATGATGCAGTTCGATATCATTACCCAGGGCAACTTCGAGTAATGACTGACCAGCTTCCACATTATGTAATGTAATCGCTTCTAATCCTTTCTGTTCAAAATTGAATTTAATAGTGTACATCTCTCCTGTTTTCGTTTCAGGGGGCAAAAATAGTGGTAAAACGAAGAAACAGTTTACTTGTTCGGGAAAACAATCACTTTGTTTGCTGAATACTTTCAGTTAGCAAAACATAGATATTTTTTAACTGGGGATGATTTTTCAGCAAGTCAAGATGCTTATGAATGGTCTCCGCATCATGACGAACAGCCGGCCCTGTCTGGGCCAGTTTTGGTGATGTCTCTCTTAACCGGAAAGCCGTTTCCTCAATCAGTGGTAACAGTTGTTTGAAATCAAGCCCTTCTTTCCGGCAATAGTCCTCAGCCAGGGTGTATAAATGATTAACAAGATTGCTGACTACCACTGCAGCCACATGCAGTTTTACTCTTGCATCATCCCCAGCTTCCACCACTTTTTCCGCTGAAATAGAATGTGCCAGCGTTGCTAATATATGTTTAGCCTTTTCATCGCTGCCATCAAAAAAAATCGGAACATCAGGTAAGTTTACCATTTCCTTTCTAAGACTTTGTAAGGGGTAAAAAACACCATAATGTTCTGTCACTGTTTTTAAGACTTCTTTGAGAACTGAAGCTGCAGTATGAGCCACTACTTTGCCTGGTAATTTTAGTTCATTCAATACATCATCAATGGCATCATCGTTGACAGCTATAAGGTACACATCAGCATTCTTATTAATAAGTATTTTATAATTAGTGGACTCCGTATCCCATTCATAGGCCAGTTCGGAAGCGGCAGAAGCATTACGGCTATATATCTGCACAATTTGATGCCCGGCAGCTTTAAATTTTCTACCAAGCACAGCAGCTACATTTCCTGAACCTATTATTACGATATCCATGTTTTTCCCATTTTTTTATTACTTTAGTTTGACGCCATTGAATGGATGATTTAATCTTAATGGATTGTAAAAGTACATCCTATTTTTGCTTTCCATGAAGTTATCCCAGCGTTTAGCCATCAACTACATTCGTACAAAATTCAAGGTGCTCACTGCCCTTTCCAAAAAGAAAGCTGCGGAAAAAGCTTTTGATCTGTTTTGCACACCACAACGGAGAAATGTAAAGCCCTTGCCGAAAATATTCGGGCAGGCCGAAAATCTGCACTTCAGACTTGATGGTGTTTTAATAAGAGGTTGGCGTTGGAATCCCGTCCGAACGGGTCACCCGGGCGGGCATCCTTCAGAAAGAAAAATTTTAATTCTGCATGGTTATGAATCATCTGTAACCAATTTTGACAGGTATATAAAGCCTCTCATTAAAAAAGGATATGAAGTACTGGCTTTTGATGCCCCGGCTCATGGAAGAAGTGGTGGCAAAAAGATCAATGCTCCCTTATACAAAAAGATGATACTGGAAATCAATAACCGATTTGGGCCTGTTCAATCTTATCTGGCACATTCTTTTGGAGGATTAGCCGTAAGCCTTGCATTGGAGGAATTGAGTCATACAACCGATTACAGGTTGGTGCTGGTAGCGCCGGCCGCAGAAACTTCAACCGCCGTCAACTCATTCTTCAAATTTCTGCATTTAGACCCTTCGATTAGAGCACTCTTTGAAAAAATAATAATTAAAAAAGGAGGTGTGAGTTCAGATTGGTATTCCATCCGCAGAGCTATGAAGAATATTCGGGCCAGGGTTCTCTGGTTCCAGGATGAAGATGATGAAATTACTCCCCTGAGCGATGTATTAAAAGTAAAAGCAGAAAACTATCCCAACATTGAATTCGTAATTACCAAAGGTTTGGGTCATCGCAGGATTTACCGGGACAACAAAGTTGCCCAATCAGTTGTTGATTTTTTATGAAACACCTATTCGCAATATTATTTTTCTTTACTTGCACCAGTTCCTGTTCAAAAAAAGGAACTGAGATCATGCCTCAACCCGTTGTTGCAAAAAAATATCATTACCTCGCATTAGGTGATTCGTATACGATTGGAGAAATGGTAGCTCCGCCGGATAATTTTCCCGGCCAGGTATACAGCCTGATGAAAAGTGATACCGTAAATTTTCAACCGGCCCGTATCATTGCTAAAACCGGATGGACGACCGATGAATTGGAAACCGGTATTTTGGCCGCTAGTACTGCTGACCCCTTACGCCCCTCCTACGATTTTGTGTCCTTATTAATAGGAGTGAATAATCAATACCGTGGCCGTTCGGTTGACAGCTACAAACCTGCTTTTGAAGAATTGTTGAAGAAGGCAATCCGGTTTGCCGGCGACAGGGCTGACAAGGTTGTTGTGCTATCTATCCCGGACTGGGGAGTCACTCCTTTTGCAAATGGGCGGGACAGGGCACAAATTGCCAGTGAAATTGATGCCTATAATGCTGCCAATAAAGAAATCACATTACGATACAATGTACATTATATAGATATAACTGCGTGGACAAGAGAAGCCGCTACAGACCTTACTTTATTAGCCGGCGACGGTCTGCATCCTTCCGGCAAGGAATATAAACGCTGGGCAGAAAAAATTTCAACTTTTTTTAAATCAAAATTATAGTCAGTTGACCCGTAAAATGCATAGTAAAAATGCTTCCTCCGCTAACCTTTACCAGTTAACAAAATTTGTTTTCCCGAAAAATTTATTATCCTTGTCCTAACTTGCGGCCGCTGAAAAGCGGTTTTCTGATATAATATAGTATCCTTTATGGCGAAAAATTTATTGATAGTAGAGAGTCCGGCGAAAGCAAAAACAATTGAGAAAATTCTTGGAAATGACTTCCAGGTAAAGAGTTGTTTTGGGCATATCCGTGACCTGGAGAAAGCCGGCATGGGGATAGACCTGGAGAAAAATTTTGAACCCCGCTACAAAATATCAGACGATAAAGAAAAAGTAGTTGCTGATTTGAGAAGATTAGCCAGCAAAAGTGAGGAGGTTTGGTTGGCAACGGATGAGGACCGTGAAGGAGAAGCCATCAGTTGGCATTTGTGTGAAGTATTAGGTCTGGACCCCAAAAAAACCAAACGTATTGTTTTTCATGAAATCACCAAACCTGCTATTCAGGCTGCAGTTCAAAATCCGAGAACATTGGATATGAACCTGGTGATGGCACAACAGGCAAGGCGGATATTGGACAGGATTGTGGGATTTGAATTAAGCCCCGTACTATGGCGCAAAATGAGTATGCGGAACAACCTGAGTGCCGGCAGGGTACAGAGTGTTGCCGTACGTTTAATTGCAGAACGGGAAAGAGAAATCAATGCGTTTACACCTGTTAGTACATTTAAAATTGAGGCGCTTTTTACTGCCAAAGATGTTACCGATAAACTGGTAACATTTGCTGCCGAAGGCAAAAAGCAAAATGATGAAGCAGGTGCAGAATCTTTTTTGAAAAGTTGTGTTGGTGCCGATTATAAAGTAACAGATATACAGGTAAAACCCGGCAAACGTACCCCTGCCCCACCTTTTACCACATCTACATTGCAACAGGAAGCATCCAGAAAATTGGGTTATGGTGTAGCAAGAACAATGCAGATAGCACAACGCTTATATGAAAACGGATATATCACTTATATGCGTACCGACAGTGTCAACCTGAGTGGCACAGCCTTAAGTGATATTACCAACACGGTGAAAAATATGTACGGAGAAAAATATCACCAGTTCCGTAAGTACAAGAATAAAAATGAAAGTGCACAGGAGGCCCACGAAGCTATCCGCCCGACTTATACCAGTAATTCAACAATACAGGAAGCTGAATGGGCAAAACTGTATGAGCTGATCTGGAAAAGAACAATGGCCAGCCAGATGGCGGATGCAGAACTGGAAAAAACGACTGCAAAAATTGAGATTTCAACGAATAAGGAGGAGCTCACTGCTTCAGGTGAGGTATTGAAGTTTGACGGCTTTCTGAAAGTGTATAGAGAAGATAAAGATGAAGAAGAACTGGAAGAAGAAGCTAACGAAGGTATGCTGCCTCCATTGATTGCTGGCATGCAATTGCCATTGAAAGAAATGAAAGCCACAGAAAGATTTAGCCGACCACTACCCCGCTATACAGAAGCTTCTCTGGTAAAAAAATTGGAGGAGTTAGGCATAGGCCGTCCTTCAACTTACGCACCAACCATTTCAACAATTTTAAAGAGAGGCTATGTAGAAAAAAGAGACAAAGAAGGTGTGATAAGATATTATAGTGTCTTTTCGCTGAAAGGAAAAGAGGTAACTAAAAAAATAGATAGCGAAACTACAGGTGCAGAAAAATCAAAATTGTTCCCTTCAGACCTGGGATTGGTGGTCACTGATTTTCTGAAGCAGCACTTTGAGAATATCATGGATTATACTTTTACGGCCCGAATTGAAGAAGAATTTGATGAAGTGGCAGAAGGCAAGTTGAAATGGAGTAGTGTAATTGATGAATTCTATACACCGTTTAAAAAGGATGTTGACAATACGATTGAAAATGCTGAGCGGATAAAAGGAGAAAGAGAATTAGGCGTGGATCCGGAAAGTGGCAAACCTGTGGTAGCCAGAATGGGACGTTATGGTGCCATGATACAGATTGGTGTTGCTGATGATGAAGAGAAACCCCGTTTTGCAAAAGTTCCCACCGGACAAAGTATTGAAACGATTACTTACGAGGAAGCGATGAACTTATTTGGTGCACAGGGAAGCATGGGGTTGTATGATGAAAAAGAAGTATCAGTAAATGTAGGTCGCTTTGGCCCCTATGTAAAATGGGGTGAAGAATTTATTTCATTACCTAAAGGCACTGACCTCGGCACTGTTGATTTCGATAAAGCAACAGAATATATAAAAGCCAAACAAATAGCGGATGCTCCGGTTGGGACTTACGATCAAAAACCTATTACCAAAGGCACCGGCCGTTTCGGTCCTTATATCAAATGGGATGGTATGTTTATTAATGTACCTAGACGATACAATTTTGCCAGCCTGACCCAGCCAGAAATGGATGAGCTGATTGATGCCAAAGTAAAGAAAGAAGCCAATCGCTATATACAAAGATGGCCGGACGAAAAAATATCAGTGGAGAATGCAAGATGGGGTCCGGTATTGAAATTCGGTAAAAAAATATTGAAACTGAACCTGAAAGCTGATGGTACAAAATATACAGCCGACGAAGCAGCCACTATTCCATTGGAAGATATCAAAACAATGATTGCCGCACAGGTACCAAATGCATTTGGAAAGAAGAAGGCGGCACCGAAGAAGAAAGCAGCAGCGAAGAAGACGGCTGTGAAGAAGAAAGCAGCTCCCAAAAAGAAAAAATAGATTTTTCGACAATTGACAATAAATGAAGAGGTCTTACTGGGAAAAAATTGCACCTACCTACGGTGATGAAATATTCGATGTGCTTCACAACGATAAGAAAGCCCTTATCCGTTCGGTTATAAAAAAGTATGCATCAAAGAATAAAACTGCAATTGATATTGGCTGTGCCATTGGGAAATGGTTGCCGGTACTCTCCCCTGCATTCAAAAAAGTTGTTGCTGTTGATATTTCAGCTAAGAACCTGGAGATAGCCCAACAACTTTATCCTCAGTACAAAAATGTGCAATACCTGCGGGCGGATATGAGTGGCAAGAAAACAAAAGTGCCGCAATGTGATTTTGGTATTTGTATCAATGCTATCCTTACTCCCGATTTAAAAGACAGAACTATATTTTTTCAATCATTATCATCCTGTGTTAAAAAAGGGGGCCGTATTGTGCTTTCCATTCCTTCATTGGAATCATGGATGCTGACCAGCGTTATTCAGCAGCAACACAAAATTGACAATAATCTTTTCCCCGTAACAAAAAATGCAAAGGAAGCTTTAAGAAAATGGAATAATATCAGAAAGGGCAATGCTGATATTGATGAGGTGCCTCACAAACATTATCTGAAAGAAGAATTGCAATTACTTTTAGCAAACGAAGGCTTTATTGCTGAGGATATTCAAAAAATTGAATACAACTGGGATACAGAATTCATCAAGCCACCGAAATGGCTGAAAGAACCCCGGCCATGGGATTGGATGGTGGTTGCAAGAAAGAAATAAGCAGCGTCCGCAACCTCTCCGCATGAAGGGCTTAAGACTCCGTTATATAGAACGGTCCTTAATACATTTTAATTCAATAACGCATACACAGCAAAACTTGCCAGCCAATGTTCGCCGCCATATTCTCCGCTAACTACATGCGGTAAGGCAACTGAAAGGTGATTGATGGAGGATTTCATCAGTAATTTTTTTCTGGCATCAGTAGCTGGTAATATAGCAGCTAATCCTTTCATACACCAGCTACGGCTAAACGATAACCCATCAAGGTGAACAATTTGCAGATCAGTTCTGTCGGAAACCACCGGAAGGATAGTAAGATGTTTCAGACTTTGCAGTGTAAAGAATTGGTTGAACCAGGTGATGAATTCCTTCTTCGACAACACTCTTCGCATCAGATCAGCTTCTTCCATGCTTGGCGATAAAAAATCTGCGCCGTTCGGTTCCCAGGATGCCGGGGCATTTTTATCTTTTATGTAAAGCTTCTTTGCTGATTCAATAATTACTTTTTCAAATTCATTGTTTTTTTCTTTCCTTGCATAATCCAATGCAAACACCAAACCGAAAGCCGTATTTGGGTGGACTCCTGTCCTATTTGGATATGTTTGTTTAGGTAAAAATTTCATCCATAGCTGAACGATCTTTTTCGTTAATGGCTGCATGGCCTCATGCCATCGTTTTCCATCCTCGTCATTCCAGTTGATTAACTCTTCATCCAATTTAAGTATCCATGCCCACCCGTAGGTTCTCTCCCATGATGATGTCAGCGGAATATCAAAATACTTTACTTCGTTAATAATATTTTCTTTCGTAATTGTTTTATTTAATGCTTCTCTCACCTTAATTGCTTCGGGCATTTGTGGATATAGTTTCAGCAACCGGATCAGCATCCAGTGTCCGTGTATGGAAGAATGCCAGTCAAAACATCCGTAAAATGCGGGATGAAGTTGTTTTGGCATCAGCACATGGTCGCTGTCAGCATTAGAAGTATGATTTGTCTTATTGGGAAATTCCTGTGTAATACATTTTAAGGGCAATGAAGCAAGGTGAGAAGCTCCTTTTATCGTAAGTTCAAAAGCAGTGCTATCGTTGTTAATGGAGAACAGATCTTTTACCTGTGCTTTTGCTGTGCCAACGAAAACAATAAAGACAATATAGATAACAGATGATTTCATTTTTCAAACTTAAAGTATTATCGGAACAGGATAAAATATGGAGTCGAATAATGCCTGGTGACTTTCGTTCTCCACGTCTGTGGAAAAGTTTAACTCTTTCATTTCAATAGCAATAGAGATATTGTGCAGGAATCACCACATGGAAACCAATAAAGAAATATCGGCACTGTTTACCTTAATTGACGATCCCGACGAGGAAGTCTTTGGATTGGTGTCGAATAAAATAGTTGACTACGGTAAAAACATTATTCCTAACCTTGAGCATCTATGGGAAACAACTCCCGATGAAGAGATACAGAACAGGATAGAGTTATTGATTCATCGCCTTCATTTTACAGACCTTACTGAAGATTTTCGACAATGGAATCTTTCCGGGCATCATGATATGCTACTTGGTGCCATGCTGGCTTCCAAGTTTCAATATCCGGAAATTTCAACTACACCTGTATTACAGGAAATAGAAAAAGTACGACGCAATATCTGGCTTGAGTTGAATAACTACCTCACTCCTCTTGAACAAATCAATATTGTCACCAGTATTTTATACAGCTATTATGGTTTAAAAGGCGGTGAAACAAATTATAAAGAGCCTAATGAATTTTTGTTGCATAAAACACTGGAAGCAAAACGTGGCAACCAGATCAGCAACGGAATCTTATATTTAATTCTTTGTGAGTTGTTGGATATTCCTGTAAGAGCTATAAATATTCCCAAGCAATTCATAGTTGCGTATTTCAAACCCGGTTATTCAGATGAAAGCCTACCCAACCCGGTTCATAAAATCGAGTTTTTTATAGACCCCACCTCAGGTCAAGTATTTACCCAGCAAGATGTCGACAGCTATTTTAAAAGAATTGCTGTTCCTCCTGTGGGTTCTTATTTTAAACCCCTGAAGAATAAACAGGTTATTCAGCAATTGCTGGAAGAATTTGGCAAATGCTTTGACACTGAAAAAGATAAATACAAACAGGCCGAATTGCTACAACTCGTAAAATTATTAGATGAGTAATTGCTACAATTCTAATTTCCAACCATCCCGGTATTCTCTTTTTACAAATTGATTAGCTTCATCAAAATTTGTCACTTTCATATTCACTGCATCCCACATTAATTTTTTGCGCCCCATGTATTTATCTTCCCAGCCTTTCAGGGTTGGATTTTTCATCATCCAACTGCGAATGGCAAGATTACCCATTAAGATACTCTCTGTAAAAGGCCCAGCATAAGAGAAAGGAGAACTCGTTATGCCATTTCCGTAACCGGCAATACAGGCATTTACCCATTGCAGGTAATGTCCTTCAGGCACCCGTTTAAGTTTTTCTTTTGGCATCGTTCTTTCTTTCATAAGTTTAGTGGGTAGCAATCTTGGGTTTTCTCCATAGCAATCCAATAACAATTTCCCTTTAGTCCCAATAAATAATACACCACCATCCCAGTTCCCAAAAGGTTCTTCCGGCAGCAATTCCGGTGGTCTTGCGGGTAACAAGCCCCCATCATGCCAGGATACTTTTATTTTACCCTTGCCATCTGTTCTTGGATAGGATAAATGTATAATTGAAGAAGGTGGACATGCATCCGGGTTTTGTGTATCGTTCCACATTTCTTTCCATACAATACCAACACTGCATTCGGCAGATTCCGGATACAGAATTGGAAGTATCCGGAACACCGGATCCATAATGTGACAAGCCATGTCGCCAAGTGCGCCGGTACCAAAAGCCCACCATCCCCGCCAGTTAAATGGCAGGTAAGCAGGATTGTAATCAATTTGTTTTGCAGGGCCCAGCCACAAATTCCAATCTAATTCAGTTGGCTTGTCAAACTTCCCTGTGGGTGTTGCAATTCCCTGTGGCCATACCGGCCTGTTTGTCCATGCCTGTGCCTCAGTTACAGTACCAATCATTCCGGCATCTATTATCTCCTTTGCTTTTCGTACGCCACTACCTGATCCACCCTGGTTGCCCATCTGCGTTATCACTTTGTATTTAGCCGCTGCCTGGCTTAATATCCTTGCCTCGTAAATATCATGTGTCAATGGTTTTTGTGTGTACACATGTTTACCTAACTGCATCGCTGCTAATGTAGCCACGGCATGTGTGTTATCGGGTGTTGAAATGCTGCAGGCATCAATATTGTTTTTTTCTTTAGCAAGCATTTCCCTGAAGTCTTTATAATAAGGGGCTTTGGGAAATTTTTCTCTTGATTTTTTTGCTTCCCGGTCATCCACATCACATAAGGCCACAATGTTTACATAAGGACTTTTGGCAAATTCAGCCAGGTCACTTGAACCTTTCCCTCCTACGCCTATTCCGGCAATATTTAATTTATCGCTTGGTGCTACAAAGCCACGGCCTAAAACATGGCGGGGAACAATAAAAAAGCCTGCACCTACAATGGCGGCATTACGGACAAAGTTTTTTCTGGAAATAGTATTTTTTTCTTCGTCTGGTTGTGTAGTTCTTTTTTCGGCAGGCATTGTTACAAATTTTCATCAAGTTTACATTAAAATTGCAAGATGACCATCAACTGGGACGATTTTGAAAAAATTGATATAAGGGTGGGAACAATAAAGGAAGTATATGATTTTCCTAAAGTCAGGAAACCAGCCTATCAGCTAACAATTGACTTTGGAGCTGATTTAGGCTTAAAGAAATCTTCTGCCCAAATTACGGTGCATTACAAAAAAGAAGATTTACTTGACCGGCAGGTCGTTGCAGTGGTTAATTTCCCACCTAAAAGGATTGCAGACTTTATCAGTGAATGCCTTATACTTGGTGTGTATGATGAAAACAATGACGTAATTTTATTGGAGCCTGCACAACACACCCAAAATGGAATGAAGATTGGATGATCATGACTGATGCCTTTACCACATATTATCATTCACCGGTCGGATTGCTTAAAATTACCGGCACAGAAGAATATATAAGCGAAGTCTCTTTTCATGATACGTCGCACAAAGCTGAGGGGAACAAAAAGCATCTACCTCCCATGCTTATTAATTGTGTTGAACAAATGATTCAATATTTTAATGGCCACAGAAGAATTTTTGAATTACCATTACATCAGCAGGGGACTGCTTTTCAGCAGGACGTATGGAGCATACTTACTCAAATTCCTTTTGGTAAAACTATCAGCTACCTGGAGTTAGCCAGGAAAACAGGCGATACAAAAGCAACCAGGGCTGTAGCTAATGCAAATGGAAAAAACAATATTGCAATAATAGTGCCCTGCCACCGGGTAATAGGTTCTAATAAAGATCTGGTCGGATATGCAGGTGGCCTCTGGAGAAAAAAATGGCTCTTGGAGCATGAAGCGAAAGTGGCACATGGCGTGCAGACAAACCTATAAACTCAACCTAATTCACTTTTTGTAAAGGCAAACGGTAAGAGGAAGCTGGCCGTTTCAATAATAAAAACTTTTCCTTCCTGTCCGCTCAGAATAAGCCGGATTGGTTTTGCAGTTCTTGTTTCATATTCCAGTAACGCCTGTCGGCACATGCCACAGGGAGAAATAGGATGGTCGCTTTTTACATCATCGCTGCTATAACTGATAGCAATACTTTTAACGGGTACATTTGGGTGTATGGTGGCTACCGTGCCCAATAAAACCCTCTCTGCACAAATGCCAACGGGATAAGAAGCATTTTCCTGGTTGGTACCCGCCACTACTTCGCCATTTTCCAGCATGGCAACTGCACCGACATGAAAATTAGAATAAGGAGCATAAGCCTGTTCGGTAACTGTTCTGGCTTCTGTAAGCAACCATGCATCTTGTTCAGATAATTCACTTATATCACTGTATACTTCGTAATTAAATTGAAATTTACTTTCCGTCATTGCTCGTATTTCGTTTTTAAAGACAACAATGCCCCTGATATTTAATCAAGGGCACTTGAAGTTAGTGTTTTATTTTACAAAGTTGAAGAACCTTTTCCATCTTGGCCCTCCATCCCAGCTAAACCATATCATCCAGGCTTTACCAACAATCCTGTCTTCGGGAACAAATCCCCAGAACCTGGAGTCTTGTGAACCATGACGGTTGTCTCCCATCATCCAATAATAATCCATTTTGAATGTATAAGAAGTTTCTTCTTTTCCATTGATATAGAACTTTCCATCTTTCTTAGTCAAATCATTGTTCTCATACACCCTTATAGCTCTTTCATAAAGTTTGTAAGTTGAATCATTCAATATTACTGAGGCCTTCTTTTTAGGAATCCAAACTGGACCATAATTATCTTTTGTCCATTTATAATAGAGAGTATCGTATGGAAAAACATCACCTGATGTAGTAGAACCATTATAATCATGTACATAACTGGAATTGTAAAGCTCATTGTCAGGAACCAAGGGGCCTGCGAGAAAGGATTGTTTGCTGAATAATTCCACTTTATCATACGGAATATTGGCTGTGATATTACCACTTCCATCCGGGTCATACCCATACTCAGTAATATCAAAATCTTCTTTCATTAAGTCGCTGTTAAGTCCCACTTTCGATTTAAAAGTATAGGTGTACTGCGCTTTCGGCGGAGGTATGCTTTTTGTTCCATTAAGATAAACCTGCCCGCCTTTTACTTCCAGTATATCACCGGCTGCACCTACACATCTTTTGATATAGTTATCTGATTTATCAGCCGGATGAATTGCCAGCGGATAAGTCCTGGAATCGGCGAGAACGATTTTACGACCAGCCTCCATATCACCTTGGCCTAACCGTCGGCATACATCATAGTAAGGATCTTTAGATTCGTAATTCGGCAAATGAATAACCGTATCGCCTGCGGGGAAATTAAAAACTACCACATCACCTGCTTTTGGTGAGGAGGCAAACCACCGCATGTAAGGCAATTTTATGGCAGTAGAATATGATTTAGCTGTGCCGACAGGCATATAATTGTGTACAAAAGGAACTGATAAAGGTGTGTTGGGTATCCGTGGACCGTAACTCAGTTTGCTAACAAAAAGAAAATCCCTTACCAGCAAGGTTTTTTCCATGGAAGAACTTGGAATAGTATAGGCTTCAAAAATAAATGTGCGGATAAGTGTGGCGGCTACTACAGCAAAAATGGCCGCATCAACCCATTCTCTCCATCCTTTTTTCTTGTGCTTCTTTACAGCTTCGGGGCCTATAAATTTTGGATCTTCTTTATAAGCTAAATATGGAAAATATACCGGGGCTGCCAAAGCTGCGGCTGTATGTTGCCCCAATCCGAATCTGCCAAAAACTTTTGCAAACTCGATGAAGATGCCAGGACTAATGAACCAGCCCACCACAGGTATAAGTTGCCAGAAAACCCAATGTTTTGGTCGTTGGGTTAGTTCCTGCATTACCCAGGTGTTATAGAAAGGAACATAAGCTTTCCAGGCAGGTACGCCTGCTTTCACAAAAAGTTTAGCCAACCCAAAAGAAGGCAGGAAAACGATAAGCGTACCAATAAGGTAAACAATGAACAATTGATTTAAGGGCATCTATCGATTGGTTTTATGACTGGCAAAAATATCGTAAATATTTGCGTATCAAAATTTTAATATTCAAAATTTTGCTAAAGCCTGTTAAGGTTTTGCCCGGAATAAATGATATTTTAGTACTGCCGGTATGAATCATTTTACAATTAAGGATATTGAAAACCTCTGTGGGATAAAAGCCCATACTCTAAGAATTTGGGAGCAGCGGTATAATAAGTTATTTGTGCCCAAAAGGAAACAAAGTCAGCACCGGATTTATGACAATGATGACCTGAAAGAGCTGCTACGGATTTCGTTTTTATATCATAATGGGCATAAAATTTCAAGGATTGCAGAATTGAACCCGGAGCAAATACAACAACTTGTTGAAACTTTCAGCATCACAGAAGATAATCATGAGGTATTTATTCACCAGCTAATAGAAGCCGGAGTAGATTTTGATGAGGAAAAATTTGAAAAAATTGTGAATGGTCTCGTCCTTCGGGTTGGGCTGGAGAAAAGTATCATCAATGTATTTTATCCATTTTTGCAGCGTATTGGTTTGTTATGGATGACGAACAATCTTATACCTGCACAAGAGCATTTTGCCAGTCATATTATCCGCAAAAAGATCATTCTTGCCACCGACGGGCTTGAAACAAACGCAGCAGCATCCACTGTTGTGGTATTTGCACCACTGGGTGAACATCATGAGATACCCTTGTTAACGGCTAATTATTTTTTGAAAAAGTATAATAGCCGTACAATTTATTTTGGGGCAAATGTGCCTGAAGATTATTTAGCCTACTACCTGAAGTATCATCCTGCCTCTCACCTGTATGCACACATTGTTACAAGCCTTAAACGATATGAGCTGGAGAACTACATTTTTTCATTATGCGAAAAATTTCCGGATAAACAAGTTGTCTTATCTGGCCCTGCCTGCAGGTGTATAGAACAAAAAAGTAAAAACCTGCGGATTCTTTTTTCGATGGAGGAAATGATTGCATTTGCAAAAGAAACAGGGAGCCTTACTTCGGCATAACATAGCTCCTTATATCTTCTGTTGTAATAGCTTTACCGGAAAGAATTACTAACCGCTCCACTACATTCCTTAACTCCCGGATATTGCCTGTCCAGTTGTATTGTTGCAGTAATTTAATAGCATCGTCATCAATGACTTTTTTTACGATACCGTAATCCGAGCAGATGTCAGTAAGAAATTGATCCACCAGCATGGGTATGTCATCTCTCCTTTCATTTAAAGACGGAACATGTATCAGTATTACACTAAGTCGGTGGTAAAGGTCAAGTCTGAAATTTTTTGCTTCGACTTCTTTCAATAAATCTTTATTGGTAGCTGCAATTACTCTCACATCTACTGTAATATCTTTATCTGCCCCAACCCGGGTTATCTTACCTTCCTGTAATGCCCGTAACACTTTGGCCTGGGCATTTGCACTCATATCTCCAATTTCATCAAGGAAGAGTGTGCCTCCACTTGCTGATTCAAATTTCCCTATTCGTTGCTTAATGGCTGAAGTAAATGAGCCCTTTTCATGGCCAAAAAGTTCACTTTCGATTAATTCTGTAGGTATGGCAGCGCAATTAACTTCAACAATAGGCCCGGAAGCCCGGTTACTCTTTTCATGTACCCAACGGGCTACTAATTCTTTTCCAACGCCATTTTCGCCGGTAATCAGGATACGGGCATCGGTTGGAGCTACTTTCTCAATTGTTTCTTTTATTTTTTTGATAGGTGAAGATTCGCCAATCATCTCCTGCACTTTGCTTACTCGTCTTTTCAGCACTTTGGTTTCCGTAACCAGGCTGCTTTTATCCATTGCATTACGGATGGTAATCAGCAACCGGTTAAGGTCAGGCGGTTTGGATATATAGTCATAAGCTCCTTTTTTAACTGCTTCCACGGCTGTTTCAATATTGCCATGCCCGGAAATCATAATGATAGGCACATCAGGATTAATTTCACCCGCCTTCTGCAAAAACTCAATGCCATCAAGCTTAGGCATTTTTATGTCACATAACACAAGATCAAAGGTTTTTTCTTTGAATTTTTTTACGCCTTCTTCACCGTCTGCTGCTTCATCAATTTTGTATCCTTCAAAAGATAAAATCTCGGTCAATGTTTTGCGAATTGCTTTCTCGTCGTCAATAATCAATATATCTGCCATGAATGATTTATTTGGAAGTATAAAAATAAATGATTTGAAGTGAAGTGGGACAAGAACAATGCCGGATGATAATCATCTATAAAGCTGGAATCAAATCTTACGCCTGCCATTTTAAAATAATAGAAGCCGGGTAGAAACCCAGCCTCGTTTTAAAATCCAATATCCTATGAAAAACCGTGTCAAAGATGCAGTTTACTAACCAGAACATTGCACCTCAAACAAAATATATTTTTTGAAAAGTAATTTTACTAAATAAAAAAAGCCCGGAATAAAGGTTCCGGGCTGTAAATAATATTTTTCATGATTATTTTTTCTGGTACATCACTTCTTTCACAAGTTTCACAGTTCTTGGAACATCAGGAAGAGCTGCTGCCACCAGGTTCGGTGCATAGTGTAAAGGTGCATCAGCAGCCGTTATGCGGCGAATAGGTGCATCCAAATAATCAAACCCTTCCTTTTGTATGCGGTAAGTAATTTCAGAGGAAACAGAAGCAAAAGGCCACTGCTCTTCTACTATCACCAGGCGGTTTGTTTTTTTAACGCTTTCCAGAATAGTCATCCAGTCAAGCGGACGTATGGTACGGAGATCAATTACCTCTGCACTAATCCCTTCTTTTTCCAATTCTGTTGCTGCACCCAAGGCTACTTTCATCATTTTATTGAATGAAACTATAGTTACATCACGGCCGGCTTTTTTAATATCAGCTTTTCCGAGTTCGATATAATATTCTTCATCCGGTATTTCACTTTTATCTCCATACATCTGCTCACTTTCCATAAACATTACCGGATCTTCTTCATAGCGGATTGCCTGTTTCAAAAGACCCTTCGCATCATAACCATTGCTTGGAGAAACAACTTTTATTCCGGGAATATTAGCATATAAGGCTTCAAAGGCGGTCGAGTGCTGTGCACCAAGCTGACCAGCTGAGCCATTTCCGCCTCTGAAAACAATGGGACAAGAAATTTGTCCACCGCTCATTGCCAGCATTTTAGAGGCTGTATTAAGAATTTGATCTAAAGCTAAAACCGCAAAATTCCAGGTCATAAATTCTACAACCGGGCGAAGGCCATTTTGAGCAGAACCTACTCCCACCGCTGTAAAGCCTAGTTCAGAAATTGGTGTATCAATTACCCGTTTAGGTCCGAATTCAGCCAGCATACCCTGGCTTACTTTGTATGCACCGTTATACTCCGCTACTTCTTCCCCCATCAGGTACACCCTGTCATCCCGTCGCATTTCCTCACTCATAGCTTCTCTTAAGGCGTCCCTGAATGCAATAGATCTTGGCATCTTTATATCAGTTTTAAAGAGTGGCAAATTTAAGCGACAAGGTGGATAAAACCTAAAATGACAAAGGGACTCATTCCTGAGTCCCTTTGTCATTCATATATATTTTCCATTCTCTTACTTACCATTACATGGAGCAGCAAGTTTATTAATTTCATCTTGTGTGGCACCAGCTAAATCCCGGTCTGCCTCGGTATAAGAAGAATACATTTTTTTCATTCTTTGAAGCATGCAATCGCAATACTCATTGGCACGGGCAGCACCTACATTTTGTTTGGCAGTACCTTCACAATCACTCATGAACCTGCTTTCGTCACTTTTTGTCCAACCGGACCCATTGTCATCATCCCGGGACGATTTGTCATCACTATCTTTTTTGTCATCGGTACTTTTATAATCTGCATTTTTATCATCCTTTTTATCATCACTGGTGCTATAATCATCTTTTTCCTTAGTGGTGGAACGGTCGTCTTTAGCTTTTTTGTCGTTTTTGCAGGCTGCAAACAGACTTACAGCCAAAATAAAAATCAATACTTTTTTCATAATTCTTTGTTTGGTTAATTATTAAATATGATTTTGCAATGACTGTCTTATTTTTTAAATCAGAATAGTTACCGGCAAAACCAGCTAGGCAGGAACAAAATAGTTATTCTTTTCGAGTCGTAAAAATTATTTGTTCGGGATTTATAAACAGTTCATTTATCGGCTCATCATCAGAAATTTTTCACCAAGGGCAGTTACACGGTAATAACTTTCATTTTCTATCAGCAAACCTTCAATATGGCCTTTTGCATGATGCACATCTGTATTAATGACTTTTCCGTTATATAATACGCTGATGGTGTCAGCAACTACTGTATGGCCTGTAGTAATGTGCTTTACTTTATAGATGGAGAGGGTGCTGTCAACCTGTGCCGTACTTGCCTTTACACCATGATAATATCCCCGGTACCAGAACGGTCCAAGATCGCCGTAAAGGACTTCAACTTCAGGAGTTTCATACTGGTAGGTGCTATCTGCATAATATGGTTTTACAAGCTTATTTATTTTATTAGTCGAAAAATCCATTTTATTAACCGCTGCGGATATGCCGGCATGGCAAAATAAAATATCGCCGACTTTTTCTAACACATTCTTGGTTCTCAACCACCGGCCTAATTCTGAGTTTTCACCCAATAAGGAGACATACTGCTCCCCCAGCAAATTGGAATTTAATTGATATTTTGAATTAAGATACCGCAGGTCTCCACTCAGGTTCATTATCTCATGATTCCCTAATATATAATGTACATATCCACCGGCTGCCTTAGCCTGTTCCTCTAACGAGTAAATAAGCCAGAGTACTTCTGTTTGTTGTTCGCCCCGGTCCACAAAGTCTCCCGTAAGTACAAGATGTCCATCTCCAAATGTCCAATTAAATTTCTCATCGATTATCGAATTACCCTGTAGTAGTTGCCGCAAAGCCCTGAAGTTTCCTTCAATATCAGAGACGACAAAGCGTTTGCTGACATCTGAGAATTCAGTTTTCTCAGTCTTTAATTCTTTTTTCAGTTTTACTTCAAATGTTTTTCCCGGTTCATCTGTTAAGACAGTCAGTGTCAGACTTCCCTTTTGCGATAAGGCAATACTGTCTTGCTTCACTGATTTTGTGCCGTTTTCATCGAAAATATATTTTACATACACTTTATCGTTTTTGTATAAAACATAAGGACCATCGGACTGATCAGTGGCCACATTCCCGGAAGTAACTGCTTTTTTACAGCTGTCATCAGGCAGAATAAAGCCTGCAATTAATATAAGGGGAAGAAATGCGATGGTAATTTTGCTCATAATGGAAATTTTGCCAGTGGATAGACTACAGTAATGGTAAAACAGGTTGCTTTTATTTTAAAGATATTCGAATTTGATTACAATTTAAAACAGCCTTTCCATTGTGCAGCCGTCATTTCAAATTTTATCTCCTCTTTGCCCGGCGTACCAGATTCTACCCAACCAGCCTTTCTATAAAAATGTTCGGCCCTTGTTCCGGGTGCTGTACTGAGCCAGATTGTTTCATTTGTTTGTGCAAAATACCACTCCAGTAACCCGTCGTGTAGCCGCCGGCCAATTCCTGACTTATCATAGCCTGGATGGACAAATAAGGCCCAAATATTTTTATCAATAACAGACACAATTGAAAAGCCAATAATAATGCCATTGGATTCACATACCCACCCCTTTCCCCGCCGGCTAATATAATCTTCGACATCATAGTTGGTTACTAATGAGGGGTCAGACAGCGTATTTTCCAGAACAGCATTCCTTACTACCTGCAGCTGTGGAATATCACTTATTTGGGCTTCTCTGAATAACATTTCCACAAATTTTTAGCAGAATTTTACTTAAATATATTTTGGTAGTCGTCAATAACCGGCCTATCCTCAAATTTACTATAGAAAAAGAAATCTTCACTCAAGTTAGCCTCCCTTATGATACTGATAGCTTGTATATCCGCTTTCCTCTTGGTAACTTTTATACAGGAAGACCTACATTACCAGCTGAGCATATTAATAAAAGGATTTTACATGCCCGGAAATTTAAAAACTTTATTTAATTAATTTATTCCCGGACAAGCGATTAGTAAGTAATTTAGAATCGCTTTGTTAATTATAAAAATAATGGCCACCCATCTCCACTGTACCAGATTCAGAAAAAGGAAGAATATATTGTTACTTGTATGTTTATTCTTCTCTTATGCTTCTTTCTCCCAAAAAGATAAAGCAGACAGTCTGCGTTTTTTGCTCACCAATGAAAAGGCAGATACAAACCGGGTTAATTTGTTGCGGCAACTAGCAACTGCGATCGGGGTTTACAATCCCGATACTGCTCTTATCTTATCTTACCAGTCTTTATCACTGGCAAGAAACATCGGTTATATAGAAGGAGAATCAAGAGCTATTGGTGTGCTGGCTAATACATTCAGAAAATTCGGAAATTTTTCCAAAGCCTTAGAATTAAATATTCAAAAACTCAAATTAGAAGAAAAAAGAAATAATCAACGAAACATGGCCAGTGTATTGAATAACATTGGTACCGTTTATGTATTACAGGAAGAGTACCGCAAGGCACTGGAGTATTATTCAAAAGCAGATTCCATCATCCGAAAGTATAATGTCGAAGAACTTAAATATTATATTACTTTAAATATAGGCGATGTATATAACCGCCTTGATATTTCTGATTCTGCTTTCACTTATTTCAGTAAGTCGCTGGAGCTGGCCAAAAATGAAAATGACGGAGACCTGATTGGCACATCCATGACAGGGCTTGGCCACAGTTTTTTAAAATTAGGAAGCTATAAAAACTCGTTAACGAATTATCAAACCGCCATCGGTTACCTGCAGGCAGCGGGTGATGACGAAATTCTTTGTGAAGCTACACTTGGGCTTGCAAATCTTTATGAACATATGGGTGAGTATGATTCTGCCACCCACTATGCGGGAAT